>NZ_JBHYDM010000004.1:0-353223 GCF_051860665.1 Falsiroseomonas sp.
CCCCCTGGCGGCGGCGCGGCTCGATGCCACGGTGGCGGCGCCGCGGGCGGAGGCCGCGCCCCTGGCCTCGCCCCAAGGCTGCCTGGCGGAGGGGCCGGTGCTGCGCTGCGCGGGCGCGACCGCCCAGGCCCGGCTGCTGGCCTTCGCGCCGGAGGCCAATTGGTCCGCCGTGGCCGCGGCGCGGCGCGCGGCTTTGGGCGGCGCGGATGATGAGGCGCTGACCTTCGGCCTCACGGCGCCCGGCATGGCCTGGCAGGTGCGGCAGGAGGCCGGGCGGCCCATGGTCGCGGCCGCCGCCTGGCGGGATGGCGCACCGGCCGGGGATGGCCTGCGCGCCCGGCTGGCGCAGGCGCTGTCCGTGCTGCGGGGCGATGCAGCGCGGCCGGTGCTGGTGGTGGTGGAGCTGGCGCCGGATGCCCTGGCCGGACCGCATCCGCAGCAGCTGCGCGCGACGATGCGCGCGCTGCTGGCGGCCCAGGGCGAGGGGCTGGCGGCGGTCGCCGCCGCACGCTCCGCCCGCCGCTGAACCGCCCTGTCGGCGGGCCTTACGGCGTGCCGGCGGAGCCGCCAAATTGCCAATCAAGCCATTGAAGAAAAAAGGGAAAAATCCTGGCATGGGGCTTGCGATGAACAGTCCAGGGCGCGCCCGTCCAGCGCCCCGGCATCTGCAAGGAGACACCATGAACAAGATTCTCGCTGCCGGCTTCGGCCTCATCGGCCTGGCCGCCATCGGCACCGCCCAGGCGGCGCCCTCCCTCTCCGTCCAGGTCTTCGAGGACAATGTCCTCGTCGGCGGCCTGTCGCAGAGCACGAATACCGGCTCGCTTTCCGCCAGCGGCGCGACGCCGAACTTCAATGTCAGCGCCAGCGCCACCGGCGCGCCGCTGCTGGCCGAGCCGGCGCTGCTGGCGCAGACCACCACGGTCTCCGCGCTGGACTTCACCGGCTCCCACACCATCCGCATCGAGTTCACGCAGACCGGCCTGACCTCGGAACTGGCCGGTGGCCTCTTCGCCAGCCTGGCCTCCACCTTCACCTCCAACTTCCTGGTGAATGGCCAGCTGATCGAGGACATCACGCTGACCAACTATGTCAGCGCGGACAACGTGGCCTTCGGCCGCGACGAGCAGATCGCGACGCAGACCTGGTCGGATGGCCCGACCAATGCCTCCCCGGCCATCGTCGCGAATGTCGAACTGCCGAACCAGCTGTTCTCGGAGACGGTCGTGATCACCGCGACCTTCACCGGCGGCCAGGCTGGCCTGCAGGCCAGCTCGCAGATCGTGAAGGTGCCGGAGCCGGCCTCGCTGGCGCTGTTCGGCACGGCCCTGCTGGGCATGGGCCTGGTGCGTCGCGTGCGCCGGAAGGGCTGAAGGTGGCCGGCCCCTTCGCGGGGGCCGGTCCTGGTGCCTCCTGGACGCGCGTCCGGCCCTTCGGCCGGGCGCGCGTTCTGCGTTCAGGCGTCGCGCGCCCAGGCGACGCGGTCGAGATAGGTCTGCAGGAAGCTGCGCACGCGGGGCTCCGCGCCGGGGCTGAACAGCTCCGCCGGCGGCGCCGCCTGCACCACCACGCCGTGGTCGAGGAACACCACCCGCGTCGACAGCCGGGCGATGAATCCCATTTCGTGGCTGACCACCAGCATGGTGGTGCCGGCGGCGGCGAGGTCGCGGATCACGTCCAGCACCTCCGTCGTCAGCTCCGGATCCAGCGCCGCGGTGGGCTCGTCGAAGAGCAGCACGCGGGGTTCCATCGCCAGCGTGCGGGCGATGGCCACGCGCTGCTGCTGGCCGCCCGAGAGCGCCGCCGGTTTGCGCCCGCCCAGCGTGCCGAGACCCACGCGCGCCAGCGCGGCATCGGCCTTGGCCGCGGCGTCCGTGGCCGACATCCTGCGCACCAGCTTCAGCGCCAGCGCCACATTTTCCCGCGCCGTCAGATGCGGCCAGAGGTTGAACTGCTGGAAGACCATGCCGACGGCGCCATCGCCGGGCCGGGTCTGGCGGCCCTCCACCATCACGGCGCCGCCCGAGACCTCATCCAGCCCGGCGATGCAGCGCAGCAGGGAGGATTTGCCGGAGCCGCTCGGCCCGATGACGCCGATCGCCTCGCCCGGCATCACGTCGAGGTCGATGCGGCGCAGGATCTCGGTGTTTCCCACGCGGCGTTCCAGCGCGCGGACGGAGAGGATGGGCGTGCTCATGCCGCGAGCGCCCGTGCGATGCGGCGCTCCGCAAAACGCGAGGCCACGGCGGTCGCCTCCACCAGCGCCCAATAGACCAGGGCCAGCACCAGCGTGGTCTCCGCGAAGGCGAAGGTGGCGGAGCCGACGCCCTGCACCCGAAAGGTCAGCTCCGGCACGGTGATGATCGACAGGATGGCGGTCTCCTTGATCAGGATGACGGCGAGATTGGCGAGCGAGGGCAGCACGGCCAGCGCCATCATCGGCAGCATGATCCGCAGCACCGCCTGATTCCGGGAAATGCCGAGCATGCGCGCGGCCTCCAGATGTCCGGGCGGCACCGCCATGAAGCCGGCGCGGAACACCTCGGAGAAATAGGCCGCGCCATAGACGGACAGCGCGACCCAGCCGGCCATGATCGGGCTGAGGTCGATGCCGATGAAGGGCCCGCCGAAATACAGAAGAAAGCACTGCACCAGGAAGGGCACGCCGCGCACCGCCTCCACCGCCGCGGCCAGCGGCCAGGACAGGGCGGCGGGGGCGAAGAAGCGCACGGCGGCGATGACGAAGCCCAGCGCCAGACCCGTGGCCACGCCGGCGCCCCAGATGGCCAGCGTCAGCGGCAGGCCGCGCGCGGCGGCGGCGAAACTTTCCAGCAGCGCCTGCATCATGCCGCCCGTCCCTCCGCGCGCCCGCGCGCCAGAAGCATCAGCAGCAGGTTGATCGCCAGGTAGATGGCGCCGCAGAGCGCATAGGCGGGCAGCGGCTCGAAGGTGGAGGAGGCCAGCGCCTGGGCACTGCGGGTCAGTTCCAGGATCCCGACGACGGAAATGAGGGAGGAGGCCTTCACGATCAGGATCGCCTCGCTGATCAGCGCCGGGCGCATTGCCTGGGCCGCGATCGGCAGGCGGATGCGCAGCAGCGTCTGGCGCGGCGTGAGGCCGAGCAGCCGCGCCGCCTCCAGCCCCCCCTTCGGCACCAGCGCGAAGCCGCCGCGGATGATCTCCGCCATATAGGCGGCGCAGCACAGGCCGAGCGTGCCGATGGCCGCGACCAGCGGCGGCAGGTCGATGCCGATGAAGGGCAGGGCGTAATAGGCCAGCAGCAGCTGGATCAGCAGCGGCACGCCGCGGAAGAAGCTGACATACAGCAAGGCCCAGGCGCGCCCGCGATCGCAGGCGACCGCCAGCGGCACGCCGAGCGCGAAGCCGATGGCGACCGCGGCGGCCGAGATCCAGATGGTCGCCAGCGTGGCCTGGGTCATCGAGGGCAGGGCCTCGACCAGGAAGTCCCAGGTCACGCGCGGCTGCGGGCCGGTTTCAGGCCGGGATCAGGCATTCGCTTCGACCACGCGGGCCGGCACCTCGAAGGCCTGGCCGAACCACTTGGTCTGCAGCGCGGCCAGGCGGCCATCGCCGCGCATCGCGTCGATCACGCCATCGATCGCATCCAGCAGCGGCGCCGTCTCGGCATCCTTGCGGCCGAGATAGCCGAAATAGACCTTGGCGCCGAAGGGCGGGTTCACCACGGAGAAGACCCGGCGCTGCTGCGCCACATAGGCGATGTTCGGCAGCGAATTCGCCACCGCGACGATGCGGCCGGCGGCGAGATCCGCATAGGTCTCGCTGAAGGACTGGTATTCGCGGATCTGGACGTTCAGCCCCTTGTCGCGGATGAAGTTCTGCAGCTGGGTGAGCTGCGCGGTGGCCTGGGCGCAGCCCACGGTCTTGCCGTTGATATCCTCCGGCTTCGCGATGCTGGCATCGCTGGCGCGCTTCAGCAGGGCGACGGTCGCATCGGCGATCGGCGCGCAGAAGCGGTAGCGTTCCATGCGCGCGCGGGTGATGGTGGCGGGGCCGGCGACCAGGTCGAAGCGGCCGGCTTCCAGGCCGGGCAGCACGCCGGGCCAGGGCAGGTCCTGGAAGCGGATGCGCAGGTTCAGCGCCTTGCCCACCTCGGCGAAAAGCTCGCTGTTCATGCCCACCTGGCGGCCGCCCTCGGTGAAGTCGAAGGGGGCGAAGTGCAGCTCGGTCGCGATCAGCAGCTCACCGGCGGCGCGCGCCTTCTCCAGGTTGTTGGCGCGGGCACCACGGATGGCCAGCGCGGGGGCGGCGAGCGCCGCGGCGGCCAGCACCGCGCGCCGCGAGATCGGCAGCTTCGTCATCATGCTCTCCTGGGCCTTGGCGGCCTGCGTGTTGTCCCTGGGCCGCACCGGCGCATCCCTGTCCTGCATGCCCCGCTTGAAGCTGGTTGACATGACAGGTCATGACCCTAGGCTTGGCCCGCCCAGGCAATCAAGCCCGGATCGATCGGACCATTTCACCATGCCCGACGGCGCCGTCCAACAAGGACTTCCGGTGATCGATGCGGCGGATTGCGCCGAAGGCGGCGATCTGCCCAGGGTTGCGGCAGCCATCCGCGCCGCCTGCACAGGTCCTGGCTTCTTCTACATCCGCAACCACGGCGTGGCGCCCGAGATCATCGCTGCGGCGGTGGAGGCCTCCCGCCGCTTCTTCCATCTGCCGGAGGCGGTGAAGGCCGAAACCCGCGCCAACCTGGTGCATCGCGGCTGGCACCGGGCCGGCGGCGCGGTGATGGAGGGTGCGACCAAGCCCGACCTGAAGGAGTTCTTTTCCATCGGCCTTGACCTGCCGGAGGATCATCCGGTGGTGCTGGCAGGCGAAAAGCTGCGTGGGCCGAACCAATGGCCCGCGGCGGTGCCGGAGTTGCGGCCCGCCATGGAGGCCTATTTCGCCGCGATTGGCGCCTGTGGCGCGCGGCTGCTGCGCGCCATCGCCGTCAGCCTTGGATTGCCGGCGGACTTCTTTGCGAAGGACTACAGGCTGCCGCTGCAGCGCACCCAGGCGATCTTCTACCCGCCGCAGCCACCCGACGACACCGAGGGCTTCGGCGTCGCCCCGCACACCGATTTCGGCTGCATCACCCTGCTCTGGCAGGATGACAGCGGCGGGCTGGAGGTGCGGGAGCGGCAGTCCGGCGCCTGGATCCCGGCGCCGCCGCTCCCCGGCACGCTGGTGGTGAATGTCGGCGACCTGCTCGGCCGCTGGTCGAACAATCGCTTCGCCAGCACGCCGCATCGCGTGGTCAACCGCTCGGGGCATGAGCGCATGTCCATCGCCACCTTCTACGACCCCGATTTTTCCGCGATCATCGACCCGCGGGCGCTGGGCGCCACGGAGCCGGTCTATGAACCCACCACCTGCGGCGCGCATATCCTGGGGCGCTTCGCCCAGGCCTTCGCCTATCGCAAGGCAGGCTGAGGCGCGGCGGCGCGGCACCGGCCCATGACGGCGCCGAAGCCGCTCTATGCCGTGGTGAAGGCGCATGTCATGGCGCATATCCGCGATGGCAGCTGGCCGCCCGGCACGCGCATCCCTTCCGAGAATGCGCTGGGTCCGGCGCTCGGCGTCTCCCGCATCACCATCAACCGCGCCTTTGCCGAACTGGCGCGGGATGGGGTGCTGCACAAGGTGGCGGGTGTCGGCACCTTCGTCGCGCGCGCCAAGCCCCGCTTCGGCCTGGTGACCATCCAGGATATCGCGGAGGAAATCGCCGCCCGCGGCATGGCCTGGTCCTGCCAGGTGCTGAAGCTGGCGGAGGAGGCATTGCCGGCGGAGGCCGCGGCGGCACTCGGCCTGCCGGCGGGCCAGCCGGTGCCGCATAGCCGCATCCTGCATCGCGGCGATGGCGCGCCGATCCAGCTGGAGGCGCGCTGGCTGCGCCCCGGCTATGGCGCGGGCTACCTCACGCAAGATTTCACCCGCGCCACCACCTTCGCCCATCTGGTCCGCACCGGCCGCGCGACGGAAATGGAGCAGTCCATCAGCGCCCTGCTGCCGGATGCGACGCTGGCACGGCTGCTGGACCTGCCGCGCAGCCAGCCCTGCCTGGTGATCCGCCGCACCACCTTTACCGAAGGCGTGCCGATGACCTTCTCCCGCCTGGTGCAGCCGGCGGACCGTTTCGAGATCGCGGGGCGCGCGGCGCTGGCGCCGCTCTGACCCGCGGGGTTGATGCGCGGGGCGTGCGGGCCACATCGCGCATCATGAACCATGCCCTCCCGGCCGGCTGATCCTTGGCGCGCGCCTTCCGCTGGCTCGTGGCGCTCGGCCTTCTGGCCGGGCTCGGATGGCTCGGGCTGCGGCACCTGCCGCCCGAATGGGACCCCCGTGCGCCGCTCGACCTGACCGCCGCGCCCAACCTGATGACCGGCCTGAAGCTGCGCCGCCTGGCGGTGCAGCCGGAGGCCTGCTTCGCCGCGCTGGAAACCACCGGCCGGCCGATCTCCCGCATCCCGGACCGGGATTCCGACATCGGCTGCGAGATCCGCCATGCCGTGCGGCTGCCGGCCTCCACCCGCATGACGCCTTCGACCCCCTTCGCCACCTGCCGCGTCGCCGCCGCCTGGCTGCTGTTCGAGACTCAGGTGATGCAGCCCGCCGCGCGCCAGCACCTGGGCAGCGAGGTCGCCAGCACGCGCCATATGGGCACGCAGAACTGCCGCAACGTGAATCACGCCAGCCGCGGCCGCCGCAGCCAGCACGCCACGGCGAATGCCATCGACATCGCCGGCTTCACCCTGCGCGACGGGCGGGAGGTGACGCTGCTGCGGCACTGGGATTCGGGCGGCGCGGAGGCCGCCTTCCTGCGGGCGCTCCGGGATGGGGCCTGCGGCTGGTTCCGTGCCGTGCTGGGCCCGGACTACAATGCGGCGCACCGGGACCATTTCCATTTCGACATGGGCCCCTGGCGCGCCTGCCGTTAGCTATTCCTGCTTCGGCGCGGAGGGCCGTTCCCGCTGCCAGGGCCAGCGGCCCTCGATCTCCACCTCCAGCGACAGGCTGAGCACGGTGCGGATCAGCACGACCAGGCCGAGCGTCGCCACCGTCTCCAGCGTCATCGGCGCGGCCACGGTATGCACGATATCGGCGGCGACCAGCAGCTCCAGCCCCAGCAGGATCGCCCGGCCGAGCTGGGCGCGATAGGGCGTGAAGGCCTCCGCCCAGCCCGGCGCGCCGCGGCGCAGGCCATTGCGCAGGAACAGGAAGGTGGTGGCCAGGACGCCGAGCATCAGCACCACCACGCCGAGCAGCTCCAGCCCGGCGGCCACCCAATCCGCGAAGACACCGACCAGGGCGCCAGGTTCCAAATCCGCCATCCGCCGATAATGCGATGAGAGCGGTCAGGGTTGCGGAACCACCACGGGCGAAAGCCGTCTTGAGGGGATGGATGCAACCGCCCTGCGTACCTTGCCCGCCCTGCACCGGCTTCTGGAGCGGCCGGAGGGCGTCGCCCTGCTGCGGCAGCATCCCCGCGCGGCCGTGGTCGACGCCCTGCGGGCGGAGCTGGCGGTGCTGCGGCGCCAGCTGCTGCCCTTCGATCCCGCGCCGTTCTTCGCCACGGCGGCGGCGGGGCTGGCGGCGGCGGCCCGGCCCGGCCTGCGCCAGGTCATCAACGCCACCGGCGTGGTGCTGCACACCAATCTCGGCCGCGCCCCCCTGCCGCAGGCGGCGCGGGAGGCGGTGGCGGCGGAGGCCGCCGGCTATTGCAACCTGGAGCTGGACCTGGAGACCGGCCGCCGCGGCCATCGCCACGCCGCCTGCGCCGCGCTTCTCACGGAACTGACCGGCGCGGAGGCGGCGCTGGTGGTGAACAACGGGGCCGCTGCCATGCTGCTGGCGCTGTCGGCCCTCGCGGCCGGGGGCGAGGCCGTGGTTTCCCGCGGCGAGCTGGTGGAGATCGGCGGCGGCTTTCGGATTCCGGACGTGATCCGCCAGGGTGGCGCCCGGCTGGTCGAGGTGGGCGCCACCAACCGCACCCGGCTGGCCGATTACGAGGCCGCCATCGGCCCCGAAACCCGCCTGCTGCTGCGCGTTCACCAGAGCAATTTCTTGCAGCTCGGCTTCACCGCGATGGTGGAACCCGGCGCCCTCGCCACGCTGGCGAAGGCGCGTGGGCTGCTCTCCGTGGTCGATCTCGGCAGTGGGGCGCTGGTGGATCTCTCTGCCTACGGGCTGCCGGCGGAACCCACCATGGGCCAGGCGGTGGCGCAGGGCTTCGACCTGGTGGTGGCCAGCGGCGACAAGCTGCTGGGCGGGCCGCAGGCGGGGCTGCTGCTGGGCCGTGCCGAGGTGGTGGCGCAGCTGGCCGCGCATCCGCTGATGCGGGCGCTGCGCTGCGACAAGCTGACCCTCGCGGCGCTGGAGGCGACGCTGCGCCTCTATCGCGACCCCACGCGGCTGCTTCAGGCGGTGCCCACGCTGGCCATGCTGGCCGCGACCCCGGCCGGGATCGGCGACCGCGCCGCCCGCCTGCTGGCGCTGCTGCCGGATGGCACGGGCGAGATCATCGAGGGCACCTCCCTGGTCGGCGGTGGATCCCTGCCCGGCGCAGAGCTGCCGACACGGTTGATTGCCCTGCAGGGGCCGGCGGAGGCGCTGGCCAGGCGGCTACGGCTCGGCCGGCCCGCGGTGATGGGCCGCATCGCCCAGGACCGGCTGCTGCTGGACCTGCGGACGGTGGCGGAGGCGGAGCTGCCGGCCCTGGCCGAAGCGCTGCGGGCTGCGGCATGAGGAGCGTGCTGGTCGGCGTGCTCGGCCATGTCGACCACGGCAAGACCGCGCTGGTCCGCGCGCTGACCGGCATCGAGACGGACCGGCTGCCGGAGGAGAAGGCGCGCGGCATCTCCATCGCGCTCGGCTTCGCCCGGCTGGTGCGGGACGAGGCCGAGATCGACCTGGTGGACGTGCCGGGTCATGAGCGCTTCCTGCGCACCATGGTGGCTGGCGCCACGGCCATGCGGGCGGCGCTTCTGTGCATCGACGCGCGCGAAGGCGTGCGGGCACAGACCGTGGAGCATGCGGAAGTCGCGTCCCTGCTCGGCCTTTCGCGCGGGGTCCTGGCCATCACGCGCTGTGACCTGGCGTCCGGCGAGGCGGCCGCGGCCGAGGCGCGCGCCCTGCTGGCGCGGCTGGGCTTGGGGGACTGGCCGGTGGTCGAGACCTCCGCCGTCACCGGCGCGGGCCTCGACGAGCTGAAGGCGCAGCTCGCCCGGCTCGCGCGGCCGGCGGAGGCCACGGCCATGGGCGCCTGGCTGCCGGTGGACCGGTCCTTCTCCCGCCCAGGCGCCGGCACGGTGGTGACCGGCGCGCTGCGCCGGGCGCCGCTGGCGGTGGAGGATGAGGTGGAAATCTGGCCCGGCGGCCAGCGCGCCCGGCTGCGCGGCGTGCAGCTGCACGGCCAGGCCGTGGCACGAGCCATGCCCGGCCGCCGCACCGCGCTCGCCTTGCGCGGCGTGACGGCGGCCGAGGTGCCGCCGGGCAGCGCGCTGGCCACGCCGGGGCTGCTGGCGGATTCGCTTCGGCTGGATACGCAAGTGGTTCTGCTGGCCTCCGCGCCTGCCGGCGTGCTGCGCGGTGATGCGTTGCGGCTGCTGGCCGGCACCACGGAGGTCGGCGCACGGCTGCATCTGCTGGCGGAGGAACGGCTGGCGCCCGGGGAGACGGCGGTGGCGCAGCTGCGGCTGGAGGCGCCGCTGGCGCTGCCGGCGCGGGAGCGTTTCGTGCTGCGCACGGTATCGCCGGCGCGGACCATCGGCGGCGGCATGGTGCTGGACCCGACGCCGCCACGCCGGACTTTTCGCGATGCGCCGCTCCTGGCGGCGATGGCGGCTTCCGGGCCGCGCGAGGCGGCGCTGCTGCGCCTGCGCGCAGCCGGCCCGCATGGCGCCACCTCCGCCGCCCTGGCCCGCGTGGCGGGTGTGCTGCCGGAGGCGCTGGACCTGCCGGAGGCGGTGCGCCTGACCGGCGGCCTGCTGCTGCACGGGGAGGTGGCCTCCGCGCTGGAAGCCGCGGCGCTGGCGGCGGTGGAGGCGGCCCAGATGCGCGATCCCGCCGCCTCCGGCCCGGCCCTGACGGAACTGCGCGCCGCGCTGCCGCAGGGCGCGCCGGCGGAGGCGCTGCTGGCGCGGCTGGTCGCGGCGCAGGCGCTGGATCTGGCGGGCGGGCGCTTCACCCGGCGCGGGCTGGACCCGCTGGCCCTGCTGCCGCCGGCGGCGCGCGCGCTGCTGGAGGCGGTGGAGGCCGCGTTCCGCGATGGCGGCCTGGCGCCGCCGGATGCGGTGACGGTCATCGGCGGGCAGCGCCCGCGCGCCCAGGCCGTGGCGCTGCTGCTGCGCCGCGGCTTGCTGGTCCGCGCGCCGGATGCGGTGCAGAAGCGCGAGATCCTGTTCCACCGCAGCGCGCTGGCCAAGGCGCGGCAGGCCTTGCGCGAAACCTTCGGCGGCAGCGCAACGGGTTTCCTGGTCGGCGAATGCGGCCGCCGGCTTGGCATTTCGCGTCGCTTCGCGGTCCCGCTGCTGGAACGCCTGGATGCGGAGGGTGTGACGCGCCGCGATGGCGACCGCCGCCACATCGCCACGGAACCGGAGCGGCCACCGGGCGCTTGAAGCGGCGGAGGCGACTGGTGGCCTGGTGGCCCCCGCGGTCTTCAAAACCGTTGGTCCGCTTACCCCGGATGGTGGGTTCGATTCCCATCCGCCTCCGCCTGCGGCCGCAGATAGGCGAACCAATAGGCCAGGCCGATGCCGGCGCCGCCGATGATATTGCCCAGCGTCACCGGCACGAGATTGCCGAGAAAGCTCGCCAGGTCGATCGGCCCTTCCGCCCCCTGCACCATCCAGCCGAAGGGGATCAGCGACATGTTGGCCACCGAATGCTCAAAACCCATGGCGACGAAGGCGGCGATCGGCGGGATGATGACCAGCACCTTGTCCGCCGCGCTGCGCGCGCCGAAGGCCAGCCACACCGCAAGGCAGACCAGCATATTGGCGAGGATGCCGCTGGCCAGCGCCGGCCAGAAGTCGAGCCCCACCTTGCGCGTGGCGGTCGCCAGCGCGGCTGCGCCGACCGCGCCATCGCCGGCCTGGTGCAGCCCCGCCTGATGCGCCAGCCAGGCGATGCCGACCGAGCCCACGAAGTTCGCGACATAGGCCAGCAGCAGCGCCCAGAGGATGGGCGCGAAGCGGGCCCTTCCCTCCGCCCAGGCCACCACCAGCAGCGTATTGCCGGTGAAGAGCTCCGCCCCACCCAGCAGAACCAGGATCAGGCCGAGGGCAAAGACCACGCCCGCCAGCACCTGCGCCGGGCCATGCGGCATCACGTCGCTGGTGCCGGCCAGCGCCGTCATCGCGAAGAGCCCGCCGAAGGCGACATAGGCGCCGGCGAGCAGCCCCAGCATCAGCAGCACGGGCGCATCCAGCCCGGCCTTTGTCTTGCCCTTCTGGCGCGCCGCGATGGCGATCTTCCGCGGGGGGCGGATGTCGCCGGGCTGGGCGTCGCTCATGCCATGGCCTCGCTGTCCTGAAGCGCCGCGCGCGCCCGTTCCAGCCGCTCGCGCCGGAAACCCGAAGTCGGCACGGCACCGGACCAGGTCAGGCTCAGCACCGCGTTGACGCAGGCGAGCCGCGAGTCCAGGGCGGCCGTGGCGCCACGGCTGCGGCGTTCCGCCACCAGCATGTCGCGCAGCGCGACCACGTCCTTCAGCGCCTGCATCGCCTCCTCCACCGTGGCCGGTGGTGCCACCGCGATCAGCCGGTCGAGCGAGGCGAGTGCGGCGCTGCGCGCCTCCGCCTCCGCGCTCATCGCCGCGTCGTCCGGAACACGTCCTGCGGCCGCTTCGCGCTGTCATTGCCGGCCAGCAGCACGCCGTGGCGCATGGTGGCGCTGCCGATCAGCATGGCGATGGAGGCGATCTCCGGCATCGCCGTGGCGGCGCGACCGCCGAGCGCCCGGCCGAGGCTTTTTGCCGCGAAGGGCAGCAGGAAGCCGGCGATGGTGCCGCCGCCGGTGATCATCGCATCCGGCTTCTTCGCGGGTTCGATGCCGGCGCGCTGCCACTGTGCTTTGGCGGCCTGGGAGGCGACCGCCTCCAGGCCCCCCGCAACCATCGCGAGGCGTTCCAGGCGCCGCGCCATCTCATCCTGCCCGTCGCGGCGTTGCAGCAGCGCGAGGACGGAGGCGGCGCCGGCCATGGCGGCGCTGCCGAATTGCGCGGCCAGCGGCGTCGGCGCTGCGGCCCAGAGCGGCGTGCTGGTGGAGGAGAGGAGGGAGGCGGTGTAGACGCTCATCCCCGCGCCCGCGATCGCGGCCGGGGCCTGCGTCGCCTCCGAGACCCGGCGGGCAAAAGGCCAGCGCCGGCCGAAGAGATCGCCCAGCACGTTCAGCGCCGAAAGGCCACCGAAGGCGCTCAGCAGCCAGGACCCCATGGACATTGGCGAGGTCGGCCGCGCGATGCGCAGCATATTGTACCAGCGCGACGGCGTCTTCAGGTTCCGGATCAGGATCAGCGGCCCGAGGATGGATCCACCCAACGCCAACCAGCGCGCCTGCCGCGCCACGCCGCTGTTCGGCCGCGCCACGCCCGCGATGATCTGCGACGACCCGGCAATGCCGAGGATGAAGATATAGGCAGAAACTTTCCAATCGAAGCTGCTGGCCTTGGTGACCGGGCGGCCGTGATAGGTCTCGCCATTCCATGCGCTCATCGCCGTCCCACTCCGATCATCAGGGCTGCCACCGTAAGACCCGCCATGGTGGCAAGGCCGGTCAGGAAGGAGGGCGCCGCATTGCGGCCCGGACGCTTGGGGCGCGGCGGCAGGTTGTAGGTCTCCGGCTGCTCGGTCAGCAGGAAGAAGGCGTTCAGGTGATGCAGCCCTTCGCCGGTGCCGGGCGCATCCGGCGTGCCGTAGAGATAGGCCTTGGGCTGGCCCTGTTCGTGCAGCTGTTCCACCCGCTGCTCCGCGCGGGCGATGAGGTCGCCGAGCTCACCGAACTGGATGCTGTCGGTCGGGCAGGACTTCGCGCAGGCCGGCTCCAGCCCGCCCTTCAGGCGGTCGTAGCAGAGCGTGCATTTGTGAGCCTTGCCGTCTTCCTTCGCCAGTTCCACCACGCCGAAGGGACAGGCCGGCACGCAATAGCCGCAGCCGTTGCAGATATCCTGCTGCACCACGACGGTGTCGAATTCCGTGCGGAAAAGCGCGCCGGTTGGGCAGGCCTCGAGGCAGGGCGCCGGGCTGCAATGCTTGCAGACATCGGACATCATCAGCCAGTTGGACTGGTAGGGCGGCATGCTGGTGGCATCCGCCACCTTCTCCTTGAAGGTGACGTGGCGCCAGGTGGTCGCGTTCAGCTCCCCGGTATTGTCGTAGCTGTGGCCGGTCATCGGGCCGATCTCGGCCGGCAGGTTGTTCCATTCCTTGCAGGCCACCTCACAGGCCTTGCAGCCGATGCAGAGCGTGGTGTCGGTGAAGAAGCCGTAGCTGCGGCCAGGCTCGATCACGCAGCCCGCGGTGATTTCGGCCTCCTGGGTCATGCCCGATCTCCGCGGGCGAGGCGGCCCGGTCGCAGGGCGCAGGTCAGCGCCTTGTTCTCATGCATCGCGGTATTGGCGTCGCCGACCACCGCCGTCAGCACATTGGCGATGTCGCCGGTGGCATAGCCCTCCCAGCCGAAATGCCAGGGCATGCCGAGCTGCCAGACCAGGCGGTTGCCGAGGCAGAAGGGACGCAGCCGGTCCGTCACCAGCGCCCGCGTTTCCACCTCCCCGCGCGCCGTGGAGAGCACCACCCAATCCGTGTCGCGGATGCCGAGCGCGCCGGCGAGTTCGGTCGGAATCTCGCAAAAGCCCTGCGGCATCAGCTCCGCCGTCGTCGCCACGCTGCGCGTCGGCGTGCCGCCGGCATGGTGCTCCGTCAGGCGATAGGTGGTCAGCACATGCGGAAAGCGCGCGTCATCCGTCTCATGCAGCGGGTTGTCGCCATGTTCCCAGCGCTTCGCCGCCGGACTCGCATCCTGCGCATAGAGCGCATTGTGCACGGGGCTTTCGATCGGCTCGTAATGCGCCGGCAGGGGGCCGTCCTTCAGCCCACTCGGTACGAAGAGTCCGATGACGCCATCGGGCAGCATGATGAAGGGCTGGTCGCCGCGATGCGCCGCGATGCCGGCGGGCTTGCTGTCCCAGTCCGGTGCGAAGTCCGGGCGCTTGTCGGGCGGGAAGTCCACCTTGTCCGGGCTTTTCCACTGTTCCGCCGCCGCATCCCACCAGACCAGCGTCTTGCGCGCGGACCAGGGTTCTCCCGCCGGGTCGGCGGAGGCGCGGTTGTTCAGCGTGCGGCGATTGTCGGGCCAGGCGAAGCCCCAGCCGAGATGCGTGCCCGGCCCTTCCGGCCCATCCGGCCTGCGCGCGCGTGCCAGATTCTTGCCCGGCTCCGGGAAGACGCCGGAATAGATCCAGCAGCCGCAGGCGGTGGAGCCGTCATCCTTGAGTTCCGAAAAGCCGCTGAGCTGCGTCTTCTCCGGCCAGGTATAGCCGTTGATCTCGCGCAGCACGGCTTCCGCATCCGGCTCGCCATCGCCATCCACCGGATAGTCCCAGGTCAGCGCCCGGATCGGCCGATCCTCCTCCCGCATGCTGTCGGCACAGGCCTCCTTCAGCAGGCGGCCGAGATGATAGGTGAACCACAGCTCGGACCGGCTTTCGCCTGGCGCCTGCACCACCTTGTCGTGCCACTGGATCAGCCGGTGGGTATTGGTGAAGCTGCCGGCCTTTTCGCCGGAGAGCGAGGCCGGCATCAGGAAGACCTCCGTGCCGATCTCCTCCGGCTTCATCTCGCCGTCGCGGATGATATGGCCGTCGCGCCAGAAATTCGCGGTTTCCGTCTCCGCGAAATCGCGCACCACCAGCCAATCCAGCTTCGCCAGGCCGCGCTGCACCAGGCGGCTGTTACTGCCGCCGACCACGGGGTTCTGGCCCATGACGAACAGGCCCTTGAGGATGCCGTCGCGCATCGCGATGGACATCGGCAGCTGCGAATGATCGCCCGTCATGCGCTGCAGGAAATCGAAGCCGAAGCCGTTCTCCTTGGTCCCCGCATCGCCATACCAGGCGCGCATGAGGCTGGTCGCGTATTTCGGGAAATTGTTCCACCAGCCGGTCGGGCTGGTCTCGGCTTCAAGATATTCCGCAAAAGTCCCATGCGGCTTCATCGCATGCGGCTGCGGCAGATAGCCCGGCAGCATGTCATACAGCGTCGGGATATCCGTGCTGCCCTGGATGCTCGTATGCCCGCGCAGCGCGAGAATGCCGCCGCCGGGGCGGCCGACATTGCCGAGCAGGCCCTGCAGGATGGCGGCGGCGCGGATGATCTGCACGCCCGTGCTGTGATGCGTCCAGCCCACAGCGTAGCAGATGGTGCCGGTGCGCTCGCGCCCGCTGTTGCGGGCCATGGCATCTGCCACTTGCAGGAAGGTCTCGCGCGGGCAGCCTGTGACCTGCTCCACCATCTCCGGCGTATAGCGGGCGAAGTGGCGCTTCAGGATCTGGTAGACGCAGCGCGGATGCTGCAGCGTCGGGTCCTTCGGGGTCGGCCCGTCATGCAGCCGCTGCGTCGCCTCGCCAAAACCCTCCGCCTCGATGAAGGATTCCGCCAGCGCGGAGGGCACCATCAGCCCCTCATACTGCCAGCTCTTCGGGTTGTAGCGTTTCTGCTCATCCGACCATCCGGAAAACAGGCCATCCAGCTCCTCCGGCCCCTGGTAATCCTCGTCGATGATGGTGGAGATGTTGGTGTAGGGCAGCGCGAAATCGCGGAACCAGAGGTCGTTCTCCAGCACATGCCGGATGATGCCGCCAAGGAAGGCGATGTCGCTGCCCGCGCGCAGCGGCGCGTAGATGTCGGCCATGGCGCTGGTCCGCGTGAAGCGCGGATCGGCATGGATGATGGTTGCCCCCTTCTGCTTCGCCTGCAGGGCGAAGCGGAAGGCGATGGGATGGTTCTCGGCCATGTTGGAGCCCATGATCAGCACGCAATCCGCGCGCG
The DNA here is from genome assembly GCF_051860665.1 of Falsiroseomonas sp. Lineage (GTDB taxonomy): Bacteria > Pseudomonadota > Alphaproteobacteria > Acetobacterales > Acetobacteraceae > Falsiroseomonas. The sequence continues at coordinate 16,074 of NZ_JBHYDM010000004.1, forward strand.
CCAGGTCCCATTGGGGCAGCGTCGCCGCGCCCCGGCCGAAGGTGGCACCCAGACTGGGCACCGAGGAGGAGTGTCAGACCCTCGCCTGGTTCTCGATGAAGGCCATGCCGAGGCCCCCCGAGAACAGCTTCTTCATCAGGTAGTTTTCCTCGTTGTCCAGCGTCGCGCCGCCCAGCGAGCCGATGTTCAGCGTCTGGTTCAGCCGCGTGCCATCCGGCAGGTGGCTGACGAAGCCCTCGTCGCGCGTCCGCTTCGTCAGATGCGCGATGCGCCGCATCGCCCAGTCGAGCGGCACCTGCTTCCAGGCGGTGCCGCCGGGTTCTCGATGCAGGCAATGGTCGAGCCGCGCCGGGCTGGTCAGCAGGGAGAGCGTGGCGGCGCCCTTCGGGCACAGCGTGCCCTGGTTGATCGGGCTGCGCGGATCGCCCTCCACATGGATCGGCTTGTCGTCCTTCGCATAGACCAGCTGCGCGCAGCCCACGGCGCAATAGGGGCAGATGGAAGTGCCGACCTTGTCCGCCTGTTCCAGACGGGGCCGCAGGCTGCGGGAGGTTTCGCTCTCCGCCGCCGTGCTGCGATGCGGCGCGCCGCGCAACTGCCGTGGCACCGACCAGTCCTTGGCGATGCGCGTGATGCGGCGGCCGGTCGGGGGTTTGGTCATCGCGCGGGCTCCAGCAGATGCAGCTTCTGGGCGATATGGGCCCGCAGGCCTGGCGCTTCGGCGTAGTCGACGCGCAGCCGGCGATGCGTGAAGGCCGGCAGGTCCTGCGGTTCCAGCGCCGCATCATGGGCGAGAATGAACAGCAACCCGCGTCCCGCATCCGTCAGAAGACGAAAGCGGCTTTCCTGCACGATCAGCATGGTGCCGGTTGCGGAAGGCATATGGATGAAACTCCGTTCATGCAGCCCGGTTCCAGGCGAATGCGCGGGGCGCCGTCTTCAACCTGGCCGATGATGCTGGCGGTGCAGCCGGCGGCGCGCAGCGCCCCGAGGCATGCTTCCGCCCGCCCCGCCGGCACGCCGGCCAGCAGCCCACCCGCCGTCTGCGGATCCAGCAGCAGCGCCAGCCGCTCGCTCGTCCCTTCCAGGAAGGCCAGGGCCGCGGCGCGGTTGCCCGGGTCCAGCGTGCTCAGATGGCCGGCCGCCAGCATCGCCTCCGCCCCCTCCAGCGCCGGCACCGCGGAGGGATCCAGCCGCGCCGCGCAGCCGGAGGCGCGCAGCATCTCCAGCAGATGGCCGAGCAGGCCGAAGCCGGTGACATCGGCGCAGGCCGTGGCGTCGTGCGCGGCCAGGATGCCGGCGGCGGGAAAGGGGCTTTGCTGCATCTGCGCCAGCGCCGCCTCCACCCAACCGGCACGCGCGGCGCCGGCCATGGCGGCGGCCAGTAGCGTGCCGGTGCCGAGCTTCTTGGTCAGCAGCAGCACATCCCCCGGCCGCAGCCCGCCGCGGCGCAGCGGCGCGTCTTCCGCCACCTCCCCGGTGATGGCGAAGCCGAGCATGGCCTCCGCCGCCTCTGCAGTATGGCCGCCGACCAGGCGAGCGCCGGCTTCCTCCAGCACCAGCTGGCCGCCGCGCAGCATGGCCAGCAGATCCGCCTCCTGCACCGCCGGCGCCGCGGCGGGCAGGGCGGCGATGGCGAGGGCGACGCGGGGGATGGCGCCCATGGCGGCGATATCGCCCAGCGCGTGGGTGGCGGCGATGCGGCCGAAGAGGAAGGGGTCCTCCACCGGCGCGCGGAACATGTCCACCGTCTGCACCAGCAGATGCCCGGCTGCGGAGGGCAGGCGCAGCAGGGCCGCATCGTCCGGCGCCTCCAGCCCCGCCACGACATCGGGGCAGGCCGCGGCGCGCGGCAGGGCGGCCAGGGCACGGGCCAGCACCGGGGCGGCCAGCTTGGCGCCACAACCGCCGCAGCGCATTTCGGCCGGGGGCGCCGGGCGCGGCGGCGGCATGGTGGGCATCCGGTCCGCCATGCCGATCCAGCGCCGGTCGATCGCGTCCTTCACCCGCAGCAGGCAGGGTGCGGAGAGCGCGGCGCCGCCCCAGGCGGCGATCGCGGCCTCCCCGGTCGAGACCAGCGCCAGGTATCGCCGCTGCGGCCGGAAGGGGCGCGGCGCCTTTCCGGCCAGGCTGCGGCGCAGATTGGCCGCGAGCGGCGCGCCCTGCCGCACCGCGAAAACCCCGGCCCGCGGCCGGGGATGCGGCAGCACCGTGGCCACATCGCCGGCGGCGAAGATCCTGGGGTGCGACAGGCTGCGCAGGGAGGCGTCCACCGCCAGAAAGCCCTTGGGGCACAGCGCCAGCCCGCTGCCGGAAAGCCAGGCGGGGGGCGTGGCGCCGGCGGCCCATATGGCGGCGTCGCAGGGCAGGGCGCGGCCATCGGCCAGCCACAGCGCATCCGGCGCCACGCGCACCACCTCCACCCGCGGATACCAGGCCACCTGCTGCGCGGCCAGGGCCGCGCTGGCGGCGCGGCCGGCGGTGGGCGCCAGGCCGGGCAGGGGTGAGGCGCCGCGCCCCACCAGGCCGATCCGTGCCGCGACGCCCAGCCGCTGCCGCAGGGCCAGCGCCACCTCGACCCCAGCCGCGCCGCCGCCCACCACCAGCAGCCGCAGTGGGCGCCGCGCCATGCGGCCCAGCAGCGCCCGCCAATCCGCCAGGAAGCGGTCGAAGGGCCGCAGGATCAGCGCATGCTCCGCTGCCCCAGGCACCAAGGCCGGCGCCGCGCCGCTATTGATGGAGAGCAGGTCGAAGCGCAGCGGCGGCCGACCCCCGTCGCAAATCACCTGGCCGCCGGCGGCATCCAGCCCGCGCGCCTCCGCCCGCAGGAAGCGCGCCCCGGCCGCGCGCGCCAGGCGCGGCAGGTCGATCACGCAATCCCGTTCCGTGAAGCGGCCGGCGATCAGGCCGGGCAGCATGCCGGAATAAAGCGCCTCCGCCTCCCGCGCCACAAGGGTGACGCGGATGCCGGCGGGCAGCGGCCGGCGCGCCAGGCGGCGCAGCACGCCGAGATGGGCGTGTCCGCCGCCGAGCAGCAGCAGTTCGCGTTCTACCGGCGCATCGCTCCGCATGGTTGCTCCCCGTTGCACCCGGCTGCGTTGCAGGGTGCGGGGCAAACGCGGCGGGCAGCGCCGCGTTCAACCGCGAATCTGAGCCGCCACCGCCTGCACCACGTCGCGCGTGCCGACACCGCCGAATTCCGCGGTGCGCAGCCCCTGCGCGAAGGCGGCATCCACCGCGGCCTCCAGCTCCGTCGCCGCATCGGACCAGGCCTGGCCGGCACCGCGGGTGCCGAGCCAGTCCAGCATCAGCGCGGCGGAGAGCAGCATGGCGGTGGGATTCGCCACCCCCTTGCCGGCGATATCCGGCCCGGTGCCGTGGCTCGGCTGGAACACAGCGTGGTTGTCGCCGATATCGGCGGAGGGCGCGTAGCCCATGCCGCCGATCAGCCCCGCGCCGAGGTCGGAGATGATGTCGCCGAACATGTTCTCCATGGGCAGCACGTCGAAGTCCCAGGGCCGCCGCACCAGGTCCAGCGCCATAGCGTCAATATAGTGGTTGTCATGCGGCACGCCGGGGAATTCCGCCGCGACCTCCGCGAAGACCCGGCGCATGAAGGCCATGCTGAGGAAGACATTCGCCTTGTCCACCAGCGTCACCTTCTGCGGCCGGCGCAGTCTTTCGGCGCGGCGCTCCGCCAGGCGGAAGGAGAAGCGCGCCAGGCGTTCGGTGGTGGCGCGGGTGATGACCATGGTGTCGCGCGCCTCGCGGTCCTCAATCATCTCGCCGCGGCCGCGCGCCCAGAACAGGCCCTCCGTGCTCTCGCGCAGGATCACCAGGTCGATCTTCTGGGCCCGCTCGTCGCGCAGCGCCAGCGGCACGCCGGGGATGGCGCGGATCGGACGGACGCCGGCATAGAGGCCGAGCCGGAAACGCAGGTCCAGCTGCGGCGCGATCTCCGTCCCGTCGGGGTAGCGGATGCCGGGCCAGCCCATGGCGCCGAGCAGGATGGCATCCGCCGCCTCGGCCTTGCGAAACGTCTCCTCCGTCATCGCCGTGCCGGTTTCCTGGTAGAGGAAGGCGCCGGCCTCCAGCGTCTCCGTCGCCAGGCCCAGCCCGTGGCGGCGCACCAGCTTCTCCAGCACGAAGCTCGCGGCCTCCGTCACCTCCACGCCGATGCCGTCGCCGGGCATCACGGCGATGCGCAGCGCATTCGTGGTCACAGCCATGCCAGGCCACTCCGTTCGATCAGGGCAATGAGTTCCGCACCCCCGCGCTGGCGGTGCTGGCGATAGACTTCGCGCGCGCCATCGGCATCGCCGGCGCGGATGGCGACCAGGGTCGCGCGATGCTCGGCGGTGGAGCGTGCGGGCAGCGGGCGCATGGCCAGGGTGAACATCCGCGCGCGGTGCGACTGGTCCCAGACCTGCATGACCATGGCGGACAGCCGCCGATTGCCGCAGAGCGCGGCCAGGCCGTGGTGGAAGGCCTCGTCGGCGCGGGCCCAGGCCATCCGGTCCTCGACGGCGATCGCCGCTTCCATGGCGTCGCAGGCCTCGGCCAGCGGGCGCAGCGCCGCATCGTCCAGCCGCAGGCGGGCCAGCAGCTCGGCCGCCTTGGGCTCCAGGCTTTCCAGAACGTCGTAGATGTCGCGCATATCGGCGGCCGAGATCGGCTGCACGCGCATGCCGTGGCGCGGCGTCACCGTCACCAGCCCATCCTGCTGCAGGCGCAGCATCGCCTCCCGCACCGGGGTGCGGGACAGGCCGAGCTGCACCGCCAGCTCCGCCTCCAGCCGCTGCGCGCCGGGCGGCAGCAGGTTGTCGAGGATCATCGCCTTCAGCCGCTGATAGGCGGTCTCGGCGGCGGTGGCGTTGCGCGCGGGGGTCACGCTTATAATAACGCATACGTTGTTGCATGCGACAAGGGGGCGCCCGGCCGGCCAATCGCCGCGCTGGCTAAAGACGCACCCTGCCGGGCCGTGTAGGCTACCTGCGGTTGCACGGTGCGGAGACCGGTCGCGGGATGGAGGGAAGGGACAATCTGCGGCGGGTGACGGCGGTGCGCCGGGTGCGGTTCCGCGACACGGCGGCGCTCGCGGCGCGACCGGGCGAGGAGGAAGCCGCCCCCACCCCCTCGCGCAAAACCTCGGCCCTGTCCGAGCATCTGCGGCCGAGCGACCTCATCCCGGTCACCACCAGCGCGCCGATGACCTTCGATGCGCCGCCTTCCGTGGCCCGCCTGGCCACGCTGCGCATCGTGCTGAAACTGTCCGGCTACGGGCTGCGCGTGCTCGCCCGGCGCATCACCGGCCGCTACGACCCCACCGCCGCGGCCCGCGACCTGCGCGAGATCTTCGAGAAGCTCGGCGGGCTCTGGGTGAAGATGGGCCAGCTGATCGCGCTGCGCTCCGACCTGCTGGACCCCGCCTTCTGCGAGGAGATGAACCGGCTGCAGTACCGGGCGGTGGGATTCCCGCCGGAGGAATCGCTGCGCATCATCCGGGCGGAGCTCGGCGAGCACCGGCTGGAGGATGTCTTCGAGAGCCTGAACCCGCTGCCCTTCGCCGCCGCCTCCATCGCCCAGGTGCATCTGGCGCGGCTCCGCAAGCCGAATGTCGATGTCATCATCAAGGTGCTGCGGCCCGGCGTGCAGGAGATCTTTGAGCGCGATTTCCGCCTGCTGCGGACCCTCGTCACCATCATCGACCTGATGCCGAGCATCCGCGTGCTGCGCCTCGGCGACGCCCTGTCGGAGCTGCGCCGCATCATCGCGGAGGAGACGGATTTCCGCTTCGAAGCGGCGAATATGAAGCGCATGCGGCAGCTGCTGCGCGACGAGAAGGTGCTGATCCCGCGCGTCTTCCGGCAGTATTCCAGCGCCCGTATCCTGGTCTCCGAATGCGTCTGGGGCGTGCTGATGGCGGACTATATCCGCGTCAGTGCGCAGGACCCGGAACGCGTCCGCCGCTGGCGAGCCGAGAACGACATCGAGCCGGAGGAGGTGGGGGAACGGCTGTTTTCCAGCTATCTGCGCCAGCTGATGGAGGAGAACTTCTTCCACGCCGACATGCATCCGGGCAATATCATCCTGCTGCGCAACGGGCGCTTCGCGCTGATCGACCTCGGCAGCGTCGGCTCCGTGGATCGCGAATTCCTCGGCATCTACCAGGCCATGCTGCGCTCCCTCGGCAACCAGGATTTTGCCAAGGCGGCGGACCTGCTGCTGCGCATCTGCAGCAATGTGCGCGCGGCCGACCTGCAGCAGATCCGCGCCGAGCTGATCCGCTGCTACCGGGACTGGGCGGCCAAGGTGCATGTGGAGGGCCTGCCCTATCACGAGCGCAACATCCTCTCGGGCAGCAATGCGGCGGGCCAGGTGCTGGCGCGCTATGGCGTGGCGCAGAGCTGGGACCTGCTGAAGCTCGGCCGCGCCTGGGCAACGATGGACGCCTCGCTGAACCAGCTCTTCCCGGACATGAACTACATCAAGCTGTTCCGCGCCTATTTCGGCGATGCGCAGCGCCGCCAGCTGCGCCGCATGTTCCGCCCCAACACGCTGCGCAAGCAGATCGGCGGCGCCTTCAGCACCATCTCCGAATACAACCTGGTGCTCGGGTCCCTGCTGCGCACCCAGGCCATTGCGCTGCAGACCACCACCTCGAAGCTGTCGCGCATCGGCGTGATCCTGGCGCGCGGCATGAAGCTCGGCACCGGCGTGGCGCTGCTGGTCTTCCTGATGACCTATCTGGAGCAGCACCAGCCGCAGCTGGCCGAGGCCGCCGGCCTGTCCCGGCTGAACCCGCTCTCCGGCGTCGGCATGCCGGTGCTCAGCCCGATGTGGTGGGGGCTGCTGCTGCTGGGCGGCTTCGTGTCCTGGCGCGCGCTGAAGCGCATGCAGCGGGAGCTCGCACGACGCGAATGATCCTTTCGCCCCCACACGCAACGCGATAGTCTCTCGCGCCTGCTGCAAGGGAAACGCCACCGATGTCGCAGACCGCAACCGCCGAGGCGCCGCAGCGCTCCGCCCTCGGCCTGCTCGGCCGGCTGCTGCTGGCCCGCGGCCGCAACCGGGCCGACCTGTGCTACGAATTCATGGGCACCCGCAACTGCCCGACCACCGACTGCACCTATCTCAACCTCGGCTACTGGCGCGACGCCACCGGCTACCGCGAGGCGGCGGAGGCCATGGTGGACCTGCTGGGCGAAGCCGCCGGCATCGGCCCGGGCGATATCGTGGTCGATGCCGGCTGCGGTTTTGGCGACCAGGACCTGCGCCTGGCCACCACGCGCGACCCGGCCCGCATCCACGCGCTGAACATCACCAGCCTGCAGGTGGAACATGCGCGAATCCACCGCGCCGATCCGCGCATCACCTATCACTGCGCCTCCGCCACGAAACTTCCCTTCGCCGATGGCAGCATCGATCGCGTGGTGTCGCTGGAGGCCGCCTTCCACTTCGACACGCGCGAGGATTTTCTGCGCGAGGCTTTCCGGGTGCTGCGGCCGGGCGGGCGTCTGGCCGTGATCGACCTGGTGCCGCTGGAACGCGAGGGCCGCGTGGTGACGGGCGGGCTGCGCGGCACGCTGGAACGCTGGGCCTCGCAGATCCCCAACGCCAATGTCTATGGCGTGACGCGCTACAACGCGCTGCTGGAGGAGATCGGCTTCACGGACCGCGTGCTGCGCTCCATCACCGATGACGTGGTGCCCGCCTATCTCACCTTCATGCGCGGCGTGCTGAACGACCCGGCCGAGGGCGCTCGCTTCCACCCGATGATCCGGGAGACGATGAAGCGCAACGGCAATCCCTTCGCCATGTCCGACTACATCCTGGTGACCGCCGGCAAGCCCTAACGCCGCCCCTCGTAGCGCACCGGCACGCCGGCCGCCGGCGAGACGAGAAAGCCCACGCGCTTCAGCGGCGGCACGCCCGGCTGCAACAGCGAAAAGCGGCAGCGGGCGAGCAAGGTCCCCAGAAGCACCTTCAGCTCGAACATCGAGAATTGCGCGCCGGGGCACATGCGCTCCCCGCCGCCGAAGGGGAAATACTCCCAGGGCGCGTAGCTGCGCTCCAGAAAACGTTCGGGGCGGAAGACCTCCGGCTCCGGGAAGAGCACCGGGTCGTAGTGCAGGATGGCGGAGGCCGCGGCGACCGTGATGCCGGGCGGAATCTCGTAGCCGCCCAGCGTCATCGGCCTGGCCAGCACGCGGTTCACATCGGTCACCGCAGGCCAGAGCCGCAGCACTTCCCGTACCACGGCATCCAGATATTGCAGTTTGCCCAGCGCCTCCGGCGCCGGTTCCTCCCCCAGCGGCGCCAGCTCCTCCAGGAGGCGCGCCAGCGCATGTGGCGTGCTGTGCAGCCAGTGCACGGCCCAGGTGAGGGAGACGGCGGAGGTTTCGTGGCCGGCGACGATGGTGGTGATGAGGTTATCGACCAGCGCGGCTTCCGACATGCCGCGGCCATCCTCGTAGCGCGCCGCCACCAGGTGGCCGAGCGTATCGCCCCGCCCCGCCCCCGCGCTTCGCGCGCGCGCGATGGCCTCCCGCAGCAGGGCTTCCAAGCGCGCCCGCGCGACCGCAAAGCGCCGGAAGGGCGGCAGCCAGTTCCATTCGAAGCGCAGTGCCGAGAGCAGCAGGAAGGACGGTCGGCCGAAGGCCAGCACGAAATCCCGCAGCGCCGCATCAAAATCCGCGCGCTGCCGGGGCGTATCGGCGCCGAAGACGGTGCGCAGGATGACGTCCAGCGCGATTTCCAGCGAGGCCTCGCGCAGCACGAATTCCTCGCCCGGCTTCCAGCGATCCGTCACCTCCCGCACCGCGTCGCGCATCATGCCGCCCTGGCGGGCCAGCACCTCCCCCTGGAAATTCGGCACCAGCAGCCGGCGGTCGCGGCGCAGGGCGCGGCCGGCGAGCTGGGCCATGCCGTTCTCGCCCAGCACGCGGCGCGGGCCGATCTCGGTATTCACGCCATATTGGTCGACGGGCGCCCCAAAGATCTGGCGCACCAGGTCCGGCCGGCCCGTCATGACGCAGCGGCGCGCGGTGCGGATGGTGAAGACATCGCCGTAGCGGCGCGCGGCCTCGCGCAGCAAGGTATAGGGATCGGCCACATAGCGTGCCGCCTGCAGTGCGCCGAAACCGGGGCCGGGGGGCAGCCGCGCCATGCTCAGCCCCGCTGCGCCAGGCGCGCGGGGGCGGGCGGCGCAAGGATTTCGCCGATGCGCCGGCCATGCTCGCCCTGCAGCAGGCCAAAGTGGTCGCAGTCCATCGTGATTCGGGCGATCGGTCGGGCGAACAGCGCCTGCCATCCCTCCCGGTAGCCGCGCGTCGCCGCCGCATCCGGCAGGCCGAGCAGATTGCCTGGCGCCGCCAGGCCGTCGCGGCATTCGAACAGCAGCACCTCGATGTCGTGGTCGAGCGGCGCCGGGCGATAGGCGCGCAGCGCATCGCCGATGGCCCAGCCGATGCGGTCCATCGCGGCGAGCTGCCGGCGCAGCTCGTCCTCCGGCAGCGGCGGCGCGGCATGCCGCAGCAGATGCGCGACCACGCGATCCAGCGCCGCGTCGCGGTCGAGCCCCGCCAGATCCTCCAGCACCAGCCGGCGCTGCATGCCCCAGCGCGCGCCGAGCCAATTGCCGGCGACGAGGTGGATATAGCCGGGGCCGAAGCCGGCTTGCAGCGCCAGCAGCGCCGGATTGCCGGGCGCATTGGCATCCAGCAGCACCAGTCTTTCGACCGCCTGGCCGGCGTCCAGAAGCTGCCGCGCGACCTCGAAGGCGATGGCGCCGCCGCCGGAATAGCCGCCGATCCGGAAGGGCGCTGGCAGGCCGCTGCGCCGCAGGGCCGCGACGTAATGCGCCGCCATCGCCTCCACCGTCGGCAGTGGCGCGCCCGTGCCATCGAGGCCCGGCGCCTCCAGCCCGAAGACGCGCTGATCGGCGCCCAGGTGATGCGCGAGCTCCGGCAGCCAATGCAGGTCGCCGGAGCCGCCATGCACGAAGATCCAGGCGGGGCCCTCGCCGGTGTCGCGGATCGGCACCAGCGGATTGCCGCCCTCCGCCATGGCGATGCGCCAGGCAGCCCGCGGTGCCGGCGGCTGGCGCGCGATGAAGGCGGCGAGCCGCGCCGGCGTCGGATGGTCCCAGAGCGCAATGGGCGGCAGGCGCACGCCGAATTCCCGCTCCGCCGCCTGCATCAGCGCGATGGCCGCGGCGGAATCCAGGCCGAGCGTGCCGAAGGGCGCATCGGGCGCCACCAGGTCCAGGCGCAGCTGCGCCGCCACCAGCGCGCAGAGTTTTTCCACCCCCGGCTCCGCCGCCGCGCGCGGCCGCAGCGGCACGGGTTCGGCGGCAGGCACCGCCACCGGCTCTACCCAATGCCGGGTGCGGGCGAAGGGGTAGCCGGGCAGGGGCAGCACGCGCCCCTGCGGCATCACGGCGGCCCAGTCCACGCTCGCGCCCGCCTGCCAGCGCGCCGCAGCCGCATGCAGTGGCCCGCCCTCGCGCTGCGACGCGTCACCCGCCAGCGCCGCGCGCAATTCCTCCGCAGTCGCGACGACGATCGCCCGGCGTGCCGCGAAGACCGCGCGTCGACGCGCGAGCGTATAGGCGATATCGCCCAGCGCCGCCTCCGGATGCCGCGCCAGCCAGCGGGCCAGCGCCGCCGCGCTGCGCTCCAGCGCCGCCGCATCGCGCGCGGAAAGCAGGACCACCTCCAGCTCTCGCGCCTCGGCGGGGGCGGGGTCGGGCGCCGAATCCTCGGCGAGGACGAGGTGGGCATTGGTGCCGCTGAAGCCGAAGGCGCTGATCGCGGCGCGGCGCGGCGCGCCATCGGCGGGCGCCGGCCAGGGCTGCGTCCCGGTCGCGATGCGGAAGGGCGTGCCGGCCAGTTCGAAATGTGGGTTCGGCCTGATGCAATGCAGGCTGGCCGGGATCGTCCGGTGCCGCAGCGCCAGCAGCAGCTTGATCAGCCCGGCGATGCCGGAGGCCGCCAGCGTATGTCCGATATTGCCCTTCACCGAGCCCAGCGCACAGTCGCCCGCAGGCCCAAAAACCTCAGCCAGCGCGGACAGTTCGATCGGGTCGCCGAGCTGCGTGCCGGTGCCATGCGCCTCCACCAGCCCGATCCGCGCCGGGTCGATGCCGTGGCGCTGATGCACGGCGCGCAGCAACCGCACCTGGGAGGCGGCACTGGGCGCCGTCAGGCTCGCGGTGCGGCCATCCTGGTTGGTGCCGGAGCCCTCGATGATGGCGAGCACGGCATCGCCATCCCGCCGCGCCAGGTCGAGCCGCTTCAGGACGACCACGCCCACACCCTCACCGGGCACAAAGCCATCCGCCGCGGCATCGAAGGGCCGGCAGCGGCCGGTGGCGGAAAGCATGCCCGCGGCGCCGGTCATCAGCTGCATCTGCGGCGTCAGCATCAGCGAGACGCCGCCGGCCAGCGCCATGTCGCATTCCCCGTCCAGGATGCTGCGCCGGGCGAGATGGGTGGCGACCAAGGCCGAGGAGCAGGCCGTATCCACCGCCAGCGCCGGCCCCTGCAGATCCAGCGCATAGGACAGCCGCGCGGCGAGGATCGAGGCCGCATTGCCGAGCAGCGTCAGCCCCGAAATCTGCGCCGGATCGCGCGGCAGCAGCTGGGAATAATCGCCCTGGCCGCAGCCGACAAAAATGCCGCAGGCGGTGCCGGCGAGACGTTCCGGCGTCTGTCCCGCATCCTCCAGCGCATGCCAGGCGGATTCCAGGAACAGCCGCTGCTGCGGGTCCATCAGCGCGGCTTCCTGCGGCGACAGGCCGAAGAAGGGGGCGTCGAAGCGATCCGCCTCCGTGATCGTGCCGGCCCAGGGGGTGGTCTCCGGGCGCTGGGCCGCCGAAAGAATGCGGCGATAGATCGCCTCCCGCCACGGCTCCTCCGGCATCGGCGTGACAGCGTCGCGGCCTTCCGCCAGCAGCGCCCAGAAGGCCTCGGCATCCGGCGCGCCGGGCAGGCGGCAGGCGAAGCCGATGATGGCGACGCGGTCCTGGTCCGCGGGCGCCGTGGCCGGGGCGTCGGCGCTGGGCTCCGGCTTGGCGGGTGGTGCGCGGGTCGGGCTGGGTGGTGGCTCGGGCGGCGTGCGGCTGGCGACGAGAGTCGCCAGGGCGCCGAGATCGGCACAGCGCCCGACCTCCTCCGCCGTGATCGCACTGTTGAAGTGGCGGTTCACCGCATCGAGCAGCGCCATGGCCGCCGCCGGCTCCAGCGCGATCTCGGCCAGCGGCGTGGCGGCCATGCAGCCCGGCAGGCGTTCGCACAGGAAATCCAGCACGTCGCGCGCGCGTCCTGTCAGCAGTGCCGGCTGCGGAGAACCGGCGCGCAGCCCGCGCAGATGGGCGGCGAGCGCGGCGAGATTCGCATGGTCATAAAGCCGCGCGGCGCTGAGCGAGAGGCCGAAGCGGTCATTGACCACACGGGTGAATTCGACGGCCAGGATGCTGTCCAGGCCGAGATCGCCGAAGCTGGCCTGCGGGTCGAGATCCGAAGGCTCCAGGAACAGCGCGGCGGCAAGCAGTCGGCGCAGCTCCTCCGCCGTGTCATCGGCCGGTGGCGGTGCCTGCGTGCTGCCGGCCAGATGATCGGCCAGCGCATCGATGGTGGCGTAGTCGTAGAGCCGCGCGGCCTGCAGTGCGGTGCCGAAGGTGGCATTCACCTCCCGCGTCAGCTCCACGGCCAGGATGCTGTCCACGCCGAGATCGCCGAAGCCGGTTGCGGTGCCAATCGCCTCCGGCTCCAGATACAGCGCCCGCGCCACCATTTTCTTCAGAACCTGACGCGGGTCCGTGGGACTCGCCGGAACGGGCGCGGGCGGCGCCGGGGCTTCGGGCACCATGACGGGGGCCGGCGGCGTGGGTGGCGCCGCCGCGGCGGGATGGTCGAACCAGCAGCGCTGCCGCGCAAAACGCGTGCCCGGCAGCGGCACGCGTCGCCGGCCGGGGCCGAGAAGGCCGGGAAAGTCCAGCGCGGTGCCCTGGACCCAGAGCGATGCGAGCGGCGCCAGCTGGCCCGCCGCCCAGATCTCGGCATGCATCGCCGCCTCGGCCGGCGGCGTGGCCGCCGCAGCCTCCGGCACCGTGCCGAGCCAGATCGCATCGCGCGGCGCCGCCGTATCCGCCAGCGCGGCGCGCGCCGCCTCCAGCCGCGCCGCGATCTCCTCGCCGGGGCGCAGCAGCAGCGCGGCGCGCGCGGCCATCGCCTCTCGTCCCAGCATCAGCGTATCCGCCATGGCCTGCGCATCCAGCGCCGGGCCCTGCGCCCGCGCATGCGCGGCGAGCGCCGCCAGCATCTCGCCCAGCCGCGCCGCATCCCCCGCCGAGACCAGCAGCAGCAGCGGCCTGGTCGGCATCACGGCGGGCGGCGCGGGTGGCGCTTCCTGCAGCACAACATGTGCATTGCTGCCACCAAAGCCGAAGGCGCTGACCCCCGCGCGCCGAGGCAGCACCGTGCCATCCCGCGCCCGCAGCGGCGCCCAGACGGCCATGCGCCCGTCCATCACCAGCGGACTTCCCGTAAGATCCACATGCGGGTTCAACTGGCGAAAATTGCGCGTCGCCGGCTGGATGCGGTGGCGCATCGCCAGCACCACCTTGATCAGCCCCGCGATGCCGGAGGCGGGTTCGAGATGGCCGAGGCTCGGCTTCAGCGCGCCGATCCGGCAGCGCGGTTCCGCCACCACATCGCCGGCCGTCGCCGCAAAGGCCTGGCGCAGCGCCAGCGCCTCCACCGGGTCGCCGAGTTCCGTGCCGGTTCCATGCGCCTCCACCCAGCCGATGCTGTCGCTGCTGATGCCGGCGCGACGGATCGCCGCCTGGATCACCGCGGATTGCGCCAGGGCATTGGGCGCGGTCAGCGATTGCGCGCGCCCGCCATGCCCTTCCGCGCTGCCCAGGATCACCGCCTGCACCGGATCGCCATCCGCCAGCGCACGGGACAGCGGCTTCAGCAGCACGCAGCCGACGCCCTCCCCCTTCACATAGCCGCGCCCCTCCGCATCGAAGGCGCGGCAGATGCCATCGGGGGCCAGGATGCCCAGGCGCTGCGTGCTGGCGAGGCTTTCGACGGACAGCATCAGGGAGACGCCGCCGGCCAGCGCCATCTCGCATTCGCCATGCGCCACCGCGCGTGCCGCGCGATGCAGCGCGACGAGGGCGGAGGAACAGGCGGTGTCCACCGCCTCGCTCGGCCCGCGCAAATCGAACAGGAAGGAGATGCGGTTGGGCAGCATGGCCGCGATATTGCCGAGCGTGATCTGGGCTCGCGCCTCCTCCCGCGCCGCGGGCAGCAGGGCGGCATAGTCGTTCACCTGCGCGCCGAAGAAGACGCCGATCTCGCGGCCCGCGAGGTCGGACATGCGCAGCCCCGCATCCTCCACGCAGTGCCAGGCCGCCTCCAGCGCCAGACGATGCTGCGGGTCCATATGCACGGCCTCCCGCAGGCTCAGCCGGAAGAAGCCGGGATCGAAGTTCTCGACGTCCTCCAAGAAGCCGCCGCGCAAGGCGAGGGAGGCATCGGGCGTGACATGCGGCTGCCAGCCCAGGCGTTCCGGTGGCAGCGGGCCGGTCATGTCCTCCGCCGCCTCCAGCCGGCGCCAGAAGGCGTCGAGATCCGGCGCGCCGGGAAAACGGCCGGACAGGCCGATGATGGCGATCGGCTCGCTGGCCGCGGGCGTCGCGGCGATGGCTGGCCTGGAGGCGGGCTGTGCGGCGGCGGGGAATGCGGCGGCGGGGAATGCGGGCGCGACCCCATGCGCCTCCAGCAGATGCCGTGCCAGCGCCGCCACGGTGCCATGCGCGAAGAAGACCGCCGGCGTGATCGCAACCCCCCAACTGTCGCTGAGAAGGGCGGCAAATTCCTTCAGCGCGATGGAGTCGAAGCCGAACTCGGCAAACCCGGTCTCGCGACCTATGCGGGCCAGGTCGATATGCAGCAGCCGCCCGATCTGCGCCGTGATGCGGCGCTCCGCCTCGGCCAGGTCGGCCGGGGCCGGCTGTGCGATGGCGGGCATGGCGGTGGGCTCCGTCTTGCGGGGGGGCGGCGGCGTGAAGAGGCGTGCGGCGGCGGCCTCGCCGGGCAGCACGGCATAGGCGCCGCTGCCCTGGGCCAGCGCGCCGTGGAAGGCGGCGAGGCCGGCCTCGGTCTCCAGCGGCGGCAGGCCGGCAGTCTTGAGGAATACCGCCTCGCCTTCCGTCGAGAGAACGCGGCGACCTTCGCGCCACAACGGCCAGCCGAGCGTGACGCTGCGCCCAGGTCGGCCGGCGGCCGCGCGTTCCTCGGCGAAGGCAGCCAAGAAGGCATTGGCCATGGCATAGTCGCCCTGGCCGAAATCGCCGAGTTCCGCGGCCAGCGAGCCGAAGGCGGCGAAGACATCCAGCGGATCCCCGGCGGTCGCCGCATCCAGCGCCCGGGCGCCCTGGATCTTTGGCGCCAGCACCCGGGCGATCTCGGACCAGTCCTTCTGCGCCAGCACGGCGCCGCCCGGCACGCCGGCCGCATGCAGCACGCCGTGGATCGGCCCGAAGCGCGCGCGCACCGCCTGCAGGGTCGCGGCGACGGCGGCGGCATCCGTCACATCCACCTGCCACCAGCCGGCCTCCGCCGCGCCGGCCTCGCGCAGCGCCGCGAGACGATCCTGCATCATCGCGCCATCGCCACGGCCGAGCAGCGCGATGCGGCCGCCGGTGCGGCGTGCGATGTCCTGGGCGAAGAGTTTGGCGAGCACGCCGCCGCCGCCGCTGAGCACGAAAGTGCCGCCGCGGCGCAGTGGCGCGGCGGTGCCCGCCGGCGGGACGGCGCGCAGCCGGCGTTCGCGCCGCCCGCCTTGCGCGGTCCAGGCCACCGGCGCCTGGCCCGGCATGGCGAGTTCCGCCAGCACCAGCGCGGCCGAAACCTCGCCCGGTGGCACTTGCACCATGCGCAGCTCTACCGGCGTGCCGACGAAGGCGAGGCTGGCGCCAAGTGGCTGCGCGGCCAGTGCCTCCGCCGTGCCGTGATGCAGCCGCAGCACGCGCGGCGCCGCCGGCGCCACCGCCTGCAGCAGCGCCACCAGCGGCCGCAGCGCGGCTTCCGTGCCTGCTGCGGTGGGCGGCATCACCACGCAGGCCTGCGGCGCGCCCTGGGCCGCGAGGGCGGCGAAATCCGCGGCTGGCGGCACTTCCACCACCCGCCAGCCGCCGGCGCGCAGCGGCGGTGCCAGCCCGGCGGGCTCGCCCAGCAGCCAGACCAGGCCGGGCGCCGCCTGCCCGGCTGCGGGTGCCTCCTCCCAAACCGGCACAAGAAGCGTCACGGCGGGCGCTGGCGCGCCGATCCAGTAGCTTTGTTCGGCGAAGGGATAGGCGGGCAGGGAGATGCGGCGACCGTGCCACTCCGCCCCGTCCGGGTCCTCGCCCGCCAGGTAGCGCGCGGCCCTTGCCTGCAACGCGGCGCTGCCGGTGCCGGATGCGCCGCGCAACCCCGCGACCAGCGCCGCGCGATCTGCGCCGATCACGGCCATGCGTTGCCCAAAATGGCTGCGGCCCATCGCCAGGGTGAAGGCGACATCGCCGAGATCGGCGGTGGGATGTGCCTCCAGCCATTCCGCCAGATCCGCAGCGCGTCGTGCCAGCGCCGGCGCATCCTTGGCCGAGAGCAGCAGCAGGAAAGGGGGTGCCACGGCCGGCGCCGGGGCGCGCGGCGGCGCTTCCGCCGCCACCACATGCGCATTGGTCCCCGAAAAGCCGAAGGAGGAGACGCCGCCGATGCGCGCGCCGCCGCCCGGCACCACCCAGTCCCGCGCCTCCGTCGCCACCGCGAAGGGCGTCTCCACCAGCCGCAGATGTGGATTTTCCGTGCGGAAATTCAGCGACGCATAGATGCGCCGATCGCGCAGCTGCAGCACGAGTTTCAGGAAGCCCGCGATGCCGGCGGCATGCGCCGCATGGCCGATATTGGTCTTCACCGAGCCCAGCGCGACGGAGCCGGGGGGGTTCGCGCCGCGGCGGAAGGCGCGGGTCAGCCCCTCCACCTCGATCGGGTCGCCGAGCGGCGTGCCGGTGCCATGCGCCTCGATCAGCGTCACCGCATCGGGCGCGATGCCGGCCGCATCCTGCGCCTCCGCGATGCAGGCGGATTGGGATTCGGGGCTGGGCGCGGTGATGCCATTGGTGCGGCCATCCTGGTTCACCGCGCTGCCGAGAATCACCGCCTCGATATGATCGCCGTCGCGCAGCGCATCGGCCAGGCGCTTCAGCACCACCACACCCGCCCCTTCGCCCGGCACGAAACCATCCGCCGCGGCATCGAAGGTGTGGCAGCGGCCGTTGGGAGACAGCATGCCCGCCTTCGCTGCCGCCACGTTGAAGCCCATCGTCGTGGTGATGAAGGCGCCGCCCGCCAGCGCCATCTCGCATTCGCCCGCGACCAGGCTGCGGCAGGCGAGGTGCAGCGCGACGAGGGAGGAGGAGCAGGCGGTATCCACCGCCAGGCAGGGCCCCTTCAGGTTCAGCACATAGGCGATGCGGGCCGCCAAAATGCTCGCGGCATTGCCCATGAAGGCGAAGGCCTCCGGCACGATGTCAAGCTGCGCCATGCGATGCGTGTAGTCGCCGCCATGCGCGCCAACGAAGACGCCGCAGCGCGTGCCGTCCAGCGCGGCCTCGCCATAGCCGGCATCCTCCAGCGCGCGCCAGGCCTCGGTCAGGAAGATGCGGTGCTGCGGGTCCGTCAGCTCCGCCTCCTTGCCGGAGATGCGGAAGAACAGCGGGTCGAAGCGGTCCGCATCGCGCAGGAATCCGCCCCATCGGAGATAGGGCGCGGCGTCCTGCGCGGTCGCGGGCAGGTCCTGCGTGGTCCAGCGCTGCGCCGGCGCCTCCGTGATGCCGGCGCGGCCCTCGGCCAGCATGGCGTGGAATTCGGCCAGGCTGGCGCTGTCGCCGAAGCGGCCCGAGAGGCCGATGACCGCGATGCGGTTGTCAGCCTTTTCCGTGCGCGAGTCCGGCATCGGCGCGGGCGCGGCGGCTTCCGCGGCGAGGCCCAGCGTGCCGAGATGCCGCGCCAGGGCCTCCGGCGTCGGATGGTCGAAGAGAACGGTGGGGCGCAGGTCGAGGCCGAAGCGGGCATTCAGCCGCGCCACCACCTTCAGCCCCATCAGCGAATCCACGCCGAGATCGACGAAGCGATCGCGCCGTTCGAACTGCGCCGCGGGCAGTTCGAGCGCCGCCGCCACATCCGCCAGCACGGCGCCGAGCAATCCCTCCGCCGGCACGGCGGATTTCGCGATGACCGATCTTGCGACGGGTGCCGCGACCGGCGCCAGGGCCACCGCCGGCTCGTCCCGCTGCGCCACCAGGATCGCCTGGCCGAAGCTGGCTTCCTCCGTCTCGCCGGGCAGGCCCTGCGCCCGGCTGATGGCAAAACCCGCGGCGGCAAATGCGGCGCGCCAGCCGGGCACGTCGAGCAGCGGCGAGCCCGGGATGCGCGCCTCGCCGGCCTCCGCCGCCCACCAGCCATCGGTCAGGCCGAAGGTCAGCGTCGCAAAATCCTGCAGCGCCGTGACCTCGTTCAGCACCAGCGCGCCGCCATCCGGCGCTACCAGCCGGTGCAGCCGGGCCAGCGCCGGCGCGATGCCGCGCATGGCATGCACGACATTGGCGGCGATGACGATGTCGAAGCCGCCGGCAGGCAGGCCCTGCGCCTCCGGATCGCGCTCCAGGTCGAAAAGCGCCGTCTCGAAGCCCGCATGCCGGTCGGCGAAGCGGGCGCGACCCGCCTGCAGGAAGGCGGCGGAAACATCGGTGTAGAGATAGCGCGCCGCGCCCAGGCCGGCGGCGCCGAGCGCGGCCAGGATCCCTTCGGTCGCACCGCCGATGCCGGCGCCGACTTCCAGGATGCGCGGCGCGGCATGGCGCCGGGCGAGCGAAACCACCGTCTCCGCCAGCGTCGCGTTGAACTGGTCCGCCAGGCGATTGCCGCGATAGACGCCTTCCACCAGCGTCATGTCGCCATTCGGGAACAGGATCTCGGGCGCGGTGATGCGACCCTGCAGCAGCGCCGGCAGGTTTTGGGTGCAGCGCGCGAGCAGCGCGAGGAAGGGCGCCATCGCGGGTGCCTTCGCCACCAGCGCCTGCCGAGCCGCCTCCAGCGCGGCCGCGGTCTCCGGCACGAAGCCGGGCGCAGGCCGCAGCAGCCCGTCGCGCCAGGTGACGGCGCCCGCGCGTTCCAGCATCGCCAGCAGCGCCGCGTGCAGCCCGTGCCGCGCCGGCTGGAGGCCCAGCGTGCGGATCAGCCCGGCCGGGGTATGCGCCCGGCGCCCGTGAAAAAGGCCGAGTTCGCCATAGGCGGCGGCCAGCGCCTGCCGGCCCCAATCCTCCACGCGGGCGAAATCGGCGCCCTGGGTGGCGAGATCGGGCGCGGTCTTGCCCGATGGCGGGACGAAATGGCGGCTGCGGCTGAAGGGCGCGCTGGGCAGGCTGATGCGTCGCGCCGCGGCATCGCGCGCCGCCGCGGCGCCAGGCACGGCGCCGCCCTGCAGGAATCGCGCGGCCCAATCCTCCAGCGCCGACCCGGCCGGCAGCGGCGCGAGGCCCGGCGCCTCCGCCCCGCTGCCCGTCATCACCCCTTCCGCCACGCCGTCGCGGGCGAAGGCGGCCAGGCGGGCGCGCAGCGTGGCGAGATCGGGCGCGAGGGTGGCCAGCCGCTGCGGCAGAACGGCGCGGCCCTCGGCCAGGGTGAAGGCAAGATCCCGCGCCTCGCAGGGCGGCACCTCGGCCAGCAGCGCGGCCTGGCGACGCAGCACGGCCTCGCTGCGGGCCGACAGCAGGAACAGGCGCGGCTGCGGCACCTCCGCCGCGCGCGGCGCAGCAGCGGGCGCCTCTTCCAGCACCAGATGCGCATTGGTGCCGCTGAAGCCGAAGGCGGAAAGCGCGGCGCGGCGCGGATGCGCGCCCGTCGGCCAGGTTTTTGACACGCGCGGGACGACGAAGGGCGTATTCGCCAGATCCAGTCGCGGATTGGGATGGACGAAATGCGGCTGCGGCGGAATCACGCCGTGGCGCAGCATCAGCAGCAGCTTCAGCAGCCCGGCGACGCCGGCCGCCGTCAGCGCATGGCCGATCGCCGCCTTGGCCGAGCCGAGCGCGATGCTCCCCTTGGGCGCACCGCCCAGCGCCCGCAGCGCGGCCGAAAGTCCCTCCAGTTCGATCGGGTCGCCGAGCGGCGTGCCGGTGCCATGCGCCTCGATATAGTCGAGCCCGGTGGGGTTGAGGCCGGCCTGGCGCCAGACCGCCTCCTCCAGCGCCGCCTGGGCGCTGGCGCTGGGCGCGGTGATGCCGTTGGTGCGGCCATCCTGGTTCAGCCCGCTGGCGCGGATCACGCCATGGATCACATCGCCGTCGCGCAGCGCCTCCGCCAACCGCTTCAGCACCACCACCCCCGCACCCTCGCCAGGGACAAAACCGTCCGCCGCGGCATCGAAGGCGTGGCAGGCGCCGGTCGGGGAAATGGCGCCGCCGCGCGCCATGGCGGTGACGAAGGCGGGGGTGGAGATCACCGCCGCACCGCCGGCGAGCGCCAGGTCGCAGCCGCCGGAGCGCAGGCTCTCGCAGGCCAGGTGGATGGCGGCGAGCGAGGAGGAGCAGGCGGTATCCACCGCGATCGCCGGCCCCTTGAGGTTCAGGTGATAGGCGATGCGCGCGGCGAGGATGGAGGCGACATTGCCGAGCAGGCCCAGCGGATCCTCCGCCGCCGCGGTGCCGGCGAAGCGATGCGCGTAATCGCCGGACCCGGCGCCGGCGAAGACGCCGCAGCGCGTGCCGGCGATGGCGGCGCCGGCATGGCCCGCATCCTCCAGCGCCAGCCAGGCCTGTTCCAGGAACAGCCGCTGCTGCGGATCGATCAGCGCCGCCTCGGCGGGGGCGATTCGGAAGAAGGACGGGTCGAAGTCCTCGGCATCCGGCAGGAAGCCGCCGCGCAGGCCGGGCGCCGCCGTGCCCCATCGGGCGGCGGGCGCCTCGGTCAGGGAATCGCCGCCGGAGGCGAGCAGGGCCCAATAGGCCTCGAGGTCCGCGCAGCCGGCGAAGCGCCCGGCCATGCCGATCACGGCGATGGCGTCGCCGCCTGGCGGCGCAGTGATCTTGCCGCCTGGCGGCGCAGTGGTCTCATCCCGCGGCGGCGCGGCCGGGGGCTCCGGCAGGCGGCGCAGCAGACGCTCGGCCTCCACCGCGCCGATCTCGCCCTCCGCCACCATGCGGAAGATGATGGATTTCAGGCTCGGGGCGGGGGCGCGTCCGGGAGCGGGTGGTGCCGTCATGCTTTCACCCCCATCCCTTCGTTGCATCGCCCGCCCGGGACACAAGTATCACGCGAGGACGGGCAGATGATGCTTCCCAAGGCACCCGTTCCGCAATAGTGTTCAACCGAAGCGAAGCGTCGGAGAGAACGCCGTGCCCAGCATCGTTTTCAGGAAGCGAGCCACCTTGCGCGGCGTGCGGAAGGTTTCCGTGGTGAAGATCGGGCGGCATGGGCGGGCGCAGGAACGCGTCCTGTTCCGCTCGCGCGGCGGCAGCCGGGCGGAGGATGTGGTGAACGACATCCTGGACGACGGCGTGCGCATCCATGTGGTGCGGCCGCATAGCGGCGTGGTGCGGTCCGGGGAGCTGGACGATGCCGGGCCGCGCCGACGCAAGCAGGCGAAGATCCTGAAGCCGCTGGAGCGCGGCATGCGGAAGCTGATCCGCCGCCAGCTCGGCGTGGCGCAGATCTATCTGGCGCGGCACGAACGCTCCAACCGCCGCAAGCGCGACGGCTGGTTGAAGGACCTGCCGCGCAATGTCTTCCGCGCGGTGCGCGACAGCGACTGATCCGGTCCTCTGTTGTCCTTCGGGCGGCCGGCCCGGCAAGGGAGAGAAGGGTTCGCAATGACCGACGCAACCACCACCCGCAAGGCGCCGCCGCCACCGACGCCGGAGGACAACGACGAATTCTACATCGTCGATCTCGGCCGGCAGAGCCGCAAGCGCATCCGCCGCCTGCGCCGCGGCGCCGGGCCGCTGATGCGCAAGGTGGACAATTCGGTGGAGGCACTGCGCGAGGACGGCGTCATCAAGGCCGATGCCTCCGTCGTCGTCGTCCTGGTGCGGGAGAAGGCGACGCTCGCCTCCCTGCTCGATGACGATGATGACGACGATGATGACGATGACGACGACGATGATGATGATTGAGCCGCGGCGCGGCTGACGGGAAGCGGTCGCGCTTGGACGGATCGGGGCAGCTGCCCACGGCGCGCTTCGCGGCGTGCGACCTCGGCGATCGGGACTTCCTCGCAGCCCATGGCGTGCGGCTGGCCTATGTGGTCGGCGCCATGGTCAAGGGCATTGCCTCGGAGCCGATGCTGGAGCGGCTGGCGCGGGCCGGGCTGCTGGGGTTCTTCGGAGCGGGGGGCTGCGCGCTGCCGCGCATCGCGCAGGCGATCGACCGGCTGCAGGCGGCCCTGCCGCCGGAGGCGCCCTGGGGCATCAATTTCCTTCACAACTTCGTGCTGCCGGCGCAGGAGGAGGCGCTGGTGGACCTGCTGCTGGCGCGCGGCGTCACGCGCATCGAGGCCTCGGCCTTCGTCCAGGTGACGCCGGCGCTGGTTCGCTACCGGCTCCACGGGCTGGCGCGGGATACGGCGGGCGTCGTGCGGCCGCGCAACCGGGTGATGGCGAAGCTGTCGCGGCCCGAAGTGGCGCGGCAGTTCCTGGCACCGCCGCCCGCTGACATCGTGGCGGCGTTGGCTTCGGCCGGGCGCGTCACACCTGACGAAGCGGCGCTTTCGCAGAAGATCCCGCTGGCGGACGATATCTGCGCGGAGGCGGATTCAGGTGGCCATACGGATCGCCGCGTCGCCTTCACACTGGTCCCCCATTTCTGCCAGTTGCGCGACAGCCTGGCCGCCGCGCACGGGCTGGCGCAGCGCGTGCGGATCGGCGCGGCCGGCGGCCTCGGCACGCCGGAGGCGATCGCGGCGGCCTTCATGCTGGGCGCCGATTTCGTCCTCACCGGCTCGATCAACCAGGCGACGCCGGAGGCCGGGACCAGCGAGGCGGTGAAGGACCTGCTGGCCCAGGCCGGCATCGCGGATACGGACATGGCCCCCGCCGGCGACATGTTCGAGATCGGCGCCAAGGTCCAGGTGCTGCGCCGCGGCACGCTGTTTCCGGGCCGCGCGCAACGGCTCTATGAACTCTATCTCCGCCACGAGGGCCTGCACGAGATTCCCGCCGCGACACTGACAGAGATCGAGACGCGGTGGTTCGGCCGCAGCGTCGCGGATGTCTGGGCGGAGACCGCCGCCTACTACGCCCGCGCCGCGCCGGCGGAGCTGGCGGCGGCGGAGGCCAATCCGAAGAAGCGCATGGGCATGGTCTTCCGCTGGTACTTTGTTCACACCAACCGCCTGGCGATCGAGGGACGGGCCGCGGATCGTGCGAATTTCCAGGTGCATTGCGGCCCGGCCATGGGCGCGCTGAATGGCTGGCTGGCAGGCACGCCGCTGGCGGACTGGCGCGCGCGGCATGTGGATGTGCTGGCGGAGCGGTTGATGGCGGGCGCCGCCGAGGTCGTTTCCCAACGCCTGGCGGCGCTGGTTGCGCATCGGCGATGACGGTCTGGCTGGGCTATGACCAGGCGGCGCTCGATGCCGCCTATGACCAGCGCGTCTGGGCGCCGGACATGGCGGAATGGCTGGCCCGCTACCGGGCCGATACAGCGGCGGCCCGCGCCGCGCTGCGACCGGAGATACTCTCCTATGGTCCGCATCTGCTGGACCTTTACCCGGCGCGCGGTACCCCGCGCGGCATCCACCTGCACATCCATGGCGGCGCCTGGCGGGCGCAATCCCGGGATGATTCGGGCTTCCTGGCGCCGGCGCTGACGGCGGCGGGTTTTGCGGTCGCGGTGCCGGATTTCAGCCTGCTGCCGGCGCGCCGCCTTCCGGATGTGGTGGCGGAGCTGCGGGACTGCGTCGCCTGGCTGCGGCCGCGCGGGCCGATTCACCTCTCGGGCCATTCCTCCGGCGCGCATCTGGCGGCCGTGCTGGCGACCGAGATGGCCTTTGCCAGCGTCACCCTGGTCTCCGGCATCTATGACCTGGCACCCGTGCTGCTCTCCGCCCGTCGCCACTATGTGCAGCTCGAGGCCGCGGAGGCCGCGGCGCTGAGCCCGATCCGCCAGGCCGCGCGCATCGCGCCCCCGCTGCGCCTGGCCTGGGGCACGGCGGAAAGCCCGGAATTCATCCGGCAATCCGAGGCCATGGCGGCGGCGACCGGCGCCGAGACCTTCGTGCTGCCGGGCGTGAACCACTTTGGTGCCGCCTATGCGCCGGCGCAGGGGCCACTCCAAGCGGCGCTGACCGCCTGAGAGACCCCGCGCGTGACTCCCGTGTTTCCGACGGTTTCACGCGAGACCTGTTTTGTCTTGCAACGATCGGCCGGCGCGATAGCGTGCGACCCGTCACGCGGCGCAGGTCGCGATGCGCGGGGGGCTGCCGATGTCGAATGTCGCGGGCAAGGCCTATGGGATGAACGTCGTCACCCCCATGCGGCCCTGGAAGACCTGGATCAACCGGCTGCTCTTCATGGTGGCGCGGACCCAGCCGCAGCAGCTGGGCGGCTTGCTCGGCCTGTCCATCATCCACTTCGCGCGCTGGGTGATGATCAAGCGGGACCAGTGGCCGGACCTTGGCCAGGGCAGGCCGGATATCGAGAACGACTACATGCTGTTCGTCAGCAACTTCAACGGCACCTGGGACCAGTATATCGACGCCTTCAGCGACGGCATCCCCAACGGGCTCGACCTGTTCTGGTATTCCAGCACGAAGTACCCGGGCTCCATCCCGATCACGCCGTTCAAGAACTATATCCGCGCCAATCAGGTGGACACCGACTACTACTACAACGCCACCCCTGGCGCGGCGCAGCGCGACATCAAGGCGGCGCTGCGGCTGTGGTCGGTGCTGGATGATCTGCGCAGCCAGCATGCGACGCTGCCGCCCGCGGACTTCGCGGAGGCATTCCGGAAAGCCTTCGTCGCCGTGCAGAACGACCTGCCCTCGCCCGGCTATGCGCCGGTGGCGAGCAACGACACGCAGAATGCCGACCTGAACCGCGAGGCGCTGATCCGCCGGCCACCGACCTGAGAGGGAGACCGCGCATGCCCAATTTCGACGGCGGCCACTACTTCCTCACCGCCCTGATCCCGGTGCGTACCGGACTCTGCGCCGATCCGCGCACGGATGCGACCGTCACCTCCCATGCGCATGAGCTGCGCGCGACGCTGGCGGCGATGCCGACCGCGCTGCAGACGCCGGCGACGGAGAAGATCGGCATCAACAGCCCATTCGCGCGCAGCAACCGCACGCATTTCGCGCGCTTCGCCATTCTGGACGATGTCGCCTTCAATGGCCGCGGCCAGCGCGACCCGATCAAGGTGGCGCTGAAGCTGGCGCCGCAGCCGAGCGAGGCGGATCCGGTGGACCGGCTGCCCTGTTCCTATCTGATCTTCGTGGTGGATTTCGACGCGCCGGATGGCAGCGAGGCCGCGCTGACGGATTACCTCACCCATCTCTGGTCCGTCATGGAGCCGGAGCTGCGGGCGATCCTGGTGCATACGGAAGGGCATGAGCGCGCCAAGGATGCCGCGGGCTTCGTGCGGCTGATCCGCGCCTGCCAGCTTGAGACCACCATGCCTTTCAACGACTACTGGCAGGGCGCCCCGCCGCTGGTGCCGCTGCCGCTGAAGCCCCTGCTGATTCCGGCGATCCTCGCTGCCGGGGCGCTGGTGCTTGGGCTGGTGATCGGCATTTTCGCGAAGGGCTGGCTCTGGCTGGCGCTGGCCGGTCTGGTGGCGCTGCCGCTGGCCCTGTGGTGGGCCTGGAGCCGCGTGATGCAGGCCGGCGCAAAGCCCTTTCCCATGGCGCCGCGCTCCGACCTGCCTTCGGTGCTGAAGGCGCTCTACCTGCAGCAGCAATTCACCCGCTTCGCGATCGCGACGCAGGGCCAGGGGCCGGAGGCGCTGCACGCCGCCTTCGGCGCCTTCCTGGCGGCGCATCGGCCGGAGGATGTGGCCGCGCCCACCCAGCACCGGGGCGTGGTGCGAAGCTGAGGAGGCGATGACCATGGCAACCCAGCTCGATCTCGCGGATATCCAGGGCAATGTCCTGACCGCCTATGGGCGCCTCGGCTTTCCCAAGGGGCGCTGCCTGCTGCTGAATATCGGCGATGCGCGGGCCGGGCGCACGCTGCTCGACATGGTGCGGCCCTATGTCACCACGGCGCTGCGCTGGCCTTCCTCCAAGGACAAGGCGCCACCGCCGGGCACGGTCTTCCAGCGGCGCCCGCAGGTCGCGGTGAATGTCTCCTTCACCTTCTGGGGGCTGCTGGCGCTGGGCGTGCCGATCCGCACGCTGCGCGGCATGCCGGACGAATTCATCGACGGCATGCCCGCCCGCGCCGATATCCTGTGCGACAATTTCCCGCATGCGATCGGCGAGACCTGGGACCCGGTCTGGCTGTGGCGGGAGGATCCGCGGCGGCGCGTGCATGTGCTGCTGACGCTGAATGCGCAGGCCAATCCGGATGGCACGCCCGTGGCGCGGCTGGATGAGCTGACGGCGGAGATCGAGGCCCTGGTGCGCGCCACCGAGGGCAAGGTGACGCTGCTCGCCGGCCATCGCGGGCCGGAGGCGCGCTGGCAGGATCTTTCGGCCCTGATGGAGCGCCTGCCGGATGGCAGCATGGCGCCGACGCCGAAGGAGCATTTCGGCTTCACCGATGCCATCGGCGATGCAGTCTTCGACGGGCAATACTCGCCGGACCGGATGGCCACGGCCGTGATCGGGCAGGGCAAGCTGTTGCCGGACCAGAGCTGGGCGCCGCTGGCCACCGGCGAATTCCTGCTCGGCCATCCGGATGAATCGCAGGAGATCCCCTCGGCCGGCATGCCGCTGGATTTCAGCCGCAACGGCACCTTCGTCGCCTATCGCAAGCTGCACCAGAATGTCGCTGCCTGGCATGCCGCGATGGACCGCATGGCGGTGCAGTTCGCCGCCGTGATGGGCGTGCCGCAGGAGGAGGCCTGCGAGACGCTGAAGGCCAAGATCGCCGGCCGCTGGACGGATGGCGTGCCGCTGATGGCGGCCCCCACCTATCCCGAATGGCGCGCCTTCCAGCAGCGCCGCGCGACGGCGGAGGCGCAGGACGACAAGGCGACGCTCCTCGCCCTGGCGCGCGCCATGGTGGACTTCACTTTTCGGAGCGATCCGCTCGGCGCGAAATGCCCTTTCGGGTCGCATCTGCGGCGGTCCAATACGCGGGACATGATGGACCCGCTGCTGGCCTCGGATGATCCGAAGCAGCTGAACGGCTCCGTCCTCAACAACCGCCGCCGCATCCTGCGTCGCGGCCTGCCCTATGGCGGCGCGGCGCCGGGCGCGACCGCGGATGACCAGGAGCATGGCATCGTCATGCTGGCGACCTGCGCGAACCTGTTCCGGCAGTTCGAATTCGTGCAGCAGCAATGGATGCAATACGGGCTGGACTTCAACACCGGCAACGACACCTGCCCGATCGTCGGCAATCACGGCGAGGATGCGAAATTCGTCATCGCGGCCGATCCCGCATCCGGCAAGCCGCCCTTCATCTGCGACCGCCTGCCGCAATTCGTCGAGACACGCGGCGGCGAGTATTTCTTCACGCCCAGCATGACCGCACTGCGGATGATCGCCGCCGGCATCGTCGATCCGACATGAGCCTTTTCGGGAATGTCGCCAGCGCGGCGGGCGTGCGGCTGGGCATGGTGGGTGCGGCGCTGGGGGCGGCCGGCAAGCTGGCGGTGCGCGGCGCCAGAGCCTATGCCGGCGGGGCGGAGGGGCGCGGGCCGCGCATCGCGGCGCTGCTGGGCGCCACGGAAAACCAGCGCCTGGTCTTCGACCTGCTGCGCGCGACGAAACCCAACCTGGCGCTGTCCCGCAAGCTGATCGCGGCCTACGAAAACACCGGCACCGTGATCGTCACGCGCCATGCCGATGTGACGGAGGTGCTGGAGCGCGAGAGCGATTTCGCCGTCGTCTACGAGCCGAAGATGCGCGCCATCACGAATGGCCAAAACTTCTTCCTCGGCATGCAGGACAGCCCCGCCTATACGCGCGACGTGTCGAACATGCGGCTCGCCGTGCGGCGCAGCGACGTAGCGGAGATCGTGATTCCCCATGTGGCGACGCAGGCCGATGCGATCGTCGCGGCCGCCGGCGGGCGCATCGACGTGCCGCAGGCCTTGACCCTGCCGGTGCTGACCGGGCTGCTCGGCGCCTATTTCGGCACGCCCGGCCCCTCCGGCCCCGTCATGGCCGACTGGACCACGCGGATGTTCTGGTACCTCTTCGTCGACCTGGCGGGGGAGGCGGCGGTGACGCGCGCGGCGATGGATTCGGCCAGTGCCTGCCGCGCCTATCTCGACGCCACCATCGCGACGCGCAAGGCGGCACCCACCGGCACGGACCAGGTGCTGGACCGCTGCCTGGCGCTGCAGGCCGCAGGCGTGCCGGGCATGGACGACCTCGGCATCCGCAACAACCTGATCGGCCTGCTGATCGGGCTGGTGCCGACCCTGTCCAAGGCCAGCGTGAAGGCGCTGGACACGCTGCTGGACCGGCCGGATGCGCTCGCCGCCGCGCAGGACGCTGCGCGCCGCGATGACGACGCCGCGCTCGCCGCCCTGCTGTGGGAGGCGCTGCGCTTCGACCCCGTAAACCCCTTCATCTATCGCCGCGCGGTGCGGGAGACGGTGATCGCCCGCGGCACGCTGCGGGCGCAGCGCGTGCCGGAGGGCGCCATGGTGCTGGCCGCCAACCTTTCGGCCATGTTCGACCCCATCGCGCATGAGCGGCCCGAGGAGTTTCGCGCCGGACGCGGGCCGGAGGCCTATATCCTCTGGGGCTATGGCATGCACACCTGCTTCGGCGCGCATATCAACCAGGCGGTGATCCCGCAGCTGCTGAAGCCGCTGCTGCGCCGCCCGGGCCTGCGCCGCGCCGGCCCGGTGGATGGCGCGGGCACGCCCTTCCCGGTGCATTTCCCGGTGACCTTCGACGCCGCCTGAACGGCTTGCCGCGTCGCCTGCAGGCTGGTCTGCTGCCGGAAACGGAGGAGGCCGGCATGGCGAGACTGCCCTATCGCGACGTCGCGGATCTGGCGCCGCAGGACCAGGCGCTGCTGGTGCGGCCGATCAACCTCTACCGCGCCATGGTGAACAGCCCGGGCATGACGCGCGCCTTCCTGGGGCTCGCGCACCACATCCGTCATCACAGCGCCCTGGATGCGCGGCTGCGGGAGCTGGCGATCCTGCAGGTGGGCTGGGTGACGCGTAGCCCCTACGAATGGTCGCACCACGTGGCGATCGGCCGCGACTTCGGCGTGACGGATGACGATATCCGCGCCATTGCCGTGGAGACCGATGGCGGCACCTCCGCCCTGGAGCCCGCCGCCCGCGCCGTGCTGCGCGCCGCGCGCGAAATGGCGGAGGGTGCCGATACGCTGAGCGACGCCACCTTCGCCGAGGTGCAGGCGCATCTGGACCTGGCAAGCGTCACCGACCTGCTGGTGATCATCGCCTTCTATTGCGGCGTGGTGCGCTTTCTCGGCGCGGCGGGGATCGAGGTGGAGCCGTCCTACCAGCCCTGCCTCGACGAGCACCCGCTGCCTTAACCGGCGATCTGCGGGAAGTCCTCGCGCAGCGCGGCGAAGGCGGCTCGCACCTCGCTGCCATCCCCGCGCCGCTCCGCCGCGGCATCGATCCGGGCAAAGATCTGGCGCTTGGCGTAGTGGCGCCAATGGATCGGCAGGCTGGCGAGGATCCTGGTCAGTTCCGCGTAATTCGCATCGGTCCAGACCTGCTCATAGGCCTCGCGCTCCGGACCCGGATCGAAATCGCGGCGCGGTGCGACGGCCAGGGCGGCGCGCAGGCGCTGGGTTTCCGCCGCATCGCCCGGAACGACGCCGTAGTCGCGCGCCGCCGCCTCGGCCGAAATCTTGCCCGCGGCGAGGTCCGCTTCCACCGCCGCCACCGGCCTCTCCCAGGCCGGCCCCCAGCCGGAGGCGCCGGAGCAGACGATGCGGATGACATCGCCGGGGTCCAGCGTCACCACATCCGTATTGCCGAGATTCTCGGCCCGCGCCGTGCCCGGATTGCGCCAGAACTGGGAAGCCGCGCCGGGCAGCCCGCCCTGCACGCCCCAGGACCGGAAGCGGGACCGGTCGCGGTTGCGCGCCGTCACCACCGTGCCCGGCGCATGCACCCGGAACTCCAGCACCGTCGCCATGCCGCCGCGATGGCGGCCCGCGCCGCCGGAATCCGGTTCCAGCCCATAGCGCAGGATGCGGATCGGCACTTCCGCCTCGTTGATCTCCACCGGCGTGTTCTTCAGGAAGCCGCTATTGCCGCCGGATCCGTCATTGCCGTCCGCATCCGGCGCACCGCCGCCGCCCCCGGTGATGGGGTCGATCGCCGCCATCACGCGGCGGCCGGTGCGGTTGTCCGTGGTGTTGACGTTCATCATCGGCCCGCCGCTGGCCGGCCCGGCCGGCAGCCGGTCCGGCACCGCGCGCTGGAAGGCGCCCATCAGCACGCCCTGCAGCCGCATGCAGGTCATCGACCGCATGCCGACCGCGGCGGGGAAGACCGGGTTCAGCACGGTCCCCTCCGGCACGATGCAGGTCGCCGGCCGCACCAGCCCGCCATTCAGCAGCATGGTCGGGTCCAGCGTGTAGAGCACATAGTTCCATCCCACCATGAGCAGGATGTGCCGCGCCGATCCGCCCGTGGGCATATTGAGCGATGCCGCGAGTTGCGGGTCGGATCCCGTGAAATCCAGCTCCGCCGTCTCGCCCCGGATGCGCATGTTGAGCTGCAGGCGGCAGGGCAGGCCGCCAGGCGAATCCTCGTCCAGGTAGTCGTGGAACTCGTAGTCGCCATCCGGGATCGAGGCCAGCACACGCCGCGCCTGCCTGTCCGCGAGATCCAGCAGCCCCTCCATGCCCGCACGAAACGTCGCCAGGCCGAAGCGGCGGATCATTTCGTGCACCTTGCGCTCGCCGGTGGTCATGGCGGCGAGCTGAGCCTTGAGGTCGCCCCAGTTCTGCGTCGGCGCGCGCACATTCAGCAGCATGATGTCCAGCAGCCGTTGGTCCAGCACCCCCTCCGCCACCAGCTTCACGGGCGGGAAGCGGATGCCTTCCTGGTGCACCTCCGTCAAAGCGCGGGAGAGGGAGGCGGGCACCGCGCCGCCGACATCCGTGTTGTGGATATGCCCCACGGCGAAGCAGACCAGCTCGCCCTCCCAGAAGATCGGCTTCCACAAATGGATGTCGGGCGAATGGGTGCAGACGAAGCCGCTGTAGGGATCGTTGGTCATGCCAACATCGCCCTCGCGATAATCGGTCAGCGCGCGGATCACCGGCCCGTATTCCAGTCCGATGAACCAGGTGGCGCCCAATTCGCGCGGGCTCGCGAAGGTCAGCCCCTCCGGCGTGCAGAGGCCGGTGGTGAAATCCTCGGTCTCCTTCACGAAGGTGGAATGGGCGGTGCGGAACAGGGTGAAGGCCATCGCCTCCGCCGCCGCCTGGGCGTGGTTGCCGAAGATCTGCAGGGTGACCGGGTCGATCGACATGGCGTGTCTCCTCAGCCGGCGGTCAGGCGCAGATTGCCGAAGCGGTCCACCTCGCCCGTCATGCCGGGCGGGATGCAGCTGGTGGTATCGTCCTGCAGCACGATGCAGGGGCCGCTGAAACGGTGGCCGTGGCGCAGCGCATTGCGGAGGTAGAGCGGCGCGGTCTGCGCGCGGCCATCGAGCCAGACCTCCACCTCGCGCAGGATTTCGGGCGTGCCGGTGACGCGGTCCTGCTCCGGGAAGCGCGGCGCTGGCACGGTGCCGGCTACCACCATGCGCAGTGCGATGGCCTGGATCGGCGCGCCGCGATCCGCATGGCCGTAAAGCTTCTCGTGTGCCTGATGAAAGGCCTCCGCCATTGCCGCCAGGTCGCCGGCTTCGATCCAGTCCTGCGCGATTGGCACTTCAATCTCGAAGGACTGGCCACGATAGCGCATCTCGGCGGAGGGTTTGAAGGCAACCTCGCCACCGAACTTCTGGTCCTCTCGGATCCAGCGCGTCGCGTCCGCGCGCAGTCGCTGGAAGGCGGCGGTGAGGCCGGGCAGGGCCTCGACCTCGAGATCGGCATAGACCGTCTCGATGAAGTCGCTGCGGATATCGGCGATCAGCCCGCCGAGCGCCGAAAGCACGCCGGGCGTCAGGGGGATCAGCACCTCCCGCATCCCCAGCTCCTGCGCCAGCAGCGCGCCGAGCATCGGGCCGGCCCCGCCGAAGGGCATGAGGCAGAAATCGCGCGGATCGACGCCCTGGCGCGCGGAAAGCTTGCTGACCTCGCGATACATGCCGCTGACCGCGACCTGCACGATGGCCTCCGCCGTTTCCTGCCGCCCGCGGCCGAGCGCCTGCGCGACCTCGTCCACCGCCTGGGCGGCCAGGTCTGCGCGCACCCGCACACTGTCATAGCCCAGCGCGCCATGGCCGATGAAGCCGAGCACGCACATCGCATCCGTGATTGTGGCGCGCGAGCCGCCGCGGCCGTAGCAGGCCGGGCCGGGGGTGGAGCCCGCGCTCTCCGGCCCCACCGTCAGCAGCCCCAGCGAATCCACCGCGGCGATGGAGCCGCCGCCCTCGCCGATCGAGGTGACGGCGACCGTCGGGATATAGACCGGGAAATCACCGACCCGCTCGCCGGTGCCATAGCTCGGCGCGCCGTCCACGATGACGGCGACATCCGCGCTGGTACCGCCGATATCGAGGCTCATCGCCCGTGGCACGCCGGCGGCGCGTGCGACGAAGGCCGCGCCGATGGCGCCGGCGGCGGTGCCGGAGAGCAGCATCTCCACGCAGCGCGTCTTGCCGAGCTCGGCACGCATCACGCCGCCATTGGACTTCGTCACCATCGGTTCCGCCACAACGCCCGCTTCGCGCAACGCGCGCTGCAAGGAGGCGAGGTAGAAGGCGACGCGCGGCTGCACATGGCCATGCACCACGGCCGTCACGCTGCGCTCGTATTCGCGGATGATCGGCCAGATATCAGCGGAGCAATAGACCGGCATGTCCGGCCGCAATTTCCGCAACAGCGTCTGCGCCGCATGCTCATGGGCCGGGTTGCGATAGCTGTGCAGCAAGGCGAGCACGATGCCCTCGGCACCCCGCGCCTCCGCCTGTTCCAGCGCGGCGATGACGGAGGCCTCGTCCAGCCGCTCCGCCTCGCTGCCATCGGCATTCAGCCGCCCATCGATCTCGATCACCCGTTCGCGCGGCACCAGCGGCGGCGGGCGGCGGGAGAGCAGGTCGTAGGGATCGGGCGTCTTCAGCCGCGCCAGCTCCAGCACGTCCCGAAAATTCCGGGTCACGAAGAGCGCGAGGCGGATTCCCTTGCGCTGGATCACCGCATTCACGCCAACCGTCGTGCCATGCGTGAACCAGGCCAAGTCGGTCGGCGCGATGCCGAAACGCGATTGCACCCCCCGCAGCCCGTCGATCACCTCCTGCCCCGGCGTCGCCGGGGTGGAGAGGACCTTCAACGTCGAAACCTCGCCGGTCGTCTCATTCAGCACGCAGAAGTCCGCGAAAGTGCCGCCGATATCCACGCCGAGGCGGTAGCGCATGGGGGTCAGATCTCCCACTGGAAGCCGTCGATGGTGATGGCTTGGCCGGTGATGAAGAAGGGCTCGGCCGTGGCCAGGAAGGCGACCAGCTGCGCCACATCGGCGGGCGTGCCCAGCCGGCCGAGCATGATCTTCTTCGCCAGCTCCGGCCCGCGTGACTTGGTCAGGCTATTGCCCACCTCCGTCTCGATCACGCCCGGGCAGACGCAGTTGATGGCGATCTCCGGGCCCAGCTCCTTGGCCAGCGCCTTGGTCATGCCGATGATGCCGGCCTTGGCCGCGGCATAGGAGAATTTCGAGACCGCGCTGGTCACCCCGCCGGTATGCGCATTTAGCGAGGACATGGAGACGATGCGCCCGCCGCCGCCTTCCCGCATCAGCGGCACCAGCGCCTGGATATAGTTGAAGCAGGACTTCAGGTTCACCGCGATGGTGCGGTCGAAGGCTTCCTCGGTGATCTCCAGGATGCCGGTGGGATTGCCGCGGCCGGCATTGTTCACCAGCACGTCGATGCGGCCGAAGCGGGCGCGGACCTCCGCCGCGATCTCCCGCGCCCGGGCATGGTCGGCGACATCCGCTTCCGCGATCATCGCCTGGCGACCCAGCGCTTCCACCTCCGCCTGGGTACGCTCCATCTCCGGCCGCAGCAGGTCGACGATGGCGATGTCGTAGCCGCGCTCCGCCAAGGCGAGGACGCAGCCGCGGCCGATGCCGCGTGCGCCGCCGGTGACCAAGGCCAGCTTCCGGTCGCTCGGCATATGTCCTGTCCTTTCGCACCCACCTGCGCGAACGCTATCCGCAGCCCCGTGCGGCGGCAACCGGGGGACGGCGCGAGGCGCCTTGACGCGCGCGATTTTCGCAGTGCAACCTTCCCGTCTCGCAAGCGGGGACGCGACGATGCCACAGCGCGACATGAGCAGCCTCTCGCCCGGGATCCGCCGCCGGACCCTCTTGGCCGCGGGCGCCGCCATCGGCGCCGCCGGCCTGCCGCGCATTGCGGAGGCGCAGCGTGGCGGCGGCGGGCGCATCGTCTTCGCCAATGGCAGTGCCTACGACACCATGGACCCGCATGCCACCTTCGATGTCGGCCGCGTCGCCTATCGGCTGAACTGCTATGACGGGCTGATGCGCTGGGTGGACAATCCGCCGAAGCTGGAGCCCTGGCTGGCGGAATCCTACACCACCTCCGAGGACGGCAAGACCTATACCTTCAAGCTGCGCCAGGGCGTCACCTTCCATGACGGCGCCCCGCTGACGGCGGAGGATGTGGTCTATTCCATGGAGCGCATCCTGGCGGTGAAGAAGGGCGCCTATCCGCTCTTCCAGCCACTCGTTGCGCCCGGCAGCACCAAGGCGCTGGACCGGCATACGGTGCAGTTCAACCTGACCACGCCATCCGCCATCTTCGCCGCCACCACCCATGACATCTATGTGGTGAACAGCGCCCTGCTGAAGCGGAACGAGCGAAACGGCGACTGGGGCCAGGCCTTCATCGACCGCAACGATGCCGGTAGCGGCTCCTACATCATCCGCCGCTTCGACCCGGCCCGCGGCTTCCTGGCGCAGCGTTTCGACAACCACTTCCTCGGCCCGGCCGGCATCGCCGAGATCGACTTCCGCTATGTGGCCGAGGTGAACAGCCGCGTGCTCGGCCTGATCCGCGGCGACTTCCAGGGCACCGACCCCTATATGCCGCAGGACCAGATCACGCGGCTGCAGGGCGACGGCAACCTGAACGTGATGGAGGCGGAATCGACGCGGCTCTTCTACGCCACCATCCACAACCAGCGCGCGCCGATGACGGATGTGAACTTCCGCAAGGCGCTGTGCCACGCCTTCGACTATGACGGATGGATCAACAACATCCTCGGCGGTTCCGTGGTGCGCAACACCGGCGTGGTGCCGAATCCGATGTGGGGCGCGCCGAAGGACCTGGTCGGCTATACCTACGATATCGACAAGGCGAAGTGGCACCTGGCCCGCGTGCAGGCGCCGATGCGGGAGATCGTGGTGGCCGGCATGATC
The DNA here is from genome assembly GCF_051860665.1 of Falsiroseomonas sp. Lineage (GTDB taxonomy): Bacteria > Pseudomonadota > Alphaproteobacteria > Acetobacterales > Acetobacteraceae > Falsiroseomonas. The sequence continues at coordinate 51,863 of NZ_JBHYDM010000004.1, forward strand.
GGCTACGAGCAGTCGATCCAGGCTGCCTCCCTGCTGCAGAACGGCCTGACCCGCGCCGGCATCCCGAGCCGGTTGCTGAACGAACCCTGGCCGGTCGTCTCGAACAAGATGCGCGACCCGGAACAGATGTACGACGTGCTGTTCCTCTGGCGCTCCACCTACTACGCGGATCCGCACAACTGGGCTGGCGAGATCCTGGCCACCGAACGCCATCGCGGCGGGAATGCCTCCTACTACACCAACCCGGAGGTCGATCGCCTGCTGGCGGAGGCGCTGGCCACGCCCGAGCAGGCGAAGCGCGCACCGCTGTACGAGCAGGTGGCGCGCATCTCGTCGGAGGATGCGGCGGCGATCTTCATCCACAACACCAAGTGGTACGGACCCTTCCGCAAGAATGTCAGCGGCGTACGGTTCTGTCCGATCGGCGATGGGCAGGAGATGCGCTGGCTCAGCATCGCGTGAGGCAAGGGCTGCACGGCGGGGCCGCGGCCCCGTGAAGATCCTCGTCCTGGTCGTCAACCGCGTGATCTGGTTCGTGCCGACGCTGCTCGGCCTGCTGGCGATCGTCTTCTTCATCTCCCACATCATCCCGGCCGATCCGGCGGCTTTCGCCGCCGGCGAGAATGCCTCTGCCGCCACCATTGCAGAGATGCGGGTGCGGCTGGGCCTGGATCAGCCGCTGCACATCCAGTTCCTGCGCTATCTGCAATCCATCCTGGCGGGCGACATGGGCCGCAGCATCTATACCGGCCGCCCGGTGGTGGAGGATCTGCTGAGCCGCCTGCCGGCGACGCTGGAACTCACGCTGGTCACCGTTGTGGTCGCCACGCTGATCGGCGTGCCGCTCGGCGTCATCAGTGCGCTGCGGCGCAATTCCTGGGTGGATCACGGGCTGCGCCTGGTGACCATCGCGGGTCTCGCCATTGCGAGCTTCTGGTTCGCCATCCTGCTGCAGCTCTTCTTCTCCATGCGCCTCGGTATCACGCCGCTGACCGGGCGTGTGGAGGGCTGGGGGCCGGAGCCGATCACCGGCTTCTACATCCTGGATTCCCTGATCAAATGGGACATGGAGACGCTGCTGGACGCGCTGCATCACATGATCCTGCCTGTCGCCACGCTTGCCCTGCCGGCGGCCGCCACCATCGTGCGCTTCACCCGTGCCGGCGTGCTGAATGCGCTGGAGAGCAACTACGTGCTCTATGAGACGGCGATGGGCTATCCGCGCCGGCAGATCGTGTGGAAATACGTTCTGCGCAATGCGTTGATCGGCACGGTGACGCAGATCGGCCTGATCTTCGGCATCCTGCTGGCTGGCGCGGTGGTGGTCGAGGCGGTCTTCGACTGGCCCGGCCTCGGCATGTTCGCGGTGAACTCCATCCTGAATTCCGACTACAACGCCGTCATGGGCTTTACGCTCATAGCCGGCACCATGTTCATCGTGGTGAACCTGCTGGTGGATATCCTGCAGGGCATCATCGACCCGCGGGAGACGCGCTGATGCGGCAGGTGCTGCGGAAGCTGGCGGAGGACCGGGCCTCCATGTTCGGCCTGGCGCTGATCCTCATCGTCGTCTTCGCCGCCATCCTGGCGCCCTGGCTGTCCACGCACCCGGGCGACGTGGCGGAATTCCATACCGCCATCCGCCTGAGCCCGCCCAATGCGGACAACTGGCTCGGCACGGATCGCATGGGCAGCGATATCTATTCGCGGCTGCTTTTCGGCGCGCGCATCACCCTGACCATCGCGGTGGTCGCCATCCTCGTCGCGGTGCTGATCGGCGTGCCGATCGGGCTGATCGCCGGCTATTACGAGGGCCTGGGCAGCGACATCCTGATGCGTGGCTCGGACGTCTTCCTCGCCGTGCCGCAGATCGTGCTGGCCATCGCCATCGCGCAGACGCTGGGCCCGTCGATCGAGAACGTCATCCTCGCCCTGTCCGCGACCTACTGGCCCTTCTGGGCGCGGCTGGTCTATGCCGAGACGCGGTCCTGCAAGAACGAGACCTTTGTGGAGGCCGCCATCGCCCTCGGCTGCTCGCCCTGGCGAGTCATGGTGCTGCATATCCTGCCCTCCATCTCCTCCTCCATCATCGTGCGCACCACCATCGGCATGGGCGGCACCATCCTCACCGCCGCGACCCTCGGCTTCCTCGGCCTCGGCCCGCCACCGCCGACGCCGGAATGGGGGCGGACCATTGCGGAGTCTCGGGAGTTTCTGCCGATGGCCTGGTGGTATGCGGCCTTCCCGGGGCTCGCCATCTTCATCGTGGTGATGGGCTTCAACCTGCTGGGCGACGGGCTGCGCGACGTGCTTGACCCGCGGTTGCGGCGGGCCTCCAGTGGACGCTGACCTCATCACCGTGCGCGATCTGCGCGTGGCCTTCGCCGGCAATGCCGGCCTGGCGAAGGTGCTGGATGGCGTGAGCTGCGCCATCCGCCCGGGCGAGATCCGCGGGCTGGTCGGCGAATCCGGCTGCGGCAAGACCACGCTGGCGCGCGCCATCCTCGGCATCCTGCCGCCCAACTCCGCGCGCATTGAGGGCGGCCAGGTGCTTTTCGGCGGCCGCGACCTGCTGAAGGTGCCGGAGGCGGCGCTGGCGCGAGAGGTGCGGGGGCGGGAGATCGCCTATATCCCGCAGGATCCCTCCACCGCCTTCAACCCGGTCTTCACCATAGGCACGCAGATCGCGGACCTGATGCACTGGAAGTCGCCGCTGCTGCGCGACCCGTCCTTCAAGGGCAATGCCCGCGCCCGTCGCGCGGCGGATCTCGCCCGCGTGGTGGAATGGCTGCGCCTGGTGCAGCTGCCGAATCCGGAGGCGCTGCTGCGCAAATATCCGCATGAGGTCTCGGGCGGACAGCGCCAGCGGCTGATGATCGCCATGGCGCTGCTGCCGGAACCCAAGCTGGTGATCGCGGATGAGCCGACCACGGCACTGGACGTGACGGTACAGGCACAGATCCTGAAGCTGCTGAAGGGCCTGGCGCGGGAGCGCAACGTCGCGGTGCTGTTTACCACCCACGACCTCGGCGCCGCCTACGAAATCTGCGACCGCATCACCGTGATGTATGCGGGGCAGGAGGTGGAGGAAGCGCCGGTTGCGGAATTCTTCAACCGCCCCAGCCATCCCTATACGCGCAAGCTGCTCGACAGCCTGCCGAGTGCGGAGACCGGGCTGCGCGGCATCCCTGGCGAAATCCCGCGCCTGGTCGATCCGCCGCCCGGCTGCCGCTTCAACCCGCGCTGCGAACGCGCCACCGCCATCTGCCAGCAGCGCCCCGCGCCGGAACTCGCCGGCCCCGGCCATAGCGTGCGCTGCCACCACCGGCTGACGGAATTCATCGCGTGAGCGCCCCGATCCTTGAGGTCCAGGGCCTCCGCAAATACTTCCCCGTGCGCAATCTGTGGAAGCGGCGCATCGGCTGGCTGCGTGCGCTGGACGATGTTTCCTTCAGCGTGCAGCCGGGCGAGATCCTGGGCATCGTCGGTGAATCCGGCTGCGGCAAATCCACCCTCGGCAAGACGCTGATGGGCATCCATACCGCCACCCAGGGCCGCATCCTGTTCCAGGACCAGGACATCGCGCCCCTGAAGCCGCACCAGTCCCGCAAATTCCGGCAGCACCTGCAATACTGCTACCAGGATCCCGGCGCCTCGCTCGATCCGCGCTGGACCATCCGCGCCTCGCTGCACGAGCCGCTGATCGTGCACACCGACCTGGACGAGGCGGCGCGGGAGGAGCGGGTACGGGAAATTCTCGCCGCCGTCGGCCTGCCGCTGACGCATCTCGATCTCTATCCGCACGAGATCAGTGGCGGCCAGCAGCGCCGTGTCGGCCTGGCGCGCATCCTCACCCTCAAGCCCTCGGTCGTGATCCTGGACGAGCCGACCTCCGGCCTCGATGTCTCGGTCCAGGCCACCATCCTGAAGCTGTTCCTGGCGCTGCAGCAGCAGTTCGGCCTGACCTATCTGTTCGTCAGCCACGACCTTTCCGTGGTGCGGCTGATCTGCGATCGGGTTGCGGTGATGTATCTTGGCCGCATCGTGGAGATCGGCGAGACCGCGCAGGTTTTTGGCACCCCGCGCCACCCCTATACGCAGTCCCTCCTCGCCGCGATCCCAAAGATCGGTGGCGCGCGCGTGACCGACACCTTCGCGTTGGAGGGCGAGCCGCCGAGCCCGACCAATCTGCCCTCCGGCTGCCGTTTCCGCACGCGCTGCCCGCGTGCGCAGGCGCTGTGCGCGGAACAGGACCCGGCGCTGCGGGCGGATTGGCCGAACCAGGCCGCCGCCTGCCACTTCGCCGAGTAGCTACACCTCGCGCGCGTCGCGATAGCGATAGAGGTTCAGCATCAGCGGCGCGACGCGGCGCGCCAGGCCGTGCAGAGGAATTGGCTTCGGTTCGGTGAAGGGCAGGCCGAGGTCCTGCTCCGGCACGCCCTGCACCGCGCGCGCGAATTCGCGCCCCAGCGCCACGGAAAGCGCCACGGCGCGGCCATTGCAGCCGGCCCAGGCATAGCCATCCGGGCCCAGGCGATGCAGATGCGGGAAATAGTCCGGCGTCATGCCGATATAGCCGCTCCAGACGTAATCGAATTGCACCTCCCCGATCTGTGGCCAGAGCCGCTGGAGCCGGGCCGTGATCATCGGCGGCAGGCGGCTCGCCTGGTTCACCGGGATGGCCACCGCGCCGCCCGTCACCAGCCGCCCACGCGCATCCCAGCGGCAGAAATACAGCTCGCCATGGGTGTCCGACATCGCCTCCCGCCCCGGGATGATGGTGGCGGCGACGTTGTGGCTGATCGGCTGCGTCGCCATCTGCCAGGACAGCAGGGGCACCACCTCCCGCGCAATCTCTGGCGCCAGGCGTTTTGAGAATTCGCCGGTATAGGCATTGGTGGCCAGCACCAGCGCGCGGGCGGTCACGCTGCCGGCCTCCGTCGTCACCACCCATTTGCCGTCGCGATGTTCCACGGAGACGGCGGGGGAGCGCGCATAGATGGTGGCGCCGGCGGCGAGCGCCGCCTTTGCCATGCCGCGCGCCAGCATCAGCGGGTTCACATGCCCCCCGCTGCTATTCGACCATCCTCCGAACCAGGCGTCGCTGCCGAGGCGGTCGCGCATCGCAGCAGCATCCAGCAGCGCCACGGGCGCGCCGTGGCTGCCCCAGTCCTTCACGCGGCGTTCCGCGATCTTCATGCGGCCGGGCGTGTGCACGGGTTGCAGCCAGCCGCTCTGCTCGGCCTCCGCCGCAACGCCATGGCGGCGCACCAGGTCGAACAGGATGGTGGCGCTGTCGCGCAGCACATGCACGAAGCGCAGCCCCGCATCCCCATGCCGCGCGATGATCGCCGCCGGGTCGTGGCGCGACAGCGTCGGGATCACCTGGCCGTTGTTGCGGCCCGATGCACCCCAGCCCGGCTCCGCCGCCTCCACCACCACCGTCTCGATCCCCGCCTCGCGCAGATGCAGCGCGGTGGACAGGCCGGTGAAGCCGGCGCCCACCACCACCGCCTCCGTCGCCACCGCGCCCTGCAGCATCGGTAGCTCGGGCCCCGGAGGCGAAACCTTCGCCCAGAGGGAAGGGGGCCAGGTCACGGCCATGCGCGGCGTCTCCATCACGGGCGGGGCCTGCATCAAAGACCCGTGCCGCGATTGCCTCAAGGGGCGTTGCGGTGTGTCATGATGCGCTCGGTGAAGGAGGGATGCGATGGCGCTGCGGCATGTGATCGGCGTGGACCATGTGGTGGTCGCCGTGCGCGACCTGGATGCGGCGGCCGCGGCCTGGCGCGCGCTGGGCTTCACCGTCTCCCCGCGCGGCACGCACAGCGCGCATATGGGATCCGGCAACTACACCACCATGTTCGGCGAGGATTATCTCGAACTTCTGGGGGTGCTGACGCCGACCGAGCACAATGCGCCGATGCGCGCCTTCCTGGAGAAGCGCGAGGGCCTGGATCGCGCCGCCTTCACCACGGATGACGCCGCCGCGGGGGCCGAGGAGCTGCGCGCCAAGGGCATCGCCGCCATCGGCCCCATCGCCTTCGGCCGTCCCGTGACGCTGCCAGGGGGCGCCGAGGCGGAGGCGCGCTTCCAGGTCTTCCAATGGCCGCGGGAGGCACGGCCCGCGGGCCTCGGAATTTTCGCCTGCCAGCATTTGACGCGGGAAAATGTCTGGATCCCCGCACTGCAGTCCCACGCCAATGGTGCGACCCGCCTTCTGCGCATCGAGGTACTGGTCGACGATCCCAAGGCGGGGGCGGAGGAGATGGCGCGGCTGATCGACCGCCTGGCGGAGCCGGAGGCGGATGGCGCCTGGCGCGTCGCCTCCGGCGCCGGGCGCGCGGACTTCGTCTTCCTCGACCGGGCGAGGCTCGCCGCGCGTCATCCCGGCGTGGAGCTGGAGGGGCTGCCGGCGCAGGGCGCCGCCGCACTGGTGCTCGGCACCGCCGATCTGGCGGCCGCCGCCAAGGCGCTGGGCATCGCACCCGGCGGAACCCTTGCCGCCCCGGCGTCCCGCGCCAATGGCCTTCTGCTGCGCTTCGAGGCCGTGTGAGCCGCGATTGACGCGCCGCGTCGCCGGGTTCCATGCTGCGTCGCGCAAAGCCCCGGGGAGCCTGCCATGGATCCGACGCGTCGTGCGATACTCCTGACCTCCGCAGCGCTGGCCAGCAGCGTGGCGCTGCCGGGCCGGGGCCTGGCGCAGGAACAGCCGCGGCGGGGCGGCGTGATGACGGTGCACTTCGCGACCGAGCAGCGCATCCTCAACCCCTCGCTGCAGGCCTCCACCGGCGTCTACATCGTCGGCGGGAAGATGCAGGAACCGCTGGTGGATCTGGACGCGGCGGGCCAGCCCGCGCCCTGCCTGGCGGAAAGCTGGGAGAGCACGCCGGATGGCAAGACCATCACCTTCCGCCTGCGCCGCGGCGTCACCTGGCATGACGGCCGCCCCTTCACCTCCGCCGACGTGCAGTTCACGGCGATGGAGATGTGGAAGAAGATTCTGAACTATGGCTCCGCGCTGCAGCAGTTCCTGGAAGCGGTGGAGACGCCCGATGCGCAGACCGCGGTGTTCAAGTATTCCCGCCCCATGCCGCTTGGCCTGCTGCTGCGCGCGCTGCCGGACCTCGGCTATATCTCGCCCAAGCATGTCTTCGAGACGGGGAATATCCGCGAAAATCCCGCGAATACGGCGCCGATCGGCACCGGACCCTTCAAGTTCCTGCAATATGAGCGCGGCCAGTACATCATCGCGGAGCGCAACCCGAATTACTGGCGCGAGAACCTGCCCTATCTGGATCGCGTCGTCTGGCGCGTGGTGACGGACCGTTCCGCTGCGGCGGCGCAGATGGAAGCCGGGCAGATCCTTTTCAGCCCCTATTCCTCCCTGACCATCGCCGACCTGCAGCGCCTGGGCCGCGACCCGCGCTTCGAGGTGACGACCAAGGGCAATGAGGGCAATGCCCGCACCAATACGCTGGAGTTCAACTTCCGGAATCCGATCCTCGCCGATCTCCGCGTGCGCCGCGCCATCGCGCATGCCATCGACGTGCCCTTCTTCATCGAGAATTTCCTCGGCGACTTCGCCAAGGCGGGCACCGGGCCCATTCCCTCCGTCTCCACCGACTACTACCCGACGCAGCCGATGCCGCAATATGCCTTCGACCGGCGCCGCGCCAATGCGCTGCTGGACGAGGCGGGGCATCGGCGCGGCGCGGGCGGCATCCGCTTCACCCTGCGCCTGACCCCGGCGCCCTGGGGCGAGGATATCGCGCTGTGGTCCACCTTCATCCAGCAATCGCTGCAGGAGGTGGGCATTCGCGTGGAGATCGTGCGGCTGGACGCCGCCGGCTTCCTGCGCACCGTCTACAACGACTGGAATTTCGACCTGGCCACCGGCTGGCACCAGTACCGCAACGACCCGGCCGTCTCCACCAGCGTCTGGTACCGCTCCGGCCAGCCGAAGGGCGCGCCCTGGACCAATCAATGGGGCTGGCAGGACGAGGAGGCGGACCGCATCATGGACGCGGCACAGACGGAGCTGGATCCGGTGCGGCGCAAGGCGCTCTACGCCGATTTCGTGCGGCGCGTGAACACGGAACTGCCGGTCTGGATGCCGATCGAGCAGATCTTTGTGTCCGTCTTCAACAAGCGGCTGCGCAACTACGCCAATAATCCGCGCTGGGCCTCCTCCTCCTGGCACGATCTGTGGCTGGCTTCGTGACCATCTGATGCGCGTGCTGGCCCTGGCGGGGCGGCGGCTTCTGTCGTCGGTGCCGACGCTGCTGCTGATCCTGATCGGCATCTTCCTGCTGCTGCAGCTGGCGCCGGGTGATGCGGTGGATGCGCTGATCGCGCAGACCGGCGGTGGCGCGGATGCCGCCGCCGCGGCCCGGATGCGGGCGGAGATGGGGCTGGATCTCTCCGTGCCGGCGCAGCTCGCGAACTACATGTGGCGTCTGGTGCGGCTCGACCTCGGCTTTTCCTCGATCTACGGCAAGCCGGTGGCGACCGTGATCTTCGAGCGGCTGCCGGCGACGCTGCTGCTGATGCTGGCGGCGCTGTCCTTCGCCTTCTTCTTCGGCCTGGTGCTGGGCGTGCTGGCGGCGCGACGGGTGAATGGCTGGCCGGATACGCTGATCTCCACCCTTGGCCTGGTCTTCTACGCCACGCCCTCCTTCTGGTTCGGGCTGATGGCCATCGTGCTCTTCTCCGTCCATTTGCAATGGCTGCCGGCCGGCGGCTTCGAGGAGATCGGATCCGGCTTCACCGGCCTGCGCCGCACGCTGGATATCGCGACGCATCTGGTGCTGCCGACGCTGACGCTGGGGCTGATCTTTCTCGCCATCTATCTGCGCATCATGCGGGCCTCGATGCTGGAGGTGCTGTCGCTGGATTTCGTCCGCACCGCGCGGGCCAAGGGGCTGGACGAGACGCGCGTCGTGGTGCGGCATGTGCTGCGCAATGCGCTGCTGCCGATGGTCACGCTGATCGGGCTGCAGGCGGGCACCATGCTGGGCGGGTCCGTGGTGGTGGAGAGCGTCTTCTCCCTGCCGGGCCTCGGGCGGCTGGCCTATGAATCGGTGGTGCAGCGGGATCTGAACACGCTGCTCGGCATTGTCTTCGTCTCTGCGGTTCTGGTCATCTGCGTGAACTTCGTGGTGGACCTGCTCTATGCGCGGCTGGATCCGCGGATCGCGCCATGAAGGCCTTCCTGCGCGGCTACCTTCGCAGCCCGCCGGCGATGATCGGCCTGCTGCTGCTGCTGGCGATCGTCGCCATGGCGATCTCCGCCGACTGGCTGTTTCCGCGCGACCCCCTGGCCCTCGCCGGCAGGCCGCTGCAATGGCCTACGGGCAATCCGCGCTTTCCCCTTGGCACTGACAATTCCGGCCGCGACATCGCGGCGCAGATCTTCCATGGCGCGCGCATCTCCCTGCTCATCGGCGTGGTGGCAACGGCCATCGCCATCATGGTCGGCATCGTGGTGGGGGCGCTGGCCGGCTACCATGGCGGCTGGGTGGATGACGCGCTGATGCGGCTGACGGAGGCCTTCCAGACGCTGCCGAATTTTCTGCTGTTGCTGGTGCTGGTGGCGGTCTTCGGCTCCGACCTCACCACCGTCACCATCGCCATCGGCGCCGTATCCTGGCCCGCCCCGGCGCGGCTGACGCGGGCGGAGTTCCTCTCGCTGCGCAACCGCGAATTCGTGCAGGCCTGCCGCACGCTGGGCATGGGGGATGCGCGGATCATCTTCCGCGAGATCCTGCCCAACGCCCTGCCGCCGATCATCGTCTATGCTTCCGTCGTCATGGCGGTGGCGATCCTGCTGGAATCGGCGCTGGCCTTCCTGCGGCTGTCGGACCCAAATGTCGCCTCCTGGGGCAATCTGATCGGCCTCGGGCGAGATGTGCTGCGGGTGCAGTGGTATGTCTCCGCCATTCCCGGCCTGGCCATCCTGCTGACGGTGCTGGCGGTGTCGCTGGTGGGGCAGGGGTTGAACGATGCGCTGAACCCGCGGCTGCGCCGGCGGTGAGCGCCGTTCTGGCGATCCAGGGCCTGACCGTCGCGCTGCCCCAGGGCGCGGACCGGCCGCATGCTTTGGACCGCGTCTCGCTGGATCTCCATGCGGGCGAGATCCTCTGCGTCGTGGGCGAATCCGGCTCCGGCAAGTCGATGACCGCCGGCGCGGTGATGCGCCTGCTGCCGCCGGGGGTCGTCATCACCGGCGGATCGGTCATCTTCGAGGGCCAGGACCTCGCCACGGCGGAGGAGGGCACGATGCGTCGCCTGCGCGGCGCGCGTATCGCCATGATCTTCCAGGAACCCATGACGGCGCTGAACCCGCTGCGCCGCATCGGTGACCAGATCGGCGAGATGTTCCGCATCCACACGGCGCTGCCCCAGGCCGAGATCGCGGCGCGCGTGCTGGCCCTGCTGGCCGAGGTGCATATCCCGGAACCCGCCCAGGCCGCCCGCGCCTATCCGCACGAGCTTTCGGGCGGCCAGCGCCAGCGCGCGATGATCGCCATGGCGCTGGCGCTGGACCCCAAGGTGCTGATCGCGGATGAGCCGACCACGGCGCTGGACGTCACCACCCAGGCGCAGATCCTGCACCTCATCAAGGATCTGCAGCGCCGCAAGGGCACGACGGTGCTCTTCATCACCCATGATTTCGGCGTGGTGGCGGAGATTGCCGATCGCGTCGCCGTCATGCAGCACGGCCTGGTTGTGGAGGAAGGCCCCGCCGCCCAGGTGCTGAACGCGCCCCGGCACGCCTATACGCAGTCGCTCATCGCCGCCGTCCCGCCGCTTACCGCCCGCGCGCCACGCGCCATCAGCGCGGAGCCGATCCTGGTGATGCGGGATCTGCGAAAGACCTATCGCACCGGTGGCTTCCTCGGCCGCGGCGGGCGGGTGACGCAGGCGGTGCGGGGCGTGACGCTGACGCTGCCCAAGGGCGCCACGCTCGGCATCGTCGGCGAATCCGGCTCCGGCAAGTCCACCCTCGCGCGCTGCCTGGTGCGGCTGGTCGAGCCCGAGGCTGGCAGCGTATCGCTCGGCGATCTGGACCTCACCAGCCTGTCTCGGGCGCAAATGCGGCGGGAGGCGCATCGCATCCAGATGGTCTTCCAGGACCCCTATGGCTCGCTGAATCCGCGCCGCCGCGCCGGCGAATTGGTGGCGCAGGGCCCGATGATCCATGGCAGCCCGCGCGCCGAGGCGCTGCGCCGGGCGAAGGAGCTTTTCGCGCTGGTCGGCCTCGACCCCGCCGCCACCGAACGCTTCCCGCATGAATTCTCGGGCGGCCAGCGGCAGCGCATCGGCCTGGCCCGGGCGCTCGCGATGGAGCCGGAGGTGCTGGTGGCGGATGAGCCGGTCTCGGCGCTGGATGTCTCGGTCCAGGCGCAGGTGCTGCGGCTGCTGGCGGAGCTGCGCGAAAGGCTGGGCCTGTCGCTGGTCTTCATCACCCACGACCTGCGCGTGGCAGCGCAGGTCTGCGACCTGGTGGCGGTGATGAAGGATGGCGCGGTGGTCGAGCACGGCCCCATCGCCCGCGTCTTCGAACAGCCGGAACATCCCTATACCCAGGCGCTGCTCGCCTCCGTTCCCGGTCGGGATTTTGCGCGGAAGAATTGACCGCCCCTGGAATTCGGCGTGAGACTGCCGTTCGGGCTTCAGCGGGGTCGCGATCGTGGGCTGGCGCGTCGGTGTGGATTCGGGTGGCACCTTCACGGATGTCTGCCTCTTCGAGGAGGATACCGGCCGCATCGCGGTCTGGAAGGTCTCCTCCACCCCGGATGATCCTTCCCGCGGCATCGCCGGCGGCGTGGCGGAGGGCATGGCGGAAATCGGCCAGGCGCCCGCCGACATCGCCTATTTCGGCCATGGCACCACGGTGGCCACCAATGCGCTGATCCAGCATCGCGGCGTCCGCACCGGCCTGGTCACCACCGACGGCTTCCGCGACCTGCTGGAGATCGGTCGCCAGAAACGTCCGGACCTTTACGACCTGCAGGTGGACAAGCCGCCGGTGCTGGTGGCGCGGGAACTGCGGCTGCAAGTGCCGGAACGCATCCGCCACGACGGCAGCGTGGAGACGGCGCTGGACGAACAGGCGGTGCGGGAGGCCGCGCGGGCGCTGAAGGCGGCGGGCGTCCAGGCCATCGCCATCTGCTTCCTCTACAGCTTCGTCCATCCCGAACACGAGGCGACGGCGAAGCGCATCCTCGCGGAGGAACTGCCCGGCATCTTCCTGACCACGAGCCATGAGATCGCGCCGGAATTCCGAGAGTTCGAGCGGCTGTCGACCGCGGTGGTGAACAGCTATCTCGGCCCGGTGATGCGCGGCTACATCAAGCGCCTGGCGGAACGCCTGGCGGCGCTCGGCGTCACCGCCACGCCGCATCTCACGCAATCCAATGGCGGCGTCATCGGCTTCGAAGCGGCGGCCGAAATGCCGGTGCGGATGGTGCTCTCTGGTCCCTCCACCGGCGTGGTCGGCGCGCAGGCGATCGGGCGGCTTTCCGGCTTCCCGGACCTCATCACCTTCGACATGGGCGGCACCAGCACGGATGTGGCGCTGCTGCAGGGCGGTGCGGCGCGGCTGACCGGGGAGGCCATCGTGCATGGCTACCCGATCAAGGCGCCGATGCTGGATATCCACACGGTGGGCGCCGGTGGCGGCTCCATCGCCTATGTCGATTCCGGAGGCTTGCTGAAGGTCGGGCCGCGCAGTTGCGGCGCCGATCCGGGGCCGGTCTGCTACGACCGCGGCAACCCGGAAGCGGCGGTGACGGATGCGAATGTCGTGCTCGGCACGCTGCACCCGACGCATCTGCTGGGCGGCCGCATGCCGATCCGGCGCGACCTGTCGCTGGCGGCGGTGGAGCGGCTGGCCAAGCAGCTCGGCATGGGGGTGATGGAGACGGCGCAGGGCATTTTGTCCGTTGTCACCGCGAATATGGCGAAGGCGATCCGCGTGATCTCCGTGCAGCGGGGCCATGATCCGCGCGACTATACGCTGATCGCCTTCGGCGGCGCCGGGCCGCTGCATGCGGCGCGGCTGGCGAAGGAGCTCGACATCCGCCGCGTGCTGGTGCCGCGCAACCCCGGCATCCTGTGCGCCATGGGCCTGCTGCTGACCGATCTGCGCGCGGATTTTTCGGCCACGCGGCTGACGGCGCTGGATCAGGATGCGCTGGCGCCGATGGAGGCCGCCTTCGCCACGCTGACCGCGACGGCCCTGCGCTGGTTCGACCAGGAACACATCGCGCCCGACAAGCGCATGATCCGCCGCACGGTGGACATGCGCTATGCCGGCCAGAACTATGAACTGCCCGTGGCGCTGCCGGATGGCCCTTTCACGGATGCCACGCTGGCCCATCTGGCCGAGGGTTTCGCCGCCGCACATCGCCAGATGTACGGCTTTGTCGCGGAAGGGGAGGCGGTGCAGCTCGTCACCTTCCGGCTGGAAGCCACCGGTGTGGTCCGCAAGGCGGAGCTGCGGCCGCGTCCCTTGCAGGGACCTGATCCGCAGGCGGCGCTGGAGGGCGCGCGGGATGTCTGGCTCCCGGAAGCCCGGAATCTCGTCGCCGTGCCGGTTTATGCGCGGGATCGCCTCGCCCCCGGCAACCGCATTGCCGGCCCCGCCATCATCGAGCAGATGGACGCCACCACCGTCATCCTGCCGGGCCAGGAAGCCCTCGTGGATGAATACGAGAACCTGATCCTGGAGGCGGCGGCATGAGCAACACCCGCCCTGAGCTCCGCGTCCGGCGCAGTGTGCCGGACCCCATCACGGTCGAGGTCATCGGCTCCGCCTTGTCCTCCATCGTCGAGGAGATGGGAGAGGCGCTGGTGCGCGCTTCCTATTCCACCAACATCAAGGAAAGGCGGGACTGCTCCACCGCGCTCTTCGACATCGCGGGCCATACGCTCTGCCAGGCGGAGCACATCCCGATCCATCTCGGCAGTTTCATCGGCATCATCGCGCATATCCTGAAGCGCCATCCGATGGAGCAGATGCAGCCGGGCGATGTCTTCGTCGGCAATGACGCCTATGAGGGCGGCGGAACCCATCTGCCCGACATCGTGCTGGCGGAGCCGATTTTCGTGGATGGCCGCATCGTCTCCTGGGCCGTGAACCTGGCGCATCACTCGGATTTCGCCGATCGCGGCCATGCCCACATCTTCCAGGAAGGCCTGCGCATCCCGCCGATCCGGCTGTATCGCGCCGGCGAATTGCAGCAGGACGTGCAGGAGCTGATCCTGCTGAACTGCCAGGTGCCGCGCGAGCGCCTGTCCGACCTGCGCGCGCAGATGGCGGCGAACCGCCTCGGCGTCGCCCGCATGCAGGCACTCTGCGCCAAATACGGCACGGAGACGGTGCTGGCGGCCGGGGAGGCCCTGCAGGACTACGCCGAGCGCAAGATGCGCGCCGGCATCGCCGCGATCCCGGACGGCACCTGGCATTTCGCCGATGTGCACGACAGCCCGGAGATCGACGGCGAGCTGAAGCTGACCCTGACGCTCACCGTCGCGGGCGACACCATGTCGCTGGATTTCGACGGGCCGGACCAGGTGCGCGCCGGCATCAACATGACCTTCACCGCGCTGCTCGCGACCGTCTACTACGCGGTGAAGACGGTGGTGGACCCGACGCTGCTGCCCAATGCCGGCCTGGCGCGGCCGCTGCGCGTCACCGCCCGCGAAGGCAGCGTGCTGAACTGCGTGCTGCCCGCGGCGGTGAATGCGCGGCTGTCCACCTGCCAGCGCGTGGTGGATCTGATCCATGGCGCGCTCGCCCAGGCGGTGCCGGACCGCGTGACGGCGGCGCATAACGGCGCCTGCTTCGTCGCCTCCTTCGTCGGGCGCCAGCCCGTCACGGGCGAGCCCTGGGTCTATCTTGAGACGATCGGCGGCGGCTTCGGCGCTCGCGCGACGAAGGACGGGCTGGATGGGGTGCATGTGCATACCACCAATACCTCCAACCTGCCGGTGGAGGCGCTGGAGATCGAATACCCGCTGACCCTGATGCGCTACGAGCTGGTGGAAGGCTCCGGCGGCGCCGGGCGGCAGCGCGGCGGCGTGGGACTGCGCCGGGTCTATCGCGCGGAGGCCGAATGCCGCCTGCGGATGGATGGGTCCCGCTTCGCCTCCGCCCCCTGGGGGCTGCAGGGCGGGCAGCCGGGTGGGCGTGGCCGCTTCGTCTTCGGACCTGGCATCGAACCTTTCGTGCTCGGCAACGGGCTGTTGCGGGCGGGCCAATGGGTGGAGATCATCACGCCGGGCGGCGGCGGCTATGGCCCGCCCACGGAACGCGACCACGCCGCGCTGCAACGCGACCTGGACGAAGGCAGCATCACGCGGGAAGCCGCGCGGACGATCTACGGAGCCGACTGACACCGAGAATAGGGGAGATTTTCGCCATGCGCTTCACCCGCCGCGGCCTGATCGCCGCCACCGCTGCCCTGCCCCTCCTGCCGGGCGGCGCCGCCCGCGCCCAGGGTGGGACCTTGCGCTTCGGGCTCTCCTCCTTCCCGCCCAGCCTGCTGCCCTGGGCCAATACCGGCACGGCCGCTGCCACGGTGAAGCTGCTCATTCATCGTGGCCTGCTCTCCTACGCGCCGGATGGCGCGCTCCGCGGCGAGATCGCGGAGTCCTGGCGCAACGAAAGCCCCACCGTCTGGGTTTTCGCGCTGCGCGACAACGCCGTCTTCCACAATGGCGAGAAGATCACCGCCGCCGATGTGAAATGGAACATCGAGCAGATCGCGTCCGAACGCTCCACCGCCCATTACCGGGCGGAGATGCAGCAGATCGCGAGCATGGAGACGCCGGATGCGCGCACGCTGCGCATCACCACCCGTGCGCCCATCGCCACCCTGCCGAACTGGATGGCCTCCTACCATATGATGATCGTCAACCCGCGCAGCCCGACCGGCGCGGGCGTGCTGCCGATCGGCGCCGGGCCCTTCACCATCCGCGCGCAGGAACGCGGCAGCTCGATCGACCTCGTGGCCTTCGATCGCTACTACAAGCCGGGCCAGCCGAAGCTGGCCGGCATCCGCATGGTCGCCTATGCGGATGAGAATCTCCGCGTCTCCGCCATCCGCGCCGGCGATGTGGACCTCATCGAATACGTGCCCTGGCAGGCCATGGCTGCGATCGAGGCGGATGACCGGCTGCGGCTGGACGCCACCGACGGCCCCTTCATGTACCTGAACTTCAATGCCACGCGGCCGCATCTGGGCGATGCGCGGGTCAGGCGGGCCATCGCGCACGCCATCAAGCGCGATGAGATCGTCAAGGTCGCCTTCTTCGGCCGCGGCAGCCCGCTGGAGGGCCTGCCCATCGCCCCCGGCAGCGAATTCTTCGACGCGGCGCTGTCCAGGGGCCAGGCCTATGACCCGGACAGGGCCAAGGCACTGCTGCGGGAGGCCGGGCTGCCGAACGGCTTCAGCACCACCCTGCTCTCCACCGCGCAATACGGCATGCACAAGGATACGGCGGAGGTGGTGCAGCAGCACCTGGCCGCCATCGGCATCCAGGCGGAACTGCGCCTGCCGGATTGGGCGACGCGGGTGAACCTCGGCAATCGCGGCCAGTTCGACATCGCGGTGATGGGCACGGCCACCGACAACAACGATGCGGATGGGTTGAACAGCCTGATCGATGGCTCGCTCTCACCCTCCTATATCCGCAGTGCCGGCTTGCGGATCCCGCGGCTGGAGGAGCTGATGCAGGCCGGCCGCGCGGAATTCGACACCGCTAGGCGTCGCGAGATCTACCGGGAGGCGCAGCGCGTGGCGCTGGAGGAGGTGCCGCTGGTCGGCCTCGCCTGGCGCAGCCAGGGCTATGCCATGAAGCGGGGCATCACCGGCTTCAAGGCCATGCCCGGCGCGCTGAACTTCTTCTCCGGCATCACGCTGGAGGATGCGGCGCTCGGCTGATCCTGGGCAAGCGGCCGGGCGACCCCACTTCGGGTCGGCCGGCCCCCTGCAACCGAAGCGGGACGGAACCGGTTGCCCTGTGGCACGCTGTGCTGCTGGCAGAGCTTGGCACCGAAGCGGGACAGGACAGGACCATGGCAGGCATTTTGCGGCGGCGACTTCTGGCCGCACTTCCCCTGACGCTCCCCTGGGCCCTTGCGACCCCGCGACTGGCGCGCGCCCAGGCGGCGCGGCCCGTGGTGGTCTCCTCGAAGATCGATACCGAGGGCGCGCTGCTGGGCAACCTGATCCTTGTGGCACTGGAACGCGCCCGTATCCCGACCGAGGCGCGGCTGTCGCTCGGCCCCACGCGCATCGTCCGCACCGCGCTGGTGGCGGGCGAGATCGACCTCTATCCCGAATACACCGGCAATGGCGCCTTCTTCTTCCAGCAGCCGGAGGCGCCGGCCTGGCGCCAGGGTGACACGGCCCATGAGACGGTGGCGAGGCTGGACCTGGAGGCCAACAAGCTGGTCTGGCTGGCCCGCGCGCCGGCCAACAATACCTGGGCCATCGCCCTGCGCGGCGATGTGGCCCGCGCCGAGCGCCTCGCCACCATGGAGGATTTCGGCCGTGCCGCCGCGGCCGGCAAGCTGCGCCTCGCGGCCTCGGCCGAATTCGTCGAAAGCCCGGCGGCGCTCGGCAGTTTCGAGCGCACCTATGGCTTCGCCTTCCCGCGCGACCGCATCGTGGTGCTGCCGGGCGGCGATACGGCGGTGACGATGCGCGCCGCCGCCCAGGGCATCTCGGGCGTGAATGCCGCCATGGTCTACGGCACGGATGGCGCGATCTCCGCCCTCGGCCTGGTGGTGATGCAGGACAGCAAGGGCGCGCAGATCGTCTATGAGCCGGCGCCGGTGGTCCGCCAGCCGGTGCTGGAGGCGCATCCAGGCATCCGCGCGGCGCTGGCCCCGGTCTTCGCCTCGCTGACGCTGGAAAAGCTGCAGCAGTTGAACGCCCGCGTGGCGGTGGAAGGCCAGGCGGCGGCGGCGGTGGCGCGGGCGCATTTCGCCACGCTGGGATGAAGGCCGGGGAGGCGGGCCGCGCGCTCTTGTGGCTGGGCGTGCTGGCCGGCCTGGCGCTGCCCTGGCTGACCGTCGCGCCGAACCGGCTGCTGCCGGGTCTTGCCATGTCCGGATTTGCCGCGATCGGCTGGACGGCGCTGCTGGCCCTGGTGCTGGCCGTGCCGCAGCGCGTGCCGGCTTGGCTGGGGGCGGCCACCGCCCTGGGTGGCGTGGCCTTCCTGCTGGCCGCCACCGGCTGGGCCGCCGCCACCTCGCTCGAAGGCCTGGCCCCTGCGGCGCGTGCCGGGCTGGGCGGCGGCTTCTGGCTGGGGCTTGTTGCGGCCGCGGCGCTGGTGGCGGCGCGCGGCGCCGCGCTGCCGGGCCTCGGCCGTTCCATCCTGGCGATCGCGGCCCTGCTCGCCCTCGCACTGCTCTGGCGCGCCGGCACTTTCGCGGCGCTGTCCCTGGTGGTGGAGTACCGGGCGCGGGAGGCCGCGGTCCACGCCGCGCTGCTGCGCCACCTGGCGCTGGCCGGCGCGGCGCTGGCGCTGGCGCTGTTGCTGGCCGTGCCGCTGGCCTGGGCCGGATTTCGCCGGCCGGGCGCGGCCGGAGCGGTGGGCGCGAGCCTCGGCGCGGTGCAGGTGGTGCCGGCCATCGCGCTCTTCGCGGCGCTGATCCCGCTGCTGGCCGGGCTGCTGGCGCTGTTTCCGTCGCTGCGAAACCTCGGGCTGGGGGCGATCGGCCCGGCGCCCGCGGTGCTGGCGACGGCCGGCTACCTGGCGCTGCCGCTCTGGCGTTCCGTGCTCGGCGGGCTGACGGCCGCCGATCCCGCCGCCGTGGCCGCCGCCCGCGCCATGGGCCTGACCGAGGGCGGCATCACGCGCGAGGTGCGGCTGCCCCTCGCGCTGCCGGTTTTTGCGGGCGGGCTGCGCGTGGCCGTGGTGCAGGCAATCGGGCTGGTGACGCTGGGGGGGCTCGTGGGGGCAGGGGGTCTGGGCGCCCTGGTCTTCGAGGGTCTGTCGCAATTCGCCACCGACCTGATGCTGCTCGGCGCGCTGCCGATCATGGCGCTGGCCCTGGTGGCGGATGCGCTGGTCCGCGCCTTGGAACACCGGCTGGGGGGCACCGCATGATCCAGTTCCAGGATGTCTCCGTCCGCTTCGGCGAGACACAAGCCCTGTCCGGCGTGAACCTTCAGGTGGCGGAGGGCGTGCTCTGCGCCCTGGTCGGCCCCTCCGGCTCCGGCAAGTCGACGCTGATGAAGCTGGTGAACCGGCTGGTGGAGCCGAGTGCCGGTCGCGTTCTGGTGCGCGGCGCCGATGTGGCGGGGCAGGAGCCGGCGCGGCTTCGGCGGTCCATTGGCTACGTCATGCAATCCACCGGCCTGTTTCCGCACCGGACGGTGGCCGCCAATATCGGCACCGTGCCGCGCCTGCTGGGCTGGGAGTCGTCCCGAATTGCCGCCCGGGTGGGGGCGCTGCTGGAGCTGGTGCAGCTCGACCCCGGCCTGGCGGAGCGCCTGCCCGCCGCGCTGTCCGGCGGCCAGGCACAGCGCGTCGGCCTGGCACGTGCCCTGGCCGCGGACCCCGACATCTTGCTGATGGACGAACCTTTCGGCGCCGTGGACCCCATCACCCGCCGCGACCTGCGCATGGAACTCCGCCGCATCCATGCCGAGACGGGCAAGACGATCCTGCTGGTGACGCATGATCCGGAGGAGGCGCTGGAGCTGGCCAGCCAGGTGGTGGTGCTGCGCGATGGCGTGGTGGTGGCCGATGGCGCGCCGGCCGCGCTGGTGGCGGCGGAGGCGCCCGACTTCGCCCGCACTCTGCTGGGCGGCGGCCAGCCCGGCCTGCGCCGCCTGTCCCTGCTGCCGGCGGAGGTGGCGCGGGAGGAGGCGCCCGCCCCCGCCGATGCACCCCGCCTGCCCGCCGGTGCCAGCCTGGCCGATGCCCTGTCCCGCATGGCGGAGAGCGGCCGCAGCGTGCTGGCCCTCGGCGAGGGATCCCTGCGGCTGGAGGCCGTGCTGGCGCGCGGCCGATGATGGCGCTTTGGCTGGCCGCGCTGCTGGCGCTGGTGGCGCTGCTGCCGGGCTGGTTCGGCGGCTTTCCGCCCGGGCGCCTCTTGGGGCTGGCCGCCGGCCATGCCGGGCTGGCGCTGGCCGGGGTGTTGCCCGCCGCGCTGCTGGGCCTCGCGCTCGGCGTGCTGGTGACGCGCCCGGCCGGCCGCGCGCTGCGCCCCGCGGCGGATGCGCTGGCGGCCGCCGCCCAGGCGGTGCCGCCCGTGGTGGCGGTGGCGCTGGCGGTGCCGGCCATGGGCTTCGGCTGGGGCCCCACCATCCTGGCGCTGCTGCTCTACGGCCTCATGCCCGTCCTGCGCGCCACCGTGGCGGCGCTGGAGGCGGTGCCGCCGGAGGCGCGGCTGGCGGCCCTGGCGCTCGGCTACACGCCGGCCGGTGCCTTGCGGGAGGTGGAGCTGCCGCTGGCCTGGCCCCTGGTGCTGGGCGGGCTGCGCGTGGCGCTGGTGCTGGGCGTGGCCACCGCCGCGGTAGGGGCGCTGGCGGGGGCCTCCACGCTTGGCACGCCCATCGTGCTCGGCCTGCAGAACCAGAACCAGCTGCTGGTGCTGCAGGGCGCCGCGGCCACCGCGGCGCTGGCCTTCGCGGCGGAGGGTGTGCTGCTCGCGCTGTCCGGCTACGGCGCCGCGCGCGGACGCCGCAGCAGCGCCAGCCCGGCCAGCAGCGATGGCACCGCGCAGACCAGAAAGCCGGTGTCGTAGCGCCCGGTCAGCCACAGCACCCCGGCGAAGACCAGCGGCATCAGCAGCGCGCCCAATTGCCCGAAGGACAGCACGCCACCCGTGGCCGCCCCGCGCATCCCCTCCGGTGCCAGCCGCGCCGCCTCCGCCAGCAGCACCCCGTTCCAGGACAGCGCGGTGAGGCTGAGCCCGCCGCCAACCAGCCCGAGCAGCAGCAGCGGTGAGCCGGGCCCGGACAGGCCCGTGGCCAGCGAACTCAGCGCCATGCCGATGGCCAGCGCCCCCATCACCACCCGTGGCGCCACCAGAACGCTGCCGATCCACCCCCACACTACGCGCCCCGGCACCGCGGCCAGGGTGGCGGCAGAGAAGATGGCGCCGGCCACCGCCAGCGGATGCCCGAGCGCGGTGAGGTAGACCACGAAATAGGCCATGAAGACGGTTTGCAGCCCGTTGAAGACGAAGCAGGCGAGCGACAGCTTGAACAGCTCCCGGTCGCGCATCACCACCGCCAGGGTGGTGTGGAAATCGGAGAGGCGAAAGCTGCGGCCGGGGATGCGGTCCGCGTCGAATTCCGCGCGCAGCGGCTGCAGCAGTGCCGCCAGAACCAGGCAGGCGGCGGCGGAGGCCAGCATGGCGCCGCGCCAGCCCCACCAGCCGGTCAGCAGTGGCCCCAGCAGCCCGCCCAGCAGCAGCCCCGCCGGCACCGCCGTCTGCTTGATGGAGAAGACCAGCGGCGCATAGCGCGGCGGCGAATAGCGGCCGAGCAGGTGGGAACTGGCGGGCGTGGACACCGCCGCGCCGCCGGCGCCGATCACCGCCGAAAGCGCGAAGAAGCCCAGCGGCCCGATGCAGGCCGCCACAAGCCCTGCCGCCAGCATCAGCAGCGCGACCTGGCTGACCCGCAAGGCGCCATGCCGGATGATGAAGCTGCCGCAGCCGAGCTGGAAGCCGAGCGAGGCCAGCGCGCCGATGCCGACATAAACGCCGAGCCAGGCGGCATCCAGCCGCAGATCCTCCAGGATCGCCGGGGCGATGATGGAGGGCAGGTTGCGCCCCAGCGCCGCAAAGGTCTGCTGCAGGAACATCGCCCCCAGCGCCACCAGCAGCAGATTCATTCTCTGGCTACGCTGCATGCGACCCCGGCCCGTTTCCCGGGTCCATCATTTCCATCCCTGCGGGCGCTGTGAAGCCGCGCCGGGGGAGGGGCAGACCTGCGCGGAGTGGCCTCAGGGCGGCCCGACGAGGTCCAGCGAAAGGTCGATGCAGGACTCGTAGCCAGGATGGTGCGTCATGGCGCCCGCCGAAATCATCGCCGCCGCCAGCCCATCCAGCGCCGCGCGCGGCAGATGCGTGGAATTGTTCCAGAGGCCGAGCCCGCGATAGCGGGTGATGGCGCGCAGCAGATGCGGCGCCGGCATTTCCGCGAAACGTGGCGCCACCACGGCGGCGATCTCGGCAGGGTCCGCGCCGCGCAGCCAATCCAGCGCCGCGCCGAGGCCGCGCACCACGGCGGTGAAGGCCGCATGCTTCTGCGCGATGCGCGGTACCACGGCATAGAGCGCGGAATAGGCGGTGGGGCCCCGGCTGGCGGCAGCGTACCAGACCGTCGCGCCCACCTCCTCCAGCGCCGCCGCATGCGGCTCGAAGAGCATCACGGCATCGACGCGGCCTTCGCGCAGCGCCTGCGCCCCCTCGGGCATCGGCATGCGGACATGGCCGGGGCAGGCGGCCGGGTCCACGCCCGCCTGGCGCAGGTCGTGCATCAGGCACCACCAGGGCGTCGGCACCTCCGCGGGGATCGCGACCCGCAGCGTGGCGAGGTCCTGCATGCGGAAATCCGGCCGCTCGCCCATGCCGAGCAGCAGGAAGGGGTCGCGCATCACCGCCGCGCCAAAGCTGCGCAGCGGGCTGGCGGCGTCGCGGCTGCGTTCCAGCATCGGCCGCATCGGGCCGCTCCAGGCGAGGTCGGCGCTGCCATCCAGCAACCGCCCCGCCGCGGCATCCGGCGTGCCCGCGGTCTCCAGCTGCATGGCGATGCCCTGCTCGGCGAAGAAGCCGCGCTCCAGCGCCACGTAGTAGGGTGCGTAGAAGACGGCGCGGAACGGCTCGATGAGCACCAGCTTTTCCATCTGCCGTCAGCCCGCCGTCGCGCCGGTGCGCTCCAAAATTGGCACCCACTTGGCCGATTCCGCCGCCAGGAAGCGGCTCGCCGCGGCGCTGTCGCCCGGCAGCGTATCCACGCCGCGCGCCTCGAAGGAGGCCTGCACGGCGGGGTCCGCCAGCACCTTCAGCAGCGCGTCCGACAGCGTCGCCACGATCTGCGCCGGCGTGCCGGCCGGGGCATAGAGCGCCTGGAAGGAGGAAGCGCGATAGCCCGTCACGCCCGCCTCCGCAAAAGTCGGCAGATCCGGCAGCATGCGGGAGCGATGTGTCGTCGTCACCGCCAGCGCCCGCGCCTTGCCATCCGCCACGAAGGGCGCGAGCAGGGTCTGGCTGTCGATCATGAAGTCGATGCGGCCGGCGATGAAATCCGTCACCGCCGCCGGCGTGCCGCGATAGGTCACCACGGTGAAATCGACATTCGCCAAACTCTTCAGCAATTCGCCCGCAAGATGCGAGGCGGCGCCGACCCCGGTGGTGGCGAAGGTGGCCTGGCCGCGCTTCTCCCGCAGCCAGGACAGCAGCGTCGGCACGTCCCTGGCGGGCACGCCGGGATGCACGCAGGCCAGAAAGGTCTGGTCGCCGACCAGGCCGATGGGCATGAAATCCGCCACGCTGTCGAAGCCGGCGTCCTTGTAGAGCGCCGGGATCACCGAATGCGCCGCGCCGTTGAACAGCAGCGTGTATCCATCCGGCCGCGCGCGGGCCACGTTGCGCGCGCCGATGGTGGAGCCGGCGCCGGGCTGGTTCTCGATAACGAAGGGCTGGCCGAGCGCGCGGGCCAGTGGCTCGTTCACCAGCCGCGCCACGACATCGATGATGCCGCCGGCCGCGAAGGGCACGATGACGCGAACCGGGCGGTCCGGGTAGCGTCCCTGGGCGCGCAGCGCGGCGGGGGCGGCCAGGGGCAGCGCGGCGGCTGCGGCGAGGAGAGCGCGGCGACGTGTCGGCACGGGCTGGATCCTTCCGGACGATATGTCCTGATAAAGCCAGCCCGCTTCCGCCGTGTCAAAGACGGTGCGGCGTCAGTTCAGCCGCAGGTCGTGGATGTGGCGCGGATCGGCCTGGATCTCGCCGCGCTCCACCCGCTGCACCAGGGCGGTGAGCGCCGCATTGGCCGGTGTCGCGATGCCGAGCGGCTGCGCCTGGTCCACGACGTAGCCGTTCATCGCCTCGATCTCCGTGCGGCGGCCCTTCACCATGTCCTGGCCCATGGAGGGGCGGTGCGCGCCGCCGCCGGGTTTCCGGGCCTCGGCCAGGCGATGGTCGTCGTAATGCCGGATGGCCTCGGCATCGCCTTCGCCGGCCCGGGCGATCAGCTCCGGGTCCATGTGCAGCACCTCCTCCAGCGCATAGCCGAGCGCCTGGCCGGTGCGGATGGCCTCGCTGCCGAGCCGCGCAGTGAAGGCGCGCAGCCGGTCGTCCAGCAGCACGTCGCGGCTGATGAGGCCCGTGGCGGCGGAGATGCCGTTCTGCATTACATTCGCCACCAGCTTGGACCAGCGCTCCCCCCACAGATTCGGCGTCAGCAGGGTGCTGTCGGACAGCGCCGTCAGCCGCGCCACCTCCCGCGCCCGATCCGTGCTGCGGCCATGCACCTCCCCCACCCGATAGACGGTATGCGCCGCGCCGCCCTTGCCCGAGGCGCGCTTCACATGGCCCGGCGCGGCCAGTTCCACGGTGATGGAGCTCGCCACCGCGCCCAGCGTGCGGCCCCAGCCCACAATGCCGGCGATGGTCGCCTCGTTCATGCAGTTCTGCAGGCTGACGCAAAACCCATTCGGCGCGAGGTATTGCGCCACCATCTGCGTCGCCCAGGCCGTGTCGTAGGATTTCGTGCAGATGAAGGCGATGTCGAAGGGCCTTTGCCGGGATACCTGCTGCAGTTCCGTCAGGTGCAGGGCGCGGGCCTGGACCGTGAATTCGGGCACGTCCTTCAGATGGCTGACGCGCAGGCCGGCGCCGCGGATCGCCTCGACATTCTCCGGCCACATATCGACGAAGGTCACATCCTCGCCGGCCTGGACCATATAGGCGCCGGCATAGCCGCCAACCGCGCCGGCGCCGATGATGGCGATGCGTTGAGACACTTTGGACTCCTCCTGCCTTTGCACGGCAGGTTAGGCGGCGATCCAGTCCGGCGCTACCACCAGCCCCAGAAGTTCCGCCAGCGCGCGCCATTCCGGCCGAACCCGCTCCTCCGCCCAAAGGAAATTCACGGTGCCGAGGCAGGCGTCGCCATGCAGGATCGGCACATTGACGATGCTGCGCAGCCCGAGGCCGAGGATCAGCGCGTGGTCGTCGAAGAATTCCGTGATGGCGGCCGCGCCCTCGCCCACGAAGACGCGCCGTTCCAGCAGCACATGGCGTCCCCAGGCCGTGTCCCGCTTCGGCTTGGCGCCGCCGACCGGATAGCTTCCGGCATCCGAGCTGTAGAGGCGCCGCACCGTCATCGCCGCAGCATCGAAGCGCATGGCCGTGCAGAGGCGATGTCCCATCGCCTGACGCCCCACCACATCCGCCGCCCGCAGCAGGGCGAGCGGCGCGGCCTCTCGTGCCGCGCCCGTCAGCTGCGCCAGTTGCGCGGCGGTCAGCACCGCATCAGGCATCGGTCATGCCGATGCCGAGCTCGCGGATCACGCGGCTCCACTTCTCCGCATCCGCCCGCAGCGTGGCGCCGAAGGCGGCGGGGGTCTCGTTCACCACCTCGACGCCGATCGCCGCCATGCGGTCCTTCACCTCCGGCAGCAGCATCGCCTTGTTGATCTCGGTGTTCAGCGTCGCGACCAGGTCCTGCGGCATGCCCTTCGGGCCGAGCACGGCGTACCACACCGCCATCTCATAGCCCGGCACCGTCTCCGCCACCGTCGGCACCTCCGGCAGCAGGGTGGAGCGACGGCCTTCGGTCACGGCCAGCAGCTTCAGGCGCCCGTCGCGCACATGGCTCAGCGTCTGCGTGCCGGCGCTGAAGAAGAGCTGCGTCTGGCCCGCCACCGTGTCCTGCACCGCCGGCGCGCCGCCGCGATAGGGCACATGCACCATGTCGATCCCCGCCATGCGCGCGAACATCGCGGCACAGAGGTGGTTGGTGGAGCCGAGGCCGGCCGAGGCATAGGCCACCTTGCCCGGATTCGCCTTGCAATAGGCGATGAACTCACCGACCGAATTCGCGGGAACGGAAGGATGGATCACCATCGTGTTCAGCACGAAGGCGAGCAGTGCGATGGGCGAGAAATCGTCCACGCCGTTGAAGGGCATGTTGTTGAACAGCGCATCGTTCATCGCATGCGTGCTCATCGATCCGAAGAGCAGCGTATGCCCATCCGCCCGCGCCCGCGCCACGGCGTTGGAGCCGATATTGCCGGAGGCGCCGGAGCGGTTCTCCACCACGAAGGGCTGGCCCATGGCGCGGCGCAGCGGCTCCGCCAGCACGCGGGCCAGGATGTCCGTGGTGCCGCCTGCGGCCCAGGGCACGATGATGGTCACCGGCCGGTTGGGGTAGCGATCCTGCGCCTTGGCGGCCTGCGCTGCCAAAGCGAGGGTGGTGGCGAGGGCGGCGCGGCGCGTGATCTGCGGCAAGGGACTTCTCCTCGGGGCTTCGGGCTGCGCCGCTTTAGCCGGCCGGCGGCGCCGCGGAAAGCGCTTCCTCCCGGAAGGCGAAGCCGATGCCGGGCCGGTCGGGCAGCCGCATCACACCCGCCTCCGCCACCAGGTCCTCCGACAGGCGCAGGCGCAGGGCGAGCTGCGCGCCATGCATCTCCAGCAGCCCGCCCTGGGCATGGCCCGCCATCAGTGCCGCATTGGCGATGTCCCAGCCGCCCGCATGCGCCACCGGCGTGCCATGCGCCTCGGCGAGCGACAGGATGCGCTGCGCGGCGCTGATGCCGCCGCAGAAGGCGGCATTGGGCTGCAGCCAGTCCACGGCGCCGCGGGTCAGCGCCTCGCGGAACCAGGCCATGGACTGCACCATCTGCCCGGCGCCGATCGGGATGCGGATGGCCCGGCGCAGCGTGGCCAGCATCTCCAGGTCATTGCCCAGTACCGGCTCCTCGAACCAGGCGATGTCGCAGTCCTCCACCATCAGCGCGAGGCGCCGCGCGGTGGCGACATCCATGCCGCAATTCGCATCCAGCATCAGCAGCGCCTTGGGGCCGATGGCGGCGCGAACCGCGCGCACGCGGCTGGCATCCTCCGCCACGCCGCGGCCGCCGGCGGCCACCAGCATCTTCACGCCGACGAAGCCGGCCGCAATGCTGCGCTGGCAGACGGCGGCGAGTTCCTCCTCCGCATAGCCCGGCAGGCCCACGGTGGCGTAGCAGGGCACCGCCTGGCGCGCGCCGCCCAGCAGTCGCCACAGCGGCTCCCCCATCGCCCGTGCGCGCAGGTCCCATAACGCCATGTCGAGCGCCGAGAGGGCGGAGACGAAGGCGCCGGTGGCATTGCGGGGGTTGTAGCGTGCCGTCAGCTTCGGCCCGATGGATTCCGTGGCGCGCGCATCCTGCCCGCGCAACGGCTCCTCCATCCGTTCCAGCATGGCCACCACCTCCTCCGCCAGGAAGCGGCCGGTGACGCCGGTGCCCACCAGCCCGTCCTCCGTCATCACCTTGCAGCGGACGAAGGCGGGCGTGTCGAGCCCGGCATAGCCGCGCGCCGCCTCCACCGGCGCCAGGCGTTCGACACTGGCGGAGATGCTGCGGATGCGCGTCATGCGGTGTCCTCCTCGGATAGGGGATGGTGGCCGATGGCGTCCAGGAATCGCGCGCGGCCGAGCCTGGCATGCGCCTCCGCCAGGTCGCGCGCACGCAGTCCATCGCCGGCAAGGATCGCCTCCATCAGCGCACGATGCTCGCGATTGGCCTTCTCCATATGGCCGGGGCTTTCGAACGAGCGGCGGCGCAGCAGCATCAGCTTGCGGGTGAGCTGACCGTAGAGCGTCTCCGCCTCCCGGTTCCGGCCGCAGGCGAGGATGCAGGCGTGGAAATCGGAGTTGATCTGGAAGAAGCCGTCGCGGTCGCCGCGCATGATCGCGTTCTCCATCCCCTCCACCATCGCACGCAGCGCCGCGGCCTGCGCGGGCGTCACCGCCTCCGCCGCACGGCGGGCGGCGAGGCCGAAGAGCACCGCGTTGATCTCGTAGATCTCCATCGCCTCGTCGAGGCCGAGGCTGCGCACGAAGGCGCCGCGATTCATGATGACGGTGACGAGACCCGTCTTTTCCAGCGCCCGCGCCGCCTCCCGCACCGGGCCGCGGCTGACGCCGAGGCTGCGCGCCAGCGTCACCTCGTTCAACCGTTCGCCGGGACGCAGCGTGCCGTCCAGGATCAGCGCCTCGATCCGCCGCGCCACATCGATCCCGAGCGCCTGCGGCTGCCTCGCGCGACGTGGTGGCGGCGCGTGCAGCGCAGCATCACGCGACTGCGTCTTCGGCCTGCTTGGGATCGGGCGCGCGGGGGCATCAACCATGGCCATAAACTGTTTACAGTTGCGCCGGGGCCTGACAAGTTGGTCGCAGCGAAAAAGAACGGGCTTGGGAGGATGTCGATGGCGACCATCGCAGGGCAATGCGGTGCGCAATCCGCAAGGCTGCCCCGCCCATGACGGGCCTGCCGCTTTCCGGCCTCCGCGTTCTCGACCTGACGGTGGCACGGGCCGGCCCCACCTGCGTGCGGCACCTGGCGGATTGGGGCGCCGAGGTCATCCGCATCGCGCCGCCCGGTGCCGAAGGTGCGGACATTGCCGGCGACCAGGATGGCTTCGACTACCAGAACCTGCACCGCAACAAGCGCGCCATGCAGATCGACCTGAAGACGGATGCAGGCAAGGCGATCTTCTTCGAACTGGCGAAGACCGCCGATGTGGTCATCGAGAATATGCGCGCCGCCGTGAAA
The DNA here is from genome assembly GCF_051860665.1 of Falsiroseomonas sp. Taxonomy (GTDB): domain Bacteria; phylum Pseudomonadota; class Alphaproteobacteria; order Acetobacterales; family Acetobacteraceae; genus Falsiroseomonas. The sequence continues at coordinate 80,669 of NZ_JBHYDM010000004.1, forward strand.
TTCCGCCTCGGCGTCGACTATGCCAGCGTCAGCGCCATCAATCCGCGCATCGTCTATGGCTCCATCAGCGGCTTCGGCCAGGACGGGCCCTATGGCCATCGCGCCGGCGTCGACCAGATCGCGCAAGGCATGGGCGGGCTGATGAGCATCACCGGCATTCCCGGTGCCGGGCTGGTGCGCGTCGGCATCCCGATCGCGGATCTCACCGCCGGCAATCTGCTGGCGCTGGCGGTGATGATGGCGCTGTTCGACCGCACCCGCACGGGGCATGGCCGCTGGGTGCATACCAGCCTGCTGGAAGTCATGGTCTTCATGCTGGACTTCCAGGCCAGCCGCTGGCTTTTGGCCGGAGAGGTGGCGGGACAGGCGGGCAACGACCATCCGACCTCCATCCCCACCGGCGTCTATCCCACCGCGGATAGGCCCATCGCGCTGGCCGCATCCTCCCCGCGCATGTGGGAACGCTTCTGCGATGCGCTCGAGAAGCCGGAATGGAAGACGCGGCGGGGCTGGAATACGCGCGACGGACGGTCGGACGACCGCGCCGCGATCAATGCCGCGATCAGCGAGGTGACGCGGACGAAGCCCAGCCTGCACTGGATCGAGGTGCTGGACCCCGCTGGCATTCCCTGCGGCCCGATCAATACCATCGACCAGACCTTTGCCGATCCGCAGGTGCAGCACCTGCAGATGGCGAAGCCCATCTCCCATCCGCGACTGGGGGACCAAAAACTGGTGCGCAACCCGATCAACATGAGCGACCTCGCCTGGGACATCCGCACGCCCACGCCCGATGCCGGGCAGCACACGGATGCGATCCTGGCGGAGCTGGGTCATTCGGCGGATGAGATCGCCCGGCTGCGCGCTGCGCGCGTCATCTCCTAGGAGCAGCACCGATGGACGGCATGCAGATCAACCTTCCCACGCCCAAGATCCTGGCGAGGATCGAGGACGGGATCGGTTGGCTCACCTTCAACCAGCCGGAGAAGCGCAACGCCATCTCGCAGGAGATGTGGCAGGCGGTGGCGGAAGCGGCGCAGCGCTTCGCCGAGGATCCGGCTGTGCGCGTCGTCGTCATGCATGGCGCGGGCGGCAAGGCCTTCGCCTCCGGCGCCGATATCAGCCAGTTCGAGCAGCTGCGCGACAGCGCGGAGGCGGAGGCCAAGTATTCCGCCGTCTCCGCCGCCGCGCGGCAGCGGCTGGAGCAGCTGGGCAAGCCGCTGATCGCGATGATCAACGGCTTCTGCATCGGCGGCGGCTGCGCCACCGCCATGGTGGCCGATATCCGCATCACCGCCACTGATGGCCGCTTCGGCATCCCCGCCGCCAAGCTCGGCGTCGCCTATGCCTGGCACAGCCTGCGCCGACTGGTGGCGCTGGTCGGCCCGGCCATGGCGAAGGAGATCATGTTCACCGGCCGCTTCCTGGATGCGGAGGAGGCGCTGCGCGTCGGGCTGGTGAACCGCGTGGTGCCGGTGGAGCAGCTGGAGGCCACGGTGCGGGAGATGGCGGCGACCATCGCGCGCAATGCGCCGCTGTCCATCCGCGCCTCGAAGGAGGGAATCGACCAGATCGCGGGCGAGCCCGCCAAGATCGACCAGGCGCGCTTCGATGCGCTGTACCGCGCCTGCTTCGACAGTGCCGACTATGCCGAAGGCCGTGCCGCCTTCATGGCGAAGCGACCCCCGATATTCCGTGGAGGCTGACTGACACGGCACGGACCGCGTGCCGCACCCAGGGAGGAAACAAGAATGAGCTGCTTCAACAGGCGCCAGATCCTATCCCTCACCACCGGCATCGCGCTGGGCGGCGGCGCTGTCTTCCGCGCCGCGGCGCAGGACCTGCCCGCGCATGAGCGCCAGCTCTACGAGGCGGCGCGGCGCGAAGGAGAGATCACCTGGTATTCCGGCCAGTACAATGCCGAAAGCTCCGAGGCGGTGGGCCGCGCCTTCAACGAACGCTATCCCGGCGTGCGCTGCAACGTGGTGCGCAGCACCTCCCAGGTGGCCTTCCAGCGGCTGTCGCAGGACACGCGCGCGGGCGTCGCGCAATGCGATGTCTTCAGCTCCACCAATTCCGGCCACTTCACGCAGATGAAGCGGGAAGGCCGGCTGCTGCAGTTCAAGCCGGAGAATGCCGCGGGCCTGCTGCCGGCGATCCAGAGCGCGGACCCCGACAACTTCTTCCACACCAGCTTCCTCGGCCTGTTCCTGATGACGCACAATACGCGGCTGGTGAGAGAGGCCGACGCGCCGCGCAGTTGGCGCGATGCGCTGGATCCCAAGTGGAAGGACAAGCTGGCGGTCGGCCATCCCGGCTTCAGCGGCGCGATCGGCGTCTGGGCCGTGCAGATGCGCAAGATGTACGGCTGGGACTATTTTCTCCGGCTGGAGCGCAACAACCCGCAAATCGGCCGGTCCAGCCAGGATCCGGTGACCACGCTGAATGCCGGGGAGCGTTCCGTGGGACTCTGCGTGCCCACCGGCACGACGCAGCTCGCCATCTCCCGCGGCAATCCGCTGAAGGTGATCTACCCGACCGAGGGCGTGCTGGCGGCCATCTCGCCTTCCGGCATTCCGCGCAACGCGCCGCATCCCAATGCCGCGAAGCTGTTCATGGAATTCCAGGCCAGCCGCGCGATGTCCGAGACGGTGCGGCTCACCTTCAACGAGCCGTTGCGCGGCGACGTGCCGCCGCCCGAAGGCGGCCGCCCGCTGGCCGATATCACGCTGCTCGCGCCGAGCCTGGAGGAACAGGAGAAGGGCGTGCCCGAAGTGCGGGACGCCTGGCGCGACACTTTTGGCGTGTGACGGCCGCGCACCACGAATCCAGGGGAGTGGACACATGACGAATTGGACCCGGCGCGGCATGCTTGGCACCGGCACGGCGCTTGCGGCGGCCGCGATCATTCCGGCGCGGCACGCCGCCGCGCAGGACATGCCGGCGCATGAGCGGGAGCTGTATGCGGCGGCGCAGCGGGAGGGCGAGCTCACCTGGTACACCGGCCAGCTGCAGGCCGAACCCTCGGAGGCCGTGGGCCGCGCCTTCACCCAGCGCTATCCCGGCGTGCGCTGCAACGTGGTGCGCACCACGTCCCAGGTGGCCTTCCAGCGCCTGTCGCAGGATGCGCGGGCGCGCGTGGCGCAATGCGACGTCTTCAGCTCCACCGACTACAGCCACTTCACCTTCCTGAAGGGCGAGGGGCGGTTGATGGCCTACAAGCCGCAGAACGCGGCGGGCGTGGTGAAGGCGGCGCAGGATTCCGCCGATCCGGACGGGCATTTCCAGGTCACCTACCTCGCCCTCTACATGCTGGCGCGCCGCGCGGACCGGCTGAGCGAGGCGGAGGCGCCGAAAAGCTGGCGCGAGCTGACCGACCCGAAGTGGCGCGACAAGCTGGCGGTCGGCCATCCCGGCTTCAGCGGCGCCATCGGCAGCTGGGCCATCATGATGAAGGCCGCCTATGGCGAGCGCTACTTCCGCGAGCTGGAGCGCAACAAGCCGCAGATCGGCCGCTCCGCCGGCGACCCCGTCACCACGCTGAATGCCGGGGAACGGCTGGTGGGCGTCGGCATCCCGTCCGCCGCCACGCTGTTCAGCATCTCCCGCGGCAATCCGCTGGCGCTGATCTACCCGACGGATGGCACGCTGCTGGTGCCGGCGCCGAGTGCGGCCATCGCCAATGCGCCGAAGCCGAATGCGGCCAGGCTGTTCATGGAATTCGCCACCGGCCCGGCCTATTCGCGCACCGTGCGCGAATTCGCCGCCGAATCCCTGCGGCCGGAAGTGCCGCCGCCGGAGGGCTCCCGCCCGCTGGACGAGATCCGGACCATCACCCCGACGCCGCGCCAGGTCGAGACCGAGATGACCGCGGTGAAGGAGCTGTGGCGTGACATCTTCGGGGTCTGAGCGATGAGCGAGGCGCCCGCCCTTCCCCGTGCGGCGGCCGCGGCCGCGCAGCCGCGCCGCGCCGGCCGGCTCGCGCGGTTCGAGCCGGTGATGCTGCTCTGGATCCTGTTGATCGCGATCCTGCTGTTCCTCGTGGCCTTCCCGCTGGGCAAGCTGCTGGTGGTGAGCTTCGAGACGCGCGGCACCGGCGCCTTCACCCTGTCCAACTACCTGGCCGCCTATGGCCGCGCGCGCTACGTCGATGCGCTGGTGAATTCGCTGCGGCTCGGCCTCACCTCCGCCACCATCGCGGTGGTCATGGCGGTGCCGATGGCCTGGGCGGTGTCGCGCACCGACATGCCCTTCAAGGGGCTCACCTGGGCCGTGGTGCTCGGCGCCTTCATCCTGCCGCCCTATCTCAGCGCGGTGGGCTGGATCCTGCTGGCGGGGCCGAATTCCGGCTTCATCAACCTGGGCTGGCGCTGGCTGACCGGGGCGGATGGCGCGCTGGTCAATATCTACAGCTTCTCCGGCATGGCGCTGGTCATCGCGCTGAACGCCTTTCCGCTGGTCTTCATCTTCGTGAAGTCCGCGCTGGACCTCGTCTCATCCGAGATGGAGGACGCCGCGAATATCCTCGGCGCCGGCACCTGGACGGCGATGCGCAAGGTCTCGCTGCCGCTGGTCTGGCCGGCGATCATGGCGGGCTTCATCATCGTCTTTCTCGAAGCTATCGCGCTGTTCGGCACGCCGGCCATCATCGGCATCCCCGCGCGCATCAACGTGGTGACGACGCAGCTCTGGCAGTTCTTCGAATATCCGGTGCGGGTGGAGGTGGCCGCCGCCTATGCCATGCCCCTGCTGCTGATCACCGCCGGCATGATCGTGGTGCAGAAACTGATGCTGGCGCGCAAGGGCTATGTCTCGCAGACCGGCAAGGGCGGGGAGCGGCGGCCCATCAGGCTCGGCCCCTGGCGCTGGGTGGCCTTCGCCTGGTGCGCCATGGTCGGGCTGATGGCCGTCATCGCGCCGCTCTTCGTGCTGCTGCAGGCCAGCTTCGCCAAGGCCTGGGGGCGGGGCCTTGCCTGGGACAACCTGACGCTGGCCAATTATCGCCTGCTCATCTTCGAGCATGAGATGGCGATGACCTCCATCTGGAACACCATCTGGTTCTCCGCCACGGCGGCGACCATCGCCGTGCTGCTCGCGCTGCTGATCGCCTATATCGTCAACCGCAAGCTGGTGCCCTTCGGGGAGGCGCTGGGCTTCCTGGCCATGGCGCCCTTCGTCATCCCCGGCATCGTCATGGCGATCGGCTTCTACGCCGCCTATGCCTCGCCGCCCTTCGCGCTCTACGGCACCGCGGCGATCATCATCCTGGCCTTCGCGGCGCGCTTCCTGCCCATTGCCTATGCCAATTCCTCCTCCGCCATCCGCGCCGTGCATCCGGAGATGGAGGAGGCGGCGCGCATCCTGGGCAGCGGGCGGCTGCATGCGATCTGGATGATCACCGCGCCGCTGGTGCGCAAGTCGCTGCTGGGCGGCTGGCTCATCGTCTTCATCGTCGCCTCCCGCGAATTGTCGGCGGCGATCTTCCTGGTCGGTCCGCGCACGCGGACCATGTCCGTGCTGCTCTATGACCTCAGCGAGGCCGGCAATTTCGAGGTGCTGGCCGCCTTCGGCGGGCTGCTGCTGCTGGTGACCATGGTCTTCGTCGGCATCGGCATGAAGCTGGTCGGGCGTGACTTCATGCTGCGGAGAAACTGAGGATGTCGCGTCTCCAGATCCAGGGGCTGACCAAGGCCTATGGCCCCATCCGCGTGGTGGATGCCATCGACCTGACGCTGCAGGAGGGGGAGTTCGTGTCGCTGCTCGGCCCTTCCGGCTGCGGCAAGACCACCACCCTGCGCATGATCGCCGGCTTCGTCGATCCGCATGCGGGCAGCATCTCGCTCGACGGCCAGGTGATCTCCGCCCCCGGCGCGGTGCTGCCGCCGGAAAAGCGCGGCATGTCCATGATCTTCCAGAGCTATGCCATCTGGCCGAACATGACGGTGGCCGAGAATGTCGGCTTCGGCTTGAAGCTGCGGAAGCTGCCGGCCGAGGAGATCCGCAAACGCGTGCAGGAGATCCTGGAGGTGGTTCAGATGGGCCATCTGGCCGCGCGCTACCCGGCGGAGCTTTCCGGCGGCCAGCAGCAGCGCGTGGCGCTGGCGCGGGCCATCGTGGTGAAGCCCGCGGTGCTGCTGCTGGACGAGCCGCTGTCGAATCTCGACGCCAATCTGCGCGAGGAGATGCGCTTCGAGATCCGCCGCCTGCACGACGAATTCCGCATCACCACGGTCTATGTGACCCACGACCAGTCGGAGGCGATGGCCACCTCCGACCGCATCGCGGTGATGAATGCCGGGCGGATCGAGCAGGTGGATGCGCCGCACATGCTCTACACCCGGCCGCGCACGCGCTTCGTCGCCGGCTTCATCGGCCGCACCAACCTGCTGCCGGCGCAGCTCCGCAACGGCGAGATCGGCTTCGGCGGCATCGCGATGCAGGCCGGCCAGGTGCCGGGGTCTGAGACGGCGACAGGGGGCGATATCCTGGTCTCCGTCCGGCCGCAGAGCATCGGCCTGCACCGCGCGCCGCCGGGCGGCAGCGGCCCGGTGCTGGAAGGCGTGGTGGCGCAGCGCACCTTCCTGGGCGAGACCTGGGACTATGTGGTGCGCGCCCAGGGCAGCGACCTGCGCCTGCGCGCCACCGCGCCGCCGCTGCAGATTCATGACGTGGGCGAGCGCGTCTGGATGCAGTTCGACCCGCAGCAGATGGCCATGGTGGTGTAGCGCGCCGCCGGCCCGTCGCTACACTGGCCGGCATGCCGGCTTCCCGTTTCGTCGCTTCCATCGTCCTGGCGCAGGTGCTGGCGCAGATCGGCGCCTTCACCCTGCCGGCGCTGCTGCCCGGCTACCTCGCGCGCTGGCAGCTTTCCGCCACCGAGGCCGGCTGGCTGATCGGCGCCTTCTTCGCCGCCTATGTCGCCGCCGTGCCGGTGCTGGTGGCGCTGACGGACCGGCTGCCGGCGCGGCGCATCTACCTGCTCGGCACCGCCTGCACCGCGCTGTCCCATCTCGGCTTCGCGCTATGGGCGGAGGGTTTTTGGGTCGCGCTCGCACTGCGCGCCTTGGCGGGCATCGGCTGGGCCGGCTGCTACATGCCGGGGTTGAAGGCGCTGGCGGATCGGCTCGAAGGCGCGGCGCAGTCCCGTGCCGTGTCCTGGCATGCGGCGGGGGTCGGCATCGCCGGCGCGGCCTCCTTCCTCGTCGCCGGCACGCTGGAGGGGCTGGCGGGGCCGGAGGCCGCCTTCCTGTTCGGCGGCCTCGCCGCGCTGGCCGCCTTCGGCATCGGCGCCGCGGTGCTGCCGGATGCGCGGCCCACCCCCCGGCCGGGCGCGCTGCTGGATTTCCGGCCGGTGCTGCGCAACCGCGCCGCCATGGCCTGGATCGCGGGCTATACCGTGCATACCTGGGAACTGGCCGCGCTGCGGGCCTGGGCGGTGACCTTCCTGGCGCTGGTCATCGCGCAGCAGGGCGCGCCCGCCTGGCTGCCGGGGCCCAATGTTCTCTTCACCCTCGCGGGCCTGCTCGGCATCGCCGTCTCCATCCTGGGCAACGAGACCTCGCAGCGCTTCGGCCGTGGCCGCGTGGTGGCGGCGGCGATGGGTGCGGCGGCGCTGCTGGCGGTGCTCACCGGCCTGTCCGCCCTGGTCTCCGCACCGCTCGCCGTGGCCTGCGTGCTGGCCTGGAATGCGGCGATCTACCTCGACAGTTCGGCACTGACGGCCGGCACGGTGCAGGCGGCGGAGCCCGGCCTGCGCGGCGCGACCATGGGGCTGCACAGCATGTGCGGCTATGCCGGCGGCTTCCTCGGCCCGCTCGGCGTCGGCGTGGCGCTGGACTGGGCGGGGCCGGAGGCGCTGTCCGCCTGGGGCCTGGCCTTCGGCCATGTCGCGGTGGTGACGCTGCTGGGCCTGCTGGTCCTGCGCCGGCTTGGCCGCCCGGCCTGAGCCCCGCCGAATCCCCCCGGGATTGATGCGCCGCAAGGCGCCGGACGCGTCTGGCTGGCAGATTGGCGCCTCAGCCAGCGAGGATCGAGGGTGATGCTGACAGACGGGCGACCCGGCGCATGAGCCTTTCGGCCGGTTCCCATCCTGGCCCGGCCACGGCGCTGCCCTGGCTGGCGGGCTGCGCCGCCGGGCTTGCGGCCTGGGCGCTGGCGTATAGCCAGCTCATCCCGGTCTCAAGCTGGCTGGTCTCCCTGCTGCCGCTGGACCGGCACAGCCGGCTGGGCGAGGCGATCGCCTTCTTCCTGTATGACGTGCCGAAGGTGCTGCTGCTTCTGCTGCTGGTGGTCTTCGCCATGGGGGTGGTGCGTAGCTTCTTTTCCCCTCAGCGCACGCGGGCGCTGCTGGCAGGGCGGCGGGTGGGTGTGGGCAATGTGCTGGCGGCCGGGCTCGGCGTGCTGACGCCCTTCTGCTCCTGCTCCGCCGTGCCGCTGTTCATCGGCTTCGTCTCCGCCGGGGTGCCGCTCGGCGTCACCTTCTCCTTCCTCATCGCCGCGCCGATGGTGAATGAGGTGGCGCTGGGGCTGCTATTCGCGCTGCTGGGCTGGCAGGTGGCGCTGACCTACCTGGGCTTTGGTCTCGCCATCGCCATCACGGCCGGCTGGGTGATCGGGCGCCTGCACCTGGAATCCTGGCTGGAGCCCTGGGTGCTGCAGATCCATGCCGGCCCCGCCAGCCTGGAGGAAGCGGCGCCAGGCTGGCCGGACCGCATCCGCGCCGGGCTGGAGTCGGTGCGGGAGATTGTCGGCCGGGTCTGGCACTGGATCATCGCCGGCATCGCCATGGGCGCGCTGATCCACGGCTACGCGCCGGAGGCATTGCTCGCCGCGATCATGGGCAAGGAGGCCTGGTGGTCCGTGCCGGCCGCCGTGCTGATCGGCATCCCGATGTATTCCAACGCCGCCGGCATCATCCCGGTGGTGGAGGCGCTGCTGGGCAAGGGCGCGGCGCTCGGCACCGTGCTGGCCTTCATGATGAGCGTCATCGCGCTGTCGCTGCCGGAGCTCATCATCCTGCGCAAGGTGTTGTCGCCCCGGCTGATCGCGGTCTTCGTCGCGGTGGTCGGTGCCGGCATCCTGGCCGTGGGCCTCCTGTTCAACCGGCTCTTCGCCTGAGGGGTTTCGCCATGAAGGACGTGAAGGTGCTCGGTCCGGGCTGCAAGCGCTGCGACGCGGCGGTGCAGATGGTGCAGGATGCCGCGGCGCGGGCCGGGGTGCCGGTCACCGTCTCCAAGGTCACGGATTACGCGGCGATCGCCAGCTACGGCATCGCCGCCACCCCCGGCATCGTGGTGGATGGCAGGGTGGTGCATGCGGGCGGGCTGCCGAAGCCCGGCGACCTGGCGCGCTGGCTGGCGGGCTGAGGGTCAGCGCGCCCGGGCGAGCAGGCGCTTGGCGCGGTCCACCACCGGCAGGTCGATCATCGCCCCTTCGAAGGCCACCGCGCCCTGGCCTTCCGCCTCTGCAGCTTCGAAGGTTGCGATCAGCCGGCGGGCGCGGTCCACTGCCTCCGGGCTCGGGCCATAGACCTCGTTGATCACGGGCACCTGGGCCGGATGGATGCAGGCAGCGCAGCCGAAGCCGAGCGCGCGGGACCGGCGCAGCGCGGCGCGGTAACCCTCGGGATCGTCGAAGGCGGCGAAGGCGCCGAGCGATCCCATCGGCACGATGCCCGCCGCCCGCGCCGCCAGCAGTGCCAGCATGGCGGGCAGGTACAGGCTGTCGGCGGAGGGCACCGCCTCCATCTCCGTCGCCAGGTCCTCGCCGCCGACGCCGAGCGCCACCACGCGCGGATCGGCGCGGGCGATCTCGGGCAGGCGTGGCAGCGCCTCCGCCGTCTCGACGATGGCGAGGAAGCGCGTCGGCGCGCGGCTATGGCGGGCCTCGGCAGTGGCGGCCACTTCCGCCAGCAGGCGCAGATGCTCTGCGCCCATCACCTTGGGCAGCATCAGCGCGGTGGCGCCGGCGGCGATGGCGGCCTCGATATCCGGCACCGCCAGTTCCAGCGGCCGGTTCACGCGCACGCAGACCGTGGCGCCCGACTGGCCCACCTGCGCCGCCGCGGTCGCCAGCGCCGCGCGGGCTTCCGCCTTGCGCGCGGGCAGGATGGAATCCTCCAGGTCGAGGATCACCACATCCGCGCCGCGGGTATGCGCCTTGGCGACGAAGCGCTCGGCCAGCACCGGCACGAAGAGCAGCGACCGCCAGCGCGCGGGATGGTCGGTCATGACCGGTCCTCCGCCGTGGTGACGATGCCGGCTGCGATCATGTGGTCGATCGCCTCCTCCGCCACGCCGAGCTCGCGCAAGATGGTGCGGGAATCCGCGCCCAGGCGCGGCGCCGGCAGCGCATCCTCGCGCATGCCGCCGCCAAAACGGTTGGGCGTGGCGGTGCGGCGGATGCGGCCTTCGCTCGGGTGATCCTCCGGCGCGAAGAAGCCGGTGGCGGCGAGGTGCGGATCCTCCAGCAGATCGTCCAGGCTGTTATAGGCGGCGGCCGGCACATCCGCCGCGCCGAGGATCACCAGCCATTCCGCCGTCGTCTTCTGGCGCATCGCGGCCGCGCGGATCTTCAGATACTCGGCCGCATGCGCGGTGCGCGCGGCCGCCGACAGAAAGCGCGGATCGGTCTTCAGCTCCGGGCGCCCGATCGCGTCGAAGAAGGCGAAGGCCTGGGCATTGGTGTTCGGTCCCACCGTGATGTAGCCGTCGCTTGTCGGCACCGGGCGATAATCCGGGCTCAGCAGCCGCCCGTCGCCGAGCGGCCCCACCGGCGGGTCGAAGGTGCCGGCGCCGAGATGCTCGCTCATGACGAAGGAGGCCATGTTCTCGAACATCGGCACCTCGATCGCCTCGCCCACCCCGCTGCGCTCGCGGCGGAACAGGGCGAAGCCGATGCATTGCGCGGCGATCAGCCCGGTGATGTGGTCCGTCATCACCATCGGCACGAAGCGCGGCTCGCCCGTGGCGCGGTGGAAGGTGCCGGCGACGCCGGACAGGCTCTGGATGATCGGGTCGTAGGCCGGCCGGTTGAAATAGGGGCCGCCGCGGCCGAAGGCCAGGATCGAGCAATGAATCAGGCGCGGATTGATCGCGCGCAGCGCCTCCCACCCCAGCCCGGCGCGGTCCAGCGCATTGGGGCGGATATTGCTGACGAAGACATCGGCCGTCCGGATCAGCTCCAGCAGCGCCGCCTGGCCCTCGGGATGCTTGATGTCCAGCGCGAGGGACCGCTTGTTGCGGTTGAACTGCATGAACTTGCCGGACATTCCGGGGTTGCGGCTGCCCTGCGCCATGGTCCGCAGCAGGTCGCCGCCGCCGGGTGATTCCACCTTGATGACCTCCGCCCCCTGGTCGGCCAGGATGCGGGAGCAGATCGGGCCGACCACGACGGAGGTGAGGTCCACCACCCGCACGCCGTCCAGCGGACCGCCGCTCATGCGCCGAATTCCAGTTCCATCTCGGCCGCCAGCGTGCCGTCCGGCGCCGCCGCCCAGGCCGCCATCTTGCCGCCGACCGCTGCGGCGCCGGCCAGCGTCACGACCTGTCCGACGAAGAGTGGCCGCCGCAGCCGCGCCGTATATCCCAGCAGCGGCCCCGGGGCGCGCTTCAGCGCGGCATCGACGATCAGATGCATGGTCAAGCCGCCATTCTGCACGGTGGCGGGATAGCCCTCCACGTCGCGTGCGTAATCCGCATCGTAATGGATGCGGTGGCTGTTCCAGGTGACGGCGGAGTAGCGGAAGACCAGAACGGGATCCAATTCCATCGCATCGGACCAGGCGGCATCCTCCGGCGCCGGCACCGGCGGCGTCGCCGCGCTTTGCGCGCCCGGCGGCACCGCCTCGCGGTACACCGCGTCGAACTCATCCACCGCCAGCACCATGCCGCGCGCGGCAATGGTCTGGCGCATGGTCAGCACCACGATCTGCCCCGTGCGCGCCTGCTTCGGCTCGATCGCCGCCACCGCAATTGTCTTGGTCGCGGCGTCGCCCACCTGCAGCGCGCCGTGGATGCGCGTGCGGCGGCCGGCGCCCATGCGGCGGGGCAATGGGATCGGCGGCAGGAAGGCGCCCTTGCGCGGATGCCCATCCGGGCCGATCTCGCTCTGCCGCGCGATATCGGCGAAGAACATCCCGAACCAATGCGGCGGCAGCGGGCTGCCCGGCCCGAAACTGTCGGGATCGAGGTCCAGCATGCCGGCGATGCGGCGCACCGCGGGCAAAGTGATCTCCTCGGCCACCACGCGGCTTCTGCCGATCCAGCCACGCAGTTCCGGCATGGCGGCGGCGACGGCGTCGCTCATGCCCGCGCTCACTGGGCCGACAGGTTCAGGCGCCGGATCATCGGCACCCAGAGATTGGCCTGCGCCAGCGCGCGATCCTCCGCCTGTTCCGGCGTATTGGGCGGCGCGGGGTCGGCGCCGACGCGGGCAAAGGCTTCCTGCAACTCGCGGGAGGCGAGCGCCTGGTTCAGCGATTCGTTCAGCCGCAGCACGATTTCGCGCGGCGTCTGCGCATGCGCCATCAGGCCGAAGAGGTTCAGCGCCTCATAGCCCTGCACCACCTCGCCGATCGCTGGCACCTCCGGCCAGTTCGGCGAACGCCGTGGGCTGGTGACGCCGAGCGCGCGGATCGCCGGATCCGCCTTCACCGGCTCCGCCTCCGGCAGCCCCACCAGCCGCGCCTGGACGCGGCCGGCCAGCAGGTCCGTCATGCCCTGGGTGCTCTGCCGATAGGGCACGTGGATCAGCTCGATCCCCGCCTTCTCGCTGAGCAGCTCCATGGAGAGATGCGTGGTCGCGCCGATGCCGGAGGAGGCGTAGTTCAGCCGGCCGGGATTCGCCTTCGCATAGGCGACGAATTCGGAAAGGTTGCGCGCCGGGACGCTGGAATGCACCAGCAGGATATTCGGCGTGGTGGCATAGAGGCCGATGGTCACCAGGTCCCGCGCATGGGCGAAGGGCAGGTTGGGGCGCAGCGCCTCGTTGATCGCCTGGGTGTTCCGCGTGCCGACCAGCAGCGTGGTGCCATCGGGCGGCGACCGCACCACCGCCTCCGCCGCCACCACGCCGGCGGCACCCGGGCGGTTGTCCGGCGTCACCGCCTGGCCGAGGTTGCGCGACATGGCATCGGCCACCAGGCGGGCCACCACATCGGTCTGCCCGCCGCCGCCATAGGGGATCATCATGCGGATCGGCCGGTCCGGCCAGGCGGCGCGCGCCAGGCGCGGGGCCGCCAGCAGGCCGGCGGCGGTGCCCAGCAGGGTGCGGCGGTGCAGCATCGGTTTCCTCCATCCCGTTTTGCCGCAGTCTAGACGCGCCGCGCATGGCGTGGTGCATCGCATATGTGATGTTGTCGGGAGGGTGCCCGTGCCGCGCGAAGGCTTCGTGAAATCCGCCCAGCGGACGCTGGAGGTGCTGGAGCTCTTCGCCGGCACGCATCGCGCGGCGACGGTGGCGGAGGTGGCGCGCGACCTCGGCTATCCGCAATCCAGCACCTCCATCCTGCTCGCCGACCTCGCCCGCCTCGGCTACCTGGAACAGGATTCCGAAAGCCGCGCCTATCGGCCGACGCTGCGCGTCATGCTGCTCGGCGGCTGGATGCAGGACCGGCTGCTGGGGGAGGGCAGCCTGTTGCGGCGGATGGAACGGCTGCGCGCGCGGCATGACGTGACGGTGCTGATCGGCATGCAGGCCGGCGCGCGGGTGCGCTATATCCTGACGCTCCGCCGCCCCGCCGCCGGCCTGCATATGCGCGCGGGCATGACGCGCGCCATCGGCCGCGCCGCGGTGGGCAAGGCGCTGTTGATGCTGAAGAGCGATGCCGAGGCGCAGCGCATCCTGCGCCGCGCCAATGCGGAGGAGGCGGAGCCCGCCCGCCGTGTCGATATCGCCGCGGTGATGGCGGATCTGCGCGCCGCCCGCCTGCGCGGCTGGCTGGAAAGCGGCGGCGCCGTCGTGCCGGGCCAGAATGTCATCGCCATGCCCCTGCCGCCGCTGGCCGATCATCCGCCGCTGGCCATCGGCCTCGGCACGACGGAGGCCGAGGTGGCGCGGCGGCGCGACAGCCTGGTGGCCGCGCTGCGCGAGGTGCATGCGGCGCTGGCGCGGGAGGCTGCGCCCCAGGAGGCGCGACGACGTGGTGGTTGACCCTCCCCGGCCCGCTGCCATGATGCGCGCAAAGACCAAGACCGAGGAAACGCCCATGACCCGCCGCCGCACCCTGCTGGGCGCCGTCGCCGCAGGCGCCGCGCTGCGCAGCGCGCCCGCCTTCGCTGCCTGGCCGGACCGGCCCATCCGCGTCATCGTGCCCTTCGCCGCGGGCGGCAATGCGGATACCATCGCGCGCCTGCTGCAGCCGCTGCTGCAGGAAAGGCTCGGCCAGCCCGTGGTGGTGGAGAATCGCCCGGGCGCCGGCGGCAGCGTCGGCGCCACCGCCGTCGCAAGGGCGCAGCCGGATGGCTACACGCTGCTGATCGGCTCGAACGGTCCGCTCAGCGTCAACCCCGTGGTGCAGGCGCGGCTGCCCTATGACGCGGCGAAGGATTTCGCGCCGGTGGCCATGGCGATGCAGGTGCCGCATTGCCTGGTGGTGCAGGCCAATGCGCCCTATCGCAGCGTCGCGGACGTCGTCACCGCCTCCCGCGCCCGGCCGGATGCGCTAGGCGTCGGCACCGCGGGCGTCGCCAGCGCCACGCATCTGTCGCTGGAGGCCTTCATCGCCGCCAGCGGCGCCCGGCTGCTGCACGTGCCCTATCGCGGCGGCGGCGCGGCGGTGCCGGATTTCATCGCCGGCAATATCCCGCTGCTCTTCACCGAATTCTCCACCGCCCTGCCGCTGCACCGCGCCGGCCAGGGCCGCATCGTCGCCGTCGCCTCCGCCGCGCGGCTGCCGGCGCTGCCGGATGTCCCGACGATGGACGAGCAGGGCGTGCGCGGCTTCACCGCAGGATCCTATGTCGGGCTGCTCGCCACCGGCGGCGCGCCGGCCGAGGCGCTGGACAAGCTGGGCGCCGCCATGGCCGCCATCGTGCAGCTGCCGGATTTCCAGGCGCGGATGACGGGCATGGGCGGGGAGACCGCCGCCGGCGCGCTCGCCACCCCCGCTGGCTTCGCCGCCTATATCGCGCAGGACCTGGCCCGGTCGCGGGAGGCCGCGCAGGCCGCCGGGATCAAGCCCGAATGAGCCAGCCTGTTCCAGCCGGCGCCACCGACTGCCACTGCCACATCTTCGGCCCCGCCGCGCGCTTCCCTTATGCCGAGCCGCGCTCCTACACGCCGGAAGACGAGACGCTGGAGGACTACCTGGCGCTGCTCGACCGGCTGGGCGTGGCGCGCGGCGTCATCGTGCAGCCCTCAGCCTATGACCGCGACAATAGCTGCACGCTGGATGCGCTGCGGCGCGCGCCGGACCGGCTGCGCGGCGTCGCGGTGGTGGGGGCGGAGGCGACGCCCGCCATGCTGCGCGCCATGCATCGCGACGGCATCCGCGGCCTGCGCGCCAATGAATACCGCCGCGACGGCGCCGCGGCCTACCACGGCGGCGTGCGGCTGGCGGAGATCGAGCCGCTGATGCCGGTGATGGCCGATCTCGGCTGGCACCTGCAATTGTGGATCGACGCCCGCCACCTGCCGGAGCTGGCGCCGCGCCTGGCCAGGCTGCCGGTGCCGGTCGTGGTCGACCATATGGGCCGCATGCATCACAGCCACGGCGTGGCGGATCCCGGCTTCGAGGCACTGCGCCGCGGCGTGGCGGAGGGCCGCTACATGGCCAAGCTCTCCGGCACCTACCGCCTCGGCGCGCTGGGCCCGGACTATATCGAGGCAAAGCCCTTCCACGATGCGCTGGTCGCCGCCAATCCGGAGGCGCTGGTCTGGGGCACGGATTGGCCGCATCCACGCCCGGATGGCGGCCGCCCGGACGCGGCGCGGCTGCTGCAGGTTTTCCTGGACTGGACGCCCGATGCGGCACTGCGCCGCCGCATCCTGACCGAGACCCCGGCGCGCCTCTATGGCTTTCCGCCCTCAGAGACCGTTTGAGAACAGCGGCCGGTCGGTCCCACGGCGCTTTTCCGCCCCTGCGGCGCGCGAAGGCGCGCGGATGGCGCGACGCCGGATTTGCCGATGCAACCGGCATCGGCTGCATCCCGCGCCTGGCAGGAACGAAAATCACCTGCGGACCCTCAGCGGCCGCCGTTCTCAAGCGGTCGCTAGGCCGGCGGTTCCTCAACCTCGTGCAGCGGCACCTGCATCTCACAGACCAGGCCGCTGGGCTGCCAGTCCAGCGCGACCTGGCCTTGCAGCTGGCCGCGCACCGTGCCGGTCAGCACGCGGGATCCGAAGCCGTTGCGGCGCGGCGGCCCGGCCACCGGCGGCCCGCCGGTTTCCATCCAGGTCAGGTGCAGCCGCGACCCCGGCCGCAACTGCCAGCGGATCGTCAGGCGCCCGCCGGGGCGGGACAGCGCGCCGTATTTGGCGGCATTGGTGGTCAGTTCGTGCAGCGCCATGGCCAGCGGCTGCGCCTGGGTTGGCGGCAGCATCAGGTCCTGCCCCTCCAGCCGCACGCGCGGCGTGGCGCCGGGCTCCTCCAGGAAGGCGGCCAACTCATGCCGCAGCAGGGCGCGCAGATCGGCGCCGGACCAGTGCTCGGCGGCCAGCAGCGTATGGGCCCGCGCCAGCGCCGCGACCCGGCCCTCGATCGCCTCGGCATAGGCGCCGGGATCGTCCCGCGGCGTAAGCCGCAGCGCCGCCTGCACCACGGCCAGCACGTTCTTCGCGCGGTGGTCCACCTCCCGCGTCAGCAGGATCTGGCGCTCCTCCGTCTGCCGCCGCTCGGTCACGTCCATCACCAGCAGGGCGAAGCGCCCCGGCTCCGGCCGGTAGACATGCAGTTCGAACCAGCGGCCCGGCCGCGTGGCATGGTCCAGCAGCCGCGCCGGCTGGCCGGTTTCCACAACGCCGGCGCAGATCCCGAGCCAGGGCGGCTCCGCACCCGGCAGCACCGCGCGCGCGGTCTGCCCCAGCGCCTTGGCACGGGAGATGCCGGTCAGCCGCTCGAAGGCCGGGTTGAGCTCGACCAGGCGGTAATCCCAGGCCCGGCCCTGGGCGTCGCGCACCACCTCGCAGAGCGCGAAGCCCTCATGCATCCGCTCGAACAGCCCGCGCCAATGCGCCTCGCTGGCCCGCGCCGCCGCCGCATCCGCCTCCCGCCCCAGCAGATGCGCGCGCAACTGCCGCTGGCGTCGCCGGGCCCGCAGGGCGGAGCGCACGGCGCCGACCAGCGACAGCGCGTTCAGCGGCCTTTCGATGAAGACGGCATTGCCCAGCCGGTCGGGCAGGCGCAGCGCGGCGACCGCGGTGCGGCCCGCGATCCCGCCCCGGGTCAGGACGATGAAGGGCAGGTCCGACCAGGGCGGCTGCGCCGCGAGATCGGCGCCCAGCGCCTCCAGCGCCGCATGCGACAGCGCCTCGTCCGTCACCAGCACGGCGCCCGCCGTCTCATCCAGCGCGGCGCGCAGGGCCGCGAGATCCGGCAGCTTGCGGCAGCCGATGCCATCGCGTTCCAGCAGCGCCGCCGCGGTCCCGGCATCCCTTCCATAGGGCGCGAGGATCAGCAGCGGGCCGGCATCCTCCGCCAGCACCTCAGGCATCGGCCCCCGGGCGCCCCGACAGCAGCGGCGCTTCCTGGCCCGTATAGGTGGGCGTGCCGCTGAGCACGCCGTGGAAGGCCGTCAGCGTTCCGCCCACCTGCAGGCCATCGGCGGAGATGCGCAGCTCCCGGATGCTGTCCTCATGCCGGCCGCCGCGGTTCTTGATGACGGACAGCGCCTTGCGCACGCGCCCGCCGGCCTCGAAGAAGCGCAGCAGAAGGATGGCATCCGACAGGTAGCTGACATCGACATGGCTCTGCATGCTGCCGAGCAGCCCGCTCTGCGGATTGGTCAGCAGCGTCAGCACGCCGCGCTGGTTCAGGAAGGACAGCAGCTCATGCAGCTGCAGCAGCACCTGCCGGTCCTCCGGCATGGCGGCCAGGTAGCCGCTCAGGCTGTCGATCACCACGATGCGGGCGCCCTCGGCATCGGCGCGCAGCATGCTGGCGAATTCCCCTGGCGAGACCTCGGCCGGATCGAACTGCCGCAGCGTGACATGGCCGCTGGCGATATGCGGCCCGAGGTCCAGGCCGAGCCGCGCCAGCCGGGTCAGCAGCGTGCCGGCGCGCTCGTCGAACTGATAGATGGCGCAGCGCTCCCCGCGCAGCGCCGCCGCATGGACCCATTGCATGGCGAGCGTCGACTTGCCGGAGCCGGCCGGCCCGCTCAGCAGCAGGCAGGTGCCGCGCAGGGGGCCGCCGCCGAGCAACTCGTCCAGCTCCGCGACGCCACTCGTCACCGACTCGCCGACGAAGGGCGCGTGATGCTCGGCGGCGACCAGCCGGGGAAAGACCTCGAGCCCACCGCGGCGGATCACGTAGTCGTGCCAGCCTTCGCGATACCGCGCGCCACGCATCTTCGCCACTTCCAGCCGGCGCCGGGTCCCGCCGTAGTCCAGCGTCCGCCGCTCCAGCGTGATGACGCCGTGGCACAGGCTGTGCAGCTGCCGGTCCGGCACGCCGCTGCTGCCGGCCAGGTCGTCCACCAGCAGCACGGTGGTGCCGCGCTGGGCGAAGAACTGCTTCAGCGCCAGGACCTGGCGGCGGAAGCGCAGCCCGTCCTGCGCCAGCAGCCGCATCTCCGACAGGCTGTCGAAGACCACGCGCACCGCGCCGCTGCGCTCGACCTCCGTCGTGATCAGCCCGACGGTCTCGCCCAGCTCGATCTCCCAGGGATGCAGCAGGGTGGTCTCGCGTTCCTGCCCCAGCGCCGCCTCGGCGGCCACCAGCTCGAACAGCGCGAGGCCGCCGAGGTCCCAGCCATGCGAGGCGGCGACAGCGTGCAGCTCCTCCGTCGTCTCCGAGAGGGTGACATAGAGGCCTGGCTCCCCCAGCCGCTGGCCTTCCAGCAGGAAGCGCATTGCCAGGGTGGTCTTGCCCGATCCCGGCGCGCCCTCGACCAGATAGAGGCGGTTCGGCGTCAGGCCGCCCTCCAGGACGGCGTCCAGGCCGGCGACGCCGGTCGGGGTCCGCGGCGGGGGGGTCATCGGCCACCTCGGGCGCCCGGGCGCCTTGCGCGTGTCTCCATCTGCGGGGGCCGGATCGGCCGGGGCGTGCATCTTTCGCTGGTCATGGCAGAGCCTAACGCCGATCATTGCGCCGGGTGGCATGGCAAGGACAGCATTCCCGAGGTGACCGAACAAGTTTCGTTCAGCGCACCGTCGCCGCCGGGTCGGGCATTGGGGGGCGTCAGGGCCTGGCGGTCGCCTCCTGCCACAGCAGCGCCGTCAGCGCCGCGGCCGGCATGGCGCGGCTCAACGGCGCGCCCTGGCCGGCCCAATGCGCGCCGAAGCCGACCTCGCCGCGGGCCCGGGCTGCCGCGGCCAGCGCCTTCCCGGCGTCATAGGCGATGGGATAGTCGGGCACGGCCCGCGGGGCGGTCTCGCCCCAGGCGGTGAAGCGATTGGCCAGGCAGCGCGCGGGGCGGCCGGAGATCACCGGGGTCATCACCGTATGCGCGCCGCCCGGGCCCTGCAGCCCGGCCCGATGGGCGGGCTCCGCGCTGCTTTCGGGACAGGCGATGAAGGCGGTGCCGAGCTGGGCGGCCGCCGCGCCCAGCGACAGCGCCGCGCGGATGCCGGCCCCGTCCATGATGCCGCCGGCCGCGATCACGGGCGCGCTGCCCTGCGCCGCCACCAGGCGGACCAGCGCCAGGGTGCCGAGGCGGTCGTCAGGCGCGGCGGGATCGAAGACGCCGCGGTGCCCGCCGGCCTCCCAGCCCTGGGCGACCACGGCATCGATCCCCGCCGCCGCAATGGCGCGCGCCTCGGCCGGGCTGGTCGCCGTGGCCAGCAGCAGGCAGCCGGCCTGCCGCAGCGCTGCGATGCGATCGGCCCCCGGCAGGCCGAAATGGAAGCTGACCACCGGCGGCGGCGCCTCCAGCAGCATGGCCAGCATCGCATCATCCTCGGCGAAGCTGCGGTAGGGGCTGCGCAGGCCGCCGGGCGGCACCGCGCCCTGGGCGGCGAAAAGGGGTTGCAGCGCCTGCAGCCAGGCCGCTTCCCGTGCCGGGTCGGGCCTGGCCGGCGCATGGACGAAGAGATTGACGTTGAAGGCGCGTCGCGTGCGGTCCCGCATCGCCTGGATCATGGCGCGGCCGCCGGCGGCATCGGTGGCGCCGAGGCCGAGCGAGCCCAGCCCGCCGGCATCGGAGACCGCGGCGGCCAGCTCCGGGGTGGAGACGCCGGCCATCGGCGCCTGGATGATCGGGATGGTGACGCCCAGGCGGTCGAGCATGCGGTGGCTCCTATCCGGCCCCGCATCCTGCACCGGGGGGCGCGGAGGCGCAGCCCCCCGGGAGGGGCGTGCCCATGCCTCAGTTCGCCGCCGCCAGGGCGCGCCCGATCGCCTCCGGCGTGATCGGGAAGTGCCGGATCCGGGCGCCCGTGGCATGCCAGACCGCATTGGCGATGGCGCCGGCGGTGCCGGTGATGCCGATCTCGCCCACGCCCTTCACGCCCAGGGCATTCACATGCCGGTCCTCCTCCTCCACCAGGATCGCCTCGATGGAAGGGACATCCGCATTCACCGGCACATGGTAGCCGGCCAGGTCGGCATTCATCACCCGGCCGCTGCGCGCATCCAGCACCGCGCCTTCCTGCAGGGCGAAGGACAGGCCCCAGATCATGCCGCCCTGGTACTGGCTCTGCACCAGGCGCGGATTGATGATCCGGCCGGCGGCGAAGGCGCCGACCAGCCGGGTGACGCGGACCTGGCCCAGATCGGGATCCACCTTCACCTCGGCGAAGACCGCGCCATGCGCGTGCATGGCATGGCGGTCCGACGCCGCCGGATCGGCCGCGGCGCTGCCGCGCCCCTCCACCTGCTCCAGCCCGGCGCGGGCCAGGATCTCGGCATAGTCCTCGCTGCGGGAGGGATCGTCCCAGCGCACCAGACGGCCACCGCGCGGCACCACGCCGATATTCCCGGCGCCGAACAGCGGCGATCGCGGATCCGCCACCGCCAGCTCCGTCAGCCGCGCAATCGCTGCCTCGCCCGCCGCCTGCATGGCGCTGCCGGCGGTGGCGGTATGGGCGGAGCCGCCGGCGATGCCGGCATTGGGCAGGTCGGACCGCCCGGCGCGCAGCTCCAGCCTCTCGATGTCGAGGCCGAGGCTATCCGCCGCGATCTGGGCGAAGGCGGTCCAGGCGCCCTGTCCCATCTCATGCGTGCCGGATTCCATCAGCCCGGTGCCGTCGCGCCGCAGCACGGCGCGGGCTTCCGCCTGGAACATCAGCGCCGGGAAGGTCGCGGTGCCCATGCCCCAGCCGAGCAGCAGCCCATCCGCGTCCCGCATCTGCCGCGGCGACAGCGGCCGGCCCGCCCAGCCGAAGCGCGCGGCACCCGACGCATAGCATTCGCGCAGCGCCTTGGAGGAGAAGGGCTTGTTCGAGATCGGCTCCACCTCGGCGTAGTTGCGCAGGCGGAAGGCCAGCGGGTCCATGCCGCAGGCCTCGGCCATCTCGTCGATCGCGCATTCCAGCGCGGCGCTGCCGCTGGCCTCGCCCGGCGCGCGCATGAAGCCGGGCGTGCCGGTATCCAGGCGCACCGCATCGGTGGTGGTGACGATGGCCGGCGCGGCATAGAGGGTATGGGAGGCATTGGCGGCCGGTTCGATGAAGTCATCGAAGCGGCTGGTCGCGGTGCGGACATGGTGATGCAGGGCCAGCAGCGCGCCATCCGGCGCGGCGCCCAGCCGCAGCGTCTGCCGCGTGGGCGCGCGATGCGTGACGGGGCCGTACATCTGCGCCCGCGTCAGCACCAGCTTCACCGGCCGCCCGACCAGGCGCGCCGCCAGGATGCCCAGCACCTGCGGCCCGGCAAGCAGCTTGGAGCCGAAGCCGCCGCCGATGAAGGGGCTGCGGATGGCGATGGCCTCCACGGGAATGCCGAAGAGTCCGGCCAGCCGCATCTGCGTCAGCGCGAAGCCCTGTGTCGGCATGTCGAGTGAGAGCCTGTCGCCATCCCATTCGGCGACGACGGCATGCGGCTCCATCGCATTGTGGAACTGCTGCGGCGTCTCATAGACCGCTTCGATCCGCCGCGCCGCGTCCTGCAGCCCGGCCTCGACATCGCCGTGCCGCAGCTCAGCGGGGCCGCCCACGCCGATGGCCTCCGGCACATAGGCGCCGGGGGCGTCCAGCGTCACCTCCACCGGCTCCGCCGCATAGCGCGGGGCGAGCAGCGCGGCGCCCTCGGTCGCGGCTTCCAGCGTCTCCGCGATCACCACGGCGATCGGCTGGCCGGCATAGCGGACGCGGTCGTCCTGCAGCAGATCCATCTTGAAGGAGAAGGGCGCGGACTTGTCGTCCGGGTGCTGCGCCAGCGCCGGCCGGTTGCCGGGCAGCATCACCGCCACCACGCCGGGATGCGCCCGTGCCGCGGCCTCGTCCAGGAAGGTCACGCGGCCGCGCGCGATGCTGCTGGTGGCGAGCACCGCATGCAGCAGGCCGGGCTTGTGGGTGTCCGCGGCGAAGCGCGCCTGGCCGGTGACCTTCAGCGGGCCGTCGCGGCGGGTGATCGGCTGGCCGATGCTGGAGCCATGCCGGATGCGGTCGATGTCAGACATGCAGACCTCCGGGGAGGGGGGCGAGGGGAGAGGCCGGCAGGGCCGGCAGCCGGTCCGGCGTGCCGGCGGCGGCAAGACGCAGCGCGCGCAGCGCGATGCGCCGCGCCAGCTCGATCTTGAATTCGTTGTCGCCGGAGGGGCGGGCCGCCTCCAGCGCCAGCGTTGCGGCGCGGCGGAAGGCCTCCGCATCGGGGGTCGCGCCGCGCAGCGAGGCCTCCGCTTCCTCCGCGCGCCAGGGCCGGGCGGCGACGCCGCCCAGCGCCAGCCGCGCCTCCTGGATCCGGCCATCGACGATGCGCAGCGCCGCCGCGGCGGAGACCACGGCGAAGGCGAAGGAGGTGCGCTCGCGCAGCTTCACGTAGCGGGAATGCCGGGCAAAGGCCGCGGCGGCGGGCGGCAGGCGCAGCGCCGTCACCAGCTCACCCTGGCCCAGCGCCGTCTCTCGTTCGGGCGTGTTGCCGGGCAGCCGGTGGAATTCCGTCAGCGCCACCTCCCGCCGCCCCGCCGGGCCCTCGATCTCCACCATGGCGCCGAGGGCGGCGAGCGGTACGCAGAAGTCGGAGGGGTGGGTGGCGATGCAATCCTCGCTCCAGCCCAGCACGGCGTGCTGGCGGTTCTCGCCGCCGCGCGCATCGCAGCCGCTGGCCGGCGCGCGCCGGTTGCAGGCGCTGGCCGGGTCCTGGAAATAGGCGCAGCGCGTGCGCTGCATCAGGTTGCCGCCCACCGTCGCCACGTTGCGCAGCTGGGCGGAGGCGCCGGAGAGCAGCGCCTCCGCCACCATCGGGAAGCGCTGGCGGAAATCCGGATCATGCGCCAGGTCGGCATTGCGCAGCTGCGCGCCGATGCGCACGGCGCCATCCGGCAATTGCTCGATGATATCGAGATCCGGCAGGTCCTTCAGGTCGATCAGCCGCTGCGGCCGGGCGACGCCGATCTTCATCAGGTCGAGCAGATTGGTGCCGGCGGCGAGGAAGGCGCTGCCCGGCACCGCAGCGGCCGCCACCGCCTCCGCCACGCTTTGCGGCCGCAGATATTCGAAGCGATTCATGCCGCTGACTCCTCCTCGGTCATGCTGCGCGTGGCGGCGACCACCGCCTCCGTGATTCCGCGATAGGCGCCGCAGCGGCAGAGATTGCCGCTCATCCCCTCCCGCACCCTTTCGGCATCCGTGCCGGCCTGGCCTTCGCCGATCAGGCCGATGGCGCTCATGATCTGGCCGGGCGTGCAGAAGCCGCATTGGAAGGCGTCATGGGCGATGAAGGCGGCCTGCACCGGGTGCAGCACCTCGCCATCCGCCAGGCCCTCGATGGTCAGGATCTCCGCCCCGTCATGGCTCAGCGCCAGCGCCAGGCAGGCATTCGCGCGGCGGCCATTCAGCAGGATGGTGCAGGCGCCGCACTGGCCGCGGTCGCAGCCCTTCTTGGTGCCGGTGAGCTGCAGCCTTTCCCGCAGCAGGTCGAGCAGGGTGACGCGCGGATCGTCCAGCAGGACTCGGTGCTGGACGCGGTTCACGGTGAGGGTGACCGACAAGCTCATGCGGAGCCTCCGATGCTGGGAATACGGGGTAGGCCGGCGGGCGGGGGATCCCTAGTCTGCCGGTGCGGGCGGCGGGCGGTCGGATTGGGCTTGCCTCCCACCGCCGTTGCGGCGTCATATGCGGAGGGACCCTCCGCTTGCAAGCAGAAACGGAGCGATGCTCCGTTTCGTGAAGGAGAGCCTGTCCGCCCATGCCCGAGGATGCCGTGACCGCCGATCGCAAGCCCCGCGCCGATTCCATCCGGAACCGGGAGCGGGTGCTGGAGGCCGCCAAGGTGGTCTTCAGCCAGGGCGGGACGGAGGTGGGCCTGGCCGCGGTGGCGCGGCAGGCCGGCGTCGGCATCGGCACGCTCTACCGCCACTTCCCGACGCGGGAGGCGCTGTATGAGGCGGTCTATCGGCGCGAGGTGGAGCAGCTGGCCGAGCTCGCCGCCCGGTTGGCATCGGAGCCGGACCGACTGGAGGGCCTGCGCCGGCTGATGCAGGCCCTGGTCCAGCTGGTCGCCACCAAGAAGGGCATGGGCGCCGCCCTGGCCATGGCGGCGCACAAGCCGCCGGAGCTGATGGCCTTCACCACCCGGCGGCTGCAGGAGGCGATCGGCCTGCTGCTGCATCCCGCGGCGGAGGCCGGGGAGGCCCGGGCCGATATCACCGCGGAGGATGTGCTGCGTACGGTGGTCGGCCTCTGCTACCTGCAGGAAGGGCCGGACTGGCAGGGCCGGGCGCTGCGGCTGCTCGACGTCTTCCTGGACGGGCTGCGGCGCGGCGATCCGCCGGCGCCGTGAACGCGCCGGCCGCCCTGACCGCCAGCCGCGGACCGGAGAAGGATGACGGCGGAGGGGATTGGCGGACCCGATACGATTCGAACGTACGACCTCTGCCTTCGGAGGGCAGCGCTCTATCCAGCTGAGCTACGGGTCCAGCGGCGACGTCTTTAGCCCGGCGCGGCGGCCGGGGGAAGTCCCGATCGCGCGGCCCCTTCCAGCCGCCGCCGGATGTAGCGGCCGGTGCCCGCGCAGCCTTCGACCAGCGCCCCGTCCCGCAGCACGGCGCGGCCGCGCACCAGGGTGTGGACCACCCGGCCCTGCATCTCCCAGCCCTCATGGATCGAGTAGCCGGCGCCCGAATGTACGCCCTGCCGCGTCACCTTCCAGCGGGCGGCTGGGTCGATGATGGCGAAGTCGGCGTCCATCCCGGGCGCGATGGCGCCCTTGCGGGGCAGCCCCATGATCCGGGCCGGATTGCCGGAGACCAGTTCCGCGATCCGCGCCAGCGGCAGGCCGCGCTTCGCATGGCCTTCGGAGAGCAGCACCGGCAGCAGCGTCTCCAGCCCCGGGCAGCCGGGCGAGGCCTTCCAGATGCCGCCTTCCTTGCCCGAGAGGTCGCGATGCACATGGTCCGTCGCCACCGTGTCGATGCTGCCATCGGCCAGCCCCGCCCAGAGCGCCGCCCGGTCCGCCGCGTCCCGCAGGGGCGGGTTGATCTTGCCCACCGCGCCGCCGGCCCAGCCGATGTCGTGGGTCAGGTAGTGCGGGCAGGTCTCGATGAAGACCCGCCCGCCCAGCGCCCGCTGCTGCCGGGCGGCGTCGAGCGCGGCGGCGGAGGAGGTGTGCACGATGTAGAGCGGCGCGCCGGCATGGCGCGCCACCAGCCCGGCGCGCTGCACCGCATCGGCCTCGACGAAGGGGGGGCGGGAGGCGTTCCAGCTGGCCAGGCCGCCGGCGCCCTCGGGGTCCGCCGCCATCACCCTGGCGCGCAGGACCCAGGCCAGCTCGATGGTCTCGGGATGCGGGCAGACCATGCCGCCATGCGCGGCGGCGGCTTCCGCCAGGCGCAGCAGGAAGCCGTCGTCGATATCGGGCAGGCCGAGGCGCTTTCCCTCGCCGCCGCGGTTGTTCATGAAGATCTTGAAGCTCGGCGCGCCATAGTCGCGGGCATAGAGCGGCACCTCGGCCAGCTGCGCCTCGGTCGAGATGATCGGGTGGAAGCCGAAGTCGATGCGCGACCCGGCCGCGGTGACCGCCACGACCTCCTCCCAGAATTGCGAAAAAGGGTCGGTCGCCATCAGGTAGGGCAGGAAGCAGGTGATGCCCCCCGCCGCCGCCGCCCCGCTTTCCACCGCCGCATCCTCGGGGATCCGGGGCCGGGAAATGTCGGCGCCGTGGCCGAGATGCAGATGCGCGTCGATCGCCCCCGGCAGCACCACCAGCCCGGCCAGGTCCCAGCTTTCCGCGGCCTCCGCCGCGGCGCCCGGTGCCAGCAGGGCGGCGATGCGGCCCTCCGCCACGGCGATGTCGCAGGCCACGGGGCCGGTGCCCGGCAGCACCACCGTGGCGCCGCGCAGCAGCAGGTCGTGGCGCGTCACGGCAGCGCGCCCAGCGCCGCAAGCGCCTCCTCCGTCGACATCACATCGGCATACTTCGCCGCCATGTCGAAGAGGTTCACGGCGTGCGAGGTGGCGCTGCGGTCATAGACCGCATCCTGCGGCACCAGCACGCGCCAGTTATAGGCGAAGGCATCCACCACCGAGCCGCGGACGCAGCCGCTGGTGGTACAGCCGGTGACCACCAGCGAGTCCACGCCCAGATCCACCAGGTAGCTGGCAAGCGGCGTGCCGAAGAAGGCGCTGGGGTGCTTCTTGGGCAGCAGGATATCGCCGGGCTCCGGAGCCACTTCCGCGACGAAGGCATAGCTCTCGGCCGGCACCGTCATCAGCGCCGGCACCTTGGCCGCGAGCCGCCCGCCGTCAAAGCTTTCCTTGGGCGAGACATGGGGAAACAGCACCGGCCAGCCGCGGCCGCGGAACAGCGCCATCAGCTTCTGGATCTGCGCCACCGCTTCCCAGGCCACCTGGCCGCAGCTGGTCGGATATTCGGCCACCGCCTCCCAGAACGGCATGGGGCGGGTGCCGGTGGTGCGGTACTGCACGTCGATCACCAGCAGCGCGGGCCTGCGGCCCAGCCCGGCGCGGCGGCCGAAGCCGGCGGCGGCATAGGCGCGCTGCTCCTCCTCCGAGATGATTCCGTCCCATGGCTTCATCCGGACTTTCCCCCTGCACGCCACCATGTGAGCACACAAGGTGTATCCTAGACCATCGCCGAACCGCAAACCTTCCACGGTCCCCGGCCGCGTGCCACAGCTTTTGCCCCCACGGACAGCCACGGGACCCCCGCCGATGCCGGATGCCTTCGACCTGATCCTGTCCGACCTGCGGCTCGGGGAGGCTGACTGCGACCTCGGCCTGCGCGGCGGCCGCATCGCCCGGATCGCGCCCGCCGGCAGCCTGGCCGGCGGCCCGGTGGAGCCCTGCCGCGGCCTGCTGGCCCTGCCCGGGTTGGTGGATGGCCATATCCACCTCGACAAGACCTTTGTCGGCCTGCCCTGGGCGCCGCATCGGCCCGATGGCAGCGTGGCCGGGCGCATCGCGGCGGAGAAGGCGCAGCTGCGCGCGATCGCGGAACCGATGGCGCTGCGCGCCCGCCGGCTGGTCGAGACCATCGCCGCGCGCGGCACCACCGCCATCCGCACCCATGTCGATGTGGATGCCGAGATCGGCCTGGCGGGGCTGGAGGCGCTGCTGCAACTGCGGGGGGAGGTGGCGCATCTGCTGTCCCTGCAGATCGTCGCCTTTCCGCAATCCGGCGTGCTGCATCATGCGCAAATCCTGGAAGATGCGGTCGCCGCCGGCGCCGATGTGGTGGGCGGCCTCGACCCCGCCGGCATCGACGAGGATATCGAGGCGCAGCTCGCCATCGTCTTCGGCATCGCCGAACGCCGTGGCGTGCCGATCGACATCCACCTGCACGACCCCGGCGAGCTCGGCGCCTTCGAACTCCGCCGCATTGCCGCCCGCACCCTGGCCGCCGGGCTGCAGGGCCGCGTCGCCGTCAGCCATGCCTATGCGCTGGGCCAGGTGGCGGAGGCGACGCTGGCGCGCACGGCGGCGGAGCTGGCGCGGGCCGGCGTCGCCATCATGACCAATGGCCCGGGGCCGGAGGCGATGCCGCCGGTGAAGCGGCTGGTGGCGGAAGGCGTCACGGTCTTCGTCGGCTCCGACAATATCCGCGATGCCTGGTCGCCCTATGGCAATGGCGACATGCTGGAGCGCGCCCGGCTGGTCGGCTACCGCGCCGCGCTGCTGACGGATGCGGAGCTGCGCCTGGGCCTCGATCTCGTCACCGCCGCGCCGGCACGGGTGATGGGCCTGCCCGATCCGGCGCTGGCGGAGGGTTCGCACGCCGACCTGTTGCTGGTGGCCGCCGCCCATGTGCCGGAGGCGGTGGCCACCGCGCCGCCGCGGGCCCTGGTGGTGAAGGCGGGGCGGATCGTTGCGCGCAACGGCGTGCTCGCGGCCTGACCTGGACCTGCGCCCGCCATGGCGTGAGGATTGCATCGACCGGCCGAACAACAGGGGCCCCTGCCGCCCCGCGGAGACGCCATGCAACAGAGTGCCGCCACCCACACCGATGCCCTGACCGAGGCACGCGGCCTCAGCGCGGAATTCGGCGAGACCCTGGCTAACCACGCCGCCATGGTGCTCTGGGCGCAGCGCCGGCTGGGCGGGACGGAGGCCGAGGCGCAGCGCTTCCTCGCGGCCTATATCCGCGACAACCGGCTTTCCCCCATGCTGCCGCTGGATGCGCCGATCGCGCGCAACGACTGGACCGCGCGCCTCGGCGACCGCCGGGCGGAGGCCGCCTACCGAAAATTCTTCCGGGATGAGCTGGCCCGCCTCGGCAGCGCCGCCACGCTGCAGCGCCACTACCTGCCGCGGCTGCTGCCGGGCATCGCGGCCAGCGCCCTGCATGCGCTGATGCGCCTGGCCTATGCCCAGGATTCGAACAGCCCGGCGGAGGTGGCGGAGGCGCTGGGCTATTGGGCCGCCACCTACCTGCCGCTGGGGGAGGGCGTGGGTGCCACGCCGATCACGGACCGCCCGGCCGGCGTGCTGCTGCGCGTGGCGGAGGAGCCGACGCTGCGCGCGCTGGAATTCGACGATGGCCTGCTGTGGCACGCCATGCGCCGTGTCGCCGCCATGCCCGCCTTCGCGCCCGCGCATGACTGGCTGGAGGTGAAGCCGGACACCATCCCGAAGATGGCGCAGGATTCGCTGATGATCTTCGCTGCCACCGGCGAGTTCTGCGCCCTGCACGCCGTCTCCGGCACGCATTGGCTGCGGCTGATCCTGCCGGTGCTGGATCCGGCGGACCGGGAACGCGCCATCCGCTTCTTCTGGCAGGCGATCGCCTCGGTCTATCCGAAGATGAAGTTCCCCCTGCCGCTGACGGCGGAGGAGGCCGCGCGCCAGCGCCAACTGCCCGCCCCCGGCTGGGACGAGATCGCCGCCCGCGCCCGCGCCTCGGATGAGGAGCACGACGTCTCCCTGGTCTATTCCGCGCGCTGCGAGGAGGCGGTCTGGGGCGACCCGCTCTACCGCGTGGTGGCGGCGCGGCGCGTCGGCCTGCTGCCGGGGTGGGAGAATTGATGCACAAAAGGAAACGGCCGGCTCATTCTTCCCATTTGTCGCATGGGCCGCCCCGGCGCATCCTGCCGGGGTGAAGCGGGCGGCGGCAGATCGCCCGGCGGGAGAAAACGACCCATGACCCTCGGACGCCGCGGCGCGCTCGCCCTACCTTTCCTCGCTTTGGCGGCGCCAGGCGCCCGGGCGCAGGAGGCCTGGCCCAACCGGCCGGTGCGCCTCGTCGTCTCCTTCACCCCCGGCGGCACCACGGACATCATCGCCCGTCTGATCGGCGCGACGCTCACCGAAACCTGGGGCCAGTCGGTCGTCATCGAGAACCGCCCCGGCGCCGGCGGCAATATCGGCAGCGAATACGTCGCGCGCTCCGCGCCCGATGGCTATACGCTGCTGGTCGGCTCGGTCGGGCCGCTGGCGGTGAACCAGTCGCTGGTCAAGAACATGCCCTACGACACGCTGCGCGACTTCGCGCCGGTGACGCTGCTGGCGGGCGTGCCGAATATCCTGGTGGTGCCGGAGGCCTCGCGGATCCGCGACGTGCCGGGGCTGGTGGCGGAGGCGAAGCGCCGGCCGGGCGCGCTCAGCTACGGCTCCACCGGCGTGGGCACCTCCGCGCATCTGTCGGGCGTGATGCTGGACCAGATGGCGGGCATCACCACGCTGCACGTGCCCTATCGCGGCGCCGTCGCGCTGAACGACCTGCTGGCCGGCCGTGTCGACTTCATGTTCGCCACCATCCCCTCCGTCATGTCGCATATCCGGGATGGCCGGCTGCGGCCGCTGGCCGTCTCCTCCATGGAAAGGTCGCGCTCCAACCCCAGCGTGCCGACCATGGTGGAGCTGGGCTATCCGGATTTCGATGCCTCCTCCTGGTTCGGCATGGTGGCGCCGGCGGCGACGCCGAAGCCGGTCATCGACAAGATCGTCACCGATGTGCACGCCGCGCTCGCCCTGCCGCGCAATGCGCAGACCATGATCGAGCAGGGCGCCGATCCGGTGGGCAATGGCCCCGAGGCCTTCCGCACCTTCCTGGCGCATGAGATCAATCGCTGGCGCGAGATTGTTCGCATTGCCGGCGCCCTTCCCGAGTAACGGAGACAGACCGATGCCCGACAGCCCCGACCGTTTTCGCATTCCCTCGCTGCGCGACAGCGTGACGCCGGAGGAGTGGCAGGCGCGCGTGGACCTCGCCGCCTGCTACCGGCTGATCGACCTCTACGGCATGTCCGACATGGCCGCGAACCACATTTCCGTCCGTGTACCGGGCGAGGACAATGCCTTCCTCATCAATGCCTACGGCATGCTCTACGAGGAAATCACCGCGTCCTCATTGGTAAAAATCGACGTGAAGGGGAATGTGCTGGCCAAGCCGGAATTCCCCGGTGGCCTCGGCTATGGCGTGAACCGCGCCGGCTTCGTCATCCACGGCGCGATCCATGAGGCGAGCCACGAGATCGCCTGCGTCATCCACACCCATACCTGGCCGGGCATGGCGGTCTCCTCGCTGGAATGCGGCCTGCTGCCGATGAACCAGACCTCCATGCGCTTCGCCAGGATCGGCTATCACGACTACGAGGGCGTGGTGCTGGACCTGGAGATGCAGGAGCGCCTGGTGCGCGACCTCGGCGACAACAACGCGCTGATCCTGCGCAACCACGGCCTGCTGACCGTGGGCAAGACGGTGGGCGAGGCCTTCAACGCCATGCACCGGCTGGAACTGTCCTGCCGCGCGCAGCTCGCCGCCCAGGCCACCGGCCAGAAGCTGGTGGAAGTGCCGCAGGCCGTCATCGACGCCACCTGGAACAACTACCAGCCGGGCACCCGCCGACCCTATGGCGTCATGGAATGGCCGGCGCTGCTGCGCAAGCTGGACCGGATGGACCCCAGCTATCGTGACTGATCTGCCTGTGCTGACGGCCGCCCTCGGCCGCTACCCCGGCACCGCACGCCTGCTGGACGGCGAGATCCCGTCCGGCCGGCTGCGGCTGGACTTCGAAAAGGTCGCGCCGATCTCCAAGGCTTTCGCGCCGATGGTGCGGTCGGGGAAATACCAGGTCAGCGAGATGGCGATCGCCACCTTCCTGATGGCCCGCGCCTATGACAAGCCGCTGGTGCTGCTGCCGGTGGTGCTGGTGGAACGGGCGCAGGAGGCCGCGCTGCTCTGCCGCAAGAACGGCCCGGTGCAGGGGCCGGCGGATCTCGCCGGCGCGCGCATCGCGGTGCGGGCCTATAGCCAGACCACCGGCATGTGGCTGCGTGGCAGCCTGGCCGAATCCTTCGACGTGAGGGCGGACCAGCAACGCTGGACCACCTTCGAGGACGCCCATGTCGCGGAGTTCCAGGACCCGCCCTGGGTCAGCCGCGCGGAAAAGGGCCAGGACCTGCTCGGCCTGCTGAAATCCGGCGAGGCCGATGCGGCGATCTTCGGCAATGACCTGCCGGAGGACCCGGATCTGCGCCCGGTCTTCCCGGACCCCCAGGCCGCCGGCGCCGCCTTCCAGGCCCGGCACGGCTTCCTGCCGGTGAACCACCTGGTGGTGATGCGGCGCGATGTGGTGGAGGCGGACCCGGACCTGGTGCCGGAAGTGCTGCGGATGCTGAAGGAGTCGGGCGCCGCCGTCCGCAGCCGCGCGGAACTGCGGCCCGCCCTGGCGCTGGCGATCGACTATTGCGCGGAGCAGGGCCTGCTGCCGCACCGCTTCACGCCGGAGGAGGCTTTCGCGGGCCTGCCGGCTTCGGTGCCGTGAACCGCGCCGGCCGAGGTCGTGCGACCTCGGCCGGGACGCGCCTCAGGGGTTGGTCTTGAGATAGGCGATCAGGTCGTTCAGCTGCTGCGGATTGCGCAGGCCCGCGAAGGACATGCTGCCGCGGGGCAGGACATCCTTGGGATTGGTGAGGTAGGCGCGGAGATTCTCTTCCGTCCAGGTCTGCCCCTGGCGCCATTCCTGCATATTGGCCGAATAGCGGAAGCCCTCGACCGACCCGGCCGCGCGGCCGACGATGCCATGCAGATTGGGACCGACGCCATTGCGGCCGCCTTCATTGATGGTGTGGCAGGCGCGGCACTGGTTGAAGACCCGCTGGCCCGCGGCGGCATCGCCCTCCTGCGCCTTGGCCGCGAAGGGCGCGAGGGCAAGGACCGTGGCAAGCGTGAGTGTCAGACGTCGCATCCGAGGCATCCTCCTGGTTCAGTCTCCCCGCGTGCTGAACGCGGCGGCCGCATCGCGGGTTCTTGGCGAAAACATGCGACGGGGCAAGCTCCCTGGTGGGCAGGCCCCGCTGCTGGCAAGGTGGCAGCCGCCGCGATCCGCGCAAGGCGGCGACGGAATGAAACCTCGGTCATGAGGGATTGGGCCATGGGGGATCGAGCAATGCCGCAGCATGGCTGAATTCTTCGCCTCCGGCCGCGTTGCCGACCTGGTGCTGGCGGTGCTGGTGGCGGAGGCGGCGCTGCTTTTCGCCTGGCACCGCCGCAGCGGGCGCGGGCTGCGTCCGGCGGCCCTGGCCGGGCTGGTGCTGCCCGGTGTGGCCTTCGCCCTGGCGCTGCGCGCGGCGCTGACGGGCGCCGGCTGGGGGCTCGTCGCAGCCGCGTTGCTGGCTGCCCTGGCCACCCATGTGTTCGACCTGGCGGTGCGGCTGCGCCGCTGACTACGATAAGGGCCGCGGCACCCGGAAGGGCAGCATGGCGTACATGGCGTTGGAGGAAAAACGGTCCAGCGAGAGGCTTTCGTGGATCGCCGTCGCATCGCGGCCCAGCAGCCGTGTCTGGATCTCGGACCGGGAATAGAAGGGCGCATCCACCAGGGTGTTGACGACCCGCGCCGCGCCACCCTCCGCCCGGGTGGGGCGGGGGATGCGCCACAGGGTCCTGGGCAGCGCGACCGGCGCCGGCGGCTCGAAATCCGTCACGCTGCCGTCGCGCGCCACCCGCAGCGCCAGGGACTGGTCCGTGCCATCGCGGCGCTGCGCATTGTAGAGGATGGCCGTCGCCTCCGGCATCGGCGCGCGGCACCAGTCCCAGCCGACGAAATCCTGCTCCAGCGGCGCGCTGCCCCAATTGGTGTCGAAATAGGCCGGGCCGGACCAGCGCAGCGCCGGCTCCTCCAGCGTCACCTCCACCGAGGACCGCGCGGCGATCGGGTGCCAGTGATGCCGGCCCTCCGAATCCAGCTGGAAGGCCCGCGTGGAGACCGCCTCCGGCCGCAGCACCACCTTGCCCCGCAGCTTCTGGGGGAAGGGGGCCGTGACCTCCTCGATCCGCACGGTGAGCGCAGTGCCGTCCCATTCCAGCGCGCTCGGCCCGATGTGGAGAAAATCCGCGCCGCGGCGGAGGGCAGACTTGCGCCGATCCGTCATCGCCCAGCGTCTTGGCGCGCCATAGAGCGCGACATGCACACAACAATGGTTCTCCGGGTCGGCCGGCGCGCCGCCGCGCTTGGCCAGGCTGTACCAGGGGGAGAAGACGGTGCCGATGAAGGCGATGATGGTGATGCCGTGCCGCCCATCCGCGCTCAGCGCATCCAGGTACCACCAGCCATAGCCGCGCGGCGCTGCCGGCCGGTCGAATTCCCAACCGCGTTCCCTCATCCCCGCTCCCCGATCACGGCCGCCGCCGCCAATTGGCCGGAGAGCGCGGCCATGGCCAGCCCCGCCCCCGGATGTGTGGTGCCGCCGGCCAGGACCAGCCCGGGCAGGGCCGTGCGCGCCGCCGGCCGGCTGAAGATGGACTGCCAGCCCTGCACCGCCTGGCCATAGATCGCCCCGCCGCTGCCCGGCGCCTGGCCCTCGTAATCCCGCGGCGTCACGCCCAGCACGGCCTCCCGCCGCAGCTGCACGCCCGCGCGCGCCATCGCCGCCAGCGCCGCCGCCTCGGCCGGGCCGGCGGGCAGGTCGCGCGCATCCGCCCGGGCCGGGGCCGGCACCAGGGCCATCAGCGGCTCCGCACCCTCCGGCGCCGGCGCCGGGTCCAGCCGCTGCTGCGCCCAGAGCGTCACGCTGGGCGCCGCCGGCATCTGGCCGCGCGCCAGGGCAATGTATTCGGCGGTGGGATCGGCCGGGTGGAACACCGCCTGGCGCGGCAGGGGCAGGCCCTCCGCCCGCCCCGCCATGGCCCAGCCGAAGGCGGAGAAGGAGCGGCGGGAGGCTGGCAGCGCCGGCACCGCCCGGGCCGCGGCCGCCCCGGCATGGCCGGCGGCGAGGCTGGCGCCATCCGCCGCCCAGACCACCTGCCGCGCCGCGATCCGCTGTCCATCGGCCAGGCGCAGCCCGGCCACCCGCCCGCCCTGCACCAGGATTTCCGCCACCGCCGCGCCGCGCCTGATCTCCACGCCGCGCGCCTCGGCAAGCGTCGCCAGGGCCTGCGCCAGCCGGTCCATGCCACCCTCGATGGCAAAAAGGCCCGAAAACTCGATATGCGCCACCAGCATCAGCGTGGCCGGCGCCTGCAGCGGAGAGGATCCCACATAGGCCGCCATCCGCCCGAAGACCTGGCGCAGCCGGATATCGGCAAAATGCTCGCCCAGGGTGTCCCAGAGGGTGGCGAAGGGCGAGGTGCCGCGCAGGCCGAGGCCGACCTGCGCCCCCAGCGCCAGCATCCCCGGCCGCTGCACCGTCAGGAACGGCTTTTCCAAGGCCCCCCAGCACCGGGCCGCCCGGTCGCGGAAGGCCAGGAAGCCGCGCGCGGCCTCCGGCCCGGCGAAATGCCCGATGGCCTCGGCCGCCTCATGGGGGTCCGCCAGCAGGTCGAGGTGCCGGCCATCCGGCCAGATATGGCGGCCAAGTACCCGCAGCGGTTGCAGCGCCAGGTGGTCCTCCAGCCGGGCGCCCGCGGTGGCGAACAGCGCCTGGAACACCGGCAGCAGGGCCAGCACCGCGGGCCCGGCATCCACCGGCACCCCGCCCGGCCGCAGGCTCTGCAGCTTGCCGCCCGGCCGTGCAGCCCGTTCCAGCAGCAGGACCTGGCGGCCGGCCGCGGCCAGGTGCAGCGCGGCGGCCAGCCCGCCCATGCCGGCGCCGACGATCACGATGCTGGATGCGTCCCCCTGGCCCATGGCCCGATTGGGCTGGGCCGGGTGCCGGGTGTCAAGCGCCCTGGACAGATCACGATGTGGGGGCAAGACGGCGTCTCAAATGGCTCAAAGCGTCATTCTGCATTGACGCGACTGGCCGCGATCCCCACTACAGATCTACTCTACCTGTCGCTGCCCTTTCGTGGCATCGGTCCCGGGCCAGCCGCTCCGAATCGCCGCGGCGGGCTGGCAGATCAGTCGGACACCTGCATGACCCGCGTCGCCGTGATCCAGCCCGATATCACCCTGAGCCTCGACTGGGAGGGTGTGATTCGTGATGCCAGCCTCTCCGACGCCATTCCGGCGGAGCGGGTGCAGGAATGGCTTGGCCGTCCCTGGATGGAGACGGTGGGGGAGATCGCCGGGCTGCAGGTCCGCCGCATGGTGGAGGATGCGCGCGCCAGCGGCGTCTCCGCCTATCTCCAGGTCACCCAGCGCTTCCCCTCCGGCCTCGAGCTGCCGATCGAATACACCACCGTCCGCCTCGGCGGGCAGGCCGGGCTGATCGCCGTCGGCAAGAACCTGCAGGCGGTGGCGGAGCTGCAGTCCCGCCTGGTGGCGGCGCAGCAGGCGCGGGAGCAGGACTACTGGAAGCTGCGCGAGATCGAGACCCGCTCGCGCCTTCTCTTCGATGCCTCCTCCGAGGCCGTGCTGGTCATCGCCGCCTCCACGCTGCGCATCGTCGAGGCCAATCCGGCCGCGATCCGGGAGCTCGGCATGGCGCCGGGCTGGAATTTCGCCGACGAGGTGGCGCAGCGCGACCGCGCCGCGCTGCGCGACGTGCTGATGCGCGCCCGCGAGCAGGGCCGCGCGCCCGGCATCATGGTGCATCTGGGCGCGGAGGCGACGCCCTGGCTGCTGCGCGCCTCCCTCATGGCGCGCACGCCGGGCCCGGTCTTCCTGATCCAGCTCAGCCCCGCCGCCCCGGCCGTGCCCGCGACCCAGCCGCGCGCCATGCCGCTCCGCAACGATGCGCTGCTGGAGGACATGCCCGATGGCTTCGTCGCCATCGATGCCGAGGGGACCGTGCGCCGCGCCAACCGCGCCTTCCTCGACTTGGCCCAGGCCGGCACCGAGGCCTCCATCATCGGGGAGAAGCTGGACCGCTGGCTGGCCCAGCCGGGCATGGATCTCGGCGTGCTGCTGGCGACGATGGCCCAGCATGGCGAGGTGCGGCTTTTCCCGACCCAGCTCACCGGCAATCTCGGCTCCGAGATCGAGGTGGAGATCTCCGGCTGCGCCGTGACCCGCGACGGGGTGCGGATGATCGGCCTGATGATCCGCGACATCGGCCGTCGCGTGCTGCCCTCCGGCGAGGCGGCGGCGCTGCGCACGGCGCTCGGCATGCTGGCCAATGACGTGGGCCGCGTGCCGCTGCCCACCATGGTGCGCAATACCGCGGCGCTGGTGGAACGCGCCTGCATCGAACAGGCGCTGCGCCTGGCCAATGGCAACCGCACGGCGGCGGCCGATGCGCTCGGCCTCAGCCGGCAGAGCCTCTATGCCAAGCTGGAGCGTTACGAGATCGGCGAAGACCGCGAGGCCAACGAGGACCGCGCGCGGTGACCATCGACCTGCCCGGCAGCGCCGCCGGATCCCCAGCCTTCGGGGCGGCCGACCTTTCGAATTGCGAGCGGGAGCAGATCCACCTCGCCGCCTCCATCCAGCCGCACGGCGCCCTGCTGGCGCTGCGGGAGCCGGATCTGATGGTGCTTCAGGTCAGCGCCAATGCCGCCGCCTTCCTGGGCCTGGACGGGCCGGCGCTGGGCCGGCGGCTGGCCGATTTCGCGCCCGATATCGCGCGCGCCATCGCCCCCCTGCTGGCCGATCCGCTGGATGTGGTGCCGGCCGCGGTGCGCGTGCCGGCGGCGGCCGGCGGCGTCGCGCTGGATGTGCAGCTGCACCGCCCGATCGGCGGCGGCGTGATCCTGGAGCTGGAGCGCGCGGCGGCGGAGGAGGAGGCGGCCCGGCGGATCGAGCCGGCGCTGCAGGGCATCCTCGGCAGCTATGCGGTGAAGCCGCTCTGCGAGGAGGTGTGCCGCATCTTCCGCGGGCTGACCGGCTACGACCGCGTCATGCTGTATCGCTTCGACGATGACGGCCATGGCGAGGTCTTTGCGGAAGAACACGCCGCGGGGATGGAGCCCTACCTGGGCAACCGCTACCCGGCCTCGGACATCCCGGCCATCGCGCGGCGGCTCTATATCCGCAACCGGGTGCGGGTGGTGACGGATGTGCATTATGCGCCGGTGCCGCTGGAGCCGCGGCTCTCGCCGCTGACCGGGCAGGACCTGGACATGTCGCTGTGCATCCTGCGCAGCACCTCGCCCATGCATGTGCAGTACCTGAAGAACATGGGGGTGGGCGCCACGCTGGTGGCCTCCATCCTGGTGGGCGGGCGGCTCTGGGGCTTGATCTCCTGCCATCACCAGACGCCGCGCCGCACCCCCTTCGTGCAGCGCGCCATCACCGAATTGCTGGCGGAGGCCGTGGGCACTCGCATCGCCGCGCTGGAATCCTTCGTCCAGTCGCAGGCGGAACTCGCCGTGCGCCGGCTGGAGCAGCGGATGATCGAGGCGATCACCCGCGATGGGGATTGGCGCACCGCGTTGTTCGACAATGCCCAGACCCTGCTGCTGCCACTCGGCGCCAGCGGCGCCGCCCTGCTGTTCGAGGGGCAGAGCCAGACCGCGGGCGACGTGCCGGGCACGGCGGGGCTGCGTGAAATCGGCAAGTGGCTGGATGCCCAGCCGCGCGCATCCGTCATCGCCACCGCCTCGCTGGCCGCCGATGCGCCCCACCTGGCCGGGCTGACACGGGTGGCCAGCGGCGTGCTGGCGGCGCCGATTTCCACCGCGCCGGGCGAATACCTGGTCTGGTTCCGCCCGGAACAGGTTTCGACCGTGACCTGGGGCGGCGATCCGAACAAGCCGGTGCTGGTGGGCGACGACCCGCGCGACCTCTCCCCCCGCCGGTCCTTCGCCAAGTGGAACCAGGTGGTGGAGGGGCGGTCGGAGCCCTGGTCGCCCAAGGACCTGGCGACGGCGCGGCTGATCGGCGACACGGTCACCGACGTGGTGCTGCAGTTCCGCTCCGTCCGCATGCTGATCGCGGAGGACCAGCTGGCCCAGGTGCGGCGCCAGGTGGGGCTTTCCGCCCAGCCGGTGGTGATCTGCGACCCGGCCGGCAATATCGACCTGCGCAACGAGGCCTTCGACCGGCTGCTGCCCGGCCTGCGCGGCGCCGCGCCGCGCCGCATCGACCACCTGCTGCCCTATTTCGCCGACCCCACCGAGGTCGGCCGCCGGCTGCGGGACGTGCTGGACAATCGCCGGTCCTGGCGCGGCGAGGTGCGGCTGGCCGATGGCCAGGGCGCCGGGCCGGGCGGCGGGCGGCCGGTGCTGGTGCGCGCCGACCCCGTCTTCTCCGCCCCCGACCGCGTGCTGGGCTTCGTCTTCCTGTTCAACGACCTGGCGGAGCGCAAGGCGGCCGATGCCGCGCGGCGGCGCTTCCAGGCCGGGATCGAGGCGGGCAGCCGCCGCCCGGCGGGGCGGCTGGACAGCCAGGCGGACCTCGCCTTCCAGGCCATCCTCGCCTCGGTGGTGGAGAATGCGCAGCTCGCGGCGCTGGAAATCGCCGATGGCGTCGATGTGGCGCGGATGCCGGAACTGCTGGAATCCGTCCGCGCTTCCGTCAGCCGCACGGCGGAGGTGCTGGAGGCGCTGATCCGCCACAGCGGCCCCGGCGCCTCCCCGCCAGGGGCGGGCTGAGGCCATGCCCCTGGACGCCGCGCGGATCGCGCTGCGCCAGGCCACGGGGGCCGTGCATGAACGGCTGCACGGCGTGCCGGTCTTCGCCCGGCTCGCCGCGGGCCGCATCGGCACGGCCGAATACGTGCTGCTGCTGCGCCGCCTGCTCGGCTTTCATCTCGGCGTGGAGGCGCTGCTGCGCGCCGCACCCTCCCTGGCCCCCTATGGCATCGCGGTGGAGGAGCGCCGGCGGTCGCCGCTGCTGGTGGCGGATCTCGTGGCGCTCGGCGCACCGCCGCTGGCCGCGGTCGCCCCCCTGCCGCCGGCGGAGAGCGCCGCCTGGGCCATGGGCTGCCTTTATGTGACGGAGGGCTCGACGCTGGGCGGCCAGCACCTGGCGCGCGCGCTGGACGGGGTGCTGCCGGGCGAGGCCGGGCGCAGCTTCCTGCGCGGCTATGGGGCGCGGCACGGCGCCATGTGGCGCGAATGCTGCACCGCCATCGAGGCCTGTGGCGCCGAAGCCGGGCGGCTGGCCGCCATGATCGCCGGCGCCGAGGCCACCTTCGGCCGCTTCGAGAGCTGGTTCGCCGCGCATCCCGCCTGATCCGCGAGGGCCGCGTTTAACGGCTGTTCAGCACTGCCGTCCCATCCTGCGTGGATGGAACACCGCCGCGCATGCCGCCCTGAAGCCCGCCGCCCGGATCCGGCCGCGCCCCGGCTGACGCGACGGCGCCTTGCGCAGGGGCTGCTGGGGACGCTGGCCCTGCCCGGTCTCCTCCGCGCCGCCCAGGCCGAGCCGCTGCGCGTCGGCGGCACCGGCATGGGGCTGGC
Source organism: Falsiroseomonas sp. (assembly GCF_051860665.1). Classification (GTDB taxonomy): domain Bacteria; phylum Pseudomonadota; class Alphaproteobacteria; order Acetobacterales; family Acetobacteraceae; genus Falsiroseomonas. The sequence continues at coordinate 121,050 of NZ_JBHYDM010000004.1, forward strand.
GATCGCCAATATCATGCTGGACCTGCATGCCGGGACGGAGGATCTGACGCAGAGCATCGTCCTGCCCAGCCTGGGCACGTCCGGCGGCCTGGCCGCGCTCCGCAACAGGCGGATCGAGATCGCCCTCTCCGCCCGGGAATTGCGGCCGGAGGAAGTCGCGCAGGGGATCGAGGCCCATGCCTTCGGCCGCACGCCGCTGGCCTTCGCAACCCGCTACGACACGCCGGTCCGCGAGGTCAGCCTTGCCTCCGCCGCCGCCTTGCTGGCCGCGGATGCGCCGGTCTGGCCGGGCGGCGGCGCCGTGCGGGTGGTGCTGCGCGACCGCAGCGAGACGGACTGGATCATGCTGGGCGCCGCCTCGCCGGAGATGGCGGCGGCGATGCAGCGCGCCCAGGGGCGCTCCGGCCTCGCGCTGGCCTCCACGGACCAGGAGAATGCCGATCTGCTGGAAAGCCTGCCAGGCTCGCTCGGCCTGACCACCCTCGGCCAGACCCTGTCTGAGCAGCGCCGGCTGCGGCTGCTGGCGCTGGATGGGGCGCCGCCGGACCTGCCGACCATGGCGAAGGGCGAATACCGCTTCAGCCGTATCCTGCATGCCGTGATCCGCAGCGATGCGCCGCCGGCGGCGCGTCGCTTCGTGGCCTTCCTCGGTTCGTCCCGGGCGGGGCAGGCGCTGCGCTCCTTCGGCTTCGCCCCGTTACTGGGAGGCGAGACATGACTGGGGCCGGGACCGGGGCCGAGGCTGGGGCCGCGGCGGCGGAGCCCCAGCGGGAGCCGGCGCTGGATCCGACGCGGGAGCCTGCGGGCGACCTCGGCGGCGAGGCGGCGCTGGCAAGGCTGGTCAGCGGCTTCGCCGCGGGGATCGCCTTGCTGCTGGCCCTGACCCTGCCGGCCATGCATGGCCTGGCGCAGTGGCGCGAGGAACGCGCGGCGATGCGGGCGGAGGCCCGCGTCCTCGCCTATACCATCACCCAGCTCGCCACCCGCGGGCCCGACCTCTGGATGTTCCAGGAGGTGCGGATGCGCGGCCTGCTCTCCGCCGGGCATGATCCCGCGGCCAGCCTGCGTGTGCTGAGCCATCAGGGCCAGGTGCTGGCCGAGGTGCCGCAGCCGCTGGCCTGGCCGCGCTTCGGCATCCGGGAGCCGGTCTTCGACAGCGGCCGGGCGGTGGGGCAGGTGGAGATCGAGAAGTCGCTGCGCCCGCTGCTGCTGGGCACCGCCGCGGTCGGCCTGCTGGCGGCGCTGCTGGCGTCAGCGGCCCATGTGGCGCTGCGGCTGCTGCCGCTGCGGCTGCTGCGCCGTGCCATGGGGCGGGCCACCTACCTCGCCACGCATGACCAGCTGACCGGCCTGCCGAACCGCCGGCTGTTCCATGACAGGCTGGCGCAGATCGGGCTGCACACCACCCGCTACGGCGGTGGCTTCGCCATCCTGGCGCTCGATCTCGACCGGTTCAAGGAGGTGAACGACACGCTGGGCCATGCGGCCGGCGATGCGCTGCTGCGCCAGGTGGCGCAGGCCGTGACGGCGACGCTGCGCGACAGCGACACGCTGGCCCGCCTCGGCGGCGACGAATTCGCCATCATCCAGGTGAATGCCCAGCAGCCGCGTTCGGCCGAGGCGCTGGCGGCGCGGCTGGTGGAGCGGCTGGCGCTGCCCTTCGACCTGGATGGCCAGCAGGTGCGGATCGGCGTCAGCATCGGCGTGGCCCTGACCGGGCCGGTGGCACCCGACGGGCCGGAGGTGCGCGCCGAGCAGATCCTGAAGGATGCCGATACCGCACTCTACAGCGCCAAGGCCGAGGGACGGAACGGCTTCCGCTTCTTCGCCGCCGAGATGAACCGCGCGCTGCAGGAACGCCGCGAGCTGGAGCGCGACCTGCGGGAGGCGCTGGCGGTCGGGCAGCTGCGCCTGCACTACCAGCCGCAGGTGCATCTGGAGACGAAGCAGGTGGTAGGGCTGGAGGCGCTGCTGCGCTGGGACCATCCGCGGCGCGGCCAGGTGATGCCCGACCGCTTCATCGGACTGGCCGAGGAGATCGGCCTGCTGAACCGCATCGGCGAGTGGGTGCTGCTGGAGGCCTGCGCCACGGCGACGCGCTGGCCGGGCCAGCGCATGGCGGTGAATATCTCGGCCGACCAGTTCCAGAGCAGCGACTTCCTGCGCGCCGTCCGCCATGCGCTGGACAGCACCGGGCTGGATCCGCAGCGGCTGGAGATCGAGATCACCGAGGGCGTGCTGCTGACCGATACCGAACGCACCCTGGCCACGCTGCGGGCCCTGCGGCAGATGGGCGTTTCCGTCGCCATGGATGATTTCGGCACCGGCTATTCCTCGCTCGGCTACCTGCAGAAATTCCGCTTCGACAAGATCAAGATCGACCGCAGCTTCGTCTCCCGGCTGGGGGAGGATGCGCAATCGGTCGCCATCATCCGCGCCGTCATCGGCATCACCCAGGCGCTCGGCCTGCGCTGCAATGCGGAGGGCGTGGAGAATGTGGAGCAGGCGGCGCTGCTGAAGGCCGAAGGCTGCACGGAGGCGCAGGGCTTCCTCTATGGCCGCGCGGTGCCGGAACAGGACCTGGCCGCGCTGATCGGCGCGCCGCGCGAGGCCGCGGCCTGAGCCTCACACCCCGCCATAGCCGGCGCGGGTGATCCAATAATCCCAGGCGCGCGCCAGCGGCATGTCGGACAGCAGCATGGCGGCGGTCTTCTCCACCTCGCCGGACGTCAGGTAAGCCGGCGTGCCATGCGGGATGCTGGCCAGCACCATCTCCGCATTGTGCTTCATGTAGACGGCGGTGAAGACGGCGGCGCGCAGGCTGGCGCCGACATTGCAGGCGCCATGGCCGCGCAGCATGACGCTGCGATGCGCACCCAGCGCGCGCGCCAGGGAATGGCCGCGCGGCAGGTCGTCGATCAGCATATTGGTGTCGCCGAATTCCGGCTGGCTGTCCCAGAGCGGCACCTCCGCCCCCATCACGCTGCCCATGTGGAAGATCGGCTTCAGGGCCAGGCCGGGCACCACGGTGAAGGGGATGACGCTGCGCGCATGGTGGTGGATGACGGAGACCACGTCCGGCCGCGCCATGAAGATGGCCGAATGCAGCGCCCGTTCGGAATACATGCGCCGGCCATTCTGCGCGACGGGCGTGCCGTCCAGCTCGAATTCCATGATGTCATCCGCCGTCACCGCCACAGGGCTGCGGCTGCGCGAGAGGAAGTAGCGGTCCGCGCGTTCCGGGTGGCGCAGCGAGACATGGCCGAAATCGTCGATCACATCCTCCCGCGCCAGGATGCGGTTGGCCAGCACCAGCTCCCGGATCGCATGGGCCACGGCATCGCTCATCTCGTTTCCTCCTGCGGCCCGCCATAGAGCCAGGCGAGCGTGTCCTGCCATTCGGCCTGCGTCTTCGCGGCCATGATGCTGTTGCGCAGCGCCGCATGCGGGCCGGCGGGGTGGTAGACATGGTCGCCCACGGCGCGGGACTGCAATTGCACCCGCGCCGTGCGCAGCAGCCGCGCATCGCGATAGGCGGCCAGCGCCGGCGCCACATCGCCATCATGCGCGCGCAGCATCCGCGCGAGGCAGACCGCATCCTCCATCGCCATGCAGGCGCCCTGGGCCAGGTATTGCAGCGTGGGATGCGCGGCATCGCCCAGCAGGGCGACGCGCCCCTCCACCCATTTCGCCACCGGGTCGCGGTCGCACAGCACCCAGAGCTTCCAGTCGCGGCCCTGGCGAATGATGGATTGTGCCAGCGGGTGCACATGCGCGAAGCCGGCAAAGACCTCCTCGGCCGCGACCGGCTTGCCGGCCACCGGCTCCGGCGCGTCGTTGTGATAGGTGACGACCAGGTTGAAGGAGGCCCAGCCCTGCAAGGGGTAGTGCACGATATGGCACTTCGGCCCGGCCCAGAGCGTCGCCGCGTTCCAGCGCAGCGACTCCGGCATCTGTTCCGTCGGGATCACGCTGCGATAGGTGGTGTGGCCGGAGACGCGCGGCGCGCCATCCCCCACCAATTGCCGCCGCACCTTGGACCAGAGCCCATCCGCGCCGATCAGCGCCCGCCCCCGCAGTCTGGTCCCATCCGCCAGCAGCGCGACGACGCCGGAGGACTCCTGCTCATACCCCACCACCTCCGCCGAGGTGCGAAGGCTGATGGCATCGCCGGCGCGGCAGCCTGCCAGAAAGACGGCGTGCAGGTCGCCGCGGTGGATCACGGCATAGGGCGCGCCGAAACGCGCCCGAAAAGCCGCGCCGAGGTCGATGTGGCAGATCTCCTCCGCCGTCAGCGCATCCATGAGCCGCAGCCGGTCCACATGGATGGCCATGGCGCGGGCGGTCTCGCCCAGGCCGAGTTCGTCGAAGACGTGGAAGGCATTGGGGCCGAGCTGGATGCCGGCGCCGACCTCCCCCATCGCCGCCGCCTTCTCCAGCACCGTCACCGCGAAACCCTGGCGCGACAAGGCGAGCGCGGTGGCCAGCCCGCCGATGCCGCCGCCGGCGACCAGGATGGGTTCCGTCATTCGGGCCTGATTCCGGCGGCCTCGGCGATCTGCGCATTCTTGGCGTCCTCGGCCGCGATGAAGGCGGCGAAGGTTTCGGGCGTATCGCCGGTGAAGGCCTCCGCCCCCATTGCCACCAGGCGCTGCGCGATCTCCGCCTCCCGCCCGATCGCATTCAGCTGCTGCGCCAGCGTCGCCGCCGCGTCCGGCGAATATCCGCGCGGCGCCCAGAGGGCATACCACAGGAGAAAGTGCAGGCCGGGCAGCCCGGCTTCCTCCACGCTCGGCACCTCCGGCATGGCGGCGCTGCGGCTGGGGGAGACCACGGCGAAGGCGCGCAGCCGTCCGGCCTGGACCAGCGGCTGGGCGGAGAGCAGGGGCGCCACCATCAAGGCCACATTGCCGGCCACCACGTCGTTGATCGCGGGCGCGGTACCCCGGTAATGGGCGACCACCGCATCGGCCGCGCCGACGCGGCGCTTCAGCCCCTCCGCCGCCAGATGCGCCATGGAGCCGGCGCCAGAGGTGGAAAGCGTATAGTCCCGCGGCGCGGCGCGCATCCGCTCCGCCAGCTCGGCCAGGGTGGTGGCGCGGCTGGCCTCGGGGTGGCCGACGATGACCAGCGGCGCCGTGGCCAGGCGGGCGATGGGGGTGAAATCGGCGATGGGGTCGTAGGTCAGGCCGGGGACGACGCGCCGGCCCATCAGGTGGATATCGGCATTCACCAGGAAGGTCGCGCCATCCGGCGCGCTGCGCGCGACCTCCGCCGCACCGATGGTATTGTTGCCGCCCGCCCGGTTCTCCACCACCCAGCCAGCCCCGCCGCGCGCCGGGAGCCGGGCCGCGTAGAGGCGGCCGATGACATCGATGGCGCCGCCGGGTGGCGCTGGCACCACCAGGCGCACGGGGCGGCCCTGGGCCCTGGCCACGGGGACGACCCCGGCCGCGACGGCGGCGGCCAGCAGATTCCTGCGTTTCATTGCGGTTGTTTCCTGCCCTGTGGCGGAAGGATCGCGCGCTGGCGGGCGCTGTCAATCGCCCCGCATCGCCTCCGCCGCCGCGCGCAGCCAGGCGGCGAGCTCCGCGCGGCGGTCACCGGGCAAGGCGCGTTCCAGGTGCAGGGTCAGGTGGCCGGCGCGTCGGTCCGGCGGCAGGCGGCAGGCATGGGTCCAGACCTCCGCGCCGCGCCGGTGCAGCAGCACATAGAGCAGCGCGGGCCGACAGCGCCCGGCACGGTCGCGCCAATGGCAGGCGCCGACGAATTCGGCCGTGTCATCCGGCCCCAGGAACAGGGAGAAATCCGGGCCCGCGCCCGTGTGATCCAGCATGCCGTCCTCCAAACCCACGGACCGACGGCGGCGCTTCCCGAATAATTGCCGGAACGGCCGCATCCCCCCGGTGAAGGAGGCGCCACCTTGCCCGGGAGGGCAGGTTGGCGTTGGGCGTCGGCCCAACTCTTGATGCAGGGGTGGAATTAGCAAGCCAGGGCGGCCGCGGGCAAGGGGTTTCCACCCCTCGCCCCCCGCGCAGGTCAGCCGACCTCCAGCAGCTCCACGTCAAACACCAGCGTGGCATTCGGCGGGATCACGCCGCCGGCGCCGCGCGCGCCATAGCCGAATTCCGGCGGGATGGTCAGCGTGCGGTGCCCGCCCACCTTCATGCCCTGCACGCCGCGGTCCCAGCCCGCGATCACCTGGCCGACGCCCAGCTGGAAGCGGAAGGCATCGCCGCGGTCGCGGGAGCTGTCGAACTTCTTCCCCTTGTTGTCGGCGGCCTTCGGGTCGAAGAGCCAGCCCGTGTAGTGCACCGCGACCGGCTTGCCGGAGACGGCAAGCGCGCCCTCGCCCACGGTGTGGTCAACCATTGCAACGCCCATGATCTCAGCCCTTCCGGAAGGTGATGTTCTTGGCCCCGTCCCACAGGACGGAGCGCCCGATCTTCGCCAGCCGGTCCAGCCCGCTGGTGATGGTCAGGAAGTGGTTGCCCGCCAGCTGCCCGGCCTTGGAGGAGAAGCAGCAGGGGCCGTAGGCGATCAGGATCTCGGTCTCGCTCACCCCGCCCGGATAGACGATGACATGGCCCGGGGCCGGGTGGCTGGTGGCATTCTCGGGGCCGATGCCCAGGTCACGCTCCCCCATCGGGATCCAGCAGGCCTCGCCGGACCAGCGGACATGGATGATGCGGTCGCTGAAGGGCAGCAGCTCGCGGAAGCGGGCGACGGTCTTGGGCGCGTCCTGGCCTTCGAAGCGGGCCGGGAAGACCTCTCCGGCAATCTCGATCTCGATATCCGTCACGTCTGCTGCCTCCGTGCTGTCAGCGCCACTGGCGGCCCCGCCTACGCGAGCGGCCGGGCTTTGCCAAGACGCCGCGGTCCCGGCGCAACCGTGGCGGGTGCCGACCGTTCTGCCCGCTGAGCGACAGGAGACGCCCATGATGCTGGCGAGGACCCGGGCCCTTCTGGCCGATACGATCCGCGGCTATATCGCCGACGAGGCGATGACGCGCGGTGCCGCGATCGCCTGCTACACCATGTTCTCCTTGGTGCCGCTGCTGGTGGTGGCGGTGGGCATCGCCAGCGTCTTCTTCGGCGAGGCGATGGTGCGCGGCGCGGTGGATGACCAGCTGGTGGCCCTGGTCGGCCAGCAGGGGGCGGCGGCCGTGCAATCCATGGTGCGGGACGCCGGCGGCATCGAGGGCACGGGCGTGCCGGCCCTGGTCGGCCTGGTGGTGCTGCTGATCACCGCGAGCGGCGTCTTCGCCGAACTGCAGAGCGCGCTGAACGCGATCTGGAAGACGGACGAGCCCTCCATGACCGTCTCCTACCTTCTGCGGGCCCGGCTGCTGAGCATGGGGCTGGTGGGCGCGACGGGGTTCCTGCTGCTGGTCTCGCTGGTCGCCAGCGCGCTGCTGGCGGCGCTGGGGCAATGGGCGGATGCGGCCTTTCCCGAATTCGCCCCGGTGCTGCGGGCGCTGCATTTCAGCGTGTCCTTCCTGCTGACCGCGCTGCTCTTCGCCGCCATCTACAAGGTGCTGCCGGACCGGCGGCTGCGCTGGCGGGATGTGGCGGTGGGCGCGCTGGTCACCGCCTTCCTGTTTACCATCGGGCGGGTGCTGATCGGCTGGTACCTGGGCGGCAGCGGCGTGGCGGCGCGCTATGGCGCGGCGGGGGCGCTGATCGTGGTGCTGCTCTGGGTCTATTATTCGGCGCAGGTCTTCCTGCTGGGCGCCGAATTCACCCGCGCCTGGACCGGGCGCATCGGCAGCCGGCGCAAGGCGCCGGTCGGCGGGGTGGTGACGCCGCCGCCTTCCATCGGGGATGGGCGGGACGAGGTCCCGGTGGCGCAGCGATAGGGGCGAGGCGGGCGGAGCCTATCGCCCCGCATAGCCGGTTGTCAGGTGGCTGACCTCGATCCATTCGAGGCCGCTGAAGGAAATCATTTCCCATCCGACGATGACCTGGCCGCTCATGCCCTGGACGTTGATCCGGTTGCCCTCGATCGTCGGCGTGCCTCCGGTGGCACGAATCGAATAGATCAGCGCATCCACCGTGAACTGGAGCGGCTGGCCTTCGATCACCAGGGTGTCGGCACCGTTGCCGCCCTGGATGGTGTCATTGCCTTCGCCAGGGGCCCAGAGGATCCGGTCGTTCCCGTCACCGGCCGTGATGTTGTCGGCGTCCGCGCCGCCCACCACGGTGTCGTTGCCGGGGCCCGCGTCGATGAAGTCCCGGCCCGCCCCGGCCACAGCCAGGTCATTGCCCCAGAGGCCAATGATGGCGTCCATCCCCGCCGTTCCCTCCAGGGTATCGGCCTTCTCGGTTCCCAGAAAGCTCGATATGCCACCGGAAACGGCCTCAAGCGCCGTCTCGTCCAGAAGTATGGGTTTTGTCTGCTCGCTCATGCCACGGCCCTTCCGGCCGCTCCACCGGCCGCGGCGGAAGGGAAGCAGTTCATGAGCGAAAAAGGAACCGCGAAAGTTCTATCGCAGCGAAAGGCGCTGCCTTGGGCCGGCAAGCCCTGCTAAAGCACTATCCGATAACACTGAATCAGTGTTTTCGGATTTCGTGCTTTAGAAACAAAGACTTCTAGAGCACGAGATCCGTCCAACTGGACGGATCGTGCTCTAGGCCGGCCGGCGGGACCGCAGCGCCGCGGCCAGCGTGCCCTCGTCCAGCACATCCAGCGCGCCGCCCATGGGCACGCCCTGGGCGAGGCGGGTGACGGTCACGCCGGCGGGCTTCAGCCGGTCGGTCACGTAATGCGCCGTGGCGGCGCCATCCACCGTGGCGGGCAGGGCGAGGATCACCTCCTCCACCCCCTCCGCCGCCACGCGGGCCAGCAGGGGGGCGATGGAGAGATCCTCCGGCCCGATGCCGGCGAGTGGCGAGAGGGTGCCGCCCAGCACATGGTACAGGCCCTGATGCGCATGGGCGCGCTCCAGCGCCCAGAGCTCCGCCACGCCTTCCACCACGCAGACCAGGTGCCGGTCGCGCCGCGGGTCGCGGCAGATGCCGCAAGGCGACTGGGAATCGAGATTGCCGCAGCTCTCGCAGGGCCGCACCGCGGCGGCGGCGGCCTGCAAGGCCGAGGCCAGCGGCAGCATCGCCTCCTGCGGCCGCATCAGCATCCGCAAGGCCGCCCGCCGCGCGCTGCGCCGGCCGAGGCCGGGGATGCGCGAGAGCAGCGAGATCAGATGCTCGATCGGGTCGCGGTCAGACATCCTCAGACCCATTCCAACAGCGCAGGACCGGGACGACCCTGCCGCTTCGCGGCCGTCCGGAACCTGCCGTGGCTTTGCCACGGTAGGACGACGAACCCCGCAGGATCAGCACCCATTCCGGGGCCCCCGCCGCGTTGCGCAGCAACGTGGTGGGGAACTCAGAAGGGGAGTTTCAGCCCGCCGAGGCCGCCCAGCCCGCCCGGGATATTCATGCCGGCGGTGGCCTTCTGCATCTCCTCCGCCATGGTCGCCTCCACCTTCTGCTTGGCATCGGCATGGGCGGCGACCAGCAGGTCCTCCAGCACCTCCCGGTCATCGGCCACCATCAGGGAGGGGTCGATGGAAACGCGGCGCAGGTCGCCCTTGCCGGAGAGCAGCACCTTCACCATGCCGCCGCCGGCGCCGCCTTCCACTTCCGTCTGCTCCAGCTTCGCCTGCATCTCCTGCATGCGCGTCTGCATCTGCTGCGCCTGCTTCAGCATATTGCCGAGATTCTTCATGGGGTCTCAGTCCTCCGGTGAAAGGTCATCATCCAGCCCGGCCGATTCGGCGTCGGGTGGGGCGAAGTCGCGGCCCTCGGCCATTTCCGCCGCCATGGCGGGGGCCAGGCCATAGGCATCGAGGGAGGCATCGCGCACCGCCTCGATCTTCGCGCCGGGGAAGGCGGCCAGCACCGCCTGCACCAGCGGGTGGGTATGGGCCAGCGCCAGGCGGTCGGCTTCCGCGGTCTTGCCCTGCTCGGCCAGAGTCGGCTCGCCGCCCTCATTCACCAGGGTCACGGTCCAGCGGCTGCCGGTGGCTTCCTGCATCAGGGCGGTCAGCTGCTGCGCCAGGTCGCGCGGCGCCTCCGGCCGCGGGCGGATCTCGATGCGGCCGGGGCTGATCCGCACGGGGTGCACGTTCAGCCGCAGATGCGCATGCAGGCTGGGTTTGCGGCCGGAGGCGAGGGCCACGATCTCCCGGAAGCTGGCCGGCATGGGCGCCGGCGCCGCGGCGGTGACGGCAGCAGGGGCGGGTGCGGCCATGGCCAGCGCCGCGCCGCCACCGCCCGCGATCGCCCGCAGCCCGCCGCCGCCGCCAGCCGGCGCGGGGCCGGGCGCGGCGCTGGCGGGGCCGGCCTCGGTCAGGCGGCGCACCAGGTCGCCGGGGGTGGGCAGGTCCGCGACATGGGCCAGGCGGATCAGCACCATCTCGGCGGCGGCGCGGCGGTTCACGCCGTCCTGCGCGACCTCGGTCAGGCCCTTCAGCAGCATCTGCCAGGCCCGCGCCAGGACGGGGATGGGCAGTTTCTCGGCCAGCGCCCCGCCGCGGGCGCGCTCCGCCTCGGGCAGGGAGGGGTCGTCCTTCAGCGTCGGCACGGTCTTCATGCGCGACAGCAGGTGGACCAGCTCCATCAGGTCCGAGAGCACCACGGCCGGGTCGGTGCCGCGCGCATACGCGCCTTCGGACAGCGCCAGCGCCGCGGCGGTCTCGCCCGCCATCAGCGCCTCCATCAGGTCCAGCGCCAGACCGCGATCGGCGAGACCCAGCATCTCGGTCACCAGCCCGGCGGTGACGGTCTCGCCCCCCGCCAGCGCCATCGCCTGGTCGAGGATGGACAGGCCATCGCGCACGGAGCCATCCGCCGCGCGCGCCACCATGGCCAGCGCCTCGGCCTCGGCAGGCACCGCTTCCAGGTCGCAGATCCGGGCGAAGTGGCCGCGCAGCGTCTCCTGCGGCACCCGGGCCAGCCGAAAGGTCTGGCAGCGGGAGAGGATGGTGGTGGGCACCTTCCGCAGCTCGGTCGTCGCCAGCATGAACTTCACGTCCGGCGGCGGTTCCTCCAGCGTCTTCAGCAGCGCGTTGAAGGCGGCGTTGGACATCATGTGGACCTCGTCCAGGATGATGACCTTGAAGCGGCCCTGGGCGGGGCGGAAGCGCAGGCGCTCCCGCAGTTCGCGCACATCGTCGATGCCGTTGTTGCTGGCGGCGTCCAGCTCCTGCACGTCCGGGTGCCGGTCGGCCAGGATGGCGCGGCATTCGGAGCAGACGCCGCAGGGCTCCGGCGTCGGCCCACCCTTGCCGTCCACGCCGATGCAGTTCAGCGCGCGGGCGATGATGCGGGCGGTGGTGGTCTTGCCGACGCCGCGGACGCCGGTGAGCATGAAGGCGTGGTGCACCCGCCCCTGGGCGAAGGCGTTCTTCAGGGTACGGACCAGCGCTTCCTGGCCGATCAGGTCGGCGAAGGTGGCCGGGCGGTATTTGCGGGCGAGGACGCGGTAGGGCGTGCCGGCCAAGGCCGGGGCGGGTGCCGGTGCGGCGGGGGCAGGCGGCGGGGCGGCGGCCGGCGCCGGATCGCCGAACAGCCCGGGCCCATCCTGCGGGGGCTCAGGAAGATCCTCGACGGGGTCGCCAAAAATGTCGCTGGTCATCGGGGCGCTGTCCGGGGATCGGGGGCCCGGATGCCAGGGCCGCGGGAAAGGTGGAAGATCGGCGGGCGACCCGCGCGAGAACTCGTTACGGCTGCTTCCTTCCGGACCTGACCGGGTTGGCGAGGGGCACGTCCGTCGCCGACCTTCCACCCCCAATATCGGCCCTGCGGCCCTCCGGAGCAATGCCCCCCGGCGCCGCGCCCATCCCCAAAAATGGATGAGGGGTCCGGGGAGAATACCTTCTCCCCGGTCTTTTCACCCTCGGTTGCCCCCATCACGCCCGCGTGGCAGGGTCCGCCGCGATGCTCTCCGTCCCCGCCAGCCGCCCCAATGCCTATACAGGCAGCCCGATCGACCGCGCGGGCAGCCGCCGGGACGATGCCGACTGGATCGCCCAGGCGCTCGCCGATCCCGAGACGCTCTTCGCGCCGGTCTGGCGCAGCCGCAGCCTGATGAAGGGGGTCGAGGACGGCCACCCGGAGGCCGTGCTGCTGACCGGCGCCGCGGCGGAAGCGGTGCGCATGGCCGGCGGCCCCTGGGCCTTCCTCGGGATGTGGGAGCAGCGCCCGGTCTTCGCCGTGGATTGCTCCGCCGCCGAGGACCCGCTGCCGCTGCTGCCGGAGGGGATGGGCGGCTTCACCGACCTGCGCCAGGTGGCCGGGCTGCTGCCGGCGGGGGAGGCCTCGGTGCTGGCCCATGCCCGCGGCCTGATGCATTGGCGCACCCGGCACCGCTTCTGCGGCGTCTGCGGCCATGAATGCGCGCCGCGCAGCGCCGGCAATGCCATGCAGTGCACGAACTGCAACGCCCAGCATTTCCCGCGCACCGACCCGGCCGTCATCATGCTGGTGGTGCGGGAGGGGCGCTGCCTCCTCGGCCATTCGCACCGTTTCCCGAATGTGGCGATGTATTCCACCCTCGCCGGCTTCGTGGAGCCGGGCGAGAGCCTGGAGGAGGCGGTGCGGCGCGAGGTGATGGAGGAAGCCTCCATCGCGGTGGGAGAGGTGCTCTACCACTCCTCCCAGCCCTGGCCCTTCCCGGCCAGCATCATGCTGGGCTTCCATGCCGAGGGCCTGTCGGACGAGATCCGCATCGACCCGGAGGAGCTGAAGGACGCGCGCTGGTTCACCCGGGACCAGTTGCGCGACCCGGCGGCGCATGGCTTTTCCCTGCCGCGCGTGGATTCGATCGCCCGGCGGCTGATCGAGGATTGGCTGGAGCAGGACGCATGAAACCCTATCTTTCGGGCCTGGCCGGGATCCTGCTGCTGGCCGGCTGCGGCGGGCGCGGCTCGCCCGAGCCTACCGCCAGCGTGACCTCTCCGGCGCAGGCCGAATGCCGGGCGGAGGCGCAGCGCGCGCCGGCGGTGGCCGACCAGTCGCGCCGCGTGGTGATCGGCCTGCCCTACAGCGAGGAGCTGGCCAGCCAGGCGCGGCAGGAGGCCGAGAGCCGGGCCTATACGGATTGCCTGCGTCGCCGCGGCCTGGTGCGGGGCGGCGGGGTCGAGCCGCTGCGCCGGCCGACCTTCTGACCATGCCGCGCAGCGCCCGCCCTGCCATCCGCGCCCCGGGGACCTTCCCGGGCATCGCGCGCTAAGGGGGGGGTGGCGGTGTCCGAGGCTGTCACACCTGCCCCGCCGCGCGGCCTGCTCGGCTTCCTCGATGCGCTGCGGGACGGGCAGGTGGTGGTCGGCTGGGCGGCGGATCCGCAGGACCGGACGGTGCGTCCCCTGATCCGGCTGATGCGCGGGCTGGAGGTGCTGGCGGAGGGCGTAGCGGATGTGGCGCGGGAGGACGGCAATCCCGGCTTCCGGCTGCGTGCGCCCATGCCGCTGACGCCGGCCGATTTCCTGGAGGGCCGGCTGCGGGTGCGCGCGGTGCTGCCCGGCCGCCAGGCGGCGACCACGCTGGCGATGACGCGGCGCATGCGCGAGCAGCTGGAGGCGATGGCGGGCTGGGGGCCCACGACCGATTTTCCGGACGGTCCCGCGGCCAGCATGGCGCCCGATACCGCGGCCGATATCGCCCTGGCGGCCGCATCCCTGCCTGTGCCGCCACCGCCGGCACCGGCGCCCATGCCTGCGCCGGCACCGGCGCCCATGCCTGCGCCGGCGCCCGCAACGGTCCCGCCGCCGCCGCCAGTTGAGGTCGCCGCGCCCGTTCCGGCCGCTCCCCCGAAACCCCCCGCCGTGGCGCCGGGCTGGACCCCGCGGCCGGCCGAGGCGGCGCCGCAGCCCGCGCCGCTTCCCGAAGGCACCCCGCCGGCCGCGCCGCCCGAACTGCCCTTCCCCCTCGGCACGCTGCAGGACCTTGCCCGGCAGGCGGCGGCGGCGCGGGTGCCGGTGCTGCATCTGCTGGTCCCGGCGCGGGGCTCCGTCCTGGGCGGCGGCCCGGCCAACGGCCTCGCCCCGCTGGAGGAGCTGGCGGCGGCGCGACCGCTGCTGGCGCAGGACTGGGTGCCGCTGCGCCACGCCTTCGCGCGCCTGCCCAATCCCGGCGTGCTCTGGCGGCACAATGGCCATGGGCTGACGGTGGAGGGGGGGCTGGCCGTGCTCACCACCCTGCTGGCCGTGCTGCAGCTGCGCCGGCCCGAAGCGGCCGCCGGCCTGGCCCGCGCGGCGGCCCTGGTCGCCCGGGCCGATCTCGCCACGCTGCCCCGGCGCGAGATTCCGGCGGAGCCGGGCGATGTCGCCGGCCTGTCCTTCCTCGGCGTCGCGGTGGGGGAGACGGAGCCGGCGCTGACCGCCGCGATCTTCGCCGACCAGCCGCCGCCAAGGCCGGTGGGGGAGGTGCTGCCGGGCCTGGAGGCCTGGTCCGCCGCCGGCGCGCCGCTGCCCTGGCGCGTGGTGCTGCTGGCCGAGCCCGACCTCGGCGGCAGCGCGCATCCGGCGCGGCTCGGCTGGTGGCTGCGCTGGCTGGTGGCCGAATGCGTGATCAGCGAGGCGCTGCACATCGCCCGGCCGGAGGCCGTGCTGGGCGCGCAGCCGGACCTGGTGCTGACCCTCGCGGCGGAGCCGCGGTAGTCCTTCTGCGGCGGAGCCGCGCTGAGCCTCAGTTCCCCTCGCGCTGCGCCAGCCGCAGCGGATGCGCGCGATAGGTGCCGAGGACGCGCAGGTCGGCGGAGAAGAAGGACAGCTCCTCCAGCGCCCGCGCCAGCCCCGGCTCGTCCGGCCGGCCGTCGACATCGGCCAGGAATTGCGTCGCGGTGAAGGCGCCGCCCACCATGTAGCTCTCGAGCTTGGTCATGTTCACGCCATTGGTCGCGAAGCCGCCCAGCGCCTTGTAGAGCGCGGCCGGGATGTTGCGGACGCGGAAGACGAAGGTGGTGACCCAGTCCCCGGCTTCGAAGGGGCCTTCCAGGGGTGTGGCGCGGCAGACATAGAAGCGCGTGGTGTTGTGCGCCGCGTCCTCCACGTTCTTCCGCAGGATCTCCAGGCCGTAGATCTCGGCGGCCAGTTCGCTGGCAATCGCCGCATCCTCCACCCCGCCGCGCTCCGCGATCAGGCTGGCGGCGCCGGCGGTATCGGCCTCGATCACCGGCTGAAGCTTCAGGTCGCGCAGCAGGTTCAGGATCTGGCCGAGCGCCACCGGATGGCTGTGCGCGCGCTTCAGCGTGGCGATCGAAGCACCGCGGGGGGCAAGAAGGCAGTGCTCCACGCGCTCGAAATGCTCGCCCACCACATGCAGGCCGCTATCGGGCAGCAGGCGGTGGATATCCGGCACGCGCCCGGCCAGCGAATTCTCGCAGGGCAGCATGGCAAGCCCGGCGCGGCCTTCCCGCACCGCGGCGATCGCCGCCTCGAAGGAGGCGCAGGGCAGGGTGGTCCAGCCGGGATAGGCCTGGCGGCAGGCCAGGTCGGAATAGGCGCCCGGCAGGCCCTGGAAGGCGATCACACCGGAATGGGCGGGCTTGGCAGTGGCTGGGGGCATGGGGTGCTGAAGGTCCTGCGCGTGGTGCCCGTACGGGTTGTCGTTAACCGCCGGCACCTATATTGTCCGGCAGGTTTTACGGCAGGCCGGGACCGGCGCAAGCCCGCCGGCCCGGCCTGTGTTTCATGCTGGCCGTGCGGTGGCCGGGTTCTGGCAGCCCTCAGCGGCGCTTCGGAAGGGTGCACTCCAGGATGAGTCTGGAAGTCAACAAGGTCTTCGCCGCGGTGCTCACCGCCGGCGTGGTGTTCATGGTCTCCGGCGTGATCGGTGGCGCCATCGTGCATCCGCGGAAGCTGGAGACCAGCGCGCTGGCCCCGGCCGCCCCGCCCGCCGCGGCGGCGCCCGCCGCCGCGCCGGCCGAGGTGCAGCCGATCGGCCCGCTGCTGGCCGCCGCCAGCGCCGACAATGGCCGCCAGATCGCCCAGCGCGCCTGCGCCTCCTGCCACAACTTCGTCCAGGGCGGGCCGAATGGCGTCGGCCCCAATCTCTGGGGCGTGGTGAACGGGCCGCATGCGCATGTGGAGGGCTTCAACTACTCCGCCGCCATGCGCGCCCTGCACGACAAGCCCTGGGATTATGAGGCGCTGAACGCCTTCCTGACGCGCCCTGCCGCCGCCATCCCCGGCACCCGCATGGCCTATGCCGGCATGTCCAGCATCAACCAGCGCGCGGACGTGATCGTCTTCCTGCGCAGCCTGGCCGCCGAGCCGGCGCCGCTGCCCTGACCGGCCCGGCTGATTTCCTGGCGACGGCGGAAGCCGCCGCCGGGGCGGCGGGCGAGGCGATCCGCCCCCTGTTCCGCTCCGCCCTGCTGGTGGAAGCCAAAGGCGATGCCAGCCCGGTCACCGAAGCCGACCGGGCGGCGGAACGGGCCATCCGCGCCCTGCTGGCCGAGCGCCACCCCGATCACGGCGTGATCGGCGAGGAATACGGCGAGACCAACCCGGACGCCGAATGGGTCTGGGTGCTGGACCCGATCGACGGCACCCGCGCCTTCGTCACCGGCCGCCCGCTGTTCGGCACGCTGATCGGCCTGCTGCACCGCGGCACCCCGGTCCTCGGCCTGATCGACCAGCCCGTGACCGGCGAACGCTGGATCGGCCTTTCCGGCCAGCCGACCCGCTTCCTCTCCCGCTTCGGCGGCACGCCGCGCTGCCGGCCCTGCGCGACCCTGGCCGAGGCCGAACTCTCCTGCACCTCCCCCGACATGTTCGACGCGGAGACCGCGCCGCGCTTCGCCGCGCTGAAGGCCGCGGCCCGCCGCACCACCTGGGGTGGCGACTGCTACGCCTATGGCCTGCTGGCGCTCGGCCTGGTGGATGCGGTGGTGGATGCCACCATGAAGCCCTGGGACTGGGCCGCGCTGGTCCCGGTGGTGGAAGGCGCCGGCGGAAGCTGCACGGACTGGGCTGGCCGGCCGCTGCGCCTGGATGGCGATGGCAGCGTCCTCGCCCTCGGCGACCCGGCGATGCTGCCCGAGGTTTCGGCGCTTCTGGCCGGCTGAGCCGGCCGCCGCCCGTTGCGGCGCGGCGGGTGAACCCCCAGACTAACGCCATGCAGATCCATCCCCTACGCCGGCGCGATCTTCTGTCCCTCACCGCCGCCCTCGGCCTGGCGCCGGGCGCCCTGCATGCCGCAACCCCCGCCGGCGGCACCGCCGAAGCGGGCCAGGCGATCCGCACCCATGCCCTGTCGCTGCTCGGCCAGCCCGCCCTGCCCGCCGATTTCACGCACTTTCCCTGGGTGAACCCCGAAGCCCCGAAGGGTGGCGAGATCGCGCTGACGGCACTGGGGTCCTTCGACAGCTTCAACCAGTTCGTCCTGCGCGGCACACCGGCCGTCGGGCTCAGCCTGCTCTACGACACGCTGCTGAAGGAAAGCGCCGACGAGGCGAGCAGCGAATACCCCTATCTCGCGCAATGGATCGACCTGCCCGCCGACCGCCTCTCGGTGAGCTTCGAGCTGAACCCCGCCGCCCGCTGGCACGACGGCAAGCCCGTCACCGCCGCCGACGTGGTCTTCACCTTCAACGCACTCCGCACCCACGGCCGGCCCTTCTACCGCTCCTACTGGGGCGACGTGACGGAGGCCGTGGCCGAGTCCGAACGCCGCGTCACCTTCCGCTTCCGCAGCAACGAGAATCGCGAGCTGGCCCTGATCCTCGGCCAGATGCCCGTGCTGCCCGCGCATTGGTGGGAAGGCCGCGACTTCACCCGGCCGCTGCTGGAGCCGCCGCTGGGGTCCGGCCCCTATCGCCTGGAACGCTTCGAGGCCGGCCGCAGCCTGGTCTATCGCCGCGTGCCGGACTGGTGGGCGCGCGACATTCCCAGCCAGAAGGGCACGCAGAACTTCGACGTGCAGCGCTACGAGTATTTCCGGGACACCACCGTCGCCCTGGAA
Organism: Falsiroseomonas sp.; assembly: GCF_051860665.1. Taxonomy (GTDB): domain Bacteria; phylum Pseudomonadota; class Alphaproteobacteria; order Acetobacterales; family Acetobacteraceae; genus Falsiroseomonas. Next base: position 139,017 of record NZ_JBHYDM010000004.1, read on the forward strand.
GCCTTCAAGGCCGGGCAGATCGACTTCCGGACCGAAAACAGTGCGCGCGACTGGGCCACCGGCTACGACTTCCCCGCCATGCGCCGGGGCCTGGCGAAGAAGGACGAGCTGCGCCACGAACTGCCCACCGGCATGCAGGCCTTCGCCATGAACCTGCGCCGCCCGCTGTTCCAGGACGCCCGCGTGCGCCGCGCGCTGATCGAGCTCTTCGACTTCGAATGGATGAACGCCAACCTCTTCTTCGGCAGCTACACCCGCACGCAGTCCTACTTCTCCAACTCCGAGCTCGCCTCCTCCGGCCTGCCCACAGGCGCCGAGCTCGCCGTGCTGGAACCCTTCCGCGGGCGCATCCCGGCCGAGGTCTTCACCACCGAATACAAGCTTCCCGTCACCGACGGCTCCGGCAACAACCGCGAGGGCCTGCGCACCGCGCTGCGCCTTCTCCAGGAAGCCGGCTGGCGCGTGCAGAACCGCCGCCTGGTCGGGCCCCAGGGCCAACCCTTCGAATTCGAGATCCTGCTGCAGGGCGCCACCTTCGAACGCATCGCCCTGCCCTACGTCCAGTCCCTGGAACGCGTCGGCATGACCGTCCGCGTGCGCACCGTCGACCCCTCCCAGTACCAGGCCCGCATCGACGCCTTCGACTACGACATGACCGTCGACGTCATCGGCCAGTCCCTCTCGCCCGGCAACGAACAGCGCGACTTCTTCTCCTCCGCCAAGGCCCGCGAAAACGGCAGCCAGAACGTCGCCGGCATCAGCGACCCCGTCATCGACGAACTCGTCGAACTCGTGGTCAACGCCCCCGATCGCGACCAGCTCATCGCCCGCACCCGCGCACTGGACCGCGTGCTGCTGTGGAACAACTTCATGATCCCCAACTGGCACAGCCGTACCTTCCGCATCGCCTTCTGGGACAAATTCGGCCGCCCCGAGCGCAACCCCCGCTACAACCTCGGCCTCGACAGCTGGTGGATCGACCCCAACAAGGACCGCGCCCTGACCGACGCACGGCGGACGCTGTAGGTGGCCAGGGGGGTGGTGTTGCGCCTGTGGTCCGCAGGGGGGCTTTGCCCTCCTGCACCCCCCACCAGGAGGCAGGGGCCTCCTGGACCACGAGTCCTTGAGCGGGAAGGGAGAGGGGCACAGCGGGACCGCATGATCGGCGCGACCGCCCGCCCCTCTCCCTTCCCGCTCATGATTCAAGGGTTCCAAGGGGCCACTGCCCCTTGGCGGGTGGGGTGTGGGGAGGGCAGCGCCCTCCCCACCGCCACATAGCGCAGACACGCCCCCATGGCCGCCTACATCTTCCGTCGTCTGTTGCTCGTGGTGCCGACCTTGTTCGGCATCATTCTCATCAATTTTGCCGTGGTGCAGTTCGCCCCGGGTGGTCCGGTGGAGCAGATGCTCGCCGAGTTGCGGGGCGAGGGGCAGACGCTCGGGCGTTTGACGGGTGAGGGGCAGGGGGAGACGCGGGCGCCGGGCGGGGGTGGCGGTGGCGAGGGGCCGGTCGGGACCTATCGCGGCGCGCGGGGCTTGGACCCGGCGATCGTGGCGGAGATCGAGCAGATCTTTGGCTTCGACAAGCCGGCGCATGTGCGCTTCGTCGAGATGATGAAGGGCTATCTGACCTTCGACTTTGGTCGCAGCCTGTTCCGCGATCGGCCGGTGGTGGATCTGATCGTCGAGAAGATGCCGGTCTCGATCTCGCTGGGGCTGTGGTCGACGCTGATCATTTATCTCGTGTCGATTCCGCTGGGCATCCGCAAGGCGGTGCGGGACGGCACGCGCTTCGATGTGTGGACCAGCGGCGTGGTGCTGGTGGGTTATGCGATTCCGGGGTTTTTGTTCGCCATCCTGCTGGTGGTGTTCTTTGCCGGCGGGTCTTTCGTGCAGTGGTTTCCGTTGCGGGGCCTGGCGAGTTCGGGGGCGGAGGGCTGGCCCTTCTGGCAGCGCGCCTTGGACTATGCCTGGCACATGGCGCTGCCCACCTTGGCCCTGGTGATCGGCGGCTTCGCGGGCCTGACGATGCTGACCAAGAACGCCTTCCTGGATGAGATCGGCAAGCAGTATGTCGTGACGGCGCGGGCCAAGGGCAATTCGGAGACGCGCATCCTCTACGGGCATGTCTTCCGCAATGCGATGCTGCTGATCATCGCGGGCTTTCCGGCGGCCTTCATCAGCATTCTCTTCACCGGCGCGCTGCTGGTGGAGATTGTCTTTTCGCTGGATGGGCTGGGGCTGCTGGGCTTCGAGGCGGCGATCCGGCGCGATTATCCGATCATGTTCGGCACGCTCTATATCTTCACGCTGATGGGGCTGGTGCTGCAGATCGTGGGCGACGTGATGTACACGGTGGTCGATCCGCGCATCGATTTCGAGGCCCGTCGATGACGCCCATCACGCTGCGGCGCATCGCCAATTTCAAGGCGAACAGGCGCGGCTACTGGTCCATGTGGATCTTCCTGGTGCTGTTCGTCCTCACGCTGTTCGCGGAGCTGCTGGCGAACGACAAGCCGCTGGTGGCGCGGATCGATGATCGCTGGCTGTTTCCGGCGGTGGTCGGCGGCTATGCGGAAAGCGACGTGCTGCCGGATGGGCTGCCCATCACCATGGACTGGCACGACCCGGAGCTGGCCAAGGAATTTTCGGAGCGCGGCGGCTGGGCCATCTGGCCGCTGATTCCCTATCGGCATGATTCCGTGGTGCGCGAGGTGGGCCAGCCCTCCCCGGCGCCGCCCTCCGCGCGAAACTGGCTGGGCACGGATGACCAGAGCCGGGATGTGCTGGCGCGGGTGATCTATGGGTTTCGCCTGTCGGTGCTCTTCGGATTCTCGCTGACCATCGTCAGTTCCCTGGTGGGCATCGCAGCGGGGGCGGTGCAGGGCTATTACGGCGGCTGGGTGGATCTCGGCTTCCAGCGCTTCATCGAGATCTGGTCCGGCATGCCGCAGCTCTATCTGCTGATCATCCTGGCCAGCGTGGTGGAGCCTGGCTTCTTCACCCTGCTGATTTTCCTGCTGCTGTTTTCCTGGATGTCGCTGACCGGCGTGGTGCGCGCGGAATTCCTGCGCGGGCGCAACCTGGACTATGTGCGGGCGGCGCGGGCGCTCGGCGTGTCGGATACCGCGCTGATGGCGCGTCACATCCTGCCCAATGCCATGGTCGCGACGCTGACTTTTCTTCCGTTCATCCTCTCGGGCTCGGTGACGGTGCTGGCCAGCCTGGATTTCCTCGGCTTCGGCCTGCCGCCGGGCTCGCCCTCGCTGGGGGAGCTGGTGAACCAGGGCAAGAACAACCTGCAGGCGCCCTGGCTGGCCATGACGGGCTTCGTCGTGCTGGGCGGCATGCTGACGCTGCTGATCTTCGTGGGGGAGGCGGTGCGCGATGCCTTCGACCCGCGCAAGCTGCCGGGGGGCAGGGCATGAGCAGGCCCTTGCTCGAGGTGCAGGACCTCGCGGTGGCCTTCGGCGCCAAGACCGTGGTGCAGGGCGTCTCCTTCACCGTGCAGCGGGGGGAGACGGTGGCGCTGGTCGGCGAAAGCGGCAGCGGCAAGTCCGTCACCGCGCTGTCCTGCCTGCGGCTGTTGGCCGGCGCCGGGCACAATCCGCGGGGCCGCATCACGCTGGACGGTACCGATGTGCTGGCGGCGCAGGGGGAGGATCTGCGCCGGCTGCGCGGTGGCGTGGCGGGGATGGTGTTCCAGGAACCCATGACCTCGCTGAACCCGTTGCACACGGTGGGCCGCCAGGTGTCGGAGGCGGTGACCCTGCATCGCAGCCTCTCGGGCGATGCGCTGCGCGCGCGGGTGGTGGAACTGCTGACCCGCGCCGGCTTCCCGCAGGCCGAGGCGCGGCTGAATGCCTATCCGCACCAGCTCTCGGGCGGCCAGCGGCAGCGGGTGATGATCGCGGTGGCGCTGGCCAATGACCCGGCGCTGCTGATCGCGGACGAACCCACCACGGCGCTGGACGTCACCATCCAGGCACAGATCCTGGAATTGCTAGCCGACCTCAAGCGGCGCCTGTCCATGGCGGTGCTGCTGATCACGCACGACCTCGCCATCGTCCGCCGCCATGCCGACCGTGTGGTGGTGATGCGCCAGGGCCAAGCGGTGGAGGCCGGCACGGTGGCGGAAGTTTTCGGCAATCCGCAGCACGACTACACCAAGATGCTGCTGGCAACCGAACCCCGCGGCCGCCCCCAGCCGGTGGCGCCGAACGCCCCGGAACTGCTCCGCGGCAGCGAGGTGAAGGTCCACTTCCCGATCAAGCGGGGAATCCTGCGGCGCACGGTCGGTCTGGTGAAGGCGGTGGATGGCGTGACGGTCGCGATCCGGGAGGGCGAGACCCTCGGCCTGGTCGGCGAATCCGGCAGCGGCAAGACCACGCTTGGCCTGGCGCTGCTGCGGCTGGAGGCGAGCGAGGGCCCGATCGCCTTCGGGGGCCAGCCGATCCAGGCGCTGTCCCGCAGCCAGCTTCGCCCGCTGCGCCGGCGCATGCAGATCGTCTTCCAGGACCCCTATGGCAGCCTCTCGCCCCGCATGACGGTGGCGGAAATCATCGGCGAGGGCCTGCGCGTGCATGAGAACCTCTCGGCGGGCGAGGCCGAGAGGCGCGTCGTCGCGGCGCTGGAGGAGGTGGGGCTGGAGTCCACCATGCTGGCCCGCTACCCGCATGAATTCAGCGGCGGCCAGCGCCAGCGCATTGCCATCGCCCGCGCCTTGGTGCTGAAGCCGCGGCTGGTGGTGCTGGATGAGCCGACCAGCGCGCTGGATGTCTCGGTGCAGGCGCAGGTGGTGGAGCTGCTGCGCGACCTGCAGGCGCGGCATCGCCTGGCCTATCTCTTCATCTCGCACGACCTGCGGGTGGTCCGCGCCCTGGCACACCGGATCGTCGTGCTGAAGGACGGCCGCGTGGTGGAGGAGGGGGAGGCGCAGGCGGTTGTCGAGGCGCCGCAACAACCCTACACCCGCGCCCTGATGGCGGCGGCCTTCAACCTGACCACCGCCGGCCACGAGGGTGTGGTACGGACATGAGCGAGGGCGATGACGCGCCGATGCCGCCGATCGAGCGGCTGCGGCTGCTGCTGGATGCGCAGCAGGCGAAGCTCGGCGTGCATATCCGCAAGATGAACTCGCCCGGCAGCCCGGTGTACCGCTACGGCGAGAATATCTGGCCGGCCGGCACCATCCTCGTCACCTCCTTCGCCGGCACCGCGCTGATCCACTTCTATGTCGGCGCGGCGATCCTGGCGGTGGGCTGCTGGTGGTGGCTGGCCAAGGTGCAGCCGCGAATCCGTGACGGCGTCTTCGACCGCACCAGCCTCTGGGCGCTGCAGTCGGAGGATCACTTCGACGCGCTCTGGGCCAAGGGCGTGCTGAGCCTGAGCGCCGAGCTGCCGGATGGCCGCAAATTCGCCGCCGGGCGCCGCGATGACTGGCGCGCCTTCGTGCGGCTGGTGTCACGCGAAACCGCCCCCACCGAGGACGCCGCCTGATGGCCGTGCTGCTTTCGACCAAGCCCGCCGCCATGGCGATGTGGCGCGACGCGCTGCTGGCGGTTGATCCCAACCTGGAAATCCGCATGTTCCCCGAGGCCGGCGATCCGGTGGATATCGAGGCCGCCGTGGTCTGGACCGCGCATGACATGGCGGAGCTGCGCCGCTATCCGAACCTGCGGCTGATCGTCTCCATGGGCGCCGGCGTCGACCACCTGCTGCGCCCGCCGGGACCGCCGCCCGGTATTCCGGTGGCCCGGCTGGTGGACCGGATGCTGACGACGCAGATGGGCGAATGGGTGCTGCTGAATGCGCTGCGCTTCCATCGCCAGGACCTCGACTATCGCGCGCAGCAGCGTGACCGGATCTGGCATGAGCTGCCGGCGCCGGTAACGGCGGAGACGCCGGTGGGCTTTCTGGGTCTGGGCGAGCTCGGCACCCATGCGGCGGCGCTGCTGCGCGGTCTCGGCTTTCCGGTGCTGGGCTGGTCACGCCGGCCAAAGCAGGTGCCAGGGGTGGCGTCCTTCCACGGCGCGGAGGGGCTGGACAGGATGGCGGCGCGCAGCCGCATCCTGGTCTGCCTGCTGCCGCTGACGCCGGAGACGCGCGGCATCGTCGATGCGCGCCTGCTCGGCCTGCTGCCGCGGGGGGCCTTCCTGATCAATGGCGCCCGGGGCCAGCATGTGGTGGATGCGGATCTGCTCGCGGCGCTGGAGTCCGGCCAGGTGGCAGCCGCCGCGCTCGATGTCTTCAGCCCCGAACCGCTGCCGGCGGAGCATCCCTTCTGGGCGCATCCGCGGGTGGTGATGACGCCGCATGCGGCCAGCATCACGATTCCGGCCAGCGCCGCGCCGCAGGTGGTCGAGAACCTCCGCCGCGCCCGCGCGGGCGAGCCCCTGCTGAACCTCGTGGATTTCAGCGCCGGATATTGAGGCCAAGCCGAAGGCAGCGCGCCATTTTGGGGCGCTGCCTTCCGGCTCAGCCGGCCTTGCGGGCCTCTTCCGGCACCACGGTCTCGCGCGCCGTCTGCTCCGCCACCGTCATGATGCTGCGCATGTCGCGCAGGAAGGCGGCGCCCTTCAGGGTGCGCTGCACCAGCACGCTGCGGCGGTCCATCGGGTCCACCTTGCGGCGGGCGAGGTCCAGCTCGCCGAGCCGGTCCAGCGCGCGGGTGATGGCGGGCTTGGAGACATTCAGCTCCGCCGCCAGGCCACGCACCGTATGCGGCCCATCCGTCAGATAGACGGTGAGGAACACGCCGAGCTGGCGTGCCGAGAGATCCGGTCCGTCGCGACGGACGAGCGCCACGACGGTGTCGCGGAGAATACCGACCAGCTGATCGGAGTTTGCCTGAGTGGCCATGATGTCCATTCCTTCTTCGACACGCTTGCGGCTGGCCTGCGCCGATTTTGCACCAGCGCCTCCTCGGCCCTTGGCGCGTCCCTCTGCTGTCCCGCTTTGCGAAGGGTTCGTTCCTGACACGCCCTTCTGAGAGCGCCGCGAGCCTGAAAGTTCCCGTTTCATCTCGAATTCGTTACCGTCCTGAAGTGCGTTGATCGGCAACCAACGCGGTAACGGCCTGTGCCAAGGCACGTGCCGCCTGGATTTCGCCGCCTTCCGGCCGGCCGGGGCGCGACTGATCGTTCCAGGCATACAGATCGATATGAGCCCATCGCAGGCCCCGTGATACGAAGTGTTGCAGAAACAAAGCCGCGACAACGGCACCCGCCATTGGCTTGGAGCTGACGTTGTTGAGGTCAGCGATAGGACTGTCCAGCCAAGAAACGTAATTTTTCATCAGCGGAAGTTGCCACACCGCATCGTGAACCGTGATGCCCGCTGAGAGAATACTTTGTGCGAGATCGGCATCATCCGAGAACAAGGCCGGCAGATCGGGCCCGAGCGCGACACGCGCTGCTCCCGTCAGCGTCGCCGCGTCGATCAGCAGGTCGGGCGCCTGTTCCGAGGCGTAGGTCAGCAGATCCGCCAGGACCAGGCGTCCCTCGGCGTCAGTATTGCCGATTTCCACCGTTATTCCTTGCCGCGTCCGGATCACATCCATCGGCCGGAAGGCGGTGCCGGAGACGCTGTTCTCCACCGCGCCCACCAGCAGCAGCAGCCGGATCGGCAGCCGGGCGCGGATCAGCATCTCCGCCGTCGCGATCATGGCGGCGGCGCCGCCCATGTCCTTCTTCATCCGCAGCATGGCCGCGGCCGGCTTCAGGTCCAGCCCGCCGGTGTCGAAGCACACGCCCTTGCCGCAGAGCGCGACCAGTGGCCCATCGGGCGCGCCCTGCCAGCGCAGGATGGCCACGCGCGGCGCGCGCGGGCTGCCCTGGCCCACGGCCGCGACCGCCGGGAAGCCCTGCTCCAGGGCGCTGCCGGAGATTTCCTCGAAGCTGGCGCCGTGGGCGGCCGCCAGCCGCGCCACGGCGGCGGACAATTCGCTGGGGCCGAGATGGTTGGCCGGCTGGTTCACCAGGTCCCGCCCGGCCCAGATCGCCTCCGCCTGCTGCTGCGCCGCCTGCGTCCCCGGCGGGGCGACCAGCAGGGCCGGCCGGCGCGGCGCGCGGGATTTCAGCCGCGCGAAGCGATAGGCGCCCAGGCACCAGCCCAGCGTCGCCGCAACCGGGTCGGGCGCACCCTCGATCCGCCAGCAGCTGCCTTCCGGCAGGGCGAAGGGCAGGGCGCCGAAGGCCCAGGGGGCGGCGGCCGCGGCCGGATCCTCGCCCAGGCCGAGAACTGCGCCCGCCAGGCCGCCGCCACCGGGCAGCAGGCGAAGTTCCTGCGCCCGGCCGCCGAAGCCGCTGGCCCGCAGGAAATCCGCGCTGGCCTCCGGCAGGGTGGCAAGCAGGGCGGGCAGCCCATCGGGCGCCACCGCATGCAGCGGCAGGGCGCGGTCGGCGGCCTCGGTCAGGCAATCCAGCATGCGGGCTCCCAATGGGGTTCGGGACGGATCCGGCAGGTGATCCGGCCTGGCGACAACGATGACGCTAACACGGAAAGGAATAACAACCACAGGATGTAATGATGCCAATACGTAATCCCGTAGCCGTTTAGGCCGGCGCCGGTCCCGGCCGTGTTCCGGGTGCCGCGCCGGGCAGCCGGCGATTCCCTCCGGCCCGGACTTGCTGTAGGGCCGTGCCCCATGCGGATTCTGCTGTGGTACTGGGGCCGCCGCGGCGGCGGCGCGCAATTCACGCTCGGTCTGGCCCAGGCGCTGGCCCGGCGGCCCGGCGTCGCGCTGCGCCTGTCCATCTCACGCCAAGGTGAATTACTGGACAGGTTTCGGAAATTGAGCGTGGCCACCGACATTGTGGACACCTACCGCGATCTCCCGGGTTTCGCCACCGGACTGCTCCGACTTCCTGGCCTGACCCGGCAATTGCAGCGCAGCGCGGCGGAGGCGGATGTCGTGGTCTCCGGCATGACGCATGTCTGGACCCCGCTGGTGGCGCCGGCCCTGGCCCGGGCCGGCCGCGCCTTCGTGCCGGTGGTGCACGATGCCGCGCCGCATCCCGGCGATTTCGCCTGGGCCTGGGATTGGCGGCTGGGGCGGGAGCTGGATGCCGCGCGGGCCGCCGTGGCACTGTCCGACCAGGTGGCGGATTCGCTCGCGCGCCGCCGCCCCGCCTTGCCGCTGATCCGCATGCGCCTGCCGGCCCTGCTGGCGCCCGGCGCCGCGCCCGCCCCGCCTTCAGCGCCGCCGCCGCCGGGCCTGCGGCTGCTGTTTTTTGGCCGCTTCCGCCACTACAAGGGCCTCGACCTGCTGCGCGACGCCTTCCGCCTGCTGCACCGGGCGCATCCCGAGGTCACGCTGCGCGTGGTGGGGGAGGGGGATGCGGAAGCCTGCGCCCCCGGCCTCGGCGCGCTGCCCGGCCTTCGGCTGGAGCCGCGCTGGGTGGCGGAGGATGAGATCCCCGCGCTGCTCGCCGAGGCCGATGCGGTGGTGCTGCCCTATCGGGAGGCCAGCCAGTCCGGCATCGTGCCGCAGGCTCTGGCCATGGGTGTGCCGGTGGTGGCCATGCCGGTGGGCGGGCTGACGGAGCAGCTGCGCCCGGGTGCGGGCGGCCTGCTGGCGGAGGCGGTGACCCCGGCCGCCCTGGCCGCCGCCCTGGCCCGGTTGACCGTACCGGCGGAGCTCGCCCGCCTGCGCGCCGAGGCACGGGAGGCCGGGCGGGCCGAGGCCGACTGGGACGGCCAGGCGGAGGCGCTGTTGCAGGGGCTTTCGCGCGTGCTGGGCTGAGCCGTCCTCAGGGCAGGGCGGGCAGCCCGGTCGCCCAGTGCAGGATGCCCAGCGCGAAGATCGCGGCGCCGAGCCCGTGCACGATGGCCGGCGGCACCGGCGTGGCGCGCAGCGCGAGCAGCGCCAGGCTGCCGAACAGCGCGCGCCAGAAGCTGGCATCCAGCAGCAGCAGGCCGAGAAAGGTGAAACCGACGAACCAGGCGGCCCGCATCGCCCGCTGCATGGCTGGATCCTTGAGGCAGGACCCGTTTCTGGCCCATGCCGGGCTGGCGGACAAGCTCCCTGCCCCTGCTTGATCGACGGGAACGACCATGCAACAAACTCGCGCATCTGGTGTGGCTTTGTTGTGGAGGCGGGCGATGGACCAGGGCCGCCGCCTGCCAGCCTCCGGACAATAGCCGGCCGCGTCGCGCCGATCGCGGCGCCCGGTTCAGCCAAGGGAAAATCCCGCTTGACCCATCCCCTGTTGCGCCGGCTCGCGCACCTCCTGCCGCCGATCCAGCGCCTGTCGCAAAGCCGCGATGCCGCGCTGCGGGAACGGGATGCGGCGCTGGAGCATATGCGGCGCCTGGTCGACCAGCAGGCGGCGGAGCACGCCGCCCTGCTGGCGGCCAGCAGGGCGGAGGGCGAGCGGGCGGCGGATGCGCGGATGGAGCGCACGTTGAGCATGGTGCGTGCCGAATACACGGTGCTGCCACGCTTCGGCTTCCACCAGCCGCTGGACTACGACGAGGCCAGCCTGCCGCCGCGTTTCGACCCCCCGGTGATGCGGGAAGGGGAGCCGCTGCCGCTGCCCGCGCCGGCTGACCGCTTCGGCTACCCGGCCGATGATACGGCCTATCTGCATATGGGCGGGCTGGATGCGGCCATCGTGCGCGACGCCATCGCTCGTCACCTCGGCGCGCCGCGCGATCTCGCGCTGCTCGACTTCGGCTGTTCCTCCGGCCGCGTGCTGCGGCATTTCGAGGCGGAGCGCAGCGGCCAGGGCTGGCGGCTGCATGGCGTGGACATCCAGGCGCGGCCGATCGAATGGTTGCGGCTGCACTTCCCCGAAAGCTACACGGTGACCACCGGCACGGTGCAGCCGCACCTGCCCTTCGAGGACAACAGCCTCGATGTCATCTACGGCTTCAGCGTCTTCACCCACATCAAGTACCTGTGGGACATGTGGCTGCTGGAGTTGAGGCGCGTGCTGAAGCCGGGCGGGCTGCTGGTGCAGACCATCCACACCGAGAATGCCTGGGCCTACTATCACCGGCAGCGCAACGAGGAATGGGTCCGCCGCGCCCATTCGCCGCGCATGCTGGAATCCCCGACCATGGAGCCCGACTGGTTCCACCATGGCGATATCGCGGTGAGCCAGGCCTTCTGGAAGGCGGAGGTCGCCCGCCGCAACTGGGCCCGCTACCTCGAGGTGCTGGAGCTGCTGCCGCCGCAGCACGCCCTGTCCTTCCAGGACGTGATGATCTGCCGCAAGCCGGCGCGCTGAGGCGCCGGCTTTCGCAGCGGCTCAGAAGGCAAAGGGCTCCGGCGGGTCGTTGGGGGCGCTGCGCGGCACATCGAATTCATGGATGCCGCCGACGCCGAAGCCCACCCATTGGCTGCCGGTCCAGGCATATTCGTATTCGTTGCCGATGCCCCATTCGCTGGCCGGCTGGCCATTCTGGCCCCAGGAGCGCGTCGGCAGCCAGCGGTCGCTGTTGCCGTCGTAGTAGTCGGTGATCCAGAGCGTGCCGTCGCGGATATGGGTCGGGTTGGGGTGGTCCCACTTGGCATAGATCTCGTAGTAGCCGCGTGCGCCCTGCAGCCGGTCGCCCACCTGGAAGCGGGCGAAGTCCTCGGACAGCCAGCCGGCATAGAGGTCCCCGGACTGGCTGTAGAAGGCCCAGGCATAATAGCCGTCCGGCCCGACATCGACCTGGTAGATGCCCCCCTGGCCGAAGTCGTCCCATTCATTGCCGTCCCAGACATAGTCGTATTCCTGGCCGAGCCCCGCCTGCGTGACCGGCTGGCCGCCCTGGTCCCAGGCGCGCGCCTTCATCCAGCGGTCCGACTGCGCATCCAGGTAATCGGTCACCCAGACCGTGCCCTCCGCCGCGCCACCGGTGGCCCAGCTGCGGTCGTAGATGGTGTAGGTTCCGCGGGCGCCGGCGAATTGCTGGCCCACGGTGTAGAGCCCGGCATCGGCCACGGTGAAGCCGGCATAAATGTCGCCGGTCGTCCAATGCCGGAAATACCAGGAAAAGCGCGCCGGCTGCTCCACGCTGGCCTGCACGGTGCCAGCGTAGCCGAAGTCATCCCATTCGTCGCCGTCCCAGGCATAGTCGAATTCCGAGCCCAGCCCGCCATAGCCGCTCGGCGCGCCGCCCAGCACATAGCCCGCATAGCTGGTCAGCTGCTGGTTGGCGCTGACGTCGTAATAGCCGCCGGTGGTCCAGACCGTGCCATCGGCGATCACCTGCCCGCCGAGCGAGGCGGTGCCGGTGATGGTATAGGTGCCGCCCGGCACGGTGACCGTATCGCCGATATCCCAGACGGTGCTGTGCCCGACGAGGCGGCCGAAATAGCGGTCGCCATTCGTCATCTGGAAGGTCCAGTCGAGCAGCGCATCCGCCACCCGATCGGCCTGCATGGCACCGCCCAGGCCCACCTGCACCCAGGCATTGCCGGTCCAGGCGCGGTCCAGCTCGCTGCCCAGCCCGCCATAGCCGGCGGCGGCCGCGCCGCCGCTTTCCAGCGTGAAGTCCACCCGCGCCGCCGCATCCCAGTAGCGCGTGATGCGCACCGTGCCCTCGCTGCCCGCCTCCGCCTGGTCCTGGCCGAAGGGGGTCTCGGTCAGGATGCGATAGGTGCCGTGGTCGGTGCGCAGCGTGTCGCCCGGCGCCCAGGCGACGCTGTCGGCCAGCAGCGTGCCGTACAGCGCATCGCCGCTGAAGGCATTGAAGACCCAGGTGAAGATGCTGTCCGCCAGGTCGCCGGGATCGGCCTGGTCGGCGCCGCCGCGGCCAAAGCTGTCCCAGCCGCTGCCGTTCCAGGCGGCATCCACCTCGCTGCCCAGCCCGGTGAGGCCCGCCGGGCTCGCCTCCCCCAGCTGGGTCAGCATCCAGCTGCCGGTGCGGTCGCGGTACCAGCCGACGGCGATCCAGCCCTCCTCCATCCCAAAGGCGCCGAGATCCGTGCCCTGCGGGTCGCTGGCGACGATGGTGTAGGTGCCATGCGCGGTGGCGAGCGTGCTGCCCACCACATAGCGCGTGGAATCCTCCACCAGCGTGCCGCCCCAGCTGTCGCCGGTGGTGGCGCGAAAGGTCCAGGTGAAGATGCTGTCCGTTATCGTGGACATGGCCAGGCCAGGGCCGAAGGGGTCATGTTTGGGCTCCGCGGCCCTTGCTGGGCCGGCCCGCGCAGTCTCTCGCAAGGCGGTGAAACCGGCGTTAACCGGCCGCCCGCCCCGGCGGGCGGTCAGGCCAGCAGGCGGCCGATGCGCTCCACCAGGGCCGCGGCGGTATAGGGCTTGCCGAGGAAGTTCACCCCCTCGTCCAGCCGGCCATGATGGATGATGGCGTTGCGCGTATAGCCGGTGGTGAACAGCACCAGCAGGCGCGGCCGCCGCGCCAGGGCGGCGGCGGCCAGCTCCCGCCCATTCATGCCGCCCGCCAGCACCACATCCGTGAACAGCAGCGTCACCTCGGGATGCGCCTCCAGCAGCGCGAGCGCGCTGGGGCCGTCGGCGGCGGCGATCGGCCGGCAGCCGGCCTCGGCCAGCGCGGCCACGGCGAAGTCCCGCACCATCTCCTCATCCTCCACCACCAGCACGGTGGCGCCGGGCGCGAGGTGGGGTTCGGCGGCCTGCGGGCGCTGCGCCGCGGGCGGCGGCTGCTCCGCCTCGCGCAGCCGCGGAAGGTAGAGCTTCACGGTCGTGCCCTGGCCTGGCTCGCTGTAGATCGCTGCATGGCCGCCGGACTGGCGGGCGAAGCCATAGACCTGGCTGAGCCCGAGGCCGGTGCCCTGGCCCACTGGCTTGGTGGTGAAGAAGGGCTCGAAGGCGCGGGAGACCACCTCGGGCGCCATGCCGCTGCCGGTGTCGGAGACGCAGATCAGCACATACTGCCCGGCCTCCACATCCTCTCGCCCTGCCGCATAGGACTCGTCCAGATGGGCATTCGCCGTCTCGATGGTCAGCTTGCCGCCGCCGGGCATGGCGTCGCGGGCATTCACCGCCAGGTTCAGCAGCGAGGATTCCAGCTGGTTCGGATCCGCATGCGCGCGCCAGAGCCCGCCCGAGAGCACGGTCTCGATCTCGACATCCTCGCCCAGCGTGCGGCGCAGCAGGTCCGACATGCCGGCGACCAGGCGGTTGGCATCCACCGCCTCCGGCGCCAGCGGCTGCTGGCGGGAGAAGGCGAGCAGGCGCTGGGTCAGGGTCGCGGCGCGATTCGCCCCCTCAAGTGCATTCTCGATGCCCCGGCCGATGCGCGTCTCCAGCGCCTGGCGCGCGGTGGGATCGCCCTGGCCCTCCAGCTCCCCCAGCCGGCGGCGGGCCAGCGCCAGGTTGCCGATGACGACGGTGAGCAGGTTATTGAAGTCATGCGCCACGCCGCCGGTCAGGCGGCCCACCGCCTCCATCTTCTGGGACTGGCGCAGCTGCGCCTCGGCGCGGTCCCGCCCGCGGGCGGCGGTGACCAGCTGGGCATTGGTCTCCGCCAGGTCCCGCGTGCGCTCCGCCACGCGCTGCTCCAGCGCCTCGTTCAGCCGGCGCAGCTCCTCCTCCCGCCCCCGGATGGTGCGGGCGGCCTCGGCCAGGGCGGCGGCGGTTTCGGAGACTTCGCGGATGCCGCTCGGCACCGCCGCCACCGCCTCCCCCCGCCCCAGCGCCGCGGCCTGGGCGGCCAGGTGGCGCAGCGGATTGGCGATCCGCCGGCCGAGCACCAGGGCCAGCAGCAGCGACAGGGTGGCAAGCCCCGCGCCCACCCCGCCCAGCAGCAGCAGCGCGCGGTTCAGCGGCTGGTTCAGCCGGGCCAGCGGCACGCCGACCGCGACCCGCCAATCCGCCAGCGCCACCTTGGCATAGCTGCCGAGCACCGGCGTGCCATCGGCCGTGAAGCCGCGCCAGCTGCCTTCCCAGCCGATCGCATGGCGGCGCAGATCATCGGTCGCCATCTGGCCGACGAAGTCCTCGTGCCGGTTGTTCCGCGCCAGGATGCGGCCCTGGCCGTCGATCACGGCCAGTGTCCAGCCCTCCGGCGCCTGGCGGTCCTCCAGCACCTGGCGGATGCGGTCCGCCGGCGCGCTGAGGCTGAGGAAAAGCCCCGCCGGCTCACCCTGCACCGGCACCCCGGCGGGCAGTTCCACGGCGAACATCGGCGCCGGGTTCAGGACGCCGCGGAACAGGTCCGTCACCACCAGATGGTTGCGGCCCGGGGCCGGCGGCGGCAGGGGGGAGTTGGCGGGCAGCGGCTCGCCGGGCGCCAGCCAGGCATTCAGCCGCTGCTGCCCGCCGGCATCGCGCAGCACGGTCGCCATGCCCAGGCGCTGGCGCAGCTCCACCGCCTGGGCGTGGAAGCCCGGGAGATTCCCCTGCACAAGCTGTGGCGACAGGGCCAGCAGGTTCAGCGTGGCGGCGATGCCGGTGAGTTCACGGTCCACCGCCAGGGCGACGGCGCGCGCGGTGTTCAGCGCCTCATCCTCCAGCCGCTCGCGCTGCGCCGTGGCGAAGCTGTTCGACAGCGTCGCGACGAAGACCAGGATGGGCAGCGCCAGCGCGGCTGCGAAGAGCACCAGGTGGCGCCGCACGGGCCGGCCGGCCGCGCGACCGGCCGGGGGCGCGGCGTCCGGCGAGGGCGGTCCAGGCGCGGCTGGGTCCAAAAGGCGGGCTCCATCTGGGGCGAGGCAGGGCGTCCGGTCGCGCAGGCGGGCGCCGGGCTTGCCGCCAGCCTTCCATGCCCAATGGCGCGGCGGCGGGCAAGGCCGCTGGAGGCCGGCGGGGGCCAAGGCCGCCGGAGGCGGCGGGGGGCAAGGCCGCCGGAGGCGGCGGGGGGGCAAGGCCGCCGGAGGCGGCGGGGGGGGGGCAAGGCCGCCGGAGGCGGTGGGGGCCGGGTCCGCCGCTGGCCCGATTCTTGTTATATCACGCGCCTGCCGGGATCGCCTGGCAGGCTGCGGAGGCTGACCATGGACACGCTGATCCTCGAACCCGGCTGGATCTGGGATGCGCAGGCGGGGCTGCGCAGCGGGCGCTATCTGGTGGTGCAGGACGGCCGCATCGCCGATGTGACGACCGAACGCCCCACCATGGAGGCACCCCGCATCAGCCTGCCCGAAAGCCTGCTGCTGCCCGGCTTCGTCAACCTGCACAACCACGCCTTCAGCGCCCCCCTGTTCCGCGGCCTGGCCGATGACATCGGGGAGGGCGAGCTGCCCGGCGACATCGTCTATTCCCTGCTGATGCCACTCGGCGATATCGCAGCCGAGGTGCTGGACGCCGAGGCGATCGGCGACGTGGCGGAGATGGCGCTGCTGGAGACGCTGAAGGGCGGCTCCACCACCATCATGGATGTCTGGCGCCTGCAGCAGGCGCCCTTCATCGAACGTGGCCGGCGGCTGGGGCTGCGGACCTATTCCTGCCCCTACCTCTTCTCCACGCCGAAGATGGACATGGGCCCGGATGGCAAGCCGGTGACGGCGCCGGAAACGGCGGATACCGGTTTCGACCGGGTGATGCAGCTTTTCGCGGACTACGACGAGGGGCCGCGCGGGCGCACCCGCGTCGGCTTCGGGCCGCATGGGCTGGACACCTGCACGCCCGAATTGCTGGCGCGCATCCGGGGCACGGTGGACGAGATCGGCTGCCCGCTGACCATCCATGCGGCGCAGAGCCAGGTGGAGCTCGACATCGTGCGCGCCCGCTACGGCAAGTCGCCCATCGAACACATCCGCGACCTCGGCCTGCTGCGCCCCGGCACGGTGCTGGCGCATTGCGTGATGGCCACCGATGCGGAGCTGGCGATGATCCGCGACCACGGCGCGGCGGTCGCCTCCTGCCCCTATGCCTTCTCACGCTTCGGCGTCGCCGTGCCCTTCGCGCGGTTCCTGGATGCGGGCATCCGGCTTGGCGTCGGCACGGATGGCGTGGGGCTGGACATGGTGGCGGAGCTGCGCGCCGCGGCGCTGCTGGCAAAGGTGCAGGCCGGGCGCGGCGGGATCGCGAGCGGGGAGGCGATGCTGCGCGCCGCCACGGCCTCCGGCGCCGCCGCCATCGGGCGCGACGATCTCGGCACGCTGGCGGTCGGCGCCACGGCCGACCTGCTGCTCTTCGACCTGTCCGGCGCCCGCTACCAGCCGGTGTGGAACCCCTTGCAGGCGCTGCTGACCAATGGCGTGGCGGCGGACCTGCATACCATGCTGGTGGATGGCCGGCCGCTGATCCGTGACCGGATGGTGCAGGGCGTGGACGAGGCCGCGGTGGTGCGCCGCGGCGCCGCCGCCATCCGCCGCGTCTGGGACGAGGCGCGGCGGCTGGGGCGCGTGCCCGCCGGCATCGCGGCGCGGCGGGCGTGACGCCCTTCAGACGATCTTGCGGTCCTCCGGCAGGTAGCGGTCGGTATAGGTGAAATCCATCGTCGGGGTGACGGGAATGCCGAAGGCCTCCGCCACCTGGCGGGCGGAGGTCTCGAAGCGGTCCTTCACCACCGAGGAGACGCCATTGGCCCGCACATGCGGCGTCAGCAGCGCCACCTCGTTGATCAGCTCGTTGCGCGCGATCTCCACCGCCGTGTCGATCAGCGGCTCCCGCCGCTTCAGGGAGGCCATGGCCGCATCGGGCTCCGCCAGCATGGCGCGCAGGCCGCGGATGGTGGCCTGGTTGAAGCCGCGCACCACGTCCGGGTTCTGCTCCGCGAAGGCCTTCCGCACCACGAGACCGGAGGAATAGAGCTGCACGCCCCATTGGTTGTATTGCAGCCAGCCAATGTCGCGCAGCGGCACGCCGGTGCCCACCATGTTCAGCGCCGTGGTGGTCAGGAAGCCCAGCGTCGCATCCGCCCGGCGCTGGATCACCATGGTATCGCGCAGCTGCGCCGTGACCGAGAGCAGGTTGATCTTCGACACGTCGAGCTGGTTGGCGCGGGCAAAGATCGGAAACAGCAGATGCGTGCCCTCGCCAGGGGAGACGGAGACGGTCCGCCCCTCCAGGTCCTTCGGCTTGGTGATGCCCGAGGACTTCAGGAAGATCGCCGCATTGGGCGAGGCGTCATACAGCACGAAGACCGAGGTGACCTGGCTGCCCGGATTCTCGTGGTTGAACTTCAGCGCCAGGTTGGTGTCGGCGAAGCCGATGTCATAGGTGCCGGCGGCCACCTTGGTCAGCGTGTCGCCGGAGCCGAAGCCGCGGTCGATCTGCACATCGAGGCCGGCTTCCGCGAAGAAGCCGCGATCGGCGGCCAGGGTCCAGGCCGAATGGGCCGACTGCCAGGCCCAGTCCAGGCAGAATTTCACCGGCCGCCGGGCGCCCTGCGCCAGGGCGGGCGCGGCCAGGCTGGGCAGCAAGAGGGCAGATGTCAGGACATTGCGGCGGGTGAATGCGTGCATCTTGGGCAGCCTCCGGTTGGGGATCGCGCAGCGCGCGATGCCCGCGATGTCCAGCAATCGCCGTGCCGCAAACCGGCATCGCCGGGACGCTGGACAGCCGCCCTGCCGCGCCCGATCCTGGCCGCCGGTCACAAAGGACAGGACAAATGCGAGCGATGCGTTTCCTCGGTGCGATGCTTGCCGCGATGGTGGCACTCGCCATGCCTGCCTCGGCGCAGCCCTGGCAGCCGACCCGCCCGATCGAGATCGTCGTGCCCTTCACCGCCGGCTCTCTCGCCGACCGCAACATGCGCGTGGTGGCGCCGCTGCTCTCGGCCGAACTCGGCGTGCCTGTCGCGGTCCAGAACATCCCCGGCGCCAATGGCTACAACCGCATCTACCGCGCCGCGCCGGATGGCCAGACCATCGGCTATGGCGACCCTGTGGCGCAGATGGCGCTGGCCATCGTGCAGCCGCAGCCCTTCGAGGTGCTGCGCTTCACCTGGCTCGGCCATTTCTCCGCCGGGGTGCAGACCATGGTGGCCTCCGCCCGCGGCCGGGTCGCGAGCCTGGAGGCGCTGCGCGGCCTGCGCCAGCCCGTTCGCTGCGGCACTTTTGGCGGCATCTCCACCGGCGCCGCGCAATGCGCGCTGCTGGGCGCGCAATTCGGCTTCCCCGTCGCCTTCGTCTCCGTCCAGGGGCCGCCGGAGCTGGTGCTGGCGGCGGTGCGCGGCGATGTGGATCTCGCCTCCCTCGGCCCGACGCTCTGGCGCGACCATATCGCGGCCAATGCGGTGCGGCCGCTGCTCTCCTGGTCTGGCCAGCGCGATGCGCGGCTGCCGGAACTGCCGGCGCTGAATGACATCGCCCTGGCGAACCTGGCCGACGTCACCGTGATCCGCGGCGTCGCCGCGCCGCCCGCTTTGCCGCCCGCGATCCGGGACCGGCTGATCGCGGCGCTGAACGCCGCCATGGCCAAGCCGGAATGGGAGGCTTTTGTGGCCCAGGCACAGCTCGAGCGCGACTGGACTTTTTCGGCGACCTACCCGGAGAGCCTGGCGCGTGCACAGGCATTGCTGCAGCAGAACGCCGCCACGCTGCGCGGCGCCTTCTGATGCAGCACCTGCTGCTGCCCGGCTGGCGCGCGCGCATCGGCGTGATCAGCCCGACCGTGCTGGAACGCATCCCGCTGGATTTCCAACGCATCGCACCGGAGGGCTGCATGATCTGCGGCATCACCACCGGCATGGGCGGCTGGGCCGGCAACCAGTATGGCCAGGCGCTGGCGCAGCTGAAGGAGTCCGTGCGCTACCTGGCGGCGCGCAAGGTGGACTTCATCCTGCACGTCGCCTCCCCCATCGTGGTGGCGCAGGGGCCGGGCTATGACCGGGTGCTGCTGGCCGAGATGGCGGAGGTTTCGAACGGCATCCCCTGCGGCACCACCATCCGCTGCGCGCTCGATGCCTTCGCCGAGCTCGGCGCCCGGCGCATCCTGGCCGTCACGCCCTTCCATGAGACGCTGAACGGCCAGATGCGCGCCTTCGTGGAGGCCGAGGGCTACAGCTTCTCCCGCATCGCCAGCGTGCCCGCGCATTTCGATTTCCTGCAGGACATCCCGCCCGATGTTCTGTTCCGCGCGGCGCTGGACGCAGCAGCCAGCAATCCGGATTTCGACGCCATCTGGCTGCCCTCCGGCCAGGTGCCGGCGGTGGAGGTGGTTCGGGCGCTGGAGGCGCGCCTCGGCAAGCCGGTGGTGGCGCAGAACCACGCCGACTTCCTGGCCGCCTTCCGCACGCTTGGCGTCACCGGCATCGCGCTCGGCCATGGCATGCTGCTCGACCGGTTCGCGGGCTGATGGACAATCTCGCTTCCGCGCTGATGGAAGGCCTCGCCCAGGCCACCACCTTCGACGCCCTGGTCTTCATGATCTTCGGCACCGTCGTGGGCTATGTCTTCGGCATCCTGCCGGGGCTGCAATCCATCACGGCCATGTCGGTCTTCCTGCCGCTGACCTATTGGTGGACGCCGGCCCAGGCGATGTACTTCTTCGCCGGCATCATCGGCGCCGCCGGCAATGGCGGCGCCGTGACGGCGATCGTGCTGAACATTCCCGGCACGGCGCAGAATGCGGCGACGACGCTGGAAGGCTATCCGATGACGCGCGCCGGCCGCGCCGTCTTCGCGCTGAACCTCTCGGCCTCCGCCAGCTGGCTCGGCGCCGTCTTCGGCGTGGTGGTGCTGGTGGCGCTGGTGCCGGTCTTCCTGCCCTTCCTGCTCTCCTTCGGCCCGGCCGAGACCTTCTGGGTCGCGGTCTTCGGCTTGGTCACCATGGTGCTGGCGGTGGCGGGGTCGCCGGCCAAGGGGCTGGTCGCCATCGCCATCGGCGTCTTCCTCGCCATCATCGGCATGGGCGGGCCGCGCCTGCCGGTGCCGCGCTTCACCTTCGGCAGCAGCTATCTGCTGGATGGGCTGGAGATCGTCGTCGTCATCATCGGTTTCCTCGTCGTCTCGGAATGCCTGCTGCAGGTGGCCGGCGTCTGGGCGCGGGGGCGGGACTCCGGCATCGCCACCAATGCCGTGGCGCGGGTTGGCGCGGATTGGAAGCAGCAGATGCGGGACGGCTGGATGGCGCCCTTCCGCTATCCGGGGATCTTCCTGCGCTCCTCCGCTCTCGGCACCGCCGTGGGCGCGCTGCCCGGCGTGGGCGGCACGGTAGCACAATTCCTGTCCTATAACCTGGCCGTCGCCACCACCAAGGATGCCAGCCAGATCGGCAAGGGGGCCGAGGACGCGCTGGTGGCGACGGAGGCCGCGACCAATTCCAAGGAAGGCGGCGCGCTCTTCCCGACCCTGCTCTTCGGCATTCCCGGCAATGCGGAGATGGCGCTGGTGCTGGCCGCCTGGCAGATTCATGGGCTGGAGCCGGGGCCGAGCTTCATGACCACGCATGGCGCCCTGGCCTGGGCGCTGGTCTTCGGCCTGCTCTTCTCCAACCTGGTGGCCAGCGTCGGCACCGCGGCGGCGAGCCCCTGGCTGGCGCGGCTGCCGGGTTTTGATATGGGCATCCTGGCGCCGGCGGTGCTCGTGGCCTCCCTGATGTCGGCCTATACCGTGCGCTCCAATTTCCTCGATCTGGGCCTGCTGCTCGGCATCGGCGTGTTTGGCGCCTTCCTGCGGCTCTATGGCTATTCGGTGATCGGCGTCGTCATCGGCTTCGTGCTGGGCGATGTCATCGAGCGGAATTTCTATACGGCGCTGCAGAGCTCGCTCGGCGATTATTCGGTCTTTGTCGGATCGCCTGTGGCGGCCGTGCTGGCGGCGATCACCGGCATCGCGGCGCTGGTCTGCGGCGTGAAGGTCGCGCGGGGGCGGCGGGAGGCGGCGGATGCGGCCGGCTTCTCGCGCGGCGCCATCCTCTTCGCGGCGCTGATGCTGGCCGCAACGCTGGCGCTGCTGTGGCAGGCGATGGCGCCGGGCTGGCGCGGCGGCAGCGTGGCGCCCGGCGTGCTGGGCCTGGCTGTGCTGCTGCTGGCGCTGGTGCTGCTGCAGGCCTGGCGGGGGCGGGAAGCGGCTTCGGTGCCGGAGGCCGCGGCCACGCTGCGCCTGGCCGCGCTGCTGGTGGCGGCGCTGGGCGTGGCGCTGTGGCTCGGCTTCCTGGCCGGCATGGCGGCCCTCCTCGCCGCCTTCTGGATCGGCGTGCAGCGCCGTCCGCCGGGCCGCGCCCTGGCGCTGGTCGCGGTCTTTGCGCTCGCCCTGCCGCTGGGCTTTTCCTGGCTGGTCGAAAGCCCGCTCTGGCGCGGCGTGGTGGCGCCGCTGCTGCCGGGGGTGATGGGGGGCGAGGTGATGCCCTCGCCCTGAGTTCAGACGACGCCGGCGCGCAACAGGTCGTGCAGGTGCAGGATGCCGACCGGCACGCGGTCCGGCCCGACGACGAAGAGCGAGGTGATCCGCGCCTCGTTCATCACCGCCAGCAGCTCCGCCGCCAGCGTCTCCGGCGCCGTGGTGCGGGGCGTCGCCGTCATCACGGAGACCACCGGGCTGTCCATGGCCACGCCCTTCTGCAGCGCGCGCCGCACATCGCCATCGGTCAGCATGCCGGCCAGCGTGCCATCGGCGGCGGTGATGCCGGTGACGCCGAAGCGGCGGGAGGTCATGTTCACCACCGCCTCCGCCAGCGTCGCATCCAGCGGCACCAGCGGCAGTTCATCGGCACCATGCATCAGGTCCCGCGCCCGCCGCAGCCGCGCGCCGAGCTTGCCGCCGGGGTGGAATTCGGAGAAATCCTGCGGCGAGAAGCCCCGCGCCTCCAGCAGCGCCATGGCGATGGCATCCCCCAGCGCCAGCGTCATGGTGGTGGAGGTGGTGGGCGCCAGGCCATGCGGGCAGGCCTCCGCCATGCGCGGCATGGTCAGGCAGATATCCGCCGCGCTGCCCAGCGCGCTCTCCTCGCCCGCCGTCAGCGCGATCAGCGGCACGGCGAAGCGGCGCGTATAGGCGATGATCGCGGCCAGCTCCGGCGCCTCCCCGGACCAGGACAGCGCCATCACCGCATCCTGCCGTGTCACCATGCCGAGGTCGCCGTGGCTGGCCTCCGCCGGATGCACGTAGTGCGAGGGCGTGCCGGTGGAGGCCAAGGTCGCCGCGATCTTGCGCGCGATATGGCCGGACTTGCCCATGCCGGTCAGGATCAGCCGGCCCTGCAGGCCCAGCAGCAGATCGACCGCCGCCAGCACCCGCGGGCCGAGCGGCCCGCCCATCGCCGTCTCCAGCGCCTGCAGCCCTGCCGCCTCCAGCGCCACGGTGCCGCGCAGGATCGCCATGCGCTCCGCCTGGCTCATGCCCGCCCCCGCAGCATCTCGCGCGCCCGTTCCAGGTCCTCCGGCGTATCGACGCCGAGCGGCACGTCGTCCACCACCACCGCATCCATCCGCATGCCGGCTTCCAGCGCCCGCAGCTGTTCGAGTTTTTCTCTAACCTCGAGCGGCGAGGGCGGCAGCGCCACCATCCGCAGCATCGGCCCGCGGCGCCAGGCGTAGAGGCCGATGTGATGCCAGAGCGGCCCGGGGCCGGTCGGCGCCGTGGCGCGGGTGAAATAGAGGCAGCGGAAGCGGCCGGGCGCGATCTCGCTGCCCACCATCTTCACCACGGAGGGTGCCGTGCGCTCCTCCTCGCGATGGATTTCGGCCACCAGCGTCGCGGCGTGCACGTCCGGGTCGGCCAGCGGGCCGAGGGAGGCGCGGATCGCCGCCGGCGCGATGGTCGGCAGGTCGCCCTGCACATTCACCACCGTGTCGTAGCGGCCTTCCGGGTCCCAGGCCGTCAGCGCCTCCGCGATGCGATCGGTGCCGGAGGGGTGGTCGCCGCGGGTCATCGCGACCTCGCCGCCCACGGCCCGGATGGCCTGCGCCACCTCCGGGCTGTCGGTCGCCACCAGCACGGGGCCGATCGCGGCCTCCATCGCCCGGCGCCAGACATGCACGATCATCGGCGCGCCGTGGATTTCCGCGAGTGGCTTGCCCGGAAGCCTTGTGGCCGCCATGCGCGACGGGATCAGGATGACGGGGTTCATGCTGTGGCAAAACCCTTCACCAGGGCGTCGATGGCCATCAGCCGGCGGATCAGCGCCTCGAACTGCGCCAGGGGGACCATGTTCGGGCCGTCCGAAGGCGCATTGTCCGGGTCCTCATGCGTCTCGATGAACAGCCCGGCGACGCCGACCGCGCAGGCGGCGCGGGACAGGGTTTCCACGAATTCGCGCTGCCCACCGGTGGAGGTGCCCTGCCCGCCCGGCTGCTGCACCGAATGGGTGGCATCGAAAATCACCGGCAGGCCGGTCTGGGCCGCCATGATCGGCAGGGACCGCATGTCGGAGACCAGCGTGTTGTAGCCGAAGGAGGCGCCGCGCTCGGTCAGCATCACATTCGGATTGCCGGCGCCGGTCAGCTTGGCGGCGACGTTCTTCATGTCCCAGGGTGCCAGGAACTGGCCCTTCTTGACGTTCACCGCCCGGCCCGTGGCGGCGGCGGCCAGCAGCAGGTCGGTCTGGCGGCAGAGGAAGGCCGGGATCTGCAGCACATCCACCGCCTCGGCGACGGGCGCGCATTGCTGCGATTCATGCACGTCTGTGATCACCGGCAGGCCCAGGCTGTCCCGGATCTCGGCAAAGACCGGCAGCGCGGCGGCCATGCCCATGCCGCGGGCGGCGGTGGCGGAGGTGCGGTTGGCCTTGTCGAAGCTCGACTTGTAGATCAGCCCGATGCCGAGCCGGCCGCAGATCTCCTTCAGCGCCGTCGCCGTCTCCAGCGCATGGGCGCGGCTTTCCATCTGGCAGGGGCCGGCGATCAGCGCGATGGGCAGGTGGTTGCCGAACGAAACCGGGCCGATCTGCACGACCTGCTGCGGGAGAATCTGGGACATGCCGGGCCTCACGGATGCGGCCGGGCGGCGGCCCGGGCCGGGAGGCCGGCGGTTAGCATGCGGGGGGGCGGGCGCCTACCCTCGGCCGGCGCCCAGCCCTTTCAGGCCTTTTCCGCCTCCTGCCAGGACACCCGCCGGGCCTTGAAATTGGCATAGACCCGCTCCCCGGCCACGATCGGCTCGAATTCCGGCCCGGCCGGCGCCTCGCCCACCAGGGAGGCTGGGTCGATGCGGGTGTGGTAGGAGGGGTGGACGAAGAGCGGGATGGAATAGCGTTCCCGCCCACTGGTATTGACCACCTTGTGCAGCGCCGCCTGGTAGCGCCCATTGGTCCAGCGCCGCAGCAGCTTGCCTACGTTGATCACCATGGCGTCGCGGTTCGGCACAACCGGCAGCCAGTCGCCTGCCGGCCCCTGCACGAAAAGCCCGCCATTCATGTCCTGGATCAGCAGGGTGATCAGCCCCTCATCCGCATGGGCGCGCACGCCGATATCGGTGACCTCCGCCACCGCCTCCGCCGGTGGGTAATGCACCACGCGCATATTGGAATAGCTTTCGCGGGAGGCCTCGACGAAGAAGTCCTCCGCCACGCCCAGATGCAGCGCCACCGCGGCCAGGATGTCCTGGGACAGGGCGTACATGGCGGCATAGCAGCCCTCGATCCGCGCCCGGAAGCCGGGCATCTCCGGCCAGGGGGTCTCGGCATGGAAGGGCAGGTCCCGCAAGGCCGGGTCGGCCGGGCGGGTGAGGTGACCCACCGAGAAGGCCTCATGCCCACCCGGCTTCTGGCCGGGCAGGGCGCTGTCGAACATCGGGATATAGCCCCGGTTGTTGCGCCGGTCCTGCACCAGGCGCTTGAAGGCCTCGGGCCGGTCGAAGAAGGCCTCGGCCGCGGCGAAGGCGCCATCCAGCGCGGGCTGCGGCACGCCATGGCCGGTCAGCTGGATGAAGCCGTAGCGTTCGAAGGCCGCACCCAGCTGCTGCGCCACCGCGCCGCGCGCCGCCGCATCCCCGGTCCGGAAGGCCGCGAAGTCGAGGGTCGGGATCGCGTCCATGCCGCCCCCGCCTCAGGCCGTCAGGCGCCGCTCGGCGGCGGGCGGCAGATAGGCGTCGGTGTAGACATCCTCCGGCTTCAGCTTCGGCGTCATGCCATAGGCCTCCTCCACCGCCGCCAGGCCGAGCTGGAAGCGGGCGGGATCCACCGCCGAAAGCCCATGCGC
Source organism: Falsiroseomonas sp. (assembly GCF_051860665.1). Taxonomy (GTDB): domain Bacteria; phylum Pseudomonadota; class Alphaproteobacteria; order Acetobacterales; family Acetobacteraceae; genus Falsiroseomonas. The sequence goes on from NZ_JBHYDM010000004.1 coordinate 164,958, forward strand.
GGTGACGTGGTCCGAGGCGATCTGTTCGCGGAAGGAGACCATCTGCCGCTCCGCCTCGATCGCCACATCGGTCAGCGGCTCCGCCGCCTTCAGCCCGGCGATGCAGGCGGCGGGGTCCGCATAGGCGGCCTGCAGCGACCGGATGCCGCCCTTCACCACCGCCCGCACCAGCTCCGGATTGCGGGCGGCATAGTCCTTCGTGGTCAACCAGCAGGTGCCGTAGAGCGGCAGGCCGTAGTCCCGGTACCAGAGGATGCGCTGCTGCGGCCAATCCATCCCCAGCGCCTTCAGCGACATGCCCGTGCTGGTGGCCGCCCCGGTGATGCCCTCCGCCCGGCCCTGCACCAGCATCGGCTCCCGCAGCTCCGGCCGCACCGTCAGCCAGTTCACCTTGCTCGCATCGAAGCCGGCGGCGCGGGCAAAGGCCGGAAAGATCTGGCGGCCGGCGTCGCTGTCCGGCGCCGCCAGGGTCTTGCCCTCGAAATCCTTGGGCGTCCGGATCGGGCCATCGGCGCGCACCGTGGCACAGAGCAGGCTGCGGTCGCCGAAGACGCCCACCACCACCAGCCCGGCATTCGGGTTCTCGGCGATGAACTTGATGACCGGGTTGATATCGGCCTGGGCGATTTCATAGGCACCACCCGCCACGTCGATCGGCACCCGGCCGGAGCCGAAGCCGCGATCGATCTGGATATCGATGCCGGCCTCGCGGAAGAAGCCGCGCTGGCGGCCATAGAGCATGAAGGCATTCGGGCCCTGGAAGGCCCAGTCCACCTGGTACTTCACGCGTGGCAGCGTCTGGCCGATGCCGATGCGGGGGGCGGCGAGCAGGCTGGCACCGGCCAGTCCGAGGGTGCGGCGGGAGAGGGTCATGCGCGGAAATCCCCTTGCACGGTCCGGTCTGCGCGACCGGCCGGTGCCCGGGGTCCAGCAAGAACGCGGCCACGCCTGGCCCCGCCCCTGGCGCCGACGCCGCCGCAAATTCGGGCAGCCGGGCCGCCCCACTGCCGCGCGCTTCAGCTTTCCTGCGGTGCCTTTCCCGCGCCCCGCGGCGGCAAGGTCGTCGTCGTGCCGCCATGCACCGAGGTCCAGCCGGACATGTCGATCACGAACATGCGCGGCGGCTCCACCAGCCGATGCCTCGCGCGTCGCCCCTCCAGCAGCCATTCCACATAGCCCGGCCGCGGAAAGCGCCGCCGCCGCGCCAATTGCCGCTGCACATCCACCATGGCGGTGGGCGGCGCCCAGACGATCTCCATGCCGCGATGGCGCAGCCGCCGATACACATGCAGATGCCCGCAGGCGATCACCTTCACCCCGCCCGCCGCGCAGGTATCGAGCAGCGCCGCCCGCGGCCCATGCGGGATGACGGAGGTGCTGAAACCCGCATCCGCCACATCGCCGTCGAAGGGCGGCATATGGACGAAGACCATCACCGGCCGCCCCTCCCGCCCGGCCAGCGCGCCCGCCAGGAATTCGGCCTGCTCGGCCTCCTCCGCCAGGCCGCTGCCCATCAGCGCGGTGTCCAGCCCCACCAGCCGCCACGCGCCCAGGTCCTGCAGCCACCAGCTCGGCCCCACATGCCGCCGCCAGGCCGCCAGCCGCGCCGCATTCACCGGCTGGTCGAGCCGCGAGAAGGCCGGCGCCTCCCCCACATCATGGTTCCCCGCGATCACCCGACAGGGCAGGCCCAGCCGCGCCAGCGCGGCGGCGCCGAAGGCCAAATCACCCTCCGCCACCGGCCCGTTGAAGGACAGGTCGCCGCCATGCACCAGCAAATCCGGCGGCGCCGCCGCCATCTCCGCCGCGAAGGCAGCCCAGTTGTCGGCGAAGAAATCATGCGTGGCGGAGAGATGCGTATCCGTCACATGCACCAGGCGGATGGGCGGCATGTGCAAAGCCTCGTCGTGAAGCCGCGCAGTCTCCGCGGCCCAGGCTGCGCGGCGATGACGGTTTCGCGTCAACCGCGCGACGTCATCGTCCCGTCGCCGAACCGTCGCCCGACCATCACCGAGTTTTGGCAGGTTCCGCCGCGCCGAACTTCCGGAGGACCCCGGCCATGATGCTTCCCCGCCGCAGCCTGCTCGCCACCGGCCTGGCCCTGCCTGCCCTGGTGCAGGCCCGCCCCGCCCCGGCCCAACAAGGCCCCTCCGCCACCCGCCCGCTGCTGACCATCGGCGTCGCCGAGGTGCCGCCCACGCTGGAGCCGGCACGCGAATTGTCGAACGTCGGCACCCGCGTCACCTACTCGATCTTCGACACGCTGATCCGCCGCGACTTCCTCGGCAGCCCCGATGGCGGCGGCGCCACGCTGAAGCCGCATCTCGCCACCAGCTGGGAACGCGAAAGCCCCTCCTCCCTCGTCCTGCAGCTCCGCCCCGGCGTGCGCTTCCACAACGGCGACCCGATGACGGCGGAGGACGTGGTCTATACCTTCACCTCCCAGCGCATGTTCGGCCCGGACGCGCTGATGAAGGAGGCCCGCTCCTACTTCGCAACCCTCGCCGGCGTCGAAGCCGTGGGCGAGAACGCCGTCCGCTTCACCACCCGCGTGCCGGACGTGCTGCTGGAACAGCGGCTGGCCAGCTGGTGCGGCTGGATCGTCAACAAGCGCGCCTATGAGGAGCTCGGCTTCGAAGGCTTCTCCCGCGCCCCCATCGGCACCGGGCCCTACAAGGTGCGCAGCCTGCAGGCCGACCAGCGCATCGTGCTCGACGCCTTCGACGACTATTGGATGGGCCGCCCCACCGCGCGCGGCGTGGTCTTCCGCCAGATCCCGGAACTCGCCGCCCGCGTCGCCGCCCTGCAGGCCGGCGACGTCGACCTCATCACCAATGTCCCGCCCGACCAGATCGGCGCACTCCGCCGCGCCGAAGGCATCGTGGTGCGCGACGTGGTGCTGGCCAATGCCCACGTCCTGACCTTCGACGAACGCGGCGCCGGCATGGGCGACAAGCGCATCCGCCAGGCGCTCGGCCTGGCCCTCGACCGCCAGCTGCTGGTGGACACGCTCTGGGACGGCAAGGCCGTGGTGCCGCCCGGCCACAACTACCCCGAATACGGCCCGATGTTCCTGGAAGGCCGCAGCCTGCGCCACGACCCCGCCGCGGCCCGCCGCCTGCTGCGCCAGGCCGGCTACAACGGCCAGGAAATCACCTACCGCACCATGCCGAACTACTACACCAACGCGCTGCGCGCCGCGCAGGTCGCGATCGAGATGTGGCGCGAGGTCGGCATCAACGCGAAACTCCAGGTGGTCGAGAACTTCGCCCAGATGCGCGCCGCCGGCCAGCAGATCGGCAACAACTCCAACTCCACCCGCCTGCCCGACCCACTCGGCGCCCTCTGGATCTCCTGGGGGCCCTCCAGCTACTTCCAGGTCAGCGGCGCCTTCCGCAGCACCGAAGCCTTCAACGCCGCCGGCCGCGCCCTGGAAGCCGAAACCAACCCCGCCCGCCGCAAAACCCTCTTCGAAGCCATGCTCAACGCCTTCGAAGACGAAGCCCCCGGCACCGTGCTCTACCAACCCGCCGAATTCTACGCGATGCGCCGCAACATCGACTGGCGCCCCTACACCTTCTACTTCATGGACCTCCGCCCCGATAACCTGCGCTTCACGTGACGGCGAAGCAGGCGCGGGGCTGAGCCGGGGCGGGCGCGCTGGCGATTGCAGGGGGACGCTGTCCCCCTGCAATCGCCAGCGCACCAGCCCCCCGGGCTCAGACCCCCACCCGTTCTGCCGTCCCGCGCAGGAAGCCGCCGAGGGCGCGGTGGAAGACGGGTTCGTCGAGCAGGAAGGCGTCGTGGCCTTTGTCGGTGGAGATTTCGATGAAGGAGGTGTTTGCGGCGGCGGCGTTCAGGGCGCGGACCAGGGCGCGGGATTCCTCGGTGGGGAAGAGCCAGTCGCTGCTGAAGGAGGCGACGAGGAATCGGGTGCTGGTGTTGCGGAAGGCGGAGGGCAGGTCGCCGCCGTGTTCGAGGGCCAGGTCGAAGTAGTCCATGGCGCGGGTGATGGTCAGGTAGCTGTTGGCGTCGAAGCGGTGGACGAAGGTGCTGCCCTGGTGGCGCAGGTAGCTTTCCACTTCGAAGACGTCTTCGAGGAAGGTGAGCGCCGAGGCGCCGCGCAGGCGGCGGCCGAATTTGCGTCCCAGGGCGGCTTCGGAGAGGTAGGTTATGTGCGCCACCATCCGGGCGACGGACAGGCCCTTGGCGGGGATGCGTCCGTCTTCCCAGTAGCGGCCGCCGAGCCAGTCCGGGTCGCCGTGGATGGCGGCGCGGCCGACCTCGTGGAAGGCGATGTTCTGGGCGGAGTGGTGCGTGGCGCAGGCGATGGGGGCGGCGGCGGCGACCATCTCGGGGTAGGTGGCGGCCCATTCCAGCACCTGCATGCCGCCCATGGATCCGCCGACCACGGCCAGCAGCCGGCTGATGCCGAGGTGGTCCACCAGCAGTTTCTGGGCGCGGACCATGTCGCGGATGGTGATGGAGGGGAAGTCGGTGCCGTAGGGGCGGCTGCCATCCGGCATGGGCTCGGCGGGGCCGGAGGAGCCCATGCAGCCGCCGAGCACATTGGCGCAGATGACGAAGAAGCGGTCGGTATCCACGGGCTTGCCGGGGCCGACCACGGCGTCCCACCAGCCCGGCTTGCCGGTGATGGGGTGGCGTTCGGCCACGTATTGGTCGCCGGTCAGGGCGTGGCAGACCAGCACGGCGTTGCTGCGCTGGGCGTTCAGCTTGCCGTAGGTGCGGTAGGCGACGGCGAGGGGGGCGATGACCGCGCCGGAATCGAGGGCCAGCCCCGCCGGGAAGATGGCGCGCTGGTGGTCGATCTGCGGTGTGCGGGCGAGGGCCTCGGTCATGCAATCCCGGGGATCTTGGACGGGGCCAGAAATAGGGCCGCGGACCCTGGGGGGCAACCGCTGACGGGACGATCCGCTTGCCGGCGGGGTGGCGCCGCCTTGGCGGGGGGCTGTGCTGCGTCTATGCAGGGCGCCTCTCTTCCAGCCGGATCAGCCCCCATGAGCGTCATGCCGCGCCCGTCCATCCTCTCGGTGGAGCCTTATGTCGGCGGTGAGTCGAAGGTGCCGGGGGTCAACCGCATCATCAAGCTCTCCTCCAATGAGGGGGCCTTCGGCCCGCCGCCGGGGGCGATAGCGGCCATCACCCATGCGGCGCGGGAGGCGCATCGCTACCCGGATGGCGGTGCGACGGCGCTGCGGGAGGCGATCGGCGCGCGTTTCGGGCTGGATCCGGCCCGGATCGTCTGCGGCAATGGCTCGGACGAGATCCTGACCCTGCTGATCCTGGCCTATGGCGGGGAGGGGACGGAGATCGTCATGTCCGCCCATGGCTTCCTGATGTACGACCTGGCCGGCCGCTGGGCCGGCTGCCGGGTCATCAAGGTGCCGGAGAAGGATCTGCGGGCCGATGTGGACGGCCTGCTGGCCGCGGTCGGGCCACGGACGAAGCTGCTGTTCCTGGCCAATCCGAACAACCCGACGGGCAGCATCCTGCCGCAGTCGGAACTGGTGCGGCTGCGGCGCGGCCTGCCGGGGGATGTGCTGCTGGTGCTGGATTCGGCCTATGCCGAATATGTCACGCTGCCGGATTACGACCCGGGCCAGGCGCTGGTGGATGCCGGCGACAACACCGTGATGACCCGCACCTTCTCCAAGATCTTCGGGCTCGGCGGGATGCGGCTGGGCTGGTGCTATGCGCCGCCTTCAGTGGTGGATGTGCTGGGGCGGGTGCGCGGGCCCTTCAATGTGAGCGGTGCCGCCATGGTGGCAGGCATCGCGGCGCTGGCGGAGCCGGGCTGGATCGAGGCCTCGGTCGCGCACAATACCGAATGGCGCGCCAAGGTGGCCGCGGCGCTGGAGGCGGCGGGGCTGAAGGTCTGGCCGAGCCAGGGCAATTTCCTCCTGGTCGATTTCGGGGCGGCGGAGCGGGCCCGCGCGGCGGATGCGCATCTGCGCGGGCGGGGGCTGATCGTGCGTGCCATGGTCTCCTACGGCCTGGGCGCCTGCCTGCGCATCACCATCGGCACGGCCGAGGAATGCCAGATGGTGATCGAGGCGCTGTCCGAATTCTGCCGAAATGGCTGAGCCCCTTTTCGACCGGCTCTGCCTGCTCGGCGTCGGGCTGATCGGCTCCTCCCTCGCGCGGGTGGCGCGGGTGCGGGGCGATATCGCCCGCACCGTGGTGGCCCATGCCAAGACGCCGGCGACGCTGGCGCGGGTGCGGGAACTGGGCATTGCCGATGTGGTGGAGGCCGATGCCGCGAAGGCGGTCGAGGGTGCCGATTGCGTGGTCTTCTGCGTGCCGGTCGGCGCGAATGCGGAGGTGATGGCCCAGGTCGCGCCGCATCTGAAGCCGGGCGCCATCGTCACCGATGTCGGCTCCACCAAGATGAGCGTTTTTCGCGACCTTGGCCCGCTGCTGCCGAAGGGGGTGCATCTGGTGCCGGCGCATCCGATGGCCGGCACCGAGTTCTCCGGCCCCGATGCCGGTTTTCCCGAGCTGTTCCAGGGCCGCTACGTCATCCTGACCCCGGGGCCGGAGGCCGATCCCGCGGCGGTGGAGGCGGTGCGGGAGCTGTGGAAACGCTGCGGCAGCATGATCGAGACCATGGACCCGGCGACGCATGACAAGGTGGTGGCCATCGTCAGCCACCTGCCGCATCTGCTGGCCTTCACCATCTGCTCCACCGCCGATGACCTGGCGGAGGAGACGAAGGAGCAGGTGCTGAAATTCGCCGCCTCCGGCTTCCGCGACTTCACCCGCATCGCCGCCAGCGACCCCACCATGTGGCGCGACGTCTTCCTGAACAACCGGGAGGCGCTGCTGGAGATGCTGGCCCGCTTCACCGAGGATGCGCATGCGCTGGGCCGCGCCGTGCGCTGGGGCGAGGCCGGCTTCATCGAGGACCGCATCCAGCGCGGCCGCAAGATCCGCAAGGGCCTGATCGAGCGCAAGCAGGCCTGAGCGATGGCGAAGTCCGCGCCCCCGAAGCCGAACCGCAGCACGCTGCTGGCGGTGGAGGATATGGAATTCCTGCTGCGCGACGAGATGCGCTCGGCGCGTTTCGGCATGGAATACCTGAAGGCGGAGCTGGCGCTGCGCGACTGGGGCGTGCGCTCCACCATCGTGGTCTTCGGCAGCGCCCGGGTGCCGAGCCCGGAGGAGGCGGAACGCGCGCTGGCCGCGGCCACGGGGCCGGAGGCACGCCGCCTGGCCCGGCAGCGGCTGGATTTTTCCGCCCATTACGACAAGGCCCGCGCCTTCGCCCGCATCGTCAGCCTGCGTGGCGGTGCGCTGGCGGAAAGCGGCGGGCCGCGGGACAATGTGATCGCCACCGGCGGCGGGCCGGGCATCATGGCGGCGGCCAATCGTGGCGCCGCGGATGTCGGCGCCCCCTCCATCGGCTTCAACATCACGCTGCCGCATGAGCAGGCGCCGAATGAATGGTCCACCCCGGCGCTGACCTTCCGCTTCCACTACTTCGCCATGCGCAAGATGCACCTGGCGATGCGGGCCAATGCGCTGGCGGTCTTCCCGGGCGGCTTCGGCACCTTCGATGAATTGTTCGAACTGCTGACGCTGGTGCAGTCGCGCAAGGCACGCCCCCTGCCCATCGTGCTCTTCGGCAGTGCCTATTGGAACGAGGTGGTGGATTTCCGCGCCATGGCCCGGCACGGCATGATCGATCCGGCGGATCTCGACCTGTTCGAGGTGGTGGACGAGCCGGAGGAGGGCTGGGCGGCGCTGGTCCGGCGCGGGCTGCAGGCCCATACGCCGCCGGCCGACCGCCCGGAGGTGAGTGCGGCGCCGAGGCGGCGGGTTCGACGCTGAGTTGGCCCCCACCCCGACCCTCTCCCGCTTCGCAGGGGAGGGAGGGGCCCGCGAAGCGGGAGGTTGGGGGCTGTCACCCCCTCCGCCGCAGCACCAGCACCCCCGCCACCCCCTGCAAGGCCAGCGTCGCCCAAAGCGCGGCCTCGGCGCCCGCCACCTCCCGCAGCAGGCCGAAGGCGGCCGGGGCGAAGGCATAGAGCGCCTGGTTGATCGCCTGCATCAGCGCCACCACCCGCCCGACCTCGGGTGCCGGGAACTCCGCCTGGACGATCAGCGGCGGCAGCGACAGCAGATTGCCCACCCCCAGCCCGAACAGGGCGCAGCCCGCCAGCAGCAGCGGCACGGATCCGCCGGCGGAGACCAGCGCCAGGCTGCCCGCCATCTGCACCGCGAAGGTGGCCGCCGCCGCCCAGCGCCGGCGCCGCCCCGCCGGCAGCACCCAGCCGGTGACCGTCCGGCCGAGCAGGGCGAAGACCGTGACCAGTGCCATGGCCAGCCCCGCCCCGCGGGGCCCCAGCGCCGGGACCAGCAGCGAGACCAGATGCGTCACCAGCCCCATCTGCGCGAAAAGCCCCAGCGCGAAGGCCAGCGACAGGCCGCGGAACAGCGGGTCCCGCAGCAGCGCCCCCCGGCTGCGCGCGGGCGCGGCCGGCGGCGCGGGCGGGGCCGGGCCCAGCCGGCCATCCGGTTGCTGGCCGTATGCCGCCGGGTCCCTGGCCAGCACCCGCCCGGCCAGCGGCCAGACCACCGCCAGCAGCAGCGCCGCCACCACCGCGGTGGCCGCCCCGAAACCGAAGCCCGCGATCAGCCAAGCCCAGAGCGGCACCATCAGGATGCCGCCCAGGCTCGCCCCGTTGAAGGCCATGGCGAGCGCCGCCGGCCGCCGCCGGTCGAACCAGGGGGAGAGCATGGCATTGATCGCCGCCCCGCTGGTCAGTGCCCAGCCCATGCCGGTCAGGGTGGCCGCGGCGAAGAGCAGGGCCGGAAGATGACCGAATCCCCATCCGAGCAGCCCGGCCGCCGAGGCCAGCGCCCCCGCCCGCGTCACCGCGGCGATGCCCCAGCGCCGGTGCCAGTCCGGCAGCCCCGCCACCAGCGCGGCCGCCACCAGGAAGTGCCAGGTGACCGCCGCCGAAAGCAGACCGAGCCGCCAGCCGCGGTTTTCCGCCAGCGTGGCAATGAAGATGCCCGGCCCGTAGAAGCCGATTCCCCAGGCGAAGATCGCCAGCAGGAAGGCGCCTGCCACCACGCGCCAGCCCTGGAACGATGCCTGCATCGGTTGATCCTGGCGCCTCGGGCCCCGCCCTGGAAGCCGTCTCGGCGCGTGACATGTGTTGCCGCAACGCAATACGCATGCTAAGGCGCCGCCGCCGCATAAAGGGGGCGGTCACATCTGCCCCCCGGACCCGCGTGCCGCACTTCACGCTCCGACCAGAGACAGGACCGGGATCCCCTTGGCCTCCGAAGCGACCACCGTAAGCTCGGCCTCCACCCAGGCCCCGAACCCCACCGGGCTGTCGGAGCGCTATGCGCTCGCGCTGCTCGGCATCGTCGACGACCTGCGCGCGACCGAACCGGGCGCGGCAGACCGCATCGCGGCCGATCTCGAGCGCGTGTTCGGGCTGTGGCAGGGGGATGCGGGCTTCCGCGCCTTCGTCGCCGATCCGCGCCTCGATGCCGCCGAACAGAAGCGCGCCATCTTCGCGGTGCTGGAGCGGGCCGGGATCGGCACCGAGGTCCGCAACCTGCTGGGCGTGATGATCGTCAACCGGCGCCTCGCCGCCCTGCCGGCGGTCGCCGCCAGCTTCGGCGCCCTGCTCTCCGCCCGCCGCGGCCAGCAGATCGCCACCGTCTCCACCGCCCATGGCCTGACCGACACGCAGCGCTCGCAGATCGTCGCGCGGCTGACGGAGGCCGGCTATTCCGGCGTGCAGCTGAAGGAAAACGTGGACCCGACCCTGCTGGGTGGCCTCGTCGTCCGCATCGGCTCGCGCCTCTATGACAATTCTCTCAAGTCCAAGCTGCAGCGCCTGCAGTACGCCATGAAGGGGGCCGCCTGATGGATATCCGTCCTGCCGAAATCTCGGAGATCCTGAAGGCTCAGATCTCCGGCTTCGACGCCGAAGCCAATGTCGCCGAGGTCGGCACCGTGCTGACCGTGGGCGACGGCATCGCCCGCGTCTTCGGCCTGCAGAACGTCATGGCCGGTGAGCTCGTCGAGTTCCCGGGCGCCGGCATCAAGGGCATGGCGCTGAACCTCGAGACCGACAATGTCGGCGTCGTGATCTTCGGCGACGACAAGGGCGTGAAGGAAGGCGACACCGTCTCCCGCACCGGCGAGATCGTGGACGTCGGCGTCGGCAAGGGTTTTCTCGGCCGCGTCGTCGACGCGCTGGGCAACCCGATCGACGGCAAGGGGCCGATCCAGATCGAGAAGCGCATGCGCGTCGAGGTCAAGGCGCCGGGCATCATTCCGCGCAAGTCCGTGCATGAGCCGATGCAGACCGGCATCAAGGCGATCGACGCCCTGATCCCGATCGGCCGCGGCCAGCGCGAGCTGATCATCGGCGACCGCCAGACCGGCAAGACCGCCGTCATCCTGGACACCATCATCAACCAGAAGGTGGCCAACGACGCCGCCGGCGCCGATGACAGCAAGAAGCTGTTCTGCATCTACGTCGCCATCGGCCAGAAGCGCTCCACCGTCGCCCAGCTGGTGAAGACGCTGGAAGAGAACGGCGCGATGGAGTACTCCATCGTCGTCGCCGCGACGGCCTCCGACCCGGCGCCGATGCAGTTCCTGGCGCCCTACACCGGCTGCACGCTGGGCGAGTATTTCCGCGACAATGCCATGCATGCGGTCATCTTCTACGATGACCTGTCGAAGCAGGCCGTCGCCTATCGCCAGATGTCGCTGCTGCTGCGCCGCCCGCCGGGCCGCGAGGCCTATCCGGGCGACGTCTTCTACCTGCATAGCCGCCTGCTCGAGCGTGCGGCCAAGATGAACGACGACTTCGGCGCCGGTTCGCTGACCGCGCTGCCGGTCATCGAGACGCAGGCCGGCGACGTCTCCGCCTATATCCCGACCAATGTGATCTCGATCACGGACGGGCAGATCTTCCTGGAGACGGAACTGTTCTTCAAGGGCATCCGCCCCGCCGTGAACGTCGGCCTCAGCGTCTCCCGCGTCGGCTCGGCCGCGCAGATCAAGGCGATGAAGCAGGTGGCCGGCAAGATCAAGCTGGACCTGGCGCAGTACCGCGAGATGGCGGCCTTCGCGCAGTTCGCCTCCGACCTCGATGCCACGACCCAGGCCCTGCTGGCCCGCGGCGCGCGGCTGACGGAGCTGCTGAAGCAGCCGCAGTACAAGCCGGTTCCGGTCGAGGAGCAGGTGGTGGCGATCTTCGCCGGCACCCGCGGCTACCTGGACAAGGTCCCGCTGAACAAGGTCGGCGAGTTCGAGCGGCAGCTGCTGTCCGGCCTGAAGGCGCAGTCCCCGGAAATCCTGGCCTCGATCCGCACGGACCGCGAGATCAAGAAGGAGACCGAGTCCAAGCTGATCGCCTTCCTCGACAGCTTCGCCAAGTCCTTCGGCTGAGATAGAGCGCAATGGCCAGCCTCAAGGCACTTCGCGCGCGCATCACCTCGGTGAAGAGCACGCGCAAGATCACGCAGGCGATGAAGATGGTCGCGGCCGCGAAGCTGCGCCGTGCCCAGTCGCAGGCGGAGGCCGCGCGCCCCTATGCGGAACGCATGGAGCGCATGCTGGCCTCGCTCGGCGCCTCGGTCGCCGGCAGCCCGGACGCGCCGAAGCTGCTGGTCGGCAGCGGTTCGGACCAGGTACATCTGCTGGTCGTGGTCACCGGTGACCGCGGCCTGGCCGGCGCCTTCAACACCAATGTCGGCCGCTTCGCCCGCACCCGGATCCGGGAGCTGGAGGCGGCGGGCAAGACCGTGAAGGTGCTGGCGGTGGGCCGCAAGGGCGCCGCCTATCTGAAGCGCGAATTCGCCAGCCGCATCGCCGGGGAGATCTCCCTGGCCGGCAAGAAGCGCGTCGAATTCGCCGATGCGCAGGACATCGCCGCCCGCATCACCGCCATGCTGGATGCCGGCGAATACGATGTCTGCACGCTGATCTACAACCGCTTCCGCAGCGTCATCAGCCAGGTGCCGACGGCCCAGCAGATGATCCCGGCGGTGGTGCCCGAGGGCAGCGTCACGGAAGCCGCGACCGGCGCCCAGGCGCTGTACGAATACGAGCCGAACGAGGAGGAAATCCTCGCGACGCTGCTGCCGCAGAACCTGGCGATCCAGGTCTATCGCGCCATGCTGGAGAACGCCGCTGGCTTCTTCGGCAGCCAGATGACCGCGATGGACAATGCCACGCGCAATGCCGGCGAGATGATCAACAAGCTCACGCTGAACTACAACCGCACGCGACAGGCCAACATCACCCGGGAGCTGATCGAGATCATCTCCGGTGCTGAAGCTGTCTGACCAGGGAATTGGCACGATGAAGAACAACGTCGGCAAGGTTTCGCAGGTTCTGGGCGCCGTCGTGGACGTGCAGTTCCCGGCCGAGCTGCCTGCCATCCTGAACGCGCTGACCGTGAAGATCGAGGACCGCACCCTGGTCCTCGAGGTCGCGCAGCACCTGGGCGAGCGCACCGTCCGCACCATCGCCATGGACACCACGGACGGCCTGGTCCGCGGCACCGAGGTGGTGGACACCGGCGCCGGCATTTCCGTGCCCGTCGGGCCGGAGACCCTGGGCCGCATCCTGAACGTGATCGGCGAGCCGATCGACGAGCGGGGCCCGGTCGGTGCCCAGAAGTCCTATACCATCCACCGTGCCGCGCCCTCCTTCGAGGAGCAGGCGACCTCGGCCGAGATCCTGGTGACGGGCATCAAGGTGGTGGACCTGCTGGCCCCCTACCTGAAGGGCGGCAAGATCGGCCTCTTCGGCGGCGCCGGCGTGGGCAAGACCGTGACCATCCAGGAGCTGATCAACAACATCGCCAAGGGCCACGGCGGCGTGTCGGTCTTCGCCGGCGTCGGCGAGCGCACCCGCGAAGGCAACGACCTCTACCACGAGATGGTGGATGCGGGCGTCATCAAGCTGAACGAGGGCAATACCGAAGGCTCCAAGGTGGCGCTGGTCTATGGCCAGATGAACGAGCCGCCGGGCGCCCGCGCCCGCGTCGCGCTGTCCGGCCTGTCCATGGCGGAATACTTCCGCGATGAGCAGGGCCAGGACGTGCTCTTCTTCATCGACAACATCTTCCGCTTCACCCAGGCGGGTGCCGAGGTGTCCGCGCTGCTGGGCCGCATCCCCTCCGCGGTGGGCTATCAGCCGACCCTGGCCACCGACATGGGTGCGCTGCAGGAGCGAATCACCAGCACGAAGAAGGGCTCCATCACCTCGGTGCAGGCCATCTACGTGCCGGCGGACGACCTGACCGACCCGGCGCCGGCCACCTCCTTCGCCCACCTCGACGCCACGACCGTGCTGAACCGCTCGATCGCCGAGCTCGGCATCTTCCCGGCCGTGGACCCGCTGGACAGCACCAGCCGCGCGCTCGACCCCCGCATCGTGGGCGAGGAGCATTATCGCGTGGCGCGCGAGGTGCAGCGCATCCTGCAGACCTACAAGTCCCTGCAGGACATCATCGCCATCCTGGGCATGGATGAGCTGTCCGAGGAGGACAAGCTGATCGTGGCCCGCGCCCGCAAGCTGCAGCGCTTCCTGTCCCAGCCCTTCCACGTCGCGGAAGTCTTCACCGGCTCCCCGGGCGTCTTCGTGAAGCTGGAGGACACGGTGCGCTCCTTCGGCGCGATCTGCGCCGGCGAATACGACCACCTGCCGGAAGCCGCCTTCTACATGGTCGGCACGATCGAGGACGCCGTGAAGAAGGGCGAGAGCCTGAAGGCCGCCGCCTGATTGAGCGGCCTGCCGGCGGAGGCGCCTGCCCCCGCCGGCCATCGACAGATTGAGGACAGGTTTCCCCATGGCCACCTTCCAGCTTGAACTCGTCTCCCCGGAAAAGCTGCTGCTCAGCCGCGCGGTGGACATGGCCGTGCTGCCCGCCGTCGAGGGCGAGATGGGCGTGCTGGCCGGCCATGCGCCGATGATCGTCACCCTGCGCGGCGGCGTCATCGCGGTGACCGAGGGCGGCCAGGTGACGGAGCGTCTCTTCGTCGCCGGCGGCTTCGCCGAGGTGACGCCGGAACGCTGCACGGTTCTGGCGGATGAGGCGACGCCGGTCGGCCAGCTCTCCAAGGCCGCCGCCGAGGCGCGGATGCGCGACGCCGAGGCCGCCTATGCCGCCGCGGCGATGGATGCGCCGGAAAAGCGCGAGGCCAGCATGGCCCGCCTGCTCTCCGCCCGCGCCATGGTCCAGGCCGCCGAGGCCGCCTGACCTTCAGGCGCCATAGCCGCTTGAATTCGGCGCCCCGCCACAGAACATTAATGCTGCCTGCTGCCGGCCACCTTGCCGGCACGGGTCGCGCCGCCGCGTGGTGCGGATCGCGCGGGGCGGCTGGGCGGGATGCAGGATGAAGCACTGGCGTATCGACCAGGTGGCCTGGGACAGCTTCGATCCCAGCCGGCTCGACCCCGAGATCATTCCGTTGGTGAAGGCCGCGGCCATGGTCGAGCGCAATGGCGACGACTATGCGCTCTATCTGCAATCCGTCTTCCATGACGATCCGGACTTCCACCAGGCCGCCGGCCATTGGGCGGAGGAGGAGGTCCAGCACGGCGATGCGCTAGGCAAATGGGCCATGCTGGCCGATCCGGGCTGGGATTTCGAACAGGCCTTCGCCCGCTACCGCGCCGGCTACAAGATCGACGTGAAGGCCGATGCCTCCATCCGTGGCTCCCGCACCGGGGAGCTGATCGCCCGCTGCATGGTGGAGACCGGCACCAGCAGCTACTACACGGCGCTGGGCGAGGCGACCGAGGAGCCGGTGCTGAAGGAGGTCTGCCGCCTGATCGCGGCCGATGAATACCGCCACTTCAAGCTGTTCTACGACCATATGCGCCGCTACCTGGCGCGGGAGAACCTGTCCTTCCCCCGCCGCCTGAAGGTGGCCGCCGGCCGTATCGGCGAAAGCGAGGATGACGAGCTCGCCTTCGCCTTCCATTGCGGCAACGAGGATACCGATACACCCTACGACCATGATCGCTGCATCGCCGGCTATATGGGCCGCGCGATGAACTACTATCGCTACCGGCATATCGAGCGGGGCATGGGCATGGTCTTCAAGTCGATCGGGCTGCAGCCGCGCGGTCGCCTCTCCGCCCTCGCAGCCAAGGGCGCCTGGCGCCTGCTGACCTGGCGCCGGGACCGCTACGCCGCGGCACTGCGCAAGCCCGCTCCCCTCGCCGCGGCGGCCTGACCTTGGCCCTGGCCCGGCGGGCGCTCGGTCCCCTGCTGCTTTCGCCGCTGCTGGGCCGCGCGGCCCTGGGGCAGAGCTTCACCCCGGCCAGCGCCCCGGACCGCCCGCTGTTCGAGATCGCCCAGTCCCGCGGCTTCACCTATGGCTGCGCCGTCACCGCCGAGCTCCTGGCGGATGAGCCGGAATTCGCCGCGCTGGTCGCCCAGGAGGCCGGGCTGCTGGTGCCCGAATACGAGGCGAAATTCGCCACGCTGCAGCCCGAGGAAGGCCGCTTCGACACCGCGCCGCTGGACGCCCTGCTGCGCTGGGCCCAGCACTTCCGCAAGCCGGTGCGCGGCCATGCCCTGATCTGGCACAACAGCCTGCCGGACTGGGTGCCGCCGGCGCTCGCCGAAGGCCGCAGCCGGGCCCAGCGGGTGATGGAGGCGCATTTCGACCGCGTCCTGGCGCATACCCGCGCCCAGATCCGCGACTGGGATGTGGTGAACGAGCCGATCGCCAATCCGCCCGGCAGCGACGTGCCGGAGCCGGCCGGCAATGCCGGCGACCTGCGCGACACGCCCTGGCTGCGCGCCTTCGGCCCCGACTATATCCCCATGGCCTTCCGCGCCGCCCGCCAGCGCGACCTGACGCTGCGGCTGACGCTGAACGACTATGGCGTGGAGGCGGACAGCCCCCAGGCGGAGGAAAAGCGCCGCCGCCTGCTGCGCCTGCTCCGCGGCCTGCGCGCGCAGAACGTGCCGCTGGATGCGGTGGGCATCCAGGCGCATCTGCAGATGCGGGAGGCTTTCAACCCGGCCCTCTTCACCGCCTTCGTGCGGGAGATCCGCGCGCTCGGCCTGCAGGTGCTGATCACGGAGCTGGATGTGCGGGAGGTGAAGCCGCCGGCCGGTGATTTCGTGGCGCGTGATGCCGCGGTGGCGCAGCGCGTGCACGCCTTCGCCTCCGCCGCCTTCGAGGGCGGCGCACGCACCCTGCTGACCTGGGGCATCAGCGATCGCTGGTCCTGGCTGCACCGGGAGGCGACGGTGGCGCTGGACCCGGGCGATGTGCATCGCGGCCTGCCCTATGACTGGGAACTGAACCGCAAGCAGATGTGGCGCGCCCTGGCCCGCGCCTTCCTGGGGCAGCCGCCGGGTTGAGGCCGCGCTACGCCCCGAATCGGGCGAATTCGCGCACCAGCTCCTCATAGATCGGCCGCTTGAAGCTCACGGCCAGGCCCGGCAGTTCCGCCAGCGCGGCCCAGCGCCAGGCATCGAATTCGGGGTGCGGGTCGGCATCCAGGCGGATATCGGCATCCACCCCGGTGAAGCGCAGCGCGAACCACTTCTGGCGCTGGCCGCGATATTTCTGGGCGATCCGCATGGCCTGCAGCTCCGGCGGGAAGTCGTAGCTCAGCCAGTCCGGATGCTCGGCGATGATCTCGGCGCGGTCGGTGCCGATCTCCTCGGCCAGTTCGCGCAGCACGGCGATGCGCAGATCCTCGCCGGGATCGACGCCGCCCTGCGGCAGCTGCCAGCCCCCGGCCGCGCCCTCCGCATTCGGCATGTCGGCGCGGCGGGCCACCAGCACCTGGCCGGCGGGGTTGAACAGCAGCGCGCCGACATTGGCGCGATAGGGCAGCAGGGTCATGCCCGGCTTGTAGCCGCTCAGCGGGTCGGCTGCGAGCCGGGGCGGCGCAGCAGCACGGTGACCGGCGCCAGCACCGCGCCGCGCTCCTCCAGCCCCGCCGACCAGGCGAGGATCGCGGCGGTGAAGAAGGGGGCCGGATTGCCGAGCAGGCCGAGCGCGGAGCCGTGCTGGCGGGCCAGCGCCTCCAGCTCCAGCAGCCGGCGCTCGACCTCGCTGCGGGTCTCGGAAGGTTCGTCCAGCACCAGGTCCACGGTGCGGCCGAAGGCGCGGGCGGGGGTGGGGGCGCCGGGGCGGGGGTCGATATAGAGCAGGCCGCGCGTGGTCAGCGCCGCCTGGATGGTGCCCAGCAGGTCCGCATTGGCGGCGAAACGCTCCCCGCGCAGCCGGCCCAGCGCGCCGATGGCGCCGACCTGGCCCTGGATGCGGGACAGCGCCCAGTCCAGCCGTTCGAGGTTCTCATCGGCCGAAAGCCCGGTCAGCAGGGCGCGGTCGCCCGGGTCGGCGTCCTGGCCGAAGCCCGCGGGCTCCAGCGGCAGGGCCACCAGCACCTCCATCCCCCTTGCGCGGGCGCGTTCCAGCAGCGGCGCGGGGCGCAGCGCATAGGGGCTGAAGGCCAGCGTCACGGTGCCGGGCAGGCGGCGAATCGCTTCCTCCGAATGCTGGGCGAAGAGCCCGACATTGCCGATGATCAGCCCGATGCGCGGCCGCCGGTCCCCTTCCCGGTCGAAGGGGCGGGCATAGGCGCGGATGGAGGTGCGGCCCTCCGGCCCGATCTTCGGCACCAGCCCATACCGGGATCGCTCCAGCATCTGCGGGTCGGGGTCGGGGATCACGGGATCCGCCATCGCGGGCCGGGCGGCGGCGGGGGCCTGGGCCAGGGGCGGCGGCGCGGGCGCGGCCGGCAGTGCCACGGGCATGGCGGCCGGCGCCGGGCTGGCGGCAGGCTCCGCCGTGGCGGGCGCGGCGGGCGCCGCAGTGGCGGGCGCGGCGGGTGCCGCAGTGGCCGGCGGCGGCGGTTCGCGCCGGGGGGCCTCGGCCGCGGTGGCGGGGGGCGGCGGGGCGGGCAGGCCGGACGCCTCGGCCTGCGGCGCAGGCGTCGCCTCTGCCGGCGGTGCGGCGGGAGCCTCCGTCTGCGGCGGCGGCGTCGCCTCTGCCACCGGCCCGGGTGCCTCGGGCGCGCCCAGCCATTGCAGGGTGCCCGCGCCGATCCCCAGGACCAGCAGCAGCGCCGCCCAGAACAGGGCAAGCCCGCGCCGTGACAGGCGCAGCCTCACCGGCGCGGCGGCGCGGCCCGTTGTGCCGCGACCTCATGCCTGGCGCGGCGTGCAGGTCCGCGGCTCGCCGGGATGGTCACCGGACGGTGGCGCCGCAAGCGATCACCGCTGGGCGCGGCGCTGCGGCGCGGGGGCTGCGGCCATGGCGCGCAGCAGCTGGACGGCCTGCTGCAGCTGGTGGTCGGTCTCCGGCTTGGTCGGATCGAAGGCGGGCGCGCCCTCGGCCGGCTGCCGCACCACACGGTCCAACACCCCGGCCGGCAGGTTCAGCGGCGGCAGCGGCGGGGCGGGGGCCGTTTCCGTCGTCCGCTCGCCATTGTCGTTGCGCAGCGACCGGCGCAGATCGGCCTCCCGGTCCCGGTTCGGGGCATTGGGGTCGGGCCGGCTGGCCAGCACCTCGATATCCGGCTCGATGCCCGTCGCCTGGATGGAGCGGCCGGAGGGGGTGTAATAGCGCGCCGTGGTCAGGCGGATGGCGCCATTGCCCGGGATGGGCATGACGGTCTGCACGCTGCCCTTGCCGAAGGATTTCACGCCCATGACGATGGCGCGGCGGTGGTCCTGCAGTGCGCCGGCGACGATCTCGGACGCGCTGGCCGATCCGGAATTCACCAGCACCACGATCGGCAGGCCCTGGGCGATATCGCCCGGCCGCGCGTTCCAACGCTGCGCATCCTCCGGCCGGCGCGCGCGCGTCGAGACGATCTCGCCCTGGTCGAGGAAGTCGTCCGTCACCTGCACCGCCTGGTCCAGCAGGCCGCCGGGATTGTTCCGCAGGTCCAGCACCAGGCCGCGCAGATTGCTGCCGGCCTGGCCGCGCATGGTGGTCATGGCGCGGCGCAGCGCGGATTCGGTCTGCTCGTTGAAGGATGACAGGCGGATATAGGCGATGTCGTTGCCTTCCAGCCGGAAGCGCGCCACCTGCGGGCGGATCACGTCCCGGGTCAGGGAGATTTCCACCGGCCGGCTCTCACCCTCGCGCCGGATGGTCAGGCGGATGGAGCTGCCGCGCTCACCGCGCATCTGCTCCACCGCATCCTGCAGCGACAGGCCCTGGGTGGACTGGCCGTTCAAATGGGTGATGAGGTCGCCCGGCTTGACCCCGGCGCGGGAGGCCGGCGTGTCGTCGATCGGGGAGATCACCTTCACATAGCCGTTTTCCTGCGTCACCTCGATGCCGAGGCCGCCGAATTCGCCGCGGGTCTGCACCTGCATGTCCCGGAAGCTGCGCGGGTTCATGTAGGAGGAGTGGGGGTCGAGGCCCTGCAGCATGCCGTTGATGGCATTCTCGATGACATCGCGGTCGGTCACCGGCTCCACGTATTCGGCGCGGATCCGCTCGAAGACATCGCCGAAGAGGTTCAGCAGGCGATAGGTCTCCGCCCGCCCGCCTTCCTGCGCCCAGGCCTGGATGCCGGGGATCGCCACCATGGGGCCGACCACCGCGCCGGCCAGGAAGGCCGCGCCCACGGCGCCCGCCATGCCCAGCCGCCGTCGCCGCGATGCGGGCGCCGCTGTCACCACAGGTCCCACGGCAGGTCCCGTGCCCGGCATCCTGCCCTGCGGCCCACCATCCTCGTGCCCAGACACGTCGCTCATGCGACCACCCGATCCTTGGGTCGCGGCCCCGCGGCCGCCGACCTGACCAACATGCCCCCGGGAGATGACCCGGAGGTTACCCCCGCGCCGCAAACCACGGGCGCGGATCGACCGGCTGCCCATTGCGGCGCAACTCCACATAAAGGGAACCGCCGGAAGCGCCAGTGCCGCCGAGAATGCCGATCGGCTCACCCGCCAGCAGCCGCTGCCCGGCCGAGGCGTCGAGCCGGTCCATCCCGGCCAGCACGAAATGGTATCCCCCTCCGCAATCCACAATCAACAACAGCCCGAAGGAGCGGAAAGGCGCGGCATAGACGGCGCGGCCATTGCAGGGCGCCACCACCCGCGCGCCGCCGGCTGCGGCATAGGTCAGGCCCCGATGCGGGCCGCCCGGCGCGGCCTCCCCCCATGCGGTGGTGATCCGCCCCGCCACCGGCAGGGCCCGGCCGCCGGAGGGCACGGGCACCGCCGCCTGGCGCTGTGGCGCCCGAGTCGCGGCCGGCTCGGCCCCCTGCCGGGCCGCCTCCGCCAGCCGCGCCTCCCGCGCTTCCTCCGCCGCGACTCGCGCCCGCTCCGCCGCCTGGCGTTCCTGTTCGGCGGCGCGCGCTGCCGCGCTGGCCCGCGCCGCGACCTCCCGCCGCTCCCGCTCCCGCTGCAGGCGGGCGAGCACATCCGCGAGATCGCCGGCTCGCGCGGCAGCGGCGGCGGCCTGGCTGGCGGCGCGTTCCTCCGCCGCATCCGCCTCGCCACGGCGGCTGCGCGCCACGGCCAGCTCCGCCTCCAGCCCCGCCACCGCCTCCCGCGCCGCGCGCTCGGCGGCTTCCAGCGCCAGGGCCTCGCGGGCGGCGAGCCACTCGGCCTCCTGCGCCGCGGTCTGCGCCTCCCGCAGCGCGGTCGCTTCCTCCTCCAGCCGGCGGATCAGGCCGCGCAGCACCAGGGCGCCGCGCAGCGCATCCTCCGGCTCCCCGGGAATCGCCAGCACCGTCTCCGCCGGATAGAGCGACAGTCGCAGCATCACCGGCAGCAGCGGCCGCATGGCGGTGGCGCGGTCGGCGATCTGCCGGGCGGCGCGGGCGCCGGCGGCGCGGGCGGCTTCCAGCCGCGTGGCCACCTCCGCCACCTCGGCCTCCGCCGCCTGGGCGAGGGCGGCGAGTTCGACGCGCCGGGCGGCCAGCGCCACCTCCTCCTCCGCCAGGGACCGGGCGCGTTCGGCGGCCTCTTCGGCGGCGCGGCGGCGGTCCTCGGCCGCCTGTTCGGCCGCGCGCAGGTCGCGGAGGGTGGGCTGGGCGAGGGAAAGCTGGGGCGGCAGCAGCAGCCCGAGCAGCAGCATCAGGCGCGTCGCGCCCAGCCCTGCCTTCCTGCCATCCTGCGAACCGACCAAGCCCTGCACCCCCGGGCTGCATAGACCCCCCTGACGCACCGGGACAAGTTTTGCGGGCCCCGGGGCGAAGCGCGCATTGGCTCCGCCACCCGCCCGCGCCATGTCTGGACCATCAGGGGCATCAGGCCCCGAACGAGGTCGCCCATGGCGGAAGATCCCTACAAGGTCCTCGGGGTGGCCCGGGACGCGACGCCGGAGGCCATCAAGAAGGCCTATCGCAAGCTGGCGCGCCAGAACCATCCGGACCTGAACCCCGGCAAGCCGGAGGCCGAGGCGCGCTTCAAGGCGGCCTCCGCCGCGCATGACCTGCTGTCCGACCCCGAGCGCCGGGCGCGCTATGACCGCGGCGAGATCGATGCCGAGGGGCAGGAGATGCCGCCGCCCCGCCCGGCCGGCGGCTGGCGGCGCCATGCGGAGGCGCCGGGGGGTGGCCGCTACGACCCCCATGCCGGAACGGCGGATTTCGAGGATGTCTTCGCCGACCTGTTTGCCCGGCAGCGGGCGGCGGAGACGGCGCCGCGGCCGGGGCGGGATGTGTCCTATCGGCTCAGCGTGCCCTTCCTCTCCGCCGTGCTGGGGGCGACGGAGAAGCTGGTGCTGCCGGATGGCAAGCAGCTCAGCGTGAAGATCCCGCCCGGCGTGGTCAGCGGCCAGTCGCTGCGCCTGCGCGGCCAGGGCGGCCCTGGCCGCAATGGCGGCCCGGCCGGCCATGCCGTGATCGAGCTGGAGGTGCAGGACCATCCGCTGTTCCGGCGCGAGGGTCTCGACATCCACCTGGACCTGCCCGTGACCTTGAAGGAGGCGGTGCTGGGCGGGCCGGTGACGGTGCCCGCCCCGGCCGGCCCGCTGCGCGTCACCCTGCCCGCCGGCAGCGATACCGGCCGCGTGATCCGGCTGCGCGGCAAGGGCGTGGCGGCGGAGGGCAGCCGCCCGGCCGGCGACCTGCTGCTGACGCTTCGCGTGATGCTCGGCCCGCCCGACGCCGCGCTGGAGGCCTTTGTGCGCGACTGGATGCCCCAAAGGCCCTTCGACCCGCGGGGCGCCATGGATGGCGCGTCATGATGACGCTGGAGCTTCTCTGCGCCCGCTTCGAGGGCCTGGAGCCGGAGGAGCTGCGCGGCTGGATCGGCGCCGGCCTGCTCCGCGCCGATGCCGAGGGCGAGACGCTGGTCTTCCAGGAGATCGACGTGGCGCGGGTGCGCCTGATCCTGGACCTGCGCGAGACCCTGGCGCTGGAGGAGGAGGCGCTGGCCCTGGTGCTGTCGCTGCTCGACCAGATCTACGCGCTGCGCCGCCGCCTGGGCGAGACCTGACCGCTACCGCAGCAGGGACTGCCCCGTCATCGCCGCGGGCTGCGCCACGCCGAGCAGCGCGAGCAGGGTCGGCGCGATATCGGCCAGCCGGCCATCCGCCAGCTTCGCGCCCGCCGGCGCATTCATCAGCAGCACCGGCACCGGGTTGGTGGTATGCGCGGTATGCGGGCCGCCGGTCACCGGGTCGCGCATCAGCTCCGCATTGCCGTGGTCGGCGGTGACCAGCAGGCAGCCGCCGGCGGCGCGGATGGCCTCCGCGATGCGGCCGAGGCCCGTATCCACCGCCTCGCAGGCCAGGGTCGCCGCGGCCAGGCTGCCGGTATGGCCCACCATGTCGGCATTGGCGAAGTTCAGCACGATCAGGTCGTATTTCTTCGAATCGATCGCCGCGACGCATTTGTCCGTCAATTCGGGCGCGGACATCTCGGGTTGCAGGTCGTAGGTGGCGACCTTGGGGGAGGCGACCATGATCCGGTCCTCGCCCGGATAGGCGATCTCCTCCCCGCCATTCAGGAAATAGGTGACGTGCGGATACTTCTCCGTCTCGGCCATGTGCAGCTGCGTGAGGCCGGCGGCGGAGACGACCTGGGCGAGGATGTCCTGCATGGATTGCGGCGGGAAGAGCGCGGGCAGGAAGGGCGCCAGCTGGCTGCTGTATTCGGTCATGCTCGCGGTGGCGGCGAAGCGGATGGTGGGGTCGGCCGCAAAGCCGGAAAAGCCGGGATCGACGAGGGAGGCCATGATCTCCCGCACCCGGTCGGCGCGGTAGTTGAAGCAGAGCAGCCCGTCGCCGTGGTTCATGCAGGCGAAGTCGCCGATGACGCTGGCCGGGAGGAATTCATCGGTCTTGCCGGCGGCATGGGCGGCGGCGATCGCCGCCTGCGCGGTGGCGAAGCGGGTGCCCTTCGCCAGCACCATCACGTCATGCGCCTGCTGCACGCGTTCCCAGCGATTGTCGCGGTCCATGGCGAAGTAGCGGCCGCAGAGCGTCGCGATGCGCGCGCCCGGCGGCAGCGCCGCCTCAAATTTCTGGACGAATTCGGGGGCGGAGGTCGGCGCCGTGTCGCGGCCATCGGTCCAGCCATGCACCAGCACGGTCAGGCCGGCCTCCGATGCCGCCTGGGCCAGCGCCAGGGCATGCGCCTGGTGGCTGTGCACGCCGCCCTCGGACAGCAGCCCCATCAGGTGCAGCACGCCGCCCGAGGCCTTCAGTGCCGCCACCAGCCGGGTGAAGGCGGGCAGGGTGCCGATGCTGCCATCGGCCACGGCGGCATCGATCCGCACCAGGTCCTGCATCACCACGCGACCGGCGCCGATGTTCAGGTGCCCCACCTCCGAATTGCCCATCTGCCCCGCCGGCAGCCCGACATCGAGGCCGGAGGTGCGCAGGAAGGCGCGCGGCCCGGCCTCCCACAGCGCATCGAAGTTGGGCGTCCGCGCCTGCAGCACCGCATTGTCCGCCACCTCCTCCCGCCATCCCCAGCCATCGAGGATCGCGAGCATCACGGGGCGGCGGGCGGGTGCGGTCATCGGGCAAAAATCCTGCGCGGCGGATGCGCTGGCTCTACAGCAAGAGTCCGGGGAAATGAACGGGGGCGGCCCTGGCGTCAGCGTGAGGCGCGCAGCGCCTCCATCTCCGCCCGCAGGGCGCGGATCTCGGCCAGCAGCATCTGGCTGTCCAGATGCGCCGCGCTGCGCGCCGCATCGGTGGCCGCCTGGGTCGCGGCCACATCGGCGCTCTCGCGCTGCTCGCGCAGCGTCTGGATGGATTCCACGATGACGCCGATGAACAGGTTCAGCACGACGAAGGTCGCGATCAGGATGAAGGGCAGGAAGAAGACCAGCGCATAGGGCTCCGCCTCCATCGCCGGCTTCACGATATTCGCCCAGTCATCCAGCGTCATCAGCTGGAACAGGGTGAAGAAGGCGGCGCCCAGGCTGTCGAACTGCTCGGGCATCGCCTCCCCGAACAGCTTCACCGACATCACCGCGAAGACATAGAAGATCAGCAGCATCAGCAGCACGATGCTGCCCATGCCCGGCAGCGCCGCCAGCATCGCCTCCACCACATTGCGCAGCGAAGGCACGGTGCTGATCAGCCGCAGCACCCGCAGCACGCGCAAGGCCCGCAGGACAGACAGCGCGCCGGTGGTGGGCGCCCAGGCGATGGCCACCACCAGGATGTCGAAGATGCCCCAGGGGTCGCGGAAGAAGCGGCCGCGGAAGGCGTAGATGCGGAAGGCGATTTCCGCGGTGAAGATGTAGAGCAGGCCGGTATCCACCGCATGCAGCAGCCCGCCCCACTGCTCCATGATGCCATTGGAGGTCTCGAGGCCGAGGGTCACGGCATTCAGCACGATCAGCCCCACCACCACCCGCTGGAACAGGGGCGAGAGGATCAGCCGTGCGGCGCGCGCGCGCGGCGTCTCCGCGGCATCGGCGGTGGTGAGGACTTCCTGCATCTGATGGGCTTCCCGTGGGCGGCGCGGAGGGAATGGCGCTTCCCGGCTTCGCCTTCAAGCCCCCGCAACGATTACATCAGCAGGGCCGGCACGCCGAAGATATGGCGGTGGAAATGCAGCAGCAGCGCCCAGAGCAGCAGCCCCACCAGCGGCGGCATCAGCCCGATTTCCCCGAGTGCCAGCCGGTTGCGGCCGGCGGCGATGGCCGCGAAGGGGATGATGCTGGTGCGCGCGGCAAAGCCGGGCCAGGCCTCCGGATGCCGCGCCGCCAGCTTGGCGTCGATCGAGGGCATGCCGGCCAGGGCCGTCACCAGGAAGGCGCCGAAGAAGACGAGGGAGGCGGTATCCCCATTGCCGAGGATGTGGATGCCGGCCCAGAGGGCGAAGGACCAGAGCATGGGGTGGCGGGTGACGCGCTGGATGCCGCGCGGCTCCTCCGCGAGTCCCTTGCCGCCGACGGCGGTCGGGTTGCGCTTATGGCTGGTCATGAACAGCACCAGCGTGGGCAGCATCAGCGCGGCCAGTGCCCAGCGCAGCCCGGGCCCGGCGAACCAGACCTGGGTGGTCGGCGCCGCCCGCCAGGCCAGCACCAGGAGCGCGATGGAGACGACGGAGGCGAGGGAGAAGCCGATCATGAAGGCCTTCTCGCCCACCGCGCCGATCACCCGGGCCCGCAGCGCGGTGCCCGAAATGCCGACATGCACGAAAATCCAGAGCAGGGCGGCGAGGATCAGCAGGGTCATGAGGCGGCACTCCGGCGATGGCCGGGGCAGTCAAGCAGGACGCCAGGCCCGGTGATAGGGATGGTTGGTGCGGATCGCCTGCACGCGGAACAATTGTTCGGCCAGCAGCCCGCGCACCAGGAAATGCGGCCAGGTGAGCGGGCCGAGCGAGAGCCGGTGGTCGGCGCGCTCCAGCACCGCGGGGTCCAGCCCCTCCGTCCCGCCGATCAGGTAGCAGACGTTCTGGGCCGCCTCGTCCCAACGGGTGACCAGCGCCGCGAGCTGTTCCGTGGTCGGCGCCTTGCCGCCGAGATCCATCGCCACGACGAAGGCCGGGTCGGGCAGGGCGGCGAGCAGGGCCGCACCTTCCCGTCGCCGGATCTCGGCAGGGTTGCCGCCCTGCGCCTCCGGCAGCTCCGTCACCACCAGGCCGGGCCGCAGCCGGGCCGCGTGCTGCTCGAACAGCGCGCGTTCCGGCCCCGGCTTCATCCGGCCGATGGCGATCAGGCGAGCGCCTCTAGACGTCGTCGTCGTCCTCTATGCCCGGCTCCGGCACGCTGCCATCGTCGGGCAGGGGCGTGCGGTCCTCCTCCTCCGCGGCGGCGGCGGGGCTGTCCGGGCCCCACATCCGCTCCAGGCCGTAGAGCGTGCGGGCCTCCGGCTTGAAGAGGTGGATGACGAGGTCGCCGGCATCGATCAGCACCCAGTCCGGCGAGGCCTGGGTGGCATCGCGGCGCAGCTTCAGGCCTTCCTTCTCGAAGGCCTCCTCCAGATGCTGGGCCATGGCCTGCATCTGGCGGTCGGCCTGGGCGGTGGCGATCACCAGGTAGTCGGCGTAGTCGGCGCGGCCGGTGACATCCAGCACCAGGATATTCTCGGCCTTGTCGGCATCCAGGCTTTCGCGCGCCGCGGCGACCAGGCGGTCGAGCAGCGCGGGCTCCACCTTCTGGCGCGTGGTGCGGGCCGGGCGCGGGTCCTTGGCGGGGGCGGCGGGGGGCTCGACCGGCGGCTCCTCCGGCGTCGGCACCAGCGGCTCGGCCTTCCTCTTCCGCGTGGCGCGGGGCTTTGCGGCCGGCGCCTCGGGCGCGATCTCGGCGGGGGCGGCCTGGGCGGGCTCCGCGACGGCGGGCTTCGGCTTGCGCGTGGCGCGCGGCTTGGCGGCCTGCGGCGCCTCCGCCGGCGCTGCGACGACGGGGGCCTCGGCGGGCTTTGCCTTGCGGGTGGCGCGCGGCTTCGGCGATTCGGCGACGGGCGCTTCGACCAGCGGCGCGGCCTTGGAAGTCCGCTTGGCAGCGGCCTTTGGCGCCGCGGGGGCCTTGGCGGCGGCCTTCGGCTTGGCGGCGGGCTTGGCGGCGGCCTTCGGCTTTGCCGCGGGCTTGGCGGCGGCCTTCGGCTTTGCCGCGGGCTTGGCAGCGGCCTTTGGCGCCGCGGGGGCCTTGGCGGCGGCCTTCGGCTTTGCCGCGGGCTTGGCAGCGGCCTTCGGCTTGGCGGCGGTCTTGGCGGCGGCCTTCGGCTTTGCCGCGGGCTTGGCGGCGGTCTTGGCGGCTGCCTTCGGCTTTGCCGCGGGCTTGGCGGCGGCCTTCGGCTTTCCTGCGGGCTTGGCTGCGGCCTTCGGCTTTGCCGCGGTCTTGGCAGCAGCCTTCGGCTTTGCCGCGGGCTTGGCAGCGGCCTTCGGCTTTGTCGCGGGCTTGGCAGCGGCCTTCGGCTTTGCCGCGGGCTTGGCGGCGGCCCTCGGCTTTGAGGCGGTCTTGGCAGCGGCCTTCGGCTTTGCCGCGGGCTTGGCAGCGGCCTTCGGCTTTGCCGCGGGCTTGGCAGCAGCCTTCGGCTTTGCTGCGGGCTTGGCCGCGGCCTTCGGCTTTGCGGCGCTGCGGGTGGTGGTGGCCTGGCGGGCGGCGACGGCGCGGGGGCGCGGCGTCACGGAATCCTCGGTCACCTTCTCAGGCTTTTGCGGTGTGCGGGCGATGACCGCCTCCTCTCGACAAGTGCAGTTGACGCGGGCTGTAGCACAACGCGCGGCGTCATGCCGCGTCTGTCGCGGCGCGAATTGCGGTGGCGGAGGCGGGATGCTCCGCGCTCGGCACGAAGCACCAGGGCGCATGATCCGGCACCTCGCCCTGCAGCAAGGCGCCGGGCCGCCGCCGGTGCCGTGCCAGGCGATGCGCCGCGCGGCTCGCCAGCGCCTGGCGCGTCCAGCCCGGCCGCGGCAGCACCGCGATCGGCGCGGTCGCCGCGATCGCCGTCCAGCCCTGCCAGCGCGGCAATTGACACAGGTTGTCGGCGCCGATCACCAGCACGAAGCGCGCGCGCGGAAAGCGCCGCCGCAGCGCCCGCAGCGTATCCACCGTGTAGCGCGTGCCCAGCGCCGCCTCGATCGCCGTCGCACGGATGCGGCGCCCATCGGCGATGGCGCGGGCGGAGGCCAGCCGCGCCGCCAGCGGCGCCATGCCGCGCGCCGGCTTCAGGGGATTGCCGGGCGAGACCATCAGCCAGACCTCGTCCAGCCGCAGCGCGCGGCGCACCCGCTCCGCCACATGCCGGTGCCCCGCATGGGCCGGGTTGAAGCTGCCGCCGAGCAGGCCGATGCGCCGGCGGCGCCGGTCCCCCCGCGGGTTGAGCGTCACGGCCTCATCGGATCCGCACGCTGACCGTCACCGGCGCCTCCAGCAGCCCGGTATAGGTGGCGGCATAGTCGTGCCCCGCCTGCGCCGGCAGGGCGGGCGAGAAGCCGCCGAGCGAGACATAGTCGCCCGCGCGCAGCCGCAGCCCCTGGGCGCGCAGATCCTCCACCAGCCAGGCGAGTGCGGCCAGCGGATGGCCGAGCAGCGCGCTGCCCGGGGCGCGCGCCACCTCCCGCCCATCATCGGTCAGCGTCACCACCATGGAAGCCAGCCGCGCCGCGAAGTCGGGCGTCGCCTGCACGGGAATCTCCTCCCCCAGCACGCCGAGCCGGGCGCCGACGTTGATCGAGACCAGCAGCGGGCCGGACCATGCGGTGCCGGCGCCATGCACCAGGTCCGGCAGCTCGATGAAGGGAATCACGGCGTCCAGGTGGCGCAGCAGCGCCACGGGGTCGCGGCCCGCCTCGTTCACGCCCTCATCCCGCACGCGCACCAGCAGGTCGCTCTCCACCGAGGGGACGATGCCGAAGCCGGCCGAAATCTCGGCGCCGGAGCGGGCGCGGATGGTGCCGTGGAAGATGGCGCCGGCCACCGGATGCGGCACGCCGAAGCGCTGCTGTGCCGTGGCATTGGTGAGACCCACCTTCCAGCCGACGCGGTCGCCCCAGGGCTGCGCCAGCACGGCCACCAGCCGGTCCCGTGCGCAGGTCGCATCGGCCAGCGTCATGCCGGGCGGCGGCAGCGGCGCCGCGCGGCGTTCCAGGATGGCGGCGGCGAGGCGCGCCACCTCCGGCACATCGGGGCAGGCGGCGGCGGCGGGCAGCGGCGTGGCGAGCAAGGCGAGGGCGGCAGCGGCGCTGGCGGCGGTCTTCATGGCTTTTCTTTCCCCCCTTCGTCAGCCGGGCGCGGCCTCAGGGCCGCGTCTGGCCGGTTCCGATCACCTGGTAGCGGAAGGTGCACAGCTGCTCCGGCCCCACCGGGCCGCGCGCATGCAGCCGCCCGGTGGCGATGCCGATCTCCGCCCCGAAGCCGAATTCGCCGCCGTCGCAGAACTGGGTCGAGGCGTTCCACATGCCAACGGCGGAGGCGAGCTGGTTGAGAAAATATGTGGCCACCGCGGCATCCTCGGTGACGATCGCCTCGGTATGCTCGCTGCCGAAGCGGGCGATGTGCTCCAGCGCCTGATCGACGCCATCGACGACCTTCACGGACAGGATGGAGTCCAGCCATTCGGTGGCGAAATCCGCCTCCGTCGCCGCCGGCAGCTCCGGCAGGATGGCGCGGGCGCGGTCATCGGCGCGGAAATCGCAGCCCAGCGCGCGCAGGTCGTCCACCAGCAGCGGCAGCAAGGCGGGGGCGATGGCGGCATCGATCAGCAGCGTCTCGGTGGCGCCGCAGACGCCGGTGCGGCGCATCTTCGCATTGGCCAGCAGGCTGCGCGCCATCCCGGGGTCGGCGGCGGCGTGGATATAGGTGTGACACAGGCCCTCGGCATGGGCGAGGACCGGCACGCGCGCCTCCTCCTGCACCCGCTGCACCAGTCCCTTGCCGCCGCGCGGGATGATCAGGTCGATCAGCCCGGCGGCGCGCAGCATGGCAGCGACGAAGGCGCGGTCGGCGGTGGGCGCCACCTGCACCGCGGCTTCCGGCAGGCCGGCGGCGCGCAGGCCCTCCACCATGCAGCCATGGATCGCCGCCGCGCTGCGCAGCGATTCCTTGCCGCCGCGCAGGATCACGGCGCTGCCCGCCTTCAGGCAGAGCGCCGCGGCATCGGCACCGACATTCGGGCGGCTTTCGTAGATCATGCCGATGACGCCGAGCGGCTGCGCCACGCGGCGGATCACCAGCCCGTTCGGGCGGGTCCATTCGGACAGCACGCGGCCGACCGGGTCGGGCAGCGCCGCCACCTCCTCCACCGCCCGGGCCATCGCCTCCACCCGCGCCGGCGTCAGCGCCAGTCGGTCGCGGAAGGCGGGGGAGAGGTCGGGGGCGGCGGCCAGGTCCTCGGCATTCGCCGCCAGCACCAGGTCCGCGCGCGCGCGCAGCGCGGCGGCGGCGGCCATCAGCGCCGCATCCCGCTGCGGTCGCGGCGCCGTGGCGAGGCTGCGCGCGGCCTCGCGGGCGGCGTGGGCAGCAGTCTCGAGCAGGCGGGCAACCTCGTCGGACAGGGCGTTCATGGCGATATCTCCTGCCCCGAGAGGTAGCGCGCGCCCGGCGGGGAGGGAAGCACAGTCGGTTACCGAGGCGGGAGGTGGTTGTAACAGGGGGCGGCGCAAGGCTCCTCACGCCCGCGTGTCATCATTCTGCCTTATGGCGGCGATGCGGCCTCGCGATTGGAGGGAAATGATCAGGGGGACTATCTCCCCGTCAACGCCGCCGCACTTCAAGACAAAGAGGATGCCCCGGCAGAGACGAGTTGAGGATAGGATTATGACCCGCATCAATCGCATGGCCAGTGCGCTGTTCGCCGCCGGAGCCCTGAGCTTCGCCGTGCCGGCGCTGGCCAATGATGTTTCTTTCCCCCGCGTGGTGGGGACTGGTGAGAATGCTTCCGTGGAATATGGCCCGGCCACTCCACGGAACATCCTGGGCGGTGGCGCCGTGGCCATCGCAACCGGCCATGATGGCCGCTGGCGCGTGACGCATACCGACGACAGCTATGCCCAGCGCGGCCCGGCCGGCCTGGTGCCGGTGACCGTCGGCAGCGGCGAGAATGCCACCACCGCCTGGGTGCCGGCCGGCCTTGCGCCGACCACCGGCCTGGCGGGCGGCTTCTCCGGCGCCGGTGGCTGAACCCAGCCGGAACCGAAGACAGACAAGACGGGCGGCGGCCATGGGGCCGCGCCCGAAGAGGGGGCCATGAGGGCCCAAGCAGATAGGAAGATCGAAATGACCCGCTTCAATCGCATCGCCACCGCGGCCCTGGCCGCCGCCACCGTGTCCCTGGCCGCCCCGGCCTTCGCCCAGACCATCGCCGAGAACAGCTATTTCCCGCAGGTGGTCGGCTCCGGCGAGAATGCCGAGGTGGTCTATGGCCCCGGCCCGGCCCGCAACATCGTCGGCGGCGGTGCCGTGACGGTGACCGAGGAGCCGAATGGCAGCGTGCATATCCGCCATACGGACAGCAGCTTCGTGCAGCAGGGCCGCCAGGGCCTGGTGCCGGTGACGGTGGGCTCGGGCGAGAGCCAGCGCACCGTCTGGGTGCCCTCCGCCGATGCCACGCCGCGCACGGCGACCGGCTTCCGGGGCTGAAGTCCAGCCAGGCTTCTTGAGAAGGGGGCGGTCCGCAGGGGCCGCCCCTTTTTCATGCGCTACCGGCCCACCCGCAGGCCCGCGAAGCGGATGATTCCGTCCGGGCTGGGCACGAAACCCTCCACCCCGCGGCGCATCGCCCAGAACCAGCGGTGGTGGTACAGCATCAGGTGCGGGCGATCGGCCATCCAGAGGGTCGCCGCCTCCCGGTAAAGCGCCTGGCGGCGTGGCGTCTCCGTCACCTGCCGCGCCTCGGCGAAGAGCGCATCGACGCGCGGATTGGCGTAGCGGCCCCAGTTGAGAAAGCCGTTCGAGGCCAGCCAGAAGCTGATATTGCCGTCCGGATCCGGCCGGCCGGACCAGATGGCGATCGCCGCCTCGTAGTCGCCGCGCTGGGTCGCCGCGACCATGGCGCTGGATTCCAGGACCTCGATGCGGATGTCGAAGCCGCCTTCTGCCGCCATGGACTGGATGATCTGCGCCACCTGCGATTCCACGGGCTGGTTCGGCACCTTCAGCGTGAAGGCGACACGCTCATGCCCCGCCTCCCGCAGCAGCGCCCGGGCGCGCGCCGGGTCGCGCGGCGATGGGGCGAGCTCGGGAAAATGGTAGGGCGTGCCGGGTGCCTCCGGCTGGTTGTTGGCGGCGAAGCGGCCCTCCAGCGCCACCTGGTTGATGATGGCGCGGTCGATGCTGCGCTCGAAGGCTTCGCGCACGCGCGCATCGGCGCCGAGCGGGCGCTGCGCCAGCGGGCCGTTGCCGAGATTGATGCTGAGCGTCTGGTAGGCGATGGAATCACCGGCCACCAGCCGCAGCCGCTGGTCGCGCTCGACCGAGGGCAGGTCCACCGGCGCCACGCGCTCGATCAGGTCGAGCTGGCCGGCGCGCAGGTTCAGCAGGCGGACATTGTTGTCGGGGATCGGCAGGAAGATCAGCCGGTCCGCATGGATATTCGCGGCATTCCAGTGGCCGGCGAACTTTTGCATCTCGATGCGGTCCTGCGCGATGCGCCGGGTCAGCATGAAGGGGCCGGAGCAGACCGGGTTCTCGCCGATGCGCTCGGCCATCGGCAGCACGGCCGGCGAAAGCATCATGCCGGCGCGGTCGGACAGCACCGAGAGCAGCGGGGCGAAGGGCTCGGACAGCACCAGCCGCACGGTGCGGGCATCCGGCGTCTGCACGTCCGAGACCTGCTGCAGCTCGGTGCGCCGGCGGCTTTCGCGGGCGGTGCGGTAGCGGTCGAGGTTCGCCTTCACCGCCGCCGCGTCGATCGGCGCGCCATCCTGGAAGCGGGCACCTTCGCGCAGGGTCAGCGTCAGCGCGCGGCCATCCGCCGCCCATTCCCAGGCTGTGGCGAGCTCCGGCCGGAACTGCAGGTCCGGCCCGACATCCACCAGCTTGTCGCAGAGGGCGGCGAAGACCACGCGTTCGACGAAACTGCCGGACTGCGCGGGGTCGAGCACGGCTGGGTCCGCGCCGATGCCGATGCGCAGCGTGGTCTGGGCAAGCGCGGGGGCTGCGAGCAGCGGCAGCAGCAGGGCGGCAAGGGGCAGGGTGCGGCGCATCGGCGGGACCTTCGGCCTGGGGAGGGTGGTATCCTGCGCGCATCCCACCCGAGCCGGCAAATCCCCGCCCCGGCCCAAAAACCTCAGCCGGCCAGGGCCAGCAGCACCAGGTCGTCGCGGTGGATGATCTCGTCCCGCCCGCGCCAGCCGAGGATCTTTTCGAGTTCCTCGCTGCGATGGCCGGCGATGCGGGCGGCGTCGCCAGAGTCATAGGCCACAAGGCCGCGGGCCAGCACCTGGCCGGATTCGTCGCGCACGGAAACCGGGTCGCCGCGCTCGAAGCGGCCTTCGACGGCGCGCACGCCGGCGGGCAGCAGGGACGATCCGCGCGCCAGGGCGCGGGCCGCGCCGGCATCCACCACCAGCACGCCGAGCGGCGCCAGGCTGCCGGCGATCCAGCGCTTGCGGGCGGAGCGGCCCTCGCCCTCGGGCAGGAACCAGGTGGCGGGCGCGCCCTGTTCCATCGCCTGCAAAGGCCGGTCCCGCGCGCCGAGTGCGATCGCCATGGCGCAGCCGGCGCCCGTGGCGATGCGCGCGGCGATCAGCTTGGTGCGCATGCCGCCGGAGGAATAGCCGGGCGGCGGCTCGCCCCCCATGGCCATGATCTCCTCCGTGATGTGCTCCACCACGGGGATATGCGCGGCGGCGGGATCGCGGCGCGGGTCGGCGGTGTAGAGGCCGTCGATGTCCGACAGCAGCACCAGCGCATCCGCCTCCACCATCTCCGCCACCCGGGCGGCCAGGCGGTCATTGTCGCCGAAGCGGATTTCCGCGGTGGCGACGGTGTCGTTCTCGTTGATGACGGGGATGCAGCCGAGCGCCAGCAGCGTGTTCAGCGTGGCACGCGCATTCAGGTAGCGGCGGCGGTCCTCGCTATCCTCCAGCGTCAGCAGCAGCTGCGCCGCATTGAGCTGCACGGCCGAGAGCGCATCGGCCCAGGCGCCGGCCAGGCGGATCTGGCCGACGGCGGCCGCGGCCTGCTTCTCCTCCAGCCGCAGCGTCTTCTTGCGCGTCAGGCCCAGCGCATGGCGCGCCAGCGCGATGGCGCCGGAGGAGACCAGGATGACCTCCGCCCCCCGCGCCCTGAGCGCCGCCACATCCTGCGCCACGCCGGCCAGCCAGGCGGCGCGCGGCGTGGCGGTGGCATTGTCCACCACAAGGGCGGAGCCGATCTTCACGACGATACGGCGGGCGGTGGCGAGGGAGGGCAGCATGGCGGGTCTCAGGCTTGGCGATGGGCCAGGATCTGCTGGTACAGCGTGTAGAGCACCTGCTTCACGCCGGCCCCGGTGGCGCCGGAGACCAGCAGCGCCGGCTTGCCGGCCGCCTTGGACAGGGCCTTGAGGCGGGAGGCGGTGGCCTGCGGCGTCATGGCATCCGACTTGTTCAGCGCCACCACCTCCGGCTTGTCGGCCAGGCCGCCGCCATAGCCAGCCAGTTCCTCGCGAATGGTGCGATAGGCCGCCGCGGGGTCGGCGGCGGTGCCATCCACCAGGTGCAGCAGCACCGCGCAACGCTCGACATGGCCGAGGAAGCGCGTGCCGAGGCCGGCGCCTTCATGCGCGCCCTCGATCAGGCCGGGGATATCGGCCAGGACGAATTCCAGCGAGCCGTCGCGTGAGGGTGTGCCATCCGGGTTCAGCCGCACCACGCCAAGCTGTGGGTGCAGCGTGGTGAATGGATAGTCCGCCACCTTCGGCCGCGCGGCGGAGACGGCGGCCAGGAAGGTGGATTTCCCCGCATTCGGGAGGCCGAGCAACCCGCTGTCGGCGATCAGCTTCAGCCGCAGCCAGATCGACCGTTCCTCGCCCGGCCAGCCCTTGTCGGCGCGGCGGGGGGAGCGGTTGGTGGCGGATTTGAAGGTGGCGTTGCCATGGCCGCCATCGCCACCCTTGGCGATCACCACGCGCTGGCCGACCTCGGTCAGGTCCGCCAGCAGCGTCTCCTTGTCCTCGTCCAGGATCTGCGTGCCGACCGGCACCTTCATGATGACGTCGTCGGAGCCCGCGCCGGTGCGGTCCTGGCCGGCGCCATTGCCGCCCTTGCGGGACTTGAAGTGCTGGGCGTAGCGGTAGTCGATCAGCGTGTTCAGGCCGTCCACGGCCTCGATGATGACATCGCCGCCCTTGCCGCCATTGCCGCCATCGGGGCCGCCGAATTCGATGTACTTCTCGCGCCGGAAGGCGATGACGCCATCGCCGCCGTCACCCGCCTTCACATGGACCTTGGCTTCGTCGAGGAATTTCATGGGTTTATGTCCGGTGTCCGGAAACGCGAATGGGGGCCTCGCGGCCCCAGCGCGGAAACGCAAACGGGGGCCCAAGGGCCCCCGTCCAAACACGCGATCCGGAGGATCCGCCTATTCGGCCGCGACGGCCATGGGCGTGATCGAGACCTGCACGCGACCCTCGGCCTTGCGCTCGAACTTCACATGGCCATCGACGATGGCATGCAGGGAATGCGTGCGGCCGACGATCACGTTGTTGCCCGGGCGCATCTTGGTGCCGCGCTGGGTGACGATGATATTGCCGGCCTGGACGAACTGGCCGTCCGAGCGCTTGACGCCGAGGCGCTTGCCAGCCGAGTCGCGACCGTTGCGCGACGAACCGCCGGCCTTTTTGTGTGCCATGGTGGGGGTCCCTTTCTGTCGCTAGCGGATCAGGCCGCGGCGATCGCGGAGATGCGGAGAACGGTCTGCATCTGGCGATGCCCGTTCTTGCGGCGGCTGTTCTTGCGGCGGCGCTTCTTGAAGATCAGCACCTTGTCGCCGCGCGTCTGGCCTTCGACCACCGCGGTGACGGTGGCGCCCGGGACGGTCGGCGCGCCGAGCGTCAGGCCGGCATCCGTGCCGAGGGCCAGGACATCGTGGAAGGTGATGGTGGCGCCGGGCTCGGCCTCGAGCTTCTCGACGGTCAGCACGGCATCGGGGGTGACGCGGTACTGCTTGCCGCCGGTGCGGATCACTGCATAGGTCATGTTCGCGCTCGGGCTTTCGGAGGTCCGGTGCTGCTGGGCGGGTTCGCCCGGACGAGTTTGGGTGATTTGGTCAGGACTGACCACCAGCATCCCCAGGCTATTGGAACCTGAGTGGCCGGAGGGCGCAGCGTATAGCGGGCCGCCTGTGGATGAGTCAACGCCGCGCCGACATGCCCCGGGTTGCGCGCGACCGCCGCGATGATTATAGGGCGCCACCGCCTGCGGAGAGGTGGCGGAGTGGTCGATCGCGTCGGTCTCGAAAACCGAAGTAGGTGCAAGCCTACCGTGGGTTCGAATCCCACCCTCTCCGCCAGATCGGCCATAAGCATTTGATCTTGCGAAGGATCTAGGCACCTCAAGGACCTTGCGGTTGCTCGGTGCTATAGCCGGGTGACACCAGGCCGGTCCTGCCGACCGCCCGTCGCAGCCCATCCGACGTCCGGCGTCTTCCGTATCCCTGCGCGGCTCTCCAAGGACATCCGCCCGGTTCTCAGGCGGCTGGAGCTTGTCGAGGCCTGGGAAGAGGGACCACAGCCGAGGCGGGAAGCTGCGCCCCGTGAATCCCGGGGAGATCGCACCGTGGCCAGTGCTGACCTTTCGGGACGTGGTCCAGTAACCGGACCTCCCGCTGGCGCGCCTGCCCGACGGGATCGACACGCGATGCAGCAAGGCCCTTGCGCCCGTCATGGCCCCGGCCCCGGTCGTCTGGCTGGCAAGCGCCAACCGCCATCAGCACGCTGAGCGGCGCAGTGCCCGCCAGACCTGTTCGGCAGTGGCCGGCAGGTCGACGCGCCCTGCCACGCCAGCTCGCGCAAGCGCGTCGGCGACGGCGTTCGATACCGCGGCGAGCGAGCCCGTAACGCCGGACTCGCCCGCGCCCTTCACGCCGAGCGGATTGCTGCGGGCAGGAACCTCGTGCAGCGCCACCTGCATCGGCGGCAGATCGGATGCGCGCGGCATCGCGTAGTCCATGAACGAGCCCGACAGCAGCTGCCCGTCGAGGTCATAGACGATGCGCTCCGCAATCGCCTGGCCCAGGCCCTGCGCAATCCCGCCCTGCACCTGGCCGTGCACGATGTCCGCATTGATGACCACGCCGACATCGTCCACCGCGACATATCGATCCACCGTGATCGCCCCCGTGTCGGGGTCGATCTCGACCTCGCAAATGTGGCAGCCATTGGGGAAGTTCAGATCCTCGGCGTCGAAGTCGCCGGTCGAATCGAGTTTCGCCGGCAAGTCGTCCGGGATCCCCGGCCGCTCGTGCAGCCAGCGCGCGAGGTCCAGCAGGCCGATACGGCGATCGGTGCCGACCACCTGGAAATGGCCGGCTTCGAAATGGAGGTCGGCCTCTGCCACCTCGAGATTGTGCGCGGCGAGGGCGCGCGCCTTCCTCAGGACCTGCTCGCACGACAGCGCCAGGGCCGAGCCGGCCATCAGCAGCGAGCGCGAGGCTATCGAGGCCAGGCCGCGGGGCACATCGCGGCTGTCGCCCTGCCGCAGCCGCACGAGGTCCAGCGGAACACCCAGGCGTCCCGAGACGAGTTGGGCGAAACTGGTCTCGTGCCCCTGGCCGCTCGACTGGGTGGCGACGACCAGGTCTATGCCGCCATCCTCGGCGAAGCGGATCTCTGCGCTCTCATAAAGCAGGCCGCCGACGCATTCGAGGAAGCAGCAGAGGCCGCGCCCGCGCAGGCGTCCCGCGGCCCGCGCGGCGGCCTCGCGGGCCGGGAAGGCGTCCCAGTCCGCCAGAGCCAGCGCCTTGTCCAGGACCGCCTCGAAATCGCCGCTGTCGTACAACCGCCCGGCGGGGGACCGGTAGGGCATGGCGGAGGCCGGGATCAGGTTCTGGCGGCGCAACGCGACCGGGTCGCGCCCCGTCTCGCGCGCAGCGGCGTCCACCAGGCTTTCCATGACAAGGGCCGCCGCCTCGCGCCCCGCACCACGATAGGGGCCTGTCGAGGCGGTGTTGGTGAAGACCAGCCGCACGGTCACGTCGATCGCCGGTGTCCGGTAGACGAGCGGCAGGCCATTGGTGGTGTTGCGAATGGTGACATAGGGGCCGTGCACCGAGTAGTAGGCGCCCATCGCGTCCAGCACGCTGAGCCGGACGCCCAGGAAGTGACCGGCCTCGTCGAGCGCCAGCTCGGCCTCCATCACCGCGTCACGGCCATGATTGTCGGACAGAAGATGCTCGGCGCGGGTTCCGCGCCATTTCACCGGACGGCCGAGCGCGCGCGCCGCGTGCAGGATGGCGATGTCCTCGGGGTAGGGCTGTTCCTTCACGCCGAAGGCGCCGCCAACGTCGTGCGTGAAGACGAGCATCCGCTCCCGAGGGACCTTGAAGGTGTGCTCTGCGAGCACGCGCAGCATGTACTGCACGCCTTGGCTCGCACAGATCAGGCTCCAGGCCTCGGTCGCGGGATCGAAGGAGGCGATCGCGGTGCGCGGCTCGATCGGGTTCGCGATCACCCGGTTGTTCACCAGGCGCAGCCGCGTGACATGGGCGGCGCGGGCAAAGGCGGCCGCCACGGCCGCCGCATCCCCGCCGTGCCAGGTCAGGCCGATATTGTCAGGCGCGGCATCCCAGACACGCGGCGCGCCGGGCGCGACGGCCGCGGCGGTGTCCACCGCCGCAGGCAGCGGCTCGATATCCGGGCGCACGAGTTCCGCCGCATCCTCCGCCTGGGCGCGGGTCTCGGCCACGACGAGCGCCACGGGCTCACCGACATGCCGCACCCGCCCGTGTGCGAGCGCCGGACGCGGCGCCTCGTTGGGCGTCGGCATGTTGAAGCCCGGCATCGGCAGGTAGGGGATCGGGCCGATCCCCGCGGCGAGCAGGTCGGCGGCGGTGAACACGCCGAGCACGCCGGGCGCCGTGCCTGCCTCCTCGGTCTCGATCCCGCGCAGCAGGCCGTGCGCGAAGGGGGAGCGCACGAACACCGCATGGGCCTGGCCCGCCAGGTCGATATCGTCGGCGAAGACGCCGCGGCCGGTCAAAAGGCGTGCATCCTCGCGCCGGCGGGGGGGGCGGGAGAGGCTCATCGGCCGTGCCCGGCCTTCGGGCGGGGCGGCACGATCGGCGGATGGTTCGGGCGATGGCGCGGCATGACGCTTTCCTCCGCCTGTCGCCTGGGCGGCGCGGTGCGGCTTGATTAAGTGGTTAGTCAAATTTCTAGCCAGGCAACCCGAACTCGGTCAAGCCTATAGGGCGGCGCGACTTGCGCGACGGGACGTAAGCGGGAATAGACAAGCGGCATGCAGCCAGATTCAACCAAGCGGCGCGGCCGCAGGAAGGCCGACGGCGGGCCGGGCGCCGACGCGGCGGCAGCCAGGCCGGGCACGCGCTCGGCGGAGGCGCAGCCGGCGCGCGTCCCTGGCGAGACACAGCGGCGCATCCTGGCATGCGCCCGCATCGAATTCGCGGAGAAGGGATTCGCAGGCGCCCGCACCGAGAGCATCGTCCGCGCCGCGGGCGTGAACCCGAACCTCCTCTACCACTACTTCGGCTCCAAGGAGCGACTGTTCGTCGCAGTCATGGAGGAAGTCTACGGGGATGTCCGTTCCCACCACGGTGACCTGGAACTGGAGGAGCTGAGCCCGGAAGAGGCCATCCGCCGGCTGACCGAGGCGACCTTCGACCTCTTCGTCGCCTCGGACGACGTCATCCGGCTTCTCTCCACCGAGAACATCCACCACGCGGAGCATATCCGCGATTCGCAGCGGATCGCGCACCTCTATGATCCGCTCCTGGCGCTCATCGAGCGCCAGCTGGTGCGTGGGCGGGAGCAGGGCGTGTTCCGCGCCGAAGTGGATGCCCAGGAGCTCTTCATCACCATCACCGGCCTTTCCTACTTCTATCTCTCGAACCGCCACACGCTCGGCGTCATCCTCAGGACCGATCTGAGCGCGCGCACGCGCCGCGAGCGCAGGCGGCGGCACATCGTGGATGTCGTCCTGACCTATCTGCGGCACGGTGACGACGGCGCGCGACGCCTTCCCCGCTGACCGAGGCGCTTGACCGCGCCCGCGGCGCGTGAATAGATTGACTAACTACTTAATTGAACCGCCGGACACGGCCACGATCGAGCAAGCGGCACCAAGCCGCCAAATGGAGGGACATGTCATGAGGAAGTGGCTTGCGGCCGCCGTCGCCGTGGTCGGTATGCAGATCGCCCAGCCCGTCGCGGCGCAGGATCGCGTCACCCTCGTGCTGAACTGGACGCCTTCGGGCGACCATGCGCCGCTCTACTACGCGATCCAGCAGGGCTGGTACCGCGCCGCCGGCGCCGATGTCCGGCTCGAGATCGCGCGCGGCTCCGGCGCCTCCGCCGCGCGGGTCGGCGCCGGCGCGGAGATGGGGATCTCCGACCTCGGCTCGGTCATGGTGGCGCGCGGCGCGGGCGCGGACATCGCGGCGGTGATGAACATCTTCGCCAACTCGCCGCAGGGCTTCTACTGGCTGCGCTCCTCCGGCATCAACTCGGTGCGCGACTTCGCGGGGCGGCGCCTCGGCAATCCGCCTGGCGATGCGGCGCGGGTGATGTGGCCTGCCATCGCGCGGCGGATGGGCATGGACCCGAACGCGGTGACCTGGGTGAACATCAATCCCGCCGCCAAGCCGGCCGCGCTGCTCTCCCGCCAGGTCGAAGGCACGACCTTCTTCTACAACTACCACTACATCATGGAACGCGAGGTCGGCGCCGATCTCGGCTTCGCATCCTGGCGCTCGCTCGGGCTCAATCTCTACGGCAACAGCCTGATCGCCAATGACCGCTTCCTGCGCGAGAAGGCGGATGTCGCGCGCGCCGTGGTGCGCGTGACGCAGCGGGCCTATCTGCACTGCGTCGCCACGCCCCAGCCCTGCGTCGCGGCCATGGCGGCGGCCGTCTCCGGGATCAAGCCGGAGGAGGAGGTCCAGAACTGGAACCTGACCGTCTCCGCGCTGTTCGACGACGAGGCCTTCCGCAGCCAGGCCTTCGGCTGGTTCGTGCCGGAGCGCGTGCGCGCCGACCTTGCCGTGGTGCGGGAGACCTTCGAGCTCCAGCGCCCCTTCGAGGCGGAGGCGGTCGCGACGAACGCGCTGCTCGACACCACGATGCGGCTGCCGGCGCGGCGCGCAAACTGAGGCCCCACGATGCCGTCGAAGACGCTTCGGATGGCGGGCATCGCGGTGCTCGCCCACCTGCTGGCCGTGATGGCGTGGCACCTCGCGGTGGAGATCGGCCGCGTGCCCGCCTTCATCCTGCCCTCGCCAGCGGCCACCTTCGCGACGCTGGGGAATGCCCGCTACGACTGGTGGACCAACACCGCCGTCACGGCGATCGAGATCATCGGCGGCTTCCTGCTGGCGACGGTGCTCGGCGTGCTCTTCGCGCTGCTCTTCACCTGGAGCAGGCTCGGCCTCACGCTGCTCATGCCGCTGCTGATCACGTTCAACATGATCCCCAAGGTCGCGCTCGGCCCGCTTGTCATCGTCTGGATGAGCTACGGCATCGTGACCAATATCGTGATCGCCTTCGCCATCGCCTTCTTCCCGATCCTGCTGACCACCCTCCGCGGCTTGCGGGAGACCGAGCCCGAGCTGCTTGAGCTGGTGCGCGCCATCCACGCCACCCGCTGGCAGGTCTTCCTCAAGATCCAGTTGCCCGGCGCGCTTCCCTATCTGTTCTCCGGCATGAAGGTGGGTTCGGTCCTGGCGGTTGCCGGTGCGATCGTGGGCGAGTTCATCGGCTCCGAGCTCGGGCTCGGCTACCTGATGCTGCAGGTGCAGGTCCGGCTCGACACGGCGGCGATGATGATGGCCGTGCTGCTGATCAGCCTGATCGGAATCATCCTCTACGGTCTCGTTTCGGCGCTCGAGGCGCTGGTGGTGGTGCGCGATGCACGCGTCGGCTGAACCCGCGCATGGACAGGCGGCACAGGCCGCGCCCTTCATCACGCTGCGCAACGTCGCCAAGACCTTCGTGCGCGACGCCACCGCCTTCAAGGCGCTGTCGGACGCCAGCTTCGACGTGCGGGCCGGTGAGTTCGTCTCCCTGGTCGGCCCCTCGGGTTGCGGCAAGAGCACGCTGCTGAGGATCCTTGCGGGCCTGCTGACCGCGGACGAGGGCTCCATCGTATCCATCGGCGGGCCGGGCAACCCCTTCACGCCCGGCCGCGACGTCGGCATCGCCTTTCAGCAGCCGCTGCTGCTGAAATGGCGGCGGGTGGTCGAGAACGTGATGCTGCCGGCCGAGATCCTGGGCCTGCCGCTGCGCGAAAGCCGTGAGCGCGCGCGCGACCTGCTCGATCTCGTCGGCCTGCTGCAGGCCGAGCGCAAGTATCCTTATGAGCTGTCGGGCGGCATGCAGCAGCGCGTCGCGATCGCGCGCGCGCTGGTGCACGATCCGAAGCTCGTGCTGATGGACGAGCCCTTCGGCGCACTCGATGCCCTGACACGGGAACGGATGAACGTCGAGCTGCTGCGCATCTGGGAGAAGAGCGGCAAGACCATCGTGCTCGTGACGCACGGGATCGGCGAGGCGGTCTTCCTGGGGCAGCGCGTCGTCGTCCTCACCGCGGGCCCGGCGCGCATGGCCGCGGATATCCCGATCGATCTCCCGCCGCGCCGCACGCTGGAGCTCAAGACCAGCGAGGCCTTCGGCGCCTACTCCCGCCATATCTACGGTCTTCTCGGCATGAGCTGAGCGCGCGCGCGGCATCGGGACGCCGCGCAATCCCATCGTCGCCGGCTGACCTGCCGGCTGAATCATGAAGGAGGACAGGATGGAACCGGCAGCAGGACAGGCGACGACGATCTGGCGCCCGACCGAGGCGTACCGCTTCCCGGGCGGGGCGCGCGTCGGCATCGTGTTCAACATCGCCTATGAGGGCTGGTCACCCGGCCAGGTGCCGGGCATCGGCCCGATGGGAAACCCGCTCAAGCCCGGCTTCTACGACGCGAACGCGGCGTCGTGGGGCATGTACGGTGCCGTGCGTGGCATCTGGCGCGCGCTCGAGATCGCGGCCAGGAACGGCGTGAAGACGAGCGTCATGACGAATGGCGTTCTCGCCGAGCATTGGCCGGAGACGATCCGCGCGATCCACCAGGGCGGCCACGAGATCGTCGCGCATTCCTACGGCATGGACGTGATCCCGGTCTATCTCGACGAGGCCGGCCAGCGCGAGAATATCCGCCGCACCACGGGCCTGATTTCCGACGTCACCGGCGCGGCTCCGATCGGCTGGATCAGCCCCCGCGGGACCGGGAGCCCGATCCATGTCCGCCTCCTCGCGGAGGCCGGCTACACGCATCATGGCGACTGCAACGACGACGATCTGCCGCACCTTGCCGTCGAGGCGGGCGGCGCGGAGATCGTCGGGATCCCGCTGATCATGGATGTGAACGACCTGCCGAGCGCGATCCGCTACGGGAACAATGCGCGTGCCATGCTTGAGCAGTTCCAGGACGCCTTCGCGGCCCTGCGCGAACGCGAGACGCGGCCGGCGGTGCTGGATGTGACGATCCACACGCATGTCTACGGCCGGCCCGCCGGGGCCTGGGTCTTCGACGAGATCATGCGGATCGTCAAGGCGAGCCCGGATGTCTGGACCGGCACGCGCGCCGAGCTGGCCGCGCATATCCGGGCCGAGAGGGCGGGGCTGGTGCGCTGCGGCGGAAGCAGCGCGTGATCGGGCGTCGGCCGGTTCTGGGCGCCGCACTCGCGGTGCCTGCGCTCGGAACCACCTGGGCGCAGGGCAGCTGGCCCGACCGGCCCGTGCGCTTCGTCGTCGCCTTCGCCCCCGGCGGTCCGGCCGACATCATCGCAAGGCTGCTGGCCCATGCCCTGCGGGAGCTCTGGCCGCATCCGGTGCTCGTCGAGAATCGCGGCGGCGCGGGCGGCAATGTGGCGGCGCAGGCGGTCGGTCGTGCCGCCGCCGACGGCTACACGGCCCTGGTCACGACCAGCGCCTTCGCCGTGAATCCGAGCCTGTCCAGGAATGCGGGCTATCGGCCGGCCGACTTCGCCGTCGCCGCGCTGGTGGCCGGGACGGCCAATCTTTTCGCAGTGCGCGCGGAGAGCGAGATCCGGACGCTCGGCGATCTTGTCGCGCTCGGGCGACGGCGCCCGGTGAACTTCGGCTCCGCCGGCGTCGGCTCGACCCCGCACCTCTCGGCGGAGAACCTGCTGAAGCGTGTCGCCGGCGTCGAAGCCCAGCACATCCCCTATGCCGGTGCCGGCCCGGCGATGACGGCACTGCTCGGCGGCCAGATCGATCTGACCAGCGTCGCGCTTCCGGCGGCCATCCAGATGGTGCAAGGCGGGCGGGCCCGCGGCCTTGCCGTCACCAGCGCCGCGCGGGTTCCGGCCCTGCCCGAGGTCCCGACGGTCACCGAGACGGGCTTCGGCTCCATCGTGGATCTGACCTGGGTATGCCTGCTGTTCCCGGCGGCGGTGCCGGACGGGATACTCG
Organism: Falsiroseomonas sp.; assembly: GCF_051860665.1. Lineage (GTDB taxonomy): Bacteria > Pseudomonadota > Alphaproteobacteria > Acetobacterales > Acetobacteraceae > Falsiroseomonas. Next base: position 209,461 of record NZ_JBHYDM010000004.1, read on the forward strand.
AGCGTGTCAACGCCGATATCGGCCGCCTGCTGGCCCAGCCGGCCTTCCTCGCCCAGCTGGCCGCGACCGGTTTCGACCCCATCGGGGGGACGCGCGCGGAGGCGGGCCGCTATGTCGCGGACGAGATCCGGCGCTGGGCGGAGGTCGTCCAGGCACTCCGGCTTTCCATCGACTGACGGCTTGCGACGGAGCGTAGGCAGCGTCTACCCCCGCGCGCTGTCCCAGCAAGAATCGGTCGGACTGTCCCTTCTGCACGGCCGCGTGGTGGGACACTCATGGGACAACGACAAGGTCTCAGGAGGGACGTCCATGCAACGAACCATGCCACGCCGCACCATTCTTGCCGCCGGCCTCGGCCTGCCGGCCCTTGCCTCATCCTGGCCGGCGCTGGCGCAGGGCGCCTGGCCGAACCGTGCGGTGACGGTGGTGGAGGGCTATCCCCCCGGCGGCGTCACGGACCTCGCCTCCCGCGCGGTATCGGACCGCATGGCGCGGGAATTCGGCGTGCCCGTGGTGGTGGAGAACCGGCCCGGCGCCGCCACCTCCGTCGCCGCCACTTACGTCGCCCGCGCCCGGCCGGACGGCTACACGCTGGTGATGGGCACCACGACCCTCGCCATCAACACGACCCTGCAGCCCACCCTGACGCCGCGAGACCCGGGCCGTGAACTCGACCCGATCGGCATGGTCTTCCGCACGCCCTTCATCCTGCATGTGCATGAATCGCTTCCGGTCCGCACGACGGCGGAACTGGTCGACTACGCCAGGGCCAATCCGGGCAAGGTGCTCTTCGCCTCCCCGGGCACCGGCGCCGTCAGCCATCTGTGCCTGGAGCTGTTCAAGGCCCGCACCGGCATCGATATCGTGCACGTGCCCTATCGCGGCGGTGCGCCGGCGGCGCTGGACCTGCGGGCCGGCCGCGTCCACGCCATGTTCCAGGCCCCGCAGGAAGCCGCGCCGACGCTGCGCGACGGCGTCACGCGCGGGCTTTCCGTCACCGCGCCGACGCGGCTGGCCGATTATCCCAACCTGCCCCCGATCAACGAGACGATCCCGGGCTTCGAGGTCTTCTTCTGGCAGGGCCTCTTCGCCCCCGCCGGCACGCCGGCCGCGGTGATCGAGCGCGCCGGCGCGGCGCTGCGGGCCGCGACCGAGGATCCCGCCAACCGTGCCCGCCTGGCGGAGCAGGGCGTGGAGCTGCTCTCCGGCGATGCCGAGACCCTGCGCCGCACCTTGGCGGAGGATACCACCCGCTGGGGCAACCTGATCCGCGAGGCCGGCATCCGCCTGGAGTGAGGTCCGCGCCTTCCACCTCCACTGCCCTCCCACAGGACCGGACCATGTCCCTGAGCAACCTCACCTCCCGCATCTCCGGCTTCCACCGCATGACGATGGAGGAACGCCTGGCGGCGGTCTCGGCCTTCGCGGGGCTGGATGACGCGGCGACGCAGCAGCTGCGCCGCGCCGGCAATATCGATGCGCATCTCGCCGACCACATGATCGAGAATGCGGTGGCGACCATCGCCATCCCGGTGGGCGTCGCGACCAATATGAAGGTGGATGGGCGGGACGTGCTGGTGCCGATGGCGACGGAGGAATCCTCCGTCGTCGCCGCCGTCTGCAACTCCGCGCGGCAATGCTACGACAGCGGCGGCTTCGTCACCTCGCTGTCCGGCAACCTGATGATCGCGCAGGTGCAGCTCGTGGGCATCAGCGATCCCGGCAATGCACGGCTGAAGATCCTGGAGCACCGGGCGGAGATCGCGGCGATCTGCGACGGCTGCGATCCCATGCTGGTGAAGCTCGGCGGCGGCTTTCGCGACCTCGAAGTGCGCCTCGTGCCCTCCAAGGGCGGCACGATGGTGGTGACGCATCTCATCATCGATACGCGCGACGCGATGGGCGCGAATACCGTCAACACCATGGCGGAAACGCTGGCGCCCTCGATCGAGAACTGGACCGGCGGCAAGGTCTTCCTGCGCATCCTGTCCAACCTGGCGGATCGCCGGCTGGCGCGTGCCCGTGCCGTGTGGTCGGTGGAGGCGATCGGTGGCGCGGCGGTGCGCGATGGCATGATCGCCGCCTACCACTTCGCGGAGGCCGATCCCTATCGCGCCGCCACGCACAACAAGGGCATCATGAACGGCGTCTCCGCCGTGGTGCTGGCCACCGGCAACGACACCCGCGCGGTGGAGGCCGGCGCGCATGCCTATGCCGCGCGCGACGGCCGCTACACCAGCCTCACCACCTGGGAGGTGACGGCGGATGGCTCGCTGGCCGGCATGCTGGAGATGCCGCTGCCCGTGGGCCTGGTCGGCGGCGCGACGAAGATCCACCCGACGGCGCAGGCCTGCCTGAAGATTCTGGGCGTCAGCTCCGCCGCCGAGCTCGCGCGGATCATCGCCGCGGTGGGGCTGGCGCAGAATTTCGGGGCCATCAAGGCGCTGGCGACGGTGGGCATCCAGCAGGGCCATATGGCGCTGCACGCGCACAACGTGGCCATCGCGGCCGGTGCCACCGGGGCGGAGGTGGAGAAGCTGGCCGCGGTACTGGTCGCCCGCCGCCAGGTACGGCCGGATGTGGCGGCGGAGGAACTCGCGAAGCTGCGCGGGACCACCTAGTCTGTCGCCACCACAACCGTCGGGCAGGGGGCGCGTGCAGGACAGGGAACGCCCGCCGACGCGCGTCGATGAGATTGTCGAACGCGTCGCGGATGCCATCGAGCGCGGCCTGCTGAAGCCGGGCGAAAGGCTCGCCTCCGTCCGCCGCGCGGCGGAGGATCACGGCGTTTCCAAGAACACCATGGCGGAGGCCTATGACCGCCTGGTCGCCTCCGGCCATCTGGAGACGCGGCGCGGCGCCGGCACCTTCGCCACCGGCACCGCCCGCCTGGCCCGCGCCCGCGTGCCGCCGCACCTGGCCGAGGCGATCGACACCGTCTCCCTGCTCCGCGAACAGCTGGAGGCGCAGCACAAGGTGCGCCCCGGCGATGGCCGCCCGCCACCGGCCTGGATGGAGGGATCGGAGCTTTCCGCCCAGTTCGCCGGTGGCAAGTGGCGGCCCGGCGGCAGCCTGGAGCATGGCTATGGCAGCTCCTGGGGCTTCCTGCCGCTGCGCGAGCGCATCGCCCTGTCGCTGGTGGAGCGCGGCATTTCCTGCGCGCCCGAACAGGTCCTGACCACCATGGGCGCCAATCACGCGCTCGACCTGGTCATCCGCCACATCGCGGAGCCGGGCGATACGGTGCTGGTGGATGACCCCGGCTACTATCCCCTGTTCGGCAAGCTGCAGTTGGCGCGGCTGCGGGCGGTGGGCGTGCCGCGCCTGCCGGATGGGCCGGACCCGGATGCGCTGCTGGCCCTGATGGCCCGGCACCGGCCCAGGGCCTTCTTCACCCAGTCGCTCGCGCATAATCCCACCGGCGGGACGCTGTCGGCCGCCATCGCGCATCGCGTGCTGCAGGCGGCGGAGCGCCATGGCGTGACCATCGTGGAATGCGACCCCTTCGCCGATATCCTGCCCGCGGCCAGCACGCGCCTGGCCGCGCTGGATGGCCTGCGCCGGGTGATCAGCATCGGCACATTCTCGAAAACCCTCTCGGCCTCGCTGCGGGTGGGCTACCTGGCGGCCGCGCCCGCCATGGTGGCGGCGCTGAACGACGTGAAGATGCTGACGGTGGTCTCCACCTCCACCTATGCCGAACGCTTCGTCGCCCATCTCATCCAGGGCGGCCACTACCTGCGGCATCTGCGCCGCCTGCGGCAGCGTGTGGAGGCGGCGACGACGCTCGCGGTCGCCAGCCTCGCCGAGGCCGGCTGGCCCGTGCCGCGGCCGCCCGGCGGCGGCCTGTACCTGTGGGTGCCCTTCCCGGAGGGGCTGGACGAGGCGGAGGTCTGCCACCGCGCCTCGGCCGAGGACATCTTCCTGGCCCCCGGCGCCATCTTCCGGCCGGAACGCGGCGACCGGCGGCGTCCGGCGCAGATGCGGGTCAATGTCGCCTATGCCGGCGACCCGCGCTTCCTGGCCTTCCTGGCGGCTGCCGCCGGACGGTCTCCAGCCCGGCGGTAACCCTCCGCCTCAGCGCCGGCTGACGTTCCAGTAGACCGGCGCCGGCGGGCTCAGCAGGCCGTCGAGGTTCGCGCGATGGGCGCGCAGCTGGTACTGCACCCCGATCGGCACATAGGGCACCGTCTCCAGCGCGCGGGCCTGGATCCGCGCCGCGATCTCGCGCTTGGCCGCCTCGTCCTGCGCATCGGCGAAGGCGGCGCGCAGGCGCTCGATCTCGGCATCGCAGGGCCAGCCGAACCAGGCGCGTTCGCAGTTGGAGCGCAGGCCGAGGTGGCTGACCGGCTCCATCATGTCGAGCCCGCCGGGGCCGGAGATGAAGATGCTCCAGCCTCCGCGTCCCACCGGCTCCCGGCTCTGCCGCCGGGCCACCACCGTGGCCCAGTCCATGGCCTGCACATCGGTGCGGATGCCGATGCTGCGCAGCAGCTGGTCGGCCACCAGGGTGAAGGCGTTGATATTGGTGTTCTCCGCGGCGTTCAGCAGCACGGCGGGCGTGCCGTCATAGCCGCTGTCGCGCACCAGCTGGCGCGCGCGTTCCAGGTTGGGCCGCGGCCATCCGGCCTCGGTATGCCAGGGGGAGGAGCAGACGAACCAGCTGTTGCAGACGCGACCCTGGCTGGGGTCCGTGGTCACCGCGGCCAGGAAATCCCGCCCGTCCACCGCCTCCAGCAGCGCCCGGCGCAGCTGCGGGTTGTCGAAGGGCGGCTGGGTGGTGTTCAGCCGGATCTGCTGCGCCACGCCCAGCGCATCCTGGTTGGCGATGACGATATTGCGGTCGCGCCGCAGCACCGCCAGCAGATCCGCCGGGATATCCTCCGCGATATCGATCAGCCCCTGGCGCAGCGCGTCCAGCGAGGTCTGCTGGTCGGGCAGGATCATCCATTCCACCCGGTCGAAGCGCGGCGTCTTGCCGCCGGCCAGGCCGCTGGGCGCCTCGCCGCGCGGCTGGTAGCCGGCATGGCGGGCGAAGACCAGGCGATCGCCGGCGCGCCATTCGCTGGCGACGAAGCGGAAGGGGCCGCTGCCGATCGTTTCCGTCACGGCGCGGCTGGCCGGCGTCTGCGCCAGGCGCTCCGGCATGATGAAGGGCACCGGCGCGCCGGGCTTGCCCAGCGCCTCCAGCACCATGCCCCAGGGCGCGTTCAGGGTCAGGGAGAAGTCGCGCGGGGAGGATGCCTCGAAGACCGCGCCGCGGGCGATCAGCTGCTGGCCGAGCCCGTCATTCTGCGCCCAGCGGCGCAGCGAGGCGACCACATCGGCCGAGGTGACCGGCGCGCCATCATGGAAGACCAGGCCTTCGCGCAGGCGGAAGCGCCAGACGCGGCCGGCCTCCTCGCTGGTCCAGCTTTCCACCATCTGCGGCCGCACCCGCAGATCGGCGTCCACGGCGAACAGCGTGTCATAGACCATGTAGCCCATGTTGCGGGCCATGCTGTCGGAGCCGAGATGCGGGTCCATCACCCGCACATCGGAGGAAGGCTTCACCCGCAGCACGCTCTGCGCCCCCGCCGGCAGCGCCAGCGCCACCGAGGCCAGCAAGGCCAGCATCCAACCCGTTCCGCGACGCATCCTCGTTTCTCCCATCGGTTCCTCAGCCGGCGCGGCGCGCCGGCGGTGTCTCGGCCGGCCCTTCGGCCGGCATCTCCTCGGCAGGCGGCAGGCCGCCCATGCGCAGCAGCACGTGCACCGCATGGGCCAGCGCCGCCGCCGGTTCCTGTCCCATCGCCGGCTGCAGGAAGGCGACGCGATCGGCGAAGCCGCCGAAGAGGCTGGCATCCACGCCCTGTTCCAGTGCCGCGCGCAGATCGGGCGGCAGCGCCGCCGGCCAGCCGCAGACCGCCAGCCGGGCCGGCCCCGCGGCGTTCAGCGCATTGCCGAGCGCGATGCCGGTCTGGCGCAGCACGCGGCGCAGGGCCTCCTGCCGGCGGGCGGTCAGGCGGGTCAAGGCGGGCCAGCCGGGGCCGGCGGCGACCAGCGCGGCTTCGTCCACCTCGGTTATCCGGGCCAGCGCGGCGGTGGAGGCATGCGCCTCCAGGCAGCCGCGATGGCCGCAGCGGCAGGCGGGGCCTTCGGGATCGACCACGGCATGGCCCAGTTCCACCGCGCGGATCGGCTGGCCGGCCTCCACCGGATCCACCCAGGCGGCGCCGACGCCATGGCCGAGATAGAGGAACAGGTGCCGGTCCGTGATGGCGCTGCCGGGCCCCTGCAGATGGATCGCGGCCTGGGCCGTGGCCGTGTTGCACAGGGCAAGAGGAACGCCGGGGAAGGCCTGACGCAGCCGCGCCTGCAGCGCCGCCGCATCCAGCGCGAGGATGGGATTGGGCCCGCCGGGCCGGTAGCCGGGGAGGGAGACGGCAAGCTGCCGCGGCGCCAGGCCACGGGCGGCGCACCAGGCGGCAAGGCTGTCCACCGCCTCCGCCACCGCCGCCGCCACCTGTGCCGCGCCGGCGCCGGCGGGCAGCGGCAGGCGGGTGGCGGTATCGACCTCGCCCAGCAGGTTGGCGAGGCCGAAGCCCAGCCGGTCATTGGCGAATTCCAGCGCCGCCACGCGCAGATCCGGGTTCAGCGTGACGATGGAGGAGGGGCCGCCCGGATAGGGCGTCGGCCGCCGCGGCTCCTGCACCAGCCCCTCGGCGCGCAGCTCCGCCAGGATGCGGGAGATGCTGCCTTCGGTCAGGCGGCAGGCGGCGGCGAGGCGCGGGCGGTGCAGCCCCTCGGCGGTCGCGAGCAGCCGGGAGAGGATGGCGGCGCGCGTCTGGCGGCGCGTCCGCGGGGGGTCCTGCACGTGTCCTCGGTCATTCTTGCTTTGCGCAAGAATGGTTCCGCCATCCGCCGCCCGCCGTCAAGCCGCCCCGCCCGGCCAAGGCCCATCAGGCCCGGTTCGCCGCCTGCGGCGCGCCGGCATCCGGCTTCGGCACCGCCTTGAAGGCCAGGTAGCCGCCATGGCTCAGCGCCAGCAGCTGCGCCGAGCTCTCGCCGAATATGGGCAGTTCGGTGATGGCGGCGGTGCCGGTGAAATGGGTGGCGCAGCTGACCAGGTAGATGCCGAGGATCACCAGCGTCAGCAGCCCCTGCTGCACCTTGGAGAGATCGACCCGCCCGAAGCCCGCCGCCTCGTCGCCGCTGAACAGGTCCCGCCAGCAGGCATCCTGCGCATCCTGGTTGCCGAGGACCTGGCCCCGCGCGGTCAGCCCGGCCGGGTCGCGGTTCGGCCCGCCGCCGCGGCTGGCCGCGGCCGCCAGCTGCTCCGGCGTCGCCTCGGCCGTGGCATGGCCGCGCAGCGCCACGATGGCGGGCGCCGCCGCGCCGCTGGCGAAGGAGATGCCCACCGCCGCCAGCAGCGCCCCGGGCAGCGCGATGTTCAGCGCATCCGGCGCCGCCGCCACCAGCAGGTTGCGCTCCGCCGCCGTCAGCAGCAGGCCCACCACCACCACGGTCCAGAGCCCCATCTGGACGCGCGAGATGCTGTAGCGGTTGAGCCCGCCCAGGGCGAAACCCAGGGCGCGGCCGGTGATCGCCAGGCTGATCGCCGCGAGCAGCCCGGCGACCGCCAGCAGGTTCAGCCCGAGCGCCAGGGTGCCGGCGAGCGGATCCTCGCCCGCGCCGGCCAGCAGCAGGATGGCGAGCAGCGCCGTGCCGGCGCAGGTCAGGGCGGCGCTCATGACAGTGCGAAGCTGATCAGGCGCCCCAGCGTCAGCCGGCCACCGCCGCTGATCGCCGGCAGCGGGCGGAAGCCCCGGCTGCTGTGCAGGAAGGACGCCCGGTCCAGCCAGAGCAGGCCGATGAAGGTCTCCGCCAGGATGCGGCTGCCCACCGGGCCCAGGTGCTGCCCGCCGAAGGCGCTGCCCGGCCGCTGCGGCTGCGTCGCGCCAAAGTGCTCGGCCTCGCGCAGCACGTAGTACCAAAGCGGCGCCTGGCCGCCGGGCAGCCCGTCCGGGCTGCCGACCCAGCGCGTGCGAAAGGCCTGCCGCCGCGCGGCGGTCTGCTCCAGCGCCGCGCGCTCCGCCGGCGTCAGCGCCGCCGTGGCGGCGAGGCGCGAGCCGGCGGACCAGAGCACGTCGTCCTCCAGCGGCAGGATGCCCATCTGCCGCGCCACCTCCTGCCCCGAGGGCAGGCGCAGCTGCTGGCCGCGCTTCAGGTTGCGGAAGGCGAGGTTGCCCACGATGCTGGCCGGGCTGCCCGGTGGCCGCGCCGCGTCGAAGAATTCCGGCAGGTCGCCCAGCGGCTCCGCCAGCAGCGCGTCGATCCGGAAGGAAGGCTGCGGGATGACGGCGGCCCGGTCGCCCACCATGGTCCCGCCCGGCCGCAGCGGCACCTGGTCCAGGAAGAAGGACCAGTCGATGCCCCAGAAATCCGGCAGGTCCATGCCGCCGCCGTTCATATTGGCGGTCGGGCTGCGGTCGCGGCTGAAGGTGGGGATGCGCTCGCGCGTATTGTCCTGGCCGGGCGGCGCGATGACCAGCGCGTTCAGCGCGTAGTTCGGCCGCACCATGGAATGGCCGAAGCGGAAGGCCGCGCCGGCGAATTCCAGCGGCATATAGGGATGCGTCGCATCCGCCTTCAGATAGTGCTGCAGCCGCGGCGTGCCGCCCTCGTTCAGCACCTCCTCCACCATGCCGGGCTCGCAGATGCGGCCGAGATAGTCGTGCAGCACCACCCATTGGTAGTGCCAGCGGACGATGCTGGCGGCGGCGGCGAAGCGCGCCGCGGTTGTCGAGACATCCGCGCCAAAAGCGTCGAGCAGCGCATCGCTGGCCACCACCTTGTTGTGCAGGGCGATGAAGGCCTCATGAATCTGGCTGACGATCTTGTTCTCGTCATTGCGCTTGTCGCCCAGCACCGCGGTGCCGTCGGCCAGGCGCAGGATGTCGTGCCGCGCGCCGATCACGGCGGAGATCGGCGGCGCCAGCGTGTTCATCTCCCGCCCCAGCCGCAGGCGCAGCCCGTCGCGCTCATACAGGTAGGGCTGGTCCAGCGGGCCGCGGCCATAGAGGCTGTCGAGGTCGAGCGCCGGCGAGCGGAAATCCACCAGCGCCTCGCGATCCGCCTGGCTGGCGCCGAGCGGCGTCGGGTCGAAGCTGATGTCGTGGTCGACGAACTGGCCGAAATAGGTATAGCCCGACGGGATCAGGTCGTTCTCGTCGGCCGGCTGCGTCGCGGTGATCGGCCCGCCCGGATCCGCCTTGAGCATGGTCGCGGCGAGATCCGCGAGGCCCGCCTCCGGCAGGTTGGGGCAGGGCGGTGCCGTGTCGAACATCGGCCCGAAGCGGCCATAGGGCTGCCCCGGATTGGCCCCGGCCGCGAGGCCGCGCAGCCCCGCCCCATGCATCGATCTTGCTGTTCCCGACATCGCCCCGCTCCTTGTTCCGATGCGGCAAGGATGCGGCGGGGGCGGGGTTCCGGTCTGTGAAGCAGCTCACAGGCCCGCATTGGTCGTGGCGCGCGCCTTCAGCCTTCGATGGCGCCGAGCGCGGCGGGGTCGCGCAGCACCATCTGGCCCGCGCGCAGCTCCACCAGCCCCTCGGCGCGCCAGGCCGCGAGCTGCTTGTTCACCGCCTCCCGCGTCGCGGCGGCCAGCATGCTGAGGTCGGATTGCGACAGGCGCATGGGCAGCAGCACGCCGCCGCCGGGGGCGGGCCGGCCATAGCCGCCGGCCAGGCGCAGCAGCACGGCGGCGAGCCGTGCCGGCAGGCGCAGCGTCGCCAATTGCTCCAGCCCCGTGGAGGTCTCGCGCAGCCGGCGGCAGAGCAGGCGCAGCATGGCGCTGGCCAGTGCCGGCTCCTCGCGCAGCGCGGCCAGCACCGCCTCCCGCGGCAGCCGCACCAGCAGGCAGGGTGCCACCGCCTCCACATCGGCCGTGCGCGGGCCGGAATCCAGCACGCCGATCTCGCCCACGAGATCCACCGGCTCGACCAGCCGGAAGGTGACCATGCGCCCCTCGACGGAGGCGGCGGAGACGCGCAGCCGGCCCTGCAGCAGCACGAAGAGCGCATCCGAGGGATCGCCGCGGCGGATGAGGCTGGCGTCCTCGGCCAGGCGCAGCGTGGTGGCGCCGCGGGCCAGGCGGTGCAGCGCGGCCTCCGGCAGGTCGCGGAATTCGGGCATCGCGGCCAGCGCCGGGAGGAGGCCCGGCGCCGCGCCCTCCCGCGTCCTGCCGCCGCTCACAGCCCGAGCGCGTGGCGCGCGGCCGCCAGGTCGACGATGCCCCAGCCGAGGCGCGGGTCGTGGCCGGCCCCCGGCGGCCGCCGCGCGGTCCGCCGCAGCACGGCGCGCAGCTCGCCCGGGCTGCGCGGCGGCTTGCCCTGCGCCCGTTCCAGCCCGCGCAGCGCCGCCAGCGCGCCGCCGACCAGGCCGCAGGCGGCGGAGCTGCCGGTATTGGCGCGGTCGGCGGACCATTCGTCATGGAAATGGCTCGGGGCGCAGAGATCAGGCTTGGCGCGGGGGTCGTCCGCCTCCGGCTCAAGCCTGGCTTGCAGCGTCATCGGCAGCCCGGTCTCCTTGCCCTCGCCCAGCCGCTTCGCCCAGAGCCCGGCCAGGGCGCCCGGCGCCTGGGCGGAGGGGCCGATGGGCAGGCCATCCGACCGCACCGCGCCGACCGTCAGCACGGCGGGATGCGCATTCACCCCCGTGATGCTGCGGCCCGGGCCGATGGAGGTCTCGCCGCAGCGCGGATGCGCGCCGGGCTCGCCGCAATTGCCGGCGGCGAAGACCATGTCGATGCCGGCCTCCTCGAAGGCCAGCATGTCGCGGTTGAAGCGGTGCTGCGCGTCGTTCCAATAGGCCGGCTCATCCGGCGTCCCGGGCGGGTCGAGGTGCAAGGGGTCGAAGGCGCCCCAGGCATTCACCAGGATCCAGCGCCCCGCCAGCGACTGCTTCTCGCCCCGCGCCATCTTATGGCCGCGCCGGATATGGCGCAGCATGCGCAGCAGGATGGCGCGGGCGAGTGAGATGCTGGGCGGGCCGAGCATGGTATCCGGCAGCAGCGGCACATCCCAGATGCGCGCCGCGGGCGCAATCGACAGGACATTGCGCGCGATCATATGGCCATGCGTCAGCCCATCGGGCGGCGCATCGCCGGGATTGATCCAGATCCGCCGGCCGCGGCCGATCGGGACGAAGCGGGGCCAGCCGGCCAGCTTCTCGGCCGCGGCGGACCGGGCCCCGAAGGCGGCGCGGCGCCATTGCTGCAGCCAGCCCTGGTCGATGCCGTAGTCCAGGATCGCCACATTGATCCCGGCCCCGAGCCCGGGCTCCGCCACCTCCTCCGCCCCCATCGCCGCATGCGCCCGTGCCCGGTCGCCGAACAGGCCGCCGCCGGCGGCATAGGGCGTCCAGAGATCCGCCGGGCCGATCAGCGGATCGGGCTCGATCCGCCGGCGTGCCCGGGCGGTCAGCTGCGCGGTCGGCACGGCGATGCCGATCTGCAGCATGGGCGCCGCCGGATCCGTGCGATCCCGCGCCGCGCATTCATAGTCGAGCCGCAGGGGCGCGGCCGCATCGAGGTCGAGATGCGCGCGCACCGCCTGCAGCAGCGCTTCGTGGTCGCGCCGCGGCAGCGGCTCGGCCAGGTGGACCACCCCGCGGGTCAGCATCGCGCACCTCGCTCCGGCCCATCCGGCCTCGTTCCAGGTCCCAGGCTGACCGGCAATTTTCCATTGCGCAACGATAATAAGAGTGGGAGGCTTTCGCTCCGTGGCGAGCAGCGGAGCGGGAGCGGCCCAAGGGATGGCTTTCCGCGGCAGGCGGGGTGCAGTGCGGATGGGCGGCGAGGGGCCGCGCGCCTGCGCCGTCGCGGTCGCCGATATGGTCGGCTATACCATCCTGATGGAGGTGGCGCCGGCGGCCACCCATTCCGCCTGGATGCGCCTGCTCACCGGCACGTTGCGCCCGCTGGCGGAGGCCTGGGGCTGCCGCTTCCTGAAATCCACCGGCGATGGCGTGACCGTGGAATTCGCCGAAGCCCTGGCGGCGCAGGGCTGGGCGCTGGCGGTGCAGCAGGCGGTGCAGGCGCAGGACCGGCCGGAGGCGCCGCCGATCGCCTTCCGCATCGGCCTCGATGCCGGCCGCGTGGTGACGGAGGGCGAGGATATCTACGGTGCCTGCGTCAATATCGCGACGCGGCTGCAGGAACACGCCCCGCCCGGCGGCCTCGCCATGACCGAGGCGGTGCGCGCGGCGCTCGACCCCGACCCCGGCCTTGTGCCGATCGGCCCGCTTTCGCTGCGCAATATCGCAACGCCGGTCGAGGCCTTCATCCGGCATCCCGCGACGCCGCCGCGGGTGCCGCGCCGCAGCCCGCCCGCCGGCCGCCCCTCCATCGCCGTGATGCCCTTCGAGGGGGCCGCCGCCGGCGATGTGGAGGCCTATTTCGCCGATGGCATCGTCGATGACATCGTGCTCTCGCTCGCCGCGCTGCGCGATCTTTCCGTCATCGCGCGCGGCGCCACGCTGGGCTGGCGCGCGGGGCCGCACGACCCCTGCGCCATCGGCCGCATCCTCGGCGTGCGCTTCGTGCTGACGGGCAGCGTGAAGCGCGCCGGCGGTGGGCTGCGGCTGGCCGCGCGGCTGGCCGAGACCGAGGGCGGCGAGGAGATCTGGCAGGACCGCTTCGAGGTGGCGGAGCGCGACATCTTCGCGCTGCAGGACGAACTCGCCGCGCGCGCCGTGGCCGGCATCGCGCCCAGCATCCGCGCCGCGGAGCTGCGGCGCGCGCTGCGCAAGCCGCCCGGGAGCCTCACCTCCTACGACCATACGCTGCGCGCCATGCATGCGCTGGACGGGCTGCAGCGCGCCCGCTTCGAGACGGCGGAACACCACCTGACGGCGGCGATGCGGGAGGATCCGGCCTATGCCGTGCCGGCCGCCTGGGCGGCGCAATGGCACAGCCTGGCGGTGGGCCAGGCCTGGAGCCGCGACCCGGCGGCGGATGCCGCCAGCGTGCAGGCGCTGGCCGCGCGCGCGGTGCAGCTCGATCCCAACAATGCGCTCGGCCACGCCATCAGCGGCCACTACCGCGCCTACCACCTGCGCGACCCGGCCAGCGCGCTGCCGCATCTCGACCGCGCCGTGCAGGTGGGGCCGGGGCATGCCCTGGCCTGGGCGCTGCGGAGCGCCTCGCTCTCCTATCTCGGCCGCGCGGCGGAGGCGCTGCCGGCGGCGCAGCATGGCTATGCGCTCTCGCCCCTCGGGGCGGACCGCTACTACTTCCAGTTCTTCGTGGGCCTCGCCCAGCATGTCAGCGGCGACCATGCGGGGGCGGTGCGCAGCATGCGTCTCTCGCTGGCCGACAGCCCCGGCTTCACCTCCGCGCATCGCATCCTGATCGCGGCACTCGATGCGCTGGGCGATGCGGCGGCGGCGCGGGGGGCGGCGGCGCAGATGCTGGCCTGCGAGCCCGGCTTCCGCGTCAGCCGCTATGCCGCCGAGCGCCAGCCCTTCGCCGATCCGGCGCTGGCCGACCAGCTGCTGGGCGCGCTGAGCCGCAGCGGCGTGCCGACATGACCGGGATGAGGGAGGCGGGGTGATGGATGCGTTCAACGGCGCGAATGGCGCCAACGGGGCGAATGGCGCCAATGGTGCGAATGGCGCCAATGGTGCGAACGGGGCCAATGGGGCGGAGGGCCTGGCCGCCGTGGTCGCCACCGGCGGTGCGCTGCGGCCGATGGGCGTCTCCCCCTGGCCCAGCGTGGAGCAGGCCCCGGCGGCGGATGGCGGGGCCAGCGTGATCTGGCGCGGCCATCCCGCCCCGCGGGTGCATCCGCTGCCTTCGCTGGACGATCTGCTGGAGGCGCAGCCGCCGTGGAACGGCGTGGCCAATGCGGCGACGCTGCTGCGGCGCGGCTTTCCCGAGGGGCCGGCCGATTCGAAGACAGCCAGCGGCGCGCTGGCCGCGGAGCTGCAGCGCTACCTGCCGACCGAGAGCGTCTTCTCCGGCTGGACCTTCAACAACCTGGCCGTGGTGGCGATGGGCGAATTCGCCGCCGCCGCGGCCTGGACGAAGCATGAGAAGGCGCTGCGGGCGCTGCTGCCGGATGCGGACGGGACGGCGTGCGAGCTTGGCATGCTCGCGGATCTCGTCGCCTTCCGCGACGGCGTGCAGGGCGAGGCGCTGGCGCAGCGCCAGGGCATCATCCCCTATTTCCAGGCGCTGGCCGGCTTCACCGCGGATTCGCATCGCGAGACCACGCGGCTCTGCACGCTCGCCCTGGCCATCGGTGAGCTGGCGGTGATGCACTACAAGCACATCTTCAACCGCGCCCGCCCCTCCGAGCTCTGTCCCATGCTGCTGCCGGCGGTGCAGGTGCCTGGCCATGCCGCCTTCCCCAGCGGCCATGCCACCGAATCCCACCTGGTGGCGCGGCTGCTGGCGGATGTGCTGCCGGAGCGTCATCCCTCCCGCCCGCTGCTGCTGCCGCTGGCGCATCGCATCGCCATCAACCGGGAGGTGCTGGGCCTGCACTACCGCAGCGACAGCGTGGCCGGGGAGTTGCTGGCCGGGCTGCTGCACCAGGACATCCTGGATTTCATCGGCTGGAAGCCGAAGGACGGCCTGATGCATGGCGAGCAGTTGCTGATCCCGGCCGCCGCCGACCGGCCGGACAATCCCACGAGCGACTCCCTCCTGGCGCGGCTGATGGCCGCCGCGCAGCGGGAATGGCACCCGCCGACGACCTGACCCTATGCTGCCCGCCGCCGGGATGGAGCCGGCCAGGGATGGGGGGATGGCAGGGTGGGCGAGGCCTCAGGCGGCCAGGATCTGCTGGCGCGGCTCCGCAAGGCGCGGCCGGCGGAACGCGGCCCGCTGCTGCGCGCCGTCTATCTGGCGGCACCCCCAGGCCCCGCGCGCATCGACCTGCTCAGCACGGCCCATCAACTCGACCCCGCCATGGCCGCCGGGGTGCTGGAGGATCTGTGCCGGGACCACCCGGCGGATGGGTTGGCGCGCGCGGCGCTGATCGAGATCCGGCAGCGGCAGGGCGATGCGGCCGCCGCCGGCCGCCTCGCCCTGGAGGATCTGGCGCGAAGACCCCACCATCCGGAGGCCGCGCTGGCCTGGCTGATGGTGGCCGCCACCGATCCCGCGCCGGAGGCCGGTCCGGTGGCACTGCGGCTCGCCGCCCTGCGGCCCTCCGTCACCCGGGACAGCCTGGCGCTGCTTTTCGCGCAGCGGCTGGGGCAGGCCCTGCTGCCGGTGGAGCCCGAAGCCTTCGTGCGTCAGGTGCGGGAGACGGCGGCGCGCCTGATCCGGCGGCAGGCGGAGGCGGAGCCGGCCGCCGCCGCCTTCCATGCCGCGGTCGGCCAGGCGGCGGCGGTGGCCGTCATCGGCAATGGCCCCAGCCTGGCAGGCCGCGGTCAGGGGGCGGCGCTGGATGCCCTGCCGCTGGTCGTGCGCTGCAACTTCCCCATGCTGGCGGGGCGGGAGGCCGATCTGGGCCGCCGGACCGATATCGTTTTCTTCGTGCAGGCCCTGAAATCCCGCATCGCCGGCGAATTGGCGGCGCGGCATGCCAGCTTTCGCAGCGCCTGGCTCACCGGCTATGCCGGCGCCGATCCCGGCCCGCCGGCACCGATCCTGATCGAGGGCCGGCCGGCCCGCCATTGCCCGCTGCCGCACGAGCTGGCGCGGCTCAGCGTGGCGCTGAGCTATTCAGCGGCGACCACCGGCCTGCGGGCGCTGATCTTCTTCGCGGCCTTTGCCGGCCGGCCGGTCTCGGCCCATGGCTTCGACTTCTTCGGCGGCGCGCACAGCATCTGGCGCGCCCGCCCCGCGTCACCCGGCCTGCACCACCGCCCGGGCTTCGAGCGCGCCTTCTGCACCCATGTGCTGGCGCCGCATTTCGGGGTGGTGATGCGCTGAAAACTCAGCCTCGGCGGTTGGCGTCCAGGCTCCAGGGCCCGGCGCCCGCCGCGGCCAGGTAGAGGAAGACGAAGCAGAAGAGGATGGCCGCGTCGCCGCCATTGTTCACCGGGAAGAAGTCGCGCGGCGCATGCGCCAGCCAATAGGCGAAGGCCATGGTGCCGGAAGCGAGGAAGGCGGCCGGGCGGGTGAAGAGGCCGAGGGTGATCAGCGCGCCCGCCACCAGTTCGATCACGCCGGCAATCCAGGGCAGGCTCAGCATCTCGGGGCCCCCGCCGCTGGCGGAGGCCGGGAAGCCCAGCAGCTTCTGCGTGCCATGTGCCAGGAACAGCAGCCCGGCGACGATGCGGAGGAGGGACAGCAGGCGCGGCGCCCAGGCGGCAGAAATCATGTCTTGTCGGTCCCGGCAGGTGGCGTGACGCGGCCAAGGGCCGATCAGTCGCGCGTGCAACGCAGCAGGACTGGTTGCGGCGCGCGCTCTCTCGCAGCCGTGATCAGATGGCGGGCAGCCGCGTGCCGACCAGCACGTCCCGCGTCACCAGCCCCGCCAGCCGCGCCGCGTCCCAGCCCTCCGTGCCCGCGGGGCGGGTGGGCAGCACCATCCACCGAAAATCGGCGGTGCTGTCGACCACGCGGATCTGCGTCGCCTCCGGCAGGCTGGTGCCCCATTCGGCCAGAACGCCGCGCGGGTCGCGGATGGCCCGCGCCCGATAGGCGGCGGATTTGTACCAATGCGGCGGATAGCCGAGCACCGCGCGCGGGTAGCAGGAGCACAGTGTGCAGACCACCAGGTGATGCAGCCCCGGCGCATCCGCCAGCACGCCGAGCGGCGGCGCCCCGGCCATGGAAACGCCCATCGCCTCGGCGGCTGCGCTGCCATCGCGCAGCATCAGCGCGTGGTAGGCGGGGTCGGTCCAGGCGCGCGCCACCATGGCGGCGCCGATGCGCGGATCGGCGCGGTCGGTGCGCTCGATCTGCTCCGCGATCTGCGCCTCCGTCACGATGCCGCGGGCGGCCAGCGCCGCGGTGAAGCGCGCCAGCAGCGCGACGCTTTCGGGGCTCGGGTCATGGGCCATCAGGCGGCAGGCTCCAGCCAATGCTCGTAGAGCTCGACCAGCACCGTGTCCCCGGCCTCGCCCTCGTTCCACAGGGAGGGCTGGTCGAAGCGCACATGGTACAGCGGGATGGTGGCGGCGGGCCGGGCGAAGGCCAGGTCCTCCGGATTGCGGAAGGCGCCGAGCGGGCGTTCCACCACGCCTTCGCGGCCGCGCAGGTAATGCGGCGTGCGGATATGGCAGGGGCCGCGGGTCTCGGGATAGTCGGCGCGGACGCGGATGCGGGCACCGGGTGCGAAATTCGTCATCCGCGCAGATCCTCCGCCGTAACCACGCCCTTCTCCAGCATCAGGCCGGAGATCGAGCGCAGCCAGCGCTCGTAATAGCCGAGGGCGTGGTACTCGGCCTCCGGAATCGCCTCCACCCCGCGGCGCAGCTCATCCACCGACATCAGCCCGCGCTGGGCGAGCAGCTGCCGCAGCGCATCGACGCGCTTGCCGAAATCATCGGGCGGCGCCGCGTCGTCCGGCTCCACCGGGGTGCAGCGGAAGCGGGGCGCGCCGCCGATGTCATGGGTGGCGGGGGCGGGGAGGGGGGCGTCGTCGGGCATGACGGACAGCCTATTTGATCTCTTCCTCGAGTCCCACGCCCCAAATCTCGGCGCGGCGCAGATATCCGCGATGATTGGCGACCTGGACCTCGCACCAGGGGGCGCCGGCGGCGCATTCGCGGATGCGGCCGATGACGCCGGGGCGCAGGCGCGCCACGGCATTGGCCGTCTCCTCCGGCCGGCGGCGCAGCGTGGCCTCCGGCGCCGGGGCGGCGGGGCGCACCAGCACGGTGCGGCGACCGGCCAGGGTGGAGGAATGCACCCAGCCCTCCGTGCCATCGGCGTCGCGGATGCGGCGCCAGAGCTGAAACTCGCCGATGATCTGAACCGGCAGGTCGCGCCGCTGGAAGGTCCATTCGATCGGATAGCTGGTGGAAGGCCCCACCCGCATATTCACCTCGTCCGAGCGCAGCGCGGCGAAGCGCGGCAGGGGCAGGCCGGTGACCGAGCCGACCGGCGGGATGGGAGGCGGGCTGGCGGGCAAGGCGGGCTCCGGCGGCCGGGCCGTGGCGGCGGCGGCCCCGGCAGCCGCCCCGGCGGCGGCTGCCCCCGCGGCCGCGCCTGTGGCGGCCGGGCGGCGATTGGCGGGCGGCGGGGCGCGGCCGATGGTCGGCGCGGGCTGGCCGGGACGGTTGGCGGCTGGCGCCTGCGGCCGGGCCGGCGTGCTGGGCTGCGCCTGGCTGGGCCGCGGCGCGGCGGGGCGGCTGGCCGGCTGCGAGGGGGCCTGGGCCTGGGACGGGGCCTGGGACTGGGCCTGGGACTGGGACTGGGACGGGGTCTGGCCGGACGGGGTGGCCGGCCGGTTCGGCGGCAGGGCCAGGGAACGGGGCTGTTCCGAGGGCACCAGCCGGGGCGCCGCCGGGGTGGCGGGCCGCGGCGGCGGCAGGTTGCCCTGGTTCGGGGCCAGGCTGGATTGCGCCTGCGCCCCGGCCACCCAGACCGGCGCCAGGCCTGCCAGGGCGAGCAGCGACAGCACGAGCAAGGCCAGGGCAAGCAGAGCTGGGGCAAGCAGAGCTGGGGCGAGCAGGGCTGGGCGGACAGGGACCATGCCCCGATCCCTCCCCCATCCTGCCGTGTCGGGTCAAGCGCGCAGGTGGGTCGCGGCGGCTACACTGTGGCGATCTGGCCGTCACCCACCGCCGCCAGGAAGGTCACCACCCCGGCCACCTCCACGCCGGGGGCCAGGCCGGCCTCCGCCAGGCCTTCCGCCCGCAGCCCGGCCTCGCAGGCGATGCGGCGGATGCCCAGCTCCTCCGCCGCTTCCAGCAGGGCGGCCAGGGTCGCCACGCCACGCTCCGCCAGCAGGGTTTCACGCGCATCGGCCCGCAGC
Source organism: Falsiroseomonas sp. (assembly GCF_051860665.1). GTDB lineage: Bacteria > Pseudomonadota > Alphaproteobacteria > Acetobacterales > Acetobacteraceae > Falsiroseomonas. Next base: position 228,384 of record NZ_JBHYDM010000004.1, read on the forward strand.
GGCGTCTGCGCCAGCAGGAGGCGGCAGCCCTGGTTGCTGGCGAAAAGCACCACCTCCCGCCCGATCGCCGCCGCGCCGGTGGCCAGCACAAGCGCGTAATGCGCCCGGTCATGCGTGCCGGAGAGCAGCAGGATGCCGAGCGGCGGGCTCACACCGCGCAGGCCGGCGCGACTGGCGTCGCATGGGCGGAGAGGTCGTGGATGGTCGGGTTTTCGCCGCAGAGCGGACAGGCCGGGTCGCGCCGCAGCTTCACGGTGCGGAAGCGCATGTCCAGCGCATCCCAGAGCAGCAGGCGGCCCGAAAGACCCTCGCCGATGCCGAGGACCAGCTTCAGCACCTCCGTCGCCTGCAGCGTGCCCATCACGCCGGTGACGGCGCCCAGCACCCCGGCCTCGGAACAGGTGGGCACGAGGCCATCCGGCGGCGGTTCCGGATGCAGGCAGCGGTGGCAGGGGTGCGGCGCGCCCTCATGGCTGCGGAAGACGGAAAGCTGGCCCTCGAAGCGCAGCACGGCGGCGGAGACCAGCGGCCGGCCCAGCAGGTGGCAGGCATCGCCGAGCAGGAAGCGCGTGCCGAAATTGTCCGTGCCGTCGCAGACCAGGTCGTAGTTCTGCACATTCGCCCAGGCCCAGTCGGCATCGAGGCGCCGGGCATGGATCTCCACCCGTGTCTCGGGGTTCAGGGCGCCGATCGTCTCCGCCGCGCTCTCGGCCTTGTTGCGGCCGATTCGGGTCGTGCTGTGGGCCACCTGGCGCTGCAGGTTGGACAGTTCCAGCTGGTCGTCATCGATGATGCCCAGCGTGCCGATGCCGGCGGCGGCGAGATACAGCGCCAGGGGCGAGCCGAGGCCCCCGGCGCCCACAAGCAGGACGCGCGCGGCGCGCAGCTTCGCCTGGCCGATCGCGCCCACCTCCTCCAGCAGGATGTGGCGCGAATAGCGGCGGAGCTCCGCCTCGGTGAAATCGAGGTCCATGGACGGGATATGGGCGCGGCCGGTCACCCGCTGCAAGGCGGTGGCTTCATCCTCGGTTAGCCGGGGCGGTGGCAGAAGCCCGGGCGTGACCGCAAAGCTGCGACGCCTCCTCGTCCTGGCCGGGCTGCTGCTCCCCGCCCCCGCCTGGGCCTGCCCGGACCTGCTGCTGGGCGACAGCCTGGCGGTGGGCATGGCGCCCTATGCGCGGGCCGCCGGCTATGAGGTGGTGGCCCAGACCGGCGCCGGCCTGCCCTGGCTGCGCCAGCAGGCGCCGCGCTGCGTCGGGCGGCTGGTGCTGGTCTTCGGCACCAACGATCTGCGCGGCCTGGGTCCGGAGGCGGCGGAAGCCTATCCGCGCCAGATCGCGGCGGTGATGGAACGCTGGCCGGCGGCGCGCACCATCTGGGCCACCCCGGGCTGCTTCCCGCGCGATCCGGCGCTGGAAACCGCAAGCCGCCTGCTGGACCGGGCGCTGCTGGACAGCCAGGTCCAGGCCGATGCGGCGCTGGCGCATCTGCCGGCCCTGCATCGCGGCCGCGTCTCCCGCTGCACCACCCCCACGGCGGATGGCGTGCATCCGACGGCGGAGGGCTATCGAAGCTGGTGGGAGGGGCTGCAGGGCCTGCTGGCTCAGCGGCCAGCGGAGAGGAACGCGGCCACGGCCTCCGTCGCGGCGGGGATGCCGAGCGCGGTCGTGGCGCCGTCCCAGGCCTCGGCCAGGGCGATCAGCGCCTCGGTCCCCGGCGCCAGCGGCAGGCCATAGGCGGCGTCCAGGATGGCGCCCGAGCGGCCGGCGGCGAAGACCAGCAGAGCGAGGCCCACGACCAGCACCGCCCGCCCGGCCGGCAGCGTGGCGCTGCGCGGCGAGAAATCATCCGGCAGGTCGCTCGGCGCATCGGTCAGCCAGGGCTGGGGCATGTTCGAAAGACCTCAGAACTGGAAGTAGATGAAGGGCGCCACGCCCTCCGGCGCTGCCAGGATGATCGCCAGCATTGCCAGGCCGAAGACCAGGCCGAGCAGCGGCGCGGGCAGCGGGCGCAGCGCGGATTCCAGGCGCTGGCGCAGGTCCGGCGGGGCGAAATGCAGGCCAAGGCCGAGCGCCATGATGGCCAGGATGCGCGGCGTCCAGGCGGCATCGGGCGCGGCCGCCGCAAGGCCTTCGGCCAGGGCGGCGACGGTGGCGAGGTCGGGCGCCCGGAACAGCACGAAGGCCAGCACCACGATGTGGAAGGTGATGGCCCAGCGCAGCACCTTCCCCGCGGCGGAGGCCGGCACCGCGCGCCCGCCCAGCGCCCGCTCCAGCACCAGCGCCAGCCCGTGCAGCGCGCCCCAGATCACGAAGGTCCAGGCGGCGCCGTGCCAGATGCCGCCCAGCAGCATGGTGACCAGCAGGTTGCGCCGCGTTTGCGCCTCCGTCCCGCGGCTGCCGCCCAGCGGCTTGAACAGATAGTCGCGCAGCCAGGAGGAGAGGGAGATGTGCCAGCGGCGCCAGAAGTCCGACAGAGTCAGGGCGCGGAAGGGCTGCGCGAAATTGCGCGGGAAATGATAGCCGAGCAGCGCCGCGAGCCCGATCGCCATGTCCGAATAGCCGGAGAAATCCAGCCAGATCTGGATGGTATAGCCGTAGCAGGCGAGCAGGATGTCGCCGGCGCCGAAGCCGCCGGGGTCGCGGAAGACCGGGTCCACCAGCCCCGTCGCCAGCTCATTCGCCAGCAGCATCTTTTTCGCGAGGCCCCCCAGGATCAGCAGGCACCCCATGACCACGGGGATGCGCGACCGGTCCGGCACCTGGGCGAGCTGCGGCAGGAATTGCGCGGCGCGCACGATGGGGCCGGCGGCGAGGTGGGGGAAGAAGGTCAGGTAGACCAGCACCTTGAGCGGCGAGGCCTCGGCCCGCGCCTCCCCGCGATGCACGTCCACCATGTAGGAGATGGCCTGGAAGACATAGAAGGAGATGCCGACCGGCAGCAGGATCTCGGGCAGTGGCAGCGGCGGCAGGCCGAGCGCCACCCCGATCGGCGAGGTTTCCCGAATGAGGAAGCCCGCATATTTGAACCAGCCGAGCCAGGCCAGCACGCCGCCGACGCCGAGCCAGAGCAGGCCGCGCCCGCGCCCGTCCGCGACGCCGCGGCCTATCGCCCAGGTCCAGAGCCCCACCGCCAGCAGCGCGATGCAGAAGGCCAGGCTGAAGGCGGAATAGAACACGAAATTCGCCAGCAGCAGGAAAGGCAGCACCAGCCGCGGCGCCCGGCGCACCAGCAGCCAGTGGAGGCCGAGCACCGCGGCGAAGAAGATCGCGAAGAGGCCGGTCGGGAAGAGCATCCGGCTGCGGTCAGGCGCCTGCCGGGCCGAGTCCGGCGCCGCGCAGCAGATGCGCATGCAGCCGGTCCGCCGTCTGCCGATAGCCATCGGCAGTGAAATGCACCAGGTCGGGCCGCATCAGCCCGGCACGGACCAGGCCGGGCAGGCGGCAGGGGTCCTGGGTGACCTCCGCCGACCAGTCGAAGAAGCCCACCCTTTCGCGCGCCGCGACCTGGCGCTGGGTGGCGCGCACCGCCTCCAGCGCCGTCAGTGGCGCCACCGGGCAGGCGCCGCGGCCGCGGCGGATCGGGCGGCCGGCATCCGGCGCGCCCATGAGCAGGATGCCGCTGCGCGGGCTGGCGGCGCGCAGCGCGGCGATGCGGCGGGACAGGGCGAGCGCATAGGCGGCCGGATCGAAATCCCGGTCGGTGGCCTCGTTGGTGCCGTATTCCAGGATGATCAGCGCCGGTGGCGCCACCGCCAGCTCCGCCGCCAGGATATCGGGCGCACGATTGTCCAGCGTGGCGAGGGTTGCGCCATTGATGCCGAAGGACTCCACCAGCACGCCGCTGCCGCGCCGGTCGATGCCCCAGCCCAGCAGCGCCACCGGCCCGTCGCCGACCAGTTCCAGCGCCACCTCCCGCGTGCCGGGCGACAGGTCGAGGCGGATCAGCCGGAGCCGCGGCGCCGGGGTGCGGCTGGCGCGCGGCGTCTCCGAAATGCCGGCGCCGAGGACCCGGAAGCTGCCGCTGTCCGGGCCGCAATGCAGCGCCAGGTGCAGCCGGTCGAAGCCGCGCAGGTCGCTGCTGCGCAGGCCGATCCGGTCGCCCGCGCGTTCCCCGGTCAGCCGGTAGCCGGTCAGGCCGAAGGGGCCGGGGGTGGCGGCGCGCAGCGCATGGGCGGAGGTCCATTCCCCCTCCTGCTCCAGCGCCAGGCCGGCCGGGACAAAACTGCGATTGGCGCGGCCGGGTGGCATGCGGCCGGGGCCGATGGCGCCGAAGCGGGCCTGCAGATGCTCCCGCAGCCGCTCCGCCATGCGGGGAAAGGCGATGTGGCTGTCGCCCAGCACCAGCACCAGGGCGCGTCCTTGCGCGCCCCCCTGCAGCGCGCGCAGCGCGGCACCCAGCGGGGCCAGCGGATCGGCGGCGCCGGGCGGCGGCAGCAGGGCCTCGTAATCCGGATCGGGCGCGGTCGCGAGACCCTCCGCCAGGCGGGCGGACTCGGCATCGCGGCGGCCGGCGGGGGGCGAATCGGCGCCGCAGCCGGCCAGCAGGCCGGCGCACGCCAGGGTGGAAAAAAGGCCGCGTCTTTTCAGCATCCTGCGGCCACCATCCTTATCCTGTTCATCGCGCGCTGCTAGTCTGGCCGAAATCCCCGTCTCTGCGGAGTGCCTTGGATGCGGTCAGGTCGCTGGCATGGGTTTTCGACCAGGCGGAGCCTTCTTTGCGCGGCCGCGGCCGGCCTTCTCGCCCCGGCCGGGCGGGCGCGGGGGGCGGAGGGCGCGGCCTCGGCGCCGGAGCGGCTGAACCTGCTGTTCCTGGGGGATTCGCTCGCCCAGGGGTTGTTCCTCTCGCTCAGCCCCGTGCTGCGCCGCCGGCCGACGCCGCGCCTCATCAACGGCACGCTGCACGCCACCGGCGTGACCCGCACGGATGAGCATGACTGGAGCAGCGTGACGCGGGATCTGGTGGCGCTGCATGAGCCGCAGCTGGTGGTCTTCTGGATCGGCGCCAATGATTTTCGGCCCCTGGTGGTGCGGGAGGAGCGGGTGCGGCACCGCTTCGGCACGCCCGGCTATGCCGAGCATTATGCCCGGCGGGTGGTGGAGATGACCGGCCATGCCGTGCATGCCGGCGCGCGCGTGCTCTGGCTCGGCCTGCCGAATATGCGGGAGCCGCAATTCGCCGGCGCGGCGCGGCAGCTGAATGCCATCCAGCAGGCCGCGGCCGCATCGGCCGGGGCGCAATGGGTGGATACCTGGGACGCCACCAGCGATGCCGATGGCCGCTACCTGCCGAGCGTGCCGGTGCAGACCGCGACCCGGGTTTTTCGGGCGGAGGATGGGGTGCATTTCACCGGCTGGGGCTATCTGCGCATCGGCGCGCTGCTCTTCGACACCGCCGCCGAGCGATTCCCGGAACTGGCGCCAGGGCTCGGGCGGCTGACGGAGGCCTGATCAGACCTCCGTGCAGCCGAAGCGCAGCAGGTTGCCGTGCGGGTCGTGCAGGTGGAATTCGTGCATGTTCCAGGGCCGCAGCGCGAAGTCGGACAGGCCCGGGACGCCGCGGGCGGCGAATTCCGCATGCAGCGCCGGCACCTGGCCGCCGCGGATATAGCAGGCGGTGTGTTCCGGATGGATGCGGTCCTTGCAGAGCCAGAAATGCAGCTCCATCGCCTGCCGCCGGGCGATGGCATAGTCGCCATAGGTCTCCCCGGTGAAGCCGAGCTGGTCGCGGTAGAAGGCCAGGGTCTCGGCCAGGTCGAGCGAGGCGAGGATGGGGATGCAGCGGGCCGGGTCGGTCATGCCGGCTGCCAGTCCCGCCAGAAGCCCCCGGGCGCCGGGCGCTGCGGGCGGGGGCGCTCGGCCTCCGGCGTGCCGATATAGATCCAGCCCAGCAGCCGGTCCGTTTCGGAAAAGCCCAGCGCCGCCTTGACGGCCGGGTCCTGCAAGGCCGGGGAGGAGAGCCAGCAGCAGCCGAAGCCCATCGCATCCAGGGCATTGAGGAAGTTCATGATGCCGGCGGCGGCGGTGGCTTCCTGTTCCCAGGCGGGGATCTTCGGATGCGCCCGGATGGCGGCGCCGGCAGCGACCACCAGGGGCGCGCGCAGCGGCTTGGCGCGTTCGAGGTCCAGCCGCGCCTCCGGCGTCGCGGGGTCGCGCGTCAGCAGCGACTGGGCCAGCATCTCGCCCAGCGCGGCGCGGGCCTCGCCCTGGATGCCGAGGAAGCGCCAGGGCCGCAGCCCGCCATGGTCCGGCGCGCAGGTGGCGGCGGCCACCGCCTGGGACAGCGCCGCCGCATCCGGCGCGGGGTCGTGCAGCTGACGGGGCGGGACGGAGGCGCGGGCCAGCAGGGCGCGCACCACCTGGTTGGCGGGCGCCTCGGGGGCGGGGAAGGGGGCTTCGGGCATGGTCGTCCTGCGGCAGGGTCCGACCTAGATGATGCGAATCATTCGCATTTACAAGTTTCGGAGCGTGACGGGGGCCGAAGCCCCCGATCCCTCCTCAGCCGAAGATATCGGCCGGGCTGTCGCGGCGCAGGCTCTCGCCCAGCTCACGGCCCATCGCCGCGGCATCGGCCGGCGCGCCCCAGAGCTTGCGCTTCAGCAGGAAGGAGCCATCGGCGCGGGCCACTAGGCCCGTCAGCTGCAGCGAACCATCCGGCCGGAATTGCGCATGGCCGCCGATCGGCGTGCGGCAGGACCCGTCGAGCGAGCCCAGCAGGGCGCGTTCCGCGGCGGAGACGCAGGCCGCGTTGCGATCCTCGATGGCGGAAAGCAGCTCGCGCAGCTCCACGTCATCGGCCCGGACGGTGACGCCGACGATGCCCTGGCAGGCGGCCGGGACCATTGTTTCCGCATCCAGCACCACGGCGGCCTCATGCGCCATTTCCATGCGCTTGAGGCCGGCGATGGCCAGCAGCGAGGCCTGCGGCCCGCCCTCGGCCCGCACCTTGGCCAGGCGCATCTGCACATTGCCGCGGATGATCTCCACCCGCAGGTCCGGCCGGGCATGCAGCAGCTGGCTCTGCCGGCGGATGGAGGCGGTGCCGATCAGCGCGCCCTGCGGCAGGCAGGCATAGGGATCCTCGGATGCCGCGCCGGGGCAGCTGGGCCCGAGCACGATGGCGTCGCGCGAATCCTCCCGCTGCAGGGCGCAGGCCAGCACGATGCCGGGCGGCAGCTCCGTCTCCAGGTCCTTCATGCTGTGCACGGCGAAATCGATCCGCCCGTCCAGCAGCGCCTCATGGATTTCCTTGGCGAAGAGGCCCTTGCCGCCGATATCGGCCAGCCGCTTGTCCTGCACCTTGTCGCCGGAGGTGGCGATGACGCATTCCTCGAAGGCCTTCACCTCCCGCAGCAGCGGGCAGACCTTGGTGATGAGGCCGAGGAAGTGCCGCGTCTGCCACAGCGCCAGCGGCGAGCCCCGGGTGCCCACCTTCAGCGGCAGGGTCCGGGTGGACTGGCGGTGCTGCGGCGAATGGCCATGGATGGCGCCCCGCCGGCGCAGCGCCTCGGCGGCGGTGGAGTCGTTTGCGTTCAGCAGCATGCTCAGGCGTCTCCACGCGAGGTCGAGGCGGTCCGGTCCAGGCGTGGCCCCGCGAGGCCCAGAAGATGCGCCATGTCCTTGAAGAATATCTTGATGTGCGTCAAAGGATCCCGCCGGACGAGTTCCTTGTTCATATAGGCCTCCCAGGTCAGGCGCTGGACGTCCTTGTCCTGGCAGATCGCGACGAACTTCTCGCGGCGCTTGTCCGAGGAATACCAGAAATACTGCATGATCCCGAGGATCAGGAAGACGCGGCCATGCGCCTTCATGAAACGCTTTCGGGCGGTTGCCAGCGCCGATGCGCGGCCGGTGGCGCAGAACTCGGCGGCCGCATCGGCGGCCAGGCGGCCACACAGCATGGCGTAGTAGATGCCCTCGCCGGAGGAGGGTGCGACGACGCCCGCGGCATCGCCCGCCAGCACCACGTCCCGCCCATTGTCCCAGCGCTTCAGCGGCTTCAGCGGAATCGGCGCGCCCTCGCGCCGGATGGTGCGCACCTTGTCGAGCCCGGTCGAGGCCCGCAGCTCCCCCACCGAGCCGCGCAGGGAAAAGCCCTTCTGCGCCGAGCCGGTGCCGATCGAGACCTTGTCGCCATGCGGGAAGATCCAGGCGTAGAAATCCGGCGAGAGCTTGCCCTGGTAGAAGACGTCGCAGCGCTTCGCATCGTATTTCGGCGCTTCATCCGTCGGCGCCGCGACGATCTCGTGATAGGCGAAGACGCAGGGGATCTTCTCCGCGCCCTTCACCGACTGCTTGGCGACCGCGCTGCGCGCGCCATCGGCGCCGATGACGCAGCGGGCGCGGACGCGCCCTTCGTCGAAGGAGTCCTTCGGCATATAGACGACGACGGCCACGCCATCCGCGTCATGCTCGATCCGCTCGAAGCTTCCGGTGCGCCGCGTGGCGCCGGATTCGGCGGCGCGAACTCGGAGGAATTCGTCGAAGGATTCGCGCTCCACCATGCCGACGAAGCCGCCATCGATCGGCATGTCGACCTCGCGGTCCGAGGGGGCGATCATCCGCGCGGCATTGACGCGCGCCACCAGCAGATGCGCCGGGATGTCGAAGTCGCGGATCAGCCGGGGCGGAATGGCGCCGCCGCAGGGCTTGATGCGCCCCGCCTTGTCCAGCAGCAGCACGCTGCGGCCCTGCCGCGCCAGGTCATGCGCCGCGGTGGCGCCCGCCGGGCCGCCGCCGACGACGACGACGTCGAATTCCTCCATGCCCTGGCTCATGCCCTTTGCCCCCCCATCAGCGGCGGGACGTGGCCCGCGCTGGCCCTCTGCCCTGGCGCGCGCCCGATGCGCATCGCCAGCATCGCCGCGACGAGGAAGAGCCCCGCATCGGCCAGGAAAACCGTGACGTAGCCACCGGCCGCGCTGCCGGTCAGCAGCCGGCCGAGATCCAGCACCACCGTGCCGGCCAGGCCGCCAGCGCCGAAGGCGATGGCCTGCGCCGCGCCGAACATCCCCATCCGCACGCCCTGCCGCCCCTCCACCCCCTGGGAGACGAGTTGCATCATCGCGGCGATGGCCGCGGCGGCGAAGGCGCCATTGGCCAGGCCGAGGACGAAGAAGCTTTCGCGCAGCGGGAAGTCGGCGCCCGCCATGCCGGCGCCGGCCAGCGCCACCAGCAGCGCAAAGGCCAGGCAGCAGCCGGCCAGGATGCAGCCGCGCAGCACCGGCACCCGGCCCCCGGCGAGGCTGCCGATGATGGCCGCCAGGATCATCCCCGCCAGCACGCCGCCATGCTGGAGCGAGGACAGCCGCGTGGTCTCGCCCAGCGACATGCCGAAGACGGTGCCGGCGAAAGGCTCCAGGATCAGGTCCTGGGCGCTATAGGCCAGCATCGAGACGAAGACGAAGATGGTGAAGTGCCGCGCCACCGGCTCCGCCCAGACTTCCTTCAGGGCCGGGCCGAAGCCAGAGCGCGCGCTGGCCGCGGGGGCCGCCTGGCGCGGGCCCTCGATGCCCGCCACGGCGGCCAGGGCCAGCAGGAAGGCGAGGACGGAAACCCCGGCCGAGACGGCGATCAGCCGCGACCCCTCATAGGGATCGAGCAGCCGGCCGGCGATCGCCGTGGTCAGCACGAAGCCCGCGATCATCATGATCCAGACCAGCGAGGCCGCCGCCGGCCGCCGCGCCGGCGCGACACGCGCGGCGAGCAGCACCAGCAGCGAGGTGCCGGCCGCGCCGACGCCGATGCCCACCAGCAGGAAGGCGACCACCGCCAGCGCAATGCCGGGGATCAGCGCCGTGCCCATCCACGCCGTCGCCACCGCCGCCAGCACGCCACCCGCGCCCAGCACCGCCATGCCGCCGATGATCCAGGGCGTGCGCCGCCCGCCCTGGTCCGAACCATGGCCGAGCCGTGGCCGCAGCATCTGCACCGCGTAATGCAGCGCCACCAGCAGGCCGGGCAGGGTGGCGGGCAGGGCGTGTTCCACCACCATCACCCGGTTCAGCGCGGCCGTGGTCAGCACCACCACGGCGCCGAGCGCCGTCTGGACCAGGCCGAGCCGCACGATGCCAAGCCAGCCGAGGGGGGGAAGGGCGCCGTTCATGGGGCGAGCGCCACGGCGCTGGCCATCATGCCTGCGACATAGAGGGTGATGCCCGTGCCATTGTACCAGGGCGCCAGGCCGCGCGGATCGCGCAGCAGCTTCCGCATCAAGGCGAGCTGCGCCAGCAGCGAGGCCGCGACCAGCAGCGCCGCGATCGGCGCCTCCCACCACGCCAGCAACGCCACCACAACCGCCTGCGGCACCGCCATGAACAGGCAGGCCACGCGGGCGGCGCGCGGCGCGCCCAGGATGACGGGCAGGGAGCGCAGGCCGAAGCGCGTGTCGCCCTCGATCGACTTGAAGTCGTTCAGCGTCATGATGCCATGCGCGCCGAGGCCATAGAGCACCGCCACCGCCACCACCCGCGCATCCGGCGCGCCGGCGGCCAGCACCGCCACCGCCGTGACCCAGGGCAGCGTTTCGTAGGACAGGCCGCAGGCGAGGTTGCCCCACCAGCCATTCTGCTTCAGCCGCAGCGGCGGCGCCGAATAGATCCAGGCCATCACCACCGCCAGCACCGTGGCAGCAAAGCCCCAGGGGCCGAGCGCCGCGCCGATGGCCAGCGAGGCCAGCGTCCAGAGGATGGCGACGTAAAGGCCCCACATCCCGGGAATGCGGCCCGAGGGAATCGGCCGGTTCGGCTCGTTGATCGCGTCCACGTGGCGATCGAACCAGTCATTCACCGCCTGGCTCATGCCGCAGACCATGGGGCCCGTGAGCAGGACGCCGAGCGCGATGAGGGGAAAATTCTCCAGCACATTGGAGCCGGAGGCCGCGACGCCGCAGCCGAAGGCCCACATCGGCGGAAACCAGGTGACCGGCTTCAACAGCTCCAGCACGGCCGCCGGCTGCAGCCGCGGTGCGGGAAGGTCGATGCTGGTCGCCGGATGGGTCATGCCTCAGCCCTGCTGGTCATCGAGATCACCGAGGCCATAGCGCCGCAGTTTCACGTACAAGCTCTGCCGGCTCAGCCCGAGCATCTCGGCGGCCGAGGCGCGGTTGTCACCGGTGAGCTCCAGCGCCGCCTCGATGCACAGGCGTTCGATGGCATCGGTCGCCTCCCGCACCAGGTCCTTCAGCGGCACGCGGCCGATGAGTTCGGTGAGCTGTTCCACGGAGCGGGTGGCGCCTTCGGCGGCGCGCACCGCGGGGCGGGACCGCGCGCCGATGTCGCGGATCTGGAAGCCGAAGCAGGACTGGCCGCCATTCATCACGGAGACGGCGGAGATCTCCACCTCCACCTGGCCGCCGAGGGCGCCATGCAGCGTGGTGGCATAGAGGCGGACCGCGCCGCGGTTGCGCAGGTTCGACAGCAGCACCTCGAGCTCCACGCCCTGGCGGCCGATCCAGCGGTCCAGCGGTTCGCCGCGCACCTGCTCCTCGCTGGTCAGCTGCGCCATGTCGAGGAAGGCGGCGTTCGCCGTCAGAAGATGGGCGCTGGCATCGGTCACCACGAAGCCGTCGGGGGCGACCTCCACCACCTTCAGCAGCTTGGGCTGCGCCTCCGGCAGCGCGGTGCCCGCCTGGTTCGGCACGGAAAGCCGCACCAGGAACAGCAGCCCCCCTTCCTGCCGGAAGGTGGAGGCGGAGACCAGCACGGGCTCGCCACCCTCGGCCAGATGGGCGGTGACGTCATCCGCGCGCCCGGCGCTGCGCACATTGGCCAGCAGCGCCTGCACCGCGGCGCGGTCCTCGGGCTCGAAGAGCTCGTTCAGCGTGCGGCCGGGCATGCGGCGGGCATTGCGGCCGAACAGGCGCTGCGCGGCGGGATTGGCCTCCATGATCCGCTGCTGCTCGGCATCCAGGATCAGCACCGGATCCATCGACATCTGGAACAGCAGCCGGTAGCGGGTCTCCGCCTGGCGCAGGCGGGAATAGTCCCGCTCCATGGATTGCTGCACTTCGACCATGCGCTGCTGCAGCTGCGACAGCGGCCGCAGGTCGCGGCCGAAGACCACGTGCCGGCCGGCGATGCCGAGCGGGGCCACGGAACAGAGCAGGGGGATGGAGGCGCCGCGGGCCGAGATCTGGTTCACATGCCGCCAGCGCACCGCATCCTTGGCGGGATGGGGGGCGAGCATGGCCTCGATCTTGGGGCGGCTGTCCTTCGCCACCGTGTCGATCCAGGACCGGCCGAGCCAGCCTTCCGGGCCGTCGAATTCGCGCGACAGCTCCTCATTGCTGAAGGCGAGGTCACGGATGATGCCGGCCTCGTCAAGCACGAGGGCGATATCCGCGGCGGCCGCTATCAACCCTGCTGCGGCATCCGCATCCAGTGGGCCGAGCGACGTCCTGGGGGTAGCGAACGATTTCACGAAAAGCTGCGTCCTTCATCCCAAGGGTCCCCTCCCCAGCCGAGCCTCCTGATCGCCTTAAGCCAGTCATTCAATTCCGCCGGGGCGCGCCCCGACTACGCCTCCCGCACCAGCAGCGCCAGCAGCGTTTCGGCCTTCAAGGCCGCCTGCTGGCCATCGGCCGCCGTGGCATCCGCGCCGACCAGCGCGGCCAGCTCCGGCCGATCGATGAACACCCGTCCGCCGACGAGCACCCCGATCTGTGGATTGCGCGAGGCACGCCGCACTTCGCGAATGGCGGTGGCCAGCACCTCCAGCCGATCCTCGCAGGCCAGCGAGAAGCCGACCGCCGCGAACCACTGCCTCCGCACCACCGCCGCCAGCTCCTTCACCGTGGTGCCGGTGCCGGAAGCCACTTCCCAGCCCTGGCGGCGAAAGAACTCGCCCACCATCAGCAGGCCGAAGCTGTGCTGTTCACCCGGCACCGGGGCCAGCAGCACCCGGCGATCCACGGCCGCCCGGCCGAGTCGCGGCTGGAAGGCGGGGCTGTTCTCCAGCACCACCTGCTGCAGGCAGCACAGGCCGATGGTCACCGCCGTGAAGTCGCAGCGGTCCTGTTCCCACATCTCGCCGAGACGCCGGGCCACCGGGGCCAGCAGATAGAGGTAGATGCGGTCGAGCGGCATGCCGCGGGCGGTCAGGCCGCCGACATAGGCGAGCGCGCCGCCGAGGTCGCCCTGCATGGCCAGGCCGGCGACCACCGAGATATCCTCGGAACGCGGCATGCTGGTGCCGGGGCTGTCGATATAGGCGGGGCTGGTGGCCTCACGCCGCGACAGGACGAGGCGCGGGATCACCTCGGTCTCAAGCGTCCGGGCCAGCAGCGCAACGCGTCGGCGCTCCGCGCTGGCGGGCCTGGCCTTGGCCAGGGGAGGTGCGCGAGGGCTGGCCGGCGGGGCGCGGCGATCCGCGCGGTCCGCGTTGCCGGGGCTCTCGTGGCCATGGCCGGGGCGCGGGCCATGCCCTGCCTCCTGTACCTGGCCGGCGATCTCCGCCGTGTGTTGTGCTGCCATCATTGGCTTCGCGGACATCGCCCCCTCCGGTCGTTCTAGTTGAGTGCCGACGGCGGTCCGTGTCAACCGTGATTTACGTCAATCATGCTTGACACTACCGACGCCAGGCCTTTAGCCTCCCTGAACAAGCACGGTGTGGGGAGAGAAAACGATGCGCAGAAAAGAGGCCGATGCGGCCTGCGAGCGCGGTTTTCTTTCTGAACTCCCCCAACGCAGGCGACCGGCCAGGGGCCACGGCAGCCTGAGCGGGACAGCGGACCGCCTTTGACGGAGGGTTGTCAAGTCATGCTTACAACGAACGGTTTGTCCGGATTGCTTGACGCTCTGGACGCCTCTCCCTGGGGGGCCACATCGGGCCGCGCGGCCCGCCACAACCGGGAGGCGCAGCAGCGTCGCCGCCCTCTCTATACGCCCGAGGAGCGCAGCCGGCGGGACAGCACGCCCTGGACCCTGGTGCAGGGGGTGCTGGCGCCGATCCAGTTCGCGGTCTTCCTTGTCAGCCTCGGCCTGGTGCTGAATTTTCTTGCGACCGGCAATGGCCTGGCCACCGCCACCGCCTCCGTCGTGGTGAAGACCGCGCTGCTCTACACCATCATGGTGACCGGTTGCGTCTGGGAGAAGGTGGTCTTCGGCCGCTGGCTCTTCGCCCCCGCCTTCTTCTGGGAAGACGTCTTCAGCATGCTCGTGCTGGCGCTGCACAGCGCCTATCTGCTGGCCGTCTTCACCGGCTTCGGCGATGGCCAGGGCCAGATGCTGCTGGCACTCGCCGCCTATGCCGCCTATCTGGTCAACGCGGCGCAGTTCGTGCTGAAGCTCCGCGCGGCACGGATGGATGAGGCCCGCGCCGATGCGGGCGGCATCGCGGCATGAGCGCCGCGGCCGCCCTTCCCCAGCCTGGTTGCGCCGATGCGCCCGTGCTGCGGGAGCGCGGCCAGCGTGAGGTCTTCTGCGGGCTGACCGGCATCGTCTGGCTGCATCGCAAGATCCAGGACGCCTTCTTCCTCGTCGTCGGCAGCCGCACCTGCGCGCATCTGCTGCAATCCGCCGCCGGCGTGATGATCTTTGCCGAGCCGCGCTTCGCCACCGCGATCATCGATGAGCGTGACCTGGCGGGCCTTGCCGATTGCAATGCGGAGCTGGACCGCGTGGTGACGCGGCTGCTGGAGCGGCGGCCGGACATCCGCATGCTCTTCCTCGTCGGCTCCTGCCCCAGCGAGGTCATCAAGCTCGATCTCTCCCGCGCCGCGCAGCGCCTGTCGCAGCGCTTCCTGCCGCAGGTCCGCGTGCTGAACTATTCCGGCAGCGGCATCGAGACCACTTTTACACAAGGCGAGGATGCCTGCCTCGCGGCCCTGGTGCCCGAGATGCCGGCCGAGCCCGGCGCCGCGCGGTCCCTGCTGGTGGTGGGCGCGCTCGCCGAAGTCGTGGAAGACCAGTTCCTGCGGATTTTTGCGGCGCTTGGTGTGGGTCCGGTGCGCTTCCTGCCTTCGCGTCGCGCGGCAGAATTGCCGGCGGTGGGGCCAGGCACGCGCTACCTTCTCGCGCAGCCCTTCCTCAATGACACGGCGCGGGCGCTCGAAGCGCGCGGCGCGACTCGGATCGCCGCACCCTTCCCGCTTGGAGTCGAAGGCACGACGGCCTGGCTGACGGCAGCCGCCGAAGTCTGGGGCGCATCGCCTGCGCGCATCGAGGTCGCCACCGGCGCCGCCGCGTCGCGGGCCAGTGCCGCGGTGGCGCGGATTCGCCAAAGGCTCGCTGGCAAGAGCATCTTCTTCTTTCCCGACAGCCAGCTCGAGATCCCGCTGGCGCGCTTCCTGTCGCGCGAGCTCGGCATGCGGTTGACGGAGGTTGGCACGCCCTATTTGCATCGCCAGCACCTGGCGGAGGAGCTGGCGCTGCTGCCCGATACGGCGACGCTTTCCGAGGGCCAGCATGTCGAGCGGCAGCTCGACCGCTGCCGCGCGCTGCGGCCGGATCTCACGGTCTGCGGGCTGGGTCTCGCGAATCCGCTGGAGGCGGAGGGGCTGACGACCAAGTGGTCGATTGAGCTCGTCTTCACGCCGATCCAGGGCTACGACCAGGCGGCGGATCTCGCCGAACTCTTCGCGCGGCCGCTGCTGCGCCACGCCAAGCTGACGGTGTAGCGCCATGCAACTCGCCCTCTGGACCTATGAAGGCCCTCCCCATATCGGCGCGATGCGCGTGGCGACGGCGATGGAGGGCGTGCACTACGTGCTGCACGCGCCGCAGGGCGATACCTATGCCGACCTGCTCTTCACCATGATCGAGCGCCGCGCCAAGCGCCCCCCGGTCACCTACACCACCTTCCAGGCGCGCGACCTCGGCGGCGATACCGCCAATCTGTTTCGCGAATCCGTGCTGGATGCCTACGAACGCTTCCGGCCGCAGGCGATGCTGGTGGGCGCGAGCTGCACGGCGGAGCTGATCCAGGACGATCCCGGTGGCCTGGCCAAGACGCTGGGCCTGCCGATTCCCGTCGTGCCGCTGGAACTGCCCGCCTATCAGCGCAAGGAGAATTGGGGCGCGTCGGAGACCTTCTACCAGCTGGTGCGCGCCTGCGCCGGGCCGCACGTGCCGCCGCCCGGCACGCAGCGCACGAAGAACGCCACGCCCCGCTGCAATATCCTCGGCCCCACCGCGCTTGGCTTCCGCCATCGCGACGACGTGCCGGAGGTGGAGCGGCTGCTGGCCGCGCTCGGCATCGAGACGCATGTGATCGCGCCGATGGGCGCGACGCCGGCGGATCTCGCCACGCTCGGCGAGGCCGATTTCAACGTGGTGCTCTACCCCGAGATCGCCGGCCAGGCCGCCGCCTGGCTGCGCCGCAGTTTTGGGCAGCCCTGCACCACGGTGATCCCGATCGGTGTCGGTGCCACGCGGGATTTCGTGCAGGAGGTCGCAAAACTGGCCGGCGTGCCGGCGACGACCGCCGAGGGTACGCTGCGGCTGCCCTGGTACTCGCGCTCCGTCGACAGCACCTATCTGACCGGCAAGCGCGTCTTCATCTTCGGCGATGCGACGCATGCCATCGCCGCGGCGCGCGTGGCGCAGCAGGAACTCGGCTTCACCGTCGTCGGCCTCGGCAGCTATTCGCGCGAATTCGGCCGCGAGATCCGCTCCGCAGCCGCACTCTACGGCGTGGAGCCGCTGGTCACCGACGACTACCTCGAGGTGGAAGCGCAGATCACGGCGCTGCAGCCGGAGCTGGTGCTGGGCACGCAGATGGAACGCCATGTGGCCAAGCGCCTCGGCGTGCCTTGCGCGGTCATCTCCGCGCCCGTGCATGTGCAGGATTTCCCGGCGCGGCATTCGCCGCAGATGGGGATCGAGGGTGCGAACGTGCTGTTCGACACCTGGGTGCATCCCCTGATGATGGGGCTGGAGGAACATCTTCTCGGGATGTTCCGCGAGGATTTCGAGTTCAACGACGGCGTGCAGCCCAGCCATCTTGGCTATGGCGCCCAAATGGGCACGCCGTCACAGTCGGGCAAAGAGGCCGCGCCCGCCGCGCAGCCCATGCCCGTGCCCGCGGCGGAGACTCCCCACTCCGCCGCGGGCGCCCCTTTGCTCGCCTGGGTCCCCGATGCCGAGAAGGAGTTGAAGAAGATTCCCTTCTTCGTCCGCGGCAAGGCCCGGCGCAATACCGAACGCTTCGCGCAGGAACGTGGCATCGGGACCATCACGATCGAGACGCTCTACGACGCGAAGGCGCATTTTTCGCGGTGAGATATCTCTCTCGCCGCCGGACCGGAGGGCCTTATGCCTGAGGGTATGAACTGGCGTGCCGCGACCACGATGCGGATCGTCGTGGTCACCATGGACAGCCACCTGGCCGGCGCCATGATGCAGGCGCGCGACGTGCTGCGGCAGGAAATCCCGGGGCTGGAACTGGCGGTGCATGCCGCCGACGAATGGGGAACGGATGCGGCCGCGCTGGCCGATTGCATCGCCGATATCGCGCGCGGCGACATCGTCATCGCCACCATGCTGTTCCTGGAGGACCATATAAACCTGGTGCTGCCGGCGCTGCGGGCGCGGCGCGCGGCCTGCGATGCGATGGTCTGCTGCCTCTCGGCCGGGGAGGTGATGAAGCTGACCCGCCTCGGCCGCTTCGACATGGGCGCCGAGGCGCGTGGCGTGATGGGCCTGCTGAAGCGCCTGCGCGGCAGCAAGAAGGGCGCCGCCTCTTCCGGCCGCGGCCAGATGAAGATGCTGCGGGAATTGCCGAAGCTTCTGCGCTTCATCCCCGGCACGGCGCAGGATGTGCGGGTCTATTTCCTCGCGCTGCAATACTGGCTGGCGGGCAGCCAGGCGAATCTCGCCAACCTGGTGCGTCTTCTGGTGAACCGCTATGCGGCCGGACCGCGCGCCGGGCTTGTCGGCACGCTGAAGGTGGCGCCGCCGGTCGAATATCCGGAAGTCGGCCTCTACCACCCGCGCATTCCGGGGCAGGTGACGGACCGCGTCGCGCAGCTGCCGGCGCGTGGCACCAGGGGCACGGTCGGGCTGCTGATCATGCGGTCCTATGTGCTGGCGGGGAATGCCGCGCATTATGACGGCGTGATCGCGGCGCTGGAGCGGCGCGGGCTGAACGTGGTGCCGGCCTTTGCCAGCGGCCTCGACAACCGCCCGGCCATCGAGGCCTTCTTCCAGCGTGACGGCGTGACCAGCGTGGATGCGGTGGTCTCCCTCACCGGCTTCTCGCTCGTCGGCGGCCCCGCCTACAACGATGCGCGCGCGGCGGAGGAAACTCTCGCGAAGCTCGACGTGCCCTATGTCTCCGCCCATCCGCTGGAGTTCCAGACCCGGCGGCAGTGGGAGGCGGATCCGCGCGGGCTGCTGCCGGTGGAAGCCACCATGATGGTGGCGATTCCGGAGCTGGATGGCGGCATCCTGCCGATGACCTATGGCGGCCGCAGCGGCGATGCGCCGGATGGCGCGCCCGGCAGCCGCGACATGGTCTGCTACACGGAACGCGCGGAGACGCTGGCAGACCGCGTCGCGCGGCTTGTCGCGTTGCGACGCACCGCCCGCGCCGAACGGCGCGTGGCCGCGGTGATCTTCAATTTCCCGCCGAATGCCGGCAATACGGGCACGGCGGCCTATCTCTCCGTCTTCCAGTCGCTGTTCAACACGCTGTGGGCGATGCAGCAGGCGGGCTACACGGTGGCGATGCCGGCCAGCGTGGACGCGCTGCGCGAGGCCATCATCAACGGCAATGCCCAGCAGTTCGGCGCGGTGGCGAATGTCGCGGCGCGCATCCCGGCGGATGACCATGTGCGGCGCGAGCGCCACCTGGCGGAGATCGAGCGCGCCTGGGGGCCGGCGCCCGGCCGCGCGCAATCCGATGGCGCCAGCATCTTCGTCCTCGGCGCGCAGTTCGGGAACGTCTTCATCGGCGTGCAGCCCGGCTTCGGCTATGAGGGCGACCCGATGCGGCTGCTCTTCGAGCGCGGCTTCGCGCCCACCCATGCCTTCAGCGCCTTCTATCGCTGGATCCGCGAGGATTTCGGCGCCCATGCCGTGCTGCATTTCGGCACCCACGGCGCGCTGGAATTCATGCCGGGCAAGCAGGCGGGGCTTTCCGCCGAATGCTGGCCGGACCGGCTGATCGGCGACCTGCCGAATCTCTACCTGTATGCCTCGAACAACCCCTCCGAGGGGATGCTGGCCAAGCGGCGTGCCGGGGCGTCGCTCATCAGTTACCTGACGCCGCCAGTGGCCAGCGCCGGTCTCTATCGCGGTCTGCTCGACCTCAAGGCGACCTTGGACCGCTGGCGCGCGCTGGAGCCGGATTGCGATGCCGCCGTGCGCAGCGCGCTGGCCGAGCTGGTGCAGGCGCAGGCCGCGGCCGTCGATCTCGCAGCAGCGGAGCCGGCCTGGAATGCGGCCGAAACACCCGGCGTGATCCAGGATTTGAGAAGCCAGCTGCTGGAGCTGGAATACACGCTGATTCCGCACGGCCTGCATGTGGTCGGCGAGGTGCCGGATGCGGCGCAGCGGAAGGAGATGCTGGACGCCGCCGGGGTGACCGATACCGCGGAGATCGCGCGCCTCGATGCGCTGCTGGCGACAGAGCACGAGCTGCCGGCGATCCTGCATGCGCTGGATGGCGGCTATACCCGCCCCGCGCCGGGTGGCGACCTCTTGCGCAATACGGATGTGCTGCCCACGGGCCGTAACCTGCATGGCTTCGACCCCTTCAAGATTCCCTCTGCCTTCGCGGTGCGCGACGGCGCCCGGCAGGCGGACCGGCTGCTGGCGCGGCATGCGGCGGATGGCAAGGGCCTGCCGGAGACGGTGGCCATCGTGCTGTGGGGCACCGACAACCTGAAGACCGAGGGCGGCCCCATCGCCCAGGCGCTGTGGCTGATGGGCGCGGAACCGCGGCATGACAGCTACGGCCGCCTGACCGGCGCGCAGCTGATACCGCTGGAGCAGCTCGGCCGCCCGCGCATCGACGTGATGGTCACCCTCTCCGGCATCTTCCGGGACCTGCTGCCGCTGCAGACGAAGCTGCTGGCCGAGGCCGCGCTGCTGGCGGCCAGCGCCGAGGAGCCGATCGAGCAGAACTACATCCGCAAGCATGCGCTGGCGCATCTGGCGCAGCATGGCGGGGAGATGGCGCAGGCGGCGCTGCGGGTTTTCGGCAATGCCGACGGGGCCTATGGCACCAATGTGAACCAGATCCTGGATGCCGGGCTCTGGACGGATGAGGACGAACTCGCCGAGGCCTATATGAAGCGCAAGGGCTTTGCCTATGGCGTCGACGGCAAGGCGGCGCGGCAGGACCAGGTGCTGACGCAGCTGCTGGGCTCGGTCGATGTCACCTACCAGAATCTCGACAGCATCGAGGTCGGCCTTACCTCCATCGACCAGTACTTCGATACCCTAGGCGGCATGAGCCGCGCGGTGCGCCGCGCTCGCGGGGGGCAGGAGGCGTCGGTCTATGTCGGCGACCAGACCCGCGGCGAGGGCACCATCCGCAGCGTCGCGGAACAGGTGGCATTGGAGACGCGGACGCGGGCGCTGAACCCCAAGTGGTTCGAACCTCTGCTGGCGCATGGCTACGAGGGCGTACGGCAGATCGAGGCGCAGGTGACCAATACCATGGGCTGGTCGGCGACGACCGGGCAGGTGGCGCCCTGGATCTACCAGAACCTGGCCGAGACCTACATGCTCGACCCCGCCATGCGCGCGCGCCTCGCGGCACTGAATCCCACCGCTTCCGCCAAGATCGCCAACCGGCTGATCGAGGCGCAGGAGCGCAGCTACTGGCAGCCGGATGCCGAAACCCTGGCCGCGCTGCGACGCGCCGGCGAGGAATTGGAAGACCGGCTCGAAGGCATCACCGAGGAGATGGCGGCATGACCGTGATCGTGCGACCGCGGCCGGATGAGCGCCTGATCGGCGATGGCGATGGCAGCGTGCAGGTGCATATGCACGACCCGCTGAAGATCGACGGCGCCAAGGTTTTTGCCGTCTATGGCAAGGGCGGCATCGGCAAGAGCACGACCTCCTCCAACCTGTCCGTCGCCTTCGCCAAGCTCGGGAAGCGCGTGCTGCAGATCGGCTGCGACCCGAAGCACGACAGCACCTTCACCCTGACCGGCCGCATGATCCCGACGGTGATCGATGTGCTGGATGGCGTGGGCTTCCATTCGGAGGAGTTGCGCGCCGAGGATTTCGTGGTGGAAGGCCGCCACGGCGTGATGTGCGTGGAGGCCGGCGGCCCGCCGGCCGGCACCGGCTGCGGCGGCTATGTGGTGGGCCAGACGGTGAAGCTGCTGAAGGAGCATCACCTGCTGGAAGACACCGACATCGTCATCTTCGACGTGCTGGGCGACGTGGTCTGCGGCGGCTTCGCGGCCCCCCTGCTGCATGCCGATCGCGGCGTGATCGTCGCCGCCAACGACTTCGATAGCATTTTCGCCATGAACCGGATCGTCGCGGCCATCAAGGCGAAGTCGGCGAATTACGGCGTGCGGCTGGGCGGCGTCATCGTCAACCGCTCGAAGGACACCGACCAGATCCAGAAGTACAATGATGCGACGGGCATGAAGATGCTGGCGCATCTGCCGGATCTCGACGTGATCCGCCGTTCGCGGCTGAAGAAGGCGACGCTCTTCGACATGGAGCAGTCATCGGAGGTCGAGGCGGTCTGCAACGAGTATCTGCGCCTGGCCGCGGGCCTGCTTGCCGGCGTCACGCCGCTGGATGCGACGCCGCTGAAGGACCGGGAAATCTTCGACCTGCTGGGGTACGACTGATGCCCACTGCCAGCTACGCTACCCGCCGCGGCGAACTCGAGACCTATTTCGACCGCACCGCCGCCCAGGCCTGGGAACGCCTGACCTCGGATGCGCCGGTCAGCGGCATCCGCGCCACGGTGCGGGCCGGGAGGGATGCCATGCGGGCGAAGCTGCTGTCCTGGCTGCCGCCGGATCTGCGCGGCAAGCGCGTGCTGGATGCCGGCTGCGGCACCGGTGCGCTGGCCGTGGAGGCGGCGCGGCGCGGGGCGGAGGTGGTGGCGGTGGATATCTCGCCCACGCTGATCGCGCTGGCGCAGGACCGGGCGGCGGGACGGCATGGCGCGGGCTCCGTCAGCTTCCATGTCGGCGACATGCTCGACCCGGCCTTCGGCCAGTTCGACCATGTGGTCGGCATGGATTGCCTGATCCATTACAAGCCTGCCGATGTGCTACGCGCACTGGCGGGGCTTGCGGCGCGCACCGATCGCAGCATTCTCTTCACCTTCGCCCCCCGCAGCGCCTTCCTGATGGCCTTCCTGACGGTGGGCCGCCTGGTGCCGCGCGGCGATCGCTCGCCCGCCATCGTGCCGGTGGCGGAGGCCCGGCTGCGGCGGCTGGTCACGGGCGATCCGGCGATGGCCGGCTGGCATCCGGTGCGGACACACCGCGTGGCGAGCGGCTTCTATACCTCCCAGGCGCTGGAGCTCGTGCGGCGATGAAGCGCCCCGGCAGGATCATCCGGATGTGGCAGGGCGTGGGGCCGCATCTGCTGCCCTTCGCCAGCGCCACCTCCGAGCGCCTGCCGATGGCGCGGCTGCTGCGGCTGTCGCTGTTCCAGATCTCCTGCGGCATGGCGGCGGTGCTGCTGGTCGGCACGCTGAATCGCGTGATGATCGTGGAGCTGAAGGTGCCTGCCTGGCTGGTCGCGACGATGGTGGCCCTGCCGCTGGTCTTCGCACCGCTGCGCGCGCTGATCGGCTTCAAGTCGGATACCTACAAATCCGTGCTCGGCTGGCGGCGCGTGCCTTATCTCTGGCTCGGCACCATCATCCAGTTCGGCGGCCTGGCGATGATGCCTTTCGCCCTGCTGGTGCTGGGCGGCGATACCTGGGCGGAGCCCTGGACGGGCCAGCTCGCGGCCGCCATCGCCTTCCTGATGACCGGCTTCGGCATGCATATGGTGCAGACGGTGGGCCTCGCCTTGGCCACCGACCTCGCGCCGCGCGACCAGCAGCCGAATGTGGTCGCGATGCTCTCGGCCATGCAGCTGGTCGGCATGGTGCTTTCGGCACTCGTCTTCGGCGCGCTGCTGGCGGATTTCTCGCAGCTGCGACTGATCCAGGTGGTGCAGGGCGCGGCGGCGCTGACGCTGGTGCTGAACCTGGTCGCCGCCTGGCAGCAGGAGGCGCGGGACCCATCCCGCACCGCGCGGAGCGGGGAGCATGAGCCCAGCTTCTTCGAGGCCTTCCGGGCGCTGCGGCAATCGGGTCCGTGGAACCGTCGGCTGCTCGGCGCGGGTCTCGGCACGGCGGGCTTCGCCATGCAGGATGTGCTGCTGGAGCCCTATGGCGGGCAGATCCTCGGGCTCTCCGTGGGTGCGACCACGGCGCTCTCGGCGCTGCTCGCGGGCGGCGCGGTGCTGGGCTTCCTGCGCGCGGCGCGGCGACTGGGGCAGGGCGCGGATCCGCACCAGGTGGCGGCGCTCGGCGGGCTGTTCGGCATTGCCGGCTTCACGCTCATCATCTTCTCGGGCGCCGTCGGCCTGGGCGCGCTCTTCGCCATCGGCGTGGCGCTGATCGGCTTCGGCGCCGGGCTGTTCGGCCATGCCACGCTGACCGCCTGCATGGGTGCGGCGCCGCCGGAACAGGCCGGCCTCGCGCTCGGCGTCTGGGGCGCGGTGCAGGCCACCGCGGCGGGCGGCGCCATCGCGCTCGGCGGCGTGCTGCGGGATGTGATCTCCTCCCTCGCGCAATCCGGTGCGCTGGGCGAGGGGCTTGCCCAGGCCGCGACCGGCTATGTCAGCATCTACCTGATCGAGATCGCACTGCTTTTCGTCACCCTCGCCGTGGTCGGGCCGCTGGTCCGCAAGCGCGGCATCCCTCAATCGCGCGCCACCGCCGGCCTGGCCGGCGCGGCACGAATCTGACCACCAGGAAGCGGAGGCCCAAATGCCCGGCGCACACCAATTCGTTCAGATGGATCTGACGGCGGGGCTGCTCTACGCCTTCTTCGCCTTCTTCTTCGTCCTGTGCCTCTGGCTGCACCGCGAGGGCAAGCGCGAGGGCTATCCGCTGATCTCCGATCGGCCGGATCATCCGCTGCGCGTGCCCATCGAGGGCTTTCCCGGCGTGCCGCCGCTGAAGGTGTTCAAGCTGAAGCACGATGACCATCATGCGGCGACGCGGCGCGAGCGGGACCTCACCGGCCTCGTGGTGCCGGCCGATGCCTATCCCGGCGCGCCGCTGATCCCGACGGGCGATGCGATGCGCGACGGCATCGGCCCGGCCGCCTATGCCGAACGGGCCGATGTGCCGGACCTGGCCTTCGATGACGATCTGCCGAAGATCGTCCCGCTGCGCGCCGCCCCCGGCTTTCGCATTGGCGAGACGGATCCCGACCCGCGCGGCAAGCCGGTGGTGACGCTGGATGGCAAGATCGCCGGCGTGGTGGTGGACCTCTGGGTCGACCGCTCCGAGATGATCCTGCGCTACCTGGAGGTGGAGGCCACGGGCGCCGCGCGGCGCGTGCTGGTGCCTATGTTCCTGGCCACGATCAATTCGGCCGGCACCGTGCGTGTCATCTCCGTCACCGCAGCCCAGCTCGCCGCGGCGCCGGCGATCGCCCAGCCTGAGCAGATCACGCTGCTCGAGGAGGACAAGGTCGCGGCCTATTTCGGCGGCGGGCACTTCTACGCAACGCCCGAGCGGAGCGAGGCGCTGGTATGAGCCGGCACCCCGATATCGCCGAGCATGACGGGGAACCCATCCCCGGCCTGCCCGGGCCCCTGCCAAAGGGCGAAAGCATCCTCTGGCAGGGCGCGCCCGAATGGCGCGGCATCGCGCGGCGCGCGCTGTTCGTGCGAGGCGTCGCCATCTACTTCCTGCTGATGGCCGCGCTGCGTGGGGCGGACCTGACCGCGGGCGGGGCCAGCGGGATGGAGGCGCTGGCCGAGGCTGCGCTGCTGGTGGTGATCGGCGTGGTGCCCGTGGCGCTGCTGCTGTTCTTCGCGGGTCTCTCGGCGCGCACCACCATGTACACCATCACCACGCGGCGCATCGTCATGCGCGTCGGCGTGGCGCTGCCGATGACCATCAACATTCCCTTCGTGCTGATCGAGAGCGCGGGTGTGGCGAAGCATGCGGATGGCACGGGGGACCTGGTGGTCAGCCTTGCCAAGCCGCATCGCGTCTCTTGGCTCGCGCTCTGGCCGCATATCCGGCCCTTCCGCCTCACCCGGCCCGAGCCCATGTTGCGGGCGCTGAAGGATGCGGATGTGGCGGCGCAGGTGCTGTCACGCGCGCTGGCGGCCGCGGCTTCCGTGCCCGTGCCGGCCATCGCCGGCGCCGCGCCGGCCCGCCAGGCGGGTTCGGCGGAAGCCATGGCCTGAGGAAAAGATCATGTCGCAGACCATCGAGACCCATCCGATCCTGCGGCGCCCGGCGCTGATCTGCGGCAGCATGATCGCGGCCGTGCTGGCGCTGGTCCTGGCCTCCCCCTTCCTGCCCAGCGCGCGGGACGGCGTTGTGCCGGTGCCGCTGGCGCAGCGGGATCTGTTCTTCAGCGATCGCGCGGATGGCGGCGTGGTCATCACGGAAGCGCGCAGCGGGCAGCAGGTGGCGGTGCTGCAGCCCGGTGAGGGCGGCTTCGTGCGCGGCACGCTGCGCAGCCTGGTGCGAGAGAGGAAGCGCGAGGAGATCGGATCCGCGATACCGTTCCGGCTCACGGCGTGGCACACTGGCCAGGTGACGCTGGAGGACCAGGCCACCGGGCGTAGGCTCGACCTGACCGGCTTCGGGCAGACCAATGCGGAGGCGTTCGTACGTTTCCTGCCAAACAAGGAGTAACCAAGGATGAACGGCCGCTGGGGAGTGGGCCGGGCGATCTTCGGTGGGGGTGAGACCCTCGAAGTGCCCTGCACGGTGGATATCGAGAGAACGGCGGATAGTTTTCACGCCTATGCGGTGCCGGAGGGGGTTTTTCTCCGCCCCGGCGACCAGGTCATCGTGCACGGCACGCCGGGCCATGTGGCCTTCGGCGAGCGGATGACCTTCGAGACGCGGGCGACGGTGCTGCGCGCCGGGCCGCTGACGCGCTTCTGGACCCAGTGGGTCGCGATCTTCGAGCTGACGGAGCTCTACCACTGCGGATTCGAGCCGAAGGAGGCCGTCGCATGGAACGCCTGATCCTCGACGGGCCCGTGGTGGCCGAGGCCCCGGCGGCCGGCCTGACGCCGGGCGGGCGCCCGGATGCGGATGGCATCGCCACCAAGATGGCGCTGACCGAAACGGTGCTCTCGCCGCGCTTCTACACCACCGATTTCGCCGCGATGGACCGCATCAGCATCGAGCCCGTGCGGGCGCAGTGGGATGCGATGATGGCGGAGTTCCACGCCGACCCGAACAAGGGCCATTTCACCCGCACCAGCGAATTCGACGAATTCGACATCAAGGCCCTGCCGGAGCCGCTGCAGAAGGAGCTGCTGGAATTCCTGGTCAGCTCCGTCACCGCGGAATTTTCCGGCTGCGTCCTGTACGCGGAGATCAAGAAGCGCGTCACCAATCCCGACATGAAGGACATCTTCAGCGTCATGGCGCGGGATGAAAGCCGGCATGCGGGCTTCATCAACGATGCGCTGAAGGATGTCGGCGTCGGCGTCGACCTGGGCTTCCTGACCAAGGCGAAGAAGTACCACTACTTCCAGCCGAAGTTCATCTTCTACGCCACCTACCTCTCCGAGAAGATCGGCTACGCGCGCTACATCACCATCTTCCGCCAGTTCGAGCGGCATCCGGAGCTGCGCTTCCACCCGATCTTCAAGTGGTTCGAGAACTGGTGCAACGACGAGTTCCGCCACGGCGAGGCCTTTGCCCTGCTGATGCGCGCCAATCCGCATCTGCTGAGTGGCGCCAATGTCTATTGGGTGCGGTTCTTCCAGCTCGCGGTCTTCGCCACCATGTATGTGCGCGACCATGCGCGGCCGGAATTCCACAAGGCGCTCGGCATGACGCCGACCGACTACGACATGAAGGTGTTCCGGATCACGGAGGAGATCTGCCGGCAGGTCTTCCCGGCGACGCTGGATGTGGACAATCCGAGTTTCCTGCGCGGGCTGGAGCGGCTGCGGAAGATCGGCGACGGCATCGCGGCGGCCAAGGCGCAGGGCGGCGTGGTCGGTGGCGTGAAGCGTGCCGCGCTGTCGGTGGCGGCGGCGGCGAGCTTCGTACGGCTGTATTTCCTGCCGCCGCGGCGCCAGGCGCTGCCGGCCGACCCCCGCCTCTCGCCGGCCTGGTAGCGTCATGGCCGAGCATGGGCTGCCCGCGCTGTTCACCCTGTTCATCTGGTGGTTCAGCACGGGCGTCATCCTCTACCTGGACGGGCTCCGGCGGGAGACCTTCCGGTGGACCATGCTCGGCGCCACCACGCTCCTGATCGCGGCCCTGGCGATGCTGCACGCCACCGCCTGGGAGACGACGACGCGCGGCGCCTATCTCGGCTTCCTGGGCGGGCTGCTGGTCTGGGCCTGGATCGAGATCGCTTTCCTCACTGGCCTCGTCACCGGGCCACGCCGCACCGCATGCCCGCCGGGCGCCACGGGCTGGGTGCGGCTGCGGGCGGCGCTGGCGGCGGTGCTATGGCATGAGCTGGCGATCATCGCCGGCGCGGCCTGCATCGCGCTCGCCACCTGGGGAGCGCCGAACCGCATCGGGCTGTGGACCTTCCTCGCCTTCTGGGTGATGCGGCAATCGGCCAAGCTGAATGTCTATCTGGGCGTGCGGAACCTGGCGGAGGCCTTCCTGCCGGATCACCTCCGCTACCTGGAAAGTTTCTTTCGCCGGCGGCGGATGAACCTGCTCTTCCCGGTCTCGGCGGCGTCCGGGCTGCTGGCCTGCCTGCTGCTGGTGCAGGAAGCGATCGCCCCGGGGGCGACGCCGCATCAGGTGGCGGGCTTCTCGCTGCTCGCCACGCTGGTGGCGCTGGGCCTGATCGAGCACATCTTCATGGTCATGCCCGTGCCGGCGGATGCGCTCTGGCGCTGGGGCCTGGCCTCGCGGAAAGGGCGGGCGGGCGGTGTTAGTCCGCCGGCAACGGCGCCGGTGACATGATAGGATGCGCGCCACATTGCGGCACACGACCGGCCACGAAGACGGCCACTGGGGGTCCGAGATGAACTACGAGTCCTTCTTCCGTGCCCAACTCGACAGCCTCCGCCGCGAGGGCCGCTACCGCGTCTTCGCCGATATCGAGCGGCATGCCGGGCAATTCCCCAAGGCGACGCGGCACCGCAATGGCAAGACCTCCGAGGTCACCGTCTGGTGCTCGAACGATTATCTCGGCATGGGGCAGCATCCCAAGGTGCTGGCGGCGATGCACAAGGCGCTGGACCAGCACGGGGCCGGCGCCGGCGGTACGCGCAATATCTCGGGCACCAACCACGAGCATGTGCTGCTGGAGCGTGCCCTGGCGCGGCTGCATGGCACGGAAGACGCGCTGCTGTTCAATTCGGGCTATATGTCCAACTGGGCCTCGCTCTCCACCCTGGCGGCGCGCATGCCGGGCTGCGTCATCGTCTCGGATGAGATGAACCACGCCTCGATGATCGAGGGCATGCGCCATTCCCGCGCCCAACGCCGCATGTTCCGCCACAACGACCTGGTGGATCTGGAGCGCGTGCTCTCCGAGATCGACCCCGCCGCGCCGAAGCTGGTGGCCTTCGAGAGCGTCTATTCCATGGATGGCGACATCGCCCCCATCGGCGCCATCTGCGACCTGGCCGAGAAGTACGGCGCGATGACCTATTGCGACGAGGTGCATGGCGTCGGCCTCTACGGGCCCAATGGCGGCGGCATCACGGATCGTGATGGCGTCTCGCATCGCCTCACGGTCATCGAAGGGACTCTCGCAAAGGCGTTTGGCGTGATCGGCGGCTATATCGCGGGCTCCGCGGCCATGTGCGATTTCGTGCGCAGCTATGCCAGCGGCTTCATCTTCTCCACCGCCTTGCCGCCGGCGATTGCGGCCGGCGCCCGCGCCTCGATCGAGCATCTGATGGCGAGCGACGTGGAACGGGTGCGGCTGCATGAGCGCGCGGCGACGCTGCGCAAGCGCCTGGATGCCATCGGCGTGCCGCATCTCGACAATCCCAGCCACATCGTGCCGGTGATGGTGGGCGACCCCGTGGTCTGCAAGGCGATCAGCGACATCCTGCTGGACGACCACGGCGTCTATGTGCAGCCGATCAACTACCCCACCGTGCCGCGCGGCACGGAGCGGCTGCGCATCACGCCGAGCCCGGTGCATAGCGATGCCGACATGGACCATCTGGTGAACGCCCTCTCGGCCGTCTGGTCGCAATTCAGCCTGCAGCGGGCCGCCTGATGGATCTCGGGCCCTCCGCCCTGGTGACGCGCAAGGCCGTGCAGGCGCGGCCGGTGTTTCCCTTCGATGCGATCGTCGGCCAGGACGAGATGAAGCTGGCGCTGCTGATCGCGGCGGTTGATCCCTCGGTCGGCGGCGTGCTGGTCTTTGGCGATCGTGGCACCGGCAAGTCCACCGCGGTGCGCGCGCTGGCGGCGCTGCTGCCGCCGATGCAGGCGGTGGCCGGTTGCCGGTTCAGCTGCGACCCCGCGCGGCCGGCGGATCTTTGTGAATCCTGCCAGCTGGCGGCGGAGCTGGCGGTCGCCACGGTGCCGGTGCCGGTGGTCGACCTGCCGCTCGGCGCGACGGAGGACCGCGTCGCCGGCGCACTGGATATCGAGCGTGCGCTGGCGCATGGCCAGAAGGCCTTCGAGCCGGGGCTGCTGGCCCGCGCGCATCGCGGCTTTCTCTACATCGACGAGGTGAACCTGCTGGAGGATCACCTGGTCGACCTGCTGCTGGATGTCGCGGCCTCCGGCGAGAATGTGGTGGAGCGCGAGGGCATCAGCATCCGCCACCCCGCGCGCTTCGTGCTGGTCGGCAGCGGCAATCCGGAGGAGGGCGAGCTGCGGCCGCAGCTGCTGGATCGCTTCGGCCTCTCCGTCGATGTCCGCACCCCCACCGACCTCGCCACCCGCGTCGAGGTCATCAGGCGGCGCGACGCCTTCGAGCGCGACAGCGCCGCCTTCCTGGCGGACTGGGCCGAGGCGGCCGATGCAACACGGGCAAGAATCTTGGCGGCGCGGGCGCTGCTGCCCGCGGTCGCCGTGCCGGATGCGACGCTCGAGAATGCGGCGCGGCTCTGCATGGCGCTGGGCACGGATGGGCTGCGCGGCGAGCTGACCCTGATCCGCACCGCGCGCGCGCTCGCGGCGCTGGAGGGCGAGGAGGTGGTCGGTGTGCCGCATCTGCGCCGCATCGCCGCGCCCGCGCTGCGCCACCGCCTGCGCCGCAACCCGCTGGACGAGGCGGTGGCCACGACGCGGGTGGATCGCGCGGTAGCGGAACTGTTCGGGCCGTGAGCGCGGCGGGGCCCTCTGCCGATGCGGAGCTGGCCGCGCTGCTGCTCGCGATCGATCCCGTGGGCCTCGGCGGCGCCGTGCTGCGCGCCGCGCCGGGCCCGGCGCGGGAGGGTTGGCTGGCGCGGCTGCGCGCCGCCCTGCCGGAAGGCACGCCCTGGCGGCGCCTGCCGCTCGGCATTCCGGATTCGCGCCTGCTGGGCGGCCTCGATCTCGCCGCGACGCTCGCCAGCGGCCGGCCCGTCGCGGAGCGCGGCGTGCTTGCGGAGGCCGATGGCGGCATCCTGGTGGCCGCGATGGCGGAGCGCATGGATACGACGACCGCCGCGAAACTCTGCGCGGTGCTGGATGCGGGGGAGGTCGCGGTGCAGCGCGACGGCCTCGCCCTGACCCTGCCCGCGCGCCTCGCCGTGGTGGCGCTGGATGAGGGCCTGGCGGAGGAGGAGGCACCGCCGGCGGCCCTTGCCGAGCGACTCGCCTTCCGGCTGGTGCTGGATCAGCTGCCCTCCGCGCCGCCACAGCCGGTGCAGGAGGCGCGTACGCGGCTTCCGGGCATCACGCTGCCCGAAACGTTGCTGCCGGCGCTCTGCGCCGCCGCCCTGGCCTTCGGCATCCACAGCCTGCGCGCCCCCCTCCTCGCCCTGCGCGCCGCCCGCGCCGCGGCGGCGCTGGCCGGACATGCTGCGGTGGAGGAGGCGGATGCGGCGCTCGCCGTGCGCCTCGTCTATGGCCCGCGCGCCACGCAGCTGCCGGAACAGGCGCCATCCGAGCCCGAACCGTCGGAACCCCCGCCGCCCGAGGACCAGGACAGCGCCGAGAGCCAGAGGCAGCCGGACTCCGGTGCGCTGCAGGAGATGTTGCTGGAGGCCACCCGCGCCGCGCTGCCCACCGGCCTGTTGGCCACGCTGGGGGCCGGGGCGCGGGAGGCGGCGCGCCAGGTCGGCGCCCAGGGCCGCGCCGGGCAGATGCGGCGCTCGGCGCAGCGCGGCCGCCCCATCGGCACGCGCGCCGGCGCGTTGCGGGCGGGCGCGCGCCTGGCCCTGGTGGAAACGCTGCGCGCCGCGGCGCCCTGGCAGGGGCTGCGGCGGCGCGAAGGCGGCGCCGGCCCGCTGGTGCGGGTGACGCGCGACGACATCCGCCTGCTGCGCTTCCAGCAGCACACGGAAACCACCGCCATCTTTGCCGTCGATGCCTCCGGCTCCGCCGCGCTGGCGCGACTCGCCGAGGCCAAGGGCGCGGTGGAGCTGCTGCTGGCCGATTGCTATGTGCGGCGGGACCGCGTCGCGGTGGTGGCTTTTCGGGGCCGCGCGGCGGAGCTGCTGCTGCCGCCCACCAATTCGCTGCTGCGCGCCAAGCGCAGCCTGGCGGGCCTGCCCGGCGGCGGCGCCACGCCGCTCGCCGCCGGCATCGATGCGGCGCTGGCGCTTGCCGAGGAAGCACGCCGCCGTGGCCGCACGCCGCTGCTGGTGCTGCTGACCGATGGCCGCGCCAATATCGCCCGGGATGGCAGCGCCGGCCGCCCGCGGGCGGAGGCCGATGCGCTGGCCGCCGCCGCCCCCTGCCGCGCCTCTGGCCTCGCCACGCTGCTGGTGGACACCGCGCCGCGTCCGCAGCCCTTCGCAAAGCAGCTCGCCGAGGCCATGGGCGCCCGCTACCTGGCGCTGCCCAGTGTGAATTCGGCAAAACTCTCGGCGGCCGTCGCGACGGTGCGGGAGGCGGCGTGATGGCCGAACGCCCCGACTGGCGCCTCGAGGGCCGCGACTGGCCGAACCGGGAGGCGAGCCGCTTCGTCACCGCCGCCGGGCTGCGCTGGCATGTGATGGTGGCGGGGCAGGGGCCGGTGCTGCTGCTGCTGCACGGCACCGCGGCGGCAACGCATTCCTGGCGCGACCTGATCCCGCTGTTGGCGCGTGATTTCACCGTCGTGGCGCCGGACCTGCCCGGCCATGGTTTTTCGGATTCGGTGCCGACCGCGCGGCTTTCGCTGCCGGGCATGGCGGCCTCCGTCGCCGCGCTGCTGGGCGTGCTCGGGCTGCGGCCGGTGCTCGCGGCGGGGCATTCCGCCGGTGCCGCCATCCTGCTGCGCATGGCGCTCGACGGCCGCATCGCGCCGGAGGCCATCATCAGCCTGAACGGCGCGCTGCAGCCGCTCGGCGACCGGCACGCCGCCTTCTTCACCCGCGCCGCGCGGATGCTGGTGGGCCTGCCCTTCGTGCCGAGCCTCTTTGCCTGGCGCGCCGCGGACCGCGCCGTGGCGGAACGCCTTTTGCGCGACACGGGCAGCCGCATCGAGGCGCGCGGCGTCGATCTCTACGCCCGGCTGTTCCGCCATTCGGGGCACCTCGCGGCCGCGCTGGGCATGATGGCGAACTGGGACCTGGTGCCGCTGCTGCGCGACCTGCCAAAACTCGCACCGCGCCTGCTGCTGGTGGTCGGCGCGCAGGATCGCGCCGTGCCGCCGGTGCAGGCCCAGCAGGTGCGCCGCCTGCTGCCCGCCGCGCGCATCGTCACCCTGGAAGGGCTGGGCCACCTGGCGCATGAGGAGCAGCCGGGCCGGGTCGCCGCGCTGATCCTCGGCGAAATGACGCGGGAGATGGCGGCATGACGGATATCTCCGACTCCGATCGCGCCGCCTGTCGCGCCATGCTGGCCAGTGGCTCGAAATCCTTTCGCGCCGCGGCGCTGCTGCTGCCGGCGCGCATCGCGGAACCGGCCGCCGCGCTCTATGCCTTCTGCCGCGTCGCGGATGATGCGATCGACGAGGCGCCGGATCCCGTCGCCGCCTTGCCGCCGCTGCAGCGCCGGCTGGATGCGATCTATGCCGGACGGCCGCAGGCGCATCCGGCGGATCGCGCCTTTGCCCAGGTGGTGCGGGATCACGCGATTCCGCAGGCGCTGCCGGCCGCGTTGCTGGAGGGCTTCGCCTGGGATGGCGAGGGCCGGCGCTACGCGACCCTGGCGGCGCTGGAGGGCTATGCGGCGCGCGTGGCCGCGACCGTGGGCGCGATGATGACGCTGCTGATGGGCGTGCGCGACCCCGCCGCACTGGCCCGCGCCTGCGATCTCGGCGTGGCCATGCAGCTCACGAATATCGCCCGCGACGTGGGCGAGGATGCGCGCAACGGGCGCCTCTATCTGCCGCTGGACTGGCTGGCGGAGGAGGGCCTTCGCGCCGACGAATTCCTGGCCGCGCCGCGCTTCACCCCGGGCCTCGGCCGCGTGGTGCAGCGGCTGCTGGATGCGGCGGATCTGCTTTACGCGCGCGCCGAGGATGGCTTTGCGCGCCTGCCCTGGGATTGCCGCGCGGGAATCGGCGCGGCGCGGCATGTCTATGCCGGCATCGGCCGCGCGGTGGAGCGCCAGGGCGGCGATTCGGTCACCCGTCGCGCCGTGGTGCCGAACCGTCGCAAGGCGCTGCTGATGGCGCGCGGCCTGGCCGCCTTGGCGGCGCGCCGGGCCCCTAATCCTGCGCCGCCCCTATCGGCCACGGGCTTCCTGGTGGAGGCGGTGGCCGCGCAACCGATGCCGGCGCGTGACAGCCTGCCGGAGCGGATCGCCCGCGCCGTCGCGCTCTTCGACCGCCTCGCCGATCCCTCGGCCTTGGGCCGCATGTAGTTCAGCGCGGCACCACCTGCCGGTACAGGTGCCAGGTCGCATGGCCCAGCACCGGCAGCACCACCGCCAGCCCGATGAACAGCGGCAGCGAGCCGGCCAGCAGCAGCACCGCGACGATCAGCCCCCAAGCGGCCATGGGCAGCGGATTCGCCGCGACCGCGCGCAGCGAGGTGCCGACCGCCTGGCCCAGCCCGGCCTCCGGCCGATCCAGCAGCATGGGGAAGGACACCACCGTGAGCACCAGCACCACGGCCGCGAAGCCGAGGCCGACCAGATGGCCCAGCAGCAGCATGCGCTGCCCCTCCGCCGTGCCGAAGACCTGCTGCAGCAGCGCCCTTCCGCCGAGCCCGCCCTGCGCCTGCGGCAGCGCGCCGAGCGTCGCCCCGTAGATCGCATGCGCGGCCCAGATCCAGGCAAGGAAGAGCACGACCAGCAGCAGGCCGAGCGCCGCGATGCCTGGCAGGGCCGGTGATCTCAGCACGTCGAATGCATTGGACCAGCGGGCCGGCTTCCCGGCCTCCCGCCTCCGGCTGATCTCATAGAGGCCGAGCGCGGCGAGCGGGCCGAGCAGCGCGAAGCCGGCGGCCATCGGGTAGAACAGGTGCATCACGTCGCCGCCCGCGGCCAGGGTCGCGGCGACCAGCCCGATGGCGGGATAGAGCACGCACAGGAACATCAGCTGCGTGGGTGTCGCCAGGAAATCCCTCCAGCCGCGACGCAGCGCCAGGGCCAGATCCGGCAGGCCGATCCGGCGCAGCGCCGGGGCGGCCGGGTGGAAATCGGATGTGGTGGTCAGGACCTCAGCCATCCTTCGCTTCCCCCTTCATGGGTTCCGCGGACGGCCCGCTGCCGGCGCTGGCCGACAAGGACCCCCGCCACTGTCAAGTGGGGTGGACGGCGCCCGACCGCGCCTCAAGCCCGCGTGACCGATTCGCGGTTGACTTGAGTGTCAAGAAAGACTGACAGTCATGTCTGACAAGCCGGGATGACAAACAGGCCGGGCGGAGTCGGGAGGGTTTCCCATGGATGCCGTGTCGCGCATCGAATCCAGCCTCGCGGATGCCGTGCTCTCTGCGGAGGCGGCGGGCGCGCCACCGCGGCTGGCCGCGGCGCTGCGCCATGCGGTCTTCCCCAAGGGCGGACGCATCCGGCCGCGGCTCGCACTGGCCGTGGCGGCGGCCTGCGGCGATGACCGGCCGGGCCTGTCCTCGGCCGCCGCGGCGGCGATCGAGCTGCTGCATTGCGCCAGCCTGGTGCATGACGACCTGCCCTGCTTCGACGATGCCGCGACGCGGCGCGGCAAGCCCAGCGTGCACCGCGCCTTCGGCGCGCCCCTGGCGGTGCTGGCCGGCGATGCGCTGATCGTGCTGGCCTTCCAGACCCTGGCCCGCGCCGCGCCGGCCGCGCCGGAACGGCTGGGCCCGCTGCTGCTGGCGGTGGGGGATGGCGTCGGCGTGCCCTTCGGCATCGTCGCCGGCCAGGCCTGGGAATGCGAGCCGCGCGCCGATCTCTCGGAATACCAGCGGCAGAAGACCGGCAGCCTCTTTGCCGCCGCGACGGTGGCCGGCGCCACCGCCGCGGGCCATGCGGAGCCGGAGCTGTGGCGCCTGCTCGGCGACCGGCTGGGCGAGGCCTATCAGGTGGCGGACGACCTGCGCGACGCCGTGGAGGATGAGGCGACGCTGGGCAAGCCGGTGGGCGTGGACAAGGCGCTCGGCCGGCCCAGCGCGGTGGCGGAATTCGGGCTGGAGGGGGCGGTGGCCCGGCTGCGCGCCTTGTCGGAGCAGGCGGTGGCGGCGATTCCGGCCTGCCTCGGCCAGTCCCTGCTGCGCGGACTGATTCTGGCGGAGGCGAAGCGCCTGGTGCCCGCCAAGCTGGCCGCCCAGGCGGCGTGACACGCCCCGCCATCCTCGCCGCGCCCAGCCTGCTGGACCGCTTCCGCGCCTGGCGCGAAGGGGTCACGGCCAGCCCGGGGTTTCGCGCCTGGGCGGCGCGCTTCCCGCTCACGCGTCCGATGGCGCGCAGGCGGGCGCGCCAGCTCTTCGATCTCTGCGCCGGCTTCGTCTATTCGCAGGTGCTGGCGGCCTGCGTGAAGCTGCGGCTCTTCGACATTCTGCATGAGGCGCCGGCCAGCGAGGCGGCGCTGGCGCTGCGCCTTTCGGTGCCGCCCGAGGCCATGGGCCGGCTGCTGGCCGCCGCCGCGGCGCTCAACCTCACGCGCCGCCGCGCCGACGGCTTCTGGGTGCTGGGACCGCTCGGCGCCGCCATGATCGGCAATCCCGGCATCGCCGCCATGGTGGAGCACCATGCGCTGCTCTACGCGGACCTGGCCGACCCCGTGGCCCTGCTGCGGCGGGAGAGGGGGGGCAATGCCCTTTCCGCCTATTGGGCCTATGCCGGCGCTGCGGCGCCCGATGCGCTGGGCGCGGAGCGGGTGGCCGATTATTCGGCCCTGATGGCCGCCTCCCAGCCCATGGTCGCGGCGGAGGTGCTCGCCAGCTACGATTTCAGCCGTCACCGCGCGCTGCTCGATGTGGGCGGCGGGGAGGGGGCCTTCCTGTCGGAGGTCGCGGCCCAGGCGCCGGATCTGCGGCTGATGCTGTTCGATCTGCCGCAGGTGGCGGCGCGGGCCTCGGCGCGCTTCGCGGCGCGGGGGCTGGCGGGCCGCGCGCAGGTCTTCGGCGGCGATTTCAGCTGCGATCCGCTGCCGCAGGGCGCGGACCTGATCAGCTTCGTCCGCGTGCTGCACGACCATGACGATGCGGTCGTGCTGGGCCTGCTGCGCGCGGCACGCGCCGCGCTGCCGCCCGGCGGCCGCCTGCTGATCGCGGAACCCATGGCCGGCACCAGCGGGGCGGAGCCGATGGGCGAGGCCTATTTCGGCTTCTACCTCCTCGCCATGGGGCGCGGCCGTCCGCGCCGGCCGGAGGAGCTGCGCGCCATGCTGGCCGAGGCCGGCTTCGCCGCCAGCCGGGCGCTGTCCACGCCCACCCCGCTGCTCACCCGGCTGATCGTCGCGGATGTCAGCAAGTCCTGACGCTTCGTTGTCAGTTTATCTTGACATAGCCAACTGTCAGGATAGGCTGACACACAACCAAAAGGGAGCGGCCGTCCAGGTGGACACCGTGGCAGTCTTGCTGGAAGCGCCGGAACGTCTCGTTCTGAGCCGCCTCGACCTCACGCCGCCGGGCGATGAGGATATCGTGGTGGATGTGGAATGGAGCGGGATCAGCACGGGCACGGAGCGCCTGCTGTGGTCCGGCCGCATGCCGAACTTTCCCGGCATGGGCTATCCGCTGGTGCCCGGCTACGAATCCGTGGGCCGCGTGGCCTCCGCCGGTCCCGCCTCCAGGCGCCGCGTCGGCGAAAGGGTCTTCGTGCCTGGCGCGAAGTGCTTCGGTGCGGTGCGCGGCCTGTTCGGTGGCGCCGCGGCGCGGCTGGTGCTGCCGGGCACGCGCGCCGTGCCGATCGACGAGGCGCTGGGCGAGGCGGGTGTGCTGATGGCGCTGGCCGCCACGGCGCAGCACGCCATCGCGCAGGAGCTGCCGGAGCTGATCATCGGCCATGGCGTGCTGGGCCGCCTGGTGGCGCGGCTGGTGGTGGCCGCGGGCGGCACGCCCACGGTCTGGGAGACCAATCCGCTGCGCGCCGCGGGTGCTGCCGGCTATCGCGTGACGGTGCCGGAAGACGATGCCCGGCGCGACTATCGCAGCATCTGCGATGTGAGCGGCGACGGCGCGCTGCTGGACAGCCTGGTGCAGCGCCTGGCGCCGGGTGGGGAGATCGTGCTGGCCGGCTTCTACAGCGCGCCGCTCAGCTTCTCCTTCCCGCCCGCCTTCATGCGGGAGGCGCGCTTCCGCGTCACCGCCGAGTGGCGGGAGCCGGACCTGGTGGCGGTGCGCGCGCTGCTGGATGCGGGGCGCCTGTCGCTCGACGGCCTCATCACGCATCGGCGCGATGCCGCCGCCGCACAGGATGCCTATCGCACCGCCTTCGACGATCCCGCGTGCCTCAAGATGATCCTCGATTGGAGAGCATGCTCATGAACGCACATACGGCGTCCCCCGCGGCGACCACGGCGCAGCAGAGCATGGCGGATGCGCTGCGCGAGGAAGCGGCGCAGGAGCCGGATGCCATCGCCACCGGGCCGGTGAAGAAGGAAACGCAGATCATCGCCATCTACGGCAAGGGCGGCATCGGCAAGTCCTTCACCCTGGCGAATCTCAGCTACATGATGGCGCAGCAGGGCAAGCGCGTGCTGCTGATCGGCTGCGATCCCAAGTCCGATACCACCAGCCTGCTGTTCGGCGGCAAGGCGTGCCCGACGATCATCGAGACCAGCAGCGTCAAGAAGCTCGCCGGCGAAGAGGTGCGCATCGAGGATGTCTGCTTCCAGCGCGACGGCGTGTTCGCGATGGAACTGGGCGGACCCGAAGTCGGGCGCGGTTGCGGCGGCCGCGGCATCATCCATGGCTTCGAACTGCTCGAGAAGCTCGGCTTCCACGACTGGGGCTTCGATTTCGTGCTGCTCGATTTCCTCGGCGACGTGGTCTGCGGCGGCTTCGGCCTGCCGATCGCGCGCGACATGTGCCAGAAGGTCATCGTCGTCGGCTCCAACGATCTGCAGAGCCTCTACGTCGCCAACAATGTCTGCTCGGCGGTGGAGTATTTCCGCAAGCTCGGCGGCAATGTCGGCGTGGCCGGCATGGTCATCAACAAGGATGACGGCACCGGCGAGGCCCAGGCCTTTGCCAAGGAAGTCGGCATCCCCATCCTGGCCGCGATCCCGGCCGATGACGACATCCGCCGCAAGTCCGCGAATTACGAGATTGTCGGCGTTCCGGGCGGCCCATGGGCCAGCGTCTTCGAGGAACTGGCCCTGCAGGTCGCCGGCGCGCCACCCGTCCGCCCCTATCCGCTGACGCATGAGAACCTGCTGAACCTGTTCAAGGGCGATGCGGTGGGCCGCGGCGTGGTGCTGGACCCGGCGACGATGGAGGACATGTGCGGCGCCGAGGTGCTGAACAAGCCGTCCCTCGAAGTCGTCTATGAGGGCGCCTGAACCATGACCGAGACCGCCGGTTGCCACGGAGGCCGCGAGACATTGGAGGCTGCCGCGCGCGCTGCCGGCAAGTCCCTGGTGATGGACGAGCTGACGAAGAACTACCCGCGCGGCCCGCATGACCAGCCGCAGAGCATGTGCCCGGCCTTCGGCAGCCTGCGCGTCGGCCTGCGCATGCGGCGCACCGCCACCATCCTCTCGGGCAGCGCCTGCTGCGTCTATGGCCTGACTTTTACGAGTCACTTCTACGGCGCACGGCGCACGGTGGGCTATGTGCCCTTCAACTCCGAGACGCTGGTCACCGGAAAGCTGTTCGAGGATATCCGGGATGCGGTGACGGAGACGGCGAAGCCCGAGGACTACGACGCCGTCGTCATCATCAATCTCTGCGTGCCCACCGCCTCCGGCGTGCCGCTGGACCTGCTGCCGAAGCAGATCAACGGCGTGCGCATCATCGGCATCGACGTGCCGGGCTTCGGTGTGCCGACGCATGCGGAAGCCAAGGATGTGCTGGCCGGCGCCATGCTGCGCTATGCCCGCGGCGAGGCCGAGGCCGGCCCCGTGGCGCGGCCGCGCCAGATGATCGATGGCGAGCGCACCGTCGCGCTGATCGGCGAGCTCTTCCCGGCGGACCCGATGGGTGTCGGCGCCATGCTCGCACCGATGGGGCTGACGGTGGCGCCGCAGACGCCGGCGCGCGAGTGGCGCGACCTCTATGCCGCGCTGGATTGCGAAGTGGCCGCGGCGGTGCATCCCTTCTACACCGCCAGCATCCGCGAATTCCGCGCCGCCGGCCGGCCTGTGGTGGGCTCCGGCCCCGTGGGGCTGGACGGCACGGCGGCCTGGCTCGAGGCCATCGCGCGCGCCACCGGCACCACCGCCGCGCAGCTCGATGCCGCCAAGGCGCGTGCGCTGCCGGCCATCAAGGCCGCGCTCGCCGCGGCGCCGATCAATGCCCGCGTCACCGTCTCCGGCTACGAGGGCTCCGAATTGCTGGTGGCGCGGCTGATGGTGGAGGCGGGCGCGGAAGTGCCCTATGTCGGCACCGCCTGCCCGCGCACCGAATGGTCCGACGCCGACCGGGACTGGCTGGAAGCGCGCGGCACGCATGTGCAGTACCGCGCCAGCCTGGAGCAGGACATGGCGGCGATGCGGGAGGTGAAGCCGGACCTGGCGCTCGGCACCACGCCGCTGGTGCAGAAGGCCAAGGAGCTCGGCATTCCCGCGCTCTACTTCACCAATATGGTCTCGGCACGGCCGCTGTTCGGCGCCGCCGGCGCGGGCTCCATGGCCGGCATCGTCGCCGCCCAGACCAAGGGGCGCGAACGCTTCAGCCGCATGGTCAGCTTCTTCGAGGGCGTCGGCACGCTCGATGGCGCGGGCTACGGGTTCCGCGACAAGCCGGTGGATCCGCCGGGCTTCCGGGAGCGTCAGCGCAAGATCCAGGCGGCCAAGGCGAAAGCCGAAGAATCGGTGGGCACGTAAGATGCTTGTCCTCGATCACGACAGGGCCGGTGGCTATTGGGGCGCGATCTACGCCTTCTCCGCCGTGCGCGGATTGCGCGTGGTGATCGACGGCCCCGTAGGCTGCGAGAACCTGCCCGTCACCGCCGTGCTGCACTACACGGATGCGCTGCCGCCGCATGAGCTGCCGGTGGTCGTCACCGGCCTCGACGAGGACAGCCTGTCGAAGAACGGCACCGAGGATTCCATGCGCCGCGCCGCCGGCACGCAGGACAAGGAATTGCCGGCGGTCGTCGTCACCGGCTCCATCGCCGAGATGATCGGCGGCGGCGTGACGCCGCAGGGCAGCAACCTGCAGCGCTTCATCTGCCGCACCATCGACGAGGATCAGTGGCAGGCCGCGGACCGCGCCATCATGTGGCTTTGGACCGAATTCGGCGCCCGCGGCCGCAAGATGCGCGCGCGAAACCCGAAGCTGGGCCCGACGCCGCGCGTGAACATCATCGGCCCGATCTACGGCACCTTCAACATGCCCTCCGATCTCGCCGAAATCCGCCGCCTGGTGGAAGGCATTGGCTGCACGGTGAACCTGGTCTTCCCCCTCGGCAGCCATGTGGAGGACATCGCGAAACTGCCGGATGCGGATGTGAACATCTGCATGTATCGCGAATTCGGCCAGAAGCTGTGCGAGGAGCTGGAACGCCCCTGGCTGCGCGCGCCCATGGGCCTGTTCGCCACCACCAACTTCCTCCGCAAGCTCGGCGAGCTGACGGGCCTCGACCCCGAAGCCTTCATCGAGCGCGAGAAGCACACCACCATCAAGCCGATCTGGGACCTTTGGCGCAGCGTCACCCAGGACTTCTTTGCCAGTGCCAGCTTCGCGGTCGTCGCGACCGACACTTACGCGCGTGGCCTCCAGCGTTTCCTCGGCGAGGAAATGGGCGTGCCCTGCGCCTTCGCCTTCAGCCGCAAGGCCGGCGAGAAGCCGGACAATGCCGCGGTGCGCGAGGCGATGAAGAAGTCGCCGCCGCTGGTGCTCTTCGGCAGCTTCAACGAACGCATGTATGCGGCGGAGCTGAAGTCGCGCGCCATGTATATCCCGGCCAGCTTCCCGGGCGCCATCATCCGCCGCGCCACCGGAACGCCCTTCATGGGCTATGCCGGCGCGACCTACATCGTGCAGGAATACTGCAACGCGCTCTTCGATGCGCTGTTCCACATGATCCCGCTGGGCACCGACCTCGACCGCGTGGAGCCGACGCCCACGCGCGCGGCCGAGGTCTGGGAGGATGAGGCCGTCGCGCTGCTCGATGCGCATGTGGCCGCCGAGCCCTTCCTGCTGCGCATCTCCGCCGCCAAGCGGCTGCGGGAGGCGGTGGAGCGCGCCGCGCGCGCGGCCGGCGAGACACGCATCCTGCGCGAACGCGTCCAGCGCGAGCTGGGCGATGCTGTCGCGCATCCCGTTGCGGAGGGCGTCGCGTGACGCGGCCCCTGCACCCTTCCGATCTCGTCTGCCGCCGCAAGCGGTTTGCGAGTCGGCCTCGGCGGTTTCCCGCCTTTTCCATCCCAGCCGCGCGGGATCAGCGCGGTGGCGGCCGAAAGGCCAGTTGGAGGTCGAATTGATGGCCGAAGGTTCGAAGACCGGCCTGACCGAAGGCGAGGCGCGAGAGATCCATTCCCTGTTGATCCAGGGTTGGGCCTTCTCCGTCTTCGCCTCGATGGGCGCGCATATCCTGGTGTGGCTGTGGCGGCCGCTGGTTTACGGCAACCAGATCGTCCCGCCGGATTGGCGCTTCTTCTGAGGCGCCAGACCCTGCGAGAGAGAGGAGACAGAAACTATGCATAAGATCTGGATGGTCGTGGACCCGCGGCGATCGCTGTTCCTGGCGATGGTCGGCGTGGTGGCCGTTGCGGGGCTGATCCACATCGTGGTGCTCAGCTCGCCCCGGTACTGCGATCACGTGGGCTGGTGCGCCACGCCGGCAACCTTCACCCCGGGGCAACCGGTCGGGGCCATGCGCTAGCAAGGCGCAGGCGCCGGTGTCGCTCCGCGGCAGCGGGCGAGGCAAGCACAGCGGGCCTCGCCCGCTGTCGAGGACGACGACACAGGCAGGCGGGCGCAGGTCGCGCCCAATTGGGAGCGTCATGCGATGGCGATAATGACTTTCGAGCGGAAATATCGCGTCCGCGGGGGCACCCTGGTGGGCGGCGACCTTTTCGACTTCTGGATAGGCCCGTTCTGGATCGGCTTCTTCGGGATCACCACGGCCTTCTTCACCTTCCTCGGTGTCGGCCTGATCCTGATGGGCGCGGCGATGGGCGGCACCTTCAACCCCTGGCTCATCAACATCGCGCCGCCGGACCTCAGCTACGGTCTGCGCCTGGCACCGATGGCCGAGGGCGGACTCTGGCAGGCCATCACGGTCTGCGCCATCGGGGCCTTCGTGTCCTGGGCGCTGCGCCAGGCCGAGATCTCCCGCAAGCTGGGCATGGGCTATCACATCCCCATCGCCTATGGCGTTGCGGTCTTCGCCTATATCACGCTGGTGGTGATCCGCCCCGTGCTGATGGGCGCCTGGGGTCATGGCTTCCCCTACGGCATCTTCAGCCATCTCGATTGGGTGTCGAACGTCGGCTACCAGCACCTGCACTTCCACTACAACCCGGCGCATATGATCGCGGTGACCTTCTTCTTCACCACGGTGCTGGCGCTGTCGATGCATGGTGGCCTGGTGCTCTCCGCACTGAACCCAGCCAAGGGCGAGGTGGTGAAGACCGCGGAGCATGAGAACACCTATTTCCGCGACCTGATCGGCTATTCGATCGGCACGCTCGGTATCCACCGCCTCGGCCTTTTCCTGGCGCTGTCGGCGGGATTCTGGAGCGCGGTCTGCATCGTCATCAGCGGGCCCTTCTGGACGCGTGGCTGGCCGGAATGGTGGGGCTGGTGGCTCAACCTGCCGATCTGGAACAAGTGACGGGGAAGGGGGACAACGCAGATGCCTGAATATCAGAACCTCTTCACCCGCGTGCAGGTCAGGGGCCCCACGCCCTACCCCGGCACGCCGATGGGCACGGCCCAGCTGCTCGCGGGGAATTCCCAGCGCGAGGGCAAGGGAACCTTCGTGCACCTCTTCGGCATGCTCGGCGATGCCCAGGTCGGTCCGGTCTATCTCGGCACGCTCGGCGTCCTGTCGCTGGTCTTCGGCTTCATCGCCTTCGAGATCATCGGCCTGAACATGCTGGCCTCGGTGAACTGGGATCCGGTGCAGTTCATCCGCCAGCTCTTCTGGCTGGCGCTGGAGCCGCCGCCCGCGCAATACGGGCTGCGCATCCCGCCGATGCGCGAGGGCGGCTGGTGGATCGTCGCCGGCTTCTGCCTGACGGTCTCCATCCTGCTCTGGTGGGCCCGCACCTATCGCCGCGCCAGGGCGCTCGGCATGGGCACGCATGTGGCCTGGGCCTTCGCCGCCGCGATCTGGCTCTACCTGGTGCTGGGCTTCATCCGCCCCGTGCTGATGGGCTCCTGGTCCGAGGCGGTGCCCTTCGGCATCTTCCCGCACCTCGACTGGACCGCGGCCTTCTCGATCCGCTACGGCAACCTCTTCTACAACCCCTTCCACGCCCTCTCGATCGTCTTCCTCTATGGATCGACCCTGCTCTTCGCGATGCACGGCGCGACCATCCTCGCCCTCGGCCGCTACGGCGGTGAGCGTGAGATCGAGTTGGTGCTGGATCGCGGCACGGCGGCCGAGCGTGGTGCGCTGTTCTGGCGCTGGTGCATGGGCTTCAACGCCAGCTTCGAGAGCATCCATCGCTGGGCCTGGTGGTTCGCCGTTCTCTGCCCGCTGACGGGCGGCCTCGGCATCCTGCTGACCGGCACCGTGGTGGACAATTGGTACCTCTGGGCCGTCGATCGGCACTTCGCGCCGGCCTATCCGCAGATCTGGCAGCCGGTCGTCGACCCGGCGCTGGCCGCAACGCCCGCCCTGCAAGGAGCACCGCGATGAGCCTCACGGCACGCGTTGGCCTGGTCTTCGCCGCAGCCCTCTGCGTCGTGATCGTGCTGATGACCTTCGAAAGGCCGCCGGTCCGCGCCACGCAGGTGGGCTTCCGCGGCACCGCCATGGAGCAGGTGGTGAACCCGCGCACCCAGGCGGTGCGCCTCGCCGCCAACCGCATCCCCGAAGCGCCGGAGGCGGCGGATGCGGAAGGCGAGAAGGCGCGGGAGATCTACGAGAACGTGCAGGTGCTGG
Organism: Falsiroseomonas sp.; assembly: GCF_051860665.1. Lineage (GTDB taxonomy): Bacteria > Pseudomonadota > Alphaproteobacteria > Acetobacterales > Acetobacteraceae > Falsiroseomonas. Next base: position 273,179 of record NZ_JBHYDM010000004.1, read on the forward strand.
GCGAGCTGAGCGTCGCGCAGTTCGGCCGCATCATGCAGGCGATGACGGAGTGGATCGCCCCCGAGCAGGGCTGCGCCTATTGCCACAATGTCGAGAACATGGCCTCCGACGAGATCTACACCAAGGTGGTCTCGCGCCGCATGCTGCAGATGACGCGGCACATCAATGCGGACTGGCAGCCGCATGTCGGCAATACCGGCGTCACCTGCTATACCTGCCACCGCGGCCGCCCGGTGCCGGCAGAGGTCTGGGCCTCCGCCATCCCGGCGCAGAACGGGTTGCAGGCGCCGCGCGGGCAGAATCATCCGGCCCCCGTGGCCAATGACAGCTCCCTGCCCGGCGAGCCCTTCACGCCCTTCCTGCTGCAGGACAACGAGATCCGTGTGATCAGCACGGCCGCCCACCCCAACGGCAATACGGCGAATGTCCCGCAGGCGGAGTGGACCTATGCGCTGATGATGCACATGTCCGAGGGTCTCGGCGTGAACTGCACCTTCTGCCACAACAGCCGCTCCTTCGCGAACTGGTCCACCAGCCCGCCGGCGCGGCTCACGGCCTGGCACGGCATCCGCATGGTGCGGGACCTGAACACGGCCTATGTCGTGCCGCTGACGCCGCTCTGGGCCGCGCATCCGCGCGGGCCGGCGGAAGGCCCGCATATGCCGCGGCTGGGCCCGGCGGGCGATGCGCTGAAGGTGAACTGCGCCACCTGCCACCAGGGCGCCAACCGGCCCTTCTATGGCGCGCCGATGCTGCAGGACTATCCGGAGCTCAACCTGGTCTCCCAGGGTCCGCTGCGCGCGGCTTCGGCCGCACCGCAATGAGCCAAGACGGCGCCCGGCCCGCATGGCCGGGCGACCGTGCGCTTCGCATGGCCGGCGCTGCCTTCGGGCGGCGCCGGCCATGCGGCATTTTCATCCCGCGCGCGATGCGGCATGACAGCTTCCGTGTCGGATCTGCTGGAACTTCTCGGACTCTTCGTGGTGGCCCTGGGCGCCGCCAGCCTGCTGCCCCTGCAGTCGGAGCCGCTGCTGGTCGGGCTGCTGCTGCTGGGCGAACAGCCGGCCTGGGTGCTGGTGGCGGTCGCCAGCGCCGGCAATACCTTGGGCTCCGTCATCAACTGGGCGCTGGGCCGGCAGCTGGTGCGCTGGCAGGACCGGCGCTGGTTCCCGGTGAAGCCGGCGGCGCTGGAACGCGCCAGCGGCTGGTATCGCCGTTGGGGCCATTGGTCCCTGCTGCTGAGCTGGGCGCCGATCATCGGCGATCCGCTGACGCTGGCCGCCGGCGTGCTGCGCGAACCCTTCGGGCGCTTCCTGCTGCTGGTCGCGATTGCCAAGACCGGACGCTACCTGGTTCTGGCGCTGGCGACGCTGGGCTTCACCTGAAGGGGGGTTGCGCCTGATGGACGGCAACGATCTGCACCATGACACGCGCCCGCATGCCATCGTCATCGGCGCCGGCTTTGGCGGGCTGGCCGCCGCCATCCGCCTCGGCGCACGCGGCTGGCGCGTGACGGTGGTGGAGAAGCTGGATGCGCCCGGCGGCCGCGCCTATGTCTATCGGCAGGACGGCTTCACCTTCGATGCCGGCCCCACCATCATCACCGCGCCCTATCTGCTGGAGGAGCTGTGGACCCTGGCGGGGCAGCGCATGGCGGACCATCTCGACCTGCGCGCGATGAACCCCTTCTACCGCATCCGCTTCGATGACGGCACGGTGATGAATTGCAGCGCTGATCTCGACGCCACCCGCGCCGAGATCGCCCGCATCGCGCCGGAGGACCTGCCCGGCTTCGAACGCTTCATCGCCGACAGCGAGAAGATCTTCGCGGTCGCCTTCGCCAAGCTGGCCGACCAGCCGTTCCACCAGCTGTCCGCGCTGCTGCGCGCGGTGCCGGACATGCTCCGCCTGCAGGGCTACCGCACCGTCTACAGCAAGGTCAGCGACTATTTCACGAATGACAAGCTGCGCATCGCCTTCAGCTTCCATCCTCTGCTGATCGGCGGCAATCCGCTGAGCACCACGGCCTACTACTGCCTGATCGCGCATCTCGAGCGGCTGCACGGCGTGCACTATGCCATGGGCGGCATGGGCGCCGTGGTGCAGGGCCTGGTCGACCTCATCCAGCATTTCGGTGGCCGGCTGCGCCTGGGCACGCAGGTCGAGCAGATCACGGTGAAGGACGGCCGCGCCAGCGGTGTGCGGCTGGCCGGTGGCGAGACTCTCGCGGCCGATATCGTCGTCTCCAACGCCGATGTCGGCTGGACCTACACAAGGCTGCTGTCGGAGCACAAGCGCCGCCGCTGGACGGATGCCAAGGTCGCCCGCGCCCATTCCTCGATGAGCCTCTTCGTCTGGTATTTCGGGACCAACCGGCGCTTCGAGGATGTCTATCACCACACCATGGTGCTCGGCCCGCGGTACCAGGACCTGCTGACCGACATCTTCAAGCGTAAGATCCTGTCGGAGGATTTTTCGCTGTACCTGCATCGGCCCACCGCCACGGATCCCTCCCTCGCCCCGCCGGGCTGCGACAGCTTCTACGTGCTGTCGCCGGTGCCGCATCTCGGCAGCGGCACGGATTGGGCACGGCATGCGGAACCCTACCGTGCCGCCATCGAGAAGCGGCTGGAGGAGACGGTGCTGCCCGGCCTCGGCGCCAGCCTCGTCACCTCCCGCATCCTGACGCCGCAGGACTTTCGGGATCGGCTGTTGTCGGTGCAGGGCGCGGCCTTCTCGCTGGAGCCGCAGCTGTTCCAATCCGCCTGGTTCCGCCCGCATAATGTCAGCGAGGACCTGCCCGGCCTGTTCCTGGTGGGCGCCGGTACGCATCCGGGCGCCGGCGTGCCGGGCGTGGTGTCCTCGGCCAAGATCCTGGACCAGGTGGTGCCGCATGGCAGCGAGGTGGTGAGGGCCTGCGTGTGATCGCAGGCGGGCGCTGCCCCTTCGCGGGAGGGTGAAGGGAGGGCGGAGCCCTCCCTTGAATCACCGCCGCACCCTCTCCTCCAGCACCCGTGCCGCCGCCAGCCGGCCGGACATGGCGGCCATCGGCACGCCCGGGCCCGGATGGGCGGAGCCGCCGGCGAGGTAGAGTCCCGGCAGGCGGGATGTGGCGCCGGGCCGGGCGAAGGTGCCGGTGGCGCCGTGGCTGGCGCGGCCATAGAGCGCGCCGCCCGTGCCCGGAAACAGGCGGTGGAAGCCGGCGGGGGTGGTGGCGGTGGTGTTTTCCGCGGTCGCCGCAATCTCCAGCCCGCAGCGGCGCAGCAGGGTGAGCGTCAGGTGCTGCAACTCGGCCAGCGCCTCGGCGGAGAGGTCCGCCAGATCGCCGTCCGCGGGGGCATTCACCAGCAGCAGCAGGCGTTCCGGCATGCCGGGCGGCACCTCGGAATGTCCACGATCCTGCGCGCAGACATAGACGGTGGGCGCTTCCGTGATGCGCCGGTCGCGGAAGATGGCCGTGAACTCGGCGGCATAGTCCTCGGCGAAGAAGACGTTGTGGTGGGTCAGCGGGAAGCCGCGCGTCACCGCGTTCAGGCACCAGGTGACGGCGGACAGCGACCGTGCGGCGCGCGGCGTGTCCCGCGTGGCGCGGCGGGCCGCGCCGCCGAGCAGCCCCTGGCCGAGGGCGGAGACATCCCCGTTGAAGACCACCGCATCCGCGGCGAGGGCCTCGCCATCGGCCAGCCGCACGCCCGCGGCGCGGCCGCCCCGGACGAGGATGTCCTGCACCTCCGCCCCGAAGCGGAACTGCGCCCCCTGGCTTTCGGCAAGCTCGCGCACCGCCTGCGCCACGCGATGCATGCCCCCTTCCACCAGCCAGACGCCGTCCTGTTCCACATGCGCCACCAGCATCAGCGTGGCCGGCGCGAGGAAGGGGGAGCAGCCGCAATAGGTGGCGTAGCGGCCGAACAGCTGGCGCAGCCGCGGGTCCGTGAAGTGGGTGCCGAGGGCCTGCCATAGGGTCGCCCAGGGCGCGGTGCGCCACAGCGCATCCAGCCGGCCGACGCGACGCACGAGGTCGAGCGGCGAGGGCCGCTGCGCCGCGATGAAACTGTGCTGCAGCGTGCCGAAGATATCCGCGCTGCGGGCGGCGAAATCGCGAAAGCCCTTTGCGTCTCGCGCGCCGGCGAAATCGCCGATGGCCTCGGCCGAGCGTTCGACATCGGCGAAGAGGTCGAGCCGCCCACCCTCCCGCCAGGCATGCCGCGCCAGGATATCTGCCTGTTGCAGCACCAGCGCATCCTCCAGCCTGCGGCCCGCATCCGCGAAGAGCTGGGCAAAGATCCAGCGCATGGTGAAGACGGTGGGCCCGCCATCGATGGCGGCGCCGCCGGCCTGCACATGGCGCATCTTGCCGCCCGGCGTCGCCGCGCGTTCCAGCACCGTGACGCGCACACCCTGCCGGGCCAGGTCCGCGGCCGCCGTGAGCCCGCCGATCCCGGCGCCGACCACCACCACATGCATCGGAGTCAGGCGACCGCGCGCAGCCGCTGCCGGTTGCGCGCCTGGCGCTCCACCTCCAGCCGGTGCCAGATGATCAGCGCCAGGCCCACGATCAGCGGAATGCTCCACATCGCCGGATGCAGCGCCAGTTCCGGAAACACCCGCACGGAGCCGAAGGCCATGAAGGCGGTGTAGACGGAGATTCCAGCGCCAACCAAGGCCTTGATATGCTCCTTCAGCCAATCCTCCCGCGCCACGCTGGGCTTGTGCAGGAACCACAGGTTGGTGAGCCCGGTGGCGACGCCGACCACGGCGATGCCGATCATCAGATTCTGGCCGATGATCCAGCCCTGCAGCGCGCAGGCCAGCGCCGCGGCGATGACGGCGTATTGCAGGCCGAGGTTCAGCTTCGTGCGGTTCGCCGCGTGGTGCTGCTTGTTGGTGATGCAGAGCCAGCCATACCAGGCGAGGTTGATGGTCAGGATGCCCGTATGCAGCATCATCCAGCCGAACATGCCGCGCAGGAAGGCCGCGTCGTAATCGGCGGCGAGATGTGGATGCGTGCCAAAGGGATCGGCCAGCGTCAGCAGGCTCATCGCCACGGCAAAACTGCCGGTGGCGAGCATGGCGTAGGTGAAGACGCGGCCCCAGCGCCGGTGGTTCGCACCACCCTTGCGGCCGATCACCGGCACCCAGAAGGCGATGGCGCCGGTGGTGCCGGTGAGGATATGGGCGACGATCAGGCTGTGGAACAGCATCAGCTCCATCGACCCGTTCCCTTCCCTTGACGCGGAGTGACAATGCCACTTGACACATCGCGCTGCAAGGCGAGGAAATGGTGCGGGGGACAAGGGGTTTCTGCGGCAAGATGGGCCAGGATTTCGTGCCGCCACATCCCACGCCGCGCTCACCGGTCGTGGCGCTGTTCCGCGCGCTGCTGGAGGGGGAGGGCGACCTGCTCGGCCTGCTGCCGGCCGAGGCCTATACCATGCCGATCGGCCCGCTCGGCTATTCGCGCCGCTCCATCGTCGTGGTGAACGAGCCGAGGCTGGTGCGCCAGGTGCTGGTGGATGCGGAGGGCATCTTCCCGAAGTCGGACCTGATGGTGAATGCGCTGGAGCCGCTGATCGGCGACAGCATCTTTGTGAGTTCCGGCGCCACCTGGAAGCGGCAGCGGCAGATGATGGATCCCGCGCTGACGCTGATGCGCGTGAACCGCGCCTTTGGCAGCATGGAAGCCGGCATCGAGGCGGCGGAAAAAACGCTCGACCGTGCGGTCGCGAACGGAGAAAGTTTCTCGCTGGATCTGGCGATGAGCCATCTGACGGCGGACATCATCTGCCGCTCCGTCTTCTCGACCAGCCTCGAATCCCGCGTGGCGCATGAGGTCTTCGACGCCTTCACCTTCTTCGAACGCAGCGTGGCGCAGGTCGAGATCCGCCGCCTCATCATGGACCGCGCCTGGACGCGCATCCCGCAGACCCAGGCCGTGCTGGACAGCTGCGCGCTGATCCGCCGCAGCCTGGGCGAGCTTCTCGACAGCCACCTCGACGCCGGCCAGAGTTTTGACGACATCGCCAGCGCCGTCGTCGCCGCGCATGACGTCGACGGCAAGGCTTTTACGAGGGAGGAGCTGATCGACCAGCTCGGCGTGCTGTTCCTGGCGGGGCATGAGACCAGCGCCAGCGCGCTCACCTGGGTCTTTTTTCTACTCGCCTCGCGGCCGGATTTCGTGGCGCGGCTGCGGGCCGAGGTCGCTTCGGTGTGCGGCGATGGGCCGATCAGCTTCGAGCACACCAAGCGCCTCGTCTTCACCCGCAACATCTTTCGCGAAACGCTGCGGCTCTATCCGCCGATCACCTTCCTGCCGCGCGTGGCGAATGAGGCGACGCGGATCGGCGACTATCGCGTGAAACGCGGCGCGCTGATCATGGTGGCGCCCTGGCTGCTGCACCGCCACCTGCGCTACTGGACCAACCCCAATACCTTCGACCCCGACCGCTTCCTGCCGGAACGGGAGGCGGAGATGACGGCCGGCGCCTATATTCCCTTTGGCATCGGCCCGCGCATCTGCGCCGGCGCCGCCTTCGCCACGGTGGAGGCGGTGCTGCTGATCGCCCGCCTGTTCCGCCGCTTCGATTTTTCGCTGGCCGAAGCGCAGCAGGTTCGCCCCGCGGCGCGGCTGACCACGCGGCCGGCGCGGCAGATCCAGATGCGGGTGACGGCGGCCTGATGCCGACCGTGCTGCTGACACTGGGCCGCCTGCCCAAGGCCCTCGACCTCGCCCGCGGATTTGCTCGAATTGGCTGGCGTGTGGTGGTGGCGGAGCCCTTTGCGCGGCATCTCTGCGGATCCTCGCGCGCGGTCGCCAAATCCATCCGCGTGCCGGCGCCCGTCGACGGCAGGCAGGCCTATCTCGCCGCGCTGGCGCAGGTGGTGCGCGACGAGAGCGTGGCGCTGGTGCTGCCGGTCTCGGAGGAGACGATGCATGTCGCCCACCTGCCACCGCTGCTGCCCGACGGCGTGCGCGTGCTGACCATGCCGCCGGAGGCGCTGCTGCCGCTGCACCACAAGGGCGGCTTTGTGGCCTTCGCCCGAGCAAACGGCCTGGATGTGCCGGACTCCGCGCCGCTCGGCGATCCCGCCGCGCAGGCCATCGCCGCCACCGGCCGCGTGGTGGTGAAGCCGGTGCACAGCTGCTCCGGCCGCGGGGTGGTGATGCTGCCCGAGGGCGCGGCGCTACCGGCGGCCGAGGTGCCCTGCATCGTCCAGCGCTTCGTCGCCGGCGCCGAATTCAGCACCTGCACGCTCGCGCACCAGGGCCGCGTCCTCGCCACCACCATCTATCGCGGCACGCAGATGTCCGGCTCCGTCGCCGTCGCCTTCGAGCGCGTCGCGCATCCTGCCATCGAGGACTGGGTGCGCCGCTTCGTCGCCGCCGCCAACTGGTCCGGCTTCATCGCCTTCGACCTGATCGTGGATGCGGACGGCCGCCCCTGGGGGCTGGAGTGCAACCCGCGCACCACCAGCGGCCTGCATTTTTTCGAAGCCGCCGATCTCGCCCGCGCCATCATCGACCCGGCCGCGCCCGCGCCCCGCCATCGGCCGGAGCCACGCCTGCAGCAGTTCTGGTCCTGCCTGACGGAGACACAGCTTTCGCTGTTCCGCGGCGGCCCCTTCGCAAAAAACCTGCGCGCCCTGCTGACCACGCGCGACGTCTGCTGGCAGGCGCGGGACCCCATGCCGCTGCTCGCCATGCCATGGACCACCTGGCCCATCATCCGCATGGCGGCGCAGAGGCGCGTGCCCTTCGGCGAGGTCGCGACGCTCGACGTCGGCTGGTACGACTAGAAGACCAGCGGCGGCGCGACAGTGTCGAAGGCCGGCAGGCGGATCACCTCCGCGCCGCGCCAGTCCAGCGTCGCGTCGCTGCCGTTCAGGAAGCGCAGGAAGGGCACGATGCGGCCGGGGCGGTCCAGCTGCACCACCCAGTCACGATAGCATTCCGCCATGAAGGCGGTGAAGGTGTGGTAGCGGAACACGGTCTCGCCATCCGCCTCGACGCCGGCATAGACCTCGTTGTCGCGACCCTGGGCGGAGAAATCGGCCCGCACCAGGTAGCGCCCGGCGGGAAGTTCCATCGGCTGCGCCAGCCGCGCGCCGCCGGCGGCATCGCGGGTGAAGGCGCCGGCCTCCAGCTTCGCCACCAGCTCCTGCCGCGGATCGAGATAGGGCGAGGCGGCGGCCTTCTCCTCCGGCACGAAGAGCACGTTGTTCACGCCGGTGGGATTGGCGAAATCCTCGCCGCGCGTGATGCGCTTGTAGCTGCCCAGGTCGACGGCAAGATATCCGGCGGCCACCAGCAGTTCATGGCAGCGCATGTCGTCGGGCGCCTGTTCCAGCGCCATGATGGGCCGGCCTTCCGCGATCAGCCGCGCGCTGCCGCGCAGCGCCTCCAGCTCCGCCCCCTCGATATCCATCTTGATGAAGCTGGGCGTGAGGCCCGTGGCGGCGATGAAATCGTCCAGCGCCAGGGTCGGCACGGGAATGCCTCCGGCACCTGTTTCCACACGATCGTTCAGGTGGCTGCCCTCGGCGATATGAACAAAATCGCCGCTGCGGTTCCAGATGGCGCGGTGGTACAGGGTCACGTTGTGGCAGGCCGCCTGCAGGAGGTTGTGCTGGGTGCGGCCGATGATGCGCGGGCTGGCCTCGAAGGCGCAGATGGTGCCGCGCGGCCCGGCCTGGCGCGACATCTGCAGCGCGAAGGCGCCGGCATTGGCGCCCACGTCGAAGGCGATATCGCCCGGCCGCACATGGTCGCGCACCGCCAGCTGCACCACCGGCTCCCACAGCGAGCGTTCCCACCAGGCCTGCAGCGGGAAATCCGCGTGGCGCGCCAGGCGTTCCAGCGCCGCATGCCGGCTGCCGGCGGTGCTGCCGCGCGGCGCCTGCAGCAGCCGCGCCACCTCCTCCTCCAGCAACGCCACCTGCTGGCGCAGCTGGGCGGTTCCGGTGGCACGGCGCAGGATGGCGAGGATGGTCTGGCGCATGGGCGATGATCCCTCGGGTCAGGGGCGACGGGCGACGAAGTGGAAGCCGATCTCGGGATTGCTGCGGTAGTTCTCGTCGATCGGGCCGTTGTTGGTGCCGCGGCAGAAATCCTCGAAGGCGAAGTCGTGGCTTTCCAGCATGGGCAGGCCGAGCGCGGCGAAGCGCGCCCGCCACCACGCCTGCGGCTGCACCGTGCGGTGGTAGCGCGCGCCGGTCACCGGATTGTCGTCCGGCCCCAGCGCGATGGAGCCGATGAATAGGCCATCCGGCGCCAGGTGGCGGTGCAGGTTGTCGAACAGGCCCGGCAGGTCGGCCTCGGCGATATGCTCCATCACCTCCCAGGCGGAGATCACGTCGCAGGCCACGGGCGGCGCGCCGGCGGCGGGGCGCAGCGTGAAGGGGCAGGTGATGTCGCCGGTGAACAGGTTGTGCCGCAGCAGCCGCCACTCGGCGCGCTGGGCCCGCTGCGGCGCGTCGCTGCCCTCCACGCCGAAGGCCTGGTGGCCACGCAGGATGAAATCCAGCACCAGTCCGCCACCAGAGCAGCCGAGGTCGAGGAAGGTCAGGCTGCGGCCCGGGAAATGCCGCTCGCAGGCCGCGACGAAGCGGGGGGAACGGGTATTGTCCTGGGCGGCGCCCCAGGGGAACAGGTGGTCGTCGGTATCGACCGCCACGGGCTTCGTCGCCTCGAAGACCATGGGCGTGGCGGGCAGGATCCGCGCCAGCCGGTCGATCGCCAGCAGCAGGTCGCGATTCGCCAATTCGCGCACCCGCATGGCTTCCTTCAGGTGCAGATACAAATTGTGATTGGTGTAGTTGACCTGATGCAGGATGGCGTCGCGATCCGCGGCTGTCAGCCCGGGCGGGGGGGCGGGCGGCGGGGCCTGGGCCGCAAGCTGGCCCCCCAACTGGGCGAGGGTTCCGGCCAGCGCTTCCAGCCGTGCCTCCACCGCATCGAAGCGGCGGGCCAGGGCCGCGGTGCCCGTGGCCCGACGAATCAGGTCGAGGATCCTGGTGCGCATTGCAACCTCGTATCGAATCCGCGCTGGTCTAGCCTTCGCGCCAGCCTGCGTCCAGGCTCGACCGTTTCGCGCCGCTGGTGTAAGCGGCGCAGCCAACTCGCCTTGTCGAAAGGGGCGCTCCTGAGGATGTTCACGCTCGATTCCTGGCTGGCGGAGGCCGAGGCCCTGCTGGCCACCACCCGCGCCCAGGGGCTGGATTCCGTGATGCAGGCGGCGGTCGATGCAACCGTCGCGGCGCTGTCCGCCAACAGGCCGCTGCTGGTCTGCGGCAATGGCGGCTCCGCCGCCGATGCGCAGCATATCGTGGGGGAGATGGTGGGCCGCTTCCTGCGCGAACGCCGCGCGCTGAAGGCGATCTGCCTCTCCTCCAACCCCGCGGTGCTGACGGCCTGGTCGAACGACTACAGCTACGCGACGGTCTTCTCGCGCCAGGTCGAGGCCTATGGCGAGGCGGGCGGCGTGATTCTCGGCCTCTCCACCTCCGGCAATTCGGAGAACGTCGTCCTGGCCTTCGAGACGGCGCGCCAGCTCGGCATGACCACCATCGGCCTGACCGGGCAGGGCGGCGGCAGGATGGCGGCGCTGTCGGACCATCTGCTGGCGGTGCCCTCGCGTTCCACCCCCGCCATCCAGCAGGTGCACCTGGCCTTCTACCACTGCTACTGCGCCGCCGTGGAAGCCCGCCTCGCCGATGCCTGAGGGGGGTGTCCCGCCTCAGGCGGCCATCCTGGTCGGCGGCCGCGGCACGCGGCTCGGCACGCTGACGGATGCCATCCCGAAGCCGATGGTGGAGGTCTCCGGCCGCCCCTTCCTGGACTGGCTGATCGAGGAAGTTGCCCGCTTCGGGATTCCGCGCATCACCCTGCTGGCCGGCTATCTCGGCCAGACCATCGCCGACCGCTACGAGGGCCGGCAGGTGCGCGGCAGCCGGATCGAGGTGGTGATCGAGCCGGAGCCGCTCGGCACCGGCGGCGGGCTGCGCCTGTTCGCGGACCGGCTGGAGCCGGAATTCCTGCTGCTGAACGGCGATACGCGCTTCGACGTGAACCTGCTGGACCTTCCCCTGCAGGCCGGCGATGCCCTGGCCACGCTGGCGCTGCGCCGCACCGCGCCCGGTGCCCGCTACGGCACGGTGGAGGTGGCGGCGGATGGCCGCATCACGGGCTTCGCCGCGCGCGATCCGGCGCGCAAGGGCCCGATCAATGGCGGCATCTATTGGCTGCGCCGTGCCATCCTGGAGCATATCGGCCCTGGCGCCGTCTCCCTGGAATCGGAGGTCTTTCCGAGGCTGGCGGAGGCCGGGCTGCTGCGCGGCGGGCTCTATGACGGCGACTTCATCGATATCGGCATCCCGGAAGACCTGGCCGCGGCGCAGACCGTGATCCCCGCCATGGCCCGCCGCCGCGCCGTCTTCCTCGACCGCGACGGCGTGCTGATCGAGGATACCGGCTGGCCGCATGAGCCCGCGGAAGTGCGCTGGATGCCCGGCGCCGCGGCGGCGGTGAAGCGGCTGAACGATGCCGGGCGCTTCGTCTTCGTCGTCACCAACCAGGCGGGCGTCGCGAAGGGCAAGTATCCCGAATCCCAGGTCGGCGTGATGCATGGCTGGATGGCCGGCGAGCTGGCCGGCGCGGGCGCGCATGTCGATGCCTTCGAATACTGCCCGAACCATCCGGAAGCGCCGCTGGCCGCCTATCGGCTGGATTGCCGCCGCCGCAAGCCCAATCCGGGCATGATCGAGGATCTGCTGGCCGCCTGGCCGATCCAGGCCGAAGGCTCCTTCCTGATCGGCGACAAGGACAGCGACATCGCCGCCGCCGCCGCCTGCGGCCTGCCGGGACATCTCTTCCCGGGCGGCGACCTGGACGCCTTCGTGGCGCGGCTGCTGGCGGCCTGATGCAGCCGGGGCGGCACTTCGTCATCGCCGATCCCGGGCTGAACGGGCCCGCCGGCCACCACCTTTCCTATACCGCGGCAGTGGCCGGCGCCGCACTGGATGCGGGGCTGGCGCCGATGGTGCTGGCGGGCCGCGGCTTCACCGGGGGGCTGGAGGGCGGGCGGGTGCCGGCCCGCGCGGTACTGGGCGCCACCTATCAAAGCGCGGGCGGCGGCGGGCTGGCGCGGCAGCTGGCCTTCGGCCTGGCGGCCCGCCTGCCGGCGCCGCTCGCCGGGCTGGTGGCGCCGCCGCTGCGCGCCCTGCGGCGGCGGCTGCGCCGGGCCGGGGCCTCGGACAGCCTGGGCCGGGAGCTGGCGGCGGAGCTGGCGGCGCTGGGGGCGGGGGAGGGCGATGCGCTGCTGCTGCACAGCGTCTCCGGCGCCAACCTGCATTCGGTGGCGACCACCCCCGGCTTCCCGCCGGTGACGCTGCTGGTGGTGCTGCGCCGCATGCCCGCGGAGATGGAGGCGGATGATCCGGCGCCGGAACGCCTGCCCGCCCTGCTGGCCCGGCTGCAGGCCCGCTTCGGCGGGGCGCTGCGTCTTTTCGCGGATACCGAGCAGCTGGCGGCGGAATTCGCGGCGCTTTCCGGGCTGGTGGTGCGGCCCGTGCCGCTGCCGGTGGTGGTCCCGCCGCTGGTGCCGCGCACGGCCGGCCAGCCGCCGCATGTCGTCTTCGCCGGCGGTGCCCGCGCCGAGAAGGGCTTTTCGCAATTGCCGGAGGCGATCGCGGCGGTGGCAGGGCGGGCGCGATTCACCGTGCAATCCGGGCGCGTGGGCGCGGATTCCGACCCCCTGGTGCAGCGGGCGCATCGCCTGCTGCGCGCGCGGGCGGATGTGACGCTGATCGAGCATGCGCTGAACCCGGCGGATTACGCGGCCCTGCTGGCGGGCGCGGACCTGCTGCTGCTGCCCTATGACGGCGCGGTCTATGGCGCTCGCAGCAGCGGCATCCTGGCGGAGGCGCTGGCGCTGGGCACGCCCGCCGTGGTGCCCGCCGGCTGCTGGATGGCCGATGCGGCGGGGCCCGATCGCGCCGTCCTCATCCCCCGCGGCGCGCCGCCCGGCGCTGCCCTCGCCGCGGCTCTCGCCCGGCTGCCGCAGCTGGCGGCGGCGGCGCGGGAGGCAGCGCAGCAATGGCGCGATCGGCACAATCCGGACTCGCTGCTGCGGGCCCTGGTGGCGCCACCTTTGTCTTCAACCCCAGATTGATCTGCCTGAATCCGCATCCTATACGTCACAACAACCCGATCGGGTCGAGGAAGAAACAAATGCATGTGCTCGTCACCGGCGGGGCCGGCTATATCGGTTCCATGCTGGTTCCTGCGCTGCTGGCGCGCGGCTGGCGGGTGACTGTCCTGGATACATTCGCAGCGGGGGAACCTTTCCTGGCCCATTCCTGCGCCGATCCGAATTTCAATCCGGTGCGCGGCGATTGCCGCGACATGCGCGTGGTGGAGCCGCTGCTGCGGGAGGCCGATATCGTGCTGCCGCTGGCGGCGCTGGTCGGCGCGCCGCTCTGCGCACGTGATGAGATCGGCGCCACCTCGCTGAACCGCGACGCGGTGGTGGATCTGGTGAAGCGCGCCGGCCGGCAGCAGCTGATCGCCTATCCCACCACCAATTCCGGCTACGGGGTCGGCGAGGGCAATGCCTTCTGCACCGAGGAATCGCCGCTGCGCCCCGTCTCGCTCTATGGCCGCACCAAGGTGGATGCGGAGGAGGCGGTGCTGTCGCATCCGAACTCGCTGTCCTTCCGCCTCGCCACCGTCTTCGGCATGGCGCCGCGCATGCGGCTCGACCTGCTGGTGAACGATTTCTGCTGGCGCGCCGTGAACGATCGCGCCGTGGTGCTGTTCGAGGCGCATTTCCGTCGCAACTACATCCATATCCGCGACGTGGTGAAGGCCTTCCTGCACGGCATCGACCATGTCGATGCGATGCGCCAGCAGGCCTATAATGTGGGCCTGTCGGAGGCCAATCTCTCCAAGGCGCAGCTCTGCGACCGCATCGCGAAGCACGTGCCCGGCTTCGTCTGGCTGGAGGCGCCGGTCGGCGAGGATCCGGACAAGCGCGACTACATCGTCTCCAACGACAAGCTGGAAGCCACCGGCTGGAGGCCCGACCATGGGCTGGATGCCGGCATCCAGGAACTCATCAAGGGCTATCGCATGCTGCGCAACGGGCGCTTCGCCAATGTCTGAGGTGAAATCCCGCATGGTGGTGCCGCCGGCCGGCGTGATGCTGGACATGTCCTGCCGCTGCTGCGGCGGCCACCGGGTGGAGCTGGTGATCGACCTGGGCGACCAGCCGCATTGCAACCGCCTGGTGCGGCCGGAGCTGGAGCCGGGCGTGGAGCCGCACTATCCGCTGCGCCTCGGCTTCTGCCGTGACTGCAGCATGGTGCAGATCGACCATACGATTCCGAAGGAATCGATGTTTTCCGACTATCCCTACGTCTCAGGCACCACAAAGACGCTGCCCGCGCATTTCCTGGCGACCAGCCAGCGGATCGCCGCGCGCTACGACGTGAAGCCGGGCGATCTCGTCGTCGATATCGGCAGCAATGACGGCACCTGGCTGAAGCAATGGGCCTTCAGCGGCGCCCGCGTGCTGGGGGTGGAGGCGGCGGGCAATGTGGCGAAGCTGGCGCAGGATGCCGGCGTGCCGACCTGGAACCGCTTCTTCAATGCCGCCTGCTGCGCCGATATCCGCAAGGAATTCGGCCCCGCGAGGATCATCACCGCCGCCGGCGTCTTCTTCCACCTGGAGGAGCTGCACAGCGTGGTGGATGGCATCGCGCAGCTGCTGGCCGAGGACGGCGTCTTCGTGGTGCAGGCGATCTATCTCGGCGGCATGGTGGAGAATACCGCCTTCGACCAGATCTATCACGAGCATCTCTGCTACTACACGCTGAAGTCGCTCTCCGCGCTGTTGGAGCGGCATGGGCTGGAGGTCTTCTCCGCCGAGCTGGTCGATATCCATGGCGGCAGCATCGAGGCGCATGTGGCCCGCAAGGGCGCCCGCCCGGTGCAGGACAGCGTGCGCGCGATGCAGGCGCAGGAGATCGCCAAGGGCTTTGGCGAGATCGAGACCTACCGCACCTTCGCCGACAATGTGCTGGACCTCCGCAAGCGTCTCGTCGCGCTTCTCGAAGGCTACAAGAATTCGAAAAAATCGGTCTGGGCCTATGGCGCGCCGGCCAAGGGCGCGACGCTGCTGAACAGTTTCGGCATCGGGCCGGATCTCGTGCAGAAGGCCGTCGAGAAGAACCCGATGAAGGTCGGCCTCGCCATCCCCGGCGTGCGCATTCCGATCGAGGCGGAAGAAGGCGCACGCCCCGATGCCTACCTCGTGCTGGCCTGGAATTTCATCAACGAGTTCCTGGTGAAGGAACGCGACTACCTCGCGGGTGGCGGTGAGCTCGTGGTGCCGATTCCGAAGGTGCATGCCTACGGGAAGGAATCCGCGTGAGCCTTCCGGAGGCCGTCCTCGTCTGGGGCGCCAGCGGCTTCATCGGGCGCAATGTGGTCGATGCGCTGGCGGGGAAGGTGCCGATGCTCATCGGCGTCACCGCCTCCGGCACGCCGGTGCCGGGCTGCACGCAGACCGTTGCCGCCACGGCGGTGGCAAATCTGCCGGCGCTGCCGGCGGGAACGGCGATCATCCATGTCGCCGCCTTCCGCTACTACGCCTCGCAATTCGGCAAGCAGCAGCAGCAGATTCTCGCCGCCAACCTGGCGATGACGGAGCAGGTCTACAGCTTCGCCATGGCCCGCGGCATTTCGGAAATCCGCGCGGCCTCCTCCTCCGCCGTCTATCCGGCGAGCTGGGCAGTGCAGGATGATGCCATCCCGCTCGACCTCAACGACTGGCCGCATGATGGCGAAGCCGCCTATGCCTGGTCGAAGCGCTGGGGCGAGATCACCGCCGAACTGTGGCGGCGTCGCGCGGGCATCCACACGATAAGCTTCCGCCTGACCAACCCCTATGGCCCGCATGACACGCTGGACGAGGCGGAGGCGCATGTCGCGACAGCCTTCGTCATCCGTGCCGCCGGCGAGGCGCCGGAATTCGAAGTGCGCGGCGACCCGGATGCCGAGCGCGATTTCGTCTATGCCGGCGATGTCGCCGCGGCCTTCGTGGAATCCCTGAAGCTGCGCGGCGTGACGGACGTCGCAAACCTCGCCTTCGGCGAAACCCGCACGGTGCGCGACCTGGCGAATTGCGCCATGCGCGCCGCCGGCCGCATCCGCCCCATCAAGCTGACCTCGCCGCCGGCCGCGGGAAATCGCGGCGTGAAGGTCCGCCGCGCCACGGCCACGAAGCTGCGCCAGCTTCTGCCGGACCTCGCCCCCTTCCGCACGCTGGATGACGGCATGGCCGCAACCCTCGCCTGGTATCGCGATGCCCTACGCCGATAGCCCGACCATCATCCTCGGCGCCGATGGCTTCCTGGGGCGCAACCTGGTGGAGCGCTGGCAGGCGGAAGGCTGGCCGGTGCATGCCATCGGCCGCGCCGCCGGCGACTTCTGCGACTATGCCACCGTCGATCGTGCCTTCCGCGAGGCGCCGAGGGCGGGGCGCATCTTTCACGCCATCACCAAGCAGAGAACCGGCCAGATCCAATACGCCATGCAGGGGGAGCTGCTGCGCGACAATGCCCGCATCCACCTGAACGTGCTGGATGCCTGGCGGGCGCATCAGCCCCAGGCCAAGCTGGTCTCGCTCGGCTCCTCCTGCACCTATGCCGAATCGGACCATCCGACGGCGGAGGCGGAATTCGGCATCGGCCGGCCGCATCCCTCCGTGCAGGGCTATGCGCTCGCCAAGGAACTGCTCGCCATCGGATGCGAAACCTTCGGCCGGCAATATGACATGCGCTGGCTGCACTGCGTGCTGGCCACCGTCTATGGCCCGCATGCGCATAGCGAGGACAGCCGCGCGCATTTCATGGCGGCGATGATCGAGCGTGCGATCCGCACCCAGGCCTCCGGTGCCATGGAATTCGAGGTCTGGGGAAACCCGCGCACGGTGCGCGATCTTCTGCATGTGCATGACCAGATCGATGCCATCCTCGCGGCCGATGCCGCCTTCACCGATTGCGTGCTGAACGTGACGCCGAACGCCCCCGTGGAGATCGGCGACTGCGCGCGGGCCATCCTGGCCGCGCTGCGCTGGGACGCCCGCATCGTCAGCCCGCCCGGCTCCTTCCAGGGCGCGGGCTACAAGAGCCTCGATTCGACCCTCTTCCTGTCGAAGACCGGTTGGCGCCCGAAGCTGAGCGTGGAACAGGGCGTCGCCCAGATCCTGGCGGCGCGGAAGTTGGAGAAGCCCCACGCATGATGACGGTCTCCCGCACGCCGCTGCGCGTCTCCTTTTTCGGTGGCGGCACCGACTATCCCGAATATTTCGCCCGCGCCCGTGGCGCGGTGCTGGGCATGGCGATCGACCAGTATGTCTATGTCGCGGCCCTGCGGCTGACCAATATCCTCGACTACCGCTACCGCATCTCCTACTCGAAGATGGAGCAGGTGACGGAGCTGGATGCGATCGAGCATCCCGTGGTGCGGGAGGCGATCCGCCACTACGGCTATGCCAGCCCGCTGGACATTTCCATCATGGCGGACCTGCCGGCGCGCAGCGGCCTCGGCTCCTCCTCCAGCTTCACTGTGGGCTTCGTGAACCTGCTCTTCGAGCTGCTGGGCCGCGGCGCCACCAAGATGGACCTGGCGCGGGAGGCTGTGCATGTGGAACGCGGCCTGCTGGGCGAGAATTGCGGCGTGCAGGACCAGCACCATGCCGCCTTCGGCGGGCTGAACCGCTTCGATTTCGAAGGCAACCGCACCCGCATCAGCCCGATCCAGATGACGGCGGATTGCCAGGCGGCGCTCACCGGCTCGCTCTTCCTGGTCTATACCGGCGTCACCCGCTTCGCCTCCGCCACGCTCGACGAGCAGATGACCAAGACCAGGTCCGGCGCCTCGGACAAGGACCTGACCCATCTGCTGGCGCTGGTCGACCAGGCGCAGACGGTGCTGGAAGGCAATGATCCCGCCGCCATGCTCGCCGAATTCGGCGCCATGCTGCATGAGGGGTGGGAGACCAAGAAGCGCCTCTCCTCGAAGGTCTCCAGCCCGCAGATCGATGCGCTCTACGACAAGGCGCGCGCGGCCGGCGCGCTGGGCGGCAAGCTCTGCGGCGCCGGGGCCGGCGGCTTCCTGCTGATGCTGGTGCCGCCCGACCGGCAGCCGGGCTTCCGGGCCGGCATGGCGGACCATGCCCTGATTCCCGTCGGGCTGGATACGCTCGGCGCAACCATCCTGAGGGGGTGACGATGGCGGCCGCAGCGCATCCCGGAAGGCCCGTGCCAGGACCCGGCGGCCGCCGCATCCTGATCCTCGATACGGACCTCTATGGGCAGGTGGGCGGCGGCCAATCCGTGTTCCGCCGCATCATCGCGCAGCGGCCGCAGGATGCCTTCTTCTATTTCCGCCGCCTGGAGGGCGCCGAGGCGCCGCGGCCCGCCAATGCCTTCGGCATTCCCCTGACGCAGCACTGGCGGCCGCTGCCGCAGGCCGTGCCCGCCAATCTGCGGCATTTCCTCTGGGTCTGGTTCATCGCCCGCAACATGGCGGATGCGGTGACAGAGAGCCTGGGCCGGGTCGATTTCGACGTGGTGGATGCGCCGGACTATGCGCAGCTCGGCCTCTTCATCCGCGCCGCGCTGGCGCTGGAGCAGTGCGGCGTCGGCGTGGTCGCGGTCTCGCTGCATGGCACGCTCTCCGACGCCTTCCGCGGCGGCTGGCCGAGCGGGGCCAGCCAGGCCACCCTGCTGGCGGAGCTGCGGCTGCGCGAAAGCCTGCAGTTCCGTGTGGCCGATGCGCGCTATGCGATCAGCACACGCTACGCTTCGGCCTGGCAGCGCCGCGCGCCGCTGGCGGTGAACCACCTGGACCCGCTGGTCATCACCGGCGCCCCCGCGCCGCGGCCCGCCAGCCGGCAGCAGGGCGCGCCCGACCTCGTCTTCGCCGGGCGGCGGGAGAAGTGGAAGGGGCCGGATCTCTTCATCGACACCGCCTGGTGCCTGCCGGCGGACAGCTACCGCCAGCTGCTGCTGATCGGGCCGGAAGGGCCGAACCACCTGGGCCAGGGGTCGGAGGCGACGCTGCGCGCCGCGGCGCGTCTGCGCCGGCTGGAGGATCGGCTGCAGCTGGCCGGCACCCTGCCGCCGGCGGCGCTGCAGGCGCAGTTGCAGGACCGCAGCCTGCTGCTGCTGCCCTCCCGCCACGACACCTTCAACCTGACGGCGCTGGAAGCGATCTGCGCCGGCTGCCCGATCCTGGTCTCGGACCGCGCCGGCGTGGCGACCTGGCTGCGGGACAATCTACCGGAGCTGGACTGGACGGTGGCCGGCATCGATTGCGCGCGCAGCTTCGCGCATCAGGCCGAGATCCTGCTGCGCGACTACGACCGCCACCGCGACGCCCTGGGCGATGCGCTGCGCCGCGCGGCGCTGCAGCCGGATCCCGAAAGCCTGGCGCGGATGCATGAGCCCGCCGGCGCCTGGGATGTGCGGGCGCGGGAGACGGCGATCGAGCTGGCCACCCGGCTGGCGCCCGGCCTCATCGACGGCCGCCGCAGCCCGCGGCTGCGGGCCCAGGTGGCGGTGCAGCAGGGCCTGCGCCGCCTGGGCGGGCGGATCCCGCAGCCCACCCGGCTGCGGCTGCGCGGCGTGCTGCTGGCGCCGGGCCTGTCCGGAAAGGGCGCGGCCCTGGGGCGCGAGCTGCGGGAGATGGTGGAGGCGCGCTTCCTGCGCGGCAGCCCGGCCTTCGACCGGATCCGCGGCACCATGGCGCTGTCCCGCCAGCTGCACGGCTTCGGGACCCTGCCGCAGGCCCTGGACCGCCTGCACCAGATGCCCGACCGCTCGGCGAAGGAGGCGGAGGCGAAGCTGCGCTACCTGACCTCCCTGGTGCCGGTCCATCGCGTCGGCCGCCTGCCGCTGTTCCGGGAGATGGCGCGGCTGGAACGCCGGCTGGGCAATCCGCTGACCGCCGCCACCTATCTGCTGCGCACCCTGCGCTGGAGCGGGCGGGACCTGCGCGGCGACCTGCCCTTCATCACGGAGACCCTGCGGGAGAACAACTTCGCGCGGGAGGCCGAGGTCGCCGCCGCCATGTTCGGCCCGGCGGCGGAGCAGCGCGCGCGCTGCCTGGCGCTGATGCAGGACGCCTATGCCCGCAACCGCGACAAGCCGGAGCAGCCGCTGGCGCGGCTCGAGGATCGGCGCGGCACGGCGCCGCGTGCGGTCGCGGTCATCGTCTCGCTCTACAATGCGGCGGACAAGCTGCCGACGCTGCTGACCATGCTGGCGCAGCAGACCCTCGCCCGGCAGGGCGGGGTGGAGGTGGTGCTGGTCGACAGCGGCTCCCCCGCCGATGAGCATGGCGCCTTCGCCGCCTTCGCCGCGGCCCATCCGGACCTGCCCATCCTCTATGCCCGCTCGGCGCAGCGGGAGACCATCCAGGCGGCCTGGAATCGCGGCATTCGCCTCTCGCGCGCCCCCTACCTCGCCTTCCTCGGCGCCGATGAGGGGCTGCACCCCGATGCGCTGCGCCAGCTCGCCGCGCGGCTGGATGCCAGCCCCGAGGTGGACTGGGCGATGGCGGACAGCATCGTCACCAATGTGGACCGCCACGGCGTCTATGATTCGGACGTCATGCCCTATGACCGCACCGGCTTCCGGCAGGACCTGGTCTATCTGGAGACCTGCTACCTGTCCTGGGTGGGCGGGCTATACCGCCGCTCCATCCACGACCGCTTCGGCTGGTATGACGAAAGCTACCGCGCCGCCGGCGACACCGAATTCAAGAACCGTGTCATGCCGCATATCCGCAGCGCGCATGTGCCCCTGCCGCTCGGCGTCTTCAACAACTACCCGGAGGAGCGCACCACCCAGCATCCGCGGGCGGAGATCGAGGATCTGCGCGCCTGGTATCTGTGGCGGACGCCGGCGGGCATGGACTATGCCTTCGCGCACCGCCCGGCGGCGGAGGCCTCGGCCCTGTTCCAGGACTGCTTCGGCTACCGCAAATCCTATTGCGGCCATCTCTCGACCGACTACGACCTGGCCGAATCCCTGGCCGACCACCTGATGCGGCGGGAGGATGCGCCGGGCTTCGCCTCCGCCGGCTGGCAGGAAAGCCGCCGCGCCCTGGCCCTGCTGCGCGATTTCGAATCGCCGCCCGGCGTCGGCGAGGGCACCGGCACGCGCCTGGCCAATACCATCTGGGGCGTCGGGCGGCTGCGCGATGCCAAGGCGCTGGCCCGCCAGCAGGAGGCCCGGATCGGGCTGCCGCAGACGCCGCGCTTCGATGTCTTCAACGACAATCGCTACGAGCAGCATTGGTGGTCCTGGAGCCTGGGCTGAGGCCCAGGCACCGCCACTCAGCCCGCCGCTTCGAGTCCGGCCAGCACCTGCTCGACCGGCCCATCGGCCAGGATCACCCCGCCCTCCAGCCGGATCGCCCGGTTGCACCAGCGGCGCACCACGGCGAAGTCATGCGTCGCCACCACCATGATATCGGCGCCGCCGACCAGCCGGGCCAGGCGTTCCTCCGCCTTGGCCATGAAGGCGGCGTCGCCGGCCAGGAACCACTCATCCATCAGCAGCACCTGCGGCTGCATGGCGGTGGCCATGGCGAAGGACAGGCGGACGCCCATGCCGGCGGAATAGGTGCGGATCGGCACGTCGAAGAAATCGCCGAGGCCGGCGAATTCCGCCACCTCCTCCGCCAGCCGGTCGCATTCCGCATCCGACAGGCCGCGATAGAGGCCACGCAGGCGCACATTCTCCCGCCCCGTCGATTCCATGTCCATGCCGGCGGCCACATCGATCAGCGCGCCGATCTGGCCGGTGACGGTCAGGCTTCCGGCCACCGGCTCATAGACGCCGGCCAGCGTCCGCAGCAGCGTGGTCTTGCCCGCGCCATTGGGGCCGACCAGCGCCACGCGGTCCCCGGTGCCGATGCGGAAGTTCAGGTTGCGCAGCGCGGTGACGACGATGCGGTTGGAGGGGTCCGTATGCAGCCGGGTCTTGCCCATCAGCCGCTTCTTCAGCGACCGCGCGCCGATATGGTAGTAGGGGAAGTCGAGGCAGAGCCCCCTGGCTTCGATCACCGCCATGGAATGCGCCCCCTCAGACCCAGAAGGCCACGCGGCCGCGGAAGCGCACGAAGAAGACCGCGGCGATGGTGACCGTCGCCAGGGTGTAGAGCACCGCCGCCAGCCAGGCGAGCGGCGGTCCGCCGCCCTCCACCAGCGGGCCGCGCACCGTCTCCAGGATCGCATAGAAGGGGTTCAGCGGCATCCAGGCCTCCCAGCCGCCGAGCAGCCTGGGCTTCCACAGGATGGGGGTCAGGAAGAAGGCCAGCTGCATGGTGCTGCCGACGATCGGCCCGATGTCGCGGAAGCGGGCGCAGACCATGCCGAGGAACAGCGCGACCGCCACCGAATTGATGGCGATCAGCAGGAAGCCCGGGATGGCCAGCAGCGCCTCCGGCCCCGGCAGGTGGCCGCAGACCAGGAAGATCACCAGGATCAGCGGGAAGTTGTGCGCCGCGATGATGCCGTTGCGCATCACGCAGCGCAGTGCATGCACCGTATAGGGCAGCGGCAATTGCCGGATGATGCCCTCGCTGGCCGTCAGGCTGGTGGTGGCGTCGTTCACCATCTGGCTGATGGCGTTCCAGATCACCAGGCTGACCGCCAGATGCGGCAGATACTCCCGCAGCGACATCTGGAACAGCGCGGAATAGAGCAGCCCGAGGCCGAGCAGCATGGCGCCGGTGGACAGCGTCAGCCAGAAGGGGCCGAGCACGGAGCCGCGGTAGCGGTTGCGAATATCCAGCCAGGCGAGGCTGGAGGCGAGCCGCCAGCGGCTGACGCCCAGGCGCAGGTCCTCAATCGCCTTGCGCAGGCGCTGCGGGTCCGCCGCATCGACATGGTAGGCCGGAATCGGCGCGGCGGTTCGCTCGAGCATGCGGCGGCTCATAGCCCGGCGGCTGGCGCCGGGCCAGTGGTGGCGCGCGGGGCTCAGGCCCCGGTTACTTGGGGTTCACCCCATGGCCCTGCGGGGTCGCATAGCCCTGGGGGGCATAGCCCTGGGGCGGCGGCCCGCCGGCGGCGCGGGACAGGCGCACGCGGTCGGAGCGGGAGATCACCACCCGGTCGCCGGCCTGCAGCCCCTCCTCATTGGTCTGCACCACGGCGATATCGCCGCCATTGTCCTCGCGCACGATGAACTCGATCGCGGTGCCACGGGTCATGCCGCCTTCCACCGCGTTGCCGGCCAGGCCGCCCAGCAGCGCGCCGCCCAGGCCGGCCAGCAGGTTGGACCGGGTATCGCCGCCGATGAAGCTGCCGGCGATGCCGCCCGCCACGGCGCCGCCCACCGTGCCGATGCCGCTGCCGCCGCCGGCCACCTGGACCGGTCGGCTGCCCACGATGGTGCCGTAGGAGACATGGGCGGCGGAGCCGAGCGAGCGGGCGGAGACGGTGCTGCCGGTCTGCGTCGGCGCGCAGCCGGGCAGGGCGGCGACCAGCGCCAGGGCGGCGACGGCGGGGATCAGCCTTTGGGACAGGCGCATCTGGAAATCCTCGAGCGGTATCGGCGGCCAAAGCCGAATCGGGCCGCGGCTTCGCGCCGCGACCCCAGAGATAGGCATGGCCGCCATCCTGTTCCACCACGATGGCGCGATGAGGGCAGAGAGCCCCCTGCACTGCCATGATCTCGTCCTTGCGCCGGCCGGTCGCAATGGGTTAGGCAACTGGCTCCGAGACTTGCGAGCAGACTTGAACGACGGGACGGAAGTCGGGGTTGGCCTGGGCCGGGGCATCGCTAGGGGGCGGTGCCGCGGCCGGGGGGGCAGGCCTCGGGGATCGGCACCCGCATACCGACGGAGAGCCTGGCATGAACCGGTTCAGCGCTGCAGGACGGCCCCTGGCTGCCTGCCTGCTTCTGGGGATGCTTGCCGCCTGCGGCCAGACCACCCAGCGGCCGGTCACCCAGGCCGCCGTGTCCAATTCGCAATGGGCGCGGCCTTCCAGCTACGACCCGCCGGGCCCCTCGCATGACCCCTGGGGGCCCTATATCAGCCAGGCCTCGCAGCGATTCGACATTCCGGAACGCTGGATCCGCGAGGTGATGCGCCAGGAATCCGGCGGCCGCGTCTCCGCCACCTCGCCGGTCGGCGCCATGGGGCTGATGCAGGTGATGCCCGGCACCTATCGCGAATTGCAGGCGAAATACGGCCTCGGCTCGGATCCCTACCACCCCTGGGACAGCCTGATGGCCGGCACGGCCTATCTGCGGGAAATGTACGAGCTCTACGGCGCGCCGGGCTTCCTGGCAGCCTATAATGCCGGCCCGCGGCGGCTGGAGGACTATCTCTGGGGCGGCCGCGGCCTGCCGGCGGAGACGCGCAACTACGTGGCCCGCATCGGCCCGCGCATCCAGGGCGCGCATCCGAACCGCCGCGCGGCGCCGGAAGTCTATGCCGCCGCCGAGATCCCGCTGAACATCCCCGCCGGTCCGCGCCGGGGCGATACCGCCACCATGCTGGCGCTGCGCGACCAGCGCCGCGCGGTGGATCCGGGCATCCAGGTGGCGCGCCTGCCCGCCGGGCCGGTGGTGCGGATGGACCCGATCCCGGATGGCTCGACCCAGGCCTATTCCCCGGCGCCGACGCAGCTGGCCTCGGCCGGTGGCGTGATCGTCAGCCAGGCCTCGGCGGCCGCGCCGCAGGGCGCGGTGGTGGCCATGGCGCCGGTCGCCAGCCTCGGCGATTTCCAGAACCGGATGGAGCCGATTTCGAGCCCCGGCGACAGCCAGCCGCCCGCCGCGCCCGCCACATCGAGCCTGGGCGGCAGCTTCGCCAGCTACCAGCAGACCGGTGCCCCGGCTGGCGTGCAGCCCGCGGTGCAGATGGCGCGGATGGAGCCGGTGGTGAGCCCGGGCGACCCGGGCAGCATCCAGGCCGAGCCGCTGCCGATGGCGGCCCCGCCGCCGCCCGCGCCCAGCAGCCGCCTGGCCCAGGCGGGGATCGTCACGCGGGACCCGGCGCCGCGCCAGCTGGCGCCCGCCCTGGCCGCGCTGCAGCCCGCCGCCCCGGGCAGCCTGCCCTTCGTGCGGGTGGACCCGCCGGGCCTGGCCGCGGCGCCCGCGCGCAGCGGCTTCGCCCTGATCCCCCAGGCCCAGGCCAGTACCCTTCCGGCCCGGCCGGCGCCCAGCGCCGCGGCGGCGCCCGCCGGTGGCGGCGGCTGGGCGATCCAGGTCGGGGCCTTCGCCTCGGAGAACCTGGCCCGCGCCGCGGCTGGCCAGGCGCGGGACCGAGTCGGCGCCTCCGGCACCCGCACCCTGGTGCAGGCCGCACCGCAGGGCCGCACCACCCTCTACCGGGCGCGGGTGCTCGGCCTGGCCGATCGCTCCGCCGCCGAGCAGGCCTGCGAGCGCATTCGCAGCGCCTGCATCGTGGTGGCGCCCGGCGTCTGACGATGCGTCCCTTGCCGGCGCCGGTGCTGGTCATCGGCGCGGGCGGGCATGCGCTGGTGGTGATCGAGGCGCTGCGCGCCATGGGTCGGCCGGTGGCCGGCCTGCTGGATGATGGCGCGCCGCGCCCCCCGCTGCTGGGCTGCGCCATCCTCGGCACCACTGCCCTGCTGCCCGATCTGCGCCGCCAGGGGCTGGCGGAGGCCGCGGTGGCGGTGGGCGACAATGCCACCCGCCTGCGGCTCGGCGCGCTTTGCGAGACGGCGGGCTTCGGCCTGCCGCTGGTGCAGCATCCCGCCGCCCTGGTCTCCCCCAGCGCCCTGCTCGGCGCCGGCTGCCAGGTGATGGCGCGGGCGGTGGTGGGGCCGCAGGCGCGGCTGGGCCGGCTGGTGCTGGTGAATACCGGCGCCATCGTCGAGCATGAATGCCGGCTGGAGGAGGCCGTGCACCTGGGCCCCGGTGCCGTGCTCTGCGGCGGCGTCGCCGTGGGGCCGCGCAGCCTGGTCGCGGCGGCCGCGGTGGTGCGGCCGGGGGTGGCGCTGGGGGCGGATGTGCAGGTGGCGCCCGGCGCCGCGGTGGGCGGGCCGCTGGGCGACGGCGCCCGGGTGGGCGGCGTGCCGGCCCGGCCGCTGCCGGGCTGAGCAGGGCCGGTTGCATCAGGCGCCGCGGCTTTGCCCGGAATGGGCGAGGCCCGGCCCCAGCCGCGCAAGATCGTCCAGTCTCGCGGCGGATGACGCGGCAAAGTTGTCCGGACCTGTCACCCTCCCGTGTCCGCGTGTCGAAAAAAACGACCTCTGCGACCCAAGGATGCTGGCGCGGTCCTTTCGGATTGGGAATACTTCGCCGCATGGTGACCCAGGCCGAAAACCCGAACGATCCGCGTGGCCTGCTGGGCCTGCGTCCGCCGGCCGAACTGGCCGAGGGCGTGATGCAGCCGCGTGTGGAGCCGGCCCCGGCCGCGGAAGACGGGACGCCGCAGCGACCGCACTATCCGGTGGTCTCCTCGGGCTGGGATGAGGAGGATAGCCGCCCCGCCGGCAAGACCAGCGACCTGATGACGGCGGTGCTGGCCGGCGGTGTCCTGCTGGCCGCGATGGTCGTGCTCGGCCTGCTGATCGGCTGACCCGGCGCGGGACTTGCCGCGCCCCCCAGCCTCCCGCAATTTGCCCCCGGCTGCATGGGGGAGGCGTCGCTGGCATTCCGGGAACTCGATCGGCTGTTGCGGCCGCGCTCCGTCGCCGTCATCGGCGCCTCCGACGACGCCACGCGAATCGGCGGGCGGCCGCTGGCCTATATGCTCTCCCAGGGTTTTGCCCAGGGTCGGGAGGGCGCGCTGATGCCGGTGAACCCGAACCGGGCGACGGTGCAGGGCGTGCCGGCCTTCGCCAGCGTCGCGGCCCTGCCGCAGGCGCCGGATGCGGCGATCGTGGCCATCCCCGGGGAGGCGGCGATCCAGGCGGTGGCCGATCTCGGCGCCAAGGGCTGCGGCGCGGCCATCGTCTTCACCGCGGGCTTTGCGGAGACCGGGGAGGCGGGGGCGGCGATGCAGGCGCGACTGCTGGAGGCGGCGCGACCTTCCGGCATGCGGCTGCTGGGGCCGAACTGCCTCGGCATGTTCAACGCGACGCTGGGCTACTACCCGATCTTCTCGGCCAGCTTCGAGAATGGCTGGCCGCGATCCGCCAGGCCGGGCACCGGCGGGGTGGGCATCGCCAGCCAGTCCGGCGCCTATGGCAGCCATCTGTTCGCCGCCGCCCGCGACCGCGGCATCGCCACGCCGGTGCTGGTGACCACGGGCAATGAGGCCGACCTCGGCCTGTCCGACATCATCGGCTGGATGGCGGAAAGCGAGGAGGTGCAGGTCATCGCCGCCTATGCCGAGGGCATCCAGAACGGCCCGCGCTTCATCGCCGCGCTGCAGGCCGCGCGCGCGGCGAAGAAGCCGGTGGTGATGATGAAGGTCGGGCGCAGCGCGCTCGGCCAGGCGGCGGCACAGTCCCACACCGCCTCCATCGCCGGCGACGACCGGGTGATGGATGCCGTGCTGGCCGAATTCGGCGTGCACCGGGCGCGCACCACGGAGGAACTGCTGGACGTCTGCTACGTCGCCCAGCGCGGCATTTTTCCGAAGCGCAACTCGCTCGGCGTGGTCACCATCTCCGGCGGCGCGGGCGTGCTGATGTCGGACGCAGCCGAGGCCGTGGGCCTGCCGATGCCGCCGATGCCGGAAGCGGCGCAGGCGAGACTGAAGGAACTGGTGCCCTTCTCCTCGCCGCTCAATCCGGTGGACTGCACGGCGCAGGCCTTCAACGACATGAGCGTGATCGGCGCCTTCGCCGAGTCGATGGTGACCGATGGCGGCTATGCCAGCGTCATCGCCTTCTTCACCCAATGGGGCGCCAGCCCCTCCACCGCGCCGCGGCTGCGGGCCGAGTTGAAGAAGGTGCTGGACGCCCATCCCGACCGCATTTTTCTCCTCTCCATCCTCGCCCCCATCGAGCGGGTGCGGGACTGGGAGGCCGACGGCTTCCTGTGCATGGAAGACCCCTCGCGGGCCGTGGTGGCGCTGGCCGCCATGGGCCGCTTCGGCGCGGCCTTCGCCGAGCCGCCGGCCGTCGCCGAGGACCTGCCCGAAATCCCGCTGCCCGAGGTCTCGCCCAACGAGGCCGAGGCCAAGCGCATCCTGGAAGCCGCCGGCATCCCCCTGGTGCCGGAGGCCGCCTGCCAGAGCGCCGAGGATGCGGTGAATGCCGCGGAGGCCATCGGCTATCCGGTGGTCGCGAAAATCCTGTCGCCGGATATCCTGCACAAGTCGGAGATCGGCGGCGTGCTGCTGAATCTCGGCCATGCGGCCGCGGTGCGCGAGGGTTTTGCGCTGCTGAAGCAGCGCGCCCGCGCCCATGCCCCGAATGCCCGCATCGATGGCGTGCTGATTGCCAAGCAGGTGGTGGGCGGGACGGAAATCGCCCTCGGCGTGGTGCGCGACCCGGTCTTCGGGCCGATGGCGATGGTGGGCCTCGGCGGCGTCTTCATCGAGATTTTTGCGGACGTCGCCTTCCGCCGCTGCCCGGTGGACGCGGCGCAGGCGGAGGCGATGATCCGGTCGCTGCGTGGCTTTCCGCTGCTGGATGGCGCGCGCGGCAAGCCGAAGGCGGATGTGGCGGCCCTCGCCCAGGCCCTAGTGGCGCTGTCCCGCTTCGGCGCGGCGGCGGGGCCGCGCCTGGCCTCGGCCGAAATCAACCCGCTGCTGGTGCTGCCCGAAGGGCAGGGCGCCTTCGCCGCCGACGCCGTCCTCGAACTCACGGACTGACCATGCCGATCGACTACCAGACGCTGCTCAACTTCCCGATCCCGGAAATCCGCCAAAACCTTCGCTGGCAGGATTCGTCGCTCTATGCCCTGTCGCTCGGCCTCGGCCAGGATCCGATGGACGAGGCGGCGCTGCGCTATGTCACCGAGGGGCCCGCCATGCGCGCCCTGCCGACCATGGCGGTGGTGCTGGGCTATCCCGGCTTCTGGCTGGCGGATCCGGCGACCGGCGTGGATGCCGTGAAGCTGGTGGCCGGCGAACAGGCCGTGGAGCTCTTCGCGCCCCTGCCGACCAGCGGCACGGTGGTGGGCAAGTCCCGCGTCACCGGCCTTGTGGACCGCGGTGCCGGCAAGGGCGCGCTGCTCTACACCGCGCGCGACATCATCGACGGGTCCACGGGCGCCAGGCTGGCCACGGTGGAGAACACCACCTTCCTGCGCGGCGATGGCGGCTTCGGCGGTCCCGATGGCCCCGTGAAGCGCCTGGCGGCCGAGCCCGATACCGCGCCCGAGATCACGCTGGACCTGCCGACGCGGCCCGAAATGGCGCTGCTCTACCGCCTGAACGGCGACCACAACCCGCTGCACAGCGACCCGGCCCTGGCGGCCAAGGCCGGCTTCCCGCGCCCGATCCTGCACGGCCTCGGCACCTTCGGCGTGGTCGGCCGCGCGCTGCTCGCCACCATCTGCGAGAACAACCCGGACCGCTTCGGCCGCATGGAATGCCGCTTCTCCGCCCCCGTCTTCCCCGGCGAGACCATCCGCACCGAAATCTGGCGCACCCCGACCGGCGCCGCCTTCCGCGCCAAGGTCGTGGAGCGCGAGATCACCGTCATCAGCCACGGCGCTTTCCGCACCCGCTGAATCTGGACGCCCCACCCCCAAGGGGCTACCAAAACCGCGCAAATTGAGGGCGGATATGATCAACAAGATCGTCCAGTCGATCGCCGACTCGCTGGAAGGCGTGAAGGACGGCGCCACCATCCTGATGGGCGGCTTCGGCGCCGTCGGCCAGCCCGACGAACTCATCGAAGGCCTGCTGGAACAGGGCGCGCGCGACCTGACCGTGGTCGCCAACAACGCCGGCGCCGGGAAGGTGGGCCTGGCGCGGCTGATGATGGAAGGCCGCGTCCGAAAGATCATCTGCTCCTTCCCCCGCTCCGCCGGCTCCACGGTCTTCGAGGAACTCTATCGCGCCGGCAAGCTGGAGCTGGAAATCGTCCCGCAAGGCACGCTCGCCGAACGTATGCGCGCCGCCGGCGCCGGCATCCCCGCCTTCTTCACCCCCACCGGGGCCGGCACCAAACTCGCCCAAGGCAAGGAAAGCCGCGTCTTCAACGGCCGCGAACACATCCTCGAAACCGCCCTGCCCGGCGACGTCGCCCTGATCGAAGCCTGGCAAGCCGACCGCTGGGGCAACCTGACCTACCGAGAATCCGGCCGGAACTTCAACCCGGTCATGGCCATGGCCGCCACCCTGACGGTGGCCCAAACCCACCACATCCTGGACCTCGGCGAGATCCCCCCCGACAACGTCCACACCCCCGGCATCTTCGTCCAACGGGTCGTCCAGGTGGAACGCGGGGCGCCTTGGGTGTAGCGGTTGGGTGGTTCGCAGGAGGGGCTCTGCCCCTCCCGCACCCTCCCCGCCAGGAGGCAGTGGCCTCCTGGACCACGGGACCTTGAGGGGAGATGGAGAGGGGCCGGAGCGCCCGCCGATCCAGCGGCCCCGCTGGCCCCTCTCCATCTCCCCTCATGAATCGAAGGGTTCCAAGGGGCCACTGCCCCTTGGCAGGGGGTGCAGGGGGACAGCGTCCCCCTGCGAACCACGCAGCGCAACCCAAGGGCACCCGCGTGTCCTCGGGACGATCCGATGGAGGCGAGCTGATGGCGGGTGTGACGCGGCAGGGGATGGCGGCGCGGGTGGCGCGGGACATTCCGGAGGGGTGGTTTGTGAATCTCGGGATCGGGATTCCGACGATGGTGGCGGATCATGTGCCGGTGGAGCGGGAGGTGATCCTGCATTCCGAGAATGGCATTCTGGGGATGGGTCCGGCACCCGAAGCCGGCAAGGGCAATGCCTGGCTGGTGAATGCCGGCAAGCAGCAGGTGACGCTGCGACCCGGCGGGAGCTTTTTCCATCACGCGGACAGCTTTGGGATGATTCGCGGCGGGCACATTGATTTGTGCGTGCTGGGGGCGTTTGAGGTCGCGTCGAATGGCGACATCGCGAATTGGGCGACGAGCGAGAATGACTCGGCGCCGGCGGTGGGTGGCGCGATGGATCTCGCCGCGGGGGCCAAGCGGCTTTGGGTGGTGATGGACCACACGACGAAGGACGGGCGGCCGAAGCTGGTGGAAAGCTGTGGCTATCCGCTGACGGCGCCGGGGGCGGTGCAGCGGGTCTATACCAACCTGGCCGTGGTGGATGTGGTGCAGGGGCGCGGCTTCGTGCTGCGGGAGATTCTGGCGGAGGGCATGTCCTTGGCGGAGTTGCAGGCGCAGACGGGCGCCGTGCTGCATACCGACGCATGAGCGAGCCTCCGGTGATGCGCGTGGTGCAGGCGCGCGAGGGTGGCGTGCTGACGCTGACGCTCGACAATCCGGCGCGGCGCAATGCCTTGTCCGTGCCGCTGCGGGAGCAGCTGTTCGAGGCGCTGGAGGCGGCGCAGGGCGATGTGGCGGTGCGCGCGGTGGTGGTCACGGGGTCGGGCGGCACCTTCTGCTCGGGCGGCGACATCTCGGGCATGGATGTGCGGGATGCCGAGCAGGGGCGGGAGAGGATGCGGCGCACGCATCGCATCATCCGGCTGATGGTCGGCGGGCGGCTGCCGATCGTCGCGGCGGTCGAGGGCTGGTGCGTCGGCGCCGGGCTGTCGGTGGCCTGTGCGAGCGACACGATCGTGGCCTCGGCCGAGGCGCGCTTCATGGCGGGCTTCAACAAGGTGGGGCTGATGGCCGATCTCGGCCTGCCCTTCACCCTGCCGGCGCGCATCGGCGTGGCGCGCGCGCGCCAGGTGCTGTTCTACGCGGAGCCGATGGACGCGGCGGCGGCGGAGCGCATCGGGCTGGTGGATCGCGTGGTGCCGAAGGGCACGGCGCTGGGCGAGGCGCAGCGCATCGCCGCGGGCCTCGCGGCCCAGGCCGCCCTGCCGATCGCGCTGACAAAACGCATGCTGGCCGAGGGGCTGGATGCGGCGCTGGAGCGGGAGCGCGACTGGCAGACCATGTGCTTCCTCTCGGCCGATCACGCGGAAGGCCGCGACGCCTTCATGGGCAAGCGCGAGCCGGTCTTCGGCGGCGGTTGACCAACCTCCCCTCGCGACGCAGCCTGATGGCGACGCAAGGGGATGCTTCGCGATGACCGAATACTGGCGCCTGCCGGCCACCGAAATCGCGGCGCTGGTGCGCTCACGCCAGGTGAGTGCGACGGAGGTGGCGCGGGATGCGCTGGCCCGCCTCGAGGCCGCGAACCCCGCGATCAACGCCGTGGTGGATCATCGGCCGGAGGATGTGCTGGGCCAGGCCGCGGTGATCGATGCGGCGCTTTCGCGCGGCGAGGATCCCGGCCCGATGGTGGGCGTGCCCGTGACGATCAAGGTCAATGTCGACCAGACCGGCTATGCCACGACGAACGGCCTGCGCCTCCAGAAGGACCTGGTGGCGACGCAGGACAATCCGGTGGTGGCGAACTTTCGCCGCGCGGGCGCGGTGCTGCTCGGGCGCACCAATACGCCCGCCTTCTCGCTGCGCTGGTTCTGCCGCAACAGCCTGCATGGGCATACCAGGAACCCGCGCGATCCGGGCATCACGCCGGGCGGGTCCTCCGGTGGCGCGGCGGCGGGCGTCGCGGCGGGCATCGGCGCGGTGGGGCATGGCACGGATATCGGCGGCTCCATCCGCTACCCCGCCTATGCCTGCGGCGTGCATGGGCTGCGGCCGACGCTCGGCCGGATTCCCGCCTGGAACGCCTCGGGGGCGGAGCGGCATATCGGCGGGCAGTTGATGGCCGTCTCCGGCCCCATCGCCCGCACCATCGCCGACCTGCGCCTGGCCTTCGCCGCGATGAGCCAGCGGGACGTGCGCGACCCCTGGTGGGTGGACGCCGCCCATGCCGGCCCGCCCGTCGAAAAGCGCGCCGCGCTCTGCATCCGCCCCGAGGGCATGGCCACGGTGCCGGAGGTGGAGGCGGCGCTGCGCGACGCCGCCCGGCGGCTGGAAGCCGATGGCTGGGTGGTGGAGGAGGTGGACTGCCCGCCGCTGCGCGAGCCCGCCGCGATCCAGGCCATGCTCTGGCTGGCCGAAAGCCGCCGCGGCCTGAATGCGGCGCTGCGGGACGAGGCCGACCCCGACGCCAGCTTCGTCTTCGCGCAGATGGAGGCGCTGTGCCCGGAGCCGGACCTGAATGCCTTCATGGACGGCCAGCAGAAGCGCGCCGGCTTCGTGCGCGCCTGGATGACCTTCTTCGAGCGCTATCCGCTGGCCATTACCCCCGTTTCCGCCGAGCTGCCCTTCCCGGACCAGGACGATGTCTCCAGCCCGGAGCGGTTCCGCTCCGTGATGGAGGCCCAGCTCACCCAGGTCGGCCTGCCGCTGATGGGCCTGCCCGGCCTGGTGGTCACCACCGGCCTGGTCGGCCGCGTGCCGGTGGGCGCGCAGTTGCTGGCCGGCCGCTACCGCGAGGACCTGTTGCTCGCCGCCGCCGAGGTGATCGAGGCGGCGGGCGTCCCCGCCAGCCCCGTGGACCCCTTCGGAGGATAGCACGCTCCCTCCCCCCTTCTCAGGGGGAGGGTCGGGGTGGGGGGCCAGGCGCTACCCCACCCGCTCGTACCAAAGCCCCCGCGCCAGCCAACACCCCACCGTCACCCCGGCAACGCGGCCATCCGCCCCGCGCCGGAAGGCCAGCGTCCAATCCCCCGGCGGCGTATGGTCCAGCGCGCGCCAGCAGGGCAGGGCCCAGAGGTTTGGCCCGATCGGCTCCAGCAGCTCCATCCGCCCCTGGCCGAGGAAGCCGGAAAAGCCGCCATAGGCGACGCCGCCTGCCTCCGTCACCCAGAGCTCCGCATCCAGCTCCGCGCAGCGATAGCGGCCGGCGAGGCCCGGGGCCGCTTCGCCTTTGCAGGGGATCAGCAGGCTGGATTGCCCCTCCTGCGGCCGGTCCATCCACAGCCCTTCCGGCGTCGGGCGCAGCCGGGTGCGGCCCGTGCCGGCGCTGCCATCGGGGCAGAGTTCCAGACGTTCCGCCCCATGGCCGAAGCGCAGCCGCACCACGCCAGGCGCCGCGCTGTCCAGCCGCACGGAAAGTCCCGTCTCCGGCTCCAGATAGGCGCCCAGCCAGTCCGGCGGCGGCAGGCTGGCATCGGGCTGCGGCGCCTCCGCCCCCAGCACCGCGGCCAGCGCCTCCAGCGCCGCGGCATTGGCGTCCGAGAGGTGGTTGAACATCACCACGACTGAGACGCGATGCGCCGGCGCATAGAGCCGATGGCTGCGCCAGCCGCGCAGCGCGCCGCCATGGCCCAGGATGGGCGTGCCCCAAACCTCGGCGCGGCCGAGGCCGAAGCCATAGGGCGCCGGGCTGCCATCGGCGAAGGGAACGGGCGCGGCGAGGCGGGCATGCAGGCTGTCCGCATCCTCGCGCGTCGCGTCGATGTGGCGTTCCCAGGCGATCATGTCGTCCAGGCTGGCGCCCAGGCCGGCATCGCCGGTCCAGATCACCTTGTTCACCGCGGGTCGGAAACCACCGGCCTGGCTGCCCTCATAGCCTTCGGTGCCGTCCGGCATGGCGCGGGTCTCGGCGGCCAGGATGGCGCTGTCCATGCCGACGGGCCCGAAGATGTGGCGGCGCAGAAGCT
Organism: Falsiroseomonas sp.; assembly: GCF_051860665.1. Taxonomy (GTDB): domain Bacteria; phylum Pseudomonadota; class Alphaproteobacteria; order Acetobacterales; family Acetobacteraceae; genus Falsiroseomonas. The sequence continues at coordinate 307,846 of NZ_JBHYDM010000004.1, forward strand.
CGGCAAAGCTGCGGCCGGTGACGTCCTGCAAGGCGTCGGAGATCAGCCGGAAATTCTGGTTCACATAGGAATAGCGGGTGCCGGGCGCGAAATGCAGGCTGGTGGTGCCGGCGATGACCTGCGCGGCCTCCACATCGCCGAAGGCGGATTCGGCCGGCGCACCGTGCAGCATGGCGACGGCCCAGTAGTCGCGCAGGCCGGACTGGTTATGCGCCATCAACCGCGCGGGCGGTGCGGCCTCGCCCAGCCGCGGCAGGCGCGCGCGTATCGCGGCATCCAGCGCCTCCGGCTGGCCCAGCGCGGCGAGCATGGTGCCGCAGGTGAATTGCTTGGTGATGGAGCACATGCGGAACAGCGTGCGCGGCGTGAAGGGAATGCGGCGCTCCGCATTCGCGAAACCCCAGGCATGGCGGGCCAGGACCTGACCCTGCCGCAGCACGGCGATGGCGCCGCCCGGGCCGGGGTAGCGGCGCGGCAGGTCGCGCAGGACGCGGTCGAGACGATCGGACATCAACGGCTTCCCCAAAGCACCAGCACAACCCCCGCCACCACCACCAGCGATCCCACCACATCCGCGCGCGTCGCCTTCTCCCGCAGGTAGAAGCGGCTGAAGGCGAGGGTGAAGAGAATCTCCACCTGGCCCAGCGCGCGCACCAGCGCGACCGGGGCGAGCGCGAAGGCGGAGAACCAGCAGGCCGAGCCGAGCGCCGACAGCGCGCCCACCTGGCCGCTATCCCGCCAGGTGGCGAAGACCGCGCGGAACTGGGAAGGCTCCTTCACCGCGAGATAGGCGCCCTGCATCAGCGTCTGCATGGTATTGATGATGACCAGCAGCAGCAGCGCCTTGAACACCACGTCGCTGCCCGGCATGGCCTGGTTCGCCGCCTTGATCAGCACGCCGGTGAGGCCGAAGCAGAAACCCGCGCCGATGCCGCAGAGCGCCGCCGGCTGCATCAGCCCGCGCAGCAGCTCGCCCGGGCTGGTGCCACGCCCGGCGAGCGAGAGATAGAGCACGCCGCCGACGCCGATGGCGATGCCGAGCCAGGAGAGCAGCGACAGATGCTCGCCCAGCAGCAGCGTGGCGACGAAGGCCGCCTGCATCGCCTCGGTCTTCGCATAGGCGGTGCCGACGGCGAAGTTGCGATGGCCGAAGGCCATGATGAGCAGGTTGGTACCCAAAATCTGCCCGAAGCCGCCGGCGGCACAGAGCGCCAGCACGGTGAGGGACAGCGCCGGCAGCGTGCCGCCGAAGACGGCGGCATAGAGGCCGAAGATCGCGAGCCCCACGGGCACGCCATAGAGGTAGCGCACCACCCCCGCGGCATTCACCGAAAGCTGCCCGCGCAGCCGCTGCTGCATGGCGGTCCGCCAGCACTGGAACAGCGCGGCGGAGAGGGTGAAGCCGATCCATCCGGATATCATCCGGTGGTTATCAGCCCAGCCGCGGGTCCAGCCAAGGCCGGTCCATGCGTTTCCATGCGGGAAATGCGCCGGGGTTCAGCGTGATGCCGAGGCCGGGTGCCTTTGGCAGCAGCGCGGCACCGTCGACGAAGCGCAGGCTCTCGCCCTGCACGATGTCGAAGAAGGCCTCCGTCTCGCCGTACTGCACTTCCAGCACCAGGAAGTTGGGGATGGTGGCGCAGAGATGCACGGAATGGGCGTGGCAGACCGGGCCGGTGGGGTTGTGCGGCGCGATCTCCACCCCCGCGGTCTGCGCCAGGGCGGCGATGCGCTGGATCTCGCCGAGCCCGCCGGCATGCTTCGCATCGGGCATCAGCACGTCGTAGCAGCCGGCCTCCACCAGCGGGCGATAGGCGGCGAGGCCGGAGAGGCTCTCGGCGCCGGCCAGCCGCATGCCGCGCGCATTCGCCAGGCCGCGCAGCCGGACGATCTCGGCGTGGTTCGCCTCCGCCACCGGACATTCCAGCCAGAACAGATTGTCGGCGGAGAGATCGCGGATGAGCTGCGCGGCGCCGCCGGGGGAGAAGCGCCAATGCGCGTCCACCATCAGGTCCACATCCGGCCCGATCGCCGCGCGTACGGCGGCGATGCGGGAAAGGCCTTCGGCATAGGCGGCGCGATTGGCGGCGGTGCGGCCATCCTCCCAGACCATCGGCTCGAAGGGTGCCAGTTTCACACCCGCGAAGCCTTCCGCCACGGCGCGCGTCGCGGCCGCCGCGAATCCTTCCGGCGTGCGCGGATTGGCGCCGCGGTTGATATTCGCATAGAGCCGCACGCTGTCCGAAAAGGCGCCGCCGAGCAGGCGGTGCAGCGGCTCCCCGTTCCGCTGCGCCGCCAGGTCGCACAGCGCCTGGTCCAGCGCCGAGATCGCGGTGGCCGTCACCAGCCCGCCCGGCGCATGCGGCAGGTAGCGGGCGATGCGGTTGCGGTCGCGCGCATCCTCGCCCTGCAGGTTCGCCGCAATCCGGGAAACCTCGGCCGCCATCAGCGGCTCGTGATTCGCCAGCGTGCATTCGCCGAGGCCCGTGCGGCCATCCTCGGTGGTGACCTCCAGAAAACTCCAATTGGTCTTGGGCGTGACGTTGAAGCCGCGGAAGGCGATGCCGGTGATCTTCATGTGATGCTGATATTCGCGCGGGTGGCCAGGTCCTTCCACTTGGCGATGTCGCTGGCGACGCGGGCCATCAGCACATCCGGTGTGCTCGCCACCACCTGGCCGCCGATCAGCTTCACCCGCTCCATCACCTCCGGCAGGCGGCCGATGCGCTGCAATTCGGGCACCAGGCGGTCGACCACCATCTGCGGCAGGCCGGGCGGGCCGAAGAGCGCGTTCCAGGCGATGGTCTCGAAGCCGGCGAGGCCTGATTCATGCAGCGTCGGCACCTCCGGCAGGTCCGGCCAGCGTTCCAGGCTGGTCACCGCCAGCAGCTTCACCTCGCCGCGGCCGACGAAGGGCATGATGTTCACGAGGTTCGCGATCAGGAAGGGCGCGTCGCCGGTGATCACCGCCTGGCCCATCTGCGGCGCGCCGCGATAGGGGATGTGTTCCATCCGCACGCCGGCCATCATGCAGAAGAGCTCGGCCGAGAGATGGGCGGAGGAGCCGACGCCGCCGCTGCCGTAGTTGTAGTGGTTTCCCGGCTTCGCCTTGATCGCCGCGATCAGCCCGGCGACGTCCGCCACCGGGAAGACGCGCGGATTGACCACCAGCGCATTGGGCCCGGTGACCAGCAGCGAGATCGGCGTGAAGTCGCGGGCGAGGTCATAGGGCAGGTCGGGGTAGATCGCCGCATTGATGCCGTTGGACCCGGCATTGCCCATCAGCAGCGTGGTGCCGTCCGGGGCCGCGCGGAACACGTTCTCGACGCCGAGGCGCCCGCCGGCGCCCGGGCGGTTGTCCACCACGAAGGACTGGCCGAGCGCGCGTTCCAGATGCGGGGCAAAGAGGCGGATGGTGGTGTCGTTGCCGCCGCCCGGCGCGCCGGGTTCCACGATGCGGACGGGCCGGCTCGGCCAGGATTGCGCGCGGGCGAGGCGGGGTGCGGCGAGGCCCGCGAGGGCCGTGGCCAGCAGGGTGCGACGTTGCGGCATCTTGGGCCGTGCTCCGGGACGTTTCTCCGGAGGGCATCATGGCGCGGGGGGAGGGGCGGGGCCAGCCTTTGGGGAGCTTTGCCCCCACCCCGACCCTCCCCCGCAAGTGCGGGGGAGGGAGCAGGTTATATCCCTCCCCCGTTCACGGGGGAGGGTCGGGGTGGGGGTCTTGCCCGCCCCCCTTCAGCGCCGCACCGTCCCCCAGCCCGGATTCTCCACCACCATGTGGCGCAGCTTCGCGCGGTCCAGCATCGCATCCGTCTCCCGCCACGCCGCCGTCGCGATCTCGGTCGCATCCAGATGCGGGCAGAGGCGATCGCGCATCAGCACCTGGCCATCCACCACCACATCCAGCACGTCCTGCCCATTGGCGAAATAGACCACGCGCGCCACCGGCATATTGGCCGGCACCATATGCGGCGCCGAAAGATCGACGGTGATGACATCCGCCTTCTTGCCGACCTCCAGGCTGCCGATCTCATGCCCCATGCCGAGGCCATGCGCGGCGTCGATCGTCACCATCTCCAGCGCCTTGCCGGGCGGCATCATCGTCTCGTCGCGGAAATGGCGCTGGTGGTAGCGGATGCACTGGAACATGTGGCGGAACATGTCGCCCGAACGGTCCGGTGCGGTGGCGTCGGACCCGATCATCACGGTCACGCCCGCCTCGATCATCTTCGGCGCCGGGCAATAGCCGCGCACGGCCGCGATGGCGGAGGGGTTGTGCACCACGCTCGTGCCCGTCCGCACCAGCGTGTCGATATCCGCATCCGTCAGCTCGGTGCAGTGGCTGAGCCAGGCATCGGGGCCGAGCAGGCCGAACATGCGGTCCGCCAGCTCGATGCTGCCCTGCCGGTGGCCGTCCTGGTGGAAGGGCGCGCCACGGGAACGGCCGGCTTCGCGCACCAGATGCCCCTGGCGCTCGATCTCCTTCACTTTTGCGGCGTCGTGCTTGGCTTCACGATACACCGGCATCAGCGTCGCCACCTTCACGCGGCCCTTGTTGTGCCACTTCTCGACGCCGGCGGTGATGACATCGAGCTGCTGCTCGAAGCTCACCGGCCGTTCCACGCCGTCCACGCCGACATAGGGTCGCGGGAAGGGCGGGCGGGTCGGGCCGAGCACCAGCAGGCTGCGGATGCCGACCTCCTCCGTCGCCTCGGCATGCGCATCGGTGAAGGCCGTGTCGTCCACGCGCCCGATGCTGTCGCCGCCGCCGAGCAGCGAGACGCCGGTGGTGACGCCGAAGCGCAGCCGCTCATAGGCCGCGAGCTTCGCCTCCGCGCGCCAGAAGCTGGGCGGCGAGGCGAGGGTGTAGATGACGCGGCAGGCTTCCATCCAGCCGGCGCTGTCATTGTTGCCCATGGTCTTCACCAGCCCATGGCCGGCATGGGCGTGGCCGTCGATGAGGCCGGGCAGGATGGCGCGGCCGCGCGCCTCGATCACCTGCTTCGCCTGGCCGTGCGCGGCCTCCACCTCATCGGTCGGGCCGACGGCGAGAATGCGGCCATCCTTGATGGCCACGGCGCCATCCGGCAGCACGCGGCGCTCCGCGTCCATGGTGATGACGACGCCGCCGCGGATGAGAAGATCGGTCATGCTAGTCCTCGATGAGGTCAAGAAAAGTCAGCGCTGCCCCGTTGGAAAAGGGGGCAGCGCGGATCGGCAGAACGCAGGCGGTCTGTCTCAATCCACCTTCACCAGCCACAGCCGCAGCCGGTTGTCCGGCGCCTGGCGCAGGTCGATCCCCCGCCGGGACGCCCAGGCGATGGGCTGCTGGAACAGCGGGATATGCGCGATCTCGCGGCGCTCGATCTGCAGCGCCTCGCGGATCAGCGCGCGGCGGCTGGTCTCGTCGGGGGCTTCCGCGGCGCGGGAGACCAGCGCATCGAATTCCGCATTCGACCAGCGGCCGTAGTTCAGCCCGCCCGTGGTCGGGCTGTTGGTGCGGAGCACCTCGTTCAGCGTGGAATAGGCATCCGCCAGCGGCAGCCCCGCATGGCCCAGCATGTACATGGAGAAGTCGCGCGTCGCGGTGCGGCGGGACCAGATATTGGTGGGCTCGCTCTGCAGCTGCAGCCGGATGCCGACGCGGGACAGCATCGCCGCCACCGCCTGGCAGGTGCGCTCGTCATTCACATAGCGGTCGTTCGGGCAGACGATGCCCACCGAGAAGCCGTTCGGAAAACCGGCCTCGGCCAGCAGGCGCCTGGACGCCTCCGGGTCATAGGGCAGGCGGTCGTTCAGGTCGGCGGGCGCGCCAGTCAGGAAGGGGCTCACCATCATGCCCGCGATCCAGGCCTTCTCCCGCATCACCGTCCGCCGCAGCGCATTCACGTCGATGGCGCGGTAGATCGCCTCCCGCACCCGGCGATCGCGGAAGGGGTTCTGGCCGCGCACGTCGGAGTACAGCAGCTCGTCCCGCTCATAGTCGAAGCCGAGATAGATGGTGCGCAGCTCCGGCCCCTCGACCATCTGAACGCGGGAATCCTGCAGCAGGCGCGGAATGTCCTGCAGCGGCACCTCCACATTCGCGTCGATCGCGCCGGAGAGCAGGCTCGCCGTGCGCGTCGCCGCGCTGCGGATCGGCTGGAAGTTTACGCGAGTCAGGTTGTGCACGGGCGTGTCCCACCAGCCGGCATGGGGCTCGAGCACCGTGCGCTCATCCGGCCGGCGCTCGACGATGCGGAAGGGGCCGGTGCCGTTGGCCACGCGCGTCGCGCCCGATTCGGTCTGGGCCGAGAGATTGGCCGCCTGCGCCGCATTGTTCGCGCGCGACCAGCCCTCATCCATCATGAAGAACTGCGTGATGGAGGCGAGCAGGATGGGGAAGGGGCGGTGCGTCTCGATCTCGATCGTGTGGCTGTCGATCTTGCGGACGTCCTTGATCGCACCCAGCAGCCCGCGCGCCAGCGACCCCGGCCCGTTCACCCGCGCCCAGGTGAAGACCACATCATCCGCATCAAAACTCTCGCCATTGTGGAAGACCACGTTGCGACGGAGGTTGAAGCGCCACACCGTCGGGCTGGTGCGTTCCCAGCTCTCGGCCAAGGCGGGCTCGATCTCGATGCGGTCATTGTGCCGCACCAGCGCCTCATAGACATTGCCCATGAAGGTATTGGTGAAGGTGTTGTTGGAGGAGTGCGGATCCAGCGTCAGCACATCCGCATTATAGGCCCAGGTGAAATTTTTCGCGGCCAGCGGCGTTGTCATGGCGAAGGCGCCTGCGAGCAGGGTGGCGAGGGCAAGGCGCATGGCGGGATCTCCGGCTGGGATACCGCCAGGGTCTGTCCGCATGGCGAAGCCGTCAATCGCCTTCCGAACGCCTGCAGCCCTTCCGGCACAGGAATCTGCCGCGCCGCCACCAGACTGGGGAAGAATCCGTATGCTGCATCCGATCCGCGCCCTCGCAATCTCCACCCTGCTGCTCACGCCCCCCGCTTTGGCGCAGCCCGCGGGCCTGACCGAGACGCTGCTCCATCTCGGCGAGACGGCGGAGGTCACCCGCGCGCCGGATGAGGTGGTGGCCAGCCTCCGCGCTGAATCCCGCGCCGGCACCGCCGCCGCGGCGCAGCAGGCGGTGAACCGCAGCATCGCCGCCGCCGTCGCCCGCGCCCAGGCCACCCCCGGCATCCAGGTCTCGACCAGCGGCTACTGGACCGGGCGGGTGGAGGAACAGCGAAACTGGCAGGCCAGCCAGGCCGTGACGCTCCGCAGCGGCGATGGCCCCGCCCTGCTGGAACTCGCCGGCACGCTGCAGGGCCAGGGCCTGGCCCTGCAATCGCTCGACTGGACCCTGCGGCGGGAGACGGAGCGCGCGGCGCGGGAGGAAGCCGCCCGCCTGGCCCTGGACTCCCTGCAGCGCCGCGCCACCGCCGTCGCCGAGCAACTCGGCCTGCAACTGGCAGGGCTGCGGGAGGTGCGGATCGACGCGCCGGAACGCAGCCCTCGGCCCATGGCCATGGCCGCCCGATCCTCCGTCTCCTCCGCCGCGCCGGTGGCGGTTGCGGAGGATGCGGTGGTGCGCGCGACGGTGGAGGCTGTGGCGGTGCTGCGGCCCAGGTCTTGAGCAATCCTTCACCTGTCAGGCCGGTGGCAGGTTCAGAACTGACCGAAAAGCCCATTCCGCCGCAACTAGTATACCTTTCGGCAAGTTCTGCCGTCCAAAAAACGCAGGGCGGCCCTGCCGATTGAATGGCTGCGCAGGGGCGGCTTATGCGCTAGACCCACTGAATGGTGGCAACTCCATGACGGAAACTATTCGAATGGGTGTCGTAATCGGGGAGGTAGCGCGCAAGCTGGGCTATCGCCCGGGCATGGCCTGCGCTGTTCTGGGCAACCCCCCGGGGATGACCTTCGGCCTGCCGAACGGGGCTACCGCGGCGGCCGACCTGATCCTCGCCTTCGCCGCGGACAAGGTGGCGCTCCGCGCCATCGCGCCGCGCGCGCTGAACCTCTACGGCATCGGCGCCCGCCTCTGGTTCGCCTATCCGAAGAAGACCGGCCCCGTCCGCTCCGACCTCGACCGCGACCACGGCTGGGACCCGCTGACCACCGAAGGCCTGCTGCCGGTGACACAGGTGGCCCTCGACGATACCTGGTCCGCCCTTCGCTTCCGCTTCCGCGAGGAAATCCCGAAGGTCATGCGCGCCGGGGCCTGATCCGGCCACACGGATCGGACAATTCCATCGCCCCGCATCCTCCTGTAGCTTCCGGCGGTGAACCCAACCGGGTCCACCCCACCGGAAACCGCATGACCCATAGCCGCAGCCCGGCCGGCGAAACCCTGACCACGCCGCCTGGTCCATCCCCTGGCCCGCAGCCCCGCAAGCCCGCAGGGCCGGCGCCGGACCTCAACCGCAGCGCCGTCGCCCGCTACCTGCAACTCGCCACCCTGTTCCGCCACCGCGTCGAACAGGGCGTCTGGCTGCCCGGCACCCAAATCCCCACCGTGGACGACCTCGCCGCCGAATGCGGCGTGGCGCGCGCGACCATCCGCCAGGCCCTCGACCAACTCGCCGAGGAAGGCCTGATCGAGCGCTTCCGCGCCAAAGGCACCTTCGTCAGCACCACCCCACCGCAACGCCTGTGGTGCGACGTGGAAACCGACTGGACCGGCCTGCTCCGCTCCCGCGAAGGCGCCCGCATCGAAATCCTCTCCGATACCCCCGGCCAGGACGGCAGCGCCCTGCCTCCCGCCATCGGCCACGCCGCCCCCCTCTACCGCCACCTCCGCCGCCGCCACTGGCGCGACAACCAACCCTTCCTGCTCGCCGACGTCTGGCTGGACGAAAGCCTCTCCAGCAAAGTCACACCGGAAGACCTGGTCACCAAAACGGCCCTGCGCCTGGTCGCCGGCATCCCCGGCATCCGCATCGCCAACGCCCGCCAAACCCTGACCATCGGCAGCGCCGACGTGGAAACCGCCAGCGCCCTCCACCTGCCCCTCAACGCCCCCATCGCCCACGTCCACCGCGTCGCCCTCGACCCCCGCGGCACCCTCCTCCTCGTGGCCAACGGCCTCTACCGGGGCGACACCGTGCGGATCGACGTGAAACTTCGGTAGGCTGAGGGGCGCGCTGGTGATTGCCAGGGGGCTTTGCCCCCCGGCACCCCCCACCAGGAGGCAGTGGCCTCCTGGACCTCAGGACCTTTGAGCAGAAATGGAGAGGGGGCCGGGGCTACCGCATGATCTGCGGTACCGCTGGCCCCGTCTCCATTTCTGCTCATGATTCAAAGGGTTCCAAGGGGCCACTGCCCCTTGGTGGGTGGGGTGCGGGGAGGGCAAAGCCCTCCCTGCAAATCGCCCAGCACTCCCTCAGCCCACGGAGAATCCGTCGATCTGCGCCGGGGCCGGTGCCCAGTTGGGGCTGTTGTCCTTGTCGACCAGGACGGCGCGGACGCCTTCGGCGAAGTCGGGGTGTTGGGTGACGGGGCCGGTCAGGGCGAGTTCGGTGGCGAGGCAGGTGGCCAGGTCCTGGGTGCTGCCGCGGTGGAGGAGTTCCAGGGTCACGGCCAGGCTGGTGGGCGACATCTTGGCGAGTATGGCGGCCTGGTTGCGGGCCCAGTCGGTGTTCTCGGCGGCCAGCGCCGCCTGGATGGCGGGCAGGGTGGTGGCGCCGAAGCAGCGGTCTATGGCGGGGCGCTGGGCGGCGAGGGGGCCGGGCGGGGCGGGCTCGGCGAAGTCTTCCACCACGCTGGGGTCGCCGGCAAGCAGGGCGCTGCGCAGGGCGGGCAGTCGCTCGCGGGGGACGAAGTGGGTGGCGAGGCCGGCTTCCACGGCTTCGGCGCCGCGCAGCCGGGCGCCGGTCAGGGCCAGGAAGCGGCCCATGGCACCTGGGGTTGCGGAGGGCAGGCGCGGCAGGGTGAAGGAGGTGCCGACGTCGGGGAACAGCGCGATGGCGGTCTCCGGCATGGCCAGCAGCGCGTGTTCGGTGACGATGCGGTGGCTGCCATGGACTGAAACGCCGATGCCGCCGCCCATGCAGACCCCGTCGATCAGGCTGATCCACGGTTTCGGAAAGGCGGCGATGGCGGCGTTCACGGCGTATTCGCCGGCGAAGAAGGCGTGGATGCCGGCGGCGTCGCCGGCCAGGGCCAGTTCGCGGATGCGGCGGACGTCGCCGCCGGCGCAGAAGGCGCGGCCGCCGGCGCCTTCCAGGATGACCAGCCGCACGGCGGGGTCGTCCCGCAGCTGGGCGATCGCGGCGTCCAGCCGGGCGATCATGTCGCCGTCCAGCGCGTTCAGCGCGCGGGGGCGGTTCAGCAGCAGGGTGCCGGCCGCGCCCTCCTGCCGGAGGAGCACGGTCGGTTCCACTGCGTCACCCATGGAAAGCGTCAGGCCCCTTCGCGGGCCGCGAGCTGGCCGATCTGCTGGCGCATGGCGCCGAGCAGGGCCTGCACGTTGTTGCCGTTGCGCGTGATGACGCTGCTGTATTCGCTGCGCGTGGTCAGGCGCAGGCTGGTGCCTTCGGCGATCACGTCGACGATCTTCGGCTGGCCGTCGATCTCGGCCACCCGCCAGTCCAGGCCGAAGGCCGGGGTTCCGGCGCGCTCGACGATGGTGGAGACGAGCACATCCTCCTCCGTCCGGGCCTGGCTGCGGCCGAGGGAGAAGGTCAGGCCCTGGTATTCGCCGAAGCGGGAGGAGAGGTTGCGGATCAGCACCTCCTCGAACAGGCGCAGGTATTCCTGCTGCTGCTGCGCATTGGCGGTGCGCCACCAGCGGCCGAGGATGAAGCGGCCGACGCCTTCCACATCCACGGCGCGGCGCAGGATGGCGCCGACGCGGTCACGCCGCGCCGGCACCGGGCCTGCCATATTGATGGCGGCGACCAGTTCCTGGCCGGTGGACTGGATGAAGGCGGAGGCGCGGCCGATGTCCATCTGCTGCGCGCCGGCGGCGCGCGTCAGTCCGAGCAGGCCGATCGCGCCGAGGAGGAGCGGGCGGCGCGACAGGGAATGGGCGATGGCTGTCATGGGTGGTGGTGTCCTTCTCGGGCCGCGCTCAGCGCCGCAGGCCCTGGATGCCGGAGCCGAGGCCGGAATCGGAGGTCGCCGCGGCCCCGGTCGGTGCATTGCGGATCTCCACCACCCGGCGCTGCCGATAGGCACTGCGGATGGTGGCATAGGGGTCGAGGGAGGTAGCGCGCACCTGGTCGATCGGTTCAATCAGGCCTTCCCGCGTATCGAGCGCGGTGGTGGCGGTGCGGGTGATATTGATCGCCTCCCAGGTCTCGCCGCTGCCGGTATAGGTCAGCGGGTTCATCGCCACGTCGCCGGCGAAGCCCACCACGTCGCGCGGGCTGGAGGGGCCGAGGACCGGGATGAACAGGTAGGGGCCTTCCGGCGCGCCCCAGACGGCCAGCGTCTGGCCGAAATCCTCGGTATGGCCGATCAGGCCGAAGCCCGTGGCGCGGTCGAAGATGCCGCCGATGCCCACGGTGGTATTCACCAGGAAGCGGCCCGTGGTGGTGGCGGCGCGCTGGGTTTCGCCCTGCAGCAGGTCGTTGGCCAGGATCACCGGGGTGCGGAGATTGGCGAGGACGTTGCGGATGGCGGTGCGCACCTCGGGCGGCAGGAAGATGCGGTACATCTCCGCCGCCGGGCGCAGCACCAGCGTGTCGATGCCGTCATGCACGAAATAGGCGCCGCGGTTCAGCGGCTCCAGCGGGTCGTTGGTGGCGCGGAATTCGGCCACGGCCTCGGCATCCGTGGGATCCGGCCGGGTGGCGCAGGCGCCGAGGCCGAGGGCGAGCGCCAGGGCCAGGAAGGGAAGGACGCGGTGGGTCCGGTCGCGGCCCCGAAGGGTGCCCGGAGCGATGGCGAGGCGGGTGCGGATCAACGGGTGACCTCCGGAAGCAGGCAACCGGCCATGGGCCGGCCATCGCCACCCAGGACTTCCTGGGCCGCGTTGTCACCCTTATATGCATGCCGAGGCGCCAGCGAAACGGCGGTGCCGGTGAAGTTACGCTCCGAGACATCCCACCATGGCATGGCGGTCTTCCGTCGCCGCTCCTCGTCCTGCCCTTCCGCAAGAGAACCCGCCCGATGGACATGGCCCTTCCCGGTACCCTGCAGCGCTGGTTGACCGGACCGCGCGTGGCGAGCCTGCCCGTGCCGACCGAAATGCCGCCGCCGAAACTGTCCTTCGAATTCTTCCCGCCGAAGAACGATGCGCTGGAGGCCGCACTCTGGACCGCGATCCGGCGGCTGGAGCCGCTGGGGCCGCGCTTCGTCTCCGTCACCTATGGCGCAGGCGGCACCACCCGCAGCCGGACGCATGAGACGGTGGCGCGGCTGGCCAAGGAAACCTCCCTGACCCCGGCCGCGCACCTGACCTGCGTCGGCGCGACGCGGGAGGAGGTGGACGAGGTGGCGCGGGACTACATGGCCGCCGGCGTCCGCCATATCGTGGCGCTGCGCGGCGACCCGCCGGCGGGCGCGAGCGAATACACCCCTCATCCGGGCGGCTATGCCCAGGCGGAGGACCTGGTGCGCGGGCTGCGCCGGATCGGCGATTTCGACATCTCGGTGGGCGCCTATCCGGAGACTCATCCGGCCGCCGCCTCCGCCGCCGCCGACCTCGATTTCCTCAAGCGCAAGATCGATGCGGGCGCGACCCGGGCGATCACCCAGTATTTCTTCGACACCGATGTCTATCTCCGTTTCATCGATCGCTGCGCGGCCGCCGGCATCACCGTGCCGATCGTCCCGGGCATTCTGCCGGTGTCGAATTTCGCGCAGGTGAAGAAGTTCAGCGCCATGTGCGGCGCCTCCGTCCCGGCCTGGATGGGCAAGCTGTTCGAGGGGCTGGAGGAGGATGCCGAAAGCCGGCGGATGGTCGCCGCCGTGGTGGCGGCGGAGCAGGTGCGCCTGCTGCAGGCCAATGGCGTGGACGAATTCCACTTCTACACGCTGAACCGCGCTGACCTGACCTATGCCATCGCCCATCTGCTGGGCGCGCGGCCGCGGAAGGTCGCGTAGCAGGCCGCTGGTGGAAGCCCTCTCCACCCGCAGGGGGGGGAGAGGGTTGGGTGGGGGGCGTGACGCCCCGAGCGTGTTCGGAAGCGCGCCCCCGCGCACAGCCTTCGGCCCGGTTGCCGACACCGATCAGACGCCGAGACCCCACCCCGCGGGGCCGAAACGAGCTTCCCCTCCACGTTTGCCGGGTCCAGCATGCCGGCACCGGCGTCAGACCGGATGGAGGACAGCCATGACGACCACCCGCCGCGCGGCCCTGCTGGCCGCGCCCGCCCTTCTGCTCGGCAGCCGCCTGGCGCGCGCCCAGGCCTGGCCCACCCGCCCCGTGCGGATCGTGGTGCCCTATACGCCGGGCGGCGTCTCCGACATCACCGCGCGGCTGATCGCGGAGCCGATGGCCGCCGCCATGGGGGTTGCCGTGCCGGTGGAAAACCGCGCCGGCGCGGATGGCGTGATCGGGACCGAGGTGGTGGCGCGCTCCCCCGCCGATGGCCATACCCTGGCCCTGGTCTCGGTCGGCCATCCCGTGAACGCCGCCTTCTACCGGCTGCCCTATGACACGATGCGGGACTTCACCTTCATCAGCCTGACCACGAAGACGCCGCTGGTGCTCTGCGCCGCGCGCGGCTTCGGCCCCTCCACGCCGGCGGAGCTGGTGGCACATGCCAAGGGCCGCCCGGCCGGGCAGGTGACCTTCGCCGGCACCGGCGGCGTGGTGCGGCTGGCGCCGGTGCTCTTCGGCCAGCGCACCGGCATCGAGATGACCTATGTGCCCTATCGCGGCTCCACCCAGGCGCATCCGGACCTGATCGCGGGCCGCGTCGACATCATGTTCGACACCGTCCCGGCCGCGCTGCCGCATATCCAGGCCGGCACGCTGAAGGCGCTGGCCACCACCGGCGCCACCCGCGCGCCGCAACTGCCGGATGTGCCGACGCTGGGGGAGACGGTGGCGGGGTTCGAGGCCTCCACCTGGGGCATGGTGATGGGCCCGGCGAACCTGCCGGGCGCGGTGCTGGACCGGCTGCACCGCGAAATCACCGCGGCGGTGACGCGTCCCGAGGTGGTGGCGCGGCACCGTGCGCTGGGGGCGGAGGTCGTGACCTCAAACCCCGACGAGACCCGCAGCTTCGTGCAGGCGGAGATGGAGAAATGGGGCGCCGCCGCCCGCGCCGCGGGGGTGCAGCCGCAGAACGCCGGTTAGCCTCCTGGCAGGCGTCGGAAAGCCCTCTCCCCCCGACGGGGGGGTGGACGCATGCGTCCAACGGTTGGGTGAGGGGGGCGTGCAGGAATGACGGAGAGGGCTGTCGCATGTTGCGCCACCCCGCTACCGCGCCCCCAGAATCCACTCCGCCAGGAACAGCGTGCCGAACAGCGTGCCGGCAAAAATCAGCAGGTGGTTCCGCACCGCGTCGCGGCGAAACACCATGGCGGGCGGTGGCGGCGGGGTGGCGGAGGCGGCGAGGGCCGCCAGCCCGCGCGGTTCCTCCGGCATGCTGGCCGCCACAGCCTGCGCCGTCTCGGCCGGGGTCAGGCAGGGGCCGAGATAGGTGAAGCGGCGCGCCGCCTCCTCCGCCGTCACGGCGCTGCCGTCCCAGACCATCCATTGCCGCAGCGCGCCGTTCCAGCCGATCGGCAGCGGCGCCTGGCCGCGATCCTCCACCCTGGCCACCCAGTGCCAGGGGCGGGAGGGATCGGCGGGCTCGCCGGGGCGGGCGGGGTCGGGCCAGGCCATGCAGCCATATCCTTCTTGGGACGTGCCGCCATAGCAGGGCGCGAATCGACGCGTGGCAAGAGCCTCAGCGGATCAGCAGCCCGCGCAGCCGGTCATAGACCGGGCGCAGCAGCACCGGGGACAGGAACAGCGGGAACTGGCACAGCGCGAAGAACATCAGGATGCGCGGATCGGTCGCCGCCGGCAGCACCGCGAGATAGAGCGCCATGTTCCGGTTGCCCGAAAGCAGCCCGGCCGAAAGCGCCACGCGCGCCCCGGCAACCTTCAGGAAGGCGAGCGCGGTCAGCAGGTTCAGCCCGAAATTGCCAAGGAAGGCCAGCGCCACCCCCCCCAGCACCCACATCGGCTCCGCCAGGATTTTCGCCTGAAGCCCGTCCATCACGCCGAAGCCGTAGAGAACGACCAGCAGCACCACCGCGCCATCGACGCTGCGTCCATAGGTGGCCAGCCGCTGCGGCCCGGCCACCCGCCGGATCACCAGGGAAATCACCAGCGGCAGCCCCACCACCAGCGCCAGCCGCCCCATCAGCCCGGTCAGTGAAATGGCCAGGTCGATGCCCAGCAGGCCGAGCGCCAGCGGCGGCGCGGTGAAGGGGATCAGCAGCGTCGACAGCACCGCCACCACCAGCGAGATCTCGCCATCCAGCCCCACCATCCGCGCGAAGGCCGGGGAGGAGGTGGCGGCGCAGCCGGTGGCCATGATGACCACCGCCGCGCCGAGCGGACCCTCCAGCCCGAGGACCCGCACCAGGGCGAAGACGATCAGCGGGCAGGCCAGCAGCACCCAGCCCAGCAGGGCCGCCACCAGCAGCGGCCGGCGCAGGTAGCCGAGCACCTGGCCGAAATCGACGCGCAGCAACACCAATGTCATCAGGCAGGCGACGACCGGCGTCACCACATCCCGCGTGGCGGCCGCCAGCGGTGGCACCAGCACGCCGATGAAGACGCCGTAGCCCAGCAGGGCCCCGCCATGGCGGGCCGACCATTCGAAAAAACGGACCAAGGGGAACCCAGTGGCTCAGGGACAAGAAGGCAGCGAGGTTGGCGTTGTTCGACCTGTGTTCTATATCTTCCGCGTGCCCGGACATCATCACACCCAGTCATTCCTGGCCAGTCTGCTGGTCCTGGCCCTGCTGTCGCTTGCCGCGCCGGCCCTGGCCGCCTGCACGGACCCGCCCGGGCCGGGGGTGGATTGGCGGCGCTGCAGCCTGGATGGACGCGACCTGGCCGGGGCCGACCTCTCCGGCATGCAGCTGCGCGATGCCTCCCTGCAGCGCACCAACCTGGAGCAGGCGCGGCTCGTGGGGGTGGAAGGCACCTATGTGCGGTTCGTCTCCTCCAACCTGAACGGCGCCGACCTGACGGGGGCCACGCTGCGGGAAGCCGATTTCACCCGCGCCACCCTGCGCGGCGCCAAGCTGGCGCGCACCGATCTGCGCCGCGCCCGGCTGTACCGCGCCGACCTGACGGAGGCCGACCTGACCGGCGCCATGCTCGGCGGCACCGATTTCACCGGCGTGACCCTGGCAGGCGCCATCTGGACGGACGGCACCCGCATCTGCGCCCCCGGCTCCGTGGGATCCTGCCAGTGAGCGTGACGGCACCCCAGCCGGACTACCTGGCCCGGCTGAACCCGGAACAGCGCCTGGCGGTGGAAACGCTGGACGGCCCGCTGCTGGTGCTGGCCGGCGCCGGCACCGGCAAGACCAGCGTGCTGACCACCCGCTTCGCCCATCTGCTGATGACCGGCCGCGCCCGTCCCTGGCAGGTGCTGGCCGTCACCTTCACCAACAAGGCGGCGCGGGAGATGCGGGAACGCGTCGCCACCATCCTCGGCCAGCCGGCGGAGGGCCTCTGGCTCGGCACCTTCCACGCGCTCTGTGCCCGCATGCTGCGGCGCCACGCCGAGGTGGTCGGGCTGAAGTCCAACTTCACCATCCTCGATACCGACGACCAGATGCGGCTGCTGAAGCAGATCATGGAGGCCGCCGGCGGCATCGACTCCAAGCGCTGGCCGGCCCAGGGGCTGATGGCGGTGATCCAGCGCTGGAAGGATCGCGGCCTGACGCCGGCGCGCATCACGCCCGCCGAGGATTCCGACTACGCGAACAACCGCGCCCGCGCGCTGTATGACGCCTATCAGCGCCGGCTGATCGAACTCAACGCCGCGGACTTCGGCGACCTGCTGCTGCACGTCACCGAAATCCTGCGCACCCGCGCCGATATCCTGGCCGACTACCACCGGACCTTCCGCTACATCCTGGTGGACGAATACCAGGACACCAACCTGGTCCAGTACCTCTGGCTCCGCCTTCTGGCGCAGAACGAGGACCCGACTCGCAGAAACATCTGCTGCGTCGGCGACGACGACCAGTCGATCTATTCCTGGCGTGGCGCTGAGATCGAAAACATTCTGCGGTTCGAGAAGGATTTTCCGGGCGCGCGCATCGTGCGGCTGGAGTCCAACTATCGATCGACCAAGCCGATCCTCGCCGCGGCCGCCGGCCTGATCGCCCGCAACGCCGGCCGGCTCGGCAAGACGCTGCGCGCCGGCCGCCAGGACGCGGAAGGCGACAAGGTGCGCGTCGTCTCGCTCTGGGACTCCGAGGAAGAGGCCCGCATGGTCGGCGAGCGGATCGAGCAGGCGCAACGCAAGGGCCACCCCCTCTCCGAATTCGCCATCCTCGTCCGCGCCGGCTTCCAGACCCGCAGCTTCGAGGAACGCCTCATCACCCTCGGCCTGCCCTACCGCGTGGTCGGCGGGCTGAAGTTCTACGAGCGCGCGGAAATCCGCGACGCCATGGCCTATCTCCGCATCCTGCACCAACCCGCGGACGACCTGGCCTTCGAACGCATCGTCAACACCCCGAAGCGCGGCCTCGGCGACAGCGGGATGCGCGCCCTGCACCAGGCCGCCCGCGCCGAGAACATCCCGCTCGCCCTCGCCGCCGAACGCATCGCGGAGACCGACACCCTCAAGCCGAAACCCCGCACGGCGCTGCGCGAGCTCATGCGCGGCTTCGTCCGCTGGCGCGGCATCAACGAGAAGGAAGGCCACGTCGTCGCCGCCGCGACCCTGCTCGACGAATCCGGCTATACCGAGATGTGGAAGCAGGACCGCAGCCCCGAAGCGCCCGGCCGCCTGGAAAACCTCAAGGAGCTGCTGCGCGCCCTCGGCGACTACCAGACCCTCGCCGGCTTCCTCGACCACGTCGCCCTGGTGATGGAAACCGACGAGAACGCCGAAGCCGAACGCGTCCAGCTCATGACGCTGCACGCCGCCAAGGGCCTGGAATTCGACACCGTCTTCCTGCCCGGCTGGGAAGAAGGCCTCTTCCCCTCGCAACGCTCCCTCGACGAAGGCGGCGACAAATCGCTCGAGGAGGAACGCCGCCTCGCCTATGTCGGCATCACCCGCGCCCGCCGCACCGCCATCATCAGCCACGCCGCCAACCGCCGCATCTACGGCAACTGGACCTCCTCCCTGCCGTCCCGCTTCCTCGACGAACTGCCCGAAGACGCCATCATCCGCGAAGGCCAGTCCACCATCCGCGCCAACCGCATGGCGGATACCCCCAGCGTCTTCCTCGGCCAGTCCGGCCTCCTCGCCCGCCGCCCCCGCGTCACCGAAGTGAACCCCTGGGACACCCGCGAACGTCCCCCGCGCGAATCCTCCCTCACCAAGGGCGAACGCGTCTTCCACCAGAAATTCGGCTACGGCACGATCACCGACATCGACGAAGACCGCCTCGACATCACCTTCGACCACACCGGCCCGAAACGCGTACTGGACCGCTTCGTCCAGAAGGCGAGCGAGGTGTAGGGAGGCTCGGAGGTGGTCGCGGGTGGTTCGCAGGAGGGGCTTTGCCCCTCCCGCACCCTCCCCACCAGGAGGCAGTGGCCTCCTGGACCACAGGACTTTGTGCAGGAAGGGAGAGGGGCCCAGAGGTACCGCCGAACATGCGGTCGCTCCGGCCCCTCTCCCTTCCTGCACATGATTCAAGGGTTCCAAGGGGCCACTGCCCCTTGGCGGGAGGGTGCAGGGAGGGCGGAGCCCTCCTTGCAATCACCCCGCGCCACCCTCCGAAGCCCCTACAACCCTCGCCCACCCTTCCGGATGAAAAGGTTCAGCCTGCATGTCGCGTGATGTTTATGCCCAGCGTCAGGCGCGGCGGGCGGAGCCGTTGGAGACGGTGTGGTTCGATGATTTGCCGGAGGCGGCGGTGCCGATGTTCGAGGCGGCGTTGTTGCGGGTCTGTCCCTCGGTGGCGATTTTCCGGGATGAGGCGACGGACACCTGGCGGGTGGAGGGGGTGCGGGCGCGCGGGTCGGGGGATGAGGAGTTGGCGGGGGCTTTGGCCTTGGCGGCGCTCGTCACAGGTGTGACGGCGGAGTTGCGGGCCGAGCCGGTGGAGGCGGAGGGGTGGCTGGCGCGGACGGTGGCCAGTTTCGGGGAACAGGAGATCGGCGCGGGTGTGCTGGTGCGGCCGACGCATGTGCCGGACCGGCGGATTTATGGGCGCATGGTGCTGAAGCTGGATGCGGGGATCGCCTTCGGCTCGGGTGAGCATGGGTCCACGCGCGGGTGCCTGGTGGCCTTCGAGCGGGTGGCGCGGGATGGCCGGGCGCGGCGGTTGCGGCGGTTGCTGGATCTGGGGACGGGGTCCGGGATCCTGGCGATGGCGGCGGCCAAGCGGTTGCAGCGGAAGGTCCTGGCCACGGATATCGAGCCGTGGAGTGTCCGGGTGGCGGAGGAGAATGCCCGGATGAATGGGGTGGGGCGGCTGGTGCGGGCGCGGCTGGCGGATGGCTGGCGCGACCGGCATGTGCGGGCCGGGCGGCCTTATGACCTGGTCTTCGCCAATATCCTGGCGCGGCCGCTGTGTTCGATGGCGAAGGATCTGAGCGTGGGCCTGGCGCCGGGCGGCACGGCGATCCTGGCGGGTTTGCTCGGGACGCAGGTGCGGATGGTGCTGGCGGCGCATCGGCGGCGCGGCATGGTGCTGGAGCGGCGTCTGCCGCAGGGCGCCTGGGCGACCTTGGTCTTGCGCAGGAAGTAGGGGCCCGGACATGCGCCGGGGCCGATGCTGTTGGCATCGGCCCCGCGCTTCCGTCGCGGCTTGTTGCCCTGCCGGGTGCAGGGGTGGCTGCGGCGGGTAACTCGGGCGCGCCCTGGTAGTGGGGGGCATCGGGCGCGCCGTGGTCGCTCCGTCACCAGGGGGGGAATTGGTGACGGTGCGGCCGGGATAACGTCAGGCCGCGGCGGCGGTTCCCGTCGTCGGCTGATTGGCGTTCGCCGGCGCCAGGGTCTTGATCTGGACCGTGGCGGTGGCGAGCTTCGGCGCCTCGGCCCGGGCCGGGATGCGGAAGTCCGGCTCGAAGACGCGGGAGATTTCGCCGCGGGTCAGGCCGATATCGGCCAGTTCGCGGTCGGTCAGGCTGCGCAGGTTCTCGTAGGTCTGGCGCCGCTCGGGCCAGCTGGCGATGGTGCGGCCGAGGAAGGCCAGGCCGCGGCCGAGGCTGGAGAAGAAGCGCACGACGCCGTCGGCGATCGCCTGGTCGCGGGCGCGGATGGCTGCGTGGCGCAGCACTTCGATCTCGCGGGCCGTGCGGTCCGGGTTGGCGATGGCGAACAGGGTGGCCTGTTCCAGGCTGTGGCGGGGGTTCATGATGACCTCTGATGGGGTTGCGTGGCGGCCTGGTCGTCCTCGGCCTGGGCCGCCGCGCTTCGCAGGTGCAACATAGGCGTTTGCGGGTCACAGGTGATGCGCCGAAGCCACAGCCAAGCTATGCGCCTAATGCATGAAACGCTGTGGACATATGTTTCATTATTAGGGCTCCGGTAACCTCTGCCATGACAACAGCCGCCAAACGCCTCTCCGCCCTGCGGGCCGACATGGCCGCGCTCGGCCTCGACGGCCTGCTGGTGCCGCGCGCCGATGCCTTCCTCGGCGAATATGTGCCGCCCTCGGCCGAGCGCCTGGCCTGGCTCACCGGCTTCACCGGCAGCGCCGGCCTCGCCCTGGTGCTGCGCGACCGCGCCATCCTCTTCGTCGATGGCCGCTACACCACCCAGGCGGCGGCGGAGGTGGAGGGCGGCCTCTGGGAATTGCGGCACCTGCTGGAGCAGCCGCCGGCGGAATTCCTGGGCGCCGAATGCGCCGGCGCCCGCATCGGCTACGATCCCTGGCTGCATCCGGCGGCGGCGGTGGAGCGGTTCGTGGCCTCCGGCGCCCGGCTGGTGCCGCTGCCAGCCAATCCGGTCGATGCCGTCTGGAGCGACCGCCCCGCCCCGCCCTCTGCCCCCGCCCTGCCCCATCCGCCGGCATTCGCCGGCCTCGATGGCGCGGCGAAGCGGGAGGCGGCGGCGGCCCAGCTGCGCGCGGCGGGGCAGGATGCGGCGGTGCTGGCGGATCCGCATTCGGTGGCCTGGCTGCTGAATATCCGCGGCAGCGACCTCGGCCATACGCCGCTGACGCTGGCCATGGCACTGCTGCATGCGGATGGCCGGGTGGACTTGTTCCTCGATCCCGCCCGCGCCGATGCGGCGCTGCGGGCGCATCTCGGCAATGCGGTCGCGCTGCACCCGCCTGCGGCGCTGCCGGCCGTGCTGCAGGGGCTGGCCGGCCAGCGGGTGCGGCTGGATGCGGATGTCACCCCCGCCTGGTTCGGCCAGGCGCTGCGCGCGGCGGGGGCGGAGGCGGTGGCGGGGGAGGATCCCTGCCGCCTGCCGCGCGCCTGCAAGAATGCGGTGGAACAGCAGGGCGCGCGGGCCGCGCATCTGCGCGATGCCGTGGCGCTCTGCCGCTTCCTCGCCTGGTTCGCGCAGGCTGCGCCCATGGGTCGGGAGACGGAGCTTTCCGCCGCCGCGAAGCTGCTGGCGCTGCGGGCCGAGGGGGCGGATTTCGTGGCCGAGAGCTTCCCCGCCATCAGCGGCGCCGGGGAGCACGGCGCCATCATCCACTACCGCGCGACGCCGGCCAGTGACCGGCCGATCCGCCCCGATGAGTGCTACCTCATCGACAGCGGCGCGCAGTACCGGGACGGCACCACGGATGTCACCCGCACGCTCTGGACCGGCCCGGGCGATCCGCCGGCCGAGCTGGCCGAGCGCTATACCATGGTGCTGCAGGGCCATCTGGCGCTGTCGGCGCTGCGCTTTCCGGAGGGGGTGGCGGGGCCGCACCTCGATTCGCTGGCGCGCCGGCCGCTCTGGGCGGCGGGGCTCGACTATGACCACGGCACCGGCCATGGCGTCGGCAGCTTCCTCTCGGTGCATGAGGGGCCGGCCGGAATCAGCCGGGCGGCACGGCCGGTGCCGCTGAAGCCAGGCATGATCCTCTCCAACGAGCCCGGCTTCTACCTGCCCGGCGCCTATGGCATCCGCATCGAGAACCTGCTGCTGGTGCGTCCCGCCGCCGGCCTGCCGGGGCAGACCAAGCCCTTCCTGGACTTCGAGACCCTGACCTTCGCGCCCTATGAGCGGCGGCTGATCGCGCCGCCGCGGCTGACCGCGGCGGAGCGGGCGCAGATCGATGCCTATCACGCCGCCTGCCTTGACCGGATCGGGCCGTTGCTGCCGGCCGATGCCGCGGCCTGGCTGCGGGAGGCCTGCGCGCCGCTCTGAGGCTTCGGCGCCGCCGGGCCCTTCCTTCGCAGTTGCGAACACAAATTCGTGTGGCTGCCGAAACGGCGTTTCGCGCCCGACGTTGCGGAATGATCCAGGGTGCAACCTATGCGAGCAATATCCTGGACTTGTTCAGAATAAGGTTGTTGAGTGTAAACGTAAACGCCCGCTTCACCTGCAGCTGCGACCCTAGGCCCGCATGTCCTCTTTCCTTCGTCGTCGCACGCTCCTCGCGCTGGTCGCCGCCCCGTCCCTGGCGGCGCCTGCCCTGGCACGGGGGGCAGGGGGCCCGCCACCGGCGGCGGGCGCGGATCGGCCCCGGCCCGGCGGTCCGGCGCTGGACCAGGCCGAGTGGCTGGCCTTCACCAGCCGCTTCCTCCGCCCCGATGGCAGGGTCGTCGATACCGCCAACCAGGGTGTCTCGCACAGCGAGGGCCAGGGCTGGGCGCTGCTCTGCGCCGAGCAGGCGCTGGACCGGGAGGCCTTCGACAGCATCCTGGGCTGGACCCGCCGGGTGCTCGGCCGCCCGCATGATGCGCTGCTGTCCTGGCGCTTCCGGCCCGATGCCTCCGGCCATGGCGGGCAGGTTGACGATCCGAACAATGCGACGGATGGCGACCTGATGTTCGCCTGGGCGCTGCTGCGCGCCGGCCGGCGCTGGCGGTCCCCCGAATATACGGCGCAGGGCGTGGCCGTGGCGCGCGACGTGCTGCGCCTGCTGGTCCGCCAGGTGGGGGACGAGATGGTGCTGCTGCCGGGCGCGGCGGGCTTCGAGCAGCGCGACCATGTGGTGATCAACCCGTCCTACTATGCCTTCCCGGCCATCCGGGCGCTGGCCCAGGCGGTGCCCGATCCGATCTGGCTGCGCCTGGCCTCGGATGGGCTTTCCCTGCTGCGCCGGGCGCGCTTCGGCCGCTGGGGCCTGCCGGCGGATTGGGTGGCGTTGCCGCGTTCGGGCGGGCGCCCTTCGCCGGCTCCGGGATGGCCCGCCCGATTCTCCTATGACGCGATCCGCGTGCCGCTCTACCTGGCCTGGGCCGGGCTGGGGCGGGAGCCGGCGGCGGTGGGTGCCGCCCGTTTCTGGTCCGATCCGAATCACACCCGGATGCCCGCCTGGACAGATTTCGGTTCCGATGCAATCTCACCCTATGCGGCATCGATCGGAATTCGAGCGGTGGCTCAATTGGCGATTGCGAAGCACGCAGAAGAATCGCCGGTGCCGGCCTGGCCGTCCTTGGGTGAAGCCAAGGATTACTATTCAGCCGTGCTCACGCTGCTCGCTCGTCTCGCCTGGAGAGATTCGCTGCAAGCTTCGATATAAGTGTGCCTTCGCGGCAGAGATTAGGTATTCCCTAACGGTCGCGGTCACGGCATGTTGCGCCGCGAACGGGGGTTAACTCGCATGCGCCAAGATACGGATGTGGCCCGGGTCGCCGCCGCTCTGCGGACCCCGGCTATCCGTTACCGCAGTTTCGGAAACGAGCCGGTCCGGACGCCTGTTCCGGCGCCGGACGCGGACCCTTACGCGCTGCTCGGCGCCGCCATGACGGCCGCCGCCGAGATCGGCCAGCAGCAGGGCATGCCGCCGGCCGAGCCCTGGCAGGCACCCGCCCCACCGCAACCCGCCCCGCAGGCCTATGCGCCCGCGCCGGAGACCTTTGCCCCGCCGCCGGCGCCCGTGGCCGCACCGGTGGCGCCCGTGGCCGCCCCCATTGCCCCTGCGCCCGCGCCGGAAGTCGCGACTCCCGTGCCGGAGGAGCCGGCGCTGCAGTCCTGGCCGGCCGCCCCCGCGCCGGCCGCCGCCTGGATGGAGACGCCGGCCCCGCGGCCGGAGCCCGCCTTCGCCGCGCCGCCGGCCGCCGAGCCGCCGGCACCGCCCGCCGAGGCCGCGGCCGCCCCGGCCTGGGTCGATCCGCCGGCGCCCCCCGCCTGGTCGGAGCCCGTCGCCCGCGCCCCGCTGCCGGAGCCCGCGCCACCCCCGGCGCCGATCCCGCCGCCCCCCGTGCAGGTCTGGCAGGAGCCCGAGCGGACCGAGCCGGTGGCCGTGCCCAGCCCCGCCCCGACCGCCACCGGCTGGACCCCCGCGCCGGCCGCCGCCCCGCCCAGCCCGCCGGCGCCGGCGCCCGCACCCGTGCCGGCTCCGGTCCAGGCCGCCGCCCCCACTCCGGCGCCCGCCGCGCCGCCGACGCGCTTCGGCGTGGCGGAGATGACGCTGCTGCACGCGGCCGATGCCGCGCCGCCGCCCCCGCCGCGCCCCGCCCTTTCCACCCTGGCCGAGCTTTCCTCCGCCCCGCCGGCAGCGCGGCCGGAGCCGCCGCGCGCGCTGTTCCCGCTGATCGAGGCGCTGGACATGCCGGGCGGTCTCGCCGCCCGCCGCGCCCCGGCGCGGGAGGTGGCGGCGCCCGCGCCGGCCGCGGCGGCGGAGCCCGTGGTGGAAGCCGCCGCACCACCGCCCCCGCCGCGCCTGCTCGCGGCGGCCGAGATCGACCTGCCGCTTGCCGAATTGCTGCGGCTGCTCGCTGCCGACCCGGCCGATTCGGCCGAAGGCTTCCTCGCCCTGCGCCGCCCCCCCTCGGGTCACACCCCGGCGCAGACCGTCCCGACACCTGATGTTCCTTAAGCCGGGAGGCTACCCCCGACCATGCCGCTGATCTGTTTCGCCTCCCCCAAGGGCGGTGTCGGCAAGACGACGCTCGCCGCCAACCTGGCCGACGCGCTGCAGCGCGAGGGGCGCCGCGTGCTGGTGATCGATTTCGATCCGCAGAATACGTTGCGACTCCATTTCGGTGTGCCCCTGACGGATATGGGCGGCTTCACCGCGGACCTGCCGCGTCGCCCGGACTGGCGCGCCTGCGTGCGGGAGACGGCCTCGGGCGTCATGGTCCTGCCGCATGGGGCGATGGAGCTGCGCGGCGCGCTCGGCCTGGCCGCGGCGCTGGAGCGGGACCCGGAGCTGCTGGCGGCGCCGATGCGCTCCATCCTCTCCGACCCCGGCCTGACGGTGATCGCCGATACCTCTCCCGGCCCGTCGCATGCGCTGGCGGTGCTGGTGCCGATGGCCTCCATGGTGATCGCGGTGCTGCAGGCCGAAGCCATCAGCGCCGCGCTGATCCCGGATATCGACAGCGGCCGCTTCCTCGGCTC
Source organism: Falsiroseomonas sp. (assembly GCF_051860665.1). GTDB lineage: Bacteria > Pseudomonadota > Alphaproteobacteria > Acetobacterales > Acetobacteraceae > Falsiroseomonas. The sequence goes on from NZ_JBHYDM010000004.1 coordinate 333,387, forward strand.
GGGCACCATGGCGGCGCTGTTTGCCGGGCGCCTGCGCGTGGTGCTGAACGAGGTAGACCTGAATTCCCGCCTTTCGCGCGCGGCCGCCGATGCCGTGGCGCGGCATCTCGGCCCGCGCCTGCTGGGCGCCGTCAGCCGTGACGAGACCATGGCCGAGGCGCTGGCGATGCAGAAGCTGGTGCAGGAGATCGCGCCGGATTCGCGCGCGGCGGAGGATATCCGCGGCATCGCGCGCGCCGTCGAGGCCGCGCTGCCGGCGGCGCCCGAGGGCTTCACCATGGGATGGGGCGCCCGATGAGTTTTGCCCAGTCGCTGCGCCAGGGCCGTGCGTTCCGGGGCGGGCCCTGGGCACGGCGCTGGGTGTCCTGGCCGCTGATGGCGCTGAGCCTGGTCATCGGCCTGATCTTCACGGTCGCGCCGCTGCAGGCGGAACAGCAGGCCTGGCTGGCCGTGGCCGGCTTCCTGCTGTTCCTGGTGGCGAACCGCATCCCGGGCCGGGCGATGACGATCTTCATCGTCTTCATGTCCTGCCTGGTCTCGCTGCGCTACATCTACTGGCGACTGGTCGATACGCTGGAATTCACCAGCTTCCTGCAGACCTTCCTCGGCACCGGCCTGCTGCTGGCCGAGGTCTATGCCGTCACCACCATGCTGCTGGCCTATTTCCAGGCGATCTGGCCGCTGGACCGCAAGCCGGTGCCGCTGCCCGAGGATCCGGACCAGTGGCCGACCATCGATGTCTTCATCCCGAGCTACAACGAGCCGCTGGAGATCGTGAAGCCCGCCATCTACGGCGCGCTGGCGATCGACTGGCCGCGCGACAAGATGAACGTCTACCTGCTGGATGACGGACGGCGCGACGAATTCCGGCGCTTCTGCGAACAGGTGGGCTGCAACTACCTGATCCGCGCCGACAACAAGGGCGCCAAGGCGGGCAATATCAACGCCGCGCTCAAGGTGACCAACGGCGAGTACATCTGCATCTTCGATTGCGACCACGTCGCAACCCGCGCCTTCCTGCAGCTCACCGTCGGCTGGCTGCTGCGCGACCGCGACCTCGCCATGGTGCAGACGCCGCACCACTTCTACTCGCCCGATCCCTTCGAGCGGAACCTCGCCTCCGGCCAGCGCGTGCCGAACGAAGGCCTGCTGTTCTACGGCATGGTGCAGCAGGGCAACGACCTGTGGAACGCGGCCTTCTTCTGCGGCAGCTGCGCGGTGATCCGGCGCGAGGCGCTGCTGGAAGTGGGCGGCGTGCCGACCGAGACGGTGACCGAGGACTGCCACTGCTCGCTGAAGATGCAGCGGCGCGGCTGGCGCACCGCCTATCTGCGCGTGCCGCTGGCCGCTGGCCTCGCGACGGAACGCCTCATGCTGCATATCGGCCAGCGCATGCGCTGGGGCCGCGGCATGATCCAGATCCTGCGCATCGAGAATCCGATGCTCGGCGCCGGGCTGAAGTTCTATCAGCGCTGCTGCTACTTCATGTCGCAGTTCCACTTCCTGTTCCCGCTGCCGCGCTTCGTCTTCCTGACCGCGCCGCTCGCCTTCCTGCTGTTCGGCGAGAGCATCATCGCGGCCTCGCCGCTGGCCATCATCGCCTATGCGGGCCCGCATATCCTGCACTCGGTGGGCGCCACCAGCCGCCTGTCCGGCCATGTGCGGCACAGCTTCTGGTCCGAGATCTATGAGACGGTGCTGGCGCTGTATCTGATCCCCGTCATGCTCGCGACGCTGCTCGACCCGAAGAAGGGCAAATTCAACGTCACGGACAAGGGCGGCACGCTGCAGGAAGGCTTCTTCGACCTGCGCGCCGTGGGGCCGAACATGGTCCTCGCGCTGGCGCTGATCGCCGGGCTGCTGTCCGGCATCTACGGCCTGACGACCAACAGCTACGACAGCCTGGACTTCCAGGCCTATGCCTTGAACTTCCTGTGGGCCGCCCTGTCTTTCGTGGTGGTGCTCGCGGGCCTGGCCGTGGGCCGCGAACGACGTCAGGTGCGCGAACGCGCCCGCGTCGGCGCGGTGATCGCGGCGAATGTGGTGCTGGCCGATGGCCGCGTGATCGAAGGCGAGACCATGGACCTGTCGCTGGGCGGCGCTGCCGTCGCCATCGAACGCCCGGGCGATGTCCCGGATGATGCCGCCATTACGCTGGAGCTGGATGTCGGCCCCGAATGGGTGGCGATCCCGGCCGAGGTGCTGCGCTGGCAGGAGGGCCGCCTGCAGGTGCGCTTCGCCGCGCAGACCCTGCATGACGAGGGCAATATCGTGCGCGCCGTGCTCGGCCGCGCCGATGCCTGGGTGGACTGGGACGATGTGCGCGAGGACAAGCCGCTGCGCTCGCTGGGCGAGGTCGCGCGTTCGATCGGCGGCCTGTTCCGCGGCGACAGCCAGTTCTCCTTCTTCACGCGCCGCCAGCGCCGCAACAAGGTGGTGATCCGCACCGAGCCGGCGGCGGCCGAGGCCCTGCCGACGGAGACGGCCGGCGAGGCCGCCACCCTCGAGGCGCCCGTGCGCCGCGCCCGCGGCGAGAGCAGCGTGCGCCGCGCCGCGGCCATCGCGCTGGCCCTCGCCCTGGGCGCGCCGGGCCTGGCCCAGGCGCAGGTGAACCTGCGCGGCGCCCCGCCGCCGCCGCCCGCGCTGCAGCCCGGGCCCCAGGGCCTGCCGCTGACGCTGACGCCGCAATCCCCCGGGGTTGGCACCTTTGGCGCGCCGGCGACGCAGTCGGGCGCCGTGCCGCTAGGCCTGCCCGCGCAATCGCCGGGCATCGGCACCTTCGGCGCGCCCGCGACCCAGGGCGGCGCGGTGCCGCTGCAGCCGCAGGGCTCGCCCTTCGTCAATCCGATCATGCCCTTCAACCAGGCCCAGCCGGCCCAGGCCCCGGCCCAGGCGCCGGTCGGCGTCACGCCCTTCGGCCAGCCGGCGCAGCCGGGCCAGGCTCCGGCGCAATCCGGCGCCTCGCCCTTCGGCCAGCCCGCGCCGGGCGGCCCTTTCCCGGGCCAGCAGGGCCCGATCGGCAGCGCCAATCCGCCGCCCACCGGCCTGCCGCCGCTGCCCGTGGCGCAGCCCGGCTTCCAGGGCGGCCCCGCGATCGGCAGCTTCGGCGCGCCGACCGGCGATATCGGCTCCACCCGCACGGAAACCCGCACGCTGCGCCAGCTCGGCCTGCGCGCGCCGATGCAGATGCGCGGCACCTCGGACCTGCAGGGCGTGCTCTTCGGCGTGCGTGGGGATGAGGTGGTGACCAGCGCGCGGCTGGTGCTGCAGGGCGCCACCAGCCCGGCGCTGATCCCGGAATACAGCCAGATCGCGATGGCGCTGAACGAGCAGTTCGTCGGCGTGATCAACCCCGATCGCAACCGCCCCGCCTTCGGCCCGCTGGAATTCCCGATCAACCCGGTGTTCTTCGCCGACCTGAACCGGATGAACTTCCGCTTCACCGGCCGCTATACGCTGGAGTGCAACGACCCGCTCTCCGGCCTGCTCTGGGCCAATATCTCCGACCTCTCGACCCTGCAGCTGACGCTGGAGCGCCTGCCGCTGCAGCGCGACCTGGCCCGCCTGCCGGAGCCCTTCTTCGACCCGCGCCTGCTGCGCGAGCCGCTGCTGCTGCCGGTGGTGGTGCCGGAGGCGGTGAGCAACGAAAGCCTGCAGGCGGCGGCCACCGTCGCCTCCTGGTTCGCGGTACAGGCGGACTATCGCGGCGCCAGCTTCCCGGTCTCCTTCACCCTGCCGCAGCGTGGCAATGCCGTGGTGATCGCCGGCGGCACGGAGACCATCCCCGGCCTCGCCTTGCCGCGCTTCGATGGGCCGACGCTCGCCCTGGTGCCGAACCCCACCGACCGCTTCGGCCTGATCCTGGTGGTCGGCGGCCGGAACGGCGAGGAGGCGGCGCAGGCCGCCGTGGTGCTGGCCGGCAGCAAGGAGGCCCTGGCCGGCGAGATCGCCGTGGTGCAGCCGATCAACGTGCCGGCGCGCCAGCCCTATGACGCGCCGCGCTGGGTGCGCAGCGACCGCCCCGTGCGCCTGGGCGAGCTGGTCGATCCCTCCGAGCTGCAGGCCTTCGGCTATGCGCCCGGCCCGATCTCCGTGCCCTTCCGCACGGCGCCGGATCTCTACACTTGGCGTGGCCGGCCGCTGCCGGTGGAGCTGAACTACCGGTCCCCGCCTGGCCCCATCATGGATGTCGCGGTCTCTCGCCTCGATATCGCACTGAACGACATCTACCTGCGCAGCCTGCCGCTGCGGGATCCGGAGGCGCCCTGGCCGCTGTCGATCCTCAGCCGGCAGTTCGGCCAGTCGGAACGGATGACCGGCCGCTTCGGCCTGCCGCCCTACCTGATCTTCGGCATGAACGAGCTGCAGATGCGCTTCGACATGCGCCCGCTGCACCGTGGCGACTGCATCGCGGTGCCGGCCGATGTGCGGGCGGGGATCGACCCGGACAGCACCATCGACCTGTCGGATGCCTATCGCTTCACCACCCTGCCGAACCTCGCCTTCTTCTCCGGCTCCGGCTTCCCCTTCACGCGCATGGCGGATTTCTCCGACACCGCGGCGGTGCTGCCGGACCGGCCGAATGAGGTGGAGCTGACCTCCTTCCTGACGCTGATGGGGCGGCTCGCCTCCCATGTCGGGCATGCCACCACGGGCATCCGCGTGGTGCGCGCGGCGGCGCTGGAGAGCGTGGCCGGGCGGGACCTGCTGGTGATCGGCACGCTCGGCCGCCAGCCGGCGCTGGAGACGCTGCTGCGCGACGGGCCGGTGACGCTGCAGGGCAACCGCCTGTCCGTCGCCCTGCCGGATGCGCTGGAGGGCTTCCGCAACCTGTTCCTGGGCGACGAGCCCCGCGTGGCGCGGGAACAGGCGCAGGCGCTGCTCGCCTCCCCCGGGGAGGGCCTGGGCATCCTGATGGGCTTCGAGAGCCCGCTGCGCTCCGGCAAGTCCGTCGTCGCGCTGACCGGCACGACGCCGCAGGGGCTGGAGCAGATGCTGGCCGCCCTGCGCGACCCGGAGCAGGCACCGCGCGTGCAGGGTGACCTGGCCATCCTCTCGGCCGGGCGGATCACCGGCTTCACCCTGGGCAATCACTACACGGTCGGCACGCTGCCGCCCTATATCTGGCCGCAATACTTCCTGCAGACACGGCCGGACCTGCTGCTGCTGCTGCTGGCGATCGCCTGCGCCATCGTCGCCGTTCCCGCCTATTGGGCGCTGCGCCGTCGCGCGGCCATCCGTCTCCGGACGAGGACCACATGACGAATTTCCGCCTCCGGACCCTTACCGGCAGCGCCTTCCGCGCCGGCCTGCTCTGCTCGGCGCTGATCGCCGCACCCGCCTTGGCGCAGGACCGCGGCGTGGCCGCGCTGCTGGACCAGGCGAACTACTGGAAGCTGCAGAACCGCCCGGACCAGGTGGTCCGGACCCTGGAGCGCGTGCTGCAGGTGGACCCGCGCAATGCCGATGCCCTGTCCGGGCTGGCGGAGGCGCAGGCCCAGCTCGGCAATGTCGCGGCGGCGCAGCAGGCGCTCGGCCAGCTGCGTGCCACCGCACCCGCGGATCCGCGCACCGTGCAGGCGGATGTCGCCGTCCGCACCTCCACCGTCGATGCCGGCGCCCTGGCGAAGGCGCGCCAGCTCGCCCAGGCCGGCCGCAATGCCGAAGCGGTGGAGCGCTACCGTGCCCTGTTCGGCAACGCCCCGGTGCCGGACAGCTTCGCACTGGAATATTACCAGGCCCTTGCCGGCACGGAGAGCGGCTGGCGCGAGGCGCGGGACGGACTCGGCCGGCTGGCCCAGCGCAACCCGACCAATACCGCCGTGCAGCTGGCCAATGCCCAGGTGCTGACCTATCGCGAGGAAACCCGCGCCCAGGGGATCGAGGCGCTTCGGCGGCTGTCCGGCCAGCCCGGCAGCCAGCAGAGCGCCAGCGCCGCCTGGCGCCAGGCGCTGACCTGGCTGGGACAGGGGCCGGAGGCGGTGCAGCCGCTGGAAGGCTATCTGCAGCAATTCCCCAACGACGCCGAGATCCAGCGGCGGCTGGAGGAAGCCCGCGCCCAGGCGCAGCCGGTGGACCCGGCCGGCAACCTCCGCATGGATGGCTGGGAGGCGCTGAGCGCCAGCCGGGTGCGGGAGGCCGAGGAGCGCTTCAACGCGGTGCTCGCCATCACGCCGAATGATGCGGAGGCGCTGGGCGGCCTCGGCCTGGTGCGGCTGCGCCAGGGCCGCCGGGCCGAAGCGGCGCGGCTGCTGCAGGCGGCGATCGATGCCGATCCCTCCCGCCGTGCGAATTGGGAGGAGGCGCTGCGGGGCGCCACCTCGGTGGCGCGCGGCCCGGCCGGTGGCGGTGGGCGTGGCGCGGCCACGGGTGGCGGCGGCGGCGCGCCGAGCCCGGATATCCAGGCGGCCCGCAACCTTTTCGCGGCCGGCAACTACAGCCAGGCGGAGCCGATCCTGGCGCGCATCGTGGCGCGCGGCGGCGGCGACCGCCCGGATGCCGAGGCGCTGCAGGGCGATATCGCGCTGCGCCAGGGCAATCCGGCGGTGGCCGAGGAACGCTATCGCGCGGCGCTGGCCCGCCGCAGCAATTTCGGCGCGGCCATGTCGGGCCTGGCCAATGCGCTGCAGGAACAGGGCAAGTTCGCGGAGGCCGAGGAGGTGTTCCGCCGCATCGGCGGCACCAATGCGCCGCAGGTGCGCGCCGAGGCCCTGCGGGCCGAGGCGCAGCGCACGGATGACCCGCAGGCGGCCGCGGCGCTGCTGCGCGCGGCCATCCAGAACGATCCCGCGAACCCCTGGCCAAGGCTGGAACTGGCGCGGCTGATGGCGCAGGCGGGCGAGGGGGCGGCGGCGAACCAGATGGTGGCCGCCACCGTCGCCAGCCCGGCGACGCCGGACACCCTGCATGCCGCGGCCATCTTCGCCTCCGAACAGGGCCGGCCGGATGAGGCGGTGCGCCTGCTGGAACGCATCCCCGCCCGGGCGCGCAGCGCGCCGCACAACCAGTTGCTCGCCTCCGCCCGGGTGCAGGCGGAGGTGCAGTCCGCCGCGGCGCTGGCCGGCATGGGCCGGCGCCAGGAAGCCCGCACGCGGCTGGTCGCCATCGCCTCCCGCCGCGATCCGAATGGCGAGGCCGGGCCGGCGGCGGTGCGCGCGCTGAATGCCATCAACGACCCGCGCGGCGCGCAGGAGGCGGCGCGCGCCTATGCCATCGCGGCGCGCGGCCAGCCGCCGGCGCAGCAACTGGCGGCCGCCGCGGCCCTGGCCGAGGCCGGGCTGAACGCGGATGCAGCGCAGGCCGCCATGGCGATCGACCCGCGGCGGCTGACCACGGAGCAGCGGCGCCTGGCGAATGACATCTCCGCCGGCCTGTCGATCCGCGCCTCGGACCAGCTGAACCAGCGCGGCCAGCAGGCGGCGGCCTTCGACGTGCTGGCGCCGACGCTACGGCAGAATCCGGAAAACCCGGCGGCCAACCTGGCCCTGGCCCGCCTCTACCAGGGCGCGCGGGACCCGGAGCAGGCCGGGCGCATCGCGGAAGCCGTGCTGTCGCGCAATCCGCGGGACACGGATGCGCGGCAGGCCGCCATGGATGCCGCCATCGCCAATCGCGACTGGGGCCGGGCGGAGGCGCTGCTCTCCGAGGGCCGCGCGCTGATGCCGAACGATCCGCGCATCCCGCTGCTGGAATCGCGCCTGGCGCGCGCCTGGGGCGACCAGCGCCGCGCCCGCAATGCGCTGGAGGCGGCGGCCGAGATGCGCCGCCAGCAGATCGGGCTGAGCAACCAGCCGGGCCTGCTCGGCGGGTCCCTGGTGCCGCAGGCCACCCTGCCGCAGGGCCAGCCGGCGCCGCAGCCGGGCTACGAGAACCCCTTCCGCCGCGTGCCGCTCTCCGGCCAGGATTTCGGGCAGGTGCCGTTCCAGGGCCAGATGCAGGGCCAGCAATTCGCCCAGGCCCAGGGCTATGGGGCCCAGGGCTACGCACCCCAGGGCCTTGGCGGCCCCGCGCAGCCGGCAGACCCGCTGCTGAGCGAGATCAACCGCCAGCTGGGCGAGGTGCGGCAGGAAGCCGCGCCGCGCATCACCCCGGCCGCCGGCATGCGGGTGCGCTCGGGCGATGACGGAATCGATTCGCTGACCGAGACGCATGTGGGCGCTGAAGGCAGCATCGCGGTGCCCGGCCTCGGCGGGCGGCTGACGGCGCGGGCCAGCGCGGTCAGCCTGGATTCGGGCGACCTGGCGCAGACCCTCTCCTCGATGCGGCGCTATGGCGGCTACCCGGCGGTGCTGGCCGGCACCAACGGCACGCTGACCCAGGCGCAGGCCAATACCACCCGCAATGCCGAGACCAGCCAGAGCGGCGTGGCGCTGGGCGCGGCCTATGCGCGCGGCGGCTTCTCCGTCGATATCGGGACCACCCCGCTGGGCTTCCTGCGGGAGAATATGGTCGGCGGCATCGAGATCGCGCCCGAGATCGGCGATGGCGTGCGCCTGCGGCTGACCGCGGAACGCCGCGCCATGACGGACAGCCTGCTGTCCTGGGGAGGCGCGCGCGACCCGGCGCTGGGCAGCACCTGGGGCGGCGTGGTCCGCACCGGCGGGCGGGCGCAGATCGAATTCGCCAGCGGCGAGACCAATTTCTACATCGCCGGCGGCTATTTCAGCATGAGCGGCGAGGGCGTGGCCGAGAACAGCCGGATCGAGGCGGGGGCAGGCTTCCAGACGCCCATCTGGCGCTCCGCCACCGAGGAGCTGGTGACCGGCCTGGACCTGGTCTACTTCGCCTATGACAAGAACCTGCGCTTCTTCACGCTGGGCCATGGCGGCTACTACAGCCCGCAGAGCTTCCTGGCGGCGAATATCCCGATCGACTATCGCGGCCGGTCGAACAACCTGTTCTACCGCGTCGGCGCCAGCATCGGCGTGGCCACCTTCACCGAGGACCGCACCGCCGTCTTCCCGAATGACACCGCCCTGCAAAGCGCGCTGGAAGCCCGGGCGAACAGCGAATCCGGCGTCGATGCCTTCTATGCCGGCCAGTCCAAGACCGGGCTGACGGGCGGGCTGCGCGGCGACATCGAATACATGATCACGCCGCAGCTGCGCATCGGCGGCGCGCTGCGCTTCGACCAGGCGGCGGATTGGAGCGAGACGCGGGGCCTGCTCTATGCCCGCTACCGCTTCGACCGCTGAGAGGGCCAGGGGCATGACGGAAGCTCACATGGCGGAAGCCCAGCCGGCGGAACCGGTCACGGCCGCCTACCTCGCCCGGCGCGGCGTGGCGCCGCAATGGCGGCTTTTCGTGCGCGGCCTGGTGGAGACGCTGGACGAGCATCTCGACAAGGAAGGCCGCGCCGCCCTGCTGCGCGCCATCGGCCGCCGCATGGCGGATTCGATGCCGCTGCCGCATTGCGACCGGCTGAAGGCGCTGGAATCCCACATGAACGACGCGCTGGGCGCGGCCGAATGGGGCTATTGCCAGCTCGCGGTGGATGTCGAGGCGCGGCGCCTGCTGGTGACCCATGCGGCCGCACCGGCGATCGGCGCCGGCGAGGACGCCGATGGCGGCTGGATCGGCGCGGTGATGGAAGGGCTTTATGGCGGCTGGCTGTCCCAGCAGCCGGGCGCCGATGCGGCACTCGCCCCCAGCATCTTTGTCTGCGCGCCCGGCGAGGCGAAGCTGGGCTACGGGCGGGCGGCCTAACCCGCCCCGACTGCCACCTCCAGCCAGCCGCGCGCATCCAGCCAGGCGGTGTCGCCGGGCAGCAGCAGCACGGTGGTGGTGTCGCTTTCCACGATCGCCGGGCCGGCCAGTTTCTGGCCCGGGGCCAGGGCGGTGAAGGCATAGACGGGCAGGTCCCGCAGCGCGCCGGCCACGAAGGCGCGGCGCTGCGCGACGGGTTCGGCGGGCGGCAGGGGCGGCAGTTCGCGGACGGGCAGGGCGGGCAGGCGGCCGATGGCGGCGACGCGGGCGGTGACCAGCACCACCTCCTCCCCCCGCAGGGCATAGGTGAACAGCGCCTCGTGCCGCCCATGGAAGCTCTCGGCAATCTGTGCGGGCAGGCCGGGCGCGTCCCAATCGACCGCATCCAGCGGGACGCCAACTTCAAAAACCTGCTCGCCGTAGCGCATGTCGGCGCTGCGGCGGACAGCCGGCGTGCCGTCCATCCATTCCGCCATGCGGGCGCGGGCGGCGGCCTCCAGCTCGGCAAACAGGGCACGGATGGCGGGCTCGTCGGGCAGGCCGGTGGCGCCGATCAGGCTGCGCGAGACCTCGTAGCGCAGGTCCGTCTGCAGCATGCCCCAGGCCGAGAGCCCCGCCGCCAGCAGGGGCACCGCGACGCGGGCCATGCCGAGGTCCCGCGCGACGGCAGAGGCATGCAGCCCCGCCGCGCCGCCGAAGGCCAGCAGGCAAAAGCCGCGCGGATCGACGCCGCGGCGCACGGTGGCGACGCGGATCCCATCCGCCATGGCGATGTTCGCGAGGGCATGGATGCCCGCCGCGCAGTCCATCATGCCAAGGCCCAGTTTTTCGCCGAGCCGTTCCACCGCGCCCTGCGCCGCCGCCAGATCCAGCGAACGGCGGCCGCCGAGGAAGCGCGCGCCGTCCAGGTAGCCGAGCACCAGGTTCGCGTCGGTCACTGCCGGCTCCGTGCCGCCGGCGCCGTAGCAGGCGGGGCCCGGCACCGCGCCGGCGCTGCGCGGTCCCACCCGCATCATCCCGCCCGCCCCGATATGGGCGAGGGAGCCGCCGCCGGCGCCCAGCGTGACGATATCCAGGCTTTCGAGGGCGATCCGCTCCCCGCCCACCACCCGGCCACGGCCGAGCGCGGCCTCGCCGCCCTCGATCAGCGCCACATCGGTGGAGGTGCCGCCGACATCGAAGGTCACCAGATCCTGGCCCAGCCCGGCGCGGGCCAGCGCCAGCCCCGCCGCGACGCCGCCGGCGGGGCCGGAGAGCGCGGTGCCGGCGGCGATCCGCGCGGCCTCCGCCACCGGCGCCACGCCGCCATGGGAGAGGATGACAAACAGCGGCGCGCGCAGCCCGGCCTCCGCCAGGCGGCGCTCCAGCCGGCCGAGATAGGTGGCGACGATGGGCCCTACCGCGGCATTCACCACGGTGGTCGAAAAACGCTCGAATTCCTTGATCTGCGGCAGCACGTCCGAGGACAGCGTCACATAGGCGCCGGGCAGGGCGGTGGCCACCGCTGCACCGGCGGCCTGTTCGTGGGAGGGATCGCGCCAGGAATGGAACAGGCAGATGGCCACGGCCTCCACCTGCTCGGCGCGGAGCGTCTCGATGGCGGTGGCGAGCGAGGCCTCGTCGAGGGCCTGCTCCACCTGGCCATCGGCGCGGAGGCGCTCCCGCAGCGGCAGGCGCAGGCGGCGGGGGACGAGGGGGGCGGGGGGCGAGAGGCGCAGGTCGTACCGCTCGGGCTTCAGCCCCTCGCGCATCTCGATGACGTCGCGATGGCCCTCCGTGGTCAGCAGGCCGATGCGGGCGGTGCGGCGTTCCAGCAGGGCATTGGTGGCGACCGTGGTGCCGTGCACCAGGCGCTCGGTCCGGGCAAGCAGGTCCGGCAGGTTCAGGCCGAGCATGCCGGCGAGCACGCCGAGCCCGTCCAGCACGCCGCGCGACTGGTCATCCGGCGTGGTGGCGGCCTTGGCGAGCAGGGTTTGGCCATCGGCGCCGATGCAGACGACATCGGTGAAGGTGCCGCCGACGTCGCAGCCGATGCGGTAGGGGGGAAGCATGGAAGACTCCGCTGAGGCTCGCCTGGAGATCAAAGCCCTCTCCCCCCGACGGGGGGAGAGGGTTGGGTGAGGGGGGACAGGCAGGCGAAGAATTACGTCAAACAAACCCCTCGGCCGCATCCGCCGCCCGCGCCGCAGGGTCGCGCTTCGCAGGATCGCCCCAGCCGCCGCCGCCGCCGGAGCGCACATGCAGCACATCGCCGGGGGCCAGCGGCACGCCCGTCTCCTTGGTGCGCAGGTCGCGCGGCGTGCCCTGGGCGGGGACCAGCCGGTAGTGGTGCGGCGCGCCATCCTGGCCGCCCAGCATCCCCGCCGCGCCGTGGCGCGAGCCATCGCCGGCGGTATTGGCGCGGGCGGGGCCGGCGGTCTCGACCACCAGCTCCAGTTCGCCGCCGAGCCCGCCGCGATACTGGCCGTCGCCCGCCGAGCCGGCCAGAAATTCGTGGCGGCGGAAGAAGAGGGGGAAGCGCGCCTCCGCCATCTCGACGCTGCCGAATTTCAGCCCGCCGGCGGAATGCCATTCCCCCGCGCCGGACCAGCCATCGCCCGTCGCATGGGCGCCGCCGCCCGGCCGGGCATGGAACAGGTGCCAGACGAATTTCTTGCCCGCCCGCCGAGGGTCCTGCCCCTGGATGGCGATGCGAAAGCGGCGGCCCCAGCCGCCCATGGCGCGGGTCGGGCAGGCGTTCGCCAGCGCCTTGACCACGGCCTCGACGATCTCGTTCGAGCAGTGGCTGGTGCAGAGGGTGACGGCCGCCCCCTCCGCCGCGCGGACCACGGTGCCTTCCTTCGCCAGCACGGTCAGCGGCCGGAAGGCGCCGTCGTTCTTCGCCACCTCCGGGTCCAGCAGATAGGCCAGCGCCATGCGCACGGCGGAAACGGTATTGGGCCAGGAGGAATTGACGAAGCCCAGCGTCTGCGGGTCGCTCGCCGTCAGGTCCACGGTCAGCGCGCCGCCCTGCTTGGTGACGGTGGCGCGGATGGTGACGTCCCGGGCGCCATGCCCGTCATCGTCCAGCACCGCCTCGCCCTGCCAGGTGCCATCGGCCCAGCTCTCGATGATCCGCCGGGCATGGGCCTCGGCCAGGTCCAGGATGGCACCGGTGGCCGCGTTCAGCTTCGCCGCGCCATGGCTGGCCAGCAGCGCCTCCAGCCGCTTCGCGCCGAGCCGGGCGGAGCCCCACATGGCCATCAGGTCGCCCCGGAAATCCCGGGCGATGCGGGTGTTCAGCGCCAGCATCTGCACGAGGTCCTCGCGCAGGGTGTCGTTCTCCCCCAGCCGGATTGGCGGGATGCGGATGCCCTCCTGCCAGATCTCGGTGGCGGAGGGGTTGTAGCCGCCATGGGTCGCGCCGCCGATGTCGGACTGGTGGGCGCGGACGACGCAGAGGAAGACAAGCTCCGCGCCTTCGAAGACGGGCAGCACAATGGTCAGGTCCGGCAGATGGCTGCCGCCATGCCAGGGGTCGTTCAGCAGGAAGCAGTCGCCCGGGCGCATCCGGCCGGGGAAGGCCTGCAGGACCGCTTCCGCCGCGAAGGGCATGGCGCCGACATGCACCGGGATGTGATCCGCCTGCGCCACCAGCCGCCCGCGGGCGTCGCACAGCGCGATCGAAAAGTCGCGGGACGAGTTCAGGATCTGGGAGGTGGCGGTGCGCAGCAAGGCCTCGCCCATCTCCTCCACCACGGCGCGGAAGCGGTTTTCCAGGACGGCGAGGGTGACGGGATCGGGTCTGGCCATGCTGCGACCGTCCCGCCGGTCGTGCAGCGCGTCAAGCCGGGGGCAGACCCGCGCTGAAGGGCTGGCCGTGGTCTGGCGGCGCGCGGCGCACAGTCGCATCATGCGGGACAATGCAACGCCCTGCCACGCTCTCCGCCCTTCTGGCGCGCACCGTCGCCGCCCATCCCGATGCCCCTGCTTTCGGCGGGCTGAGCTGGGCGCAGGCCGAGGCGCAGGTGCGACGCATGGCGGGCGGGCTGGCGGCGGTGGGGATTGGCCCGGGCGACCGCGTGGCGGTCTTCCTGCCGAACCGGCCCGATTTTCTGCTGCTGCTGTTTGCCCTGGCCCGCCGCGGCGCCTGCGCCGTGCTGCTGAACACCCGCTTCCGGGCGCTGGAGGTCGGCAATCTGCTGGCCCGCGCCGAGCCCAAGACGATCGCCGTGGCGCGGGATTTCGCGGCGGTGGATGCCGCCGCCGTGCTGCCGGACCCGCCGGGATCGCTGCGGATGGTGCTGGGGATGGACGGGCTGGGGGAGGGCACCCTTGCCGGCCTGCCCGTCCTGACCCGCGAGACGCTGCTGGCCGTGGAAGAGGCGCCCGATCTCGCCACCCCCGGTGCCGAGTGCCTCACCTTCACCACCAGCGGCACCACGGCGGGCCCCAAGCTGGTGCTGCACCGCCAGGCCTCCATCGCCGGCCATGCGGCGGATGTGGCGGCCGCCATCGGCACGGATGCGCCGGGCACCGCCCTGCTCGCCGCCGTGCCGCTCTGCGGCACCTTCGGGCTGAGTGCGGCCCTGGCGGCGGTGGCGGGCGGGGCGCGCATCGCCTGCCTCGAAAAGCTGGATGCAAAGGCCGCCGATGCGCTGATCCGCGCGGAGTCCATCACCCATATGGTCGGCGGCGACGAATGGCTGCTGATGCTGGCGGAGGCCGCCGCCGGCCGTCCCTACCCGGATTTCCGGTTCACCGGCTTCGCCAGCTTCCACGGCCAGGCGGAACGGGTGCTGGCGGCGTCCGACGCGCTCGGCCTCGCGGTGCGCGGTGTCTATGGCAGTTCCGAGGTCCAGGCCCTCTTCGCGGGCCAGGACCCTGGCGGCCCGCATCGCGCGGCGGGCGGCGGCCAGCCGGTGAATCCGGAAGCGGCCTGGCGCATCGCCGAGGACGGGGAACTGCTGCTGCGCGGCCCCTCCCTGTTCGACAGCTACCTCGGCAATCCCGAGGCCACCGCCGCCGCGCGCACGGAAGATGGTTGGTTCCGCAGCGGCGACCTGGCGGAGGCCCAGCCCGATGGCGGCTTCGGCTTCCGGACCCGGCGCGGCGATGCGCTGCGGATCGGCGGCTTTCTCGTCTCGCCCGAGGAGATCGAGGGGTTTCTCCAGTCCCAGCCGGGCGTCGCTGCGGCGCAGGTGGTGGAGGCCGGCGGCAAGCCGATCGCCTTCATCATCCCCGGCCCCGGCTATGACGAGGCAGCCCTGATGGCAGCGGCGCAGAAGAACCTGGCGCGCTTCAAGGTGCCGGCGCGGATCGTGGCGCTGGACAGATACCCGGTGGTGGACGGGCCGAATGGCCCGAAGATCCAGCGGGCGAAATTGCGGGAGATGGCGTCCGGGTGAGTGGCACTTCTGCAAAACCGCGCGACCCCAGGGTTATCGCGGCCATCGTCGCCAGCGCGCTCTTCATGCAGAACCTGGACAGCAGCGTGGTGGCCACGGCCCTGCCCTCCATGGCGCGGGACCTGGGGCGGGACCCGGTGCATCTCTCCGTCGCCATCACCTCCTACCTCGTGGCGCTGTGTGTCTTCATCCCGGTCTCCGGCTGGATCGCGGATCGCTTCGGGCCGCGGCGGGTCTTCATGTGGGCGATCCTGGTCTTTACCGGCGCCTCCGCCCTGGTCGGGCTGTCGCAGGGGCTGGGCACGCTGGTCGGTGCGCGGGTGCTGCAGGGCCTGGGCGGGGCGATGATGGTGCCGGTCGGGCGCCTGCTGCTGCTGCGCCGCGTCAGCAAGGAGGAGCTGCTGACGGCGATGACCTGGCTGACCATGCCCGCCCTGCTCGGCCCGGTCCTCGGTCCGCCGATCGGCGGCTTGCTGACGGACGCCGTGTCCTGGCGCGCGGTCTTCTGGATCAATATCCCGGTTGGCGTGCTCGGCCTGCTGCTGGTCTGGCGCTTCATCCCGGAGATGGAAAAGCAGGACCCCGGGCCGCTGGATACGCGGGGCCTGATCCTCTGGGGCCTGGCGCTGGCGCTGCTGGTCTCGGGGCTGGAGACGATTGGCCGGCACCTGCTGCCCCTCTGGGTCACCGTGGCGACGCTCGGCCTCGGCCTGGCGGTGACGCTGGCGGCGGTGCTGCATTCCAGGCAGGCGGTGCGGCCGGCGGTGGATCTCTCCCTGCTGGCGATCCCCACCTTCGGCATGCCGATGCTGAGCGGCACGCTGTTCCGGATGGGCGCCGGCGCGCTGCCCTTCCTGCTGCCGCTGTCCCTGCAGCTGGTCTTCGGCCTCTCGGCCTCCGGCAGCGGGCTGGTGACCTTCGCCACGGCGCTCGGCGCGCTGGTGATGAAGCCGCTGATCCGCCCCCTGCTGCGCCGCTTCGGCTTCCGGCGCGTGCTGGTGGTGAATTCGGTGGTGGCGGCGGCAGGCGTCGCGGTCTGCGCGCTGTTCGACCCCTCCTGGCCGCCGATCGCCATCTTCGCGGTGCTGGCGGCGGGCGGGCTTTCGCGCTCGCTGCAATTCACCTCGATGGCGACCATGTCCTTCGCCGATGTGCCGCAGAACAAGCTGGCGGCGGCCACGGCCATGACCGGCACTATCCAGCAGTTTTCCGTCGCCCTGGGGGTGGTGCTGGGGTCGCTGACCCTGGCCGCCGGAATGCATTTCCGGGGCACCGAGGCCCCCGGGCTGGTCGAATTCCAGGCCGGCTTCGTGGTGGCCGGCCTGGTGATGCTGGCGATGCTGCCGGGCGCGCTGCGGCTGAAGCGGGACGCCGCCGCGCGGGTTTCCGGCCACCAGGGGTAGGAGGGGAGGCCCCCTCCCGCCCCCCGGGGCTCAGGCAAACAGCGCGTTCACCTGGTTCGAGCTCATCGCGTTGATCTGCGTGCTGGTGAAGCCCGCCACCTGCGTATCCGTCAGCGCGGTGATATCCGTCACCTCCAGCGCCGTGATCTGCGTGGTGGAGAGCGAGGCCAGCTGCTCCGTGGTCAGCCCTTCCACCTGCCGCGTGGTCAGCGCGGTGATGGAGGTGCTGGTCAGCGCCGCGACCTGGGTCGTGGTCAGCGCGCCGATCTGGGTCAGGGTCAGGCCGACGAACTGGGTGGTGGTCAGCGCCGCCAGCCCGGTGGTGGTCAGGCCCGTGACCTGGGTGGTGGTCAGCGCGCCGAGCTGGGTGGAGGTCAGCCCGCCGAACTGGGTGGTGGTCAGCACCGCCAGGTCCGTCGTCTCCAGCCCGCGGATCTGCGCGCTGCTGATGCTGCCCAGCTGGGTGGAGGTGAGCACGCCGACCTGGGTGGTGGTCAGCGCGGCCAGCTGGGCGCTTTCCAGGCCGCTGATCTGGGTGGTGCCCAGGCCGCCGATCTGGGTGGTGGTCAGCGCCGCCACCTGGGTGGTGGTCAGCTCCACCGCCTGGGTGGTGGTCAGCGAGGCGAGCTGCGTCGTGGTCAGCGCCGTGGCCTGCGTCGTGGTCAGCGCCGCGATCTGGGTGCTGGCCAGGCCGCGCAGCTGGGTGGTGGTGAGCGCCACCAGATCCGTGGTCTCCATCGCCGCGGCCTGGGTGGAGGTGAGCGCCGTGAGCTGCGCGGTGGTCAGGCCGGCCACCTGGGTGGTGGTCAGCGCGGCCAGGTCCGTCGTCTCCATCCCGCGGATGGCGGTGGTGGTCAGGGCGCCGATCTGCGTCGAGCCGAAGGCGCCGAGCTGGGTCGTGGTCAGCGCGGCGAGCTGGCTGCTGGTGAGGCCGCCGAGCTGGCTGGTGGCCAGGGCGCCGACCTGCGTGGTGGTCAGCGCCACGGCCTGGGTGGTGGTGAGCGCCGCCAGCTGGGTGGAGGTGAGGCCGCCGAGCTGGGTGGTGGTCAGCACCGCCAGATCCGTCGTCTCCAGCGCCGCCGCCTGGCCGGTGGTGAGCGCGCCGATCTGCGTGGCGGTGAGGCCACCGACCTGCGTGGTGGTCAGCGCCGCCAGGTCCGTCGTCTCCATGCCGCGCAGCGCGGTGGTGACGATGGCCGCGATCTGCGTCGTGGTCAGCGCGCCCACCTGCGTGGTGGTCAGCGATGCCAGTTGGCCGGAGCTGATGCCGGTGACCTGGGTGGTGCCGAGGCTGGCCACCTGGGTGGTGGTCAGCGCCGCCATCTGCGTCGTGGTCAGCGCGGCCACCTGGGTGGTGGTCATGGCGCCCAGCTGCGTGGTCGTCAGCGCCGTGGCCTGCGTCGTGGTCAGTGCCGCGATCTGGGTGCTGGCCAGGCCGCGCAGCTGGGTGGTGGTCAGCGCCACCAGGTCCGTGGTCTCCATCGCCGCGGCCTGGGTGGAGGTCAGGGCGTTGAGCTGCGCGGTGGTCAGGCCGGCCACCTGGGTGGTGGTCAGCGCGGCCAGGTCCGTTGTCTCCATCCCGCGGATGGCCGCGGTGACGATGGCGGCGATCTGCGTCGAGGTGAGGCCGCCGATCTGCGTCGTGGTCAGCGCCGCCACCTGGCCGCTGCTCAGGCCCGCCACCTGCGTCGTGCCGAAGGCGCCGAGCTGGGTGGTGGTGAGCACCGCCAGGTCCGTCGTCTCCAGCGCCGCCACCTGGGTGGAGGTGAGGGAGGCGAGCTGGGTGGTGGTCAGCACCGCCGCCTGGGTCGTGGTCAGCGCCGCGACCTGGCTGGAGGTGAGGCCGCGCAGCTGGGTGGTGGTGAGGACGGCGAGGTCCGTGGTCTCCATCGCCGCGGCCTGGGTCGTGGTCAGCGCACCGATCTGGGCGGAGGTGAGGCCGCCGATCTGGGTGGTGGTCAGCGCGGCCAAGTCCGTCGTCTCCATCCCGCGGATGGCGGTGGTGGTGATGGCGGCGATCTGGGTGGTGGTCAGCGCGCCGATCTGCGTGGTGGTCAGCGCCGCGACCTGGCTGGAGACCAGCCCCACCACCTGTGCGGTCACCAGGGCCGCGAGTTGCGTGGTGGTGAGCGCCGCGGCCTGGGTCGTCGTCAGCGAACCGAGCTGGGTGGAGGTAAGGCCGCCGAGCTGCGTCGTGGTCAGCACCGCGAGGTCCGTCGTCTCCAGCGCGGCCACCTGGGTGGTGGTCAGGCCGTTCACCTGGTCCGAGCTCAGGCCGCCGATCTGCGTCGTGGTCAGCGCGGCGAGGTCGGTGGTCTCCATGCCCCGGATCCAGTTGCGGCGGATGGCGCCGACCTGGGTGGAGGTGAGGACGCCGATCTGCGTCGTCGTCAGCGCCGCCAGCTGGCCGGTGGTGATGCCCTGGATCTGGGTGGTGCCCATGGCACCGATCTGGGTGGTGGTCAGGGCGGCGACCTGGGTGGTGGTGAAGCCGCCGACCTGGGTGGTGGTCAGGTTGCTGACCTGGGTGGTGGTCAGCGCCGCGGCCTGGGTGGTGGTGAGCGCGGCCAGCTGGGTGGAGGTGAGGCCGGCGAGCTGGGTGGTGGTCAGCGCCACCAGGTCCGTCGTCTCCATCGCCGCCGTCTGGGTGGTGGTCAGCGCGCTGAGCTGCGCGGTGGTCAGGCCGCCGATCTGAGTGGTGGTCAGCGCCGCAAGATCAGTGGTTTCCATGCCCCGCAGCGCGGTGCTGGTGATGGCGGCGATCTGGGTGGAGGTGAGGACGCCGATCTGCGTGGTGGTCAGCGCCGCCAGCTGGGTGCTGTTGAGACCCGCCACCTGCGTCGTGCCGAAGGCGCCGATCTGGGTGGTGGTCAGGCTGCCGGCCTGCGTCGTGGTCAGCGCCCCGACCTGGGTGGTGGTGAGCGCGGCCACCTGGGTGGTGGTCAGCACCGCCGCCTGGGTCGTGGTCAGCGCCGCCACCTGGGCGGAGGTGAGGCCGCGCAGCTGGGTGGTGGTCAGCGCCACCAGGTCCGTCGTCTCCAGCGCCGAGACCTGGGTGGTGGTGAGTGCGCTGAGCTGGCCGGTGGAGAGGCCGCCGATCTGGGTGGTGGTGAGCGCGGCGAGGTCTGTCGTCTCCATGCCGCGCAGGGCGGTGGAGCTGATGCTGGCGATCTGCGTCGAGGTGAGGACGCCGATCTGGGTGGTGGAGAGGGCGGCGAGCTGGCTGCTGGTGAGGCCGCTGAGCTGCGTCGATCCCAGGACCACAAGAATGGACTACATTAACCCTGCTCCCTCCGTGTTGGTGAGCGCGCCTAGATGGGTGGAGCTGAGGCCGACCAGCTG
>NZ_JBHYDM010000005.1:0-303476 GCF_051860665.1 Falsiroseomonas sp.
CGCGGCCGGCGGCGGATCGGCGGCCTGGGCCGCGCCGATCACCTCCATGGCCGCATCGCCCATGCGCCACATCCGCTCCAGCTTCGCCACGGCCAGCAGCGCCATCACGCCGAAGCAGATGGGCAGCAGCCGCAGCCGCGGAATGCGTCGCGCCAGAAGGCGCCGCAGGGTGGCCGGTCCGCGCGCCATCAGCGGATCCCCCGCAGGGCGCGCAGCAATTCGCGCTCGGCCTCGCTGCGCGGGGCGGGGCCGGGCGGGGCCTCCGGCATCGCGGCCGGCTCGGACGGCGCGCCGCCATAGCCCTGGGCGGCGCCGGTCGCCGGGCGCGCCTGGCGCACCAGGCCATCCAGCCGATCCGCCAGCATCTCCGCCCGCTCCGTCAGGAAGCGGAGATCCTCCCGCAGCGGCTCGGCCACCGCGACCCGCTCGGCCACCGCGCGGCCGGCCTGTTCCGCGGTGCCGCGCAGCCGCGTCAGCGTCGCCTCCGCCGCCTCGCTGGCCGCGGCGATGCCGGCGGCACCCGCCTCCAGCGCCGCGCCTTCGCGTCGCAGGGCGACGATCTGCCGCTCCAGCCGCCAGGCGAAGGGCACGGCCAGCGCCAGCAGCAGCAGCAGCGCGCCCTGCGCCAGCCATTCCAGGGTGCTCATGCCCCGCCCCTCATGCCCGGGCCCTCATGCGATGCGCGCCGCGGCGGCGGCTTCCTGCGGAATCTCCCGCCCGCCATCGATCCGCACCGCCAGGCGGTTCTCCCGCCGGCCCAGCTGCCCCTCGAACAGCGCGACATCGCCGCAGCGCAGCCGCACCGGCGCGCCGGGCGGGGAGGACAGGGTGATGCGGTCGCCCACATTCAGCCGCAGCACCTGCGACAGCAGCATGGTCTGCTCGTCCAGCACCACGTCCAGCGAGACGTCGGTCTGGCGCAGCTCCTCCGCCAGGTGGGTCTCCCAGATGCTGTCGCGGCCGAAGCGCTCGCCCATGAACTGCTGCAGCAGCAGCTCGCGCACCGGCTCCAGCGTCGCATAGGGCAGCATGATCTCGATCCGCCCGCCGCGATCCTCCATGTCCACCCGCAGGCGGGACAGCACGGCGGCATTGGACAGGCGGGAGATGGCGGCGAAGCGCGGATTCACCTCCAGCCGGTCGAAGCGGAAGGTCACGGGGCACAACGGCTCGAAGGCCGCGCGCAGATCGGCCAGCACCACGGTGATCAGCCGCTCCACCAGCGTGCGCTCGATGGTGGTATAAGGCCGGCCCTCGATGCGCATCGCGGCGGTGCCGCGCCGGCCGCCCAGCAGCACGTCCACGATGGAATAGATCAGGCTGCTGTCGACCACGACCAGCCCGTAATTGTCCCACTCCTCCGCCTTGAACACGGCCAGCATGGCCGGCAGCGGGATGGAGTTCAGGTAGTCCCCGAATCGCAGCGAGGTCATCGCATCGATCGAGATCTCGACATTGTCCGAGGTGAAGTTGCGCAGCGTCGTCGACATCAGCCGCACCAGCCGGTCGAAGACGATCTCCAGCATCGGCAGGCGTTCATAGGCGATGAGGCCGGCGGAGATGATCCGCTCGATCCCGCTCTCGCCATTGTCGCCGGCCGGGCCGTTGTCGAAGCCCAGCAGGCTGTCGATCTCGGCCTGGTTGAGCACGCGGGCGGCATCCGCCGGCAATGCTGCTTCCGCATCGTCGAAGGGGTCCGGCGCCGCCGCGCCCTCCGCCTCCAGCGAGGCGCCCCAGGCGGCGGCGAGGTCGTCCTCCTCCGGCGTGCCATTGGGATTCTCGCCGCTCATTGGATCAGCATTTCCATGAACAGCACGTCGGTGACGCGCGCCGGCGCGGCGGCCAGGCTGGCGCGGGCCATCAGCTCCTGCCGCAGCCGGTGGGTGCCGGCGCTGCCGCGCAGCTCCTCGGGCCGCACCTCCCGCAGATAGGTCTGGAACAGGTCCATCAGCCGGGGCATCGCCTCGGTCACCGCGGCCGCATCCTCGGCGCGGCTGATCTCCAGCTTGGCCTTCAGGCGGACGAAGACCGGGCGGCGGCCGGTGGCGTTCAGATTGGCGATGATATCCGGCAGCTCGACGAAGGCGGGCGGGCTGCGCGGCGGGGGTGGCGGCTCGGCATCAGCCTGTTCGGTGGGTGCCGGGGGCGGGTTCATGCCGAGCAGGCCGGGCAGGATGCCGGTGAACCACAGACCGGCGCCGCCGCCACCCAGCAGGAGGACAGGCAAAAGGATCAGCAGCAGCTTCTTCTTGCCGCCGCCCTTGGCCGGGGGGGCCTCGCCCTCCGCCGCCGCATCCATCTTGGCTGCCGCTGCCGCCGCCATGCTTTTGCCCGCGCCTTTCCTTCCGGGTTTGCCCCGGCGAGCCGCAGCATGACGCGGGTCCCTTAAGGAAGGGTGACGGCGGCCCCCTCGGCGTGAACCGGGGGCATGGCAAGGCCGGGCTTGCCGGCCCCCGCGGCGATTCCTGCCCCGACCCGGCAGAAGCTGCAGGACGCACCCCGGCCGCGCCCGCCGCACGGCTGGCACGGGACTTGCCCTATGCCCCCCGAATGCTTTGCGGAGCCCGATCGTCATGGACAGCCCCGGCTATATCGTCCTGTCCCGCCTGGTGGCGCAGACCCGCGCCTCCGCGGTGACGGCCAACAACATCGCCAATGCCGATACCCCGGGCTTCCGCGCCGCGCGCCCCCTCTTCGGCACGGTGCTGGAGCGCCAGCTGGATGCCCAGGTGCCGCAGGGGGGCCGGGACCTCGCCTTCGCGCAGGACCGCGCCACCTGGCGGGACACCATGCCGGGCGCCGTCGCCACCACCGGCAATCCGCTGGACCTCGCACTCGGCACGCCGGAGGGCTTCTTCGCGGTGGAGACCCCGCGCGGCGAGCGCTTCACCCGCGCCGGCCGCTTCAGCCTGAACGCGGAGGGCCAGGTGGTGACGGCGGAGGGCTTCGCGGTGCTGAGCACCGACCGCCAGCCGATCCGCGTGGCGCAGGGCGACAGCCGGATCGAGGTGATGGGCGATGGCACGCTGCGGACGGAGAACGGCCCGGTCGGCCGGCTGCGCGTGGTGCGCTTCGCCGATCCGCAGCAGCTGAATGCCGAGGGCGACCGGATCTATGCCGCGCCGGAGGCCATGCAGCCGGAGGTGGTGGAGCGCCCGGGTGTGGTCCAGGGCGCGATGGAGGGCAGCAACGTCCGCCCGGTGATCGAGCTGACCCGGATGACCGAGGAGATGCGCGAATTCCAGTTCGTCGCGCAGATGGCGGAGAAGGAAGGCGAGCGCCTCGGCTCCGCCGTCGACCGCATCCTGCGGCGCCGGTGATGCGCACCTCGAACATCAGCCTGCCGCGAACGCCCCAGGAGATCAAACAAGATGCGTAGCCTGCATATCGCCGGCACGGGCATGATGGCCCAGCAGACGAACGTCGAGGTCATCTCCAACAATATCGCGAATATGAGCACCACCGGCTACAAGCGCCGGCGGGCCGAATTCCAGGACCTGATCTACCAGAACCTGCGCCGCGTCGGCAGCCAGTCCGCCGATACCGGCAGCGTGCTGCCCTCCGGCGCGCAGGTCGGCCTCGGCGTGAAGACCGGCGCGGTCTACCGGATCTCCGAACAGGGCAACCTGTCGCAGACCGAGAACCGCTTCGATCTCGCCATCCGCGGTAACGGCTATTTCCAGATCACCCTGCCCTCGGGCGAGACCGCCTATACCCGCGACGGCACCTTCGCCCTGTCGCCGGAAGGCACGATCGTGACCGCGGATGGCTATGTGGTGCAGCCCGGCATCGCCATCCCGGCCGCGGCGCGCGACGTCACCATCAATGCCAATGGCGAGGTGCTGGCCAAGCTGGACGGCCAGGTGGACCCGCAGAATGTCGGCCAGCTGCAATTGGCGATCTTCGCCAATGAGACGGGGCTGGAGGCGGTCGGCGACAACCTGCTGCTCGCCACCCCCGGCTCCGGCGCCGCGCAGCAGGGCGCGCCCGGCGCGCCGGGCTTCGGCCAGGTGCTGCAGGGCTTCGTCGAGACCTCGAACGTGAATGTGGTGCAGGAGATCACCAACCTGATCACCGCCCAGCGCGCCTATGAGATGAACAGCCGCGTCATCTCGGCCAGCGACGAGATGCTCTCCACCCTGTCGCGGCTGCGGTGAACGCCATGCGGATCCTGCCCCTGCTGCTCCTGGCCCTCGCCCAGCCTGCCCTGGCGCAGGAGCTGGCGACGCTGCGCCCCTTCGCCACGGTGGAGGAAGCGACCGTCCGGCTCGACGACCTGTTCGAGGGCCTGGGCGCGCGCGGCGCCACGCCGCTCGGCCCCGCCCCGGCCCCGGGCCAGCGCCTGGTGGTGGAGGCGGCGCAGCTCGTCGCCATCGCCCGGCGCAACAACATCCCCTGGCGCCCGACCGGCGGTGCGGATCGCGTGGTGCTGGACCGCCCCGGCCGCGCCCTGGCGCGGGAGGAGGTGCTGGAGGCGCTGCGCATCGCACTCCGCCCGCAGGGGGTGGAGGAGGAGGCGGAGCTGGAGCTGCAGGCCTTCAACCCGCCGCTGATCCCGCCCGCCGCCTTCCCGCAGATCACGGTGGAACAGGCGGTCTTCGACCCCGCGACGCAGCGCTTCGGCGCCAGCCTGGCGGTGCTGGCGGATGGCATGGCCACCCAGCGCCTGCGGCTGGCCGGCCGTGCCGTGACGACGCTGCCGATGCTGGTCGCCACCCGGCGCATGGCGGTGGGCGAGGTGGTGCAGGCCGAGGATGTGCGCCTGCAACGCGTGCCGGCCGCCCAGCTGCGCCCCGGCGCCGCGAACAGCCCGGAGCAGGCGGTGGGCCAGGCGCTGCGCCGCCCGGCCGCGCCCGGCCAGCCGCTGATGATGGTGAACCTGTCCCAGCCCCTGGTGGTGGAGCGCGGCAGCACCGTCACCATGCAATACGACATCCCCGGCCTGGCGGTGACCGCGCAGGGCCGCGCCATGGAGGGGGCGGCGCGCGGTGCCCTGCTGCCGGTGATGAACCTTGGAAGCCGGATCGTGGTGGAGGCCCGCGCCATCGGGCCCGGCCGCGTCCGCGTGGAGTCCCGCCGATGACCCGCCTGCGCCTTGTCCTGCCGCTGCTGCTGGCGCTGCCCGCCTGCGAGCGGCTTTCCGAGATCGGCCGCGCCCCGGCGCTGGCGCCGGTCACCAGCCCCACCGCGGCGCCGGGCTACCAGCCCGTCAGCATGCCCATGCCCGCGCCGCAGGCGCCGACGCATGGCGGCAACAGCCTGTGGCGACCGGGCAGCCGCACCTTCCTGCGCGACCAGCGGGCGGCCTCGGTGGGGGATCTCATCACCGTGCTGGTCAGCATCCAGGATACCGCCCAGTTGCAGAACACGACGGAGCGGGAGCGCGAGGGGACGGATACAATGGGCCTGCCGCGGCTGCTGGGGCTGGAAAGCTCCCTCACCCGCCTGCTGCCCAATACCATCGACCCCTCCGCTCTGGTGCAGACCAATGGTGCACAGACCACCAGCGGCGTCGGCACCATGCGGCGGACGGAGACGGTGACGCTGCGCCTGGCGGCGACCGTCACCCAGACCCTTCCGAATGGCAACCTGGTCGTCTCCGGCCGGCAGCAGGTGCGGGTGAACCACGAGCTGCGCGACCTGACGGTGACCGGCGTGATCCGGCCGCAGGACATCGCCAGCGACAATACGGTGAAGCACGACCGGCTGGCGGAGGCGCGCATCGCCTATGGCGGGCGGGGCACGCTCTCCGACGTCCAGGCGCCGCGCTACGGCCAGCAGATCCTGGATACCATCCTGCCCTTCTGAGCGGCGGATCAGCCGCGCAGGAAGGCCAGCAGGTCCTGCGTCAGCCGGTCCTTGTGCGTGGCGGCCAGGGCGTGAGGGGCGCCATCGTACTCGATCAGCTGCGCCTGGCGGATGCCGCGCGCGGCGGGGCGGGCGGAGGCGTCGATCGGCACAGTGGCGTCGGCGGTGCCGTGGATGATCAGCGTCGGCACCGTAATGGCCGGCAGGTCGGGCCGGAAATCGGTGGTGGCGAAGGCGGCGGCGCAAGCCAGCGTCGGCTTCAGCCCGGCCAGCATCGCGGTATTCACCGTCCAGTCCACCAGCTCGCTGCTGACCGGGCTGGAGAGCATGCCGACACCGTAGAACTGCTTGAAGAAGCTGGCGAAGAAGCTGGGACGGTCGGCCTTCATCTGCGCCGTCATCTCGTCGAAGACGGTCTGCGCCACGCCCTCGGGATTGTCGGCCGTCTTCAGCATATAGGGCACGACCGAGGCGATCAGCCCGGCCTGGCGCACGCCCTTGCCGCCGTGGCGGGACATGTAGCGCGCCACCTCGCCGCCCCCCATGGAAAAGCCGATGATGGCGGCGTCCTGCGCCCCGGTCGCTTCCATCACATCGGCCAGGTCATCGGCCAGCGTGTCGTAGTCATAGCCCGTCCAGGGCTGCTCGGACCGGCCGAAGCCGCGGCGGTCATAGGCGATGACCTGGAAGCCGGCCTCGGCCAGCGCCATGGCCTGGTCGTCCCAGCTATCGGCGGAAAGCGGCCAGCCATGGGTCAGCAGCACGGGGCGGCCACTGCCCCAGATCTTGGCGTAGAGCTGGGTGCCGTCGCGGGTCTTGATCAGGGGCATGGGGGGACGTTCTTCCTGTTCTTCGAAGGCCAGAACGCCCCCGGCCCCGCTGGCGTTGCGCCGCCCTTGGCAACGACCGCGGCGCCGCGGTTTTCCCCGAACCCGCGCAACCTGCTATCCTTGGCCCATTGGGCGAGGAGGATGCGGCAGGCATGTGCGGAAGGTATCTGTTGCAGCGAACGCCCTCGGACCTGGCGCAGGTCTTCGCCACCAGCAATCCGCTGCCGAACCACGCCGCCTCCTGGAACATTGCCGTGACGCAGGAGAGCCTGGTGGTGCGGCGCCACCCCGAAAGCGGGGAGCGGCATCTGGACCGGCTGCGCTGGGGCCTGGTGCCGCGCTGGGCGACCGATGCCAAGGACGCGGCGAAGCTGATGAACGCCCGCGCCGATGGCATCCTGGAAAAACCCTCCTTCCGCGAAGCCTTCCGCAAGCGGCGCTGCCTGGTGCCGATGGATGCCTTCTACGAATGGAAGAAGGCCGAGGACGGCAGCAAGCAGGCCTATGCCGTGGCGCTGGCCAGCGGGGAGCCGATGGCCGTCGCCGGCCTGTGGGAGGGCTGGAAGCAGCCGGACGGCGCCTGGCTGCGCACCTTCACCGTCATCACGACGGAGGCGAATGAGAAGCAGGCCCTGGTGCATCCCCGCATGCCCGTGGTGCTGCCGCCCGAGGTCTGGGATGCTTGGCTGGGCGAGGAACCGGCCGAGCCGGAGGAGCTGCAGGAACTGCTGGTGCCCTGCCCGGCGGAGGAGCTGCTGGCCTGGCCGGTCGACAACCGCGTCGGCAAGGTGGCGGAGAACGACGCCCGCCTGCCCCGCCGCGACCCCACCGCCAGCCCGCCACCCGAGCTGGACGACGCCCCGCCGGACTG
Organism: Falsiroseomonas sp.; assembly: GCF_051860665.1. Lineage (GTDB taxonomy): Bacteria > Pseudomonadota > Alphaproteobacteria > Acetobacterales > Acetobacteraceae > Falsiroseomonas. The sequence goes on from NZ_JBHYDM010000005.1 coordinate 7,510, forward strand.
GGTCGCCTAGGTGCCCCGCGCTTGATCGAAGCCTACGGCTGGTCCGAGTCCTGGCGCGCGGCCTTCGCGGCGGAGGCCCGCCCCGGCCATATCCCCGGCCGCATCATCGTGCAGCGGCGCGAGGCCAATCTGGTGGCGACCGACCTCGGCATCCTGACCGCCCGGCTGTCCGGCCGGCTGCGGCATGCGGCGCGGGAGGCGGGCTATCCGGCCGCCGGCGACTGGCTGGTGCTCGCCGCCAAGGCCGAGGAGGCGACCGCCACCATCCACGCCGTGCTGCCACGCCGCACCGCCTTCGTGCGCCGGGCGGCGGACAGCGTGCAGACCCTGCAGGTGATCGCGGCCAATATCGACGTGGTCTTCGTTGTCACCTCGCTGAATGCGGACCTCAATCCGCGCAGGCTGGAGCGCTTCTTGGCCGCGGCCTGGCAGAGCGGCGCGCGCCCGGTGGTGGTGCTGACCAAGGCAGACCTGTCCCAAAACCCCGAGGCCGAGGCTGCGGAGGTCGCCGCCATGGCCACCGGCTGCCCGGTGCTGGTCGTCTCGGCGCGCGAGGGCCGCGGCCTCGACGCCCTTCGGGCACACATCCGGCCGGGCGAGACCTGCGTGCTGATCGGCTCCTCCGGCGTCGGCAAGTCGACCCTCGTGAATGCCCTGCTGGGCGAGGAGCGGATGGCGACGCAGGAGATCCGCGCGGCCGATGCGCGGGGGCGCCACACCACCAGCTCCCGCCACCTCATCCTGCTGCCCGGCGGCGGGCTGCTGCTGGACACGCCGGGGATCCGGGAGGTCGGGCTGATCGACGCCGAGGCGGGGCTCAGCGCGGTCTTCGAGGATATCGAGGAACTGGCCACGACGTGCCGCTTCCGCGACTGCAGCCACACCACCGAGCCCGGCTGCGCCGTGCGCGCGGCGCTGGAGGCCGGCACGCTGGATGCCGAGCGCTGGGCGCATTTCCGCAAGCTGGAGCAGGAGCTGGCGGAATCGGGCCAGGCCAAGGATCGGGCGGCGCAGGAGGTGCAGCGCCGCCGCCAGGCCGGGCAGCAGCGCAGCTACCGCTCGGCCAAGAAGGGCCTGCTCGACCCGTCTTCCTGAGGCCTCAGGCCGGACAGCGCATCGACACGCCGCTGGAGGCCCCGCCGCCCGGGGCCGCGACGGTGGTGATCCGGACGGCCCCGGCGATCGGCCGCACGGCATTGGTGGCCGTCACGCAGAACAGGCTGCCCTCGGAATCGGGCAGGACCGATCCCTTGCAAGTCTCGCTCAGTCGTCGCGGTGCACCCGCTCCATCCGCTCGTGCCGCTCCTGCGCCTCGATCGACAGGGTGGCGATCGGGCGGGCCTCCAGCCGGCGCAGGCCGATCGGCTCCCCGGTCTCCTCGCAATAGCCGTAGGTGCCATTCTCCACCCGCTCCAGCGCCTGGTCGATCTTGGAGATCAGCTTGCGGGCGCGGTCACGGGTGCGAAGCTCCAGCGCGCGGTCGGTCTCCACGCTGGCACGGTCGGTCAGGTCCGCCTCGATGATGCCGCCCTGCCCCATGGAGGTCAGGGTCTCGCCGGCCTCACGAACCAGGTCACTCCGCCACTTCAGTAATTTTTGCCGAAAATACTCCAGCTGGAGTGGATTCATGAATTCTTCGTCGCTGCTCGGACGATAATCCGGCGGCAAGGTTACCAGCATGGCAGGACTTCCCCAACCTTAGCCGCCCAGGGCCCGGCGCCCGGGGGGCGAAAGCGGCCGGACCATAGTGGCGGCAATGGGGCGCGTGCAAGGCCTCGTTTGGGCGCAAGTTCCTGATTAGCGCCCGGTTTTCAGTTGGATGACGGTCGGGTTGCGACTCTTCGCGCCAATTCCAGCCGCGCGCGCAGGCGAACCTCCGCCAGCAGGGCCGCGAGCGCCGGTTCGAGCCCCGCCTCGGGGGCGGCCGCCAGGCGCTCCAGCCGCTCCAGCCGCCCGGCATCCCCGGGCGAGCCGCGCAGCAGGTCCAGCTGCAGCCCGCGCAACTCCTCCAGTGCCCGCGCGGCGCGGCGGCGGCCGCGCTCGGCCGGCGCCTCGGGCGGCTCCGGAGCGTCCGATTCCTGCAGCGCCAGCAGGCCCGTCAGGGCCGGTGGCGCGCTGGCCGCCTGCGGGGCGGCGGGTTCCTCCGCCACGCCGGGCAGCACGAAGCCGCCGGCGCCGCGGCGCGCCCGGCCGGCCTGCACGCCGCTGAATCCCGCCGGCCCCACCGGTCCCACCGCCATCAGCCTTCCTCCCGTCGCACCACTATCTGCCGGCCCCCGGCAGCCCCTGCCCCGCCCCGGCAAAGCCTGCCGGTCCCGGCGCCCCCGGGGCCATCCCCGCGCTGGCACACCGCTTGCGGAGGCCTGCCCACGCCCCTCCACCAGGATGGCGGCGGCGAGGAGGAGCAGTGTGGCGACAAAACCTTGCCTGAGGATGAGCGACCTGCGGCGCGGCATGGCCCTGCTGCTGTTCATCCTGTTCCTCTCGCCGATGGGCGCCCTGGCGCAGGTCCGCATCAAGGACATCGCGGATGTCGAGGGCATGCGTGAGAACCAGCTGGTCGGCTACGGCCTGGTGGTCGGGCTGAACGGCACCGGCGACAAGCTGCGCAGCGCCGTCTTCACCCGGCAATCGCTGATCGGCGTGCTCGAACGGCTCGGCGTGAATACCCGCGACCAGGAACGCCAGCTGGATACGCGCAACGTGGCCGCGGTGATGGTCACCGCCAACCTGCCCGCCTTCGCCCGCACCGGCAGCCGGATCGATATTTCCGTCTCCGCGCTCGGCGATGCCACCAACCTCACCGGCGGCATGCTGCTGGTCACCCCGCTGCTGGCGGCGGATGGCGAGGTCTATGCCGTGGCGCAGGGGCCGATCGTCACCGGCGCCGTCTCCGCCCGCGGCGCCGCCGGCTCCGTCACCCGCGGTGTGCCGACCGCCGGCCGCATCGCCAATGGCGCGACGGTGGAACGCGAGGTGGCCTACAGTTTTGCGGGCGGGGATCGCCTGCGCCTGTCGCTGCGCAATCCGGACCTGACCACGGCGCGGCGCATCGCCGCGGCCATCAATGGCAGCACCGGCGGCAATCCGGCGACCGCGACCGATCCGCGCACCGTCAGCGTCAGCCTCACCGGCCGCGATTCGGTCGCCTTCATCGCCCAGATCGAGCAGCTGCGCGTGCAGCCGGACCAGATCGCCCGGGTGGTGATCGAGGAAGCCTCCGGCACCATCGTCATGGGCGCCAATGTGCGCCTGTCCACCGTCGCCATCGCCCAGGGCAACCTGACCATCCGCATCACGGAAACGCCGCAGGTGGTGCAGCCCAATGCGCTGGCCGGCGGGCAGACCGCGGTGGTGCCGCGCACCAATGTGGAGGTGGACGACCAGTCCGAACGCCGCCTCGGCATCCTGCGCGGCGGGGTGACGCTGGAGGAGCTGGTGCGCGGGCTGAACGGCCTCGGCGTCGGGCCGCGCGACATGATCACCATCCTGCAGACCATCAAGGCGGCCGGCGCGCTGCAGGCCGAGCTGGAGGTGCGCTGATGAGCATCACCGCCCCGCGCAGCACCGCCGCCCCTTCCCCGCTCGCCCGGCCGGGCGCGGCGCAGAACCCCGCCGCCCTCCGGCGCGCGGCCCAGGATTTCGAGGCCCAGGCCCTCGGCGCGCTGCTGCAGCCGATGTTCCAGGGCCTGGACACCAAGGCGCCCTTCGGCGGCGGCGCGGCGGAGGGCCAGTGGCGCCCGATGCTGGTCGACGCCATCGCCAAGGATCTCGCCAAGACAGGCGGCCTCGGAATCGGGGAGGCGGTGCTGCGCGAGCTCACCCGCCTCGCCGGCCAGACCCAGACCAACGGCGACCAAAACGGCACGACACGCAATCCCACCCCCAACCCGGAAGGATCTTCCCCATGATGCAGCCGCTGATCGTTGCCGCCCATCGCCTGACCGAGGCGCTGCGCGCCGAGAACGAGGCGCTGGCCCGACTCGACCTGACCTCCGCCGCCGCCCTGGCGCGGCCGAAGCAGCAGGCCTCCGACGCCTTCGCCGCCGCCTATGACGCCGCCCGCCGCACCGACAGCAAGGCCGAGGGCGCGGATCGCGCGCGGGTGGAGGAGCTGGCGCTGCGGCTGCGCGACCTGGGCGCGGAGAATCGCCGCCTGCTGGAACGCGCCATCGACCTGCAGTCGCGCGTCATCGAGACCATCGCCGGCGCCACCCGCCCGGCCCGGCCCGGCACCTATGGCGAGCACGGGCTGCATCGCGACGGGCGGCATGCGCCGCTGTCGCTTTCCGCCCGGGCCTGAACCGGCGCCGGAAGCTGTCACGGCGGGGCGGCTTGCCGGATCGCATGCGGGGGCGCAGCTTGGGTACCCCGCATGCTCCGCCGCAACGCAACATTCCTGGTCATCACGGTCCTGACCCTGGCCTCCGCCCTCGCGGTCGGCTGGCTGCGCGGCTGGGCTGCCGTGCAGCATGCGCTGGGCGCCACCTGGGACCTGATCCTGACGGTGCTGCCCTCCATCCTCGGCGGGCTGCTGCTCTCCGCCGCGCTGCGCCAGCTGGTGCCGCCCGGCGCGCTGGCCCGCTGGATGGGCGCCGAGAGCGGGCTGCGCGGGCTGCTGGTCGCGACCGCCGCCGGCATGGCGATGCCGGGCGGGCCGGTGGCGGCCTTCCCGGTGGTGCTGGTGCTGGCCCAGGCCGGGGCGGATCGCGGCGCGCTGATCGCCTTCGTCCTCGCCTGGTCGCTGAACGGCTTCCAGCGCATCGTCGTCTGGGAACTGCCGATCCTCGGGCATGACTTCGCCCTGCTGCGCCTGCTCTGCGGCCTGCCGCTGCCCATCCTGGCCGGGCTGATCGCACGCTGGCTTCCGATCCGCTGGAGCCCGGCGGATGCGCCCGGCATGCAGGGTGTCGCGACCACGCGGCCGGATCGCGGCGCATGAGCTTCGGCGTCGTCGCCATCTGGGTCGTGGCGCTGGGCGCGCTCGCCATGTGCCTGCGGCGCAGCCCCGCGGTGGGCCGGCGCGCGGTGGCGGATGCCGGCGGCGCGCTGTGGCGGGTGCTGCCGGTGATGCTGATGGCCCTGCCCATGGCCGCCTTCATCGCGGAGCTGATCCCGGCCGGCTGGGCGGAACAATGGCTCGGCCCCGATAGCGGCTTTGTGGGCGTGGTGCTGGCCTCGCTCGCGGGCGGCATGCTGCCGGGCGGGCCCTTCGTCACATTTCCGCTGGTGCTCGGCTTTCTCAAGGCCGGCGCCGGCCCCTCCCAGATGGTGGCGCTGATTTCGGGCTGGGCGATCCTGGGCATGCACCGGACCCTGGCCTGGGAGCTGCCGATTCTGGGCGGGCGTTTCATCCTGTTGCGCCTGATGGCGAGCTTTGCGCTGCCCCTGCTGGCGGGAATGGCCGCGGAGCTGTTGCTGCCGCTGTTCCCCGGGGCGGCGCTGCGCTGATCCGGCGTTGCTGCCCCTGTTGATGCGGCGCTGCCGCCCCTGTTGATGCGGCGTTGCCGCCCCTGTTGATGCGGCGTTGCCGCCCCTGTTGATGCGGCGCTGCCGCCCCTGTTGATGCGGCGTTGCCGCAATGCCGCCGCTTCGGCATAGCATGCGCAGACATGACCGATGCCCCACTGCCTGCCGAAACTGCTGAATGGGCTGCGCTTCTCGCGGCGCGTGAGGGCTGCGCGCCACCCGCAGGCCCGCTCGGCGCGCTCTTCGCCCCGCTGCTGACGCCGCCCACGTCGCCCGATGGCTGCATCGTGATCGGCCGGCTGGCGCAGACCCTGGACGGGCGCATCGCCTGCGACAACGGGGCCAGCCAGTGGATCGGCGGCCGCGGCGATATCCTGCACACGCATCGCCTGCGCGCGCTCTGCGACGTGGTGCTGGTGGGCGCCGGCACGGTGCATCACGACGACCCGCGGCTGACGACGCGCGAAGTGCCCGGCCCCAACCCGGTGCGCGTAGTGCTGGACCCGCAGCGCCGCCTGCCCGCCACGCACCGGGTCTTTTGCGACGGCGCCGCGACCACCCTTCTCGTCGCCAGCACGCCGGGCCCCGCCATGCATGGCCAGGCGGAGGTGCTGGTGCAGCCCGACCTGCCCGCGCTGCTGCGCGACCTTGCGGCGCGTGGATGGACCAGAATTTTCGTGGAGGGGGGCGGGCGCACCGTCTCCGCCTTCCTCGGCGCGGGGCTGCTGGATCGGCTGCACCTGACGGTCGCGCCCATCATCCTGGGCTCCGGCATCCCCGCCTTTTCCCTGCCGCCGGCGAAGCGCATCGCCCAGGGCCTGCGTTTCGACTGGACCCCGCACCGCATCGGCGAGGATATGCTCTTCGACATCGCCCTCGGCCGCGCGCGGCCCGGCATCTGCTGCGAAGGTTCCGCGCCATGAAGGCCCAGGCATTCTGGATCACCGGCCCCTTCCAGGCCGAGCTGCGCGAGCAGGAGCTGGACGTGCCCGGACCGGACCAGGCGCTGGTCGTCACCGCCGCCTCCGGCATCTCGCGCGGCACCGAACGCCTGGTCTTCGCCGGCCGCGTGCCGGAAAGCCAATGGCCGGCGATGCGCGCGCCCTTGCAATACGGCGAATTCCCGGCCCCACTCTCCTATGGCTATGCCGCGGTCGGCACCGTGCGCGCGGGGCCCCCGCACCTGCATGGCCGCCGCGTCTTCTGCCTGCACCCGCACCACGACGCCTTCGTCGCCCCCGCCGGCATGTGCATCCCCATCCCCGATGCGGTGCCGGACCGCCGCGCGGTGCTCGGCGCCAATATGGAGACCGCGGTGAACATCCTGTGGGATGCGCGGCCGCTGGTCGGCGAGCGGGTGCTGGTGGTCGGTGCCGGCGTGGTCGGGCTGCTGGTCACCTTCCTGCTCGGCCGCATCCCGGGCCTCGACCTGCATGTCTGCGACCTCGATGCGACGCGCGCGGAGCTGGCGAAGTCCTTCGGCGCGACCTTCTGTGCGCCGGCGGAGGCGCCGGCGGACCGCGACCTGGTGATCCATGCCTCGGCCAGCGCCGAGGGGCTGCGCCTGGCGCTGTCGCGCTGCGGCTTCGAGGGGCGCGTCATCGAGGCCTCCTGGTTCGGCGACCGTGCCTGCGAGCTGCCGCTGGGCGAGGCCTTTCACGCGAAGCGGCTCTCGCTGATCTCCACTCAGGTGGGCCATGTGGCGCCGGCCATGCGCGGGCGGCGCACCCACGGGGAACGCCTCGCGCTCGCGCTTTCGCTGCTGGAGGATGCGCGCCTCGATGCGCTGCTCGGACCCGATACGGCCTTTTCAGACCTGCCGGAGGCCTATGGCGCCTTGCTGTCGCCACCATCGGGCGCACATCAACCGCTCTGCCCCGTCGTCACCTATTCCTGAGAGTGAATGCGCGCATGTTCAGCCTGACCGTCGTCGACCATATCATGATCGCGCACAGCTTCCGCGGCGAGGCCTTCGGCCCGGCGCAGCGGCTGCATGGCGCCACCTTCATCGTGGAAGCCGAGTTCCGCGCGCCGCAGCTGGATGACCTGCATCTGCTGGTCGATATCGGCCTGGCGAAGGACCATCTGCGCGCCATCCTCGCGCCGATGGACTATCGCAACCTGGATGCGGAAGAGGCCTTCGCCGGCAAGAACACCACCACCGAGTATCTCTGCCTGCATATCCATGGGCTGCTGGCCAAGGCCTGCCGCGATGGCGTGCTGGGCGATGGCGGCCGCGCGGTGACCGGGCTGAAGATCCTGCTGCGCGAAAGCCACGTCGCCTGGGCTGCCTTCGAGGGGCCCGTCTGACCTGTGGATATCGCCTTTCTCGTCCCCGCGCCGCTGGAGGCCATCTCCGGCGGCTATGGCTATGACCGCCGCCTGATCGCCGGCCTGCGCGCCCAGGGCCATGCCGTGCCGGTCATCGAGCTGCCCGGTGCGCATCCGCTGCCGGATACCGAGGCCCTGGCCGGCGCCCGCGCCGCGCTGGCGGCCGTGCCGCAGGGCGCGCGCCTCATCATCGATGGCCTCGGCCTGCCCGCCTTCCAGCCGCTGCTGGAGGAATTGGTCGCGCGCCGCGCCCTGGGGCTGATCCATCACCCGACGGCGCTGGAACACGGCAATCCCGGCCCGGTGCGCGATGCGCTGCGCTCGGCGGAACAGGCGATCTTCCCACAGATGGCACGGCTGGTCGCCACGAGCCCGCTGACCGCGCGGCGCCTGCCGCCCGAATTCGGCGTGGCGGAGGACCGCATCGGCGTGGTGGAGCCGGGCACCGACCCCGCCCCGCGCAGCACCGGCTCCGGCGGCCCCGGCTGCGCCATCCTCGCCATCGGCACGCTGGTGCCGCGCAAGGGGCATGACGTGCTGCTGCGCGCCCTCGGCACGCTTTCGGATCTGGACTGGTCGCTGACCATCGTCGGCCCGCCGCGCGATGCGGTGCATGCCGAAGGCTTGCGCGCGCTGTCGGAGGAGCTGGGCCTCGCCAGCCGCGTCACCTTCGCCGGCGAGGTCACGGGCGCGCGGCTGGATGCGCTCTGGGCCGGCGCGGATCTGTTTGCCTTGGCGACGCATTGGGAAGGCTATGGCATGGCCGCCGCCGAGGCCCTGGCGCGCGGCGTGCCGGTCGCCATCACCGCCGGCGGCGCGATCGCGGAGGTGGTGCCGGTGGAGGCCGGCGTGATCTCGCCGCCCGGCGACGTGGTCTCGCTGGGCAAGGCCATGCGCCGCGCCATCTTCGACACCGATCTGCGCGCCGAGATGGCCGAGGCCGCCTGGGCAGCGGGCCAGAAACTGCCACGCTGGGAGGATCGCGCCACCGCCTTCCTCGCCGAACTCAAGGCGGCAGGCTGACATGGCCGAAAGCTTCGATGGCGACTGGCTGGAACTGCGCGAGCCGCATGACGCCGCCGCGCGCAGCCTGGACCTTGCCGCGCAACTGGCCGAGGCCCTGCCGGCGCGGCCGCGGCTGCTCGATCTCGGCGCCGGCACCGGGTCGCTGATGCGCTGGATGGCGCCGGTGATCGGCCGCGCCCAGGCCTGGACCCTGGTGGATGCGGATGGCGGCCTGCTCTCCCGCGCCTTCGGCACCACGGCGGATTTCGCCGAGGCGCAGGACTGGCGCGCCACCTTCGCCGGCCGCAAGACGCTGCTGGTCCATGCGCCGGGCGGGGCCTGGCGGATGGAGGGGCTGATCGCCGATCTGCGCGACGCCCCGCGGGGCCTGCCGCTCGACAAGGTGGATGCGGTGGTGAACACCGCGCTCTGCGACCTCGTCTCCGAGGACTGGATTTCTCGCATTGCCGCCGGCTGCGCGAAGCACCGCCTGCCCTTCTACGCCGCGCTGAACGTCACCGGCCGCGAACGCTTCGACCCGCCGCATCGCGCGGATGCGCTGGTGGCGCGCGGCTTTGCCCGCGACCAGCTGCGCGACAAGGGATTCGGGGGCATCGCGCTGGGCGCCCGCGCGCCTTCCGTCATCGCGGCGGCCTTCGCCGCCCATGGCTATGCCGTGCAGCGTGCGCCGAGTGACTGGCGCATTCCGCGCCAGGACCCGATGATGGCCGCGCAGCTCGCCAGCGGCCATGCCCAGGCCGCCATGGGCCAGCTGCGCCGCGACCGCCGCCGCATCCTGGACTGGGCCATGGACCGCCGCGCCCAGGCTGGCCTCGCCCGCCTCTCCGCCCGCATCGGCCATGCCGATCTGCTCTGCCTGCCGCCCAAGGAATAGAGACATGCCGCTGCTGCTCGGCTGCATCGCCGACGATTTCACGGGGGCCACCGACCTCGCCTCCATGCTGGTGAAGAACGGCATGGCGACGGTGCAGGTGATCGGCGTGCCGACCGGTCCGCTGCCCGAGGCGGATGCCATCGTCGTCGCGCTGAAGTCGCGCACCACGCCGGCGGCCGAGGCGGTGGCCGAAAGCCTGGCGGCGGCGGAGGCGCTGCTGGCGGCCGGCGCGAAGCAGCTGTTCTTCAAATACTGCTCGACCTTCGACAGCACCGATGCCGGCAATATCGGACCCGTCGCGGATGCGCTGCTGAAGCGCCTCGGCGCCGGCTTCGCCCTCGCCTGCCCGGCCTTCCCCGCCAATGGCCGCAGCATCTACCAGGGGCACCTCTTCGCCGGGGCGCATCTGCTGAACGAGAGCGGGATGGAAAACCACCCGCTGACGCCGATGCGCGATCCGAACCTGGTGCGCGTGCTGGGGCGGCAGACGGAGGGCTCGGTCGGGCTGGTGCCCTTCGCGGTGGTGGAGCGCGGCGCGCATGCCATCCGCGACGCCATGACCCGCCTGGCCGAGGGCGGGCGGCGCTATGCCATCGTGGACGCCGTGACCGATGCGCATCTGGTCGCGATCGGGGAGGCCGCGGCGCACCATCCGCTGATCACCGGCGGTTCCGGCATCGCCATGGGCCTGCCGGCGAATTTTCGCGCCCGCGGCCTGCTGCCGGCGCGGCCCGATGCGGCGGCGCTGCCGGCGCCCAAGGGCCTTTGTGCCGTCGTCGCCGGCAGCTGCTCCCGCGCCACGCTCGGCCAGATCGGCTTTGCCCGCGACCACGCGCCGGTGCTGGAGCTGGATGTGCTGGCGACGCCGGATGCCGCCGCACTGGCGGCGCAGGCGCTGTCATGGACCGAAGGCAAGCTGAACGCTGAGACGCCCGTGGTGATCGCCGCCAGCGCGCCGCCCGAGAAGGTGGCGGCGCTGCAGGCGAAGCTGGGGCGGGAGGCCGCCGGCGCGCTGGTGGAGCACGCGCTGGCGGCGGTGGCGCAGGGGCTGGTGGCGCGCGGCGTCGGTCGGCTGGTGGTGGCGGGCGGCGAGACTTCGGGTGCCGTGGTCTCGGCGCTGGGCGTGCAGCAGCTGCGCATCGGCGCGGAGATCGACCCGGGCGTGCCCTGGACCTTTGCCGAGGCCGGCTCCGCCGGGGGCGCGGAGCCCGCCAGCATCCACCTGGCGCTGAAGTCCGGCAATTTCGGCGCCCGCGACTTCTTCCTGAAGGCGTTTGCCCATGTCTGAGGACGCCGCCCGCGCCCAGCTCGTCGAACTGGCCAGAAGTCTGTTCGAGCGCGGCTACAGCGTCGGCACCGCGGGCAATATCAGTGTCCGTCTGCCGGACGGCTATCTGATGACGCCAACCAATTCCTGCCTCGGCCGGCTGGAGGCGGGGCGGATCAGCAAGCTTGGGCCGGACTGGAAGCACCTGTCGGGCGACAGGCCCTCGAAGGAGGTCTTCCTGCATCGCGCCGTGCTGCAGGCGCGGCCGGAGGCGGGGGCGGTGGTGCATCTGCATTCCACCCATGCCACCGCCATCTCGTGCCTCGCACCCGAGGGCGGCGATGCGGAGATCCCGCCGCTGACGCCCTATTTCGTCATGCGCATCGGCCGCCGCCTGCCCTGCGTGGCCTATTACCGCCCGGGCGATGCGGCGATGGAGCCGGCCGTGCACGAGGCCGCGCGGGATGCGAAGGCGCTGCTGCTGGCCAATCACGGCCCCGTCGTCTCCGGCGCCACGCTGGCCGATGCGGTGCATGCGGCGGAGGAGCTGGAGGAGGCGGCGCGCCTGGCCTTGATGCTGCGCGGCGTGCCGGGCGTGCGGGCGCTGGATGCCGCGCAGGTGGACGACCTGCTGCGGACCTTCGGCTGAGGCCCCGATGATCGGCCAGCAGTACCTTTTCGAAAGCCGGGCCCTGGTCCCGGATGCCTGGTGGGACGCGACGGACCCGCCCTATGTCTTCAACAATGCCATCCACCGGCATGGCGCCGACCTGGTGATGGCCACAAGGGTGGCGACCGAGGCCGAAAAGCGCATCGCGCTCTGCCGCCTGGATGCCGCCTACCGCCCCATCCCCGGCAGCGCCATCCCCTTCTCCGATTACCTGACCTATGCGGATGTGGGGCTGGTGCCCCCCGGCAATCACGAACGCCCGGCCGATCCGCGCTTCGTCTCGCTCGGCGACCGGCTGTTCCTGCACTTCAATTCCGGCAGCCGCCCGCTGCCCAACCGCATCTACCTGGTGGAGCTGGACCCGGCGACGCTGCTGCCGCTGGGCCCGGCGCGGGAGCTGGTGAAGGACGGGCCCCGGCGCGATGTGGAGAAGAACTGGATCCTCTTCGCGCATGGGGCGGATCTCTATGCCATCTACAGCTTTGCGCCGCTGGTCATCCTGAAGGTCGCGCTGGACCAGCCGGACCGCATCCCCTGCACCGCGGCCTTCCGGCATGAATGGGATGCCTCGGCCTACCAGCACACCTATGGCGAATTGCGCGGCGGCACGCCGCCGCTGCGCCGCGGCGACAGGCTGGTGATGATCCTGCATTCGGTCTTCCTGTCCGATCGCCGGCGGACGCATGACATGCGCAACAACATGCACTACGTCGCGCCGGCCTTCGAGATGCAGGCGGCGCCGCCCTTCGCGCCCCTCTCCCATTCCGCGCATCCGGTGCTTGAGGTGACGCGCGCCGATGCGGCGCTGGCACAGCGCCCGAAGCTGGACGGCCGGGTGGTGGAGGATGTCTATCCGATGGGCCTGGTGGCGGAGGAGGACGCGCTGGTCGTCTCCTACGGCATGCACAACCAATGCGCCGCGCTGCGGCGCCTGCCGCATGCGGCGCTGGAAGCCGCGATGCTGCCGGCCTTGCGCCAGCCCGCACTGCCCGCCTGGCCCGCGGCGGAGCCGGGCAATGCCCTGCCGGAGGATCCCGAGGGGCTGGAGCTGCGGACCTTCTGGTGGCTGGGCTATCCCACCTCCGTCCGCGACCCCGAACTGCCGCAGAACGGGGTGCGCGGGCATTTCGCCTTCGGCAATTTCGGCGACCTCACCGGCCCGCACCTGCTGACGCGGTTGACCCAGGCCCGGCTGGTCAACGATCAGGAGAAGGGGCAGCGGCTGATGACCGTGGGCTCCGTCATCCAGAGCGCGCGGCATGGCGACGTGATCTGGGGCAGCGGCTGCAATGGCGCACGGGCGGAGCTGCGCAATGCGCCGGGCGAGCTGCATGTCTATGCCACGCGCGGCCCCATCTCCATGGACCTGCTGCGCCGGCGCGGCTTCGACACGGGCCGCGTCACGCAGTTCTTCGACCCCGCCAGCCTGATCCCCCATATCTTCGCCGAGGAAATCGCTCGCCTGCGCGCCGCGGCGGCCGACCAGCCGCGGGAGGAGATCCTGATCGTGCCGCATTACCGGGACCAGCTGGCGATGCGCCGGCTCTACCCGGAGCATGCCGCCCGCATCCAGTCGCCGGATTGCCAGCTCTTCACCATGATGGCGCGGATGCTGCGCTGCGAGCTGGTGGTCTCCTCCTCGCTCCACGGGCTGATCGTGGCGGAGGCGCTGGGCGTGCCCGCCATCTGGCACCGGCCGCTGATGGGCGAGGATGAGCTGAAGTTCACCGACTACTACCTCGGCACCGATCGCTGGCACATCCTGCGCGCGGAGACGCTGCAGGAGGCCTGCCGCGCCACGCCGATGCCGCTGCCGCAGCTGGATGGTCCGGCGATGCTGGCCACCTTCCCGCCGGTCGAGGCGCTGAAGGCGCATGGCGTGCTGCTGCGCCCCGAGCCCGTGCCGCTGGACGAGGCCTTCCAGGTGTCGCCGCAGGAGACCAGCCGCCTGCGCCTGCTGGGCGGCTGGTCGGCCCCCTTCCGCGAGGGCGCCTGGTCGCAAGGACCGCAGCCGCGGCTGTCCATCCAGCTCGGTGGCCGCGGGATGCAGGGGCTGCAGGCGCTCCTCACCCTGCGGGCGATGCTGCCGGGCCCGGGCCGCCCGCAGGTGGTGACGGTGCAGGTGGGCGATGCCGAGCTGGCGCAATTCCGCCTGACCGATGCGGCGGAGCAGGTGCTGCGCGTGCCGCTGGACCGCGCGGTGCCGGAAGGCGACCGGCTGGTGCTGACCTTCGGCATCAGCGACCCGACCAGCCCCGCCAGCCTCGGCATCGGCAAGGCCACGCGGACCTATGGCATCTTCCTGAAGAGCCTGATGCTGACCCGCGCCTGACCTATAGCGAGGCCGCGGGGTCGATCCGCACCACGTAGCTGCGCCAGTCGGCGCGGGTGGCAATGCGCTCATACAGCGCGATGGCCGCGGTATCGGCCTCCGGCACGATCCAGCGCAGATGGCTCCAGCCCCGCGTCTGGCCCTCCGCCACCGCGGCGCCGATCAGGGCGCGGGCGATGCCGCGGCCGCGTGCCTCTGGTCGCACGAAGAGATCGTCCAGCATGCCGCAGTGACGCGCGAAGACCACCTCGGGCAGGTCGAAGAGAATGGCGAAGCCGAGCGGCACGCCGGCGGCATCCTCCGCCAGCAGCACCTCGGCCGCCGGATGCGCGGCCAGCAGCGCCGCCTGGGCCTCCGGCGCCGCGGTGGCGGCGCCTGCGAGCACGTCGCGCATCTCGGCGGCATAAAGCGCCAGCAGCGGCGCCAGGCGATGGCGCTGGTCGCGCGGCAGGGCGGTGATGCGGTGGGTCATGCGAGGGGCCCTTGGACGCGAAAAGGGCGCCGCCCGCATGCGGACGACGCCCTTTCGCCGGGATGGCAGTCAGGCTTAGGAAGCGGCCTCGGGCGTCGCGGCCGGCGCCTCGCCGGCGGCAGCGGCAGCCGCGGCGGCCTTCTTCGCGGCGCGCGTCGCGGCACCCTTGCGGGCGGCCTCCGAGCGGGCGGAGGAGGCGGCCTTGGCGGCGGCGCTCGGCGCCGCCTTGCGCGGCGCGGCGGCCTTCTTCGGCGCAGCCTTCTTCGGGGCGGCGGCCTTCTTCGGCGCGGCCTTCTTGGCAGCCGGCTTCTTGGCGGCGGCGGCCTTCTTCGGCGCGGCCTTCTTCGCGGCCGGCTTCTTGGCGGCGGCGGGCTTCTTCGCGGCCGGCTTCTTCGCCGTCTTGCGGGCGGCGGCCATCGCCATCGGCTGGGCGCGCGGCGCGGCCTCTTCCGTCGCGATCGTCTCGTTGATGTCGGTCATGTTGGTCAGGATCTCCGCTTCGTTCCGGTGATTGGTGTTCCGCTGGTGCTGGCGGGGCTGCCCGGCTTGCACCGCGCCACACCCCACAAAGTCAGGTTGGAACGTGCGGTTCCGCGGCCGGCACGAATCCCGTATCGCGCCGTGCCACGTCGTGCCGCCGTCCGTCTCACGCCGGCGCCGGTGGAAGGTGCCCGCGTCGCGGCGCCCTGCCGCATCGCGATACGCGCGGCGCAATGCCGCGCGACGCCTTCCCCGACCACTCTCCCGCCGCAAGACGGCATCACGGTGGCGCCTTGTGGCGACGCCGGGGTGATGTCCTGCGGCGGTGCGGGACGCGGCGTGCGATGCACGATCCTCTGCCCCACGAGCCTGCGGTCCATGGACCGATCCTTCCTGCTGCGCACCTCGCTGTCGCGCTGCGCAGCATCCTGTCGCGGAAGTGGGGCGGCGGGCGCTGCGCGAATCGCGTCAAGCGATGCGTGCATCGTCACGCTATCCGTGTGTGCAACCTGCCTGTCAAACGGAATCGCACGAAAGCGGTGCAGGCTTGTGCATCCGCTGTGCACGAAGCGCGGCGCGCGATGCGTCCCGGGCGCTTCGGAGAGCACGGCGCGCCGGCTGGAACCGGCGCGCCGAATTGCATTAACCCCTTGCTGCGAGAGGCGGGACCGCACGCTGCTCGACGCCGGTATAGTGCGACAGCGGGCGGATCAGCCGGTTGTCGGCGGCCTGTTCGAAGACATGCGCCGCCCAGCCGGTGATGCGCGAGCAGACGAAGATCGGCGTGAACATCGGGATGTCGAATCCCATCAGGTAGTAGGCGGGGCCTGCCGGGAAATCGAGGTTGGGGTGGATGTTCTTGCGCTTCAGCATCTGCGCCGCCAGCACGCGGCTGGTCTCCATCCAGCGCCGGTCGCCCACCACCTCTGCCATCTTCTCGGCGTATTTGGTCATGGTGGGCACCCGCGAGTCACCGCTCTTGTAGACGCGGTGGCCGAAGCCCATCACCAGGGCGCGATGGTCGAACTTGCCTTCCAGCCAGTCCACCGCCGCCTCCGGCGAGCCGACTTCCTTCAGCATATGCATCACCGCCTCGTTGGCGCCGCCATGCAGCGGCCCCTTCAGGGCGGCGATGCCGGCGGTGATGGCGCCGTGGATATCCGCCCCGGTCGAGGTCACCGTCCGCGCCGTGAAGGTGGAGGCGTTGAAGGTGTGCTCGGCGTAAAGGATCATCGAGACGTCGAAGGACTTGATAACCTCCGGCTGCGGCACCTTGCCGAAGACCAGGTGGAAGAAGTTCTCGCAGTACGGCAAGGCCGGATCGGGCTCGATCGGCTCCAGCCCCTTGGACAGGCGGTTGGCGGCGGCGACCGCCGTCGGCGCCTTGGCGAAAAGCCGCATCGCCTTGCGCCGCTGCGCGGCGTCGGAGACATCGGCCGCCTCCGGATCCTCCATGCCCATGAAGGACACGGCGGTGCGGATGGCGTCCATCGGGTGGGCGTCCTTCGGGAAGTCCCGCAGCACGCGCAGCAGCGCCGGCGAAAGCGCGCGGTTCGCCCTCTCCTCCGCCCGGAAGGCCTCAAGCTGCGCCGCGGTCGGAAGTTCCCCGTTCCACAGCAGATATGCGACCTGCTCGAAGTCGGTCTCCTCGCAGAGGTCCTGCACGGCATAGCCGCGATAGGTCAGGCTATTGGTCTCCGGCATCACCTTGGAGATGGCGGAGACATCGGCGTAGACGCCGACGAGGCCCTTGTAGAGGGTGGGTTCGGTCATTGGGTTTCTCCGTGTTTCGGCGTGGGGAGCGGCCGGCGGTGCCGCCCGCTCCCGTCCTGCTGGCCCGCGGGTTTCAGAAGATGCCCGGCTTCGCTTCGGCCAGCGTCCCCGCCGGCAGCACCAGGTTCAGCCCGCCCAGCTGCTCCGCCGTCAGCTTCGGCAGGTCCTGCACCAGTTCGAGGAAACGGTTCTGCTCCCGCGTGGTGATGATGCCCTCGGTCAGGGTGCGGAACTTGTGGATATACTGCTCCCGCCCGAAGGGGCGGGCGCCGTTCGGATGGGCGTTCGCGACGCCGAGCTCATCCACCAGCTTCGTGCCGTCCTTCATGAGGATCTCGACGCGGCCGCCGAAGGCCAGCACCTCGGGGTCGCGCGAATGGTACTTCGCGGTCCACTCCGGATCCTCGGTGGTCTCGATCTTGTGCCAGAGGCGGACGGTATCGGCCCGGCCGGCGCGCTTCGGCGCGTAGCTGTCCACATGGTGCCAGCGCCCGTCCTGCAGGGCGACGGCGAAGATGTACATGATGGAATGGTCCAGCGTCTCCCGGCTCGCCTTCGGGTCCATCTTCTGCGGGTCGTTGGCGCCGGTGCCGATCACATAGTGGGTGTGGTGGCTGGTATGGATGATGATCTTCTCGATCGCCTCCATATCGGCGATCTGCTCCCGCATCCGGAAGGCCAGGTCGATCAGCGCCTGGGACTGGTACTCGGCCGAGTGCTCCTTGGTGTAGCTGTCCAGGATCGCCCGCTTGCCCTCGCCGGCCTCGGGCAGCGGCACCTCGTAGTAGATGGGGTCGTAGACCGTCTTGCGGCCCTTGCTGTCGGCCTGGGTGCGGCCCGACAGCACCCAGGCGATGACCGAATCCTCCCCCTCATAGATCGGGCTCGGCGCACCCTCGCCGCGCATGCAGCGGTCCACCGCCTCCACCGCCAGCTTGCCGGCATGCGCCGGCGCATAGGCCTTCCAGGAGGAGATCTCGCCCTTGCGCGACTGGCGGAAGCTCACGGAGGTGTGGAGGGCCTGCTGAATCGATTGAAAGACCACCTCCTGCTTCAGGCCGAGCAGCGTGCCGATGCCGGCCGCCGCCGCGGGGCAGAGATGGGCGATGTGGTCCACCTTGTGTTCGTGCAGGCAGATCGCCTTCACCAGGTTGATGTGCAGCTCATAGGCCGTCGCCAGGCCCCTCACGAGGTCGCGGCCGGACCGCCCCATGGCCTGCGCCACCGCCAGCACGGGCGGGATATTGTCGCCCGGGTGGGAATAGTCGGCGGCCAGGAAGGTGTCGTGCATATCGAGCTCGCGCACCGCCGTACCATTCGCCCAGGCCGCCCATTCGGGGGAGACGGTGGTGCCGGACTTCACGCCGAAGACGGTCGCGCCGCCGGCCTTCTTCGCATGGCCCAGCGCCATGCCGCGGGCGGAGACGACGGGGCGGCGGTTGATGGCGGCGATCGCCACGCTGGCATTGTCGATGATCCGGTTGATGATCATCGCCGTCGTGTCCTTCGGCACCGCCACCTTGTCGGTCGCGACCGCGGCCATCTTCCAGGCCAGCTGATCCTCGCGCGCCAGCAGCGCCTTGGAGGGATGCACCTTCACAGGATGCAGTTTCATGTTTGGCTTCCTCGATCTGCCGTGGAGAAAATGGGCCGGCGGTTCTTGTGGACCGCATGCGCCTCATCGTCCATTCCGATTGGCGTGGCAACGCGATAGGCTTTCCGGATCGCGTGAGGCTGAAGGCACATGGATTTCCGTCTGGTCCGCCGCCTCGGCCATTTCCTGGCCGTCGCCGAGGAAGGGCATTTCGGGCGCGCCGCCGCGCGGCTCGGCATCTCCCAGCCACCGCTCACGGCGCAGATCCAGGCGCTGGAGCGGGAGCTGGGCGTGCTGCTGCTGGCGCGCACCGGCAAGGGCGTGCGCCCGACCCGCGCCGGAGAGGCGCTGCTGCCGCTGGCGCGACGCCTGGCCGAAGGCGCCGGCCAGGTGGAGCAGCTCGCCCGCGAATTGCGCGAGGGTCGCCATGCGCCGGTCGCACTCGCCTGCGTCACCTCCGCGCTCTTCGACTATCTCCCGCCGCTGGTGCGCGGCCTGCAGGCGGCGCGCCCCTCCTCGGCCATCGCGGTGCGGGAGATGGACACGGCCGATGCGGTGGAGGCGCTGCGCCGGGGCGAGGTGGACCTCGCGCTGCTCCGCCTCGACAGGGACCGCCACCCGCTGCGCCTGCGCAGCCTGGGGCGGGACGTGCTGGCGGCCGCGCTGCCGGAGGCGCATCGCCTGGCCGCCGGCACGGGACCCCTGGACCTTTCGGAACTCGCGGATGAGCCGATGCTGGTGCTGCCGCGCGCCATCAGCCCCGCCTATTCGGATGCCATGGTCGCCGCCTGCCGCGCCGCCGGCTTCGCGCCGCGCGCGGAGCGGGAGGTGGGCTCCGCCATGGCGCAGCTCGGCTTCGTCGCGGCGGGACTCGGCGTGGCGCTCGTCTCGGCCGGCATGGCGCGGCTGCGGCCGCCCGGAGTCGCCTTCCGGGCCCTCGCCGGCCCGATCCATGCGGTGGGCGTGGCACTCGCCTGGCATGCGGAGCGGGAGAGCGAGGCGGTGCGCCTGGCGCTGTCCCTGGCCGAAACGCTGTTCCCAACGCCCATGGAGGCGCAACAACCCGTCGCGCCGGCGCTTGCCCCGGCAGACAAAGCCGGACGGATGCGCTAACCCCCGCACATGGATCTCTCCCCCGACCAGGTCAGGGCAGCCCGCGCGGCGGGTTGCGCCTTCATCCCCGCCACCGAAGATCAGGTGGCCCGTCTCACCATGCAGCGGCGCATCTTCCGCCTCGACGGCGTGCCGCATCTGGCCCAGCGCGCCGATAGCGGCTTCTACGAGACGCATGGCACGCTGACGCCGCTGCTCGGCGCCGCGGCCGGCGAGGTGGCGGCGCCGCCGGCGGAGACGCTGCAGGAAGCCGAGGCAGCCGATGCCTCCGCCACCCTGGCGCTGGCGGCCGAGAGCCGCGGCGGGCGCGGCGCGCAGGTGATCCGGCGCGGCCGGCCGCGCGGCCCGCGCGGCGGCTGAACGGCGGGGCCGCAGGCCCCGCTTTGCCTGGCGAAACACCCCGGCGCCGGCGGGCGCCGGTTGCCGGCGGGGCGTCAACTCTATTGCGAATGACTCGCACTTGCGGTAGCAAGCTTGTGACACTTCCCGATGAGTCCTCGCATGACCCAGACCGCCCTTGCGCCCCTGGACACGCCCGCGCCGCCGCTGCCCCCCGCGACGGTGCCGAGCACCGAGCTGCTGCGCGGCGCGCGTGAGCTGCTGATCCAGCATCATGGCGACACCTACCGCCTGCGCCTGACCAGCAACGACAAGCTCATCCTGACGAAGTAGTCGCCCCCCCCCCCCGCCGAGCCAGCCACGCGTGCCAGCCCCCCCGTGACAGCCAGCCAGGCCAACCGCCCTCAACCGGAGCGTCCTCATGGCTGACCGCCGCCTGGCCCACGCGTCGCTGACCGCCGCCATCCTCGCCCTCGCCGCCGCGCCGGCCTCCGCCCAACAGGCGACCCAGCCGGCGGCGACAGGCACCACCGCCGTCACGCCGCTCGATGCGGTGACCACCACCGCCACCCGCACCCGCGCCGTCTCCGGCGATGTCGCCGCCCCGGTGACGGTGGTGGGGCGGGAGGAGATCGAGCGCCGCGACGCGCGCAGCGTGGTGGACCTGATCCAGGACATCCCCGGCGTCGAATCCTCCGGCGCGCCGCGCACCACGGCGCTGCAGCCGATCATCCGCGGCCTGGGGGATGAGCGCATCGTGCTGCGCACGGATGGCGCGCGGAACAACTTCAACGCAGGCCATCGCGGCCGCACCTTCGTGGATCCGGACCTGCTGCGCCAGGTCGAGGTGCTGCGCGGCCCGGCCTCCACGCTCTATGGCTCGGGCGCCTTGGGCGGCGCCATCTCGCTGCGGACCATCGAGGTCGATGACATTCTCCAGCCCGGCGCGGCTTTCGGCGGCACGCTCGGCGCCGGCTGGCAGAGCCAGGGCAGCGGGCCGCGCGGCAGCCTGGCGCTCGGCGCCCGCGCCGGCGATTTCTCCCTCCTCGGCGCCATCGCCGGCTTCACCAACAACAATTTCGAGGACGGCGCGGGCAATACCATTCCCTATACTGGGGACAATGCCACCTCGCTCCTCGGCAAGCTGAGCTGGAACCCCGGCCACCACCGCTTCCAGCTCTCGGCGCTGCGCTTCCGCGACGACCACCAGATCCCGATCTCGGCCAATACCGCGACCACCACCGGCATCACCGACCGCGACACGGTCTCGGAAAACCTGTCCTTCCGCTGGTCCTATGACGACCCGGCCCTGCCGCTGTTCAACCCGCAGGTCGTGCTCTACCGCACCCATGTCGACCTGACGGAGCAGCGCCTGACCGGCGCCCGCGTGCGCGATCGGACGGAGCTGACAACGGTCGGCATCGATGCCCAGAACACCTCCCGCTTCGGCCTCGGCCCGACGCGCCACGCCCTGACCTTCGGCACGGAGATCTACCGAGACGAGCAGGAAGGCCGCGCCAATGGCGTGGACCGGCCGCAATTCCCCTCCGCCCAGCAATCCATCACCGCCTTCTTCGTGCAGGATGAGATCGGCCTCGGCGCCTTCACCCTGACCCCTGGCGTGCGCCTGGACCGCTTCGAGCAGGAAAGCCCGGACGGGCGGAACGACCGCAACTCCGAACGCGCCTCCCCCCGCGTCTCGCTCGCCTGGCAGGTCACCCCCTGGCTGCAGCCCTATGTCAGCTATGCCGAGGGCTTTCGGGCCCCCTCGCTGACCGAGCTCTATGTCGGCGGGCAGCACTTCCCGGGCAACAACTTCGTGGCCAACCCGAACCTGCGGCCGGAGGTTTCGCGCAACAAGGAAGTGGGGGCGAATCTCCGCTTCTCCGACGTGCTGCAGGGCGGCGACCGGCTGCGCATCCGCGTCGCGGCCTTCCGCAACGACGTGGACGACTTCATCGAGCAGACCGTGCTGCGCACCACCACCGTGACCGCCAATGTGGCCGAGGCGCGGATCGAGGGTGTGGAGGCGGAGGCGCAGTATGATGCCGGCCTCTGGTATGCCGGCATCGGCGCGGCGGCGCTGAAGGGCGACAACCGCGTCACCGACCAGCCGCTGGCCTCCATCCCGGCGCATCGCGTCACCCTCTCCGGCGGCTATCGCTTCCTGGAGCACGGCGTGGTGGTCGGCGGCCGCATCACCGCGACGGCGGAACAGGACCGCGCGCCGAATGTGGCGGGGGTCGCGCAGCAGACCAGCGGCTACGGCCTGCTCGACCTGCATGCCTCCTGGACGCCGAACTTCGCCCAGAATGTCCGGCTCTCGCTCGCCATCGACAATGTCTTCGACCATGCCTACCGCCGGTCCAACTGGAACAGCGACCCCTCCCCGCCCTTCTACGATGTGGGCCGCAATATCCGCGGCGCGCTGCGCGTCAGCTTCTGATCCGAGGAGTGAACCCAAGATGCCCAGCCTGAACGAACGCCATGCGGAGCTGCTGAAGTCGGGCCCGGTGCGGGCCCGCGACGCGGCGCAGCGCCTCGGCACCACGGAAGCCGCGCTGGTCGCCTGCGGCGCCACCGGCACAGTGACCGCGCTGAAGCCGGAATGGGGCGCGCTGTTCGGCGCCCTGCCGCGCCTCGGCCGGATCATGGCGCTGACCCGCAACGAGAATGCGGTGCATGAGCGGCATGGCGCCTTCCAGGACGTCTCCTCCGGCCCCGGCCATATCCTGGTGCTCGGCCCGGATATCGACCTGCGCCTCTTCCCCGGCCGCTGGGCGCATGCCTATGCGCTGGGCGGCGAGCGTCCCTCGATCCAGATCTTCGACAAGGACGGCACGGCGGTCCACAAGGTCTTCGCCACGGAGGAGACGGACCGCGCCGCCTGGGATGCGCTGGTCGAGGAATTCACCACGCCGCTCGCCGCCCTGCCGCCGATGACGCCGCCCGAGCCCACGGCGCCCGCCGCCGAGACCCCGGTCGACCAGGCGAAGTTCCGCGCGGAATGGCTGGCGCTGCAGGATACGCACGACTTCGTCACCCTGCTGCGCCGCCACAAGGCCAGCCGCCGCCAGGCTTTCAGGCTCGTCGGCGAGGACCTGGCCTTGCGTCTGCCGCCCAGCGCCGCCGCGGCCACGCTGCAGCGCGCGGCGAGCGCCGAGGTGCCGATCATGGTCTTCGTCGGCAATCGCAGCGCCATCCAGATCCATACCGGCCCGGTCACCCGGCTGCGCGCCACGCCGGGCTGGTTCAACGTGCTGGACCCGATCTTCAACCTGCATCTGCGCGAGGCGGGCGTCGCCGAGGCCTGGCGCGTGGTGAAGCCGACCGCGGATGGCGAGGTCACCTCGATCGAGCTGCTGGACGAGGCCGGCGAGACCATCGCCATGATCTTCGGCGCCCGCAAGCCGGGCCAGCCGGAGCGCGAGGACTGGCGCGCGGTGGTCGCCGAGGTTTCGGGCACGCCCTGGCCCTCGGACCGCGCCGCGTGATGCGTCGCCGCGCGCTGCTCGGGCTGGCGGCCACGCTGCCCCTCGCCGGCACGGCGCGGGCGGCGGCCGGCCGCCTCGTCACCGTCGGCGGCGCGGTGACGGAGACGGTCTTCGCGCTCGGCGCCGGCGGCCAGGTGGTGGCGGTGGACAGCACCAGCCTCTTCCCCGCTCCGGCGCGGTCGCTACAGCAGGTCGGCTATCTCCGGTCCCTGGCGCCGGAGGGGCTGATCTCGCTGAACCCGGACCTGCTGCTGCTCTCCGACGAGGCCGGGCCGCCGCAGGCCATCGCCGTGCTGCGCGCGGCCGGTGCGCCGGTCTCGCTGATCCCCGATGGCGCGGGTGCGGCGGCGGTGCGGCGCAAGATCACGACCATCGCCCAGGCGCTCGGCCAGGATGGCAGCACGCTGGCGGAGGCGGTCGGCGCGGACTGGGCCGCGCTGGATGCGCCGATCGCCGCGCTGCGGCCGCTGCGCGCGCTCTTCGTGCTCTCCGCCGCGCGCGGCGCGCCGCTGGTCTCGGGCCGCGGCACCCATGCGGATGTGATGCTGGCATCCGCGGGCGCCGAGAATTGCGTCCGCGATTTCGCCGGCTACCGCCCGCTCTCGGCCGAGGCCGCGGCGCAGCTGGCACCGGAGGTCATCGTGATGATGGACCATGCGCTGACCGAGGCCGGCGGCGTCGATTCCCTGCTGCGCGCCACCGCCCTCGCCGTCACGCCGGCTGCCGCCAGCCGCCGCGTGATCGCGCTCGATGGCGCCTATCTGCTGAATTTCGGCCCGCGCGCGGCGCATGCGCGGCGCGACCTGGCCGCACGGCTGCATCCTGGCGCCGCCCTGCCGCAGCTGCCCGCGCGGCCCTGGGTGTGATGCACATCGCCCGCATCGCCCCGCCGCCGCGTGCCGCCGACCGCACCGCCCTGGTGCTGGCGGGCGGCGTGCTGCTGTTGCTGGCGGCCATGGCGGCGGGCGTGCTGCTGGGCCCGGCGCGGATTTCGGCGGGCGGGCTCGGCGCCGTGCTGGCGGATTGGCTGGGCCTGGCGCCGCTGCCGGCCGAATTCCGGCGCGATGCCGCGGTGCTCGGCGTCATCCGCCTGCCGCGCGTGCTGATGGCCGCGCTGGTCGGCGCCGGCCTGGGCGCCGCGGGCGCGGCCATGCAGGGTCTGTTCCGCAATCCGCTGGCCGATCCGGGCCTGATCGGCGTCTCGGCCGGCGCGGCGCTGGCGGCCGTCGCCGCCATCGTCTTCGGCGCCACCGTCTTCGGCGTGGCCGCCGGCGCGCTGGGCCTGTGGATGCTGCCGCTCGCCGCCTTCCTCGGCGGGCTGGGGGCGACGCTGCTGATGGCGCGCCTCGGCAGCATCGGCGGCGTCACCGGCGTGGCGACGCTGCTGCTGGCCGGCGTCGCGGTGAATGCCCTGGCCGGCGCGCTGACCGGGCTGCTGATCTTCACGGCGGATGACCGCCAGGTGCGCGACATCACCTTCTGGACCCTGGGCAGCCTGGCCGGCTCGCGCTGGGACCAGGTGCCGGTGGTCGCCGCCCTGGTGGGGCTGCCGACGCTCGGGCTGATCGCCCTGGCCCGCCCCCTGGATGCGCTGCTGCTGGGCGAGGCGGAGGCCTTCCATCTCGGCCATCGGGTGGAGGTCCTGAAGCGCGTGGCGGTGACGCTGGCGGCGATTGCCGTCGCGGCGGGCGTCGCCTTCACCGGGCTGATCGGCTTCGTCGGCCTGGTGGTGCCGCATCTGCTGCGGCTGGCCTTCGGCTCCGGCCACCGGCTGGTGCTGCCGGGCTCCGCCCTGCTCGGTGGGGCGCTGCTGGTGCTGGCGGATCTCGCCGCACGCAGCCTGGCGGCGCCGGCCGAGCTGCCGGTGGGCGTGGTCACCGCCTTGCTCGGCGCGCCCTTCTTCCTGTGGCTGCTGCGTCGCGCCGCAGGCGCGCGAGCATGACCGGGTCCGGCGCATGATCGCGGCGGAGCGAATCGGCTTCCGCGCCGGCGGGCGCGCGCTGCTGACCGATGTGTCGCTGGAACTGCGCCCGGGCGAGGTGCTGGTGCTGGCCGGGCCGAACGGCGCCGGCAAGTCCACCCTGCTGAAGATCCTGGCCGGCGAACAAGGGCCCGGCGCCGGCACGGCGAGCCTGGAAGGCCGGAGACTGGCCGCCTGGCATCCGCGCGCCCTGGCGCGGCGCCGCGCCGTGCTGGGCCAGCATGTGGGCGTGGCCTTCCCGATGCAGGCGCGTGCCGTGGTGGCGCTGGGGCGCCTGCCCTGGCATGGCGCGCCGGCCCAGACCGCGCGGGACGAGGAGGCCATCGCGGCGGCCCTGGCCGAGGCCGATGTCACCCATCTGGCCGGGCGCGACCACGCCACCCTCTCCGGCGGGGAGCGCCAGCGGGTGCATCTGGCCCGCGCCCTGGCGCAGCTGGATGGCGCTTCCATGCCGGCGGCGCTGATGCTGGACGAGCCCACGGCCAGCCTGGATGCCGGCCACCGCGCGGCGCTGCTGCGCCTGCTGAAGCGCCTGGCCGGGCGGGGCCTGGCGGTGCTGGTGGTGCTGCACGACCTGCAGGAGGCCGCCTTCGTCGCGGACCGGGTGGCGCTGCTGGAGAAGGGCCGGCTGATTGCCTGCGGCCCGCCGGAGGAGGCGCTGCACACCGAGTTGCTGGAGCGCGTCTATGGCCTTCCCTTCCGGCATATGCCGGGGCTGGGCCCGATTCCGCTGCTGGGCGCCGAAGGTGCGTTGACGCCGGGCTAAGGGTTACGCCAGGGTCGTCGCGCGGGGGTTGAACAGGGCGCGGGGTTCCGGGTGGCAGTGGCGGCGTATCGGGCTTTTTCCACGACCCGCCTGGCTGCCCTCGCCTTGGCCTGGGGCCTGCCCGCCCAGGTCCCGGCCCAGGCTCAGGCTCAGGTCCAGCCGCCACCGCCACAGCCCGGGCTGATCGAGCGCGTCGCCCCCGCCCCTGCCCCCAGCCTCGGCCCCGCCTTGCTGCCGCCGGAGCCGGAGGCCGTCACCGGCCCCGGCGCCACCCGCCGCCTGCCGCTCGGCGCCGTGCGCATCCGCGGCCATACCGCGCTGCCCGAAGCCGCGCTGCGGCCCGAAGGGCTCGCCCAACGCAGCGTGACGCTGGCGGAGATCGAGGCGGCGCGGCTGGCCGTGCTCGGTGCCTATCGCGCCGCCGGCTTCGCCTATGTCGCGGTCGGCGCCAGCCTGGTGGCCGGGGCGGAGGGCCAGGTGGACCTGCTGCTGACGGTCACCGAGGGCTTCGTGGCCGAGGTGGCTTTGGAGGGCGAGATCGGCCCCGCGGCGCGCCAGGTGCGGCGCTTCCTGGACCCGCTGATCGGCCAGCGCCCCCTGCCCCATGCCGCGCTGGAACGCGCCCTGCTGCTGGCCGGCGATATCCCCGGCGTCACCGCCCGCGGCTTGCTGCGGCCGATCGAGGGCGAGCCCGGCGCCTTGCAGCTGCTGGTGCGGCTGGAACGCGCGCCGCTCTCCGGCTTCGCCAGCCTGGACAATCGCGGCAATACCGCGACCGGCGCCTGGCAGGGGCTTCTGGTCGGCCAGCTGAACGCCGTCACCCGCTTCGGCGAGCGCAGCGAGGTGGCGCTGTTCCAGTCCGACCAGCACGGCCAGAGCTTCGGGCAGTTCAGCCACGAGGTCTTCCTTGGCGGCTCCGGCCTGCGGCTGCGCGGCTTTGCCGGCGCCGGCCGCGCCGCGCCGGGGGGGGCGCTGGCCGCGCTGGGCTATGCCGGGGAGACACGGGTGGCAGGCCTCTCCCTGGCCCAGCCCCTGATCCGGTCCCGCCCGCGCAACCTGACGCTCACCGCCCAGCTCGACGCCTTCGAAAGCCTGGTGCGGCTGCGCCCCGGCGAGGGCGCGCCGCGGGAGCAGGCGAGCCGGGATGCGGTGCGCGCCCTGCGGCTGGGGCTGGAGGGCGAGGCGCGGGATGCCCTTCTCGGCTTCGCCCCCGCCGCCGCCGTCAGCTCCGCCAGCTTGCGCCTGCATCGGGGCCTCGAGGTTTTCGGCGCCAGCACCGGCAGCCATGGCACCAGCGCGCGGCTGGGCAGCGATTTCGGCTTCTTTCGCCTGGCGGCCGAAGCCTCCCGCCTGCAGCCGCTATTCCAGCCGGCGGAGGGCTGGGTGCTGTCCCTCTACGGCGCCGGCGCGATCCAATGGGCGGATGATGCCCTGCCGCCGGCGGAGAAATTCTACCTGGGCGGCAACCGGCTGGGCCGCGGCTTCTTCGCCGGGCAGATCGCCGGCGACCGCGCCATCGCCGGCAGCCTGGAATTGCAGGCCGCGACCCAGGTCACGCCCCCCTGGTCGGCCGATCCGCTGGGCCTGGTGCTCTACCTGTTCCGCGACGAGGGCCGCGCCGCGGACAATGCGAGCGATGCCGGCGCGCGGCGGCTGGCCTCCTGGGGTGGCGGGCTTCGGCTGCAGCTTTCGGAGCGGGCGCAGATCGAGCTCGAAGGCGTGAACCGCATCACGCGCCGGCCCGAGGGGGCCGGGGTGCGTGAATTGGAGGAGGGGGCGGTGTTGTCCCGGCTGCTGCTCCGGTTCTAAACCCCTCTTGTATCCAAGATTGGATATCCAGGAAGGGGTTCGCATGCAGGGCATTCTCAGCGATCTGCGAGTGGTCGAGGTCTCGGCCTTCATCGCGGCACCGATCGGCGGCATGACGCTGGCGCAGATGGGCGCGGAGGTGATCCGCATCGACCCGATCGGCGGCAATATCGACTATCGCCGCTGGCCCCTGGCCCCGACGGGCACCTCGCTCTACTGGACCGGTCTGAACAAGTCGAAGCGCAGCGTGGCGCTGGCGCTGCACAAGCCGGAGGGGCGCGAGATCGCCCGCGCGCTGATCTGCGCGCCCGGCGAAGGCAAGGGAATCCTGCTGACCAACCTGCCCGCCAGCGGCTGGATGAGTTTTGGCGAGCTGTCGAAGCACCGCGAGGACCTCATCATGATGCGCCTGACGGGCAATCATGATGGCTCCGGCGCCGTGGACTACACCG
Organism: Falsiroseomonas sp.; assembly: GCF_051860665.1. Classification (GTDB taxonomy): domain Bacteria; phylum Pseudomonadota; class Alphaproteobacteria; order Acetobacterales; family Acetobacteraceae; genus Falsiroseomonas. The sequence continues at coordinate 35,752 of NZ_JBHYDM010000005.1, forward strand.
TGAATTGCGCCAGCGGTTTTCCGACCGCGACGGGCACGGGCGGTGAGCCCGTCAACCATGTGCTGCCGGCCTGGGACATCGCCGCGGGCCTCTACCTCTCCACCGGGCTGCTCGCCGCCGAACGCGCCCGCCGGCGGGACGGCCAGGGGCGGGAGGTGACGCTGGCGCTGTCCGACGTGATGCTCGCCTCGGTGGCGACCCTTGGCTATGTCGCCGATGTCCAGGTGAACAACAGCGTGCGCCCGCCCATGGGCAATGACCTCTACGGCGCCTGGGGCCGCGACTTCCCGACGAAGGACGGCCGCCGCGTGATGGTCTGCGCCATCTCCAACCGGCAATGGGCCGCGGTCGGCAAGGCCACGGGCCTTTCCGAAAAAATCGCCATGATCGGGCCGATGCTGGATGTCGACCTGAACGACGAGGGCGGCCGCTTCGAGGCGCGCCACGCCATCAATGCGGTGCTGGCCCCCTGGTTCGCGAAGCATACGCTCGCCGAGATCGGCGAGGCCTTCGCCGGCACCGGCGTGCTCTGGGGCCCCTACCAGGATTTCGGCCAGCTCGTGCGCGAGGATGCGCGGTGTTCGACCGCCAATCCGATGTTCTCGCGGATTTCCCAGCAGGGCGTCGGCGAGATCCTGGCGCCGGCCGTGCCGCTGGGTTTTGCCGAACGCGCGCCGGCCGCGCCGGCGCCGCGCCTGGGCGAGGATACCGACCGGGTGCTGGCGGAAGTGCTCGGCCTCACCACCTCCGCCATCGGCAAGCTGCATGACGCCGGCACCATCGCCGGCCCCCAGGAGTAAGGCGCATGGACCAGATCGCAGGCAACCTCACCACCACGCGCGACCTGCTCACCCGCGCCGCCGCCGGCCTTGCCGCCGCGGAACGCCTGCATGAGGAAACGCGCCGCGCCATCGCCGGCCTGCTGGCGCCGGCCGGCAAGGTGCGCGCCGACCTGCTGGAGCGGCACCAGCTCGCCGGCCATGGCCTGGCCTGGCAGGCCACCTATGTGGCGGCGCTGCGGGAGACGCTGGCCTGGGCGCAGCGGCTGGACGCGGCCGGCCGCTTCGGCGCGGTCGAACAGGCCATCCTGCATCTGGGCTTTGCCGAATACCTGGCGCAGCTCTCGGGCGGCATCCCGATGAGCCAGTCCGAAATCATCCGCCCCGCCGATATGGGCGTGCCGCCGGAAGCCGTGGCCCGCTACATGGCCGAGCCGGCGCTGGCCACGCTGTCCGACCTGCCGGCGCTGGACGCCGCGCGCCGCCTGCTGGCCGAGGCCGCGACGGAGGACAATCACGGCGCCGACTTCCTGCAGGACGAATTGCTGGAGGCGACCCAGGCCGAGTTCCTGCGATTTGCCGCCGCGGAGATCGCGCCTTACGCCCAGGACTGGCACCGCCGCGACGTGCTGATCCCGCTGCCGACGGTGCAAAAACTGGCGGAGATGGGCGTGTTTGGCCTGACCGTGCCGGAGGAGCATGGCGGCCTCGGCCTCGGCAAGGTGGCGATGTGCCTGGTCTCCGAGGCGCTTTCGGGGGCGTATCTCGGCGTCGGCTCGCTCGGCACCCGCTCGGAGATTGCCGCCGAACTCATCCGCCTCGGCGGCACGCCGGAGCAACAGGCAAAATTCCTGCCCGGCATTGCCTCGGGGGAAATCCTGCCGACCGCCGTGTTCACCGAGCCCGATACCGGCTCCGACCTCGGCAGTCTGCGGACGCGTGCCGTCCGCGAGGGCGACGTCTTCAAGGTGTACGGGGCAAAAACCTGGATCACCCATGGCGCGCGCTCCGACCTGATGACGCTGCTGGTCCGCACCGACCCGGAGGCCCCCGGTTACCAGGGCCTGTCGATGCTGCTGGCGGAGAAGCCGCGTGGCACGGACGAGAATCCCTTCCCCGCCGCGGGCATGACGGGGACGGAAATCCCGGTGCTCGGCTATCGCGGCATGAAGGAATACGAGATCACGTTTGATGGTTTCGAAGTCCCCGTCGCCAATCTGCTCGGCGGCGTCGAGGGTCGCGGCTTCAAGCAGCTGATGGAGACGTTTGAAAGCGCCCGCATCCAGACCGCGGCCCGGGCGCTCGGCGTGGCGCGCAATGCCATCGCGCTCGGCGCCGGCTATGCGCGGGACCGCAAGCAGTTCGGCAAGGCGATCCAGCATTTCCCGCGCGTCTACGGCAAGCTCGGCTTCATGGTGGCGGAGACCATGATGGCGCGGCAGCTCACCTATTTCGCCGCCCGCCAGAAGGATGCCGACCGCCGCTGCGACATCGAGGCCGGCATGGCCAAGCTGCTCGCCGCCCGCGTCGCCTGGTCCAATGCGGATTGTGCGCTGCAGATCCATGGCGGCAACGGCTATGCGGTGGAATACCCGATCAGCCGCGTGCTGTGTGACGCGCGCATCCTGTCCATCTTCGAGGGGGCGGCGGAAATCCAGGCGCAGGTGATCGTGCGCGGCATGCTCGGCCGGATCAACTGAAGGTTTTTGCCAGGCGGAACCCTTGCACCCTCGGCGCGCTGTCTGGGCTCAGCCGAGGGAATGGCAGAGCATGCTTCGATGGGTGATCGTGATCGCGGTGGGTCTGACCGCATTGGCCCTGGTGGCACGGGTGCTGCAGTTCGGGATTTCGCTGGCCCTGATCGGCGTGGCGGCGGTGGCGGGCGTGATTGCGATCGTGATGGGCCTCATCACCTATTCGCAGCGCCGCAACCCGCCTGACGCCAGCTAAGCAGGCACCAATCCGGTGCGGATGGCCGCCAGCTTGGCGGGGTTGCGCACCATATAGATCGCGACGATGCGGCCTTCGTGCCATTCCAGCGCGGTGGTCTGCGGCAGCCCGTCCGCCTCCAGCGTCACGAAGCCCGGCAGCGTATTGATGCGCCCGACATGCAGTGGCGCCGCCTGCCCCGGCCATTTCGCCGCCAGGCCCAGGAAGAAGCGCGCCACGCGATCCGCGCCGGTGATCAGGTTCAGCGCTGAGGACCGCACGCCGCCGCCATCCGTGTGCAGCACCACATCCTCCGCCAGCAGGTCGCGCAGCGGCGCCAGGTCCCCACCGCGGGAGGCGGCGAAGAAGGCGCGCGCGATCCGCGCCGCCTCGGCCTCCGCCACCGCGAAGCGCGGCGCCGGCGTCCCCAGCCGGTCCCGCGCCCGCGTTGCCAGCTTGCGGCAGGCGGGCGCGCTGCGGCCGAGCAGCGTGGCGAGCTCCTCGAAGGGCGTCTCGAAGAGGTCGTGCAGCAGGAACACGGCGCGCTCCGCCGGTGACAGACGTTGCAGCGTCAGCAGGAAGGCGACCGACAGGTCCTGCGCCTGGCCCAGCGCCACCTGCTGCGGCGCCTCCAGGCTCTCGACGATCGGCTCCGGCAGCCAGGGGCCGACATAGGCCTCCCGCCGATGCGCCGCGGATTTCAGGTGGTCGAGGCTGAGCCGCGCCGCGACCTTCAGCAGGAAGGCGCGCGGCGCCTCCACCGCCGCCCGGTCGACCATGGACCAGCGCAGGAAGGTCTCCTGCGCGATATCCTCGGCCTGGGCGCGCGACCCAGTCATGCGATAGGCGAGCCCGACCAGCTCGGGCCGCAGCGGCGCAAAATCCTGGAGCGCGTCCTGCGTCATGCCTTCGGCAGCGGCGGCACGGCGCGGAAGCCGATGGCGAGGCGGTTCCAGCTGTTGATGGCGCAGATCAGCAGGCTGAGCGCTACCTTCTCCGCGTCGCTGAAATGCGGCGCCAGCCCCTCCCAGGCCGGATCCGGCGCGGCGCTGCTGGCGACCAGGGTCAGCGCCTCGGTCCAGGCGAGTGCAGCGCGTTCGCGCGGCGTATAGTGCGGCGCCTCCCGCCAGGCATTCAGCAGGTAGAGGCGCGCCTCCGTCTCGCCGGCCTTGCGGGCGTCGCGCGCATGCATGTCGAGGCAGAAGGCGCAGCCATTGATCTGCGAGGCGCGCATCTTCACCAGCTCCCGCAGGCCGTGGTCCAGCGGGTTGGCGGCGACCGCCTTCTCGAAGGCGAGCATGCCCTTCATGGCTTCGGGGGCGGCGGTGAAATAGTCGAGGCGCGGTGTCATGATCCACTCCATCCTGGTGATCATGCACAGGACGAGGCAGCGGCCCCGGTTGTGACAGGGTGCCGCACCCGCGCGCCCTCTGCTAGGACCGCGGCACGGCAATCTGGAACCGGCATGAGCGGCAAACGGGAACACCCGGCCTGGGGAATCGCGCTCCGGCTGACGGCGACGCTGCTGTTCACCATCATGTCCATGATGGTGCGGCTGGCCTCGGCGGAGGCGCCGCTCGGGCAGATCGTCTTCCACCGCAGCGCCTGGGCGCTGATCCCGGTGGTCGCCTATCTCGCCTGGCGCGGCCAGTTCCCGCGCGGGCTGCGCACGCGCAACCCCTTCAGTCATCTCCGCCGCAGCGCCTATGGCTGCGCCTCCATGTTCTTCTCCTTCCTGGCGCTGTCCAAGCTGCCGCTGGCACTCGCCACCGCGCTCAGCTTCCTGGCGCCGCTGCTGGCGGTGCCGGTCGGTGTCATCGTGCTGCGGGAGAGGCCGAGCTGGCTGGTCGGCGGCGCGGCGCTGCTCGGCTTCGGCGGCGTGCTGCTGATGCTGGCGCCGGCCTTCATCGGGCCGAGACTGGATGCCGCGACGCTGATCGGCGTCGGTGCCGCGCTCGCCGCGGCGGCCACCACGCTGGGCGCCCGGGTGGAGGTGAAGCGGCTGACGGCGACGGAGCTGCCGGGCACCATCGTGCTGTATTTCTCGCTGATCTGCGCGGCGGGCGGGCTGGCGACGCTGCCCTTCGGCTGGGCGTCCCTGCAGGGCCTTTCCTTCGCCTGGCTGGTCGGCGCCGGCATCGCCGGCGGCCTCGCGCATATCTGCATGACGGAGGCGGTGGCCCGCGCGCCGATCTCCCTGCTCGCCCCCTTCGAATACACGGCCCTGCTCTGGGCCGTGCTCTTCGACCTGCTGGTCTTCGGCCTGGTGCCGGCGCTGCCCAGCCTGGCCGGCGCGGTGCTGGTGGTGCTGGCGGCCGTGCTGGTGGTGTTCGCCGACCAGCTGGTCGCCCTGCTGGCGCGGCGCCGGTAGCCCCGGCGGCGCCGCCCTCGGTCAGGCCCGGTAGTCGGCGATCAGCTTCGCGCCATCCGCCCCCGCGCGGGCCACCCATTCATCCGTCATGGTCGCGCTGATGCGGCGGAGGCCTGCGAGGAATTCCTCGGTGGGCGGGACGATCTGCATGCCGCGGGCTCCCAGCGTCGCCTCCGTGCTGCGCTGCGCCTCCGCGCTCAGCTCATAGCCGCGCGCCTCGGCCGCGGCGGCGGCGGTGCGGACCGCGGCCTGGTCGGCGGGCGAGAGCGCCTCCAGCGCGCGGCGGGAAACGAGGACGGCGTTCTTGGTCATGGAGAAGCCGAGCGGCGTGAAGACCTTCGCATAGTCCCAGGCGGCGGTATCCACGCCCGTGGCGGCGGAGGTGATCTGCGCCTGCACCACGCCGGTGGCGAAGGCCTGGGCGAGTTCGGCGGACTGCACCAGCGTGGGCTGCGCGCCGACCAGCGCCGCGAAGCGGTTCGTGGCCGGGCTGAAGGTGCGGAAGCGCAGGCCGCGCAGCCCCTCGATGGTCGGGATCGGGTTCTGCGCATAGAGGCCGGCCGGCGGCCAGGGCACCATATAGAGAAGGGTGAGGCCCTGTCGGGCGATGCGCGCTTCGATATAGGGCTTCTGCAGATCGGCCAGCTTCTTCGCCTGCGGGTAGTTGGTGACCAGCTGCGGAATGGCGTCCGCGTCGAAGAAGACATCCTCGTTCGAATAGGCGGTCAGCAGGATCTCACCCGCCTGCACCTGGCCGGTCTGCACGCCGCGCTTGATCTGCGGCATCGGCAGCAGCGCGCCGTTGGAATGCAGCTGGAAGCCGAGCCGGCCGCTGGTGGCCGCCTCGATCTCCGTCAGCATCTGGCGGATGTTGCGGGTGTGGAAATTGCCATCGGCATAGGGCGTCGCGAATTGCCAGCGCGTCTGCGCGGCGGCCCCGCGACCGAGGGCCGGCATGGCGAGGGCCGCGCCGGCGGCGGCGAGGATCTGGCGGCGTGACGTCATGGTGAAGCTGTCCCCTGGATGTTCATCTCCATGGCGCAAGCATCGCCTTCAACCGGCCGGCTGAGCAACCCCCTTGGGCAGGCGCCGGCTAGAGCGGAAAATCGCGCTCCGGATCGATGCCGGCCGTGGTCAGGAATTTCCGCATCTCCACCACCTCCTCCTTCGACAGGCTGTGGCGCGTCTCGTGGAAGCCCTGGGTATGGCCATTGAGGGAGACCTTCACCTGGCCATGCCCGCCGGCCTTCACCTCCGCGCCCACCGCCTCGAAGACCGCCAGCGCATGCTTCGGGTCGATATTCGCGCTGACCGGATGGGCGAAGAGGGCGTGCAGGACCTTGCGGTGCTGGTGGTTCATGCGGGACTCCTGGCGTTGTTGTCGTGCCGGGCAGTCTCAACCCATGCGGCGCCGGGGTCCTTGACCTGGATCAAAGCCCTTCGGGGCGATGGCCATCGGCGCCTTACGGCGCGGGGCGCGTGCCCATGGCGATGGTGCGCTCATCCATCCGCGGCTCATGCACCAGGCCGCGCCGCGTGGCCCAGGCATTGGTGATGTTGAACAGCGGGATCATCGCCACGTCATCGGTCGCGAGCTTGATCGCCTGCCGCAGCACCGCGGCCCGCTCCTCCAGCGGCAGCAGCGTGGCGGCGCGGTCGGTCAGCGCATCCAGCGCCGGGTTCGAATAGCGCCCGGCATTGGCCGCGCCGCGCTGCGCCGCACGATCGAAGGTGCCGAGCACGCTGATCAGCACGCTGCCCGCCTCTCCGGTGCTGCTGCCCCAGCCGGCCAGGCGGATCGGGAATTCCTGGCGCGCGGCGCGGGCGGAGAAGCTGGTCCAGGGCACCGCCTCCACCGCCGTGCGCACGCCGATGCGGCTCCACATTTGCGCCACCGCCTGGGCGGTGCGGGCGTCGTTCGGATACCGGTCGTTCGGCGTGAAGAGGGTCATGCGGAAACCCTCCGGATAGCCCGCCTCCGCCAGCAGCCGTCGCGCGGCCTCCGGGTCGAAGGCCGGCACCGGAACTTCCGGCGCATGGGTGGTGGTACCGGCCGGCATCCATTGCCCGGCGGGGGCTGCCGCCCCTTCCATCACCCGCTCGGTCAGCGCCTCCCGGTTCACCGAGATGTTCAGCGCGCGGCGCACGCGGAGGTCGTCGAAGGGGTTCACCTCCAGCGGGCGCCCGTCATGGTCCGTGACGAAGGGCAGGCTGCCGCGACGCGACCGGTCCGGCGCGATGAAGATCAGGCGCAGCCCCTGCACCTCCGCGATGGCAACGCGGCTGTCGCGCTTCAGGCGCGCGAGATCGGTCGAGGGCACCTGGTCGATCAGGTCGACATCGCCGGCGAGCAGGGCGGAAACGCGCGCCGTGTCATTCGCCACCACCCGATAGGTCACGCGTTCCCAATGCTGGCGCGGGCCGAACCAGGCGTCGTTGCGCACCAGCTCGAAGCGATCGCCTGCGACGGCGCGGGTGATGCGATAGGGCCCGGTGCCGATGGCGGCGCGGCCCGCATTGAAATCCTCGGTCGTCCGCCCCTCCGCCGCATGCCTGGCGACGATGGCGATGGAGCCGAGCTCCACCGGCAGCAGCGGATGCGGTGCGGCGGTGTGGAAGCGGACCGTGTGGCTGTCCACGACCTCGGTGCGCTGGATGGCGCGCACGAAGGGGCTGAAGCTGGCCGGGCTGTTCGGCACCAGCGGTGGCCGGGCGATGGAGAAGGCCACATCCTCCGCCGTGAAGGGCGTGCCGTCATGCCAGGTGACGCCGCGGCGCAGCCTGAATTCCCAGACCGTGGGCGCGATGGCGTCCCAGGATTCGGCGAGGCCCGGATAGGCCTTCACCTCCGCATCGCGTTCCACCAGCCGGTCGAAGATATGCATGGACAGCGCGAAGTTGGGCGCCGCGTTGTAGAAATGCGGATCCACCGAGGTGGGCGGCGCGCCGGTGGCGACGGTGAGGTTCTGGGCCAGGGCGGCCGAGCTGGCCGCCACGAAAAGCGTCGTCAGAACCCGCAGCCGCATCCTGTCACCCCGCGCTTTCGACGTAGTGCCGCAGTTCCTCGGCCTCATGCACCGCTTCCTCGATCCGCGCCTTCACCAGGTCGCCGATCGAGACCATGCCGGCGAGGCTGCCATCCTCCTCCAGCACCGGCAAGTGACGAACGCGCCGGTCGGTCATCAGCGCCAGCGCCTCCGGGATGCGGGTGCGGGGCGTGACGGTATGCAGGGCGCGGGTCATCAACTGCGCCACGGGCAGGTGCACCGCCTCCGCCCCATGCGTGCCGACGACGCGCACGATATCGCGTTCGCTGACGATGCCGAGCACGTCGCCCCCGGCATCGCGGACCAGCGCGGCACCGATCCGGTTCTGCGCCAGCACCTGCGCCACGTGGCCGACCTCGTCCTGCGCCGCAACCGAGATCACCTCGGCGCCCTTGCGCTTCAGGATGATGGCGATGGTCATGGTTCGATCCTCCCGTTGCGGCCGGGAGCGCCAGGGTGCGCCCGGCCGAGGGGGGGATGGTGGCAGGCAGGCAGGGGCAGGTTCAAGCATTCCGTGTGGCCGCACCCGCGCCGCAAGCCAGCGTTGTGCACTGCCGCATTCAGGCGGCCTCGCTCTCGCTCCCCGTCAGCTGCGTCCTGACCAGCTCCGCAAACCGCCCGCCCAGCGCGACAAGCTCCGAGAAGCTGCCGCGCTCCACCACGCGGCCCTGTTCGAAGACCAGGATCTCCTCGGCATCCCGCACCGTGGACAGGCGATGCGCGATGACGAAGGTGGTGCGGCCGTTCATCAGGGCGCGGAGTGCGCGCTGCACCCGCGCCTCGGTCGCCGCATCCAGCGCGCTGGTCGCCTCGTCCAGGATCAGCACCGGCGGGTCCTTCAGCAGGGCGCGCGCGATGGCCAGGCGTTGCCGCTGGCCGCCCGAGAGCGCGCTGCCTCGCTCGCCCACCAGCGTGTCGTAGCCCTGCGGCTTGGCCATGATGAAGTCATGCGCCTCCGCCATGCGGCAGCAGCGCTCCAGATCCTCCTGCGTCGCATCGGGCCGGCCGATCAGCAGATTGGCGCGGATGGTGCGGTTGAACAGCAGGCTTTCCTGGAACACCACGCCCACGTTGCGGCGCAGGCTGTCCAGCGTCAGGTCGCGCAGGTCATGGCCATCCAGCGTGATGCGCCCCTCCACCGGGTCCCACAGCCGCTGCAGCAGCGCCATGGCGGTGGATTTTCCGGCGCCGGTCTGGCCGACCAGCGCGATGGTGCGGCCGGGCGGCGCATCCATATCCACCTCGCGCAGGATCGGTGGGCCGCCGGGATAGGCGAAGGCCACATTCTCGAAGCGCACCGCGCCCGTCGCCCGCGCCAGCGTCAGCGCATCCGGCTTCTCCGGCACCGAGGAGCGGGCATCCAGCACCGCGAAGAACTCCTCCAGCGATGGCATCTGGAACACGAGGCGCGAGACGAAGCCCACCGCCCCTTCCAGCCGCCCGATCAGCAGGGTGGCGAAGCCCATGAAGGAGACGATCTCGCCCACCGTGGCCTGGCCCTGCACATGCAGGATGGTGCCGAGGACGAAGATGGCGATGACCGTGATGGTGGAGGCCGCCCGCGTCAGCACCGCGACCACCGCCCACCAGGTCAGCACCGGGAACTGGTTGTCCATCACCTGGCGCACGATGTCGCCGAACAGCCGCGCCTCCGAGGCCAGGCGGGAGAAGGACTGCACGACGACGACATTGGACAGCGCATCCTGCGCATTGCCCGCGAGCCGTGTCTGCAGCGTCTCCACCCGGCCCTGCGCGGCCTCCGTCTTCTGGATCACCCAGGCGGAGACCACGGCAAACAGGATCACCAGCCCGATCAGCAGCAGGCCTAGCCGCCAGTTCATGGCCAGCGTCAGCGGCAGCAGGACCACGGCGGCGATGAAGGTGGTCAGGTGCTCGCGGAAGAAGGACAGCCACAGGCCGAACAGATTGTCCGCCCCCACCAGCATCACCTTCATCAGCCGGCCTGATTGCGTATCGCCGTGGAAGGACAGCGGCAGGGACAGCACATGCTCGAAGTAGCGCGCCATGATGGTCAGGCGGTTGCGATGCGCCATGCGGTCGGACAGCAGGGCGACGGCCACATTGGCGCCGATCAGCGAGAGCCCCACCGCGCCCCAGAGCACCAGCAGCGCCAGCGCCTCGGTCCAGAGGTCGGCGGTGCTCATCCGCTCGGAGCGCGACAGCAGGTCGATCACCCGGCCGAAGAGCACCGGCTCCAGGAATTGCAGCCCGGCGAGGGCCAGGGCGGCGAAGCCCAGGCCATAGGCGATCCAGCGATCCGGCCCGAGAAGCTGGAGCACCCGCAGGTAAAGCCGCATGAACTGCATCGACGGGTCCTTCCCTCCCCCGACCCGGCGAGGCGGGCGGAGGCCGCTCCCCTCGTCGCGAAAAACCCTCCGGCTTGCAAGGGGCCGGTCATCTGCGGCAGGAACAGTATGCAAGCGGCAGAGCGGGACAGAAGTTTCCGCAGCCGGTTCACGGAGGAGACTTTCATGACCATCACCCGCCGCGCCGCCCTGGGCGCCGCACTCGCCGCCCCCGCCCTGCTGCCCGGCCTGGCCCGCGCGCAAGGCTGGTCGCCCAGCCGCCCCATCCGCATCGTCGTCGGCTTCCCGCCCGCCGGCACCACCGACATCGCCGCCCGGCTGCTGGCGGAGCCGCTGGGCCGCCGGCTCGGCACCCAGGTGGTGGTGGAGAACCGGCCCGGCGCCGGCGGCAATATCGGCAATGACGTGGTGGCGAAGTCCGAGCCCGATGGCCACACACTGCTGATGCAGACCATCAGCGGCGGCGCCATCAACTATGCCCTCTATGGCGCCCGCATGCCGGTGAAGCCGGAGGATCTGGCGGCGGTCGGGCTGATGCTGCGCGTGCCGAACGCCATCTTCGTCAATCCGCAGGTCCCGGCCCGCACGCTGGCGGAGCTGGTGGCGCTGGCCAAGGCGCGGCCGGGCACGCTGAACCACGGCTCCTCCGGCGCCGGCACCTCCCTGCACATGACGGGCGAGCTGCTGAAGCTGGAGGCGGGCATCGACATGACCCATGTGCCCTTCCGCGGCGCCGGCCCGATGATGCAGGAGATCATCGCCGGCCGCGTCGAGGTGGGCGTGGACAACCTGCCCTCCGTCATCGGCCATCTGCGCGACGGCCGGCTGCGGCCGCTGGCGGTGACCACGAAGGAGCGCACGCCGGCGATGCCGGAGGTGCCGACCACGGCGGAGGCCGGCTTCCCCGGCGTGGAGGCCACCGCCTGGTTCGGTGTGCAGGCCCCGGCCCGCACCCCGGCGCCGATCATCAGGCGCATCTCGGACGAGCTGAACGCCCTGATCCGCGAGCCGGAGATGCAGCGGCGCCTCGCTGACCTCGGCGGCATGCCCCCCAACCTGACGCCCGATGGCGGCACCAGCCCGGAGAGTTTCGACGCATTCGTGAAGGCGGAAATCACCAAATGGGCCGAGGTGGTGCAGCGCTCCGGCGCCCGCGTGGAATAGACCACCTGTGAAGGCGAGCGCGGCGGGCGGACCTTGTGCCGAGCCGTGGCGCCGGCCTAGGCAGGCGGCGATGGGGCCCTCCCGCCGAATCCCGGACGGGCGGCCCCGCAACAGCGGCCCGCCAGCCTGGCGGGCGATGGGGAAGATCCAGGAATGAACATCACCCGCCGCGGCGCCCTCGGGGCCGCCCTCGCCCTTCCCTTCACCGGCACGGCCGGGGCCCAGTCCCAATCCCAGTCCCAGTCCCCTTGGGCGCCCTCCCGCCCCGTGCGGATCGTGGTGCCCTTCCAGGGTGGTGGCGCCACGGACCTCACGGCGCGGCTGCTGGCGGAGCGGCTGACGCCGATGCTGGGCCAGCCCGTCGTGGTGGACAACCGCCCCGGCGCCGGCGGCAATCTCGGCGCCGACATGGTCGCCAAGGCGGACCCCGATGGCCACACGCTGCTGATGTGCACGATCGGCACCGCCAGCATCAACCAGTTCCTCTACAGCCGCATGCCCTATCGGGCCGAGGACTTGGCCGCCGTCGCGCTGGCCAATCTGGTGGCCAATGGCATCATGGTGAACGCCAATCTGCCGGTGCGGAATTTCACGGAATTCCTGGCCTATGCGAAGGCCAATCCCGGCCGCCTGAACTACGGCACGCCGGGCAATGGCACCTCCGGCCATCTCTGCGGCGAATACCTGAAGGTGCGGGCCGGCATCCAGATGACGCATGTGCCCTATCGCGGTACCGGCGGCGTGATCCCGGACCTGATCGCCGGCAATATCGACGTCGCCGTGGACAACCTGCCCGCCTACCTGCCGCAGGCGCGTGATGGCCGCATGAAGATCCTGGCCGTCACCAGCATGGAGCGCTGGTTCGCCCTGCCGGATGTGCCCACGGTGCAGGAAGCCGGGATCTCGGGCTTCGAGGCGGTGGCCTGGTTCGGCGTGCAGGCGCCGGCGCGCATGCCGCGCCCCATCCTGCAGCGCTACGCCACCGCCATCGCCGAGATCTCCCGCATCCCGGAGGTGGTGGAACGCCAGCGCAGCATCGGCGCGGAGCCGCACCCGCTCGGTCCGGAGGAATTCGCGGCCTTCATCGCGGCCGAGAACACCAAGTGGCAGGAGGTGGTCCGCCTGGCCGGCGCACGGCTGGACTGAGGGGGCGCGATCAGACCGGGCGCAGCCACGCCGCCGGCACATGGCGGAAGGGCAGCGCCGCCAGGTCCAGCGCCGCCGGCCCGGGACAGTCGCATTCGACGATGGCGGCGCAGCGCCCGGCGAAGGCGGCCCGGAAATGGTTCTTCGCCTTGTTCGCCAGCAGCCGCGTGGCGTCGAGGTCGATGCCATGCAGCGCGAAGAAGCCCGGATCCACCGCGGCTTCCTTGCGGCTGGTGACGATGATGCGCAGCCAGCCCCCCACGCGCAGCACCGCGGTGGCGCCGAGATCGACCGGCGCCCCGCATTCCATCGGGCCGGCATTCGTGAAGCGACCCTCCGTCAGCCTTTCGACCGTGGCGGAGACGGCAACCGGCGGGCCGAAATCCAGCGTGGTCCGCGCGCCCAGGGCGAAGTCCGCAGCCGTCCCCTCGCCCGCCGCCCGCGCCGCGGCAACCGTGACGGGATCGTGCAGGAAGGCGAAGACCGTGGGCACGCCCGGCGCGGCCTCCATCAGCGCGCGCAGCAGGCCGGGGCTGTCCGCGACACCGCCCGAAAGCGGATTGTCCGCCGGGTCCAGCAGCGCCACCAGGCCGGGCGGGGCGGCCAGCGCGGTGGCCAGCGCCGCCTCCGGCCCCGGCAGCGTCACGCCGAAGCGCGGCAGGCGCGCCGCGATGGCGTCCCGCACCGCCTCGGCCGCGCGGGCGGCGGCCTCTGGCGTGGTGGCCCAGGCCATGCCGCTGGGGCCGGCATGGGGCGTGTCGCCCCAGGAGAAGCCGCCGAAGGGCGCGGCCTCCAGCACCTCCGCCCGTTGCAGCGCCGCCGCTTCCGCCCATACCTCCGCCATCGGCCCGGCTTCGGAGCGCATGTGGAAGGAATGCAGCACCTGCGGAATTTTCCGAATCGCCCCGAAGATCCGCTGGCCGGAGAGGCGGCGTTCCAGCAGGGCCAGGGCGCGCCCCGCGGTGGCGTCCATGTCGAGGTGCGGATAGGTGCGGTAGACGCTGGCGCCATCGAGCAGCGTCGCCAGCTCGGGCGCCATATTGCCGTGGAAATCGAAGCTGGCGGTCAGCGGCGTGGCGCCGATGGCCGCGCGCACCTGGCGGACAATGGCGAGATCCGCGGCCGGCTCGCCCTCCGCCACGCAGGCGCCGTGCAGCGAAAGATAAACGCCATCCCAGGGTCCGCCGGCGCGCAGCCCCTCCAGCACCTCCTCCAGCCAACCGCCAAAGGCCTCGCGCGTCAGCGGCCCGCCCGGCTGGGCGGAGGTGCAGCGCAGGATGGTGGCCTGCCAGTCCGGCCGCTCGCCCAGGAAGCGGCCGAGCCCGCCCAGCTCCGTCCCGGTGCCGGCATAGCGCGCCAGTGCCTCCGCCCCCATGACCCATTCGCGGGAGCGCAGCGCCTCGGGCGGCGTGACGGTGGGGGAGAAGGAATTGCCCTCGAACCAGAGGCGGGCGACAGCGATCTTTGGCATGGCGACAGTCTAGGGACCTTTGCCCGGCAGGGGGACCCCACCGGAGCTAGACCCGGCCGGTGCGCGTCCAATGCGCGACCTGCGGACGGCCATGCGCCTCCGCCCGCCGCGCCGCTTCCTCCCAGTCATAGGCGACGGCGCGCAGGTCGACGGACCAGGCGCCGTCCGCGCGCCGCGTCGCCACGGCATAGCGCGCATGCGGCGTGCCGGTCTCGATGGCGTGCGGGACCGGGTTGTCGTCCTCATAGGCCGGCATGCCGATGCTGCCGGGATTGACGATGGTCACCTCGCCCAGCCGCACCACGCGCGGCATATGGGTATGGCCGCAGAGCACCAGTTTCGCATCGCCGATCCCGGCCAGCCGCGGCAGGATCGCGGCTTCCGAGGCCAGCACCGCGCGGCCGCCCGCCACGTCATCCAGCAGATAGTCCATGTCGCCGCCGGCCGGGCTGCCATGGCAGGCGAAGATCGCCCCATCCGCCAGGCGCAGCGTCTTCGGCAGGCTGGCGATCCAGCCCATCTGCGCCGCCGAAAGCCGCGGTCGCGCGAAGGCGACGGAGCCGCTGGAATCGTCGCCCTCCACCAGGTTGCGCTCGTGATTGCCGGCCAGCGTCGGGCAGCCCAGCGCCATCTGCGCCGCGGCGCTGCCGGCGGGGTCGAAGGGGCCGGTGCAGAGATCGCCGAGATTGACCACCAGGTCCGGCGCCTGCGCCCGCAGATCGGCCAGCACCGCTTCGAGCGCGATCAGATTGCCATGGGTATCGGCCAGGATGGCGAGGCGCATCGGCGGCGGCCCTTCGTCGGAGATGGGCCTGATGCTGCCGCCGCAAGCGTGGCGTGAACAGCCGGTTAAAGCTGCCGCGCCCCGAAAGTGTCGCAGGCATTCAGCTGGCCCGATTGCAGCCCGGTGCGGAACCAGCGCACGCGCTGGGCGGAGCTGCCATGGGTGAAGCTCTCGGGCACCACCTGTCCACCGCCGCGGCGCTGCAGCCGGTCGTCGCCGACAGCCGCGGCGGCGCCGAGACCTTCCTCGATGTCGCCATCCTCCAGGATCTGCCGCGCATCCTGCGCGCGGCGCGCCCAGAGGCCGGCCAGGCAATCCGCCTGCAGCTCGATCCGCACCTGCATGGCATTGTCGCCGCGCTGCGCCCGCCCCAGCAGGCCGAGCTGGTTCTGCACATGGTGGCCGACTTCATGCGCGATGACATAGGCCGCGGCGAAATCGCCCGGTGCGCCGAGCCGGCGCTGCATCTCGGCCAGGAAGTCGAGGTCGATATACACCTGCTGGTCGCCCGGGCAGTAGAAGGGCCCGACCTGCGCCTGGGCGACGCCACAGGCGCTCTGCACCGCGCCGCTGAACAGCACCAGCTTGGGCGCGCGGTATTCGCGGCCCATCTCGCGGAAGGCGGGGGTCCAGACATCCTCGGTCTCGGCCAGCACGCGGCGGACGAAGCGCGCGCCCTGATCCTGCGCCGGCGCGTCATTGGTCGGGCGTTGCTGCACCTGGGATTGCGGCGCCTGTTCCAGCCCGCCGAGGATCACGGCGGGGTCGACGCCGAACAGCAGCGCCAGCACCACCAGCACCACGCCGCCAAAGCCACCGCCGATGGCGATGCCGCCGCGGCCGATGCCGCCCCCGCCGCGCCGGTCCTCGACATTCCCGCTTTCGCGTCCACCACCCAATCGCATGCCGAAGCCTCCGTGACGGCATGGCAACGTCGCGGCAGGCGCGTAGTTCCTGCGGCGGTTCAGCCCCCGCGCAGCAAGGCCGCCAAGGCCGGCGACAGGCCGATGCCGGCGCGGCCCTGCGGCGCGGCATAGCTGCCGGTGCGCGGCTTAGGCAGGCGCATCGCCACCAGCGCCTCGGCCAACTTCACCGCGCAGGCAATGCCATCCAGCAGCGGGACGGGCGATCGCGGCTGCAGCGCCTCCGCCATGCCAGCCAGCGCGGCGCCGGCCAGCACCACCGAATCGCAGCGCGCCGCCATCGCCTCCGCCGCCGCCAGCACCTGGCCCGCCGCGCCATCGGGGTTGGCGATGGCCTGCTGCGGTGTCAGAGGCAGGCCGAGCACCTGGGCGCAGCGCGCCGTCAGGCCGTGCCGCGCCACCAGCTCCTCATAGGGCCCGGCCTGGCCCAGCGTCAGCACGCCGAACTGGCCGCCGACCAGGCAGGCGGTCAGGCAGGCGGCCTCCGTCATGCCGATCACCGGGCAGGGCATCAGCTGCCGCGCCGCCTCCAGCGCCGTATCATGGCTGACCGCCAGCACCGCCGCGTCGATGGTCCCGGCATGCTCCGCCAGCGTCGCCAGCAGGGCGTGGGCGGCGATGGCATTTTCCGCCCGGGTCGAGATCACCGCCGGGCCGAAGGCGGGGGTGGCACCCATGATCTCGGTGCCCGGCGCGGCCGCGGCCTCCGCCGCCGCGACGCAGGCGGCGCTGATGGCCTGGGTCGTATTGGCATTGGCGACGAGGATGCGCATGCGCTCAGCCTCCCACCATGGTCGGCGGCTCCGCCCCGGTGGCCAGCGCCAGCAGCCCCTCGGGCAGGGCGCGGGAGGTTTCGGTCAGCAGCAGCAGGCGCAGCGCCTCCCGCCTCCCGGTGGAGAGGGCGAGCGGCGCATCCCCCGGCGGCAACTCGCCCGATGGCTGGGTCGGCTCGGCCAGGCCCTCGGCGCGGCGCTTCCAGACCTGCAGCGGGTTGAACAGCAGCACGTCGCCGGGCCGCACCTCCATCCGCAGTGCCAGCCCCGGCTCGGCGCAGAGGCTGTCGAGCAGGTCCAGCGCCTGCATCTGCGCGCCGGTCAGGCGCGGCGTCTCCGGCAGGCGCTGCGCGGCATCGATCGAATCGCGCGCATAGCGGCCGACGAAGGCGCCGGAGGCGGTGCTGAAGACCGGCAGGTTCAGCACGGCGCCGCCGGGGGCGGCATGCGGCATCGGGCGGTACAGCACCTCCAGCGCCGCGCGGTCGCGCTTCATCATCTCATTGTGCACGGTGGCGGCGGCCACCAGCATGGCCGGGTCCACATCCGGCGGCTGGCGCATCACCAGCAGCGCCACGACATCCGCCGCATCGGCATGGAAGCGCCAGCGCAGCGGGCCGCCGGCGGCGCTCGACAGGCGCTGCACCGCGCCGCCCTCGGCCGGCAGCGGCCGGCCCAGATGGCTGCCGAGCGCCATCAGCAGCGGCTCGGCCAGCGCCTCGCCCAGCCGCTCCAGCGTCAGGCCGCGCAGCAGCACGAAGCCGCGACCGGTATCGAGCCGCGTGGCGGCGCCGCGCAGCACGGCGCCGAGCCGCGGCAGTGGCGCTTCCGCCGCGGTCGCCGGGGCACGGCCGCCGAGCGCGGTCACCGCCTGTTCGAGCTCCGCCAGATCCTCCGCGCCCACCGGGATCATCCAGTCGGAGGGGCGGAGATCCGCGGCGCGCCAGGCGGCGGGGCCGGCCTGCGGCACCAGGCGGAGCCGCTGTGCAGGCGCGGGGGCGGGCGGGGGAGCGGGGGGGGAAGCCTGGGGGGTGTCACTCATTCCCGCCACACTAACAGCCCTCTCGCCGGCCGCACATGTCTCCCGCCTTCATGTCCCGCGGCGCCGTCTCTTGCCTTCCCGCCTGCCCTGCCCGCAGGCTGGCGCCTTCGCCGGAGACCCTTCCATGGACGACGCCCAAACCGCCCCCGCCCTCGACCTGCCCTTCGAGACGGAGGCGATGCTGGCCGGGCTGCGGCCCTGGGTGGAATGCGAGAGCCCGACCTTCGATGCCGCGGCGGTGGGCCGCATGATGGACCTGGCCGGGCGCGACCTGGCGCTGCTGGGCGCGCGGGTTGAGCGCATTCCCGGCCGCATGGGATTCGGCGATTGCATCCGCGCCCGCTTCCCGCATCCCGCCGGCGACACCACGCCGGGCATCCTGATCCTCGCGCATCTCGACACGGTCCACCCCGTGGGGACGTTGCAAAAGCTGCCGTGGAAGCGGGAGGGTGGCACCTGCCGCGGGCCCGGCATCTTCGACATGAAGGGCGGCACCTTCCTGGCGGTGGAGGCGATGCGCCAGGTGCTGCGCGCCGGCCTGCCGACGCCCCTGCCCGTCACCTTCCTGCTGACCTCGGATGAGGAGGTGGGCAGCCCCTCGACGCGGGACCTGATTGAGGCCGAGGCGCGCCGCGCCCGCTACGTGCTGGTGCCGGAGCCCGCCCGCCCCGATGGCGGCGTGGTGACCGGCCGCTATGCCATCGCCCGCTTCCGCCTGCGCACCACCGGCCGGCCCAGCCATGCCGGCGCGACGCTCGGCGAGGGCCGCTCCGCCATCCGCGAAATGTGCCGCCAGGTGCTGGCGATCGAGGCGATGACGACGGAGGACTGCACCTTCTCCGCCGGCGTGATCCATGGCGGGCAATGGGTGAATTGCGTGGCGACGCATTGCGATGCCGAGGTGCTGTCGATGGCCAAGCGGCAGGCGGATCTCGATGCCGGGGTCGCGCGCATGCTGGCGCTCAAGGCCTCGGCGCCGGATGTGACGCTGGAGGTGACGCGCGGCGTGACGCGGCCGGTCTGGGAGCCGGATGCGGGCACCATGGCGCTGCATGGCGTGGCGCGGGGCCTGGCCCGCAGCCTCGGCTTCGAGATCCCGCCGCAATCCTCGGGCGGCGGCTCGGATGGCAATTTCACTGGCGCGATGGGCATCCCGACGCTGGATGGGCTCGGCGTGGCCGGCGCCGGGGCGCATACGCTGGAGGAGCATATCCAGGTCGGCAGCCTGGTGCCGCGCGGCCGGCTCTTCGCGGGGCTGCTGACTCGCCTTTCTTGAGATTGGCGAAACGTCGCGTTCCTGAGTTATCATCCCACCGCATGAGCGGGAGGGAGTGAGCATGCGCGCTGGGTTGGTTCTTGCAGTTCTGCTGGCGCTGCCAAGCCTCGCCTGGGCACAAAGCGCGCCGATCACCGGTCCCAATTCCGGCGCTGTGCATGGGCAGAACTGGAACATGCGCCAGGATCTGCACAGCGCGACGCCGCCCGGCGCCCCGCCGCAGACCCGCACCCAGCGCCTGCGCCAGCGCGCCCAGCAGACGGAGGCGCAGCGCCGCGCCGCGCGTCAGCAGGCGCAGCAGCAGCGCCAGCGACAGCAGGCCCAGCAGCGTCAGTCCCAGCAGCGTCAGGCGCGGCCGCCTCAGACGCAGCCGCAGTAGCCGGTCAAGGCCGCCGCGCCCGGATCACCGCCAGCAGCGCCGCCAGCTTCGGCGCCGCCGCGGCGCGCATCGGGTGGTAGAGGAACAGGCCCGGCTCCTCGATCGCCGCCTCCGGCATCACCAGGCGCAGCCGGTCCTCGGCCAGCTCCGCCTGCACCAGCGGCTCGAAGAGATAGGCGATGCCCAGCCCTGCGATAGCCAGGTCGCGCGCGGCCATGGGGTCCGTCACCCGGACCGGCCCGCGCACCGGCACGGCGACCTCCCGCCCGCCCTCCGACAATTCCCAGTCATAGACGGCGCCGGAGGCGATCAGGCGGAAGCCGATGCAGGCATGGCGGGCCAGGGCCGCCACCGAATCCGGGGTGCCGCGGGCGGCGAGATAGGCCGGACTCGCCACCATCACCGCGCGGAAGGGCGGCGTCAGCCGCACCGCCACCATGTCCTGGGCGATGAACTCGCCAAGGCGGATTCCGGCATCGAAACCGCCGGCGACGATATCGGTCAGCGCATTGTCGGTGACGACCTCCACCGTCACGCCCGGATGGCGCCGCGCCATCTCGGCCAGGATGCCGTTCAGCGCGAGCGGCAGCGCCAGCGAGGGGGCGTTGATCCGGAGCGTGCCGGAGACCTCGCCCCGCGCAGCCCGCAGCCGCTCCAGCGCCTCCTCGATCTCGGCGAAGGCCGGGCCGAGGGCAGAGACCAGCTCCGCGCCCGCCTCGGTCAGGGCCAGGCTGCGGGTGGTGCGGGCGAAGAGGGGCAGGCCGAGCCGGTCCTCCACCAGCCGCACGGCGTGGGACACGGCGGAGGCGCCGAGGCCCAGCGCGGCGCCGGCGGCGGCAAATCCCCCGCAACGGGCCACGGCGAGGACCACCGGCAGATGCGGAAGCAGGTCGCGCTGCATTGCTGAAGGATATCGCATGACCCATGCGAATCAAACCACGTTATCGCAAAGCCGCCCCTGCCCCATCCTGGCCACCTCGCAGGAAGGGATGAGGCCCATGACCCCGCAGACCTGGTTCATCACCGGCGCCGCCACCGGCTTCGGCCGCGCCTTCGCCGCCCACGCCCTGGCCGAGGGCCATGCGGTTGTCGCGACCGCGCGCGACCCCGCGAAGCTGGCGGAGATCCTGGCCCTGGCGCCGGAGCGTGTGCTGGCGCTGCGCCTCGATGTGACGCAGCCTGCGGAGGCGGAGGCGGCGGTCGCCGCCGCCATGGCGCGTTTCGGCCGCATCGACGTGCTGGTGAACAATGCCGGCTACGGCATCGTCGGCGCCATCGAGGAGACGCCGGACCACGAGCTGCGCGCCCAGATGGAGACGAACTTCTTCGGCGCCATCGCCGTCACCCGCGCCGTGCTGCCGTTCATGCGGGGGCAGCGATCGGGCGCGGTGGTGATGCTCAGCTCGATGGGCGGCCAGATGTCCTTCGGCGGCTTCGGCGCCTATTCCGCCAGCAAATTCGCGCTGGAGGGCGCCGCGGAGGCGCTGGCGCAGGAAATGGCGCCCTTCGGCGTGAAGGTGCTGATCGTCGAGCCTGGCGCCTTCCGCACCGGCTTCGCCGGCGGCGCGTTGCGCCACATGCCGGTGCTCGCCCCCTATGCGGAGGCGCTGTCGGGCATCCGCGGCTTCGCCCATGGCATGGATGGCACGCAGGCGGGCGACCCCGCCAAGGCGGCCGCGGCGGTGGCGCAGGCCCTGCGGGCCGAGAAAACCCCGCTACGCCTGCAGCTCGGCGCCGATGCGGTGGAGGCGGTGCGCGGCCATGCGGAGGCGCTGCTGGCGGATCTGCGGGACTGGGAGGCGGTGGGCCGCGCCACCGCCTTCGGCTGACGTCAGCTGCCGCCGTCGACCTGCAGCACCTGGCCGGTGATCCAGCTCGCGAAGGGCGAGGCGAAGAACATCACCGCATGCGCCATGTCCTCCGGCTCGCCGAGCCGGCGCATGGCGATGCGGTTCAGCATGGCCTTCTGGCCTTCCTCGCCATAGCTCTCGAACTGCTTGATGGAGGCGGGGTTGGACAGCGCGAAGCCGGGGGCGACGGAATTCACCGTGATGCCGTAGGGGCCGAATTCGCGGGAGAGCTGGCGGGTCAGCCCGACCAGGGCGTGCTTGGAGCTGCAATAGGCCTGGATGCCGGTGAGGCTGGCCTTGAGGCCGGCGCCGCTGCTGATGGTGACGATGCGACCGGTGCCCGCCCGCTTCATGCCGGGGGCCACGGCCTTGGCCAGGTTGAAGGCGGCGTGGGTGTTGATGTCGAAGATCGCGTGCCAGTCCTCCTCCGGCACCTCCTCGATCGGGCGCATCACCTGGCCGCGCACGCCGCCGGCATTGCAGACCAGCACGCCGATGGGCTGGCCGGTCGCCGCCTCGATCTCGCGGATCCAGCCGGCGGCGGCGCCCTTGGCCGTCAGGTCGAAGGCGGCGGTGGTGATGCTGCCCTCGGTCTCCGCGGTCTCCTTCAGCTCATCCGCCGAGAGGTCGCAGGCGAAAACCCTGGCGCCAGTCTGGGCAAAGCCGCGGGCGATGGCGCGGCCATAGCCGTGGCCGGCACCGGTCACCGCGACCACCACGCCGTCATATCGGATGTTCATGCCATCAGCTCCGTCAGGTTCGAGTCCGACATCGGGCGCGCGCCGCGCTCACATTCGTGGATCATGGCGATCAGCCGCTCCAGCTTCGGGCAGGCCAGGCCATGGGCGCGGCCGATCGGCGGCACGGCGCCGATCTGCGCATCGGCGGGCGTCGCGCGGTGGCGCACCCAGAGGTCGCGCCAGATTCCCGAATGCGTCTTGGCGTTCGGCCGGTTGAAGGCTTCCATCGCGATCATGGAGGCGCGCGCGGCCTCCTCGGTGCCGCCCGGGCCGAAAGCCGCCGGATCGAATCCGTTGAAGCCAAGCGGGGTCACGCCCTCGGCGCGGGCCACGGCGATCACCTCGCCGCAGAGCGCGCGGACCAGCGGCAGCAGTTCGCTGCGCGCCAGCGTATCGGCGATGCCCTTCTCGGCCAGGCCCTGGGCATAGAGCAGGCTGGAATAGGCCAGCTTGCCCCAGAGATAGCCCCAGATATTGGGCGTCAGCACCGCATCCGGCTCGAAGGTCTCAGCCAGCAGCTTGTGCAGCGCATGAACGCGCGGAGTCGCCGCGCCATCCAGCTCGCCCACCACGACCGCGCCGCGATTGCCATAGAGAATGCGGCCCGGCTCGATCCAGTCCGCGCCGAAATTGACGAAGGCGCCCATGGTGCGATGCGCGCCACACACCTCCGCGATCACCCGCTCGCACAGGCCGTTCTGCAGGGAGAGCACATAGCCATCCTCGGCCAGATGCGGCAGCAGCTGGCGGCAGGCGGCTTCCGTGTCGTGGGTCTTCACGGCCAGGAAGATGCGGCGGAAGACGCCCTTCACCTCGCCGGGCAGCGAGGCCGGGGCGCTGACCTTCATCTGCGCGACCGGCCCCTCGATCACCAGGCCGCGCGCGGGGTCCGCGATGGCGGCCACATGGTCCGGCACCACGTCGCAGAAGACCACCGCATGGCGCGCCCGCACCAGATGCGCCCCCACCGTGCCGCCGATGGCGCCCGCGCCCCAGATCAGGATCGGCCCATGATCCACCGCCTCCCGCGCCCCAGTCCTGCCAGCCAAGTTGTATCCCTTTCCGCCGATGCCCGTCATGCGCTGGGCGCCCTTGCGCGGCATGCCGCCGCCAGACCACCCTGCGCCCAGGCTAGACAGGACCAGCGCCGCGTCAATGAGTGGCAATCTGAAGGGCGCGGCCTTGATGTCCGCCGCCGCCGTGCTCTTCGCGGCGGAGGTGCTGATGATCCGCTGGATGACCGCGCGCGGCATTCCGGTGGAGGTGCAGCTGATGGCCCGCGCCCTCGGCCAGCTTCTCTGGGTGACGCCGCGCATCGCGACCAGCGGCCTCGCGGTGTTCCGCACGAAGCGGCTGCCGATGCATCTGCTGCGCGGCGCCTCCTCCCTGATCTGCTGGGGGCTCTACTACTATTCCTTCACCCGGCTCGACATGGCGACGGGCACGGTGCTGTCCTTCACCAATGTCATGTTCACCACGCTGCTGGCGGCGCCGATCCTGGGCGAGCGGGTGGATCGCTGGCGCTGGTTCGGCACAATCGCCGGGCTTCTGGGCGTGGCCGTCATGCTGCGGCCAGGGGCGCAGGTGGATGCGCTGGGGGCGGCGGCGGCCATCGCCGCGGCCATCGCCTGGTGCGGCATCACGCTGCCCTCCCGCAGCCTGACGCGCACGGACAGCACGCTGACGGTGCTGGCCTGGGTCGGCGTCTTCACCAGCCTCGGCGTTCTGCCGCTGGCGATCGCCGCCTGGGTGCCGCTGGGCCTGGTGGAGATCGGGTTGTTGCTGGTGGTGGCCACCGTCATGCCCGGCATCATCTTCATGGTGACGGAGGCGCTGCGCCATGGCGAGGCGAGTGCCATCGCGCCCTTCCAGTATCTCCGCCTGGTGGTGGTGACGGCGGCCGGCTGGATCCTGTTCAACGAGGTGCCGGACCTGTTTGGCTGGATCGGTGCCGCCATCATCCTGACCGGCGCCGTGGTGATCACCGTGGCGGAGGCGCGCCGGCGGTGAGCCCCTTCGCCAAGGCGGCGCTGCTCTCCGTCGCCGCCGGCTTCATCTTCAACCTGGAAACCACGGTGGTGAAGGCCATCGAGGGCGTGCCGCTGGCGACCCTCGTGCTGGCCCGCGCGCTGGGCCAGCTCGGCTGGACCTTGCCTGCGCTGCTGCGCGACCCGACCCTGCCGCGCACCCGCGCCCTGCCCATGCAGGTCTTCCGCGGCCTGCTTTCGGTGGTGTCCTGGTACACCTACTACATCGCCTTCGTCGGCCTGCCGCTGGCCACCGCCACGGTGCTGTCCTTCACCTCCGTGCTGTTCGTCACGGCGCTGGCCGGGCCGGTTCTGGGCGAGCGCGTCCGCTGGCGGCGGTGGAGCGCGACGCTGGTGGGTTTTTGCGGCGTCGTCGCCATCGTCCGCCCGGGCTCGGTGGGGGCGGTGGCGCTGGACTGGCCACTGGCGGCCTCGCTGGCCTCCGCCCTGATGGGCGCGGCGATCGTGCTGACCACCAAGACCCTGGCGCGGACGGAGCGCACGGGCACCATCATGTTCTGGATCGGCGTGGTGGCGGTGGCGGTCGCGCTGCCGGTGGCGCTGCCCGGCCTCGCCTGGCCCGGCTGGACCAACCTTTTCCTGCTGGTGCTATGCGGGCTTTGCGGGCCCTTCGCCATGCATCTCTGGATCAATGCGCTGCGCATGGTGGATGCCAGCGTCGTGGCGCCGATCTCCTATGTCCGCCTGGTCTTCGCCGCCGCCACCGGCGTGCTGCTCTTCGAGGAGGTGCCGGATGCCTGGCTCGGCCTGGGCGCGGCGCTGATCGTGGGCTCCGCCGTCTATATCACGCGGCGGGAGGCGCAGGTGGCGCAGCGCCGGGCGGCGCCGCTGGCCGCCAATGCCCAGGCGGCGCTGCCGATTCAGCCGGCGAAGCCGCAGGCCGAGAGCGCTTCCTCCAGCGGCCCGGGCGCCAGCCCGAATTCCCGGTAGCCGAGGCGCAGATGCTGCACATACCACCCCTCCGGCGGTCCGGCTCGCAGCCGCCGCCCGGCATAGATCCAGGCTTTCGGACCATTCGGCAGCGTGACCTCGAGGCGTTCATAGATGCCCAGCGCCGTACCCTCGAACTTGTCCAGGCTGCGCAGGTGCGCGCGGCTGATGCGCCACAAGCCGATGGGCAGGGCGGCACCGGCATCCGGCTCGATATCGGCAAAGCGCCGCAGCACCAGGCGCCAGCCGGGCAGCAGCAGGGCGCCGGCGGGCTCCGCCCCCGCGCAGCGGTCCTGCATCCGGCTGTGATCGAGGTTACTGCCATAGGCGGCGTAGAGAAGCGGCATGGCGCGCAGAATCGGGGCGCCGCCGCGGGATTGGCAAGACCATGATGCTGTTGCTGCAAGCCGCGCCGCTGCTGCTGCTGGTGGCGCTGCTGCTCTCCGGCCGCGCCGGGCCGGTGCCGGCGGTGCTGGCCGCGCTGGTCGCCGCGCTGCCGGCGGTGGTCGCGACGCTGCAGGCGCCCACCCTGCCCTTCCTGGCGGAGGAGACGCTGCGCGGCGCCTTCCTCGCGCTGAAACCCATCACGGTGGTGATGGGCGGGCTGCTGTTCCATGCCGCCGTCGCCGGCCGCGGGGGTGGCGCGGCGGCCACCGAACCCTCGCCGCGCCGCATCTTCGTGGCCGCCCTGCTGATGGGCGGCTTCATGGAAAGCGTCACCGGCTTCGCCGTCGGCGCCGTCTTCGCCCTCTCGGCCATCCGCGGGATGGGGCTGCGCGGCGCGCCGGCCGGGGCCATGGCGCTGCTCTCCCTCACTCTGGTGCCCTGGGGCGGGCTGGGGCCGGGCACTTCGCTCGGCGCGGCGCTGACGGGCCTGCCGGCGCAGGAGGTGGCGGCGCTGACCGCCTGGCCGAATGCCGCCTGGCTGCTGCTGATGGGGCCGGTGCTCTGGCGGCTGTGCGCGGCAGCCGGCATCTCCGTGCCGGCGCGGGAGAAGGCGGTGCAGATGGGGCTGCTGCTGGCCATGTCCGGCATCCTGCTGGCCTCCCACGCCCTGTTCCCCTTCGAGGTCGCCGGCATCCTGGCCACCGGCATCCCCCTGCTGGCCACGCTCTACCGCCTGGACCCGCCGCGTGGCGCCGAGGGCTGGCGCGCGGCCTTCCGGTCGCTGGCCCCCTACCTGCTGCTGACCGCGGCGCTGCTGCTGGCGCGGTCCTGGACCGCTGCGCCGGCCTGGACGCCCTATGCCGACCTGCCCGGCTTCCCCATCACCCATGTCGCCGTGGTGCTCTGGCTGGTCGGCGGGGGCCTGCTGCTGCGCCGGGCCGATCCCGGCCCGCGCGCCCGCGCGGCCCTGACCCGCGCGCTGCGGCCAGCGCTCGCCATGCTGCTTTACGTGGTGCTGGCGCGCTGGATGGCGGGGGCGGGCATCGCCGGCGCGCTGGCCCAGGCGGCGGCGGAGGGGCTGGGGCCGGCCGCGCCCTATGCGGTGCCGGTGCTGGGCCTGGCCTCGGGCATCGTCACCGGCAGCAATGTCGGCTCCAACGCCGCGCTGATGCCGGTGCAGGCGGCGCTCGGCCAGGCGGCGGGGCTGCCGCCATTGCTGGCCCCTGCCCTGCACAATTTTTCGGGCGCCGCCGGGGCGGGCATGTCCTTTGCCGGCACGGCGATGATCTGCGGCTTGCTGGCCGATGGCGCCCGGCCGGCGCAGATCTGGCGGCTGCTGGCGCCCTCGCTCGCCGGCGTGGTGGTGGTCGGCTGGGCTATGGTGGCGCTGCTGGGCTGAGCGCGGCGCGGCCCGCCGGCGTCGCCACCACCCATAGCGCGTCGCCCCGCGTCTCGCAGGCCAGCAGGCCGCGATCGGCGGCATCCTCCCAGACCGTCAGGCGCGGGCAGCTGGTGCGCCAGCGGTCCATCACCTCCGCATAGGGGCGCGGCGCGGCGGCGATCCAGGCCACCAGGTCGCGGATCAGCGCTTCCTTCGGATCGGTCATCGGGACCTCCTGACACGGCGCGCCCAGCATGGCGCAAGGCGGGCGCCGCTTGAAGCCGCCAGGGCCCGAGGCTACCAGCCGCGCATGACCCAGCACCTGCATTTCATCGGCGGCCGCGCCCTGGCCTCGGATGCCGCGCTCCCCGTGCTCAACCCCTCCGACGGCGCCGAGATCGGCCGCATCGCCCGCGGCACGGCGCGGGAGGTGGATGCGGCCTGCCGCGCCGCCGACGCCGCACTGGCCGGCCCTTGGGGCCGCATGCCCGCGGCCGAGCGCGGCCGGCTGCTGCTGAAGCTGGCGGAGCTCATCCGGCGCGATGCGGAACGCCTGGCGGCGCTCGAATCCCTCGATGTCGGCAAGCCGATCCGCCAGGCGCGGCAGGATGCCGCCGCCTGCGCCCGCTACTTCGAATTCTACGGCGGCGCGGCCGACAAGGTGCATGGCGAGACCATCCCCTCCGCCGAGGGGATCCTCGCCATGACGGTCTGGGAGCCGCATGGCGTCACAGCCCACATCATCCCCTGGAACTACCCGATGCAGATCCTCGGCCGGTCGCTCGGCGGGGCGCTGGCCATGGGCAATGCGGCGGTGGTGAAGCCGGCGGAGGAGGCCTCCCTCACCACGCTGGCGATCGCCGAGCTGGCGGCGGAGGCGGGATTCCCCGCGGGCGCGGTGAATGTGGTGACCGGCCTCGGCGAGGAGGCCGGCGCGGCGCTGACGGCGCATCCGCTGGTCGCCCATATCTCCTTCACCGGCAGCCCGGAGGTCGGCACGCTGATCCAGCGCGCGGCGGCGGAGCGCACCATCCCCGTGACTCTGGAGTTGGGCGGCAAGAGCCCGCAAATCGTCTTTGCCGATGCGGATCTGGACCAGGTGGTGCCGGCGGTGATGGGCGCCATCATCCAGAATGCCGGCCAGACCTGCTCCGCCGGGTCCCGCCTGCTGGTGCAGGAGCAGGTGCATGACCGGCTGCTGGCCGCGCTGGCCGAGCGCTTTTCCCGGTTGGAGGCGGGGCCGGCGGAGCGCGACCTCGATCTCGGCCCGCTGGTGACCCTGGCGCAGCAGCGGCGGGTGCAGGGCTTCCTGGAGACCGCGCGGCGCGATGGCTTGCGCCACGCGGCCAGTGGCCGGCTGGCCTCCAACGCGCCGGAGGGCGGCTACTACGTGAAGCCGGTGCTGCTGGATGACGTCGATGCGGCCCACACCCTGGCACAGGAAGAAATCTTCGGCCCGGTGCTGGTCGCCACCCGATTCGCCGATGAGGAGGCGGCGCTGCGCATCGCCAATGGCACCGCATATGGTCTGGTCGCCGGCGTCTGGACCCAGGATATCGGCCGCGGGCTGCGCCTGGCGCGCCACATCCGCGCGGGCCAGGTCTTCGTCAACAACTATGGCGCCGGCGGCGGCGTGGAACTGCCCTTCGGCGGCGTGAAGCGCAGCGGCCATGGGCGGGAGAAGGGTTTTGCGGCGCTGCACGGTTTTGGCGCCCTGAAGACGATCGCCATCCGGCACGGCTGAACCGGCGTTAATCCCACGGGCATCTTGCGCATGGCCGTTGGATTGCAGGATTGAAACTGTGGAAAATGGCATCCACGCCATAGTTTCCGCCCCGGGTTGAAGCGGCCACGCTGCGTGCCGCGCCCGGAGGAACGGTATGGATTCGTTGCTTGCCCAGGGACCGCAGTTCCTGGAGATTCTGTGGCTCAACATCATCCTGTCGGGCGACAATGCGGTGGTCATCGGCATGGCGGCCGCGGGCCTGCCCCCCGCGCTCCGCGCCCGCGCGGTGCTCTTCGGCATCGTCGCCGCCGCCGTCCTCCGCATCGTCTTCTCGCTGGGCGCCACCTGGCTGCTGGGCCTGTGGTGGGTCGAGCTCATCGGCGGGCTCGCGCTGCTCTACATCGCCTGGGGCTTCTGGAAGGAACTGCGCCACCAGGCGGAGGAGCAGGAGGCCGGCCACGCGGCGCCGGACAAGACCCTGTTCCAGGCGCTGCGGCAGATCATCATCGCCGATGTCTCGATGAGCCTCGACAACGTGCTGGCGGTGGCCGCCGTGGCGCGAAACAACATCACCATGCTGATCATCGGCCTCACCGTCTCCATCCTGCTGATGGGGCTGCTGGGCGGCGCGCTGGCGAAGCTGCTCGATCGCTACAAGATCATCGCCTATGTCGGCCTGGCGCTGATCGCCTGGATCGGCGTCGAGCTGCTGTGGGAGGGTGCCGCAGCGGCGAATGAGGCGCTGCATCTCGGCCTGCCGCTGCCGGCGGTGGCGGCGCATTGAAGCATTTTCGAGCCTTGCGGCTTCGCAAGGCGACTCGGAAAATGCGTTAAAACAAATGGCTAGAGCTGTTTCGCCGTCTTCGCTTTCGGTGAAACGGCTCTAGCACCACGGCTTGAAGCGGTCCGCCCGCTTCACCTATACCCAAGGACAGCAAGGGGCGCCGCCAAGGGCGCCCCAGTCCCTGGGGAGAGACGCCTTTGATCACCATGTCCCGCCGGCTGGCCCTGGCCGCCGCCCTCGCCTTGCCGCTGGCCGCGCCGGCCCTGGCCCAGACGCAAATCACCATCCAGCACCCGCTGCCGCTGAACAGCCACTACGGCGCCGGCGCCACCGCGCTGAAGGAGGCCTTCGAGCGTGCCTCCGGCGGCCGCTACACCGTCGTGATCCAGCGCAACGACAATGAGCGCGAGGCGATCGAGAGCGCGCAGATCGGCACGATCGAATGCGTCATCACCTCCACCGGCCCGGTCGGCAATTTCGTGCCGGAGACGCGCAACCTCGACGTGCCCTTCCTGTTCCGCGACACCGCCCATGCCCGCGGCGTGCTGGATTCGGAAATCGGCCAGCAGATGCTCGGCCGCTTCGCCGCCCGCGGCCTCACCGGCGTGGTCTGGATGGAGAACGGCTTTCGCCACCTGACCAATTCGCGGCGCGAGGTGAATACGCCGGCCGATGTGCGCGGGCTGAAGGTGCGCACGATGGAGAACCAGGTGCATATGCGCGCCTTCTCCACCCTCGGCGCGCTGCCGACGCCGATGGCCTTCTCCGAGCTGGTGCCCGCCCTGCAGCAGGGCACGGTGGACGGCCAGGAGAATCCGATCCCGGTCATCGTGGCGAACAACCTGAACCAGGTGCAGCGCTACCTGACGCTGACCGGCCACGTCTATTCGCCGGCGATCCTGATCTGCAATCCGCAGATGCTGGCGCGCATGACGGCCGCCGACCGCGCCGCCTTCATGGAGGCCGCCAAGGCCGGTGCGGCCGCCAACCGCGCGCGCGTGACGGCCGATGAGCAGTCCGGCGTGGACGAGCTGCGCCGCCGCGGCATGACGGTGGTGACGCAGGTGGATGCCGCCGCCTTCCAGACCGCGCTGGCCGCCGCCTTCACCGAGTATGAGCGCACACTGGACGGCGCGCTGCTGCGCCGCATCCGCGACTGGCGCGCGAACTGAGCCTGGCCTGACGGGGCGCGGGACACGCCGCGCCCCGCCCCCCCGGGATTGATGCCGCAACCGCAATGCATCTATACCGGTGAAGCATGCAGCGCCGAACCAACGGCGCGCAGTCCCTGGGGGAGTCCGTCCGTGAAGACCATCCATCGCGCGGCGCTTGCCGCCGCGCTCCTGCTGCCCTTCGCGCTGCCGGCGCAGGCGCAGACGCAACTGACCGTGCAGCATGCCCTGCCGCTCGACAGCCACACGGGCGTCGGCGCCAGCACCTTCAAGTCGGCGCTGGAGCGGCTGACCGGCGGGCGCTACAGCGTCACCACCCAGCGCAACGACAATGAGCGCGAGATGGTCGAGAGCGTGCAGATCGGCACCATCGACTGCACCTTCACCTCCACCGGCCCGGTCGGCAACTTCGTGCCGGAGGTGCGGATCTTCGACGTGCCCTTCCTGTTCCGCGACGCCACCCATGCGCGCGGCGTGCTGGATTCCGAGATCGGCCAGCAGGTCCTCTCGCGCTTCAATGCGCGCGGCCTGGTCGGCGTGGTCTGGATCGAGAACGGCTTCCGCAACCTGACCAATTCGCGGCGCGAGGTGCATACCCCGGCCGACCTGCGCGGCATGAAGATCCGCACCATGGAGAACCAGGTGCATATCCGGGCCTTCACCACGCTGGGCGCGCTGCCCACGCCCATGGCCTTCTCCGAACTGTTGCCGGCCCTGCAGCAGGGCACGGTGGATGGGCAGGAGAATCCGATCTCCGTCATCGTGGCGAACAACCTGAACCAGGTGCAGCGCCACTTCACCATGACGCGCCACGTCTATTCGCCGCAGGTGATGATCTGCAACCCGGCCATGGTGGCGCGCTTCAACGCGGCCGATCGCGCCCTGTTCCAGCAGGCGGCGCGGGAAGCGCAGGCCGCCAACCGCGCCCGCGTCACGGCGGATGAGGAAGCGGGCGTGGCCGAGCTGCGCCGCCGCGGCATGACGGTGGTGACGGAGGTGGACACGGCCGCCTTCCAGGCCGCCCTGGCCCCCGCCTTCGCCGAATGGGAGCGGACGCTGGATGCCGCGACGCTGCGCCGCATCCGCGAATGGCGCGCCAATTGAGACTTCGACCTTCGGCAGGGCCGCGCGCCCTGCCCTTCCAGCCTCCGGAATCCACGCGATGAACATGATGAACGTGGTGCCATTGCAGGTGACGGGGGCGGTGACGCTCGCCGTCGTGCTACTGGCACTCTGGGCAGGCTCCGGGGGTGGCGCCAGGGGCGCCTTGCGCTCCGCCGTGCTGGGGCTCGACCGCATCACCACCGGCCTCGCCGCCCTCCTCGCCTGCCTGGCGCTGGCCATCGCGGCGGCGGCCGGGCTGTGGCAGGTGATCGCCCGCTTCGCCACGGAAACGCCCTCGATATGGTCGGAGGCGCTGGTGCGCACGGCGCTGATCTGGATGGCCTATCTCGGCGTGGCGCTGGCGCTGCGCGGCGGCGCGCTGGTCTCCATCGACGTGGCGCATCGCCTGTCCTCCGGCGCCCTGCGGCGGGGGCTGGAGGCGGCGGCGCTGGCCTGCTCCCTGTCCCTCATGGGCATCATGTTCTGGTTCGGCTGGACCATGGCGCAGCGCGTGCAGTTCCAGGAGATGGCGGGGCTCGAGGTCTCGATGTCCTGGGGCTATGCGGCGATCCCGATCGGCGCCGTCTTCGCCATGATCGGCGCCGTCGCCCATTTCCTCGACCGGCGCGAAGCCGAGCTGGAGTACGCCGCATGAGCGGCATGATGCTCACCGTGATGCTGGTGCTGTTCGCCATCAGCGTGCCGGTCGCCGTCGCCATCGGGCTTGCCGCCATCGTCGGCATCCATGGCTATACCAACTTCCCGCTGATCGTCGCGGCGCAGCAGCTTTTCGTGGCGCTGGACAAGTTCCCGCTGGCCGCCATTCCCTTCTTCATCCTGGCCGGCAACCTGATGGATGTGGGCGGCATCTCCCGCCGCCTGGTCGCCTTCGCGCAATCCATCGTGGGCGGCATCCAGGGCGGGCTGCCCGCCACCTGCGTCGTCACCTGCATGATCTTCGCGGCCATCAGCGGCAGCTCCGTCGCCACCACCTTCGCGGTGGGCGCCATCATGATCCCGGCCCTGGTCCGCGCCGGCTATCCGGTGGCCTTCGCCGCCGCCCTGCAGGCGACCGCGGCGGAGCTCGGCGTCATCATCCCGCCGTCGATCCCGATGATCCTCTATGGCGTCACGGCGCAGGTCAGCATCCCGGAGCTGTTCATCGCCGGCATCGGGCCGGGCATCATGATCTCCGGCGCGCTGGTCGCCACGGTGCTGATCTGGTGCCGCATCAAGGGCTGGGGCAAGCAGGATGGCGAGGGCCGCCTGCCCTTCCTGACCGCCACGCGCCAGGCCGGCTTCGCGCTGTTCATGCCGGTGGTCGTGCTGGGCGGCATCTATGGCGGCATCACCACGCCGACGGAGGCCAGCGTCGTCGCGGTCGCCTATGCCATCCTGGTCGGCATGGCGGTGCATCGCGAGATCGGCTGGCGCGACCTGTACCCGATCTTCCGCAAGTCTGTGATCAGCAGCGCGGTGATCCTGTTCATCATCGCCTGCGCGGCCGTCTTCTCCTGGCTGCTGAACCGGCAGGGCGTGCCGGATGCGGCGGCCGCCTGGCTGGTCGCCACCTTCGACGGCGCGGGCATGTACCTGCTGGGCGTGAACCTGTTCCTGTTCGTGGTCGGCATGTTCGTCGAGACCAGCGCCTCCATCATCGTGCTGGCGCCGATCCTGGCCGAGGCGGCGGAGCGTTTCGGCATCGATGGCGTGCATTTCGGCACCATCATGGTGGTGAACCTGGCGATGGGCATGATCACGCCGCCCTTCGGCGTGAACCTCTTCGCCGCGGCGCAGGTGGCCGGCACCGGCGTGGACAAGATGATGCGCTACCTGCCGATCTTCATCGGCGTCATCTTCGCCTGCCTGATGGTCATCACCTACCTGCCCTGGATCACCATGGCGCTGCCGCACCTGGTCTTCCGGTGATCGCCACCCCCGCCGCGCTGCGCCACCTGCGGCGGGACCCGGTGCTGAAGGCGGTGATCCGCCGCATCGGGCCCTGCACGCTGGAGCCGGTGGTGCGGGAGCCCTACCAGGCGCTGGTCAGCGCCATCACGCACCAGCAGGTGCATGGCCGCGCGGCGGAGGCGATTCTGGGTCGCTTCGTCGCGCTGTACCCCGGGCACGATTTTCCGCCGCCCGCTCTGGTGCTGCAGACGCCGGTGGAGGCGATGCGCGGCTGCGGCCTCTCGGGCAACAAGGTCGCCGCCATCCGCGACATCGCGGAGAAGGCGGTGGGCGGGCTGGTGCCGAGCAGCGAGGCAGCGGCGCGGCTTTCGGACGAGGCGCTGATCGAGCGGCTGGTCGCCATCCGCGGCGTCGGCCGCTGGACGGTGGAGATGTTTCTCATATTCACCCTCGGCCGCCCGGACGTGCTGCCCGTGGATGATTTCGGCGTCCGGGAGGGCTGGAAGGTATCCGCCGGTCTGGAGGCCCAGCCGAAGCCGAAGGAGCTGGCCGAGATCGGCGCGGCCTGGGCGCCCTGGCGCAGCATCGCCGCCTGGTACCTCTGGCGCGCGGCGGATGCGGACAAGCTGCGGCGGCTCAAGCCGAAGGCGGCGAAGGCGCCAGCAGGTCGAGCCAGGCGGGAATCCGCTGCCTGAAGGCGAAATAGCCCTTCGTCGCTTCGGGCCAGCAGGCCGCGTCCCAGTCACGGCGGATGGGATGCAGGGGGATGCCCAGCCCCTCCAGCGCCGTCGCCGTCCAGCCCACCGGCGCCTCCGGCGTCACCACCGGCAGGCCATGGTCCGCCGCCCAGCCGGCCACGGCCTCCGGCGCCAGGGCGATGGCGGGGGCGCCGAAATGTCGGCCGGCGCGGGCCAGGCCATCGGCCAGCGCCTGCCAGGCATGACGTGCGACGCCCGGCGCGCAGCCGAGCGGGGAGCGCGCCTCCGGCACCGCGAAGCCGGCGATGGCGCGGACCTTCAGCCCGGCGGGCAGCAGGCTTTCGGGATGCAGGTCGTCCTCATGCAGCAGCAGCGCGACGGGGCCCTCCGGCAGCGGACCCTGGACCGGCAGCGGGCAGGGCGCCGGCGGCGGCCGAAAAGGCAGCGGGGCCGGGTTCTCGTCGATCTGGCCGGCCGGGGCGAAGCGCTCCGCCGAGCAGCGGCGGATGGTCTCGGCCCGCGCGACATAGGGCTTGTCCGCCGTATGCAGCCCCGCGACCCAGCGCCAGGACAGGGTATTGCTGGCCGCATCGCCGTCCAGCAGGTGCCGCAGGAAAAAGTCCGCGCCCAGCGTCCAGGGCAGGCGAAGCGAGAAGATCCAGATGCTGGCGAAGCACATGCGCGCGTGGTTGTGCAGCCAATGCGAGTCGCGCAGTTCCCGCGCCCAGTCGTCGAAACCGGCGATGCCGGTGGCACCCTGCACCGCGCGGTCGTAGCCCGCCCGCAGCGCCGGCTCCGCCTCCAGCCGCGCCAGCTCGCGCGACAGCTCCGCCCGGTAATCCGCCCAGAGGGCCGGGCGCAATGCGAGAAAGCCTTTCCAGTAGCTGCGCCAGAAGACCTCCTCGATGAATTTTCCGGCCACCTGCGCGCCATGCCGATGCAGCGCCGTGCCCACCACCTCCGCCTCCGTCACCAGCCGGTGGCGCAGCGCGGGGGAGAGGCGGGAGACGGCGCCGGGCTGCCCTGGACCGGGGTCGATATTGCGGCCAGCCCCGTAATCAGGCCCCATGCGCGGGCCGAAGGCGGCCAGCTGCCGCAGCGCCGCGGCGCGATCCGCGGGGAAGTCTTCCATCGTCATGCAGGCCTAGATCGGCCCGCTTCGCCATCCCGCAACCGAGGCCAGCTTGAAGGCAGCATCATGTCCACCCGTCGCGCGCTGCTGACCCTGATGGGCGGAATGACCGCGGCGAGCGCCGTGGGCGGGCTCTACGGCTTCTGGATCGAGCCCACCTACCGGCTGGGCGTGGCCGAATACCGGCTGAACCCGCCGAACTGGCCGCGCGACAGGCCCATCACCATCGCGTCGCTCGCCGATCTCCATGCCTGCGAGCCGCAGATGCCGCTGCAGCGGGTGGCCGAGATTGTTGCCGCCACCAATGCCCTGCAGCCGGATCTCGTGGTGCTGCTGGGCGACTACATGGGCGGCGGCCGGCTGGTTCGGCACGGCATCCCGGTGGCGGAGACGGCCGCCGTGCTGCGCGGCCTGCGCGCGCCGCATGGCGTGCATGCCGTGCTGGGCAATCACGACTGGTGGGAGGACCCGCAGGTGCAGCGCTTCCGCCGCGGCGTGCCGCGCACCGCGCGCGTGCTGGCGGAGGCCGGGATCTCCGTGCTGCACAATGCGGCGGTGAAGACCGGCTTCCGCGGCCGCGGCTTCTGGGTGGCCGGCAGCGGCAGCCTCTGGGCCTTCCGGGAGACCGATGACGGCCGCTACCTCGGCGCCAACCACCTCGGCCGTACCCTGGCCGGGGTGCAGGACCGGGACCCGGTGATCCTGCTCTGCCATGAGCCCGATATCTTCCCCGATGTGCCGGCGGATCGCGTCGCGCTGACGCTGTGTGGCCATACGCATGGCGGGCAGGTGCGGGTGGCGGGTTTCTCGCCCTATGTCCCCTCCGCCTTCGGCAATCGCTATGCCTATGGGCATGTGGAGGAGGCGGGGAAGCACCTGGTCGTCTCGGGCGGGCTCGGCACCTCGATCCTGCCGGTGCGGATGGGCGTGCCGCCGGAGATCACGCTGGTCCGCCTGGGCTGACGCGCGGCGGCAGTCAACTTTCTTGATACTTCACGCGACGGTACATCATGTGCTGTCCTGCTGGCCCAGGAGAGGCGGAGGAATGGCCATGACGGATCGCAAGACACCAGCCGGGCCGACCAAGACGCCGCCGGGCCCGGTGCCGCTGGAGGATGCGGCGCTGGATAGCGTGACCGGCGGCGTGGTGGCCTTCAGCTATGGCGGCGGCTGGAACGCCGAGCAGGACGGCCCGCCGCCGGGCGACCAGGCGGTGGAGGAAGCCCGCCCCGGCCTGCGCGGCGGCTCCTGAACCGTCACAGCCCGCGCAGGAACCCTCGTACAGTCGCGAGGAAGGCCTGCGGATTCTCGGCATGCAGCCAGTGCCCGGCGGGAATGCTGGCATGGGTCGCGGCGGGAAACAGGCGCTGGAACAGCGGCGCATGCTCCGGCCGGATATAGTCGGAACGGTCGCCGGCCAGCACCAGGACCTGCCCCTCATAGCGCCCCGGCAGGTCGGGCCAGCCGCCGATCTCCGGCATGCCGGCGGCAATCTCCTCCAGCCCGATGCGCCAGGCCGGCGGGTTGCGGGCAAAATCCAGGTTCTGCAGCAGGAAGGCGCGCAGCGGCGCGGCGGGCACCGCCGGCGCCAGGGCTGCATCCGCCTCCCGCCGCGCAAGGCCGGGGCGCAGCTCCAGCCCGCGCATGGCGGCGATATAGGCGTTGA
This sequence comes from Falsiroseomonas sp., assembly GCF_051860665.1. GTDB lineage: Bacteria > Pseudomonadota > Alphaproteobacteria > Acetobacterales > Acetobacteraceae > Falsiroseomonas. Next base: position 72,692 of record NZ_JBHYDM010000005.1, read on the forward strand.
ACAGCGGCGCCGGATAGGCGACGGGGGCGATATCCGCCACCAGCAGCCGCGCCACCCCCTCCGGCCGCGTCAAGGCGAGCGCCATGGCCACCTTGCCGCCCATCGAATGGCCGATCACGGAGGCGGGCCAGGCGCCCTCCGCCTGCAGCGTCTCCGCCACATCCGCGGCCATATCGGCATAGGCCATGCCGGCGGCATGCGGGGAGGTGCCGTGGTTGCGCAGGTCCAGCGCCAGCACGCGGAAGCCCTCCGCCGCCAATTGCCTCTGGATGGCGCCAAAGTTCTGGCCGGCGCCCAGCAGACCGTGCAGCAGCACGACGGCGGGCCCCTGCCCCGCTTCGGCGACCACGAGCTTCATCCGCGGGCCGCCAGGACGACCGAGGCCACGATCAGCCCGCCCCCCACGATCACATCCCAGCCCAGCGGCTCGCCGAGCCAGAGGGTGGAGACCAGCACGCCGAAGGCCGGCACCATCAGGAAGCCCACGGAGGCCACGGCCCCCGGCAGCTTGCGGCCGGCCTCGATCACGCACCAGGTGCCGATCGGCGCCGCGAAGAGGCCGATATAGAGAAGATAGGGCCAGGAGCTGAGCCCGACGCCGCCATCCGGCTCCAGCACCAGCGTGATCGGCACCAGCAGCAGCGCGCCGATGCCGAAGCACCAGGGCAGCAGCTCGAACATCGGCGTGCGCGGCGGCCATTTGCGGGAGGCGATGATGGCGATGGTCCAGAGCAGCCCGGCCAGCACCAGCATCAGGTGGCCGACCAGCGCATCCCGCTGCGTCCAGTCCACCGACCAGGGGCCGATCAGCACGCCCGCGCCGGCCAGCCCCAGCCCCGCTGCGAACCAGCGCGCGGCGGAGACCTTCTCCCCCAGCACCAGGACGGAGAGCGGGATGAGCCAATAGGTGACGACATTGGACAGCACCGCGGTGCGCCCGGCCGGCACCAGCGCCACCGCCAGATGGGTCAGCGCGAAGAAGCCGCCGAGCTGGAACAGGCCAAGGAAGAGCACCGCCCGGCGGTCCTCCGCCACCGGAAAGCGCAGCCGGCCCAGGGCCGCCAGCAGGATGGCCGCCCCCAGCGCCGCCAGCGCGGATCGCCCCGTGCCGAACCACAGGGGGGACGCATCCGCCAGCGCAGCCTTGGTGATGGGCCAGGCACCGCCAAACAGGATGACGGCTGCGAAAAGCAGCCGGAAGGCAGACGCCATGGGCATTGCTGTTAACCTAACCGCGCCCGTCGCGTCGGGAAAAGCCTGGATTTGTGCGATTGAGCTTACAATTCAACAATTGTCGATTGTCGATCCGCATGTATTGGGGCGAGGTGCGCAACTATGCGCGCGCCCCGAGCGCAACCAGCGCCGCCCGCATCTCCCGCGCCGCCTGGCCGGCGCCACCGGGTCGCCGGGGTTGCAGATCCGCCTCCGTCACCAGCGCCCCCGCCGGCACCGCGCGGGCCAGCGCCACGCCATGCGCCAGCCCGATCGGCACGGCGCCCAGCGCCAGCGACCGCGCGGCCGGGATGCATTTGCCCCAGACCATGGCGCCGCCCTCGCCATCCAGCACCTCGCCCGGCCGTAGGTCGCGCTTGGCGATGGCGACGCAATCGGCCGCCCAGCTTTCCGAACTGCCCGTCGCCTCCCGCCGCAGCGCGGCGGAGGCGACGGAGACGCCGAGCTCGAGCCCGATGAAGTGATAGGGCCGCCAGAGCGCGGCGTAGCGTCCGCTGGAATCGGTGGCCACGCCGTATTCGGCGAAGCAGCGGCGGGCGTATTCGGTATCGCCCTCGAAGACCACATAGACGCCCCAGCGCAGGTTGTCCGGGATCTCGGCGCCGTCGCGCGTGAGGGAGGAGACCACCTCCACCACGCCCTTGCGGGCCAGGATGCCGCCCTCGTTATGCGGGCGCAGCAGGTCCGGCAGCTGGCTGGTGCCGGCGGGCGGGAAGGCCAGGCCATCCTCGGGCGGGGCGAGGCCGGTGGCATTGGCGATCGCCGCCATCTCGATGCCGGACTTGGTGCCATCGAGGAAGGAGTTGAACATGCGCGGATTCATCGCCCCCGCACGCGCCTGCTCCGCCGTCAGCCCGTAGAAATCCCAGACCGTCTCCGGCGTGCTGGCGTGATAGGCCGGCAGGTATTTCGTGCCCTTGCCGGCGGCGACCACCGAAAAACCGCCGGCGCGGATGGTGTCGACCAGTTCCGCCACCAAAGCCGGCTGGTCGCCATAGGCCATGGAATAGACGAGGCCCGCCGCCGCGGCCTCCCGCGCCAGCAGGGGGCCGGCCAGCACGTCCGCCTCGACATTCACCATCACCACATGCTTGCCGTGGCGGATGGCGTGGCGCGCATGGACCAGGCCGGCGGCGGGGTCGCCCGTGGCCTCCACCACCACCTCCACATGGGGATCGGCGATCAGCGCCAGGCTGTCCTCGGTCAGCCAGGTGGCGCCGGTGCGGGCCGCGGTCGCGGCATCGGGGGCGGCGCCGGCCTCGGGCGCCCAATGGATGCGCGCCAGCGCGGCGCGGGCATTGGGGATGGAGAGATCGGCGATGCCTAGCACATGCAGCCCCGGCGTGCGCGGCGCCTGATGCAGGAACATGGAGCCGAACTTGCCCGCGCCAATGACGGCGACGCGCACGGGGCGGCCTTCGGCCTCGCGCTTCAGCAACAGGCGGTGCAGGTTCATCCGAGGCTCCTCAGGGCGAATACCAGGGCCGCGGCCGCGATCCCGGCAGCGGCAACGCGGTGCCGGGGCGGCGGGCCAGCAGCAGCGTGGCGGTCAGCGCCATCAGCACCGCCAGCCCCTGCCCGGCCCGGCGCAGCGCGCGGTCGCGCAGCCGCACCGCCAGGCCCAGCAGCAGCAGCGCCGCGGCGAAGACCAGCCAGAGCGTCACGGCCCCCCCCTCAGCCTGTGGTCAGCATGATCTTGCCGATATGGGTGCTGCTTTCCATCAGCCGATGCGCCTCGGCGGCTTCGGCCAGCGGGAAGGTGCGGAAGATGCGCGGCGCCGCCTTGCCCTGCGCCAGCAGCGGCCAGACCTTGGCCTCCAGCGCCTGCGCGATCTCCCCCTTCTGCGCCGTGCTGCGCGGCCGCATGGTGCTGCCGGTGACGGTCAGGCGCTTCACCATGATCGGCCGCAGGTCCACCTGTTCCGCCACATGGCCGTTCAGGAAGGCGATCATCACCAGCCGGCCATCCATCCGCAGGCTGCGGATGTTCTTCGAAAAATACGGCGCGCCGACCATGTCGAGCACGACGTCCACGCCCTTCCCGCCGGTCAGCGCCTTCACGCGCTCGGCGAAATCCTCGGTCTTGTAGTCGATCGCCGCATCCGCCCCGAGCTCCAGGCAGGCCGCCACCTTTTCCGCGCTGCCCGCCGTCGCATAGACCGTCGCGCCGAAGGCTTTCGCCAATTGAATGGCGGTCACGCCGATGCCGCTGGTGCCGCCATGGATCAGGATGGTCTCGCCCGCCGCCAGCCGGCCATGGCCGAAGACATTGGCCCAGACGGTAAAATAGGTCTCGGGCAGGGCGGCGGCGTGCAGCGCGTCGAAGCCGGCGGGCCAGGGCAGCGTCTGCGCCTCGGGTGCGGCGCAATACGCGGCATAGGCGCCGCCATTGGTCAGCGCGCAGACCTTGTCGCCGATCTTCCAGCGCGTCACCGCGGCGCCCACCGCCACGACCTCCCCGGCGCATTCCAGGCCGAGCACCGGGCTGGCGCCGGGCGGCGGCGGATAGCTGCCGTTGCGCTGCGCCACGTCCGGGCGGTTCACGCCCACCGCCTCGGTGCGGATCAGCACCTCATCCGCCGCCGGCTGGGGCACCGGGCCGCGGGCGGCGACCAGCACCTCCGGCCCGCCGCCCTTGCCGGTGCCGCCCTGGGTGTGGTCGATCAGCGTCATCTCGGCGGGCAGGCTGGGCATGGCGGTTCCTCGGCTGGGCAGGGCCCCGAGGGACCATGCGGCGGCGCGGCCCGTCAAGGCTGCCCGCCGCGGCCCGCGGGGTTGTGCGCGCGGCGCGGCGCATGGGAAACTCATCCGGGCGCCCCGGGGAAAGGGATCAGCATGCAGGGCTTCGGCCGCCGGCGTTTCGGCGGGCTGGCCATTTCGGGGGGGTCTGGGCTGGGCCTTTCGGCGCTTGGCGCGCCGGCGCGCGCGCAGGCGCCGACGCCCGGCGCGGCGGAGCTTCGCCTGGGCGCGCTGTTTCCCCTGAGCGGGCCGGCGGCCCTGTTCGGCGACGAATCCTTCCGCGGCGTGGAGCTGGCCGTGGAGGACCGCAATGCCGCAGGCGGCGTCTTCGGCCGCGCCATCCGCCTGGTCCGCGCCGATGCGCCGGACGAGGCCGCCGCCACGAATGAGGCGCGCCGCCTGGCGCAGGGGCCGGATCGCGTCGCCGCCATCCTCGGCAGCTTCAGCACCGCCATCGCCCTGCCCGCCTCCCAGGTCGCGGAGCTGGCGGGCCTGCCCTATTTCGAGCTCGGCGCCACCGGCGATGCGGTGATGGAACGCGGCTTCCGCTGGGTCTTCCGCGTCGCCCCCCGCGCCGCGGATTTCGCCGCCACGGCGCTGGATGGGGTGGCGCTGCTGGCCACCGCCCTGGCGCGGAGCCCGGCCTCGCTGCGCCTGGCCATCGCGCAGGAGGATGTGCTGGGCGCGCAATCCGTGGCCGCGGCGCAGGAGGCGTCGATCGGCGAACGGGGTTGGACCCTGGCGCAGCGCGCCGCCTATGCGCCGCGGCCGACCGACCTGGCGGCGCTGGTGCAGCGGCTGCGCGGGCTGGATGCGGAGGTGGTGCTGCATAGCGGCGCGCCGGGCGACGAGGTGCTGCTGTTCCGCGCCATGCGCGATGCGAACTGGCGGCCGCGCATGGTGATCGGCACCGCCGGCGGCTACGGCCTGGCCGAGACCGCGCGCAGCATCGGCGCGGACTTCACCGGCACGATGAGCGCGGATTTCACACCTTCCGCCGTGAATGAGCGGGTGGCGCCCGGCGCGCGGGCCTATGCCGAGGCCTATCTGCGCCGCTATGGCGCGGAACCCCGCTCCGGCCACGGCCTGGCCTGCTTCACCGGGGCGCGGGTGGTGCTGGATGCGCTGCATCGCGCCGGCAGCCCGGACCGGGACCGTATCCGCGCCGCCGTGCTGGCCACCGATATCGCCGAGGGCAGCACCGCCTGCGGCTGGGGCGCGCGCTTCGACGAGCGCGGCCAGAACCTGCGCGCCCGGCCACCGCTCTGCCAATGGCAGCCCGCCCCCGCCACGCCGGGCAGCCCGCCCGGCCTGCGCCAGGTGGTGATCGCCCCGGCCGAGGCCGCGATTGCCGAGGCGCTGAGCCGGCTGGGGCCGTGAATCCGGCTCCGCAGGGGCCGGAGGCGGTTCCCGACAGCCGCGGCCTGAACCTTTGGCGCGCCGATCCGATGCTGGAGCGCCTGGCCGGGCTCTATCTGCCGCCCGATCTGCTGGCGCATCTGCGGCCGCATCTGGACCGGCTGGGCGGGCTGGCCGGCGGAAGGCTGGATGAGCTGGCCGCCATCGCGGATCGCAACCCGCCCGTGCTGCACAGCCGCGACCGACGCGGCGCGGACCGGCAGCACATCGAATATCACCCGGCCTATCGCGAGATGGAGCGGCTCGCCTTCGGCGAATACGGCCTGGCGGCCCTGTCGCATCGCGCCGGCGTGCTGGGCTGGCCGGCGCCGATGCCGCCAGCGGCCAAGTACCTGATCACCTATCTTCTGGTGCAGGCGGAATTCGGCCTGTGCTGCCCGGTCTCCATGACCGACAGCCTGACGCGCACGCTGCGCCGCTTCGGCGACCCGGCGCTGGTCGCGCTCTACCTGCCGGCGCTGACCAGCCAGGACCTGGATGCGCTGCACCACGGCGCGATGTTCATGACGGAACAGGGCGCCGGCAGCGATATTGCCGCAACCGCCGTGATGGCCGCGCCGAGGCCCGATGGAAGCTGGACGCTGACCGGCGACAAGTGGTTCTGCTCCAACCCGGATGCCGGCCTCGCCATGGTGCTGGCGCGGCGGGAGGGCGCGGGGCCGGGGCTTGCCGGCGTGTCCCTGTTCCTGCTGCCCAGGGTGCTGCCGGATGGCAGCGACAATGCCTATCGCATCCTGCGGCTGAAGCCCAAGCTCGGCACGCGGTCCATGGCCAGCGGCGAGATCCGGCTGGAAGGCGCCACGGCCTATCTGGTGGGCGACCCCGAGGCCGGCTTCCGGCAGATGGCCGACATGGTCAACAATTCCCGCCTGTCGAATGGCATGCGCGCCGCCGGGCTGATGCGCCGCGCGGTGACGGAGGCGCTCTTCGTCGCGCATCGCCGCCGCGCCTTCGGCCAGCGCCTGGTGGACATGCCGCTGATGCGCCGCCAGCTGTCCAAGATGACGCTGCCGATGGAGCAGGCGCGCAGCCTGATGTTCCAGGCGGCGGAGGCGCTGCGGCGTGCCGATCTGGGCGAGGACGGCGCCTATCCCCTGCTCCGCATCCTGACGCCATTGATGAAGTTCCGCGCCTGCCGCGATGCGCGCCGCGTCACCGGCGATGCGATGGAGGTGCGCGGCGGCTGCGGCTATATCGAGGAATGGCCGGATGCCCGGCTGCTGCGGGATGCGCATCTCGGCAGCATCTGGGAAGGCACCAGCAATATCGTGGCGCTGGATGTGCTGCGCGCCGCGAAGCGGGAGGCGGCGCTGCCGGTGCTGCGCCGGCATGTGCTGGGCCTGCTGGGCCATGGCGCCGACCTGCCCGAGGCCCCCGAGGCGCTGGACCGCGCCCTGGCCCTGGCCGAGCGGGCGCAGGAGGACCCGGCTTCGGCCCGCCAGGCGGCCTCCGCCCTCTATCACCTGACCTCCGCCGCCGCGATGGCCTGGGAGGCGAGGCGGCTGCAGGATGCGGGCCGGCTGGAGCTGGCCCGCCTCGTGCTGCGCCACCGGGTGCTGCCACGCGACCCGCTGGCGGCGGAGGCGGAGACGGTGCCGGAGGGGTTCTGGACCGACCCCGGCGCCTGACGCCTCAGCTCGCCCGGATGCCCGCCGCGCGCACCAGCGGCTCCCAGACCCCGATCTCGCTGCGCAGATAGGCGGCGGCGGAATCGGGGGTGCTGTCGGAGACCACCTGCATGGCCATGCCGAGCAGCCGCTCCTTCACCGCGGGCAGGCTGACGGCGGCATTCACCGCACGGTTCACCTGCTGGATGATGGCGGGCGGCGTGCCGCTGCGGGCCAGCACCATGTGCCAGGTATAGGCCTCGTAGCCCGCCACGCCCTGCTCGATCATGGTCGGGATCTCGGGCGCCAGCGGCGAGCGTTCCCGCGTGCTGATGCCCAGAGCCCGCAGCTGGCCCGACCGCGCATAGGGCAGCGCGGAGGCGGCGATGTCGAAGATCATCGGCACGCGGCCGGACAGCACGTCCGGCAGCGCGGCGGAGCTGCCGCGATAGGGCACATGGTTCGCCCGCAGCCCGCCCGCGGCGTGCAGGAACAGCTCCGTCGCCAGATGCACCGCGCCGCCATTGCCGGAGGAGGCATAGTCGTACCTGCCCGGATTCTCCTTCAGCTGGGCGATGAACTCGGCCAGCGTCCGGGCCGGGAAATCGTTGTTCACCAGCAGGATGACCGGCACCTGGCCGACCAGGGCGCATGGGGTGAAATCGGCGATCGGGTCGAAGGGCAGCGAGGGGAACATGGCCCGCGTCACCGCATGGGCCACCGTGGAGTAGAGCAGCATGGAGCCGTCCTGCGGCCCCTTCGCCACCACATCCGTGCCGATCACCACGCCGGAGCCGGTGCGGTTCTCGACCACGATGCGGTTCGGCAGGGCCTTGGACATCTCCTCCGCCAGCAGGCGGGCCGGCACATCCGTGGGGCCGCCGGCGGCAAAGGGCACCACCATGCGCACGGGCTGGCTGGGCCAGGCCGGCTGGGCGGCGGCCGGGCGCACCAGCAGTCCCGGCGCGGCCAGCGCGCCGGCGCCGAGGGCCAGGATCTGTCGGCGGTTGAGGATGGGATTCGTCATGGACATGTTCTCCCCGGGGCGATCCGTGCCGCCCATTTGAATTCTTGGGTGGAACAGTCGGGGAGAGGGCGGCCCGGCGTCAACAAGGATCGCCGGGCCGGTGGGCCTGGGGTGGTCTCAGTTGATGGTGATATTCGCCTCGCGCACCACGGCGGACCACTTCTGCGTCTCGTCCCGCAGCCAGGCGGCGGCGGAATCGGGCGTGCTGTCGGTGACCAGGCGCATGGCGAGGTCGGACAGGCGCTGCTGCACCGCGGCCTCCGACGCCACCTGCATCAGGGCGCGGTTCATGCTCTGCACCACCGGGGCCGGCGTGCCCTTCGGCGCCAGCACCATGTGCCAGGTATAGGCCTCGAGGCCCGCAAAACCGGCCTCGGCCGTGGTCGGCACGTCCGGCAGCTGCGGCAGGCGCGCCGTGTCCATCACCGCGAGCGCGCGGGTCTCGCCGCGCTGGGCATAGGGCACGGCGGTGGTGGCGACATCGACGATCAGCGGGATGGTGCCGTTCAGCACATCCGGCATGGCCGCCGCCGTGCCGCGATAGGGCACGTGCAGGGCGCGCGCCTCCATCCGGCGCAGCATCAGCTCCGTCGCCAGGTGCAGCGCGCCGCCATTGCCGGAGGAGGCATAGGTCATGCCGCCCGGATCCGCCTTCAGCGCCGCCTGCAGGCCGGCGAGGTCACGGATCCGCGAATCCTTGCCCACGGTGATCAGCATCGGGATCACGCCGACCAGCGCCACCGGCACGAAATCCGCCTCGGGGTCGAAGGGCAGGCGCTGGAACAGGGCGCGGAGGACGGCATGCGCCACGGTGGTATAGAGGAAGGTATGGCCATCGGTCGCCTTGGCGACCACCTCGGTGCCCACCAGCACGCCGGCGCCGGTGCGATTCTCCACGATGATGCGCTGCGGCAGGGCGGCGCCCATGCGCTCGGCGAAAAGGCGGGCGGGGATATCGGTCGGGCCGCCGGCGGCGAAGGGCACCACCAGGCGGATCGGCTGGCTCGGCCAATTGCCCTGGGCATGGGCCGGGGCGATCAGGGCGGGGGCGGCCAGCGGGGTGGCGATGGCGGCCAGGCCGGCGCCGAGGAGCTTGCGGCGGTTCATGGGGCGTTTCTCCAGTTGGAACGTTCGGGCAGCGCCGCAGCGCGCCCTGGGGTTCCCGGCATGTCGCGCCGCAGCAAAGCCAGGTCAATCCGAGGGATGGATCAAGCTTGCGTAGAGATCCGGGTCGGTGGCCCCCTCGGTGCCGAAGAGCAGCACCCGGCTTTCCGCCTGCAGCCCCAGCATGGCGCGGCTCAGCGGCTCCCGCGCCGCCAGCAGAAGGGCCGCCAGCCCGGCCACGGCGCTTTCCCCGGCCTCGATCTCCGGCCTGCGGCGCGCCAGCAGGCGCATGCAGTCCACCGCACTGGCATCCGGGACGGTCATGAAGGCGAAGGCACCGCGCTCCAGCTCCTGCCAGGCGAGCAGGCTAGGCTCGCCGCAGGCGAGGCCCGCCATCAGCGTATCCAGCTCGCCTTCCACCGCCACCGCCGCCCCGGCCTCGGCGCTGGCCAGCAGGCAGGCGGCCTTTTCGGGCTCCACGACGATGATCTTCACCTCCGCGCCGAAGCGTGCGCGGAGGTGGATGGCGACTGCCGCCGCCACCCCGCCGACGCCGCCCTGGATGAAGGCATGGGTCGGCGCCTGGTCCCCCAGCTGGTCCGCGGCCTCCTCCACCATCAGGCGGTAGCCCTGCATCACGTCGCGCGGGATCTCGGTATAGCCTTCGTAGGAGGTGTCCGAGACGACGAACCAGCCCTCGGCCTCGGCCGTGCGCGCGGCCTCCCGCACCGCATCGTCGTAATTGCCGGGCACCACGCGGATCTCGGCGCCATAGCGGGCGATGGCATCGCGGCGGCCCTGGCTGACCGTCTCATGCACGAAGATGACGCAACGGCAGCCCAGCCGCTCCGCGCCCCAGGCGACGGAGCGGCCATGATTGCCGTCCGTGGCGCAGGTCACCGTGATCTCCCGCACCGCATCGCGATGCGCGCCGCCGGCGAGTTCCGCCGTGGTGGCGGCATTGGCCACCCCGCGACGGGCCAGCTCCGCCACCAGCAGCCGCGCCACGGCATAGGCGCCGCCCAGGGCCTTGAAGCTGCCGAGGCCGAAGCGCCCGGCCTCGTCCTTGTAATGCACGGCGGCGACCCGCGCGGCGGCGGCCACATCCTGGAGCGCCAGCAGCGGCGTCGGCGCATAGCCGGGCCAGCCGGTGATTTCCGCCCTGGCGCGGCGGAAACTGGCCTCCGGCAGCACCACCACGCCGGGCGTGCCGTGGCGGCGGTTGAGCAGGAGGCGGGCGGGGCGATCGGGAATCATGCGGGGCAGAGTGGCCCGCCGGGCGCAGGGGGGCAACGCCGGCCGTGCCGGGGGTGCTTGGCGGCGCGCCCGCGCCCCGGCAATTTGGCCACCTGGAATCGGGAATGAGGACAAGGCCATGCAGGTGACCATCCTGGGCGGCGGCGGCTTTCTGGGCCGCAAGCTGGCGGCGCGGCTGGCGGCCGATGGCGCGGTGGGCGGCAAGCCCATCACCGCCCTGACGCTCTTCGACCTGCACCAGCCCGCGCCGCTCGCTTCCCCCTTCCCCGTCCATTGCCTGGCCGGCGACGTGGCCGATGCCGCGGATCTCGCCCGCGCCATCCCGCCCGGCACCGGGCTCGTGGTGCATCTGGCGGCCGTGGTTTCCGCGGCGGCGGAGGCCGATTACGACCTGGGCATCCGGGTCAACATCGCCGGCACGCAGGCGCTGATCGATGTCTGTCGCAAACTTCCCCACCCGCCGCGCGTGGTCTTCACCTCCTCCGTCGCCTCCTTCGATGGCGGTCAGTCCGCCATGGTGCCGGACGAGGCGCGGCAGCTTCCCACCAACAGCTACGGCGCCCAGAAGGCGATCGGCGAGCTGCTGCTGGCGGATGCGACCCGGCGCGGCTTTCTCGATGTCGTCTCGATCCGGCTGCCCACGGTGATGGTGCGGCCCGGCCGGCCGAACCGCGCCGCCTCCTCCTTCGTCTCCGCCGTGCTGCGGGAGCCGCTGCTGGGCCTGCCGGCGCAGTATCCGGTGGCGGAGGATTTCCGGGTCTGGGTCTGCTCGCCGCGGCGGGCGGTGGATTGGCTGGCGCATGCGGCGGGGATGGACAGCGCGGCGCTCGGCCGCGACCGCGGCATCAACCCGCCGGGCCTCTCGGCCAGCATCGCGGAGATGCTGGTGGCGCTGGAGGAGGTGGCAGGCCCCGAGGCCCGCGCCCTGGCCCGGCATGTGCCGGATGCGGAGGTGGAGGCGATCGTCGCCGGCTGGCCAGCCGCCTTCGCCGCGACCCGCGCCCCGGGCCTCGGCTTCGTGCGGTCAGAAACGCTGCCGGAGATCATCCGCGCCTTCATCGCGGACGACCTGGAGGCGACGCGCCGGGACCGCGCCGCCGGCTGAGGCGGCGGCGGCCGGGCCGGCCAGGGCCTCGGGCCGCAGCACCTCGCAGAAGGGGATGGTCATGGCGGCGCGCACCTCCTCGATCAGCGGGGGCGCGCGGCGGCCGCGGGACATGTCGAGCGGGAACCAGCCGATCAGCACCTCCGCCGTGCGCCGCGGCGGCACCTTCACCGGCTCGGCCGGCGCCTCCACCACCCCGGGCAGGCTGATGCCGGTCAGCACGGCGGCGGGCCAGGGATGCGGGTTGCGCACCACCATCCAGTATTCGGTACGCGCCGCCGCGCGGGGCTCGGCCTGCACCACCAGTTCGAAGCGTTCGGCGACCAGGTGGCTGTCCTTCCCCTCCGCCGCCAGCCGACAGGGAAAGGGCGTCTGCGCCAAAGCGGGGCCGGCGGCGAGGATCGGGGCGAGGATCGGGGCGAAGATGGCGGCCAGGGCGGGGCGTCGGGCCATGTCGGTCTCTCCTGCTTTCCCCTCAGCATGCGGCGGCGCGCCGCGCGGTGGCCAGGATGCGATGGCTCTGGCCGCCATCGGCTGTGCCTGTGGCGGCCGTTCCGGCGTGTAGAACGAATTTTGCCGCCACTTCAAGCGGTTGCGCGCGGCGGCCCGCGGCGCCATGCTGGCGGAAATCGTCCCCGGGAGGACCCGCCCATGACCACCCGCCGCACCCTGCTGGGTGCCGCCGCCGCATCCGCGGCCACCCTCGCCGCGCCGCGCCTGGCCCAGGCCGCCTGGCCCGGCGACCGCGCCATCGAGGTCATCGTCCCCTTCCCGCCCGGCGGCGGCGTGGACAATATGGTCCGCCCCATCGTGCATTTCGTGACGCCGCGCCTGCCCGGCGCGCGCTTCGCCATCGTCAACCGCCCCGGCGCCGCCGGGCAGCTGGGCTTCGAGGCCTTGTTCAATGCGGCGCCGGATGGCTACACGCTGGGCGCCCTGACCAATACGGCGATGCACGCCATCGCGGTGGAGCGCACGCCGCGCTACCGGCCGGAGGACTTCACCTATATCGCCAATGTGGTGGACGATCCCGGCGGCTTCTGGGTGCGCGCCGACAGCCCCTGGCGCACGCTGGACGACCTGAAGGAAGCCGCGCGGCGGAATCCGGAAGGCATCGGCGTCGGCACCGCCGGCATCGGCTCCGACGACCACATGCTGCAGCTGAGTTTCGAGGAGGCGGCCGGGGTCCGCCTGCTGCATATCCCCTATAACGGCACCGCGCCGGTGCAGCGTGACGTGCTGGGCGGCAGCCTGCCCGTCGGCAGCTTCAACATGAGCGAGGGCGTGGCCCTGCTGCGGGAGGGCCGGGTGCGCTGCCTGGCGCAGGGCGGCCCGGCGCGCTGGGCGCCGACCGGCCAGGTGCCCACCTTCAAGGAACAGGGCTACGACGTGCTGGGCGGCTCCGCCCGCGGCATCGGCGCGCCGCCGGGCCTGCCGGAGGAGATCCGCGTGAAGCTGGAGACGGCCTTCCGCGAGGCGCTGGCCGACCCCGCGCTGATCGCGGATGCCGAGCGTACCGGCCTGCCGCTGCGGCCGCTCGTCGGCAAGGATTACCGCGACATGATGCGGGCCGACCATGCGGTACTGCAGGGGCTGTGGCAGCGGCGGCCCTGGCGGCAATAGCCGCCCGGCGGCCGGGTCAGCCGGCCGCTTCCGCCCCCTGCGCTTCCAGCGCGGCGCGCCATTCCGGCGTCAGCGCCACCTTCTCCCCGCTATCCTGGCGCGTGACGACGCAGACGGCGCGCGCCGTGCAGCAGGGGGCGCCATCCACCAGCAGCGCATAGTCCTGCACATAGGAGCTGCGGCGGAAGGAGGTGGTGCGGCAGGTCAGCGTCACCGCCTCATTGAACCGCACGCCGCGCAGATAGCGCACCTCCAGCTGCGCCACGACCGGACCCGGGCGATCCGGCGCCAGCGCCGCGCCGGTCAGCGCCTGCCAATGCGCCACGCGCAGATCCTCGAACAGCATCAGGTAGGCGGTGTGGTTCACATGGCCGTAGGGGTCGCATTCGGACCAGCGGATGGTGTGTTCGCGGATCATGCAGGCGGCACGGGCCGCGGCTTCCGGTTCTCGTCGATGGCCACGAAGGTGAAGACGCCCTCCGTCACCAGGCACATCTCCTCCTCCGAGCGTTCCCGCCGCCAGGCCTCGACCTCGATGCGCATGGAGGTGCGGCCGACGGAGACGACTTCCGCGAAGATGCTGACCTCGTCGCCCACCAGCACCGGCATGTGGAATTTCATCCCCTCCACCGCGATGGTCGCGACCCGGCCGCGGCCGCGGCGCCCGGCGGCATTGCCGGCGGCCAGGTCCATCAGCCCCATCAGCCAGCCACCAAAGATGTCGCCGGAGGGATTGGCATCCGCCGGCATGGCGATGGTGCGCAGTTTTGGCGCGGTATCGGGCGGGGTGCGGGTGGGTGGGTTGGGCAAGCCTGTCTCCGTGGTAGCGTGGCGGCGCAACCATCCTTACGGCAGCCATGGCGCAAGTCCACTTCCTGACGCATCCGGAGGTCGCGATAGACCCCTCCGTACCGGTGCCGGACTGGCCGCTTTCGCCACGCGGGCTGGAGCGCACGCGAGGCATGCTGGCGCAGCCCTGGGTGCCGGCGATCCGTTCGGTGTTCAGCAGCGAGGAGCGCAAGGCGCGCGACATGGCGGCGATCCTGGCCGCGCATCTCGGACTGGCGCTGGTCGAGGTGGCGGCGCTGGGGGAGAATGACCGCAGCGCCACCGGCTACCTGCCGCCGGCGGAGTTCGAGGCGGTGGCGGATGAGTTCTTCGCCGCGCCGGAGCGCAGCGTGCGCGGCTGGGAAAGGGCGGTAGATGCCCAGGCGCGGATCGTGGCGGCGGTGCGCGCTGTGCTGGCGCAGGCGCCGCCGGGGGATGTGGCGATCGTGGCGCATGGCGGCGTCGGCGCGCTGCTGCTGTGCCACATCAAGGGCGTGGCGATCAGCCGGGCGGAGGATCAGCCGGGGCGCGGCGGCGGGAATGGGTTCGTCTTCACGCGGGTCGGCTGGAATTTGCTGGAGGGGTGGCAGCGAGTGGAGGGGTAGCCCGGCCCCCACCAGCCTACGGCGTTGCGGCAGCGCCGCAACCCCAGGCTCCGCGCGCGCCCCTCCCTCCCCCGCCTCTGCGGGGGGTTGCGGCGCTGCCGCAACGCCACAGGCTGTGTCGGGGTGGGGGCTCCGCGCGCCCTCAGGCCGCCCCAAGCTTCAGGATCGCCCGCGCCACCGCCTGCGCCCGCGGCACCAGGCTCGACAGTTCCAGATACTCCTCCGGCGTATGCGCCTTGCCGCCCACCGGCCCGACGGCACAGAGCGTCGGCGCGCCCATCGCCGCGGTGAAGCCGCTATCGGCGCAGCCGCCGCTGAATTCGCCGCTCGGGTCGAAGCCGGATTCGGTGGCGGCGGCGCGATAGGTGGCGAAGAGTTTCGCCGCCTCCGGCGACTGCGTCAGCGGCAGGAACTCGCCCTTGATGGTCAGCTTCGCGCGCGTGCCCGGGACGAAGGCGCGGTCGATGATCGCCTGGATCTTCGCCATCACCTCGTCGCGGTCGGCCGGTTCCACATAGCGCAGGTCGATCTGGCCCTGGGCATGCGGCGCCACGGTGTTCACGCTCTGCCCGCCGGTCACCAGGCCGACATTCAGTGTGATGCCGCGCGAGAGATCGGTCAGCGCATGGATGGCGGTGATCTTCGCCGCCAACTCGCCGATGGCGCTGATGCCGGCCTCGAAATTGCCGCCGGAATGCGCGGCCTTGCCCTCGATGTCGAAGACGGAAAAGACGCCGCCCTTGCGCCCCGTGACGATGCCGCCATTCGGCCGGCCGGGTTCGGAATTGAAGACCACGCGCGCCGCCTTGGCCTCGGCCTCGATCACCGGGCGCCCCTCGGGCGATCCGATCTCCTCGTCGCCGGTGAAGAGCGCGACGAGCGGCCCCGGCGCGCCACCGAATTTGCGGAAGGCGGCGAGGACGAACATGTTCATCACCAGCCCGGCCTTCATATCGGCAACGCCCGGGCCGAAGGCGCGGTCACCCTCGATGGTGAAGGGGCGGCGCGTGGGCTCGCCCTTCGGGAAGACCGTGTCGCGATGGCCCATGAGCACGATGTTCTCGCGGGCATTGCCGCCGCGCGTGGCATCTCCGCCTTCGACAATCGCGCGGATGCAGTCGCCGTGCTTCTGCTGCGGCAGGATTTCGACGGGAATGCCCTGCGCCTGCATGAAGCGCGCGACCTGCGCGCCGACACGGTCGACGCCTTCCTTGTCGTAGCTGCCGCCATCGGTATCCACCATCTCGCGCAGCACCTGGATCATCGGCTCGCGTTGTGTGGACAGCCATTCGATGATGTCGGTCTCGGTGGACATGGTCATCCGCTCTCCTCGGTCGGGCGACAGCCTCGCATCCGGCGCCAGGCCTGAAAAGGCCCGCGCGTCCCGCAGCCTTCATCGCCGCGTCATCCCGCGGTCATCCCCCCCGCCTAGCTTCCGCCGCCGATCGGAACGGGAGCCAGCCACATGATCCAGCGCAGACACATCCTCGGCGCCACCGCCGGCGCGGCGCTGCTGCCGCGCTTCGCCATCGGCCAAAGCGCCGGGCCGGATACGCGGCCCTCCATCACGGTTGCCGTGCAGATCGTCAGCATCTCCGGCACGCTGGAGCCGATGCGCGAACAGTCCAATGTCGGCTTCCGCATCATGCCGAGCTTCTGCGAGCCGCTGATCGGCATCGACTGGACGCGCACGCAGCGCGCGGAGCCGGTGCTGGCGACATCCTGGCGCCGCATCGATGCGAAGACGCTGGAGCTCACGCTGCGCGACGATGTGCGGATGCATGATGGCCGCGTGATGGAGGCGGAGGACGTCGCCTTCACCTTCAGCAACGAGCGCATGTGGACCGGCCTGCCCGCCGATACGCGGGGCCTCTTCGTCTCCACCACCGCCGGCGCCGCTGGCAAGACGCCGCCGCCCGAGGCCGCCGCCATCAGCCGCGCGCATTTCCCGAATTTCGAGCGCATGGAGGTGGTGGACCGCCGCACCGTGCGCTTCGTGAACAGCGTGCCCGACGTGACGCTGGAAGGCCGCCTGACGCGCACCACCGGCGCCATCTTCTCCCGCGCCGCCTTTGCGCAGGCCGCGACCTGGCTGGACTGGGCGCGCAAGCCGGTGGGCACGGGGCCGTATCGCGTCGCCTCCTTCCGCCCGGGCCAGGACCTGGTGCTGGAATCGCATGACGACTACTGGGGCGGCCGCCCGCCGCTTCGCCGCATCCGCTTCGTCGAGGTGCCGGACGTCGCCTCCCGCGTCGCGGGTCTGCAGGCCGGCGACTACGACTTCATCTGCGACCTGCCGCCGGACCAGATCCCGGGCATCGAGCGCAGCCCGCGCCACCACGTCGTCGGCGGCCCGATCAACAACAACCGGCTGATCGTCTGGGACAAGACGCATCCCGTGCTGGCCAATCCGCTGGTGCGCCGCGCCATGTCGCACAGCATCGACCGGCAGGCGATCGTCGACAGCCTCTGGGGCGGCCGCACCGCGGTGCCGCGCGGCCTGCAATGGGAAGTCTATGGCGACATGTACCTGGCCGACTGGGAAGCGCCGCGCTTCGACCTGGCCGAGGCGCGCCGCCTGCTGCGGGAGGCCAACTACCAGGGCCAGCCGATCCCCTACCAGCTGCTGAACAACTACTACACGCTGCAGGTCGCCTCCTCCCAGATCCTGGTCGAGGGCTGGCGCCAGGCGGGGCTGAATGTGCAGATCGAGATGAAGGAGAATTGGGGCCAGGTCATCGGCCGCTTCGAGGGCCGTGGCCTCTGCGACAATTCCAATACCGCGGTCTTCAACGACCCGGTCGCGCCGATGTCCGTCTATGCGCCGGGCGGCCAGACCTGGGCCAGCGGCCAGTGGCAGAACGAGGAAGCGCCGCGGCTGATGGATGCGCTGCAGACCGAGACCGACCTGGCCCGCCGCCGCGACACCTTCCGCCGCCTGCTGACGCTGACGGAGCGCGAGGACCCCGCCTATACCGTGCTGTTCCAGACCGCGAATTTCACGGGCAAGCGCAAGGACCTGCCCTGGCAGGCCTCGAAATCCTTCGTGATGGATTTCTCGGCGCCCAACTGGGGCGGGGCGGCCTAACCGTCCAGGCGCTGCACGAAAGTCCGGAGCAGGCCGGTGATGATGGCCGGCTGCTCCAGGCTCGGCAGATGCGCGGCGCCGGGCAATGCCTGGGCGGTGGCCGCGGGCATCGCTTCCGCCATCTGGCGGCAACGGTCCTGGATGTGCGGGAAGTCGAGCTCGCCCCAGGCCACCAGCGCGGGCATGCGCAGCTCGTTCAGGCGGCCGAAGGCGGGCGCCGTGTCGCGGCTTTGGCCCAGCGGCGGAGATCGAAGCGCGATGCCGTTCATCGCGAGAAACAGGTCCCGGACCGGCCCCGCGACGCGTCCCTCCTCCGCCAGGGGTCCGTCCAGCCAGAGGCGCGCCTTCAGCGCATTCACCGCATCGAGGTCGCCCGTCGCCTCCGCCGCCTTCTGCCGGTCCAGCATCGCGCGGATCGCGGGCGGATGGGCCGGCTCCGGCGCGCCGCCCAGGCTGGGTGCGATGAGGACCAGGCCGCGGATGCGGGCGGGATGCAGCAGCGCCGCGTCGATCGCGATCCTGCCGCCCTGGGAGCAGCCGACCAGGGTCACCGGACGCCCCTCGCCCAGCGCCTCGATCACCGCCATCAGGTCGGCGACCGGCGAGAAATCCTCGGCCTCCGCCCGCGTGCCGCCGAAGCCGCGGCGGTCATAGGCGATGACGCGATGCGTGGCGGCCAGCGCCGCCATCTGCGCGGACCACATGCGGCTGTCGCAGACATTGGCGTGCAGGAAGACGAGCGGCGCGCCCTGCCCGGCCGCCTGCGCGGCCAGGATGGCGCGGCCGGAGACGACGTCCTGCATGCGCGAGCCTATTCCACCTTGCCGATGCGTTGCACCGCGCGCAGCAGCCGCGCGCTATCCTCGGCGAAGAATCGGGAAAATTCGGGCGCGTCGAGATAGGCCACCGGCGCGCCGGCCGCGGTGAAGGCGGCGATCAGCTGCGGGTCCCGCACCGCCTGCCGCACCGCGTCCCGCAGCTTCTGCTGCACCGGCGCGGGCGTCGCGGCAGGCGCGAAGAGCCCGGCCCAGATGTAGAACTCGACCTCCGCAAAACCCTTTTCCATGAAGGTCGGCACATCGGGGAAGGACGCCACGCGATCCTTCCCCCAGCAGCCCAGCACGCGCACGCGGCCGGATTGCACATGCTGCGTCAGCGTGCCGGGCGCGGAGGCCAGCGCCTGGATCTGGCCGCCGAGCAGCGCCGTGATGGCGGGGCCGGCGCCGCTGAAGGGCACGTGCAGCAGCCGCATGCCGGCGGCGGCACAGAGCATTTCCATCGCCACATGCAGCGTGCCGTAGGTGCCGGAAGAGCCGTAGGGAATGTCACCCGGGCGTGCCTTCGCCGCGGCGATGAACTCCTCCATCGTCTGCCAGGGCGCGCTGGCCGGCACCGCCAGCATGGTCGGGTCCGCATTCACCAGGGCGATCGGGGCGAACTGGTCCACCGTATAGGGTGGCGTGCGGCCGAACAGCTTTTCGGCTTCGGGGATCACCGCCAGCGAGGACAGCGCCATCAGCGTCGTATAGCCATCCGGCGCGCTGCGGGCGACGAAGGCATTGCCGATGGCCCCCGCCGCGCCGCCACGATTCTGCACCACCACCGCCTGGCCGAGGATTTTTTCCATGGCCGAGGCGGTGGGCCGTGCGGCGAGGTCGGCCTGCCCGCCGGGCGGGAAGGCCACCACCATGTTCAGCGGGCGGGAGGGGAAGTCGGATTGCGCGAAAGCCTGGCCGGCGAAGGGCAGCGCGGCGGCGGCGCCCAGCAGGGTGCGACGGTTCATTTTCTTGGTTCCTCCCGTTTCCAGTGGCGTCGTCAGGCCACCGCATTCTCCAGCTCGCCGATGCCGGTGATGGCGATCTTCACCACATCGCCGGACTTCAGGAAGACCGGCGGGTTGAAGCCGATGCCGACGCCGGCCGGCGTGCCCGTCGCGATCACATCGCCCGGCTCCAGCGTGATGACGGCGCTGATCGCCTCGATCAGGGTCGGGATGTCGAAGATCAGGTCGGCCACCGGCGCGTGCTGGCGCTGCTCGCCATTCACCCAAGTGGTCAGGACAAGCTTCGTCGGGTCCGGCACCTCATCCGCCGTCAGCACGGCGGGGCCCATGGGGCAGAAGGTATCGAGGCCCTTGCCCAGGATCCACTGGCTGTGGCGCTTCTGCAGGTGGCGCGCGGTGACGTCATTGATGATGGTATAGCCGAAGACGTGCTTCAGCGCCGCGTCCTTGCCGATGCCGCGCCCGCCCTGCCCGATCACCACGCCGAGCTCGCCCTCGTAGTCCAGCCCGCCGGTCGTATCGAGATGCCCCAGGATCTTCTCGCCATGGGCGATGATGCTGGTATGCGGCTTGGAGAAGACGACGGGAAAGGGCGGCACCACATCCTTGGCGCCCCCATCGAAGCCCGATCCCGCGAATTCCTTGGCGTGCTCGTGGTAGTTCTTGCCGACGCAGAAGACATTCTTGGGCGGGCGCGGGATGGGGGCGCAGAGCTTGGCGCCCTGCACCACCGGCGCCTTCGCCTGCGCCGCGCGGGCCTTGTCCAGCAGCGCGGGCGCGGCGGCCAGGTCCAGCATGCTCTGGCCGCGCAGCAGCGGCTCGGCGGCGGCCAGGTCGAGCACGGCATCGCCGGCGCCGAGCGCGCCGACTTCCTGCTGCAGCTTGCCCGGACGCGTGAATGTCACCAGCCGCATGACCTAGACTCCTCAGTTCAATTTCGCCCGCATCTGCCCGGTTTCCGCCGGATTGGCCAGGGGGAGGCTGGCCGCGCGTTCCAGGGCGCGGGCGGCGCGGAAGGCCAGGTCGTCGCGGTAGAGTGCCGAGGCCACCTGCACCGCGCGCGGCATGCCGGCCTCGTCCAGGCCGATCGGCACGGCGATCGCCGGCTGGCGGGTCAGGTTGAAGGCGAAGGTCCAGGGCGCCCAGTCGCGCCACAGCGCCTCCACCGGCTTGATGGTGGGGGCATCCGCATCGAAGGCGGCGGTGGGCGTGGCCGCCGTCAGGATCAGGTCGTAGCGCTGGTGGAAGCGGGCCATGGCATGGCCGCATTCCACCCGCAGCATATCGGCGCCGAGGAAATCGGCGGCCGACATGTCGCCCATCCGGCGCGCCACCTCCTCGATCCCGGCATCGAGCTGGGCGCGCTTTTCCTCCGTCGCACCGTTCCAGATGCGGGCGATGGCCACCCCCCAGACGCGGGAGAAGATGGCACGGGTATCGGGCAGTTCGGGGTCCGCCTCCTCGACGATGGCGCCCTGCTCGGCCAGCAGCTTGGCGGCGACCTGCAGCGCGGCCTCCCCTTCCTCGTCAAGCGGCGGCTCGAAGCCCAGGCGGCGCACCACTGCCACCCGCAGCCCGGCCACCCCCTGGTCCATCCCGGCCCGCCAGTCGCGCGGGTCATCCGGCAGGCTGACCGGGTCGCGCAGGTCGTGGCGGGCCATGGCGGACATCATCAGCGCGGCATCGCCCACGCTGCGCGTCATCGGCCCGGCGCAGGCCACGCCGGAAAAGGCGCCATGCGGCCATTGCGGAATGCGGCCATAGCTTGGCTTCACCCCGACCAGCCCGCAATAGGCGGCCGGAATGCGGATGGAGCCGCCGGCATCGGTGCCGATATGCAGCGGCCCGAAGCAGGCCGCCCCGGCCGCCCCGGCGCCGGAGGAACTGCCGCCGGCGGAGCGCTGCGGGTTCCAGGGGTTGCGCGTGACGCCATGCAGCGGGCAGTCGCTCGGCGTCTTCCAGCCGAATTCCGTGGTGGTGGTTTTCCCAAGGATGACCGCGCCCTCGGCCAGCAGGCCCATCACGGCGGGGGCGTTTTCCGTGGCGGGGGCCGGGTCCGTGGTCAGGCTGCCGCGCCGGGTGGGAAAGCCGGCGATGTTCAAAAGATCCTTTACCGTGCAGGGCACGCCATCCAGCATCCCCATCGGGCGGCCGGCGGCCCAGCGGGCCTCCGATTCGCCGGCCTGGCGCAGCGCCTGGGGGTTCATGGTGGCGAAAGCGTTCACCCAGGGGTTGTAGCGCGCCACCCGCTCCATCACCGCCTTCAGCGCCTCCACGGGCGACAAGGCGCGGGTCGCGTAGAGCGCCAGAAGCTGCTCCGCGGTCATCTGGGCGGGATCGGTCGGCGTGGTCATGCGGGGCTTCCGGATCGGGGCGATGTCGCGCAGCATGGCCGCTCACCAGGGCCAGGGAAACCCCGCAGCATGACCAGCGCCAATCCGTGGGAATGGAGCGAGCCGGAATGGCGCGAGATCGTGGGCCGGGCGCGGGCGGGGCGCAGCCTGCGCCCGACCCATTGGCCGGATGGCGCGCGCTGCTGCGTGACGCTGAGCTTCGACGCGGATCACGAGACCATTCCGCTGCGCGACAATGACCAGAGCCCGATGCGGATCAGCCAGGGGCAATACGGCAACCGCCAGGGCATCCCCCGCATCCGCGCCCTGCTGGCCAGGCACGGCATCCCCGCCACCTTCTTCTACCCGGCCGTCTCCGCCCTGCTGCACCCGGAGGAAGTGCGCGCCGTGGCGCAGGAAGGCCATGAGATCGGCGTCCATAGCTGGATCCATGAGGCGAATACGAAACTGCCCCCGGGCGTGGAGCGCGAGCTGACGCTGCGGGCGCGGGACACGCTGGAGAAGGTCAGCGGGCAGCGGCCGGTCGGCATGCGCACGGCCTCCTGGGATTTCTCGGTCGATACCCTGTCCATCATCAAGGAGATGGGGCTGCTCTACGACAGCTCCCTGATGGCGGATGACGATGCCTATGAGCTGCTGGACCAGGGCCAGCCCACCGGGATCGTCGAGCTGCCGCCGGAGTGGATCCGGGACGATGCGGTCTATTTCAACATGCTGCGCTTCTCGGGCCTCCGCCCCTATACCCCGCCCTCCGCGGTGGAGGAGATTTTTGCCGCGGAATTCGACGGTGCCTATGCGGAAGGCGGGATGTTCCTGCTGACCATGCACCCGCATGTCATCGGCCATCGCAGCCGCATCGCGCTGCTGGACCGGCTGGTGACACGGATCAAGAAGCATGAGGGCGTGTGGTTCGCGACCCATGCGCAGGCTGCGCAATGGTGCAAGGACCATGCCTCGTCCTGAGGCCGGCTGGCTGGCGCCTGCGCTGCGGCTTCTCCTGCTGGCCCTGCTGGCCCTGCCCCATCCGGCGCGGGCCGCGGAGGGTCGCGCCCTGCAGGCCGGCTGGTATGCCTCCGAGCCGCAGCAGCATCTGCGGCAGGGCGAGCTGACGGGCCTCGATATCGAGATGGTGCGCGCCATCGCCACCCGGGCGGGGCAGGAGATCCGCTGGTCGAGGCTGGACTACCTGCCACTGCTGGAAGCCGTGGCGGTCGGCAGCCTGGACCTGGTCACCGGCATCCCGACCACGCCGGCGCGGGCCGAGCGCTATGCGCTCTCCGCCCCCTACCGCAGCGATACCAATGTGCTGATCATGCGGCGCGGGGAGGCCAGGGCGCTGCGCTTCCGGGACGCGGCCGGGCTGGAGGCGCATCTGCGCGGCGGGCATGGCTTCCGGCTGGGCGTGCGCAGCGGCTTTTCCTATCTCCACGCGGGGCTGGATGAATGGATCGCCGATCCCCCGGCGCCCGACCTGGTGCGCCCGGCGGATGACGACCTGACCAATATCCGCCGCCTGCTGGCCGGCGAGATCGACGGCTTCCTGGCGGAGCGGCTTTCCGTGGCGCTTGCCATCACCGCCGCCGGGGTGGGACAGGCGGTGGAGGAACAGGCGATGCGCCTCAGCATCCCGCTGCACCTGGCCTTCAGCCGCGCCACCCCGCCCGAGACGGTGGCCGCCTTCGATGCCGCCATCGCCGGGCTGCGCGCCGATGGCACGCTGGACGCGATCGCCGCGCGCTTCCGCTTCCCCCTGCTGCTGTCCCAGACCATCGACAGCCGCTGGTTCCGGGTGCTGCAGATCACCGGCGTGCTGGCCAGCGCGCTGGCGGGCACCCTGGCGGCGCGGCAGAGCCAATGGAGCCTCTTCGGCGCCTTCGTGCTGGCCGGCGTCACCGCCAGCGCCGGCGGCGTGCTGCGGGACCTGCTGGTCGGCCGCTTTCCCATCGGCATCGCGCGGGACCCGCTGCTGCTGAAGCTGATCTTCGGCACGGTGCTCGCCTTCTGGGCGACGGCGCACCTCTGGGCCCTGCTGCGCGGCCGCGCCATGCTGGCCTTCTGGGTGGCGCAGCTCACGGTCGCCATGCGGCGGCGGCGGATCGACCGCTGGCTCTTCGACGCGGCCGATGCGCTGGGCCTCGGCGCCAGCACGGTGCTGGGCGTCACGGTCGCCTTCGGCATGCGGGCGGAGCCCTTCTGGCTCTGGGGGCCGCTGCTCGGCACCATCACCGGCGCGGGCGGCGGCGTCCTGCGCGACGTGCTGCGCGGCGGCGGGCTGATCCCGAACCTGAAGACCGGATTCTATGGCGAGGTCGCGCTGATCTGGAGCCTGACGCTCTCCGGCTACCTGATCTGGCGCGGGGCGCAGATCGAGATCGACGAGGTGGTCGTGGTGGTGGTGGCGGCCGTGGTCGGCGCGGTGCTGACGCGCATGGCCGCCCTGGCGCTCGACTGGCGCCCGCCGCGCCTGACCTGAGGCGCGGCCGCGGGTTCAGTGCATGGCGCCCTGGCGCAGCAGCGTCGCATAGACATCCCGCGTCGCCGCGCTCAGCGAGCGGGACAGCTCCTCCAGCCCCGCCACATGATCGAGCCGCGCCATCGCCTGGGCGTGCTCGGCCTCCGACAGCACCAGGGGCACCAGGCCGGTGGATTTCGCCAGGCCGATCAGCAGCGCGTCGCGCGGGTCGGGGATCTCGTCTTCCAGCAGCACGCCGCGCAGCCGGCGGCGCACTTCCGCCGTCTCGGCGCGGCCGGTGGCCTTGGGGTAGCGGCGCTCGGGGAAGACCCAGAGGAAGCGGTCCTCGATCCGCCGCAGCACGCCGCCCGCCACCAGGCGCTCCAGCACCTGCGCCCGCAGCGCGGCGCCGGACTTGGCGATGTCCTGGATCCACCAGCGGCTGGTGCGCTCGGCGGCGCCTGTGGCCGTGGCCAGCCGCGCCAGGACCTCATCCAGCACCGCATCCCCGGTCGGCCGCGGCTGGACCAGCACCAGCCGGTCCAGATCCGTGTCGATCCGCCCGGCCAGGGCCAGCTCCATCAGGATGGCGCCGGCCAAGGCGAGGTCGCCGGCAGGGCCGGGCAGCCCCACCGGCTTGCCGGTCTCGTCATCGAGGAGGAGCAGCAGGATCTCCTCCGGCATGGTCAGCGACATGGCGGCCCCCGGTGTTTCCGGGAGCTAACCACGAAGCCGGCCAGCCGTCAGCGTCACGCGACGACGATGCTGAACTGCTTCGCCACCGCGGTCCATTCGGTGATCTCCTCGCGGATGATCGAGACGAAGGCCTCGCCGGCCGGCGGCGGGTTGCGCGGCATGGTCTGCAGGTCGACGAAGCGGGCCGCCAGCTCCGGCCGCGCCAGGATCGGCGGGATGATGGAGGTCAACCGCTCCACGATCGGCGCCGGCAGGCCCTTCGGCCCCGACAGGCCGAGCCATTGCGCCGAGGTCAGCTTGGGGAAGCCCAGCTCGGCAAAGGTCGGCACATTGGGGAACATCGCCAGCCGCTGCGGCGTGGAGACGGCGAGCGCGCGCAGCGACCCGTCCCGCATCTGCTGGGTATTGGTGGTGATCGGGTCCACCATGCATTCGATATTGCCCGCCAGCACGTCCTGCATGGCCGGCGCGCTGCCGGCATAGGGGATGTGGTCGAGGTTCGGCGCCCGCGCCTCGGAGGAGAGCATGGCGCCCAGCAGATGCGGCGCGGAGCCGATGCCGGAGGAGCCGAAGCGCACCGGCCGCGTGCGCGCCGCCGTCACCAGCTGGTCCAGCGTCTGGAAGGGGGAGCTGGCCCGCACGAGGATGATGTTCGGCGCCTCCACCAGCTGCATCATATGGGTGAAGTCGCTGATCGGGTCGAAGGGCAGCGTCGGGCGGGTGGCGGTGGAGAAGACATGCACCGAGGCATGGCTGACCAGCAGCGTATAGCCATCGGCCGGCGCCTTCGCCACGGTATCGGTGCCGATGATGCCGCCGGCGCCCGGGCGGTTTTCCACCACCACATTCTGGCCCAGCGCCTGCGCCATGGCCGGGGCCATCAGCCGCGCCACCGTGTCCACCAGTCCGCCCGGGGGAAACTGGGCGACCAGGCGGATGGAGCGGTTCGGCCAGGCGGTCTGCGCCTGGACGAGGGAGGGGGCGGCCAGGGGGCCGGCCAGGCCGGCGGCGGCCAGGCCGAGAAGATTGCGACGCGTCGTCATTGTTGCGCTCCCAGCGGTCAGAAACCGAGGGGTGGCGCACAAGCCTTGGGCATCCGCCCGGGCCCGTCGCACGCCTTGCCCCTCTGCCGGGGAGCAAGGCAAATCGTATGCCGCGATCAGCCCTCGCGCTGGCTGGTCCCGAGGCCGACGCCGCGGACGTCCGAAACCGCGACGGCGAGCGAGCGGTTCAGGCTCTCGATCCGCGTCACCACGCCGAGCCAGGGCTGCACCGCCTCCAGCTCCGCCTCGGTGAACAGCAGCGGCAGCAGGCCTGCGGCGCGCACCAGGCCGAGCAGCAGCGCGTCCTGCGGTGCCGGGATTTCCTCCTCCAGCAGCAGGGCGCGAAGGCGGGCGCGGGCCTCGGTGACCTCCGGCCGGCCCGGCGCCTTGGGATAGCGGCGGTCGGGCAGGATCCAGAGCACCCTTCCCTCCTCCCGCCGCAGGATGCCGCGGGCCACCAGCCGGTCCAGGATCGCGGCGCGGGCCGCCGGCGCGTCGCGCGCCAGCAGCGGGATGGCGCCACGGGCATCGCCCGGCGCGCCGGGCGCGGACAGCCGGGCCAGCGCGGCGTCCAGCGCCGGCTCGCCCAAGGGCGTGGCATCCACCAGGATCAGCCGGTCCCGGTCCGTATCCACCCGGCCGGCCAGCGCCAGCTGCATCAGCAGGGCGCCGGCCAGCGCCCGGTCGGGCGCCATGCCGCTGCGGCCGACCGGGCGGCCGGTTTCGTCATCCAGGGCGAGGAGGACGATCTCCTCCGCCAGGGTCAGGCCGCCCTCGCTCACGGCTGCGCCAGCGCCGCGGAGCAGGGCGACATCACATCGGTGACGCCCACGCGTTCGCCGCCGGGCTGGATCTGGATGAGGTTGGGGCAGGCGAAATTGACCGGCAGCACCGCATGCTCGACCACCTCCAGCGGCCCCATCGCCGCCAGCCCGTCCAGCGTCGCCTGCGGCAGGTCGCGATTCGCCGTTGCACCCTCCGGCCCGCTGACATCGAGGCGCGGGAAATGCGCCGCCGCCTCGGGGTCCATGCCGAAGCCGGTGACCAGGGACAGCATCTGGAAGACCGCGGCCAGGATGCGCCGGCCGCCGGAGGCGCCCAGCGCCATCTCCGGCACCCCGGCGGCATCGGCCACGATGATGGGGGACATATTGGTCAGCGGCCGCTTCTTGGGCCCGATCGCATTGGCGCTGCCCGGCCGCGGGTCGAACCACATCACGCCATTGTTCATCAGCACGCCCGACCGCGGCAGCACGACGCGGGAGCCCATGGAGGAGAGCAGCGTGGTGGTCATGGAGACCATCATGCCATCCGCGTCGCAGACATTCAGATGGGTGGTGCAGCTATCGGCGCCCTTGGGCTCGGCATCCCCGAGGCCTGCCAGACGCTCCGCATAGGCCTCCTGCATCGCCTTCGCGAAGGCCAGGTGCCAGGCGGTGCCCGGCGCTTCCCCGGACCAATCGGCCGCCTCCATCAGCGCCATGACGCGGCGGAAGGTCGGCGCCGCGGTCAGGCCGTTCGACAGGTGCAGCCTATGGCCGCGCCAGGGCACGGAGACCGCCGGCAGCACCCGCGCCTGGCAGCCGGCGAGGTCGGCGGCCGAGAGGATGCCGCCCGCCTCCTGCACATCCGCGGCGATGGCGGCCGCCACCTCGCCCTCATAGAAATCCCGGAAACCGGCCTGCTGCAGCCGCTCCAGCGTCTCCGGCAGGCGGCCCTGGCGGAAGAAGCCGGGCGTGCCCTGGTAGGGGGCGACGGGCGGCAGGCCGTTCGGCAGGTAGATCCGCGCCGATTCCGGATAGAGCTTCAGGGTGGAGGCCGCATTGGCGATCTTCAGCGTGGTGAACCAGTCCTGCGCCAGGCCGCGCCTGGCCAGCGCCACGGCCGGCGCCAGCACCTCGGCGGCCGGCAGCCGGCCGCGCCGCTCATGCAGCAGGGCGTAGCCCGCGACCGAGGAGGGGATGCAGAAGCTCATTGGCCCATGGATATTGCGGTCGCCCTCCACCTCCGGCCAGGCGAAGAGGTCCTGCTTCATGCGGCCGGTGGTGGGGAAATCCTTGGCATCCAGCCCGGCCGGCGAGACGGGGCCGAAATCGAAGGTCTCGGCCGGGCCGCCGGGGGCGGCGACCTGGGCGAAGCCGACGCCGCCGAGGCCGCTGTTCCAGGGCTCCATGGCCGCCAGCGCGAAGGCCATGCCGACCGCCGCATCCGCCGCATTGCCACCGGCCTCCAGGATGGCGATGCCGGCCTCGGCCGCGGCGCGGGACTGGCTGGCCACCATGCCCCGGCGGCCGCGGGCGGCGGGCTTGGTGACCTGCCAGTGCTGGGTGGTGTGGGTGGGCGGCTGGTACATGCGGGATCCTCCGGATGGGCGGAGGATCGACCCGGCCGGGCGGCGCCGCAAGCCGCCCCCCGTGCCTTGCGTATCAGCGCGACTTGGCGGCGCGGCGGCGGTCCACGGCCTTCTCGAAATCCAGGTCCTCGTGCCAGCTCAGATGGCGGTCGAGCGCCGCCTGCGCGGCGGCCAGGTCGCCCCGCTCCAGCAGGTCCAGGATCTCGCCATGCTCGGCGGAAATCCGCGGCTTCGGCCGCACGTCATGGCCCAGCCCCCAGACCACCGAAAGCTGCCGCGCCACGCTCAGCCAGATGCCGTGCAGCACGCCATTGCCGGACAGCCGGCAGAGCTCGCCGTGATAGGCCTCGTCCGCCGCCACGATGGCGGCGGTGTCCGGCCCCTCCGCCACCGTATTGTAGCGCTCCGCCGCCCGCCGGGCCGGGGCCAGGCGGTCGGTCGTCGCCAGGCCGGCGGCCAGGATCTCCCGCAGCGCCAGGGATTCCAGCGCCGTCCGCACCCGCATCAGCTCCGCCACCGCGCGGTTGGTCACCTGCATCAGCCGCATGCCCTTATAGGGCGTGGAGACGACGATGCCCTGGCTTTCCAGAAGGCGCAGCGCCTCCCGCACCGGGACGCGGCTGATGCCCAGTTCGCGGGCGATCTCGGCCTCCACCAGCCGGTCCCCGGGCAGGAAGACGCCCCGGGCGGCGGCGGCCACCACCGCCTCCGCGGCCTGTTCGACCATGGTGCGCGGATGCACGGGCGCCAGCCTGCGCTGGTCGCCGCTGCTGGCATCCTCGGGGGCGGGTGGCTCGAAAGCCTCGGCGGAGATGGCGTTCACGGGCGGCAGCCTTGGACAGGTCGTACGTATTGTAAGGTCATTTCAACACATCACCTAGTCGCCTGTCTCGCCCCGTGAGGGGGCTGGACGGATCGACCCCAGGGCCGGGCCCCTTGGATGGCCGGCCGATTGCGCCTAATGACGCGCGAATTGGCCCTTTCCGGGGCAGAGCAGATGCGGCCGGCCCGGCCCGGGAAAGCCGCCGCGCAGGATGGGAGACGAATTGTGGCAGCATCGGTGCGAATTGGCGGCCTCGGCGTGGACTCGGCCTTCCGGCAATTCGTCGAGGCCGAGGCCCTGCCCGGAACCGGAGTCGAGCCCGCCCGCTTCTGGTCCGGCCTGGAGGCACTGCTGCGCGACTTCGCGCCCCGCAATGCCGCGCTGCTGGCGAAGCGGGACGAGCTGCAGGCCCGGATCGATGCCTGGCATCGCGCCAACCCCGCCCGGCCGGTGGACCTGGCCGCCTACAAGGCGCATCTGGCGGAAATCGGCTACCTGCTGCCGGAGCCGGAGGATTTCAGCGTCGGCACCACGGATGTGGACGCCGAGATCGGCCAGATGGCCGGGCCGCAGCTGGTGGTTCCCGTCTCCAATGCCCGCTATGCGCTGAATGCCGCCAATGCCCGCTGGGGCAGCCTCTACGATGCCCTCTATGGCACGGATGCGATTCCGGAGGCCGACGGCGCCGAGCGTGGCCGCGGCTACAACCCGAAGCGCGGCCAGAAGGTGATCGCCTTCGCCCGCCGCGTGCTGGACCAGGCCGCGCCGCTGGCCGGCGGCGCCAGCCATGCCGACAGCCGGGGCTACGCCATCGAGGGCGGGGCGCTGGTGGCGACGCTGGAGGGGGACCGCAAGGTGGGCCTGGCGCGGCCCGGCCAATGCGTGGGCTTCCAGGGCGAGCCCTGGGCGCCGACCGCCATCCTGCTGGTGAACAACGGCCTGCACCTGGAGGTGCATGTCGACCGCACCAGCGCCATCGGCCAGACCGACCCCGCCGGCATTTCCGACCTGGTGATGGAAGCGGCGCTGACCACCATCATGGATTGCGAGGACAGCGTCGCCGCCGTGGATGCGGCGGACAAGATCGACGTCTACCGCAACTGGCTCGGCCTGATGAAGGGCGATCTGACCGCCGATCTGGAGAAGGGCGGGAAGACCATCACCCGGCGGCTGAACCCGGATCGCACCTGGAAGACCCCGGCCGGCTCCGCCGTCACGCTGCATGGCCGCTCCGTGATGCTGGTCCGCAATGTCGGCCACCACATGATGACGGATGTGGTGACGCTGGACGGCGCCGAGATCCCGGAGACGGCGCTGGATGCGATGGTGACCTCGACCATCGCCCTGCACGACATCCGCGGCAAGCGGATGAATTCCCGCACCGGCAGCGTCTATATCGTGAAGCCCAAGATGCATGGGCCGGAGGAGGTGGCGCTGGCTGACAGCCTCTTCGCCCGGGTCGAGGACGCGCTCGGCCTGAAGCGCGCCACGCTGAAGATGGGCATCATGGACGAGGAACGCCGCACCACGGTGAACCTCAAGGCCTGCATCAAGGCGGCGCGGGACCGCGTGGTCTTCATCAACACCGGCTTCCTGGACCGCACGGGGGATGAGATCCACACGGCCATGGAGGCCGGCGCCGTGGTGCGCAAGAACGACATGAAGGCGCTGCCCTGGATCGCGGCCTATGAGGCCTGGAACGTCGATGTCGGGCTGCTGTGCGGCCTGCGTGGCCGGGCGCAGATCGGCAAGGGCATGTGGGCCATGCCGGACATGATGGCGGCGATGCTGGAGCAGAAGGTCGGCCACCCCAAGGCCGGCGCCAATACCGCCTGGGTCCCCTCCCCCACCGCGGCCACGCTGCATGCGCTGCACTACCACCAGGTGGATGTGGCGGCGCGGCAGGTGGAGCTGGCGGCCGGCGGCCGGCGCGGCCGGCTCGACGATATCCTGACCATCCCGCTGGCCCAGGACACCAACTGGGCGCCGGCCGATGTGCAGGCGGAGCTGGACAACAACGCCCAGGGCATCCTGGGCTATGTCGTGCGCTGGGTGGACCAGGGGGTCGGCTGCTCCAAGGTGCCGGATATCAACGATGTGGGGCTGATGGAGGACCGCGCCACGCTGCGTATTTCCGCCCAGCACATCGCCAATTGGCTGCGCCATGGCATCGTCTCCCGCGCCCAGGTGGAGGAGACGCTGCGCCGCATGGCGGGCGTGGTGGACGGCCAGAATGCCGGCGATCCGGCCTATCGGCCGATGGCGCCGGGCTTCGACGGCCCGGCCTTCCAGGCGGCCTGCGACCTCGTCTTCGAAGGCGCGGCGCAGCCCAATGGCTATACCGAATTCGTGCTGCACCGGCGGCGGCGCGAAGCCAAGTCGGCCGGCTGAGTTGGCAGCCGGCGGCGGGCAGGGTTAGGCTGGCGAAACGACCCGTGGAGCCCCCCGCCCTGCCACGCCCTGCTGTCCTGATGCTTTTCGTGGCCCTCGGGGCCTGCACCTCCGCCAGCCCGGTGGCGGAGCTGGCACCCGGCATCCATGGGCTGACGACCCATGCCAGCACCGCCGCTACCGCGGCGCGCCTGGGGGTGGAGCGGGCGCGGCAGTTCTGCGCAGCCCAGGGCCGGGGCTTCGAGGCGACGCGCAGCGAGATCGGCGCGCGGGACTATAAGATCGCCTTCCGCTGCCCGCGGGCGGAGGGACTGCCGGCGGCGACCTTGGCGCAGCCGAACCTGGCACAGCCGGTCCTGGCGCCGAGCCCGCTGCCGCCACCGCCCGCGGCGACTGGCGACCTCTACTAGACTCCTCGCCTCCCGACATCGCGCGAAGGAACCCGCCCGGCCCTGCGCCATTGAAGACCAGGCGGCGGCCCGATTATTGCCTGCGGCCTCTGTTGCCTAAGGTTTCGCCGGCCGCCCCGGCGGCTTTGGTCGGCGGCGGAGTTGTTCTAGAAGCGATGGTCCTGCGGCGGGCGGCCAGAGACGGGTGGATGGATGGCGGACGAGGACTGGAACATCCCTGAGGACTCCCGGCCGGACCCGGCCGATTACAGCTTCGACCTGCCCCGCGCCCTGGCCTCCGTGGTCAGCCTGAAGACGCGCGTGCCGGCCGATGCCTTCTCCGCCCGCACCCTGGGGACGGAGCGCGAGGGCAGCGGCGTGGTGATCCGCGAGGACGGGCTGGTGCTGACCATCGGCTACCTGATCGGCGAGGCCGACAGCATCTGGATCAAGACCGCCGCCGGCCGCGTCGTGCCCGGCCATGCGCTCGCCTATGATTTCGAGACCGGCTTCGGCCTGGTGCAGGCGCTGGGCCGGCTGGAGGCGCCGGCCATGCCGCTCGGCGCCGCCGCCCTGCCGGATGCCGGCGTGCAGACCGTGCTGGCCGCCGCCCCGCAGACCGGCCGCGCCGCCGCCGGGGGTGGCGCGTTGGCCTGCTCCGTGGTGGCGAAGGAGCCTTTTGCCGGCTACTGGGAATATCTGCTGGAGGAGGCGCTGTTCACCGCACCAGCCCATCCCTCCTGGGGCGGGGCGGGGCTGATCGGGCCGGATGGCACGCTGCTCGGCATCGGGTCGCTGGTGCTGCAGCATCGCGATGCGAAGGGGCGCAAGCTGGACCTGAACCTGGTCGTGCCGATCGGCCTGCTGCACCCCATCCTGGACGACCTGCTGGCCTATGGCCGCGTCAACAAGCCGCCGCGGCCCTGGCTCGGCCTTTATTGCGCGGATCAGGAGGAGGGCGTGGTGGTCGCCTCGGTCGCCGCGCGGGGTCCCGCCGAACGCGCCGGCATCCGCCCGGGCGACCGCATCCTCGGCCTGGACGACAGCGAGGCGCCGGACCTGGCCGGCCTGTGGCGCAGCCTCTGGTCGCGCGGCCCGGCGGGGGTTTCGGTGAATGTGGCGGCGGAGCGGGACGGACGGCGGCTGGTGCTGCCGGTGGTGAGTGCGGATCGCAGCAGCTTCCTGAAGGCCCCGCGGCTGCATTGAGCCGGCGCAGATCAATCGGAAGTTGTTGCGCTTCCTCCAGCAGTTGATAAAGTGGTGCTGACGGTTTCGTGAGGTCAGCCGATGCTGGATACCCAGTCGACGGAGCTCGAAGCCCGCCCCTGCGGGTATGAGGCGGAACGATGGGCGGAGCACGCCGCGCCGCGCCACGCGGACCCGGCGGCGGATCGCGCGCCGGATGGGCGCGGCGATACGGAGCTCGGCTTCTCCACCCTCTCGCCGGCGGATGCACTCGACCAGGCGGTGGCCGCCCTGGCGCGGCGCTTCCCGGGCCGCGCGCACCGGCTGCTGCGCAGCGGCACCCTGCCGGTGACGCCGGTGGAAGTCGGGCGCTATTTTGCCGAGGTCGGACCCATCTGAAGGGCCTCAGAACCGGTTTGGCGAGAAGGCGCGCCCGGCCCCGGTGCGCCCGCTTATGCCATCGGCCACCAGCCGCCCGGCCACGGGGCCCAGCGTCCAGCCATTGAAGGTCACCGCATGGTGCAGGCCGGGCACCCTCCTGTCCGCGCCCAGGATGGGGCCCGGCACCTGCACGTTCAGGCCGGTCCAGGCGCGGATGACATGCAGCCCGGCCAGCGCCGGCAGCACCGTGCCGGCGACGAAGAGATTGCCCTCGATGGAGGGCCGCAGGTTGCGCGGGCGGCCCGAGCCGTCCAGCAC
Source organism: Falsiroseomonas sp. (assembly GCF_051860665.1). Lineage (GTDB taxonomy): Bacteria > Pseudomonadota > Alphaproteobacteria > Acetobacterales > Acetobacteraceae > Falsiroseomonas. Next base: position 106,495 of record NZ_JBHYDM010000005.1, read on the forward strand.
GCCGGGCCAGGCGCCGCCGAGGACCAGATGCCCGGCATCGCCCTGCTTGGCCGAGAGGTGCCGGCTGCCATGCAGCACCAGGTGGCGCATGATCTCGCCGCCCGCCGCCTCCGTCACCATCACCTGCTGCACCGCCGCCCCCACCGGGATCGGCGCGCCCAGCATCCGGGAGAATTCCCCGGCCCAGGGGCCGGCGGCATTCACCACCTGGCCGGCGCGGATCACGCCGCCCGCCGCCGTCTCCGCCCGGAAGCCCGTGCCCTCCCGCGCGATGGCCGCGATGGTGGTATGGCCGCGCACGGTTGCGCCGGCCCGCTGCACCAGGGCGAGCAGCGCCGAAAGGCCGCGCAGCGGGTCCATCTGGCCCTCGGGCGCGCAGAAGGCCGCGCCGGCGAAACCGGGCGCCAGATAGGGCGCGACGGACATCAGCTCATTCGCGCCCAGCAACCGGCTGTCCACGCCGAAGGCGCGTTCCATCGCCACCTTGGCTTCCAGCCGGCGAAGCTCCTCCGCCGTCTCGACCAGCATGATGCCGCCCTCGGTGCGGATGCCGAGGGATTCGCCCGCCTCCGCCGCGATCTCCCGCCATAGCGCGACGGAGGCCGGGCCGATGGTCAGCACCTGGGCGGCGGCGCTTTCCGGGCCTTCCTCGGCGCCGGCGCTGTCATAGGCATGCAGCTGGATATGCAGGCTGCCGGCATTGCCGGTGGTGGCGCCCTGCCCGGGCTCGCCGCGCTCGGCGACAATCACCGACAGGCCTTCGCGGGCGCAATAGAGCGCGGTGGACAGGCCGAGCGCGCCGCCGCCCACCACCAGCACGTCGCAGGCCTCGGCCGGGCCGGTGGCGGGGGTGTGGTGGGTGGGCAGGATGGGGCGCGGGATGGCGCTGGGGCCCTCCAGCCATTCCGGCTTCTCCATGGCGAGCGCCAAGGCCGGCACCGGCTTCAGCGGCGCGCGGGGGGCGGCGAAGCCCGCTTCCTCCGAGGCGCCGACGATGCGGGCGACCGTCGCGCCGCACATCCGGCCCTGGCAGCGGCCCATGCCGGCGCGCGTCGCCTTCTTCACCGCGCCGAGCGATTCCGCGCCCGCCGCCATGGCCGCGCGCAGCGTGCCGGCCGAGACCTCCTCGCAGCGGCAGACCGTGGTGCTGTCCGCCAGGCTGCGCGCATCGAATTCCGGCACGGCGAAGAAGCGCCACAGCGCGTCCTGGAAGCCCACCGCGCGGGCCAGGGCACGGCGGCTGGCGGTATCGTCCGGCAGGCCCGGACGCAGATCGCGCGCCGCCGCCAGCCCGGCCAGCCGGCCGCGCGCCAAGGCGATGCGCGCGCCACCCACCTGCGCGCCATCCCCCACCGCAAAGATTTCCGCAATGCTGGTGCGGCCGTCCGCGTCGGTGACCGTCTCCAGCCGGCCGAGGCCGCTATCGACGAAGCGATGGCTGCAGCCGAGCGCGCGGGCCAGGCCCGTCTCGGGCTGGAAGCCGAGGTTCAGGGCCAGCGCATCGGCCACGAGGCGGATCTCGCCCTTGGGCGTGCTGGCGCGCAGCGCGGTGAACTGGCCCTCGCCTTCCGCCGCCAGGGGCCGGGCGCCCCAGATCACCGGCACGCCGGCGCGCTTCAGCAACGCCAGGTAGCGCGCCCCGTCCCAGGCCAGGTCCGGCGCCCCCGCGGCCAGCCGCAGCGCCTGGCGCACGCCGCGAAAGCCGGGAAAGGGCGCGGCTTCCAGCACCGCCACCACCTGCACGCCGCCCTCCACCAATTCGCAGGCGAGTTGCAGGTTCAGCGGGCCATTGCCGGCGATCACCACGCGGTCCCCGGGCGAGACGCGATTCGCCCGCGCCAGCGTCTGCAGGCAGCCCGTGGTCATCACCCCCGGCAGGGTCCAGCCGGGAATCGGCACCGGGCGTTCATGCGACCCCGCCGCGATCACCAGCCGCTTCGGCCGGAACACGACATTGCGGCCCTCGACCAGCGCCGCGATCTCATCGGCCGCAAACCCGCCCCAGACGGTCGCACCGAAGCGGAAATCGACGCCCGCGGCGATGGCGCGCGCGCGCATCTCGGCGCCCTGGCGGAACTGCCGGTCCGGCGCCGCATGGGCATGGCTGGCGGCGAGCGGCTTGAGGTACTGGCCGCCAGGTGCATCGCGCTCATCCAGCGCCACCACATGGCAGCCCGCCTCCGCCGCCGCGATGGCGGCCGAGAGGCCGGCGGGGCCGGCGCCCACCACCAGCAGGTCGCAGCCGATGGCCTCGGCCTGCGCATGTGGGGCGGGCGCCAGCGGCGCGGGCTGCGCGGGCGTGGCGCGCTGCACCACCATGCCTGGCGTCACCTTCGCCAGGCAGGCGCGCTGATTCGCGCGGCCATCGATGGTGACGAGGCAATCGAAGCAGGCGCCCATGCCGCAATGCAGCCCGCGCGGCGCGCCGGACTGCGTATACCGCAGCGTCAGCTCACCCGCGGCGGACAGCGCGGCCGCCACCGTCTCTCCATAGAGCGCGGGAATCGGGCGCCCCTCGAAGGTGATGCCCACCGCTTCGGCAGAAGGCGTGATGGCGGCATGGGTGAGGCGCATGGGATGGGCTTGATGCTTTCACGGAAAGGCGCATGGATGTCGCCCTTTCGCGAAGTGGGAGCAACCCAATGGCCGTCAAGAAATTCCGCGGCTGCTACACGGTCCTGATCACGCCTTTCACCGAGGGTGGCGAGGCCGTCGACCTGAAGGCGCTGGAGCGGCTTGTGGAATTCCAGATCCGCGAAGGTATACGCGGACTCATCCCGCTGGGCTCCACCGGCGAGTTCCTGTCGGTCTCGCCGGAGGAACGCACCGCCATCGTCGAGACTGTGGTGAAGACCGCCGCCGGCCGCGTGCCCGTGCTGATCGGCACCGGCGCGGAGGATACGCGCGAGGTGGTGCGCACCTCGAAGGAGGCGGAGGCGCTCGGCGCCGATGGCGTGATGATCATCCCGCCCTTCTATTCCGTGCCGACCGAGGACGAGCTCTATGTCCACTACAAGAAGGTGGCGGATGCCATCGGCATCCCGATCATGGTCTACAACAATCCCGCCACGGCGAATGTGGACCTGACGCCCAGGATCCTGGCGCGGCTCGCGACCATCGAGAGCTGCCTCTACGTGAAGGAGAGCACGCTGGAGGTGACGCGCGTGCGCGACATCGTCGATCTCTGCGGCGACCGCATGGAGGTCTTTGCGGGCGTGCTGGGTTACGAGAGCGCCTGGCTCGGCGCCATCGGCTGGGTCGCGGTCTGCTCGAACCTCGCGCCAAAACTGTCGACGGAGATGTTCCACGCGGCGGCCTTCGACAAGGACATGGACAAGGCCCTGCCGCTGTACCGGAAGCTGATGCCGCTGCTGCCCTTCGTCGGCGGGCCGCGCTATGTCTCCGGCACCAAGGCGGGTTTCCGACTCATGGGCATGCCGATGGGCGATCCGCGGCCGCCGCGGCTGCCCTTGCCGGGCGCCGATACCGCACAGCTCAGCGCGGTGCTGCAGCATCTGGGCCTGCTCGCCGAGGGTGCGCGCCAGGCCGCCTGACGTCTTCCACACATCAGACAGGGATCTTCAAAACATGCGTCGTCTCATCCTGGCCGCGGCACTCGCGGCCTTCGCCTCGCCGGCCTTCGCGCCCATCGCTTCGGCACAGGCGCCCGCCGGCTGCACGCCGCGCGTCGCCAACTCGGAACTGGTGAAGCCGGGCACGCTGATCATGTCGATCAACCCGACGCTGCCGCCGCTGCAATTCGTCAATGCGCAGGGGCAGCTGCAGGGGCTGCGCGTGGATCTCGGCGTGGAGATCGCGCGCCGCCTGTGCTTGACGCCGGAATGGGTGCGGATCGAATTCAGCGCGATGATCCCGGGCCTCGCGGCGCGGCGCTGGGACGTGATCAACAGCGGCACCTTCTTCACCCCGGCGCGCGCCGAGATCATGCAGATGCTGCGCTATGAGAATGCGGCCGTCGCCTTCTCCGCCGCGCGCGGCAATCCGCTGAACATCCGCAGCGTCGATGACCTGGCCGGCAAGGTGGTGGGCGTGGAGCTCGGCGGCTTCGAGGAATCCCGCACCCGCGCGCTAAGCGCCGACCTGGTGGCACGCGGCCTGCCCGCCATCACGATCCGCACCTTCGACAACTTCGCCATCGCGTTCCAGGCGCTGCGCGCCGGCCAGGTGCAGGCGGTGACGAGCGTGGATGCGGTGGCCGCCGAATACGACCAGCGCGGCGATTTCCCCCGCGTGCTGCACGGCCTCTTCCCGACGCCGGCCAGCCTCGCCATGCGGTCGCGCACACTGGCGCAGGAAGTCGCCAAGGTGCTGACCGAGATGAAGGCGGATGGCAGCTACGACCGGCTGTTCGACCGCTACGGCGTGAGCAAGTACGAGGCGGGCTTCGAGGTTGTGGGCCCGCAGTAAGTGCGCATCTTCTGGCGGCCCGCGCTGACGGCGCGGGCCGAGCTGCGCGACGTTTGAAAGCCTGAATCATGCATATCTGGTCCTGGCAGGGGTTCTTCGACTACCTGTTCAACCCCTTCCTGCTGCAGGGCGCGGTCACCACGCTGTGGCTGACCGCGGCCTCCCTGTTCTTCGGCCTGATCCTGGGCGTGGTGGTGGCGCTGCTGCGGCTGTCGGGCAACAAGTGGCTGGCGGCGATCGCCAGCTTCTATTGCTGGATCTTCCGCGGCACGCCGCTGCTGGTGCAGCTGCTGATCATCTATACGGGCCTGCCGCTTTTCGGCGTGCGCTTCAGCGTGACGCAGGCCGCATTGCTCGGCCTGGCGCTGAACGAGGCCGCCTATCTCAGCGAGATCGTGCGGTCCGGCATCTCCGCCGTCGGCCCCGGGCAGCGGGAGGCCGGGCTGGCGCTGGGGCTGAAGAAGATCCAGGTCTTCCGCACCATCATCTGGCCGCAGGCCTTCCGGATCATCATTCCGCCGCTGGGCAATTCGGTGAACGGGCTGCTGAAGACCACCTCGGTCGCCAGCGTGATCTCCATGGAGGAGCTGCTGCGGCGGACGCAGATCCTGATCCAGGAGAAGTTCCTGGTGCTGGAATTGTTCCTGGCCGCGGCCTTCTGGTACCTGGTGATGACCACGGTCTGGGACCTGGTGCAGCGCCAGCTGGAGAAGCGCTACGGCCGCGCCTACGCCAATACGGCGGCCGACCGGCGCTGAGCTACAGCGTCCGCAGCAGCGCCGCCAGCTCCGGCTCCGCCACCAGCCCCGCGGCGGTGGCGGGGGTGACCAGGCGGCGCTCCCGCTCCCGCCGCTCCGGCCAATCCTGCAGCAGGCGGGCGACGCGCAGGCGATAGACCAGCACCTCGCAGGGCAGCAGCACGCCGCCGGGCTTGCGCTTCTGGTAGCCGAAGCGGCCGATGGGGTCGGGATCGGCCTCCCCCAGGATGCCGGCCTCCTCGAAGGCCTCCCGCGCCGCGCTGCGATGCGGCAGCTCGCCGGGCTCGATCCAGCCCTTGGGGATCACCCAGCGCCGGGTCTCACGGCTGGTCACCAGCACCACGCGCAGCGCGGCGCCCGTGCCGGTCAGCGGCAGGGCGGCGCATTGCCGGCGCAGATCGCCCGGCTTGCGCACAGCACTCACCACCCCGCCTTCCAGCATCGGTCTTCGAATCCTTCCCGTCATGCGGCGAAATCGCATCGTGACGAGATGGAGAATCCGGCGCCGATTGTGAAGGCCTTATGAAGCCGCCATCAGATTTCACCTGGATGACTTGCAATGTCATGGAGGAGTCACAGGCCCAGAAGGGCCACAGCATGGGCGCGCAGCTTCACCTTCTGCACCTTGCCGCTGGCGGTCATGCCGATGCTTTCGAAACCCTCCACGATTCGCAGATGCCGCGGCAGGCGGAAATTCGCCACCTGCGGCTTCAGCCAGGCGAGCAGCTCCGCTTCCGTGATCGCAGCACCCTCGCGCAGTTGCACGAAGGCGGCGACAACCTCGCCGAGCCGCGCATCCGGCACGCCCACCACCTGGGCCAGGGCGATGGCGGGATGGGCGGAGAGCACCTCCTCCACCTCGGCCGGCGCGACATTCTCGCCGCCGACGCGGATCACGTCCTTGATGCGGCCGACCAGGCGCAGCCGGCCTTCCGCATCCTGCGTGCCGAGGTCGCCGGTGCGCAGGAAGCCATCCGGCGTGAAGGCCTTTTGCGAGTTCTCCGGGTCGTTCAGGTAGCCGCGCATGACGGACCAGCCCTTCACCTGGATCTCGCCGGCCTGGCCTTCGGGCAACGCGGCATGCGTCGCGGGATCGGCGATGCGCACCGAGAGCCCTGCATGTGGCACGGCGCCGCCGGCGATGCGGGCGGCCACCGGCTCCCGGTGATCGGAGAGCGCGACATTGGGCGAGGCCTCGCTGAGGCCATAGGCCCAGCAGAGGTCCGTCACGCCCATCTCCTCGACGATGCGGCGCATCGTCTCCGGCCCCGCCGCCGCCCAGCCGCCGCGCAGATGCAACCGCGCGCGGTCGAAGCGCGGATGCGCCATCATCAGCTGGAAGATCGCGTCATTGCCCGAGGTCAGGGTGCAGCGCTCGCGCTCCAGCAGATCCAGCGCCGCACCCGCCTCGAAAGTCTTGGGCGTCACCATCACCGCGCCGGTCACCAGGCAGACCAGCAGCGAAAGGGTGGAGCCCGCGACATGGAAGAAGGGCCGGCAATTCAGGTAGCGGTCGCCGGGCCGCACGCCCAGCTTCGCGGCGCAGGCCGTGGCGTTGCGCAGCATATTGTGGTGCGTCAGCAGCACGCCCTTGGGATGCGCCGTCGTGCCGGAGGTGTATTGCACCAGCAGCACATCCTCGGCCGTCACGGCCGCCATGGCGGCCTCCAGCGCCTCCTCCCCCACCGCCTGCGCGCGAAAGGCATCCCAGGACGGCGTGCCGGCCACCACCACGTGCTGCAGTTCCGGCAGGTCGCCGCGCACCTCCGCGACGGCCGCCGCAAAATCGATGTTGAGAAAACGATCCGCCAGCAGCACCGCCTTGCAGCGCGCGCGGGACAGGGCGAAGGCGATCTCCGGTGGCTTGAAGCGGGTATTGACCGGCACCGTCACCGCGCCGATCAGCGCCGCGCCATAGAAGCTGGCGACCCAATTGGCGTCGTTGCCCATCAGCAGGCCGACGAAGTCGCCGCGGCGGATGCCGAGTGCCAGAAGGCTGCGCGCCACGCCACGCGCCTGCTCGCGCAGCCCGGCATGTGTCAGCCGCGCGCCCTCGGCGACCAAGGCTTCCTCCGCGCCGCGATCGCGCGCATTGGCGTCGAGAAAATCGGCGAGGCGCTGCGTCCAGCTCATCGGCCGAATCCGGCCATGGTCTTGCGCCATTCGGCAGCGGCGAGGCTGTCCTCGATCGCCATGAGCTCGGTGGCCAGCGCGCCGCGCGGGTCGCGTTCCAGCCCTTCGTCGATGCAGCGTTTCGCCAGGGCCATCGCGGAGGCCGGTGCCTTCAGGATGGTGGCGGTCATGGCATCCAGCGTGGCCTGCACCTCCTCGGCTGCCACAAGCCGCGCCACGAGGCCGGCGGCCAGCGCTTCCTCCGCACCCAGCACGCGGCCCGTGAACATCATGTCCTTGGCCAGCCGCTTGCCCAGGATGCGCGGCAGGCGCTGCGTTGCGCCCACCGTGCCCCAGAGCGCCTCCGGCGTCTTGAAGCTGGCCGCGGGCGTGGCGAGGATCATGTCGCAGGCGGCGGCGATTTCCACGCCCGATCCCACGGCGGGACCCTCCACCACGGCGATGGAAGGCATGGGGAGGCGTTCGATGGACTCATACGCCCAGAAACCCTTCACGCGGCGGGCGCGCACGGCATTGTCGTCCATGCCCTGGCGTTCCTTGAGGTCCGCGCCGGCGCAGAAGACCGGGCCATTGGCGCGGATCACCACGCATTTCGCCCGATCCTCCACCGCGCGGCGGCAGGCGGCCGCGAGCGCCTCGGCGAGGGCCAGGTTCAGCGCATTGCGCGCCTCCGGCCGGTTCAGCGTCAGCGTCACCAGGCCCTCGGCCTCGGCATAGAGCAGCGGCTCCGTCATATCGCGCCTTCCTCCCGCAATGCGGCGATCTTTTCCGAATCGTAGCCCAGCTCTGCCAGGACCGCGTCGGTATCCGCGCCCAGGGCCGGTGCCGGCAGCGGCGCCGGGTCGGCAAAGCCGTCGAAGCGGAAGGGCAGGCGCAGCGCGGGATGCGTGGCCGCGCCATGCGCCACCTGCGCCACGCTGCCGCGCGCCTGCACGTGTGGGTCCGCCACCACCTCATCCAGCGCCAGCACCGGGCCATTCGGCACATCCACGGCATCAAGCACCGCCACCGCCTCCGCCCGCGTCATGCGGCCGAGGGCGGCGCACATCGCCGCCATGATGCGCTCGCGCTGTTCCAGCCGCTCGGCATTGGTCGTGAGCCCGGCCAGTTCCTCCAGGCCCAGCGCCGAACACAGCGGCGCCCAGTGCTGGTCGCTGGCCGTGATATGCAGGAAGCGGTCGTCGCGGCACCGGAAACTCGCCGTCGGCACGCGCCCGGGATGTTCCGTGCCGAGCCGCGGCGGCACCTCGCCCAGCGCGAACAGCCGCGCCGCGGCGATGGTCAGCAGCGCCACCTGCCCGTCCAGCATGCTGAAATCGACATGCGCCCCCTGCCCCCCCCCTGGGCCCGCCGCATCCCGCCCGCGCAGCGCCGCCAGCAGCGCGATCGCCACCCACAGCCCGCTCGTGAGGTCCGCCACCGGCAAGCCCGGCTTCACCGGCCCGCCACCCTTCTCCCCGGTCAGGCCCATCAGCCCGCCCATGGCCTGGAAGACCGTGTCGTAGCCCTTGCGATGCGCATAGGGCCCGGTCTGGCCGAAGCCGGTGCAGGACAGGTAGACGAGCCGCGGATTCACCTCGCGCAGCGAGGCATAATCCAGCTTCCGCCGCGCCAGCGCGCCGGTCGGGAAGTTCTCCACCAGCGCATCGGCCTGCGCCGCCAGGTCGCGGATCAGCTGCCGCCCGCCGGGCTTGCGCATATCGACCGTGATGCTGCGCTTGCCGCGGTTGCAGGCGAGGAAATAGCCGCTGACGCCGAAATCGAAGAAGGGCTCGAAGCCGCGCGTCTCATCCCCCGCGCCCGGCTGCTCCACCTTGATGACGGTGGCCCCCAGCTCCGACAGCAGCATGGTCGCGAAGGGGCAGGCCAGCACCCGCGACAGATCGAGAATCTTCAGTCCTGCCAAGGGCTTCATGCCACGAGCCTCCGTCGCGCCGCGACCGTCTCCGCGACCAGCCGCGCCATCACCTCGGCCGCCGGCAGGATGTCCTGCACCAGCCCGCAGCTCTGCCCGGCCTCGACCTTGCCCTGCGCCACATCGCCCGACAGCGCCGCATCCTTCAGGCTGCGGGAGGCGATCAGCGCCAGCCAGTCCTCCCGCGCCATGCCCGCGCGTTCCGCCGCCTCCACCTCCGCCGAGAAGGCATTGCGGATCTGGCGGATCGGCAGGGCGCCGCGGCCGACCAGCGTGGTGTCGCCCACCCCCGCCGCCAGCACCGCCTGCTTGTAGGCCTCATGCACCGAAGCCTCCTTCGTCATCAGGAAGCGCGTGCCGAGCTGCGCCCCCTCCGCCCCCAGCGCGAAGGCGGCGCAGATGCCCGCGCCATCGGCGATGCCACCCGCGGCGATCACCGGAATCGTCACCGCCCGCACCACGGCCCGCACCAGCACCAGGGTGGAGACCTCGTTCGGCGGCGGATGCCCGCCGGCCTCGGCGCCAACGACGACCAGCGCATCCACGCCCGCCGCCTCCGCCTTCACCGCATGCTCGGGCGCCGCCACCACATGCAGCCACTTCGCGCCCAGCGCGTGGAAGCGCTCGACATGCCCGCGCGGCCCGCCCTGGCTGCCGATCAGCACCGGCACCCGCTCCGCCGCCGCGATATCCAGGAATGCCGCCGCCCGCTTGTTGTAGAGCGGCACATTCACCGCGAAGGGCGCATCGGTGCCGGCCCGCACCGCGCGAATGGCGGCCACCAGATCCTCCGGCCGCATCGGCCCGGCCGCAATGGTGCCGAGCCCTCCGGCACGGGCCACCGCCAGCGCCAGCGCCGGGGAGGAAGAAGCCCAGCTCATCCCCGCCTGGACGATCGGGTGGCGGATGCCGAGCAGCGCCGGCAGCCGCGAGGGCAGGCCCATCTCCGCATTCTCTCCCATCGTCACCTCCTGCACCCTTGCGCTTCTGGCCGCAGATGGTTGATGCTGTCAACGGTAAGGGATGGAGACGAAAATGCGCATCACCCGACGGCAAGGCCTGGCAGGGCTGGGCCTGTCCGGGTTGGGCCTGGCCACGCTCGGACGCTCAGCCGCCCAGGCACAGCCCGCCTGGCCCAACCGACCGCTGCGCTTCATCGTGCCCTTCGCTGCCGGCGGCCCGGTGGAAATTCCCGCCCGCTTCATCGCCGAGGCCCTCGGCCCGAAACTCGGCCAGCCCGTGGTGGTGGAAACCCGGCCCGGTGCCGGCGGTGCGCTCGGCGTGCAGGCCGTGGTGCAGGCGAACGACCCGCACACCCTGCTCTTCACCACCTCCTCCGTCGCCATCGTCCCGGCGCTGATGTCGAACCCGGGCTACGACCCTTTCCGCGACCTGGTGCCGATCAGCATGGTCAGCGAAGCGCCCATGGTCTTCCTCGCCAAGCCGGACCACCCGATCCAGGACCTGGCGGACCTGCTGGCCCGCGCCAGGGCCCGGCCCGGCCGCATCAGCTACGCCAGCTCCGGCGTCGGCGCGACCACCCATCTCGGCGGCGCCCTGCTGGGCGTGCGCGCCGGAATCGACCTGCTCCACGTGCCCTATCGCGGCGCCGGACAGGCCATCAACGCCCTCTACGCCGGCGATACGGATCTGCTGGTGATCGGTACCCTGGAAGCCCTGACGCATATCCGGGACGGCCGCCTGAAAGCCATCGCCGTCACCAGCGCCACCCGCAGCCCGGTCCTGCCCGAAACCCCCGCCATCGCCGAAGCCGTGCCGAACTACGACATGACCATCTGGTACGCCCTGTTCGGCCCGCGCAACACACCGCCCGACATCGTCACCCGCCTGGCCCAGGAGATCGCTCCCCTCGCCAGCGGCACCACCCTCGCCACCCGCATGGCCGAAAGCGGCACCACCCTGCTCCTCGATGGCCCCACCCGCCTCGCCACCCGCCTCCAGGCCGAAGTGCCGCAGTGGCGCGAGGTGGTGCAGAAGGCGGGGATCCGGACGGAATGATGGGCGGCGCGGGTGATGCGAGAGGGGCTTTGCCCCCCTCGCGCTCCCGCCACGCCCCTCCTCTCTCCCACCCCTTGATGGGATTCCAAAGGGACCACTGTCCCTTTGGTGGGGGGGCGCCGGGGGGCAAAGCCCCCTGGCAACAACCCGCACCCCCGTCACCCATGCCGGGATCGCGCCCGCTGCTGCTGCGCTTCGATGCGGCGACGGAGACGCTCTTCTTCGAGGGCTGAGCCCCTTGGGGCTCAGAGCACCGCGTAGACGTCGTAGACCGGCCCGCTGGCGGGTCGGTGGCCGACGCCCACCGCCAGCACCCGGTTCAGCCATTCATGCGGCCCCGGCCCAGTCTCGAAGCGCATGGCGACGCGCATATAGTAGCTGCCGGGTGGCAGATCCTCCCCGGCGGCGAGGCGGGCGGCGATCTCCGGCGGGGCGTGGCGGATGCCCTGGTAGGTGGCGCCGATGATCTGCCCGTCATCCGCGGCGAGCACCACGCGCACATCGAGTCGCGTGCCGCCATCCGATTGCGTCACCAGCCAGTCCTGCCCCCCTGGCAGCACCTTGCCCGCGAGGCCCGGTCCGAAGAACCGCCCGCCGGTGATCTGCGCCACCCGCCGCTCACCGATCGGGCCGGCACCGATCACCTGCGGCGCCTCCACCGTCAGTTCCATGCGGAAGAGGAAATCCGTATTCAACGGCATCCGTTCGATGGCCATGGCTCAGCGCTGCCGCCAGGGCAGGCCATCGGCTTTCCAGCCGGCCATGCCGCCGCGATGCCCTTCGGCATCCACCGGGCCCTCGAAGCCATCGGCCACGTTGAAGGCATGCGGGAAGCCGTGCTGCTGCGCGGCCTGGCCGGCCGCCAGGCTGCGGGCGCCTGAACGGCAGATGAAATAGAGTTTGGACAGCGGCGTGGCGCCGGCGCGGTGCAGCTGTTCCACGAAGGCCCCGTTCACCTGCATGCTGGGATAGACCTGCCAGGGGATCAGCGTGACCTGCTTGCCGACCTCGTTCAGGTCCGGTAGTCCGACGAAGTTCCATTCGGCGTCGGTGCGCACATCCACCAGCATGGCGTCGGGATCCTCGGCCAGGGCCTGGTAGGCAGCGCGGGGGGTTACATCGGGAACACCGGGCATGGCTTCCTCTCCGTCAGTTTGCTAGCTGGGAGGATGGGGTCTGGCCGGCTGCGGGACAACCATGGGGCGCCGTGCCCTGCCATGCGCGGCCTGATGAGGGGAAGATCGAATCATGTCCGAGACGCAAGACACGCACGACCACATGGGTCGGAAGATCGTCGACTCCAAGGGCGAGGCCTTCAAGCAGGACCTGCCCTGGATCATCGCGACGGCCGCGCTCACCGTCTTCACCCTGATGGCGCTGGCCGGCTACTTCCGCCTTTAACCTTTCTCAGGCCGTTTCGCGGAAGATCTCCCGCCCGATCAGCAGGCGGCGGATCTCGCTGGTGCCGGCGCCGATCTCGTAGAGCTTGGCGTCGCGCAGCAGCCGCCCGGCCGGGTAGTCGTTGATATAGCCATTGCCGCCGAGGATCTGGATGGCATCCAGCGCCGCCTTGGTGGCGGCCTCCGCGGCGAAAAGGATCGCGCCGGCGGCATCCTTGCGGCTGGCATGGCCGCGGTCGCAGGCCCGGGCCACGGCATAGGTATAGGCGCGGGTGGCGTTCAGCGCCGTGTACATATCCGCCACCTTGCCCTGGATGAACTGGAATTCCCCGATCGGCTGCCCGAACTGCCGGCGCTCGTGGATATAGGGCAGCACCAGGTCCAGGCAGGCCTGCAGGATGCCGATGGGGCCAGCGGCCAGCACCGCGCGTTCATAATCCAGGCCGGACATCAGCACGCGCACGCCACCGCCGACGGCGCCCAGCACATTCTCCTCCGGCACCTCGCAATCCTCGAAGACCAGTTCGCTGGTCGGGCTGCCGCGCATGCCCAGCTTGTCCAGCTTCTGGGCGGGCCGGAATCCCTTGAAATCGCGCTCGATCAGGAAGGCGGTGATGCCCTTCGGCCCGGCGGCAGGGTCGGTCTTGGCATAGACCACCAGCGTCTCGGCGTAATGCGCATTGGTGATCCACAGCTTGGTGCCGTTCAGCACCCAGCGGTCACCGCGCTTTTCGGCGCGCAGCTTCATCGAGACCACGTCGGAGCCCGCCGAGGGCTCGCTCATCGCCAGCGCGCCGAGATGCTCGCCCGAGATCAGCTTGGGCAGGTAGCGGCGCTTCTGCTCCTCCGTGCCATTGCGGCGGATCTGGTTGACGCAGAGGTTGGAATGCGCGCCGTAGCTCAGCCCGACGCTGGCGCTGGCGCGCGAGATCTCCTCCATCGCCACGCAATGCGCCAGATAGCCCATGCCGGCGCCGCCATGCTCCTCCTCCACCGTGATACCATGCAGGCCGAGGGCGCCCATTTCCGGCCAGAGATAGCGCGGGAATTCATCGGTGCGGTCGATCTCGGCGGCGATCGGCGCCACGCGGTCCTCGGCGAAGCCGCGCACGCTGTGGCGCAGCGCGTCGATCTCCTCGCCCAGGTCGAAATCCAGCATCGGCATCCGGTTGGAGATCATGGCGCCTTGCCCCCTTCGCGTCGCAGGTAGTTCTGGCCGTTGATCACCAGCAGGTTCTCCGAATCGGGATCGCCGCGGAAGATCGAAAGCCGCTCCTCCCGGCCCTCGCTGTCGCGCAGCAGCAGCACATGGCCGGCCAACTCATAGCGACCGCTGCTGTCCGGTCGCGGGGCGCTGGTGGTGACACCGCTGCGGCGGCCGCCGACCTCCGAGGTGCTGCTGGCCCCCGCCCAGCCGGTGCGGCGCCAGCTGCCGTCGCGTGACAGCGCCAGGCTGCGCTCCACGGCGACGGAACCGCTGGAGAAGGCCGTGCTGCCGCTGCTGGCGAAGCTGTAGCGCCAGACCCCTTCCAGGCGTGTGCCGGCGGCGAAGGGCTCGACGCGGCGCCAGGATTCGCCATCCAGCGAAAGGCCCGCAGCCTCCCGCCGCAGCGGCAGGGTGCGGCGGGAGAAGCGGCCGAATTCGTCCTCCACCTCCCGCAGCGTGATCGTGCCGCCGGCCAGCGCGTAGCTGCCGCAATCCCGGGGCACGGTCGCGCAATGCGCGGCGAGGCCCTCCGGCGGCGGTGGCTCGCTGGCGAAGCGGCCATCGGGCGCGAAGGTGAGGCTGCGCATATCGGCGCGGTAGTCCGTGCCGCCGAAGGCATTCGGCACCAGGCTGGTCGCCATCCGGGTGAAGTGCCCCTCCAGCGGCTCGGCCGGTGGCTGGGGCACCAGGCCGGTGCCATCCGGGCCCAGGTGAAGCGAGCGGACCAGGGCCGCGAAATCCGCCCGCGCCGCGCGCCCCGCCTCCCGCGGTGGATTGACCAGGAGGAGGAGCAGCAGCACCGGCCGGCCCTCGCGCTCCAGCCCGATATGCACGGCCCGCATCGTGGGGTTGCCGCCGCTTCGCTCCTCGATGCGGAAGCGGCCGCCCTGCGCCGTCTCGCCCTCCCGCCGCCGGGGCCGGCGGTCCTCGGCGAGTTGTTCCGGCGTGCGCAACCAGGCGGTGAAGGCCGTGTCGAAGTCCCCGCGCGCCACATCGCTGCGGGCGATGGCGATCATCGCGCGGCCAGGGCGCGCATTCCGCCGTCCGGACTCGGCGGGCAAGTCGCGCGTGAAGAGCAGCCCCGCCGCCTGTTCCTGCCTCTGCCAGCCTGCGGGCAATGCGATGTCCAGGCCGCCGAAGGACTCCGCGAGGGCGGCGGGCGAGGCCAGCAGGAAGACGAGCAGCAGACGACGCATGAAGCGGCTCCGGATCGGTGAGCCCCGATCCTGGCATGGCCCGCGCGCCCCGCCTGCTCACGATGCCGCCGCCAGCGCGAAGCGCGCGCGCAGCGCGCCGCGCATGATCTTGCCGGTTGCCGTCTGCGGAAGTGCCTCCACGAATTCCACCTGCCGCGGATAGAGATGCGCGGCCAGGCGCTGGCGCACCTGCGCCTGGATTTCCGCCGCCAGCGCGGCACTTGGCTGCACGCCCGGCTTCAGGACGATGACGGCGGTGACACGTTCCGTACGCAGCGCATCCGGCAGGCCGATGACGGCGGCCTGGGCGATGGCGGGCAGGGTGAGGAGGAAATCCTCCACCTCCCCGGGGCCGATGCGATAGCCGGCGGAGGTGATGACATCATCGTCGCGCCCGATGAAGGTGAAGAGGCCCTCGCCATCCCGCACCGCCTGGTCTCCGGTCAGCAGCCAGTCGCCGTGGAATTTTTCGGCCGTGGCCGCGGGATTGTTCCAGTAGCGCAGGAACATGACAGGGTCTGGCCTGCGCACGGCGAGCACGCCCTGCACGCCATCCGGCACGGGCCGGCCCTCGGCATCGAGAATGGCGAGGTCATGCCCCGGCACGGCGCGGCCCATGCTGCCCGGGCGCACCGGGAACAGTTTTGCCGAATTCGCGACGATCAGGTTGCATTCGGTCTGGCCGTAGAATTCGTTGATCGTCAGGCCAAAGGCGCCGCGGCCCCATTCCAGCATCTCGGCGCCCAGCGTCTCGCCACCCGAGCCGAGGCTGCGCAGTGCATGTCCGAAGCGCGCGGGGCTTGGGACACCGCGCAGCATGCGCAGCGCGGTGGGCGGCAGGAAGGCGTTGCGCACGCCATGCCGCGCCATCAGCTGGAAGCAGAACTCCGGATCGAATTTCGGCATGCGATGCGCGAGCACCGGCACGCCATGGAACAGGCTCGGCAGCAGCACATCCAGCAGCCCGCCGATCCAGGCCCAGTCGGCCAGCGTCCAGAACAGGTCGCCCGATTGAGGAAAACCGTCATGCGGCCATTCCACGCCGGGCAGATGGCCGCGCAGCACGCGATGCGCATGCAGCGCGCCCTTCGGACTGCCAGTGGTGCCGCTGGTATAGATGATGAGGGCGGGATCATCCGGGCCGGTGGCGAGGCATTCGTGATGATCCCGCGCGCGCGCCATCTCCACGGCGAGATCCAGCGCGCCCGGGCCACCGCCGATGGCAAAGACTTTCGTCAATTCCGGCAGCGTGGCGTGGATGCTGTCGAGCTTCGCCAATCCATCCTGGTCGGTGACCAGCGCCGCGGCGCCGCAATCGGCCAGCCGAAAGCGCAGGGCTTCCTCGCCGAACAGCAGAAACAGCGGCACGGCGATGGCGCCGATGCGATAGGCGGCGAGATGCGCCACCGCTGCCTCCGGCCCCTGCGGCAGCAGCACGCCGATGCGGTCGCCGCGGCGGATGCCATGGGCAAGGAAGGCATTGGCCAGACGGCAGCAGCGGCGGTGCAGTTCGTCGAAGCTGATGCGCTCGACCGTGTCGCCATCCAGGTGCAGCAGCGCCAGGCGGCCGCTGCCATCGGCCCAACGGTCGCAGGCTTCCTGCGCGATGTTGCAGCGGGCGGGGATGTTCCAGGCGAAGCTCATGCCGGGCGCGTGTCGTCGATCACCTTGCCGTCGTTCGGCAGGGCGCCGGGTTCCAGCAGCTCGACCGTGCCGCGCAGGCGCATGACGGATTGCAGCGTGGCGGCGAGGCTTTGGACCAGCGCGGCATCGCGCACCGACGTCTCGACGCGCAGCAGCATGGTGTCGCGCGTCTCGTCCAGGCCGATGACGAGGCGGGCGCGGCCGAGGCCGGGATGCGCGCGCATCACCTCCGCCACCTGTTCGGGCCGCACGAATAGGCCGCGCACCTTCGCCGCCTGGTCCGCACGCCCCATCCAGCCCCTGATGCGGGTATTGGTGCGGCCGCAGGGGGAGGCGCCGGGCAGCACGGCGGAGAGATCGCCCGTGGCGAAACGCAGCAGCGGGTAGGTGGTGGAGAAGGTGGTGACCAGCACCTCCCCCACCTCGCCTTCCGGCAGCGCCTCGCCCGTGCCGGGGCGGACGATCTCGACCAGCACATCCTCGTCGCAGATCAGCCCCTCGCCGGCTTCGGATTCATAGGCGATGAGGCCGAGATCGGCGGTGCCGTAGCTCTGCCGCACGGTCAGGCCACGCGCGGCATAGAAGCTGCGCAGCGCCGGCAGATAGGCGCCGCCGGTGACATGGCCGAGCTTCAGGCAGGACAGGTCGAGGCCCAGCGCATCGCCAGCCTCCAGGATGGTCTTGAGAAAATCGGGCGTGCCGCTGTAGCAGGAAGGCCGCAGATGCGCGGCGGCGCGGGCCTGGCTTTCGGTACTGCCGGGACCTGCGGGAAAGACCGGGCAGCCCAGCGCCCGCGCGCCTTCCTCCAGCATCATGCCGGCGGGCGTGAAGTGATAGGCGAAGCAGTTGTGCAGCAGCATGCCGCGACGCAGGCCGGTGGCGTGCAATGCGCGCGCATAGCGCCAGGGGTCCGGACCCGCACCCTGTGGTTCGTGGATCGGGCCCGGCGAGGCGAAGACGCGCGGCACATCGGCAAGCCCCAGCGCGGTAAAGCCGCCGAAGGGCGGTGCCTCCGCCTGCGCCGCGATCAGGTCCGATTTGCGTGTCACGGGCAGCGCCGCCAGGCTCGCCTCGTGCGGATCAAGATCCGCCAACAGCGCCGCATAGGCCGGCGCCGCGCGCTTCGCATGCGCCACCTGCGCGGGCAGCCGCCGCGCAGTCTCCGCCGTGCGCTGATCGGCACTTCGGGTCTCGCGGTCGTCGTAAAAATCCGTCACAGCCAGCGCTTCCGTCGCTTGTAGGATTTCAGGTTGCGGAAGGACTTGCGGTCCGCCCCGTGGCCGCCGAGGTAGAATTCCTTCACGTCCTCGTTGTTCGCCAGATCCTCCGCGCTGCCATCCAGCACCACCTTGCCCTGCTCCATCACATAGCCATGGCTGGCGACGGAGAGCGCCATGCGCGCATTCTGCTCCACCAGCAGGATGGTGATGCCGAGATCGGCGTTGAGCTGGCGGATGATGCCGAAGACCTCCTTCACCAGCAGCGGCGAAAGGCCCATGGAGGGTTCGTCCATCAGGATCAGCTTCGGCCGCGCCATCAGCGCGCGCCCGATCGCCAGCATCTGCTGTTCGCCGCCCGAGAGATAGCCGGCGAGCCCCGTGCGTTCCTTCAACCTCGGGAAGTAGGCATAGACCATCTCGATATCGCGGCGGATCTCCGCCGTGTCGCTGCGCGTGAAGGCGCCGAGGCGCAGATTCTCCAGGCAGGTCATGTCGCTGATGATCCGTCGCCCCTCCATCACCTGGAAGATGCCACGCCGGACGATCTGATGCGCCTCCACGCCGTTCAGGCGTTCGCCGGCGAAGCGGATATCGCCGCGCGTGATCTCGCCATCCTCCGACTTCAGTAGGCCGGAGATGGCTTTCAGGGTCGTGGACTTGCCGGCACCATTCGCCCCCAGCAGCGCCACGATCTTCCCGCGCGGCACGGCCAGCGACAGGCCGCGCAGCACCAGGATGACGTCGCTGTAGACGACCTCGATATTGTTCACTTCGAGCAACAGGTCCCCCGCCGGTGCGATTGCCGGCGGAGGATCTGCAAGAACCTGGCTCACCAGCCGAGCCAGTCGCGGCGACGCTCGAGGTCGATCGTCGCGATATTCTCGATCTTCATCGTGCCCGCCTGCATCAAGTCGGTGACACTGCCCTGGGTGGTGTCGCCGCTGACACTGGCGCGATAGAGCGCCACGCGCAGCGTGCCGCGATGATCCTGGGCGGTGAAGGTGGAGGGGTTGCAGACACCCTCGAAGCCACGCGGCACCCAGTTCTGGCGCGCATAGAAGCCATCCCGGATGCGTTCCCCGGTCACCTGGCCGCCGCCTTCCGCCGCCGTCTCCATGGCCTCGACCATCAGCATGGCGGAGCAGATGCCGGAGATATAGTGCACGGGGCGATAGGCAGTGCCGGCGCTGTCAGACACCCGGCTGATCTCCCGCACCTGCGCCATGCCCGGCGCATCCCCGCCCCAGACGGCGCCGGTGCGGACCGGGAAGACCACGCCATTCGCCGCGGTGCCGGCGGCCTTCATCGCATTCTCATCCATGCCCCAGACATTGCCCAGGAACTGCACCTGCACGCCGGCGGTCTGGCAGGCGCGCAGCACGGAGATATTGGAGCCCGCGGTATTGCCGAGATAGGCGTAGTTGGCACCGGCATTGCGCAGCGTCAGGCATTGCGCGGTATAGTCGCCGGGCGTCAGCGCGAACTGGATGGCGGGCAGCACGTCGAAGCCGAGCTCCGCGGCCAGCGCCTCGCCCGCCGCCTTGGGCGAATTCGGATAGGGGTGGTTGGCGCCCATATGCACGTATTTCGGCCGCCCCTGCTGGCCGCGCGCGCGCCAATCCTGCGCCGCCCATTGCAGCATGGCGCGCAGCCCATCCGAGTAGGACGGGCCATAGAAGAAGTTGAAGGGCGCGGCCTCCACGCCCTGCCGACCGGACTGGCCGGAGGGATCGGTCAGCGCGGCGGAATAGGAGGCGCTGATATAGGGAATGCGGTCACGGGTGACGAAGCGCACCAGCGCCTCGGTATCCGCCGTGCCCCAGCCCTGGATGGCGACGACGCGCGTGCGCCCGGTCCAGGACTGGTACTGGCTGACGGCGCGCGGCGCGGCATAGCCATAGTCGAAGCCGGAGACATTGAGCTGGCGGCCTGCCACGCCATTGCGGCGCGCATTCACCCAGGCCAGCGCATCGGCAACGCCCTGGCCATAGGGTTGGCCGACATCGCTGGTCGCACCCGAATTGTCCATCAGATGGCCGACCGGAATCGGCTGTGCGGCCAGCGGCAGCGCGAAGGCGAGTGTCGCGGCGCCGGCCAGGATCTGCATTTTCATGTCTTCGTTCCTCCCCTTGGTTCAGTGCGAATACGGGTAGAGTTTCCAGTACGCCTTGATCAGGCGCCAACGCCTTGCGAGCCCGTCGGGCTCGAAGATCAGGAACAGGATGATCGCGGCCCCCACCACCATCTCCCGCAGGAAGGAGATGCTGGCGCCGAGTTTGAGCGCGCGATCGATGCTGCTGCCGGCGAGCAGATCCGCGCCCCACTGCGTCACCTCCGGCAGCATCACCATGAAGGCCGCGCCCATCAGGCTGCCCATCACGCTGCCCAAGCCACCGATGATGACCATGCCGAGGAACTGGATGGAGAAGAGGATGTTGAAGGCCTCGACCGAGACGAAGAGCAGATAGTGCGCATAGAGCGCACCGCCGATGCCGGCATAGAGCGAGGCGATGCCGAAGCTGAGCGTGCGGTAATAGGCCAGGTTGATGCCCATCATCTCCGCGGACAAATAATGGTCCCGCACCGCCACCAGCGCGCGGCCGTCGCGGGACCGCATGAGGTTCGCGGCGCCCAGGAACATGATGATGACCCACACCAGGGTCAGGTAGAAATAGCTCTCGTCCCGGTCGAAGGCGAAGCCGAAGAGCACGGGGCTCTCCGTCATCCGTCCCGCCACGCCCCCGGTGAACCACTGCGCGCGGGCGAAAAAATCCTCCAGGATGAATTGCGCCGCCAGCGTCGCGATCGCGAGATAGAGCCCCTTCAGCCGCGCCGCCGGCGCGCCGAAGATGAGGCCGATGAAAGCCGTGATGAGGCCCGCCAGCGGGATGCAGAGCAGCACCGGCACATGGTAGCGCTCATGCAGCCAGGCCGAGACGAAGGCGCCGAGGCCGAAGAAGGCCGCGTGGCCGATGCTGATCTGCCCGGTGAAGCCGACGAGGATGTTCAGGCCCAGGGCGGCGATGCCGAGGAAGCCGATATTGATCAGCAGCGAAAGCTCGTAGCGGCCGAAGACCAGGGGCGCGCAGCACAGGATGGCAATTCCCAGCAGCAGCGCGATGCGGCTGTTGCGGGTGGGGAAGATGGTGGTGTCTGCGCGGTAGCTGGCGCGCCAGTCGCCGCAGGGGGTGAGAGCGGTCATCTCAGACGCGCTCGATATTGCGGGTGCCGAACAGGCCGTAGGGCTTGATCAGCAGGATCAGCACCAGCCCGTAGAAGGGCGCGATCTGGAACATATTGCCCCAGTTCAGCCACTGGCTGTCGATGTAATGCGCCCAGTTCTCCAGCAGGCCCACGATGACTCCGCCCAGCACCGCGCCGAGGATGGAATCCAGCCCGCCCAGGATCACCGCCGGGAAAACTTTTATCCCGTAGAAGGACAATGCGCTGGACACGCCGTTCACCACGCCCACCACGACGCCCGCGACGGCCGAGACAACCGCCGAGATCGCCCAGGACATCGCAAAGACCTTCGGCACGGAAACGCCGAGCGATTGCGCCACCTGCTGGTCGAAGGCCGTCGCCCGCATCGCCAGCCCGTGCTTCGAGGCTTTGAAGAACCAGCCGAAGCCCGCCATAATCAGCAGCGAGACGCCGAGGCTGGCGAGATACACCGTCTGCACCTCCAGCCCCAGCACCCGCACCTGCTCCATCGCGAAGATCGGCGGGAAGGGTTTGGCAAACACGCCAAAGATCCACTTCATCAGCGCCTGGAAGAAGATGCCGAGGCCGATGGTCGCCATGATCACGCTGATCACCGGCTCCCCGATCAGCGGCCGCAGTACGACAACCTGCAGCACCAGGCCAAACAGCATCATGAAGACCAGGGTGAAAAGAAATCCGGCATAGAAGGGCAGCTGCCACTCCGTCAGGAACCACCAGCACACCCAGGCGCCGACGAGCAGAAATTCGCCCTGCGCGAAATTCACCACCTGGGACGCCTTGTAGATCAGCACGAAGCTCATCGCGACCACGCCATAAAGCGCGCCGACGATCAGCCCGTTCAGCGTCAGTTGCAACAGCAGGGCCATGTCCATCCGGGTTCTCCTAGGCCGCGGCCAGGCTGGGACTGGTGCGGATCACGGCGAGCGTGGTGCGGATGCGCTGCGTCGTGCCGTCCTGGAAGGCGATGGTGGTGTCCACGGGAATGCTCTCCGCCCCGCCATAGATCGCATCGATGATCTCGCCGTATTTCTGCGCGATCACGCCGCGTCGGACCTTCCGCGTGCGCGTCAGCTCCCCGTCATCCGCATCCAGTTCCTTGTAGAGCAGCACGAATTCGCGCAGCCGCTGCGCCGGCGGCAGTTTCGCATTCACCTTCGCCACCTCCGCCCGCAACAGGTCCAGCACCTGCGGCCGCGCCGCCAGGTCGGAATAGGTGGTGAAGGCGATGCGGTTGCGCTCGGCCCATTTGCTGACGATGGGGAAGCGGATGCAGATCATCGCCGCCAGGTGCGACCGCCCTGCCCCCAGCACCACCGCCTCGGCCACGAAGGGCGAGAATTTCAGCTTGTTCTCGATATATTGCGGGCTGAAGCGATCGCCGCCTTGCGTCTCCGCGATGTCCTTGATGCGGTCGATGACGACGAGCTGGCCGGCCTTGTCGAAAAATCCCGCGTCGCCGGTATGCAGCCAGCCGTCCCGCATATCGGCCGGCGCTTCCGTGCCCAGGTAGCCGGAGAACATGTTGGGATGCCGCGTGACGATCTCACCGACGCCATTCGAATCGGGTGCGTCGATGCGGATCTCGATGCTCTCATCGAAGCCGACGCCGACCGTCTCGAAATCCACCTCCCCCGTCCGGTGCAGCGTATAGGCGCCGAGCAGTTCGGTCTGGCCGTAGAGCTGCCGCATCGGCACGCCCATGGCCTGGAAGAACCGAAAGGTCTCGGGCCCGAGCGCGGCACCACCCGTGGCGGCGGAGCGCAGGTTGGAAAAGCCCAGCCGGTCGCGCAGCGCGCGGAACAGCAGCAGGTCCGCCATCGGTGATCGCTTGCCATCGGCGATCTGCACGCCGAGGTCGAACATGCGCCGCTTCAGGGCCGAGGCATCCATCACCCGCGCCCGCACCTCCGCCGCCAGCTGTTCCCAGACGCGTGGCGCGAACAGCACGAAGGTCGGGCCGATCTCGCGGAAATCGGCCATCATCGTCTCCGGCTCCTCGACGAAGTTCACCTTCATCCGGGCGATGAGGCCCCAGCCGAGGACGTAGATCTGCTCCATGATCCAGGGCAGCGGCAGGACGGAGACATATTCGTCCTGCGGTCCCTTCGGATCCGCCTTGAGATAGGCGCGGCAATGGCGGATCAGCGCGCCGGCCGTCAGCATCGCCAGCTTCGGCCGTGCCGTGGTGCCGGAGGTGGTGCAGAGCACGGCGATGTTCTCGCCATCCGTCGCCGCGACCAGAGCCTCGTAAAGCCCGGACTGCTCCGCCTCCAGCGCACGGCCCGCGGCCATCAGCGCCTCCAGCGACATCAGCCGCGGATCCTCATGCTTCCGCATGCCGCGCGGATCCGCATAGATCACATGTCGCAGGGTGGGAACGCTGTCAAAGATGTTGAGCAGCTTGTCGACCTGCTCCTCATCCTCCGCGAAGACCAGCTTCGCGCCGGCATGCGCCAGCAGATAGGCCACCTCGTCATCCAGCGCGTCGCGATAGAGACCCAGGCTGCGCGCGCCCACCGCATGGGCGGCGATCTCGCCCATCACCCAGTCGGGCCGGTTGTCCCCGATCAGCCCCACCACGTCGCCGGCGCCGAGGCCGAGGCCGCGCAGGCCGAGCGCCATGGCGCCGGTGCGGTCGTGGTATTCGGCCCAGGTGATGGACCGCCAGATGCCGAACTGCTTCTCCCGCAGCGCCACCTCCGCGCCATGGTCCCGCGCATTCTGCGCCAGCAGCTTTGGCAGGGTATCCAGCGTCGGCGCCCTCATGCCTCCACCGGCTCCGCGACATCCTCGCCGAGATAGGCGCGGCGCACCTCGGGATGCGCCAGCACCGCATCGGGCTCGCCCTCCGCGATCTTGCGGCCGAAATCCAGCACCATGACGCGGTGGGAGATATCCATCACCACGCCCATGTCGTGCTCGATCATCAGCACGGTCATGCCCCATTCGGCGTTCAGGTCGGTGATGAAGCGGGCCATGTCCTCCTTCTCCTCGAGGTTCATGCCCGCCATGGGTTCGTCGAGAAGAATGAGCTTCGGCTTCAGCGCCACCGCGCGCGCCAACTCGACGCGCTTGCGCAGCCCATAGGGCAGCGTGCCCGCCATCGCCTTGCGCACCGGCTGGATCTCGAGAAAATCGATGATCTCCTCGACCTCGCGCCGATGCGCCAGTTCTTCGGTCTGGGCACCACCGATCCAGTAGAGCATGCCGCGCAAAAAGCCCGCCTTCAGCAGGTGGTGGCGGCCGACCATGATATTGTCGAGCACGGACATATGCCCGAACAGCGCCAAGTTCTGGAAGGTGCGACCGATGCCGAGCGCGGCGCGGCGATTGGGGCCGAGACGGGTGATATCGGCCCCGTCGAAGGTGATCCGCCCCTCGGTCGGCCGGTAGCGGCCGGAGATGCAATTGACCATGGAGGTCTTGCCGGCCCCGTTCGGGCCGATGATCGAGAAGATCTCACCGGCCCGCACGGCGAAGGACACGTCGGTCAATGCCCTGACCCCGCCGAAGCGCAGGCTGACACGATCGGCAGCCAGGATCGGCGCCGGAATCGGCGTGTCTTCACTCAAATGGACGCGCTCCCCTGAACGCCTATCTTGTTGAGGGGAGCCTAGGACGGCTTTGCAGCCCGCCGCAACGCCGTGTTTTGGGAAGCCTCAGCCTTCGCGCAGCGCGATCGCCAGGGGTGGGTCGTCGGTGGCGAAGATATCGACGCCGAGGCCCAGCATGCGCCGGATGCTGGGCGCATGGTTGGCGCCCCAGGTGCCGATGCCGATGCCTTCCGCACGCAGCCGGGATACCAGCTCCGCATCAATGGCGCTCTCGGCCATGCCCACTTCCGGAAAGCCATAGGCCTTGGCGGTCGCCACCAGCCCGGTCAGGCCGATATCGCGCAGCGTCGCCAGTTCCAGCAGCCAGGCGACGCCCGCCAGGCCGCCGGCCTGCTGCGCCTCCGCCATGGTGCCGGCATGGAAGCCGATGATCCAGCTGCGGCCCCGTTCGCCGGCGGCATCCAGCCCTGCCAGGGTGGCGGGGACGATGCCGGGATAGGGGCGGCCGCTGGCATCGGATTTGATCTCGACGCGCGGCGCGACCGGCGTGCCGGCCAGGATGCCGAGATATTCGGCCAGCGTCGGCGGCGCCTCCCCCGCCGTGCCGCGCACGCGGATCGCGGCGAATTCCGCAGCCGTGCGCGCCGCCACGGGGCCGCGCGCATCCGTGGTGCGGTCCAGCAGGGCGTCGTGCATCACCACCACCTCCCCATCCGCGGTCAGGTGCACGTCGCATTCCGCCTGCTCCAGCGCCAGGCGGGCGGTGTTGCGGAAGGCGGTGGCGCTGTTCTCGGGCCAGAGGAACAGGCCACCGCGGTGACTGGCGATCAGGGTTTTCGGCTGCATCGGCGGGCAGTCTCGCTGGCCCCGCCCGGCAAATCCAGCCCCCGTGCGCCCGGCCGGGCCCGCTGCGCCAGATTGCATGGAAGGTTGCCTTTGGCGCATAAGGGGCACGGCCGGTCTCGTGGTCAGCAGCTGCCGTGCGGAGGGCTTCATGACCCTGTCCATCGTCATCCACCGGCCGGAAAACAGCTCCGCCGGCGACCCTGCCCCGACGGAGGCCGAGGCGATGCGCCTGGCGGTGCGGGATGCGGTCTGGGAGATTGCGGATGCGCACTGGACCATGGGCAGCGATGCCATGCTGGTCTCCACCGACCTCTCGCCGGATTATATGCTGAGTCACTTCCGCCGCGCCCTGGCCCGGCGCGGCTTCGATCAGACAGGGCTTCTCCTGGTCACCAGCGTGGGGCCGCGGGCCGCCTGGTCCGACCTGCCGATGGAGGCCGAGGGCTGGTTGCGGGATGTGCTGGCCTGAGGGATGAAACGAGCGTCCAGCAGCCTCAAAAACCGGCGCACGGGATGAAATTACGCGATTGCCTTAGGCCGCACTCGCGTTAGGGTTGCCGCAACTGTTAATGACCTTGCTATAAGTCCATGCGCGCGGGGCCTTCGCACCGCCGCGGCCCGTTTTCCTATCCTCGGGCCCCTCGCAACAGGGAGCCACGCATGCTGCCGGCACGTCGCCGCATTTCCCTCCTTCTCGCCTTCCTGCTCGCCTGTTTCGCCCAGGTCTCCGCGGTCCGTGCCGAATCCTCGCCGATTCGCCTGAAGATCGTGGGGGGCCTGGCCGATGTCAGCCAGTATGTGCGGTATGAGGAGCCCTTCTGGCGCAGCCGGATCGCGGAGCTGACCGGCGGCCGGGTGCAGGCGGAGATCGCGCCCTTCGACCGCAGCGGAATCCGCGGGCAGGAGATGCTGCAGCTGATGCGCCTGGGCGTGGTGCCCTTCGGCACGGCGCTGCTCGCCATCGTCGCCACCGAGGAGCCGGAATTCAACGCGGTGGACCTGCCGGCCCTGGCGCCGGACATGGCCAGCCTGCGCCAGACCGTGACCGCCTTCCGCCCGCATATCGAGCAGGTGCTGCGGGAGCGCTACCAGATCGAGCTGCTGGGCATCTACACCTACCCCGCGCAGGTGGTCTTCTGCACCCGGCCCTTCGCCGGGCTCGCGGATCTCGCCGGGCGGCGCATCCGCTCCTCCTCCGTCGGGCAGTCCGAGATGCTGCAGGCGCTGGGCGCCACGCCCGTGGTGATTCCCTTCGCGGAGGTGGTGCAGGCCATCCGCGGCGGCGTGGTGGAATGCGCCATCACCGGCACGCTCTCCGGCAATGCCATCGGGCTGCACGAGATCACCACCCATGTGCATGCCATGGCGCTGGCCTGGGGCATTTCCATCTTCGGCGCCAATGCGACAGCCTGGGCGGGCGTGCCGACCGAGCTGCAGGAGGTGATCCGCAACGGGATCACGGACCTGGAGCAGCAGATCTGGGCCGCGGCGGACCGCGAGACCGGCGAGGGCCTGGCCTGCAATGCCGGCCTGCCGACCTGCACCGCCGGGCGCCGCGGCAGCATGACGGTGGTGCCGGTGAGCGAGGGCGACAATGAGCGCCGCCGCCGCCTGCTGACGGAGGTGGTGCTGCCGCGCTGGGTCAACCGCTGCGGGCCCGATTGCGTGGATGCCTGGAACGACTACCTCGCCCCGACCCTGGGCATCAGGGCCCGGCCTGAATAGATGCAGACCGCCCGCCGCCTCCGGCTCGCCGTCCTTGCGGCCGTCGTCCTGCTGCTGCTGGCGCAGGCGGTGGCGACGGCCATGCTGCTCGAGCGGTCGCGCGAGGCGGCGCTGAAGGCCGCGGCGGATACCGCGGACCGGGTCAGCCGGGCAGTGGAAAGCTCCATCAACCGCAGCTTCGTGCAGGTGGATGCGATGCTCGCGGGCCTGCCCGCCATCCTCAGCCCCTATGCCCGCGACGGCCGCTTCGATGCCAATGCCGCCGGCCGGGTGATGCGGGAGCTGAACAACCAGAACTTCACCTTCCGGGACATCCTGCTGGTGCGCGAGGATGGCATGCCCATCACCACCTCGCTCGCCGTCTCCCGCCGCCGCCCGCTGCCGCTGCCGCTGGGCGCCGCCTTCACCGATGCCACGCCGAATACCGGCAGCCTGATGATCGGCGGGCCGGTGCAGAATCCGGCCACCGGCGAATGGGCCCTGTTCTTCGCCCGCCCCGTGGTCATGCCCGTGCTGGGGCTGGTGACGGCGGTGGCGGAGGTGCCGGTGCCGGTGGTGGGCAGCCTGCTCGGCGTCGGCGGCAGCGCGCCGGAGCTGCGCATCACGCTGGAGCGGGACGACGGCACGCTGCTCGCCTCCCTGCCGCATGACGAGACGCGGATCGGCCGACGGCTGGCGGTGCCTTCCTCGGCGCTCGGCAATGCCACCCTGTCCCGCAGCCGCTTCAATGACGAGGCGGTGCTGGTCTCGGTGCGGCCCAGCCTCTACCCCTCGCTGTCCATCGTCACGACGGTGGAGCTGCAGGCGGCGCTCAGGGGCTGGAGCACGGACCGGGAGCGCGGGCTGGTGGTCTCCGCCGCCTTCGCCGCCCTGGTGCTGGCGCTGGCCGCAGCCCTGCTGCTCGGCCTCCGGCAGCGGGAGAAGGTGGAGGCGGAACGCGCCCGCTGGCGCTCCACGCTGGAGAATGCGCTGGAGAGCATGTCGGACGGCTTCGTCATGTTCGGCCCGGACGACCGGCTGATTGCCTGCAACCAGCGCTACAAGGAATTCTACGCCATCTCCGCGCCCTTCATCAAAGCCGGCGCGGCCTTCCGGGACATCATGCGCGAAGGTGCCAAGCGCGGGCAGTATCCCCAGGCGGTGGGGGATATCGAGGCCTTCGTGGACGAGATGGACCAGTGGCGACATGCCAACAACCCGCCGATCGAGCGGCTGCTGCCGGATGGTCGCTGGGTGCTGATCACGGAACGCAGCACGCCGGATGGCGGCACGGTGGGCATCCGCACGGACATCACGCCGCTGAAGCGCGCCATGGAGGACCTGGCCCAGGCGCGCGACAATGCCCGCGCCGCCGGCGAGGCGAAGAGCCAGTTCCTGGCCCGCATGTCGCACGAGCTGCGCACGCCGCTCAACGGTGTGCTCGGCTTCGCCCAGGTGCTGCTGCGCGACCCGGCCCTGACCGAGGAGCAGCGCGACCAGGTGCTGACCCTGCACGAGGCCGGGCGCCACCTGCTGGAACTGGTGAACAGCCTGCTCGACCTGTCCAAGATCGAGGCCGGCAAGCTCGACCTGCATCTGCGCGACGTCGCCGTGCGCCCGCTGCTGGAGGCCTGCGCCGGGCTGCTGGCGCCGGAGGTGGACCGCAAGGGCATGACCCTGACGCTGGACATCGCCCCGGGCACGCCGGAGGCCGTGGAGGCCGATGCCACGCGGGTGCGGCAGATGCTGCTGAACCTTCTCTCCAATGCGGTGAAGTTCACCCCGCCAGGCGGCCATGTGCATCTGCGCGCCATGCCCCTGCCGGAAGGACGCCCCGGCCTGCGGATCGAGGTGGAGGATACCGGCCCCGGCGTGCCGCCGGAAAAGCGCCACCTGCTGTTCGAGGATTTCTCCCAGCTCTTCCCCGTGGCGGGCCAGGAAGGCGCCGGCACCGGGCTGGGCCTCGCCATCTCGGCCCGGCTGGCGGCAGCGATGGGCGGACGCATCGGCTGCGACAGCGAGGCAGGCCAGGGCGCCCGCTTCTGGGTGGAACTGCCGCTGAAGGAAGTGCCGCTGCCCGCCATTGCCGCCGCGGCCACCGCCGCGCCGAGCGAAGCGGCGCTGGCCGCCCCCGGCCGGAGCCTGCGGATCCTGGTGGCGGACGATGTGGCGGCCAATCGCATGGTGGCGCGCGCCATGCTGGTGGGCGCCGGGCACCGGGTGGACAGCGCCGCGGATGGGGCGGAGGCGCTGGCCGCGGTGGAACGCGATGCCTATGACGTGGTGCTGATGGATGTGCAGATGCCGGTGATGGACGGGCTGGAGGCCACCCGCCGGATCCGGGCGCTGGATACCGCCCGGCGCCGCGTGCCGGTGCTGGCCGTCACCGCCTCCGCCCTGCCGGAACAGGTCGCCGCCTGCCGCGCCGCCGGCATGGATGGCCACCTGGCCAAGCCGATCGACCGCGAATCGCTGATCGCCGCCGTGGCCCGCCTGGCCGCCGGCGACCCGCTGCCGGGCGGCGCCGCCTCTCCTTCCGCCGATGCGCAGCAGCCGCTGCTGGATGAGGCGGCGCTGCGCAACCTGGCGGCGGATCTGGGCCCCACGGCGGATGTGGTGATCGCGGAATTCGTCGCCGAGGTGCGCTTCGGCTACGAGACGCTCTCCGCCCCCGGCATCGCCGAGGACATCCCCCGCCTGCGCCACGCCGCGCATCGCATGCTGGGCGCCGCCCGCACCCTGGGCGCCCGGCGGCTGGGCGCGGTGACGGAGGCGCTGCAGAAGGATCTGCATGCGGAGCGGAGCCCGACGGAAAGCCTGCGCCTGGTGCTGGAAAGCGCCGCCGCCACCCTGCCGCTGATCGAGGCGCCGCTGGAACGGGGCGCGCAGAGCGACGCGGCCCCGCAGCCGCGCGCGGTGCGGCTGGCGCAAGGCGTGGGGGACTGAGCGCCGTCCGTCCTCACGCGCAGGCGCAAGTCAGGCCGGGCTGAACGCGCCGAGGCGCGCTTTAGCAGGCTGCGAAAAAGGCCCTCTCCACCCGCAGCGGGCAGAGGGCTTTTCGCTGATTTTCCGCAGCCAGTCAGGGCAGCGCCGCGATCCGCTCCGCCAGCAACTCGAAAAAGCCCGGCGCGTCCAGCCGCTCCAGCAGCTTCAGGTTCGGCGGCCGGCCGAGGCGCTGCCAGCGGTCGATCACGGTGCGGCCGCGCCCGGGGCCCGGGCCGCAATCCACCTCCGCCTGCGCCTCCCGCCCCTTGAACAGCCTCGGGGCGAGCAGCCAGGCCACCGCGCAGGGGTCGTGCAGCGGATAGCCCCGGAAACTCATGCGGCGGGACGGGGGCAGCGCCCGCAGGATGGCCAGGGCGGCGCGCCAGCAGGCGCCGCCCGGCCGCCCCTCCATCGCCGCCACCACCTCGGGCGTCACGAAGGCCTGTGCCGTCAGGTCCAGGGTCGCCATGGTCAGCGGACAGCCGAGGCCGAGCAGGATGGACAGCGCCTCCGGGTCGTTCCAGGCGTTGAATTCGGCGGCGGGGGTGATGTTGCCCTCGGACCAGGCGCCGGACATCAGCACGATCTCCGCCACCCGATCCACCAGCGCCGGCTCCGTCGCGAAGGCCAGCGCCAGGTTGGTGACGGGGCCGAGGCCGATGAGGGTGACGGAGGCGGGCGACGCGCCGCGCAGCAGATCGCGGATGGCATCCGCGGCGATGCCGGGCGCCAATGGCGGCCCCTCCGGCAGCAGCACGCCGCCCAGCCCATCCTGGCCATGCACCGCCGTCTCGAACCGGAAGGGCGCCATCAGCGACCGCTCGGCCCCGGCGACCACCGGAATGGCGCGACCGGTCAGCCCCACCACGGCGCGCGCATTGGCGGTGGTGGCGGCGAGGCCGACATTGCCGCCGGCCACCGTCACCAGCCGCACATCCAGCTCCGGCGAAGCCAGCGCCAGCCAGAGCGCGATGGCGTCATCCGTGCCCGGATCGCAATCGATGATGGTCGTGCGGCTCATGCCAGTTCGCGCTCCACCAGGTTGCACCAGAAGGCGACGCCATGCGGCAGGGCGGCGTCCGGGAAGTCGAAATGCGGGTTGTGATGGAAGCCCTCGGGATGCGCGGGGTCGCCGGTGCCGAGCCAGGCATAGGCGCCGGGGATGTGGCCCAAAAATTCGGAAAAATCCTCGCCGGCGGTGATCGGCGGATGGTCGTCCCGCACCGCGGCGGCGGTACCGGTCGCGGCCGCCACCATGATCGCGGCCTGCGCCGGGTGGTTCACGGTGGGGCCGAGGCGGCGGATGTAGCGCGGCGCTGCCTGCACCCGGTGCTGCAGTGCGACGGCCTGGGCGATCTCGCCGATGCGGGTCTCCAGATGCGTGCGCACCGCCTCGTCCAGGGCGCGGGCCGTGCCGCGCAGGAAGACGCTGCCGGGGATGACATTGGGGGCGGCCGCATCGCCCGCCGCCATATGGCCGACACTGACCACGGCGGTGCCAAGCGGGTCCACCTCCCGCGCCGCGATCGCCTGCAGGCCGAGGATGAAGGCGGCCGCTGCCAGCGTGGCGTCACGGCCGAGATGCGGCTTGGCGCCATGCGTGCCGATGCCGGTGAAGGTGACCTCCCAGGTATCGGAGCTGGCCAGCACGGCGCCCTTCGGCACGGCGATGGTGCCCATCGGCAGGCCCGGCAGGTTGTGCAGGCCGTAGATGGCGTCCACCGGAAAGCGCTCGAACAGCCCCTCCTCCGCCATCGCGCGCGCCCCACCGAGCGATTCCTCGGCCGGCTGGAAGACCAGCTGCACCGTGCCGGCAAAACGGTCCCGATGCGCGGCCAGCCATTCGGCGGCGCCGAGCAGCATCGCCGTATGGCCGTCATGGCCGCAGGCATGCATCCGGCCGGGTGTCGCGCTGGCATAGGGCAGGCCCGTCGCCTCGCTCATCGCCAGCGCGTCCATATCGGCGCGCAGGGCGATGGCGCGGTTTCCCAGGGGGCCATTCTTACGGCCCTGGATGGTGCCGACCACGCCGGTGCCGGCCAGCCCCTCGGTGACAGGGATGCCCCAGCCGCGCAGCAGCTCGGCCACCCGCGCGGCGGTGCGGTGTTCCGCGAAACCGAGTTCCGGATGGCGGTGGAAGTCCTGGCGCCAGGCGGTCATCTCGGCCAGGCGCGGGGCGAAATCGTCGGGGCGGGGCAAGGGCTTGGCCTCAGGCGGTGCGGGCCGGCGGGATAGCATGGGCGGCGCCCCAGATCGCCTCCTCCGAGAAGCCCAGCTCCGCGAATTCCGCCGCGCGCAGCGGCGCCTCCTCCGCCGGGTAGAATTCATCCAGCTGCGGCGGCTTCACCGGCGTGGAGGACAGCATGGCATGCGCCTGGCCGCGGTGGTGGATCTGGTGCTGGAACAGGTGCAGCAGCAGCCGGTCCCGCCGTTCCTCCTGCACCCTCGTGGCGCGGTTCACCCGCACCACCTCGGCCAGCCTTGCCGCGTCCAGCCCCGCGCAATGCGCCAGCAGCCGCCGGTCCACCGCGGCCTGGGCGGCGTGCAGGCCGGGCAGGTCCGGATGCGGCACGCGATTGGCCCAGGCGGCGGGGCCGAGCCAGCCGCCCTCCAGCGCATCCACATAGAACCAGTCGACGATGAGGATGTGATTCAGCGTGGCGACCAGGCTGGGAAAGAAGCCGCTGCGGGGCGCCGCCAGCTCCTCCGGCGTCAGCGCCGCGCAGGCCTTCAGCAGGCGGTGGTTGGACCAGGCATTGTTCGCGGCCTGGGCGTGGAACAGGTCGGGCGTCATGCGGCCGGGCTCCGCCGGTTGCGGGTGAAGGGCCGAGCATGGCATTTTGCCGGCCGCACACCCAGTGGAACCCGGATGGCGTATTGGCAGCATTTTGGCGCGCCGCCGGCCGCGCGCGCGCCCTTTCGGGAAAGCTACCCGGCCGCGATGCCGGATGGCGCGCTGCTGGACCTGCCGCTGCGCGATTTTTCCGACTTCGCCGTGGCCGGGCTGATCGCCAACCAGGCCAGTTTTTCGGTCATCCGTCGTCTTGCTGGCTGGATGACGGAGGTTGCGAGGCCGCTGGGCGCGGAGGTGGTGGTGGGCCTGCCCAGCCTCGGCCAGGTCTTCGCGCCGCTGGTGGCGGAATCGCTCGGCCATGCGAACTGGGTCGCGCCCGGCTGGTCCCGGAAACGCTGGTACGAGGAGCGGCTCTCCGTCCCCGTCCATTCCATCACCTCCCCCACCCCGCGCCGGCTGTGGCTGGACCCGCGCATCCTGGACCGGCTGGCGGGGCGCCGCGTGCTGCTGGTGGATGACGTGATCTCCACCGGCACTTCGGCCCTGGCCGGGCTGGCGCTGCTGGCCGCGGCCGGCGTCACCCCCGTGGGGCTGCTGGTCGCCATGATCCAGGGCCATCGCTGGCAGGCGGAATGGCCCGCCGCCATCCCGGTCCGTGGCGCCTTCGCCACGCCGATCTTTCGGCCCTCCCCCGCCGGCTGGCTGCCGGAGGAGGGGACCGCCCCGCACAAGATGTGCCTGCATTCCTCCGCCAAGGACCACGCCGCATGATCCGCTCGCTTCGCGCCGCCCTGCTGGGCACCGCGCTTCTCGCCACCCCCGCCTTGGCCCAGGACAATATCCGCATCGGCGTGGAGGCCGGGCCCACGAGCCTCGATCCGCATTTCGCCAGCCTGATCACCAACATCGCCTTCAGCCGCCACATCTTCCAGCCGCTGATGGAACAGGACGCCAGGCAGGACCTTCGCCCCGCCATCGCGGAATCGATGCGCCCGATCGACGAGCTGACCTGGGAGGTGAAGCTCAACCCCGCCGCCCGCTTCCATGACGGCGCGCCGGTGACGGCCGACGACATCGCCTTCACCATCAGCCGCGCCGGGGACGTGCCGAACTCCCCCTCCTCCTTCCGCTATGCCACGCGGCCGATCACGGGGGTGGAGGCGGTGGACGCCACCACGCTGCGCATCCGCACCAGCCAGCCGACGCCGCTTCTGCCGAACTTCCTGGCGCTGGTGATGATCGTCTCCAAGCGGCATGGGGAGGGTGCCGGCACGGCGGACTACAATTCCGGCCGCGCCATGGTGGGCACCGGTCCCTTCCGCCACGTCTCCTGGCAGCCAGGCAGCCCGGTGGTGATGGAGCGCAACCCGGCCTTCGGCGGCACCGCGCCCGCCTTCCAGCGCGTGGAATTCCGCCCCATCGCCAATGCCGGCGCCCGCGTCGCCGCGCTGCAGGCGGGCGATGTGGACCTGATCGAGATCGTGCCGCCCGACCATTTCGCGCGCTTCAAGGCGGAGGCGGCGCGCTTCGCCACGGCGGAAAGCCCCTCCAATCGGCTGATCTTCCTGACGCTGGACAGCGACCGCGTGGACAGCCCCTTCATCCGCGGCCGCGACGGCGCGCGCATCGACAATCCGCTGCGCGATGCCCGCGTGCGGCGCGCCCTGTCGCTCGCCATCAATCGCGAGGCCATCGTCACCCGCATCATGCAGGGCCAGGCGCTGGCGGCCGGCGATCTCGGCCCGCCGGGCTACTTCGGCACCTCGCCCGACATGACGCCGCCGCCCTTCGACCTGGCGGAGGCGCGGCGCCTGCTGGCGGAGGCGGGCTACCCCAACGGTTTTGCCGTGCAGATCAACGGGCCGAACGACCGCTACACCAATGACGAGCAGGTGGTGCAGGCCATCGCGCAGATGTGGACCCGGCTCGGCCTGGCCCCCACGGTGGAGACCAAGACGCGCTCCATGTGGCTGAGCGAGGCGGCGCAGCTGCGCTATTCCGTGAACCTCGCCGGCTTCTCCCCCAACCCCGAACTGCTGGGGATGCTGGAGACACAGGTGCATAGCTGGAACACCACGCTCGGCCTCGGCACCGCCAATCGGGGCCGCTTCTCCAATGCCGAGATCGACGCCATCATCCAGCAGGCGCGCACCACCATCGACGACGACCGGCGCCGCGCGCTGACGCAGCAGGCGACGCGGATGGCGCTGGTGGACCAGACGGCGCTGATCCCGCTGTACTTCCAGGTGAATACCTGGGCGATGCGCCGCGGCTTCACCTATGAGGGCCGCACCGACGAGATGACGCTCGCCTTCAGCGCCGGGCGCTCGCCGCGGTGAGCGAGGCCGTGGATCCCGCAACCCGCGCCCGCGCCGTCCAGGCCGCACGCGGCGCCGCGGCCTTCGACCTGCTGCTGGTGGGCGGCACGGTGGTGGACGTGGCAACCGGCGAGCTGCGCGCGGCGGATGTGGGCCTGGTCGGGCCGCTGATCGCCTCCGTTCATACGCCCGGAACGCGGGAGGATGCGGCGCGCATCGAGGATGTGGCGGGGCGCTTCCTGGCGCCGGGCTTCATCGACAGCCACCTGCATTACGAAAGCAGCTGCATGGCGCCGGCGGACTACGCCGCCGTCGTCGTCCCCGCCGGCACCACCAGCTGCGTCTGGGACCCACATGAGCTGGCCAATGTTTTGGGGGTGCCGGGCGTGCGCTGGGCCGTCGAGGCCTCCCGCAACCTGCCGCTGCGCACGCTGGTCGCCGCCCCCTCCTGCGTGCCCTCCGCGCCCGGCCTCGAACTGGCCGGCGCCGAGATCGGCGCGGCCGAGATGGCCGAAATGCTGTCCTGGCCGGAAGTGGTCGGCGTGGCGGAGGTGATGGACATGCCCGGCGTGCTGCGCGGCACGCAGCACATGACGGGCATCGTCGGCGCCGGCCTGGCCGCGGGCAAGAACGTCAATGGCCATGCGCGCGGGCTGCTGGATGCGGACCTCCAGGCCTATGCCACGGCCGGCGTCACCTCCGACCACGAGATCACCGCCGCCGAGGATTTCCTGCAGAAACTGCGCGCCGGCCTGACGGTGGAGCTGCGCGGCAGCCACGACCAGGTGCTGCCCGGCGCCGTCGCCGCGCTGGCCACGCTGCCGCTGCTTCCGGTCAATCTCGTGCTGGCCACCGACGACATCTTCCCGGATGAGCTGGTGGCCAAGGGCGGACTGCGCGACACCATCGCCCGGGTCATCGCGCGCGGATTGTCGCCGATTTCCGCCATCCGGCTTGCCACCCTGCACGCGGCGATGCGCCTGAAGCGCGACGATCTCGGGCTGGTCGCGCCGGGGCGGCGTGCCGATATCGTCGTGCTGTCCGACCTCGCCGGCGTCGCAGTGGATCGCGTGCTGGTCGATGGCGTGGTTGTCGCGCGCGATGGCGCGCTGGTCGCGCCGCCGGCGCGGCGCGTGGATGCGCCCACCGATACGATGAAGCTGCCGCCGCAATCGCCCGATGCTTTCCGCCTGCATGTGAAGGGCCTGCGGCACGGCACGGCCAGGCTGCGCCGCATTCTCGGCTCCCGCTTCACCGCATGGGGCGAGGCCGAGGTCGCCGTGACCGGTGGCGTCGGCGAACTGCCCGCCGGCCACGCCCTGCTCACCATCATCCACCGCCACGGCCGCGCGCCGGCGCTGCCGAAAACCTGCATGACGGATGGCTGGGGCGCGATGCGCGGCGCCATCGCGACGACCATCGCGCATGACAGCCACAACCTGCTCGTGCTCGGCAACACCGCCGAAAACATGGCCGCCGCGGCCAATGCCGTGATCGCGGCCGGCGGCGGCATGGCGGTGGCGGAAGCCGGCGTGGCGACCGCCGTGCTGCCGCTGCCCATCGCCGGGCTGCTGGCCGAAACCCCGCCCGCCGTCACGGCCCGCAATTTCGCGGCGCTGCGCGCGGCCGCGGACCGCGTCTGCGACTGGCAGCCGCCCTATCGCATCTTCCGCGGCATCACCGGCATTTCGCTGGCCTGCAATGCCGGGCCGCATCTGACCGACCTCGGCCTGACCGATGGCGGTACCGGCGAGGTTTTCGACCCGGCCGAGCCGCTGGCGATCCTCGCGTGAGGCCAAGGCCGGGACCGCCCGCACGGTCCCGGCCCCCTTCCCTCACAGCACGAAGTCGCTGGCGGTCAGCGTCTTCAACCCGATGAGCTCGATCGTCATGTCGCGCACCCCATCCGCATCCAGGCCGATATTGACGTAGGTATTGCCATTGAACTGGTGGGTGCTGACCTGCCCCGCGCCGATCGCGGCACCAGCCGCGGTGCTGACCTGGCCGAGGAAGGTGAAGCTCCCATCGGCCAGCAGCGCGGAGAGATCGAGCAGGTCGCCCGCCGCGAAGTCCGTCACCGTGTCGCGCGTGCTGGAGGTATTGCCGCTGTCGCCGAGGCTGGTCCAGACGAAGCGATCCGCGCCCGAACCGCCGGTCAGCAGGTCGCGCCCGCCGCCACCGGTCAGCACATCCTCGCCCGCCGCGCCGTTCAGCGTATCGCCCAATGTGCCGCCGGTCAGCGTATCGCTGCCCGCCGTGCCGATGAGGGAGGAACGCACCCCGGTGAAGGCATCGCCATTCAGCGTGAAGGCGCCGTCGATCTGGATCTGGAAGTCGCGCAGATTGTCGCCGTCCACGCCGCCGATGACATAGGTATTGCCACCGTAGGTATAGACCCAGACCTCGCCCGCCGCGGCATCGTTGAAGCTGGTGGTCGTGCCGCGGAAGACGAAGCTCTGCTTCCCGGCCAGCAGCGTATTCGCATCGAAGCTGCCGAGATCGATCGTGTCGCCGATGCCCCAATCCTTGATGACGTCGCGTCCCGCCGTCGTCGCCAGGGAGTCGGCGGCGGCTGCGAAGACGAAGCGGTCGGCGCCCTCGCCGCC
The DNA here is from genome assembly GCF_051860665.1 of Falsiroseomonas sp. Taxonomy (GTDB): domain Bacteria; phylum Pseudomonadota; class Alphaproteobacteria; order Acetobacterales; family Acetobacteraceae; genus Falsiroseomonas. Next base: position 144,447 of record NZ_JBHYDM010000005.1, read on the forward strand.
GCAGAGCAGGTCCTTGCCCGCGCCGCCGATCAGCGTGTCATCGCCGGTGCCGCCATGCAGCGTGTCATTGCCGCCGCCGCCGGCCAGGCTGTCGGCGCCGTCGCCGCCGCGCAGCGCATTGGCCAGGTTGTCGCCGCGCAGCACGTCGGCATGGGCCGAACCCTCCAGGTTCTCGATACCCAGGAAGCTGTCGCCAGCGGCATCGCCGGTTCCCTCCAGGGCCATCGTCAGGTCCACCACCACGCCCGCGGCGGCGCTGCTGTAGCTGGCCGTGTCGAGGCCGGTGCCGCCGATCAGCTCATCGCCCCCCGCGCCACCCTCCAGCGTGTCATCACCCTCGAAGCCCTGCAGCGAATCCTCGCCCGCACCGCCGACGAGACGATTGGCTGCGGCGCCACCGCGGATGAAGTCGGCCTCGGCGGAACCGATGACATTCTCGATCCCCTCCAGCGTATCGCCCTGCGCATCGCCGAGCGCCTGCACCTGGTCCTTCAGATTGACCGAGATGCCCAGCAGGCTCTGCGAATAGTCGGCCCAGTCGCTGCCGCCGCCACCGACCAGACGGTCGGCACCCGCGCCACCCTCCAGCGTATCGGCCAGGTCGCCGCCGACCAGCGTATCCGCGCCCCCGAGGCCATGGAGCCGGTTGCTGCCATTGTCGTTGCCGGTCAGCTGGTTCGACCCGTCATTGCCGAACAGGATGATCTGCTCGCCGGCGGCCAGCGCGGTCGCGTCGATGTTCAGCGCCACCGTGCCGTTGGAGGATCCATCCGCATCCGTGGTGCCGACCGCCTCGATGCCCGTGACCTGCTCCGTCAGGACCAGCGTGGAAGTCGTCGCGCTGGTGAAGAAGACCACGTCCAGCCCTTCGCCACCGCTGATCGCCTCGCCCACCCCATGGTCGGTGGCAGCGGCAATCACGAAGATGTCGTTGCCGGCGCCGCCGAGCAGCGTATCCGCGCCGGCACCGCCGGTCAGCCGATCCTCACCCTCGCCGCCCGCGAGCAGATTGTCACCGGGATCGCCGGTCAGTGTATCGTCCAGCGCCGTGCCGATGAGATTCTCGATCCCGATCAGATTGTCGCCCTCGGCCTCGCCACCCGCGCCAAGACCCGTCGCCAGGTTCACCGCGACCGCCGCCGCGCCGCCCGAATAGTCCGCGACGTCGATGCCGACGCCGCCCGCCAGCGTATCGGCGCCCGCGCCGCCCTGCAGCGTATCGTCGCCATCGTCGCCGGCCAGCCGATTGGCTGCCGCGGAGCCGATCAGCAGGTCGTCCAGCCTGCCGCCCGTCGCATGCTCGAAGCCCTGCACGGTCATCGACAGGCTGTCCTCGCCGATGACGCGCAGCGTCTCCGCGCCGAGGTCGATCTCCAGCCGGCGCAGCGTCTCGACCGAGCCGTCGATGAGATCCTCCAGCCCGGCCAGGCCGATCAGCGTCTCGATACCCTCCAGCGTATCGCGGCCGACGAAGCAGCCGCCGGCCTCGAAGCGGTCCACCTCCTGCATCAGGGTGGTGAAGATGATGCGGCTGTCGACCGCCGCGCGATAGTCGAGGATATCGAGGCCCGCGCCGCCGACCAGAAGATCGGAACCGGCACCACCCAGGAGCGTATCCGCCCCCTCGCCGCCGTCGACCAGGTCGTTTCCGCCACCACCCGAGATCAGGTCATTGCCCGCCTCGCCCAGCACCGTGTCCGCGCCGCCGCCGGCGGTGAAGACATCCGCCGCCACGGCGCCGTTGAACAGGATGGGCCCGGTGGAATAGGCGCCGTCCAGGGCCTGGTCATTGGCCCCGGTCGCCGGCGCATTGATGGTGAGCAGCGAGCCCGAGACATTGTCGTAGTCGTCGTGCTTGTCGTTCTCGATCTCGCCGGTGATCTCGACATTGGTCACCGTCACCGCCGGCCCGGCGACATTCTTGCCTACCTCGCCGACACGGATGCCGGTGGAGGTGCCGTCGATGCTGCCGTTCTGCACCAGCACGGTCAGGCCCGCGACATCCGCCGGATCGCCGCTGTAGGAAGGCGCATCGTCGCGCCCCTTGATGGAGATGGCGGCGCCGCCCGCGTGACCCGTCGCATCGCCGCCGGTCGAGGTGCCGACATTGGTGAAGTCGAAATCCTCGATCGTCACCGTGCCCAGGAAGGTGTCGTATTTCAGGTTCAGCTCGATGCCGCTGCCGGTCTGGCCCAGCGTGCCGCCGAAGGCGGGGCCGCGGCCGAAGGCGCCGACATTCTCCATGGTCACGCCGGTGATCAGCGTCTGGCCCTGCGCCGATTCGAGGTAGATGCCCTTCTCGTTCAGGTTGCTGAAGCTGGTGCCATCCACCGTCAACCCGACCATGGTGGTCGGGGTCGCGGAGCCGGTATTGATCAGCAGGCCCATCGCGCCATTGCTGAAGGCGCCACCCGTCACGGTCAGCCCGTTCAGCGTGGTCTCGGACGTCGCGCTGGTCTGCAGGCCGATGACATTCTGGTCGAAGACCATGTCGACCAGCTTGGTATTGTCATGCGTGCCCGCCGTGAAGGTCAGGCCCTGGCGGAAGTAGCGGATCGTCAGGCCGGACATGGTCACGTCGTCGGCGTCGATCACCACGCCATTGCCGGCAGTATAGGCCGGCGCCGTCTGCAGGTATTCGGCGACCGTCTCGTCATCCTCGATGTCATTCAGCGTCCGGAAGTCGCCCTCGATCACCGCCCCGTCGCCCAGCGACGCGATGGTGACGCCGCTGACATTCACCGTGAAGGCGCTGTAGGTGCCATCCGCGACCAGGATGGAATCGCCCTCCTGCGCCTCGCCATTCTCGGCATTGCCATCGAAGAGCTGCGCGATCTGCGTGATGTCGCTGGTGCCGCCGACCAGCCAATGCGTGCCGTCCGCGAAGGCCAGCCGTTCGACACCCTGCAACGCATCCGTGCCGCTCACCGCCGCGCCCGCATCCGCCACGGTGGTGCCGGTGACGAGGTAGTCCGCCAGATCGCCCTGGAACACGGCAGTATCGATGCCGGTGCCGCCGACCAGCTCGTCATTGCCGGTGCCGCCATTCAAGCTATCCGCGCCCTCGCCACCGCTCAGCGTATCCGCGCCGGCCCCTCCGGCCAGGGAATCATGTCCCGCCAGGCCCAGCAGCTGGTTGTCGCCCGCCGCGCCGCCGATCGTATCGTTCCCGCTGCCGCCGGTCGCATTCTCAAAGCCCTGCAGCACGTCCCCGTCCAGGCCATGCACGGCATAGCCGGCCTCGAGGTCGATCTCGACCGCGCTGTCGGACCATTCGTAGCTGACCATGTCGATGCCGGCGCCGCCGATCAGCAGCTCGCCGCTGGCATCGTCGTCGCCGGACGTGCCCCGCCCGCTGATCAGGTCGTCGCCATCGCCGCCATCGAGCACATTGCCCATGTCGTCGCCGAGCAGCGTGTCGTTGCCGCTGCCGCCCAGGACATGCTCGATGCTGATGAGCAGGTCGCCCGACGCATCGCCCGCGCCGGCGCCCGGGTCCATCATGTCGAGGAGGATGCCGTTGGTGGAGCTTGCGTAGCTGGCCAGGTCCAGACCCGCGCCGCCATCCAGCGTATCCGCCCCGGCCTGGCCGGACAGCGTATCGTTGCCCGCACCGCCGGTCAGCAGATTGGCGGCCGCATCGCCCGCAAGGCTGTCGGCATAAGCGGAGCCGAGCACCGCCTCGATGCCCTGCAGGCTGTCGCCCTCCGCATCGCCGCCGCTGCCTGTGCCGGCGGTGAGGTCGATCCGCACCGCGGCCGCGGAGGCCGCATAGGAGGCGAGGTCGAAGCCCTCGCCGCCCGCGAGGCTGTCGGCGCCGCCGGCACCCTCCAGCGTATCGTTGCCGGCGGCCCCCGAAAGCGTGTCGTCGCCCGCCAGGCCCTGCAGCAGATTGGCCTCCGCATTGCCGGCCAGCACATCGGCATGGGTGGAGCCGCGCAGGCCCTCGACCGAGACGAAGGCATCGCGCCGCGCCTCGTCGGAAGCGCCGCCATCGAGCGGATTGCGGGAGCCGGCGAGGGAGGCCCGCACGGCGACGGATGCATTCTCATAGGTCGCGATGTCGAAGCCATCGCCGCCATGCATCGCATCCGCGCCGGCACCGCCCTCCAGCGTGTCATTGCCGGCTCCGCCATAGAGTGCATCCGCACCAGCCAGGCCGCGCAGCAGATTGTCCTGCCCGTCGCCGTAGAGCGCGTCGGCATAGGCCGAGCCCTCCAGATTCTCGATGCCGACATAGATGTCGTCGCGCGCATCGCCGGTATTGGAATCGCCGGCATCGTCCGGGTCGATGTCGCATGCCGGCTGATTGACCAGCACGGCGGTGACGCCGGCGCTGGCATTCGCGTAGCTCGCCGTATCGCGCCCGCTGCCGCCGAGGAGCTGGTCCGCGCCGGCGCCGCCGGCCAGCCTGTCGTCACCCTCCCCACCGTCCAGGATATTGCCGCCGGCATCGCCGACCAGCAGGTCGTCCTGGCCGGTGCCCACCGCATGCTCGATGGAGACGAGATCGTCGACCGCTCCGGCGCTCGTTGCCGTGCCCTGGTCCAGCCGCACCGTCACGGCCTGATCGAGGTCGCTGAAGTCGGCCGTGTCCTGGCCGCTGCCGCCGATCAGCAGGTCGGCGCCGGCACCGCCCCGCAGCGTATCGTCACCGTATCCGCCATCCAGGATGTCATCGCCGCCGAGTCCCGCCAGCATGTTGTCGACCGGCGCGTCGTTGCCCGCCACATCGGCCGCGATCCAGTCATCCGCCTCCGTGCCGATGACATTCTCGATGCTGATGAGCACCTGCCCCGCCGCACCCATCCCGCCCTGCATGCTGCCGTCGAGCGAGATGACGATGCCGTCCTGATCCAGCACGCTGAAGTCGATGGCATCCAGACCCTCGCCGCCATCCAGCGTATCGGCGCCCAGGGAGCCCGCGAAACTGTCATTGCCCTCGCCGCCCACCAGCAGATTGGCGGCTTCCGTGCCGGAGAGGCTGTCGCCCTGCCCGGTGCCGATGATCCCCTCGATGGCCACCAGCGTGTCCTGGGAACTTCCACCACGGTCCACGAAACCCTGGCGCAGGTCGGCGACGATGCCCGCGGAATCGCCGCTGTAGTCGATGATGTCGAAGTCGGCGCCGCCATCGAAATGGTTCGAAGGCCCGCCGCCGACCAGGGTGTCGTCCCCCGCGGCGCCCTGCAGGGTGGATCCGCCGCCACCCGCTTCGATCAGGTTGTCGCCAGCATTGCCGATCAGCAGTTGCGCCGTCCCGAGGCCGCCGAGATTCTCGACATGCTCGGCCAGGGTGTAGGAAGCCAGCGTCGTGCGCACCAGGTCGGTGCCCTCGCCGGCCGCTTCCTGCACCAGATTGTCCGCGTGATCGACAATGAACAGGTCGTCGCCGAGGCCGCCTGCCAGCACATCCGGCGCCGCGCCGGAGAACAGCGTATCGGCCCCGCCGCCGCCGACCAGCGTCTCGGACAGCGCGTCGAAGCCGGCCATCACGTCGCCATGGCCGGTCCCCTCGATCATCTCGATGCTGATCAGCTCGTCATCCGCGACATCGCCCTGGGCGACGCTGTCTTCGCGCAGCAGGACGATGCCGGACTCCGATGCGGCATAGCTCGCCCGGTCATTGCCTTCCCCGCCATCCAGCGTATCGGCCCCCGCAAGGCCCGCCAGCACGTCGTCGCCCTCGCCGCCCTGCAGCAGATTGCCCTCGGCCGAACCGGTCAGCGTATCCGCGGCGTCCGAGCCGATGAGGGTTTCGATGCCGGACAGCTGGTCGCCCTCCGCATCGCCCGACAGGCCGAGACCGGTGGTGAGATTCACCGCGACGCCGCTCTGGGAGCTGGCATAGCTGGCCGTGTCGCTGCCGAGACCGCCCGCCAGCTGGTCCGCACCCGCGCCACCCTCCAGCGTATCCGCCGCCGCGCCGCCGGTCAGCGTATCGTCCCCGCCGCGGCCCAGCAGCACGCCGGACTGGTCGGTTCCGGTCGCTGCGTCGTCGCCCTCGGATCCTTCGAAGTTCTCGATGCCGCGCAGCACATCGCCCTCGGCCTCGCTGCCGGAGGCCGTGCTGGCCGCCAGGTTGACGGTGACGCCGGAGCTGGAACCCGCATAGCTGATCCAGTCGGCGCCCTCGCCGCCGTCCAGCTCGTCGGCACCCGCACCGCCGCGCAGGGTGTCGCTGCCCGCGCCGCCGACCAGCGTTTCCGCACCGCTGCCGCCGGTCAGCGCATCATCCTCATCGCTGCCGATCACCACCTCGATGTCGCTGAGGCGGTCGCCCTCGGCATCGCCGCCATGGCCCTCGCCCGTCGCGAGGTCGACCGTGACCGCGGCCGCGGAGCCGCTGTAATCCGCCGTGTCGGTGCCTGCCGCGCCCTGCAGCGTGTCGGCCCCGGCGCCGCCGATCAGCGTGGTGCCGGACAGGCCCGCACCCAGCCTGTCGGCATGGCCGGAGCCGATCAGCCGCTCGATGCCGGACAGGCTGTCGCCCCCCGCATCGCCGCCCGCGCCGGTGCCGGCGGAAAGGTCGACCTGCACCGCGGCGCCGGAGGCGGCGTAGGTGACGGTATCGAATCCCCCCCCGCCCGCCAGGCTATCCGCGCCTTCGCCGCCGATCAGCAGATCGTCGTCATCGCCGCCGGCCAGCGTATCATCGCCCGCGCCGCCTTCCAGCGTATCCGCGCCGCCGAGGCCGGCGAGCCGATCGTCGCCGGCCGCGCCGAGCAGCCAATTGGCATCGGCCGAACCGTCGATGGTATCGGCCAGCGCGCTGCCCAGCGCATGCTCGATGCCGAGCAGCGTATCGCCCTCGGCGCTGCCGCTGGCCAGGTCGAGCATGACGCCGCTGCCGGCGTCGCTGTAATCCGCCCAGTCGTCGTTGCCGGCACCGCCATCCAGCCGGTCATTGCCCTGGCCGCCGCGCAGCGTATCCGCGCCCTCGCCGCCCAGCAGCACATTGTCGGCCCCATCACCGGTCAGCACATCCGCGAGGCCTGAGCCGATCAGCCCTTCGATGCCGACCAGGATATCGCCCGCGGCATCGCCACCTGCCGCGGTGGCGGCGGCGAGGTCGATACTGACGGCGGCGAGGGAGCCGGTGTAGTCGGCGAAATCCAGCTCCGTGCCGCCGATCAGCGAATCCGCGCCGATGCCGCCTGCCAGGGTGTCGCTGCCGCCATTCCCCATCAGCGTGTCATTGCCGGCGCCGCCGCCCAGCATGTTTGCGGCGCTCGAACCGACCAGGGTATCGCCATAGCCGGAGCCGAGGAGGTTCTCGATGCCGTTCAGCGAATCGCCGGCCGCATGCCCACCAATCACCATGCCGCCGCCAAGCGTGACGATGACGAGGGTGTTGGAGCCGCTGTAGTCGGCGGTGTCATTGCCATCGCCGCCGATCAGGTAGTCGGCATCCGCTCCGCCTGTCAGCGTATCGTCGCCGGCGCCGCCCAGCAGCGTATCCGCCCCCGCCGCGCCGGAGAGCAGGTCGTTCCCCTCGCCGCCGGACAGTTCCTCGGCACGGTTGGCGCCGGTCAGGCTATCGGCGCCCGCCGTGCCGATCACCCGCTCGAAGCCGGTCAGCGTATCGCCCTCCGCATCGCCGCCCTGGCCGAGGCCCGTGGTCAGGTTCACGACGACGGCGGCGAGGGAGCCGCTGTAGTCGGCGGTATCGCTGCCGAGGTCACCATCGAGATTGTCCGCTCCGGCACCGCCGATCAGCGTGTCGCTGGCGATGCCGCCGGTCATGGTGTCGTCGCCGGCGCCGCCTTCCAGCGTATTGTTGCCGAGCACCGCCGCCATCTCGTCATTGCCGTCGCCGCCCTGCAGCAGGCCGGCGGTCATGCCGCCGTAGAGCGTGTCGTCATGGGCCGAGCCGATCAGGTTCTCGATGCCGTAGAGCGTGTCGCCTTCCGCATCGCCGCCGGCATAGATCTCGTTGCCGAGGTCGATATTCACGGCCGCGCCGGACCCGGCATAGCTGGCGGTATCGCTGCCGCTTCCGCCTTCCAGCAGATCGTTGCCGACGCCGCCGACCAGCAGGTCGTTGCCATCCGCGCCGGCCAGGCTGTCATCGCCGGCCTCGCCCCGCAGCGTGTCGTCGGCCGTGCCGCCGACGAGGGAGTCGGCGTGGTCGCTTCCGTTCAGGGCCTCGATATCGATCAGCGTATCGCCTTCCGCATCACCGCCCTGGCCAAGGCCCGTCGCGAGGCTGACGGTGACGCCGGATTCGGATTCGCCATAGTCGACCGTATCGGTCCCGTCGCCGCCGTCCAGGCTGTCCGCGCCCACGCCGCCAAACAGGCTGTCATCGCCGAGTCCGCCGGACATGGTGTCCAGGCCCGCCCCACCGACCAGGGTGTCGGCACCGTCGCCGCCCGACATGGAATCATTGCCGCTGCCGCCATGGAGGTCGTCGTCCCCCTCGTCGCCGCTCAGGACATCCGCGGTGCCTTCGCCCCGGAGGCTGTCATTGCCGGCACCACCCCACAGCGTATCGGCCGCTTCATTGCCATTCAGCGTGTCGTTGCCGTCCTCGCCCTCGAGCAGGTCGTCGCCCTGGCCGCCGTTCAGGACGTCGTCGCCCGCTCCGCCTCGCAGGGTGTCCTTGCTCAAGAGGCCATTCAACGTGTCGTTGCCGCCAAATCCCTGGATCAGGTCCTTCGATTCGCCGGCCGCGTCGCCATCGAGAAGGTTGTCCTCATCATTGCCGTTGATCTCGGTGGCCATGGCGTCGTTCTCCGCAAGGCTTCATGGATGGGCGCGGGCACCGGGGAAGGCCGCGGCTCGGTGGGGCGATGCGACCATCACGGTCCCGGCGGGCCCCACTGGCTCCGCCGCAGGGCACACCACCCGCGACCACCCTGTCCGAGTCGACCATGGTGCCCAGGCTCGGCGCAGCGATGGCGGCGATAGGCTCTCTGCAAAACGAACCTGCGACGATGGGGGCGGGAGTGCCGGGTCAGCGCCCTTGATGGCCCATTTGTGCCGCAGACGGCCGGTCCTGGCTGTCGAGTTATGTAGGCTGGATCCCCTCGCCCCGGTGCCCAGCCATCGGCTGGTTGCAACACATGCGGCATCGGCTGCGGCCAGGCCCGCAGCCGCGGTGGACCTCAAATGGCCGGATTCAAAGGGAAAGCTGCCGACGCGACCTATCGGGCCGGGCCTCGCTTCTCCAGGGGCGAGGCCAGACAGGCCGGCCCACGAGAATGAATTCCCGGGCCGGCGCACAAGTCATGTTTTTCGACACCCCGACCAGGGGCTCTTCATCGTCACCGCTGACGTTCCGTGACAATTTCCTACGGTAGCCGGCAGCTTCAGCCGCATCCCGCCCTGGCCAGGCGCCGGGCCGGCAGGCGCCGGCGGTCGAGCAGCGCCGCGAAGGCCGCCAGCAGCACCACCCCCGCGGGCACCATCACCAGTTCCAGCCACCAGGCGCGCGCCGGCTGCAGGACGAAGGTGATGGCGCAGGCCCAGGACAGGAACAGGCCCAGGCAGAAGACATGCAGGCTGTGCTGCCCGATCAGCGCCAGCCACCGGGGCAGCAGGCCATGCATCCAGGCGGCCTCGCGCGGCACCAGCACCGCCACCAGCCAGGCCAGCGCGAGCGCATGGGCGAGGCGCAGCGGACCGAGCGTCGCCTTCTCCGCCCACCGCTCCACCTCCGCCCCGGCCTCCGGCAGCCAGCCGTGATGCCCCGCCTTCACCCAGAGGCCGAGGGCAACCACCGCCAAGGCGGCGGCCAGCAGCGCCGGATGCCTCGGCAGCGGCGGCTGCCCCAGCAGCGCCCGCCGGCCCAGCCAGGCGCCGAGCAGGAACAGCACCTGCCAGGCAAAGGGATCGAAGCCGGACTGCGTGCCGCCGAGGCCGGGCAGCGTGATGCCCGAGACCTGTGTCAGCGCGTAGAGCCCGAGAGGTGCCAGCAGCGCACGATCGCCGATCCGTTCCTGCAGCCAGAGGAAGGGCGCCAGCAGCAGCATGCAGAGCAGGAAGAGCGGCAGGATATCCATGAAGCGCGGCAGGTAGAGCAGCGCCAGCACCGCCGGGATGGCGCGCAGCGGGTCCTCTGCCAGCCAGGACCACCCCATCTGGGACACCAGGCCGGGCAGGTTCAGGCGCATCTGCGCCCAGAAGATCATGGCGGCGAAGAGTACGAAGACCACGAGATGCGTCAGGTAGAGCCGGCGGATGCGGATGGCGAGGTCGCGCAGCGCCGCGCCGAACCCATCCCGCGCCCGTTTCAGCGTGAAGACGGAACCGAGCGCGAGGCCCGAGAGCAGGACGAATTGCTCCGAACTGTCGGACAGGCCCCAGCTGGCATGGATGCCCCAGACGAAGATCGCGCCGAAGGCATGGCTGATGAAGATCGAGACCTGCATCCAGCCGCGCAGGATATCCAGCCGCAGGTCACGCGGCGGGCGCTGCAGCGCGACGCCGGCCATGGCTCAGGCCGCCCGCGGCAGGAAGCGGGCGCGCAACTGGGCGAGCAGGGCAAAGGCCTCGGCGCGATGCGCGAACAGCACGAAGGCCGCCATGAACCAGGTGAAGACCGCTTCCTTGAACAGCTGCCCGCCATCGCCATAGGGATCGATGCCGAGCGGGCTGACGGTGTGGAAGAAGATGGCGCCCGACATGGTGCCGAGCGAGAGCGCCGCGCCGATCATCCGCGTGCGCGGGATCAGCACGAAGACGGCGCAGAAGATCTCCAGGATCGCGACAAAGAGGCGGAAGGGCTTCTCGCCGCCCGGCGTGCCGAGCCAGTCGGAGAGGATGGTGAAGAGATGGACGGAGCCTTCGTTGCCGGTCAGCTTGAACTGCTGGTACCAGGTCAGTTCATAGGCGATCCAGATTGCGGCCGGCCAGGCCAGCAGCTTCAGCACGCGGTCGGTCGTCATGGCGGGCGGCCTTTTGGAAGGATACCGCCAGCTTCGAAACGGCCAGCCGCCTGGTTACGCTCCCATTTCGGCCAGCAGTGCCGCGGAAGGCTCCACCCCCAGGCCGGGCCCGTCCGGCAGGGTGTAGAAGCCGGTCTCGCACTGCATGTGGGTGCGGCCGGTGGGCTGGGTCAGGCGCAGGTTCGGATCGAAGATGCTATGCTGGTATTCGTGCCAGGGCAGGTTCTGCAGCGCGCTGGCGGCCTGCAGGCTGGCGGCCATGAACAGGCCGACGCCGATCGCGGCATGCGGCATGATGGCCACGTGATGCGCCTGGCACAGCGCGCCAATGCGGAGGAACTCCGTGATGCCGGTATGGCCCATCTCGGGCTGGCCGATGGCCATGCAGCGATGCTGCAGGCGGGGCAGCCATTCGAAGACGGTGCGCAGCTCCTCCCCCAGCGCAATCGGCACGCCGACGCCGCGCGCGACCTCCGCGACGCCCATGATATCCTCCGGCGCGCAGGGCGCCTCGGCGAAGGCGAGGCCGTGCGGTTCCAGGCGGCGGATCAGGCGGATGGCCTCCGCCGCGCTGTTCTTCCAGTGCAGGTCGGCCATGATGCTGGCCTTGGGGCCCAGCCCCTCGCGCAGCGCCGCGATCTCCGCCTCCGCGCCATCGTCGGCGACGACCGCGGCGAATTTGAACCCGCTGAAACCGCGCGCCTGCCAGTCGCGGGCAAAATCGACGCGTTCGGGCAGCGTGGCACGCGGCAGGCCGGAGACATAGGCGGGGATGCGGTCGTGGCGCCGGCCGCCCAGCAGGGTGGAGACCGGGACGCCAAGCCGCCGCCCCAGCAGGTCCCAGAGCGCGATGTCCACCGCGGCCAGCGCATCGACAAAAAAGCCGCCGAAGAAGCCGCGCACGCGCATCAGGTCGTAGAGGTCCTCGTGGATCACCGCGGGGGCGGAGGGATCGCGGCCTTCCAGCACCGGCGCCAGCACATCGTCCACGATGGCCCGCACCGCTTCCGGCGCGACGATGCCATAGGTCTCGCCCCAGCCGGTCAGGCCCTGTTCCGTGTCGATGCGCAGCACGATGCTGCGGTCCTGCGTGGGATACAGCGTGCGGTTGCCGGCGCGCACGATATAGCCGGCGCGATTGACGAATTCTCCCTCGCGCAGCGGCCCGAGATAGGGCACCTCGCGCGGGATGCTGACGACGTGAGCCGTGACACGGGCGATGCGGTCGGTGCGGGTCATCGCGGGGGATACATCGTCATCATGGGCGCGGCTGTGGCGATCAGCGCGCCAATTTCCTCCAGGTCGCCGGCATCGAAGCGCGGCCCCGCGGCGCGGGCGCCGACATGCTCCAACAGGCCACGCCGCCGCAGCACTTCCTTCGTCGCGCGCACGCGGAAATTCATCTGGAAGAGCAGCAGCGGCAGCGTCTCGGTATAGATGCGCCGCGCCTGCGCCATGTCGCCGGACTGCCAGGCCTTCCACAGCGCCGCATGCGCATCGGCGAGTTCCAGCGCCGGCATGGTGCCATTGGCGCCGCGGGCGAATTCATCCAGCACGAAGCGCGCGCCGGCGCCGCCCATCACGCCCTCCAGCCGGCCCTGCGCGGCGGCGAGGATTCGCGACACGTGCTGGCCGCAGGGCAGCGTTTCCTCCTTCACGTAGCGGATCGCCGGCACCGCTTCGGCGACGGCGGCGACGGCTTCCGGCGACAGCGCGGCGCCGTTCGGGGCGGGCGCGTTCTGCAGCATGATGACGAGGCCGGGCGCGGCCTCGGCGACGGCGCTGAAGAAGGCGACCTGCTTCGCCACGTCCTGGCCGGCCTGGGGCGGTGCCATGATCATGGCGCAGACGGCACCGACCGCCATGCCTTCGCGGGCGCGCGCCGCGCTCTCGGCGGGATCGGCATGCGAGGCCCCGACGATGAGGGGCAGCCGGCCCGCGAGATGCGCGCCGAGCACCGCCACCATCTGCCCGCGCTCCGCCGCGCTCAGCGTCTCCACCTCGCTCGCCATGCCGGGGAAGACCACGCCATCGACGCGCGCTTCCACCGCAAAATCGATCAGCCGCCGGAAGGCGGGCTCATCGACGGCGTTGTCCGCGGTGAAGGGCGTCGGCAGCACCGGAAACACGCCGGACAGCTTGGTCATGACGGGCAAAAATCCTTAGCCGTGGAAGGGGGGTTCGGGCAGGCCGTGGGGGCCGCCGGTCTCGATGGCGAAGACGGAGCCGGAGAGCGGCGCCTCCGCCAGTTCGGCGGCGGAAAGCCGCACGCGGGCGCTGGTGACGAAGAGGGTGGCGAGGTCCGGGCCGCCGAAGGCGCAGCTGGTGGGCCGTGGCACCGGCAGGTTCACGGCACGGTCCAGCGTACCGTCCGGCCGGTAGCGCGCGACGCGCCAGCCATCCCAGAGCGCGACCCAGACGCCGCCTTCGGCATCGACGGTCAGCCCATCCGGCACGCCCTCCCCTTCCGCGAAGCTGACGAAGGGGCGGCGGTTGGCGAGGGTGCCGCTGGCGAGGTCGAAGTCGAAGACATCGATGCGGCGTCGCCCGCTGTCGGCCAGGTACAGCCGCGAATCATCCGGGCTGAAGCCGATGCCGTTCGCCACATGCAGCCCGGCCTGCATCACCCGCACCTGGCCGGCGGGATCGATGCGGTGCAGCGCGCCGGCATCCGGCGTGGAATCCAGCGCCAGCGAGCCCACCCAGAAGCGTCCCGCACGATCGCATTTGCCATCGTTCAGCCGCAGCGGCGCGCCTTCGGCAATCGGCTCCGCCACCACCCTTCCGAGCCCCGCCGCATCCAGCAGGCGCAGGCCGGAGCGGGCCGCGGCCACCAGCCCGCCATCGCGGCGGGGCGCCAGCGCCGCCACCAGTTCCTCCACCGGGATCACGGCGTCTTCGCCGGTCGTGGGGTCGCTGACATGCACGGCGGGCCCCAGGATATCGACCCAGTGCAGGCGGCCCTCGTGCCAGAGCGGCCCCTCGCCCAGCAGCGCCTCCGCCCGCACGGCGAGCGACACGCCCTCGGAGACGGTTGCGGGGCGCGGGGCGACGGTCAGCGTCATGGCGGATTGCGCGGCATTGCCGGAGATGCGGCGGGCGGCCTCCATCACCTCCCGCCCCAGCGCATGCAGCCGCGCCTCGCCCAGGCGGAAGGCGGGGCCGACGAGGCAGATGGTGCCGAGCGGCCTGGCGCGGCGGTCCAGCACAGCGGCGGCCACGGCATTCACCCCGGCGGCCGCTTCCTCCAGCGACAGCGCATAGCCGCGCGCCGCGACCAGCGCCAATTCGCGCTCCAGCGCCGAAAGATCCGTGATGCTGCGCGGGCCGGGCGCGGCGAGCGGCATCAGGCGTTCCAGCAGCAGGCGGCGTTCCGCGGCGGGCAGTTGCGCCAGCATCGCCTTGCCGCAGGCGCTGGCATGCGGCAGGGCGCGGGCGCCGACGCGGTTCACCAGGCGCACCGCTTCCTGCTCGGCGTCGCGCTGGTCGACATAGAGCACGCCGTCGGCATCGAGCACCGCCAGCCGCGCCGTCTCCCCCGCCAGCCGGGCGAGGCGCTCCAACTCGGGGGCGGCGGTGGCGCGCAGGTCGAACCCGTCCCAGACTCGATGCGCCATTTCGAGAAAGCGGGCACCGAGGGCGTAGGTCTGGGTGGCGGCCTCGTGCCGCAGCAGGCGGGCCTCCACCAGCGCGGCCAGGATGCGATGCGCGGTGGGGCGGGCGAGGCCGGCGCGGTCGGCGATCTCGGCGAAGCGCAGCGGCGCGGGGGCATCGGCCACGAGGCCAAGCAGCGCGATGCCGCGGGTCAGCGCCTGGGTGCCGGGCACCGCGGCGGCTTCCTCCTCGGTCTCAATAGGCCTCTGGCGCGCCATGCTGCTCCTGGATTGACCGGGTTGCCTCGTGTCCATATCGTGGAACCAAGTTCCAAGTCACGCAAGACGCCAATGGAACAGGAGGACGTCCCCCATGCGCCGCCGCCAGCTCGCCGCCCTGAGCCTTGCCGCCCTCACCCCGCCCAGCCTTGCCCGGGCGCAGCCCGCCTGGCCGAGCCGCCCGGTGCGCTTCATCATCCCCTTCCCGCCCGGCGGCGCCGCCGATCTGGTGGGGCGCATGCTGGCGGCGCATTTCCAAACCGCCTTCGGCCAGGGCTTTGTCGTGGAGAACCGCGGCGGCGCCGGCAGCGCCATCGGCGTGGATGCGCTGGCCAAGGCGCCGGCGGATGGCAGCGCGATCGGCATGATCAATATCGCCGCCAACGCCATCCTGCCCGCGGTGCGCAAGGTGCCCCTGCCCTACCGCCCCATCGAGGATTTTTCTCCAATTTCGAACCTTGCCGTGACGCCGGCGCTGCTGCTGGTGAACCCGCGCAAGCTGCCGGATGTGCGCACGGTGGCGGACCTCGTCGCAGCCGCGAAGGCACGGCCGGAGGCGATCAACTTCGGCTCCTCCGGCGTCGGCTCATCGCTGCATCTCGGCATGGAGCTGTTCATGGCCAAGGCGGGCATCCGCATGACGCATGTGCCCTTCGCCGGCGGCGGGCCGCTGCTGCAGGCGCTGCTGGCGGGCACCATCGATGCCTCGCTCGACGTCGCCGCCACGACCACGGAGCTTATCCGCAGCGGCCAGATCCGCGCGCTCGCCACCACGGCGCCCGTTCGCATGCCGATCTATCCGGACCTGCCCGCGCTGAATGAGACCTATCCGGGTGCGGAGCTCGCTTCCTGGCACGGCCTCGCCGCACCGGCCGGCACGCCGGCGCCGATCCTGGCGAGGCTGGCGAGCGAGACCCAGACCTTCCTGCGCAGCCCGGAGACGGCGCAGCGCTACACGCAGCTCTCGCTCGACATGCCGCAGCACACCACGCCGGCTGAATTCAGCGCCTTCATGGGCCGGGAGCTCGCCACCTTCCGCGACCTCGCCCGCGCCCAGAACATCGTGGTGGAGTGACGCGGATGCAGCGTCGCAGCCTGTTGGGCGCCAGCCTGGCGCTGCCCTTTGCAGCGCAGGCGCAGGGCACCTATCCCGACCGCCCCGTGACCCTGGTGGTGGGCTACGGCGCCGGCGGGGCCACGGACATCATTGCCCGAACTTTAGCCGAGCGCATGGCGCCGCTGCTCGGCCAGCCGATGGTGGTGCAGAACCAGCCCGGCGCCGGCGGCACCATCGCCTCCGACCGCGTCGCCAAGGCGGCACCGGACGGCACCACGATCATGCTGATCGCCAATGCCCATGCGGTGGCGCCGGGGCTTTATGCGCGGCTGCCCTACGACACCGCCGGCGATTTCTCCGCCGTCTTCTTCGCCGGCCATTCGGCGAATGCGCTGGTGGTGCCCGCGGGATCCCCGGATCGCGACCTGGCGGCGCTGGTCGCCCGCGGCAAGGCCAGCGCCACGCCGCTGCAGACCGGCAGCGCCGCGCTGGCCGGCTGGCAGCCCGCGCATCAGATCATGAAGGAAGCCTATGGGCTGACGCTGGAACACGTGCCCTATCGCAGCGGCCCGCAGGGCCAGACGGACCTGATCGCGGGCCGTCTCGACTTCATGGTGAGCAATGTGCTGGAGGTGGCGGAGCATGTCCGCGCCGGCCGGCTGCGCGCACTCGCCGTCACCAGCCCGACGCGCAGCCCGATGCTGCCGGAGGTGCCGACCTTTGCCGAGCTCGGCGTGCCCGCGCTGCAATCGGATAGCTGGTTCGGCTTCCTGGCGCCGCGCGCGACGCCGCCCTCGGCGCTCGACCGGCTGCATGGCGCCTTCACGCAGGTGGCGGCGGTGCCGGAGGTGCAGGCGCGGCTCGGCACGCTGGGGCTGATCCCGGCGCCGATGGCGCGGGAGGAATGGGCGCGCTTCTACCTGGCGGAGGTGGAGCGGTGGTCGGCGGTGCCGCGGCGGGCGAATATTCGGATCGAGTGAAGGGCGCCGCCGGCCCCCACCCCGGCCAGCCTTCGGCGTTGCGGCAGTGCCGCAAACCCCCGTTTCACGGGGGAGGGAGAAGGGTCAGCCGAAGTCCATCTCCAGGAAGATCGGCAGGTGGTCGCTGCCCTTGGCGCCCGTGTCGATGCGGGCGGCGCGGAAGGCGGGGACCAGGGCGGGGTGCAGGAAGGCATAGTCGATCCGCGCGCCCTCCTCGCCGGCCCATTCGGCCAGGGTATAGCCGGATTGTTCTTCGTTGCCGGCCAGCACCCAGGAATCCGCGAACTGGCCGCGCACGGCGACGCGGCCGCGGCGGCGGGTGGGGTCGCCGACCAGCATCGGGTATTCGGGGTCGGCCGGGCGCAGGTTGAAGTCGCCGAAGAGGATGCAGTTCTCGGGCGGGGCGGGCTCGGCCCAGCCCTCGGTCCAGTCGGCGTCGCGGCCATTCGCCCAAGCCATGCCGTCGCGCGGGGCGCTGGCCACCATGGCCTTCAGCGCGGCGATCTGCGGCATGCGCGTGCCCGGCGTCAGATGCGAGAGGTGGATGGAATAGACGCGGAGCGGCCCGCTGGGCAGGTCGATCACCGCCTCCACCGCGCAGCGCTGGATATCCTGCTCATCCGCCGGCGGCAGGAAGGGCAGCGGCAGGGTGCGGGTGGAGCGGATCGGGAAGCGCGAGAACACCGCATTGCCGAAGCGCCGCCGCCGGTTCACCAGGCGGCCGCTGTCGTCGCGATAGCTGGCATCCACGTCATAGGTGGCACCGAAGACCATGTAGCGGTCCAGCCTTTCGGCGAACCAGGCGGCCTGGTCCACAAAGCCGCTGCGGGCGAAGCCGGAGGTGACCTCCTGCATCGCGATCACATCGGCCTGCTCGACCTCCCGCGCGATGCGCTCCAGGTCATAGAGCCCGTCCTGGCCCTTGCCGTATTGGATATTGTAGCTGGCGAAGCGGATGGTCACGGCGGCGTCCTCGCGGTCAGGGCGCGCAGAGTGCCGCGCCCCCCGGCGAAGCGTCGAGGGTCGGAACCATGACAGACGCTATTCCGCGATCAGGTCGACCCCCACCGTCAGCTTCTGCCGCCCGCCGCCGAGCAGGATGCCCGTCACCGGGCTGACATCTGAAAAATCGCGCCCCCAGGCCAGCAGCAGATGCTCGTCGGAGACCACCAGGTCATTGGTCGGGTCGAGGTCCACCCAGCCATGAAGCGGCCCCAGCCAGCAGCCGACCCAGGCATGGCTCTGATCCGCCCCCTGGCGCCGCGCCTGCCCGGGCGGCGGCCGGGTGCGGACATAGCCGGAGCAGTAGCGCGCCGGCAGGCCGAGCGCCCGCAGCCCCGCGATCATCAGATGGGCGAAATCCTGGCAGACGCCGGCACGCAGCTCCAGCACGCGGGAGACGGGGGTGGAGATGGTGGTGACGCCCGCCCGGAAGGCGAAGTCACGCCGGATGCGGGCGCAGAGGTCCCGCACCCCGGCCATGATCGGGCGGCCCGGCGGGAAGCTCTCCGCGGCATAGAGCCCGGCCGCGCGTTCCGCCGGCGCGTGATGGCTCGGCAGGGTGAATTCCGCCACCTCCCAGCCTTCCGGGCTGCGCGCCGCCTCCCGCACCGCTTCCCAGGGCAGGGTGTCCCCGGCCGGCGGCGGCGGGGCGAAATCCACCTCCACGCTCGCCTCCAGCGTCACCTCGAAGGCGTCATGCGTGCTGCCGATGAAGAGCCAGGTGACGCCATTGCCGAAATGGTCCCGGCCATCCCGCCGCCGCCCGCCCTGCGGCAGCACCTCGATCGCCGTCCGCCGCACCACCTGCCCCGGCAGTTCCCGCGGCGACAGGTGCAGCAGGTGGGAGGCGAGGTCGACGGACCGGCCGTAGCGATAGGCGGTGCGGTGCGACAGGCTGTAGCGCGTCATCTAATCGGGCGTCCCGCTCTCGGTCTCGCCCAGCGCATGGGTGCGGACATGGCTGACATAGCGCCGCGCCACGGCATCCGAGAGTGCCGCCGTCTCCGTCTCCAGCGCATGCAGGGCGGCCGGCAGCGCGGCCGTCGCCGCGTCCCGGTCCGTGGCCAGCAGCACCGAATCGACCAGCGCCTGCGGCCGCGCGGCCAGCGAAGCGGCGGTGGCCGCCAGCCCATCCTCCGCCCCGCCGATCTCGGCCAGCCGGTCGGAGACGGCGGAAAGCTGGAAGCCCAGCGCGCGCGGATTGCCGGGATCGGCCAGCACCAGGTCCAGCACCGGCGCGGCCTGCACCGCCGCCAGATAGCGGGCGCGATAGGTCAGCGCGCTGTCGCAGATCTCGAGCGCGAGCCGCAGCCCCGCCTCCAGCCGCTGCGGCGGCTGGTCCAGCGCATGCGCCAGGTTGCGCGCCGTGGCGGTGGCGCGTTCGATGCGCCGGCCGAGGTCCAGGAACATCCAGGCACCGCCACGCACCATGTTCTCCGCCGCGATGCCGGAGAGCGTGGCGCAGAAGCGGATGATGGCGGTGGCCGCCTGGGACAGGGCATCGACGCCGCCGGTGCCCAGCAGCAGCCGCGCGCGGCCTTCCTGGATCAGATGCGCGAAGGCGGCCCACATGTCATGCGTCAGCCGGTCGCGCACCGCGACCTGCGGCCGCTCCACCGCCTCCAGCAGCCCGAGCAGCGCGCCGCCCGGCCCGGCGGCGGCGCGGAGCGCGCGCGGCAGGGCGGTGCCATCGGCGGGGCTGGCCGCGGCCTCGGCCTCGATCAGCCCGGCGGCGTGCAGGCAGCGGGCCAGCGCGCGCACCTCCGCGATCTCGCGCGGCAGGGCGGCGCCGCGCAGCAGCCGCGACAGCAGCGCGCGCAGCAGCCGCGCCGCCGCATCCAGCCGCTCCACATAGCGGCCGAGCCAGTAGAGGTCGTCCGCCACGCGGCTCGGCAGGTCGCCGGAGGCGCGGCGGATGGCGAGTGCTGCGGCGCGCGGCGCGGCGGGACCCACGATGTCCTCCGCATCCTCCGCGATCACCCAGACGTCCTTGGCCGCGCCGCGGCGGGCCGGCGGGCCGGCGATGGCGCCGCTGCCTTCCAGAAGATGCGCCAGGCCGCCCGGCATGGCCTGCCAATTGCCCATGGCATCGCGCGCCAGGAACATGCGCAGCACCACAGGCGCAGGCTCCAGCGCCTCCCCCACCAGTTGCGGTGCGGCGGAGGGCGGCATGGGCCGGGTCGCGGCGAACATCCAGGGGGCGGCGCTGCCGGCCTCGGAGAAGACCTCCAGCGCCCCGAGCGGCGCCGCCTCGCCGGGGTCGAAGGCGGAGCGCAGGCGCCAGGCCTCGGGTTCGGCCTGGACAATGGCGTGCGCCGCCGGATCGCCCATCCACAGCGTCTCCAGCCCCGGCAGCAGCAGCTCCTCATGCAGCAAAGCGCGGGCGCAGGCGGGCAGGTAGGGCGCGGCGCCGGGGGCCTCGGCCAGCATGGAGCCGGGCGCATTCACCAGCCGCACGGCGCCGTCGCGCAGCGTCTGCATCAGCCCGGGCACGCCGGTGCCGGCATCGAATTCCAGCGGGTCGGTGGCCTCGCCCTTGATCCGTCGCAGGATGACATCGACGCGCTTCAGCCCGCGCAGCGTCTTCAGCATCACCTGGCCGTCGCGCACCGTCAGGTCGCCGGTCTCCACCAGTTCCAGGCCGAGCTCGCGCGACAGGAAAAGATGCTCCAGCCAGGTCTCCTGCTTCGCGCCGGGCGTCAGCAAGGCGAGGCGCGGATTGTCGACGCCGGAGGGGGCGAGGGCCTGCAGCGCGTCGATCCAGGTATCGAAGAAGGGCCGCAGCGCGCGCACCTGCACGGCCCGGAAGGCCTCCGGCAGGGCGCGGGCCAGCAGGTTGCGGTTCTCGGCCGCGAAGCCCACGCCATTGGCGCCGCCGGCGCGATCCGCCAGCACCCGCCACTGCCCATCCGGCCCGCGCAGCAGATCGGCGCCGTAGAAGGTCAGGCGCGGAAAGGGCACGGCGGCGGGGGCGCGGCAGGGGCGCAGGAAATGCGGATTGCCGAAGACCAGCGTGGCCGGCAGCACGCCCTCCGCCAGCAGGCTCTGCGGGCCATAGAGGTCGTCCAGCATGGCCGAGAGCAGCCGCGCGCGCTGCGCCAGCCCGGCCTCCAGCCGCGCGAATTCGGCGGCCGAGAGCATCAGCGGCACCGGGTCGCAGCGCCAGGGGCGGCGGGTGCGGCCGGGCGAATCGGCCAGCACCGTCGCCACGCCCTCCTCCTCGAAGGCGCGATCGAGGCGGCGGCCGCGTTCGGCGACCGCCGGGTAGCCGAGCGAGGAGAAGGCGCCGAGCAGTCCGCGCCAGTGCGGCCGCACCTGGCCGCGGCCGTCCACCATCTCATCCAGTTGCGGCGGGGCCTGGCCCCCTTGGGCCGCGGCTTGGGCCGGCAGGGGGTCGGCCAGTTGGGCGTCGGTCAGGTGTGGCGCCTCAGATCCAGGGTACGGGGGGTGGCGCGGGACTGTAGCACGCGCGGCGCCGGCATGGCGCCCGGCGTATGGCCGAAGGCGAAGAACAGCGCGCGGCGGCGGGCCTCGGCCTCGTTCGCATTGACCGGGAAGGTCTGGTAGTTGCGGCCGCCCGGATGCGCAACGTGGTGCTGGCAGCCGCCGAGGCTGCGGCCGGTCCAGCTATCCCAGATATCGAAGGTCAGCGGCGCCTGGGCGCGCACCGTGGGATGCAGGGCGCTGGGCGGGTCCCAGGCCTTGAAGCGGATGCCGGCGACGTATTCGCCCTCCGTCCCCGTGGGCGTCAGCGGCACGGCGGCGCCGTTGCAGGCGAGGGTGAAGCGTTCCTCCACCCAGCCGGTGACGCGCGCCTGCAGCCGTTCCACGCTGCTGTCGACATACCGCGTGGTGCCGCCGGAGGTGGTTTCCTCGCCCAGCACATGCCAGGGCTCCAGCGCATTGCGCAGTTCCAGCTCCATGCCGCGGACGGCGATATGGCCGACCTTCGGGAAGCGGAACTCGAAATGCGGCTCGAACCAATCGGCCTCCACCGGGAAGCCGAGGGCGCGGACCTCCTCGATCACTTCCGCAAAATCCTGGCGGGCGTGGTGGTGCAGCATGAAGTCGTCATGCAGCCGCGTGCCCCATTTGATCAGGCGGCGCTCATAGGGGCGTTCCCAGAAGCCGGCGACCAGGCTGCGCAGCAGGAGCTGCTGGGCGAGCGACATGCGCCAATGCGGCTGCATCTCGAAGCCGCGGAACTCCACCAGGCCGAGGCGCCCCCCTGCCCGGCCCGGATCATACATCTTGTCGATGCAGAACTCGGTCCGGTGGGTATTGCCGGTCATGTCGACCAGCAGGTTCCGGAAGATGCGGTCGACCAGCCAGGGCGAGACCTGCGTGCCGGGGGGAGGCACCTCGGCGAGCGCCGTCTCCAGCTCATGCACCGCATCGCTGCGCGCCTCGTCGACGCGGGGATGCTGGCTGGTCGGGCCGATGAACAAGCCGCTGAACAGATACGAAAGCGAGGGATGGTTGTGCCAGAAGCCGACCAGCGACTTCAGCAGGTCCGGCCGGCGCAGGAAGGGGCTGTCCGCCGGCGTCGCCGCGCCCATCACCATGTGGTTGCCGCCGCCGGTGCCGACATGGCGGCCATCCAGCATGAACTTTTCCGCGGCCAGGCCGATCTGGCGCGCTTCCTCGTAGAGCGTCTCGGTGCGCGCGGCGAGGTCCGGCCAGCTGGCGGAGGGGTGGACGTTCACCTCGATCACGCCCGGATCGGGGGTGATGGAGAAGCTGGGCAGGCGCGGGTCGTGCGGCGGCGGGTAGCCTTCCAGGAAGATTTTGCGCTGGGCCTCGCGCGCGGTCGCCTCGATGGCGGCAACCAGGTCCAGCCAGTCCTGGGCCAGGGCCAGCGGCGGCAGGAAGATGTGGAGCAGGCCGTTGCGCGGCTCGACGCAGAGCGCGGTGCGGACCACGCCCGGCTCCTCCTTCCCCGGCTCCGGCACCGGCTGCTCGACGATGCGGGCGCGCGCAGGGCCCTCGCGATGCGGCGCCAAAGGTTCGCGACGGGCGAAGGGGTCGGGCTCCGGCTCGGCCTCGATGGACTCCGCCGCGGCCCAGGGCAGGCTGTCCAGCGGCAGCCGAAAGCCCATGGGGCTGTCGCCGGGGATCAGGAAGAGCTCGCCCTCCCGGAACGACCACTTTCCTGACTCCCAGGCACGGTCGGCGCCCACGCCCGCGCGGCGGAGCGGCAGCACGCTGCCGACCTCGGCGGCCAGTCCCTGGCCAAAGAGGCGGGCGAGGCGCGCGCGTTCCAGCGGGTCCTTCAGCTTCGCATCCTCGGCCACGACATTGGCCGGCAGGCGCTGCTCCTTCCACAGGTAGTAGTGCACATCCTCCCGCGCCGGCATCCGCAGCGCGGGATCGAGGCCCAGGCGCGTGGCGAGCGACGCAGCGAAGGCCGCGGCGTCCTGCGGCGTGGCGTCATCCGTATCGTCGTCGCTGGCGAGCAGCGCGGGGTCGGTCCAGACCGGCTCGCCATCGGCGCGCCAGTGGCAATGCAGGCCCCAGCGCGGCAGCGGCTCGCCCGGATACCACTTGCCCTGCGCATAACTCAGCGCCGCACCCGGCGCCCAGAGCGGCTGCAGCCGGCGCAGCAGCCGGCCGGCCAGCTTGCGCTTGGTCGGGCCCAGCGCATCGGTGTTCCACTCGGCGGCGTCGCGATCGCCCTCCGCCACGAAGGTGGGCTCGCCGCCCACCGTCAGGCGCACGTCGCGCTGCGCCAGCACCTCGTCCACCTGCGTGCCGAGCGCCATGATCCGCGCCCAGTCCGCCTCCGCATAGGGCTTGGTCACGCGCGGCGATTGCGCGACGCGGCGGACTTTCATGTGGAAGCCGAATTCGGTCTCCGCCTTGTCCACGCCACCGGTGATGGCGGCCGCGGAGGCCGGCTCCGGTGTCGCGGCCAGCGGGATATGGCCCTCGCCGGCCAGCAGGCCGGAGGTGACATCGAGGCCGATCCAGCCGGCGCCGGGCACATAGACCTCGCACCAGGCATGCAGGTCGGTGAAGTCGACCGAGGTGCCGACCGGGCCGGTGACGGATTTCACATCCGGCACCAGCTGGATCAGGTAGCCGGAGACGAAGCGCGCGGCGAAGCCGAGGTGGCGCAGGATCTGCACCAGCAGCCACCCCGAGTCGCGGCAGGACCCCTTGCGGTTGGCCAGCACTTCCTCCGGCGTCCAGACGCCGGGCTCCATGCGCACGATATAGTCGATCTCGGTGGAGAGCTTCTGGTTGAGGTCGACCAGGTAGTTGACGGTGCTCGGCGCCTCGCGCGGGATGCCCTTGAGATAGGCGTCGAGCAGCGGGCCGGGGGCGCTCACGCGGCGGAAGGGCGCCAGTTCCTGCGCCAGGACGGGGTCGTAGGTGAAGGGGAAGCTCTCCGCCTCCGGCTCCACGAAGAAGTCGAAGGGGTTGATGGTGGCCATGTCGGCCAGCAGGTCCACCGTGACGACGAATTCCCGGACGCGCTCCGGGAAGACCACGCGGGCGATGAAATTGCCCTGCGGGTCCTGCACCCAGTTCAGGAAATGCGGCTTGGGCGAGATATCCAGCGAATAGGACAGGATCGGCGTGCGGCAATGCGGCGCCGGGCGCAGGCGGATGAGCTGCGGCGACATGCCGACCAGCCTGTCATAGCGGTAGCTGGTGCGATGGGTGAGCGCGGCGTGGATGCTCATGGGGTGGGGTCTGTCCCGGCCGGATTTTCACCTTTCGCTATCCCATTGGAATGGTGACCGCCGCAAGGCCGCCCATGCGCGCCGGGCGCCGCCTGGGTGGACAGGATGGGGCCGGGCGCTCCACCCTGCCGCCGCAATGGCCTTTGGGGGAACGGGAATGGCTCAAAAATATGCACTGGTGACGGGCGCCGGCTCCGGCGTCGGCCGCGCCGCCTCGATCGCGCTGGCGGCGGAAGGCTGGACCGTGGCCCTGCTCGGCCGCCGCAAGGACGCGCTGGAGGAGACCGCCGGCCTGTGCCAGGGCGGCGGCACCCTGGTGGTTCCGGCCGATGTCACCGACCCCGCCCAGATCGACGCCGCCTTCGCCACATTGGCAAAAGAGTTCGGCCGGCTGGACCTGCTGTTCAACAATGCCGGCAACAACGTGCCCGGCACGCCCTTCGAGGAGCTGACGGCGGAACAGTGGTTCAAGGTGGTGAACGTCAACCTTAACGGCGTGTTCCTGGTGGCGCATGCGGCCTTCCGCATGATGGCGAAGCAGGACCCGATGGGCGGGCGCATCATCAACAACGGCTCGATCAGCGCCCATGCGCCGCGGCCGGGCAGCGCGCCCTATACGGCGACCAAGCACGCCGTCACCGGCCTCACCAAGTCCATGAACCTCGACGGCCGACGCTTCGATATCGCGGTCGGGCAGATCGATATCGGCAATGCCGCGACCCCGATGGCGGAGCGCATGGCCAAGGGCGTGCCGCAGGCCGACTGGTCCATCAAGGCGGAGCCGCTGATGAAGGTGGACCATGTCGGCCGCGCCGTCGCGCAGATGGCCGCCTGGCCGCTGGAGACCAATGTGCTGACCATGACCATCATGGCCAGCAAGATGCCCTTCGTCGGTCGTGGATGAGGAGCCGGATCTCATGAACAAGCTCGACCTGCAGGGCCGCGTCGCCGTCGTCACCGGCGGCGCGCGCGGCATCGGCCTGGCCGTGGCGCGGCGCATGATCCAGTCCGGCGCCGCCGTCTCGATCTGGGATGCGGACCCCGCCAAGGCGGAGGAAAGCCGCGCCGCGCTGGCCGCCGATGGCAGTGTCTCCGCCCAGGTGCTGGACCTGGCGGATGAGCTCGCGGTGGCCGAGGCGACGGCGAAGACGCTGGCGACCCACGGCAAGGTGGATATCCTGGTCAACAATGCCGGCATCACCGGCGGCAATATGCCGGTGGCGGAAATCCCGCCCGCGCAGTGGCGCCGCGTGGTGGAGGTGAACCTGACCGCGCCCTTCCTGGTCAGCCAGGCGCTGGTGCCGCACCTGGTCGCCAATGGCTGGGGGCGCGTGGTGAATGTCGCCTCCGTCGCCGGCAAGGAGGGCAACCCGAATGCCGCGCACTATTCCGCCAGCAAGGCCGGGCTGATCGGCCTGACCAAGTCGCTGGCGAAGGAGCTGGCGACGAAGAACGTCCTCGTGAACTGCGTGACGCCCGCGGCGGCCAAGACCGATATTTTCAACCAGATGACGGAGGCCCATATCGCCTTCATGCTGTCCAAGATTCCCATGGGGCGCTTCGTCGAGGTGGAGGAGATCGCCGGCATGATCTGCTGGCTGGCCTCGCCCGACTGCTCCTTCTCCACCGGCGCGATCTTCGACATCTCCGGCGGGCGCGCCACCTATTGAGGGCGCTGCTGGCGGATATCGGCGGCACCAATGCCCGCTTCGCGCTGCTGCAGGACGGGCGCATCGGCGCGCCCGTCATCCTGCCGGTGGCGGGTTTTCCCACCGCCGAGGCGGCGATGGAGGAGGCTTTGCGGCGCCTTGCGCCGCCCCAGCCACCGGACCGCGCCGTGCTGGCGCTGGCCGGGCCCGTGCTGGCGGAGCCGGTGCGGCTGACCAATGCGCCCTGGTCGCTGCAAAGCGCCGCCATTGCGCAAAGATTCGGCATGCAGCGCGTGTGGCTGGTGAACGATTTTCTGGCACTCGCCCATTCGCTGCCGCATCTGGCGGAGGGCGATCTGCACCGGATCGGCGGCGGCACGGCGGTGGCCACCGCCCCCATGCTGGTGGTCGGGCCCGGCACGGGGCTCGGCGCGGCGGGGCTGGTGCCGACCGGGGGCGACCCGGTCGCGGTTCCGACGGAGGGCGGGCATATCGGCCTGGCGGCGGAGACGGCGCGGGAGGATGCGGTGATCGCAGCCCTTCGCGCCCGCTGCGGCCGCGCCGGGGCAGAGGAAGCGCTTTCGGGCCGCGGCCTGGTGAACCTGCATGCCATCGCGGCCGAGCTGCAGGGCGTGGCCGCGCCGCAGCGCGATGCCGCAGCCATCGTCGCCGCCGCCGGCACCTGCCCGGTGGCGGATGAGGCGCTGGCGCATTTCCTGGCCTTCCTGGCCGGCTATGCGGGGGACATGGCGCTGGCCTGGGGGGCGCGTGGCGGCGTCTTCATCGCCGGCGGCATCCTGCCGCGCCTGCTGCCGCGGCTGGATGCCGTGCGCTTCCGCGCCCAGTTCGAGGCCAAGCCGCCGATGCGGCACTGGATGGCGGATGTTCCGCTGGCGGCGGTGACGCATCCGGCGCCGGCCTTCGTGGGTCTCGCCGCCCTGGCGCGGCAGGCCGCCGGTTGAAGCCTGGCGGCGGCGGCGGCCGCCTGCCTCGCAAGCTTGTATTTCATTTGGCACCCCATACAAATTGCTGCAAAGCAGCGCGAGGCCGCGCTGCGCGCCTGCGCCCGTCGCCCCGAGGAGCCACACGCCCATGGACACGCCGAACCCGCCGCGCCTGGACCACCCTGCCCCCGGCGCGCCGGCGGAGGATGCCGCGGCGCTGCGCGCGACGATCCTGCACAAGCTGACCTACGACCTGGGGAAAAGCCGCCTCGGCGCGCGCGACCGCGACTGGTTCATCGCCACGGCGCTGGCGGTGCGGGACCGCATCGTCGATCGCTGGATCGACCTGACGCGGGCCACCTACCAGTCCGGCGCGAAGCAGGTCTATTACCTGAGCCTGGAATTCCTGATCGGCCGGCTGCTGCGCGACAATGTCTGCAACCTGGGCCTGGTCGGCGCGATCCGGGAGGCGCTGGAGCCGCTCGGCGTGGATCCGGAAAAGCTGCGCATCGCCGAACCCGATGCGGCACTGGGCAATGGCGGCCTGGGGCGCCTTGCCGCCTGCTTCATGGAAAGCATGGCCAGCCTCGGCATTCCCGCCTTCGGCTATGGCATCCGCTACGATCACGGGCTGTTCCGCCAGATCATCCGCGACGGCTGGCAGCATGAATTCCCTGAGGACTGGCTGAACTTCGGCAATCCCTGGGAATTCGCACGTCCCGAAATCTCCCACACCATCGGCTTCGGCGGGGTGGTGGAGGCGGTCACCGTCTCCGAGGCCCGGGTGAAGCATGTCTGGAAGCCGGGCGAGACGGTGCAGGCCGTGGCCTATGACACGCCGATCGTCGGCTGGCGCGGCGCGCATGTGAACACGCTGCGCCTGTGGTCGGCGCGCGCGACGGATGCGCTGAAGCTCGAGGCCTTCAACTCCGGCGACCATGTCGGCGCGTTGAGCGAGAAGGTGCGCGCGGAGAGCATCTCGAAGCTGCTCTACCCCTCGGATGAAAGTCCGGCGGGGCAGGAATTGCGGCTGCGGCAGGAATACTTCTTCTCCTCCGCCGCGCTGCAGGACCTGGTGCGGCGGCACATGCGCGTCTACGGCGACATCTGGTCGCTGCCCGATCGCGTCGCGATCCAGCTGAACGATACGCATCCGGCCATCGTCGTGGCGGAACTTTTGCGCATCCTGGTCGATCTGCATGACATCGCATGGGACGAGGCCTGGGACATCACGCGCCGCACGATCAGCTACACCAACCACACGCTGCTGCCCGAGGCGCTGGAAAGCTGGCCCGTTCCCCTGATGGAGCGGCTCCTGCCGCGCCACATGCAGCTGATCTACCTGATCAACGCCTTCCACCTGGATGAGGTGCGGGGCCGCAATCCGGATGATGGGCGGCTGCTCTCCTCCGTCTCGCTGATCGAGGAAGGGCATGGCCGGCGCGTGCGCATGGGCCATCTGGCGGTGGTCGGCTCGCACAAGGTCAATGGCGTCTCGGCCTTGCATTCGGACCTGCTGAAGCAGACCGTCTTCGCCGACTTCCACCATCTTTTCCCGGGGCGGCTGACCAACAAGACCAATGGCATCACCTTCCGCCGCTGGCTGCAGCAGTGCAATCCGGGCCTGACAGGCCTGCTGGTGGAGGCCTGCGGCGCGGAGGTGCTGGACAATCCCGAGGCGCTGGAACGGCTGCGCCCCTTGGCGACCGACAGCGGCTTCCAGCAAAAGTTCGCCGCCGTGAAGCGCGCCAACAAGCAGGCGCTGGCGGCGCTGGTGCGCGACCAGTACCAGCTGAAGCTGGACCCCGACGCGCTGTTCGACGTGCAGATCAAGCGCATCCACGAATACAAGCGCCAGCTGCTGAACGTCATCGAGGCGGTCGCGTTGTATGACGAGATCCGCAGCCAGCCGACCAAGAACTGGACGCCGCGGGTCAAGATCTTCGCCGGCAAGGCGGCCAGCAGCTACCACCGGGCGAAGCTCATCATCAAGCTGGCGCATGACGTGGCGCGCGTGGTGAACAGCGACCCCACCGTGCGCAATCTGCTGAAGGTGGTGTTCCTGCCGAACTACAACGTGTCGCTCGCCGAGATCATCGTCCCCGCCGCCGATCTGTCCGAGCAGATCAGCACCGCGGGGATGGAGGCATCGGGCACCGGCAACATGAAGCTGGCGCTGAACGGCGCGCTCACCATCGGCACGCTCGACGGCGCCAATGTGGAGATCAAGGAACATGTCGGCGACGAGAATATCTTCATCTTCGGCCTGACCACCGAGGAGGTGGCCAAGCACCGCGCCGCCGGCATCCAGGGCGCGGCCGCCATCGCGCGTTCCCGCCGGTTGAAGGAGGCGCTGGAGCAGATCGAGGCCGGCGTCTTCTCGCCGGACGATCCCACCCGCTACCGCGACCTGGTCGCCTCGCTGCGCGCCTCCGACTACTTCCTGGTGACCGCGGATTTCGACAGCTACTTCGATGCGCAGCGCCGCGTCGACGAACGCTGGCGCAATCCCGCCGCCTGGTGGCAATCCGCCGTGCTGAACACGGCGAATATGGGCTGGTTCTCCTCCGACCGCACGATCGCGGAATATGCGGAGGAGATCTGGAACGTGCCGATCAAACGAAGCCCCGACAACCGATGAAGGTGAAGCGCCCATGATGGAAGCCTGGCGCATGCCAATGGCTGAGCTTGAGGCGCTGCGGAATGCCCGCCATGGCGATCCCTTCGCCTGGCTTGGGCCGCATGAGGTGGCGGAGGGGCTGGTCCTGCGCGCCTTCGTGCCGGATGCGGAGCGGCTTTTCGTGCTGCCCGCCGATGGCGGCGCCCCCATCGCGCTCACGCAGCGCGATGCCGCCGGCATCTTCGAGGATCTGCTGCCGAAACGCCGGATGCCTTTCGGCTATCGCCTGAGGGCCGAGAATGCCGGCGGGGTCTGGGAGCTGGAGGATGCCTATCGCTTCGGCGAGACGCTGGGCCCGCTCGACGACCATCTGCTGGTGGAAGGCACGCATCGCCGCCTGCATGAACGCCTGGGCGCGCATCTGGTGGTGCATGAGGGCATGGAGGGCACGCGCTTCGCCGTCTGGGCGCCGAATGCGAAGCGGGTTTCCGTGGTCGGCGATTTCAATGCCTGGGACGGCCGCCGCCACCCGATGCGCAAGCGCCTCGACAGCGGGCTGTGGGAGATCTTTGTGCCCCGCCTCGGCGCCGGGGCGGCCTACAAGTACGAGATCCTGGGCGCGGATGGACAGGTCCAGCCGCTGAAGGCGGACCCCTTCGGTCGCGCGGCGCAGCTTCGGCCGGCGACCGCCTCGCTCGTCGAGGCGGAGGCGGATTTTCCCTGGGACGATGCGGACTTCCTGGCGCGGCGCGATGTGGCGAATTCGGCCCGCGCGCCGATCGCGATCTATGAGCTGCATGCACCCTCCTGGCGCCGCCATCCGGATGGCCGCTTCTACAGCTGGGATGAGCTGGTCACCGCCCTGGTGCCCTATGTCGCCTGGATGGGTTTCTCGCATATCGAGCTGATGCCGGTGATGGAGCATCCGCTGGACGAGAGCTGGGGCTACCAGCCGATCGGCTTGCATGCGCCCACCGCGCGCATGGGCGATGCCGCGGGGCTCAAGCGCTTCATCCAGGCCTGCCATGCCCAGGGCCTCGGCGTGATCCTGGATTGGGTGCCGGCGCATTTCCCGCAGGACAGGCACGGGCTGATCCGCTTCGACGGCCATACGCTCTATGAGCATCCGGACCCGAAGCGCGGCTTCCACAAGGGCTGGGGCACCGCGACCTTCGATTTCGGCCGGCGCGAGGTGGCGGCCTTCCTCGCCTCCAATGCGCTGTACTGGACGCAGGAATTCCATGCGGACGGGCTGCGCGTCGATGCCGTCTCGACCATGGTGCATCTCGACCACGGCCGTGCCCCCGGCGACTGGACCCCGAATGAGGAAGGCGGCACGGAGAATCACGAGGCCGTCGCCTTCCTGCGCCAGGTGAATGCGCTGGTGGCGGAGGAGGCGCCTGGGGCCGCGGTCTTCGCGGAGGAAGCGACCTCCTGGCCCGGGGTCACCCATGCGCCGGAGGATGGCGGGCTCGGCTTCCAGTTCAAGTGGAATATGGGCTGGATGAACGACACGCTGCGCTACATCGCGCTGGATCCGCTGCATCGCCGCTGGCACCACAACCTGGTCACCTTCGGCATGGTCTACGCCTTCTCGGAAAAATTCGTGCTGCCGCTGAGCCATGACGAGGTGGTGCATGGCAAGGGATCGCTGCTCGGCCGGCTGCCGGGCGATGACTGGCAGCGCTTCGCCACGCTGCGCGCCTATTACGGCTTCATGTACGGCCATCCGGGCAAGAAGCTGCTCTTCATGGGCGGCGAATTCGCGCAATGGCGCGAATGGTCCGAGGCGCGGGAGCTGGACTGGTGGCTGCTGCAATTCCCGCCCCACCAGGGCGTGCAGACCCTGGTGCGCGAGCTCAACCATCTCTACCGCACCATCCCCGCGCTGCACGCGCGGGATGCGGATTACGAGGGCTTCCGCTGGATCGACGCGGATGATGCCGAGCATTCCACCTTCAGCTGGCTGCGCATGGATGGCGAAGGCGGACCCCCGGTTGCGGTGCTGTGCAACCTGACGCCCGTTCCGCGGTTTCATCTCCGCTTCGGCCTGCCGCAGGCGGGTGTGTGGCGGGAAGTCCTGAACACCGATGCCACTGGCTTCGGTGGCTCGGGCCTGGGCAATCTGGGGCGCGTGGTGGCGGAGGCGCTGCCGGCGCATGGAATGCCCGCTTCCGCCATCGTGGTGCTGCCGCCTCTGGCCACCATCTACCTGATGCCGGAGAGTGTGGATGACGGAGAGGGAGAAGACCATGCCGACCAGCCGTAGCCAGGCCTCCGCGCCACTGGCCCGCACCGCCATGGCCTTCGTCCTGGCGGGCGGCCGCGGCTCGCGCCTGATGGAGCTGACCGATCGCCGCGCCAAGCCGGCGGTGTTCTTCGGCGGCAAGTCGCGCATCATCGATTTCGCGCTGTCGAATGCCATCAATTCCGGCATCCGCCGCATCGGCGTGGCCACCCAGTACAAGGCGCATAGCCTGATCCGCCACCTGCAGCGCGGCTGGAACTTCATGCGGCCGGAGCGGAACGAGAGCTTCGACATCCTGCCCGCCAGCCAGCGCGGCGATGGCCAGAACTGGTATCTCGGCACCGCCGACGCCGTCTACCAGAACATCGACATCATCGAGGACCTGGCGCCGCGCCACATGGTCATCCTCGCCGGCGACCACGTCTACAAGCAGGATTACGAGTACATGCTGCAGCAGCATGTCGAATCCGGCGCGGACGTGACCGTGGGCTGCATCGCCGTGCCGCGCATGGAGGCGACGGCCTTCGGCGTGATGCATGTGGACCGCGATGCCCGCATCGTGGCCTTCCTGGAGAAGCCGAAGGACCCGCCCGGCATCCCGGGCCGCGAGGACCTGGCGCTGGCCTCCATGGGCATCTACGTCTTCGAAACCAAGTTCCTGTTCGACCAGCTGCGGCGCGATGCGGCGGATCCCGAAAGCCAGCGCGACTTCGGCCACAACATCATCCCCTACCTGGTGAAGCACGGGAAGGCGGTGGCGCATCGCTTCGAGCGCAGCTGCGTCCGCTCCTCCGCCGAGGCGACGCCCTATTGGCGCGATGCCGGCACCATCGACGCCTATTGGGAAGCGAATATCGACCTGACGGATGTGGTGCCGGAGCTCGACCTCTTCGACCGCGACTGGCCGATCTGGACCTATGCCGAGGTGGTGCCGCCGGCCAAGTTCGTGCACGACGCGGAAGGCCGGCGGGGCGAGGCGATCTCCTCCCTCGTCTCCGGCGGCTGCATCGTCTCCGGCGGCAGCGCGCGTCGCTCGCTGCTCTGCACCGGCGTGCACCTGCATTCCTACACCAAGGTGGAGGGCGGCGTGCTGCTGCCCTATGTCGATGTGGCGCGTGGCGCGCGGCTGACCAATGTGGTGGTCGATCGCGGCGTGCGGATCCCGGAGGGCATGGTGATCGGCGAGGATCCGATCGAGGATGCGCGCCGCTTCCGACGCACCGAGAAGGGCATCTGCCTGGTGACGCAGGCCATGCTGGACAAGCTCACCGCATGAGCCTGCGCGTCCTCTCCGTCGCCTCCGAATGCGTGCCGCTGGTGAAGACCGGCGGGCTGGCGGATGTGGTGGGCGCGCTGCCTTCGGCGCTGGCGGCGCAGGGCATCCGCGTCACCACCCTGCTGCCGGGCTATCCCGCCGTCATGGCCGCGATGGGCGGCGGCAGGGCGCTGCGGCGCATCGATGACCTTTTCGGCGGGCCGGCGCGCTTGCAGCGCGGGGAGGTGGCGGGGATGGACATCATCGCCATCGACGCGCCGCATCTCTTCGCCCGTCCCGGCAACCCCTATCTCTCGCCGCAGGGCGGCGAATGGGCGGATAATGGCGTGCGCTTCGCGGCGCTGGGCGCCATGGCCGCGCTGGTCGGCACGGGGGGCATCCGCAACCTGGGCTTCGACCTGGTGCATGCGCATGACTGGCAGGCCGGCCTGGCCCCCGCCTATCTGCGCTATGCGGGCAAGCGCGTGCCGTCCGTCTTCACCGTGCACAACCTGGCCTTCCAGGGAAAATTCCCGCTGGCGCTGTTTCCGCTGCTGGGCCTGCCGCCGCAGGCCCTGTCGGTGGAGGGGCTGGAGTATTTCGGCACCACCGGCTTCCTCAAGGCCGGGCTCTGGTATGCGGACCGCATCACCACCGTCTCCCCCACCTATGCCGCGGAGATCCGCACGCCGGAGATGGGCATGGGCCTGGATGGGCTGCTGCGCGGCCGCGCCGGCATCGTCTCCGGCATCCTGAACGGCATCGACGAAGTCTCGTGGGACCCGGCGAGGGACAAGCTGCTGCCGGCGAATTTCAGCGCCGCGGATGTCGCGCCGCGCGCCGCCAACAAGGCGGCGCTGCAACGGCGGCTGGGGCTGGAGGAGGATCCGGAGGCGCTGCTGTTCGGCTTCGTCGGCCGGCTGACCTGGCAGAAGGGCGTGGACCTCATCCTCGGCGCGCTCGGCACCCTGCTCAGCCAGGGCGCGCAGCTTGCCATCCTCGGCACCGGCGATGCGGAGCTGGAGGCGGCGACCCGCGCCGCCGCCTGGTCCAATCCCGGCCGCGTCGGGCACGAGATCGGCTATGACGAGGCGCTGGCCCGGCAGATCTATGCGGGCTCCGACGTGGTGCTGGTGCCGAGCCGCTTCGAGCCCTGCGGCCTCGCCCAGCTCTGCGCGCTGCGCTACGGCGCGCTGCCGCTGGTCGCCCATGTCGGTGGCCTGTCGGACAGCGTGATCGACGCGAATGAAATGGCCCTCGCCGAGGGCCAGGGCACGGGTGTGCATTTCTCCCCTGTGAACCGGGAGATGCTGGAGGCCGCCGTGCTGCGCATGGCGGCGCTGTGGCGCGACCAGCCGGCCTTCCGCAAGCTGCAGGCCAATGCGCTGCGTTGCGATGTCTCCTGGACCCGCTCGGCCGCGCGCTATGCCACGCTCTATCGGGACGCGGTCACGCATGCAGGCTGAGGCCAGCCCGGGCCTGGCCGAGCCGCTCGGCGCGACGCTCGACGCCACCGGCGCGAATTTCGCCTGGCCCGCGCCGGATGCCACCGCCGTCTTCCTCTGCATCTTCGATGGGCAGGACCGGGAGGTGGCACGCATCCGCCTGCCAGGCCGCAGCGGGGATGTGCATCACGGCCATGTCGCGGGCCTTGCCACCGGCACGCGCTACGGGCTGCGGGTTGCCGGGCCCTGGCAGCCGCAGCGCGGCCATCGCTTCAACCCGCAAAAACTGCTGGTCGATCCCTGGGCGGCGCAGCTCGACCGCCCCTTTGCGCTGCACCCTGCGCTGTCCGACACGGGCGAGATGCCCGATGAGACCGACAGCGCGCCCTTCCTGCCGAAGGCGATCCTGGCCGCGCCGCTGCCGCCACTGACGCGCAGCGCGCCCAGCGGCCCGCAGATAATCTACGAGCTGCATGTGAAGGGGTTTTCGCAGACCAACCCGGCGGTCCCCGAAAGGCTGCGCGGCACCTTCGCCGGCCTTGGCCACGAAGCCAGCATCGCGCATCTCAGACGCCTCGGCGTGACCATGGTGGAGCTGCTGCCGGCCGCCGCCTGGATCGACGAACGCCACCTGCCGCCGCTCGGCCTGGCCAATTACTGGGGCTACAACCCCGTGGCGCTGCTGGCGCCCGATCCGCGCCTGGCGCCGGGCGGCATAGCGGAGGTGCGGGCGGCAGTCGCGGCGCTGCAGGCGGCCGGCATCGCGGTCATTCAGGACGTGGTCTTCAACCACACCGGCGAATGCGACGAGCTCGGCCCCACCCTCTCGCTGAAGGGGCTGGGCAATGCCGCCTTCCACCGGCTGCTGCCGGAGGATGGCCGCCGCTACGCGAACGATGCCGGCACCGGCAATACCCTGGCGCTGGACCGCCCCTGGCCGCTGCGCCTGGCCATGGACGCCTTCCGCCATTGGGCGGAACAGGCCGGCCTCGATGGCTTTCGCCTGGACCTCGCCACCACCCTGGCGCGGCGCGAGGGTGGCTTCGATGCCGATGCACCCCTGATCCAGGCCATGCGGCAGGACCCGGTGCTGCGCCGGCTGCGCATCATCGCGGAGCCCTGGGACATCGGCCGCGACGGCTACCAGCTCGGCCGCTTCCCGTCCGGCTGGGGCGAGTGGAACGACCGCTTCCGCGATGACATCCGCCGCTTCTGGCGCGGCGATGCGGGCGGTGTCGGCGCATTGGCCACCCGCCTCGCCGGTTCCGCCGATATCTTTGGCGGCCGCCCGCTGACGGACAGCGTGAACTACGTCACGGCGCATGACGGTTTCACCCTCGCCGACCTCGTCAGCCACTCGGAAAAGCGCAACGAGGCGAATGGCGAGCAGAACCGGGACGGGACCAGCGACAACCTCTCCTGGAACTGCGGCGTCGAGGGACGCAGCGACGATGCGGCGGTCACCGCCCGCCGCCGGCGCGACCAGCGCGCGCTGCTGGCCACGCTGCTGCTGGCGCGCGGCACGCCCATGCTGTGCATGGGCGACGAGGCCGGGCGCAGCCAGGGCGGCAACAACAATGCCTATGCGCAGGACAATGCGCTGAGCTGGTTCAACTGGACGGCGATGGACCAGGACCTCTGCGCCTTCACCGCCCGGCTGGTCG
Organism: Falsiroseomonas sp.; assembly: GCF_051860665.1. Lineage (GTDB taxonomy): Bacteria > Pseudomonadota > Alphaproteobacteria > Acetobacterales > Acetobacteraceae > Falsiroseomonas. The sequence goes on from NZ_JBHYDM010000005.1 coordinate 180,764, forward strand.
CAGCCCGCCTGGCGCATCCGGCGCTGCATGATGCGGCGCCGCTGACCGGCGTCGCGCAGGCCGATGGCCTGCCGGATGTGGCCTGGCTGCGGCCCGATGGCGCCGCCCTGGAGCAGCCGGATTGGCAGGACGCGGAGCGGCGGGCGCTGCTCGCGCTGCTGTACAAGGCCGGGGATCGCTGCCTGCTGGCGCTGAATGCGGGGGAGGAGGCGCTGCCCCTCACCCTTCCCCCGCCGCGCCCCGGCCAGGCCTGGCGCCTGCTGGCCGATAGTGCGGACCCCAAGGCCACCGCCCTGCCCGCCACGCTGCCCGCCCGCGCCGCGCTGCTGCTGGCCGAAACGCCGCGCGCCGCGGTCGCGACCGATGATGCGGCGCCGCTGGCCCGCCTCGCCCAGGCCGCCGGCATCGATACCAGCTGGTATCCGATTTCGGGGCCGGAGGTGGTGGTGCCGCCCAGCACGCTGCGCGCCCTGCTCGACGCACTCGGCCTGCCGGCCGGCAATGCGGCAGCGATCCGGCACAGCCTGGAGAGCCTCTCCGCCCTGCCCGCCTTGCCCGCCTCCCTCACCCATCGCGGCGCGACGCCCGCGCGGCTGGCGCTGCCGCTGTCGGACCGGCCGCGCATGCTGCTGCTGACGGCGGAGGATGGCAGCACGCAGCGCATCCCGGTGCCGCCCGAGGCCGGGGAGACGCAGCGCCTGGTGCTGCCCAATGGTCGCGCCGCGGCGCAGCGGCTGGTCAGCCTGCCGCCGCTGCCGCCGGGCCGGCATCTGCTGCGCGACGAGGCGGCGCCGGAGCGCGCCTGCCTGCTGACGGTGGCGCCGGCGCGCTGCCACCTGCCGGGCGACCTCGACGCCGGCGGCCGCCGCTTCGGCCTCTCGGCGCAGATCTACGGGCTGCGCGGCGCGCGCGACCAGGGCATCGGCGATTTCTCCGCGCTGGCGGAATTCGCCGCCATGGCGCAGCAGCAGGGCGCGGCCATGGTGGGCATCAGCCCGCCGCATGCCCTATTTCCCACCGATCGCAGCCGCGCCAGCCCCTACCACCCCTCCGACCGCCGCTTCCTCGACCCGATCTTTGTGGATGTCACGGCGCTGCCGGATGTCGGGGCGCTGCCCGAGATGGCGCAGGCGGCGCCGATCTTCGCGGCGCTCGCGGCGGGCGAGTCCGTGGACCATGCCGCTGTCTGGGCCGCCAAGCGCGCCGTGCTGCTCGCCGCCTGGCGCCGCCTGAAGACCGAGCCGGAGGGCCTCGCGGCCTTCCGGCGGGAGGGCGGCGCGGCGCTCGAACACTTCTGCACCTTCGTCGCCATCGCCGACCGCATCGGCCACAGCGATTCCCGCGCCTGGCCTGCCGGGCTGCGGCATGGCGCCGATTCCGGCCTCGCCGCCTTCCGCGCCGAACATGCCGACGCCATCGGCTTCGCCGCCTTCCAGCAATGGGTCGCGGATGCGCAACTGGCGGAGGCCGGTCGCGCGGGCGCCGGGCTATACCGCGACCTTGCCGTGGGCGCGGCGCCGGATGGCGCCGAGATCTGGTCCGGCGACAGCCGCTTCCTGCCCGGCTTCTCGGTGGGCGCGCCGCCCGATCCCTTCGCGCTGGACGGCCAGGTCTGGGGCCTGCCGCCGCCCGATCCGCGGCATGGGGAGGCGCTGGGCCACGCCCCCTTTGCGCGTCTGATCCGCGCCAATATGCGCCACGCCGCGGCGCTGCGGGTGGATCATGTGCTGGGGCTGAAGCGCCTGTTCCTGGTGCCGGAGGGTGCGAAGGGCTCCGAGGGCACCTACCTCGCCCAGCCTTTTTCGGATCTGCTGGGTCAATTGGCGCTGGAGAGCACGCGGGCCGCGTGCCTGGTGGTGGGGGAGGATCTGGGCACGGTGCCGGAGGGCATCGGCCATGCCCTGCAATCCACCAATATCCTCTCCTACCGCGTGCTGTGGTTCGAGCGGCAGGGCAGCCGCTTCACCCCGCCCGAGACCTGGCCCGCCCGCGCCGCCGCCTGCGTCTCCACCCACGACCTCGCCACGCTGCAGGGCTTCTGGGAGGGCGCCGATCTCGCGGAGCGCGCGTCGCTCGGCCTGCTGCCGGATGTGGTGGCAGCGCAGGCGGAGCGCGCGGCGGACCGCGCGGCGCTGCTGGCGGCGCTGGAGGGGCAGGGCCTGCTGCCGGAAGGCGCTGCGGCCGATGGCCCGATGGACGATGCGCTGGCGGCTGCCATCCACGCGCTCGTCGCCCTCACCCCCTCCGCCCTGCTGCTGGTGCAGGCGGAGGATCTGGCGGGCGAGACCCAGGCGGTGAACCTGCCCGGCACCGACCGCGAACGCCCGAACTGGCGCAGGCGGCTGCCGGTGCCGGTCTCGGGCCTCGCCGCCCTGCCACGCGCGCAGGCGATCCTTGCGGCCTTGCGTGGCCTGCGGGGGTAGGCCGCGCCCGATCCCCGTTGCAGGATGGCGTCAGGGATCAAGGGGAACGTGGAATGTCGGCCGAGGGACAGCAGAAATTCCAGACGCTGCATGAGCTGGTGAAGGCCGCGAAGCTCAGGCTCAACGCCAATATCTGGGACTACCTGGTCGGCGCGACGGAGACCGAGACCACCCTGCTGCGCAATCGCGCGTCGCTGGATGCCTGGGCCTTCCGCCCGCGCGTGCTGCGCGATGTGTCCAAGGTGGACAGCAGTGGCGATTTCCTGGGGAAGCGCCGGATCCGCCTGCCGGTGGCGCTGGCCCCGGTCGGCTCGCTCGATTCCTTCGATCCCGGCGGCGCGGCCACGGCCGGCCGCGCGGCGGCGGAGTTCGGCGTGCCGATCATCGTCAGCAGCGTGACGGAGCCGGGGCTGGAGGGCTCCGCCCAGGCCAATCCGGACGGCGCCAAGGTCTTTCAACTCTACGTCCGCGGCGGGCCGGAGTTCATCGACGAACACATCCGCCGCGCCATGGATGCGGGCTACGACGCCTTCGCCATCACGGTCGACACCGCCCATTACAGCCGCCGCGAACGCGACATCGCCAAGCGATTCGTCAAGCACTGGCGCGCGCGCTCCTCGGGCATGAACTACCAGGCTGCGCTCTCCTGGGCCGATATCGCCCGCGTGCGGGCGCAGCATCCCAATGTGACGCTGATCCTGAAGGGCATCGGCACCGGCGAGGATGCGGCGATGGCGGTCGAGCATGGGATCGAGGTGGTCTATGTCTCGAACCATGGCGGCCGGCAGCTGGACCACGGCCGCGGCTCGCTGGCCGTGCTGCCGGAGGTGGTGGAGGCCGTGGCCGGCCGCGCCCGGGTCTGGATGGATGGCGGCATTAGCCGCGGTACGGATCTGGTGAAGGCCGTGGCGCTGGGGGCGGAGGTGGTGGGGCTCGGCCGGCTCTATTGCTACGGCCTGGCCGCCGCCGGGCAGGACGGCGTTCGGCGCGTGCTGGAACTGCTGGAGGATGAGGTGCAGACCTGCCTCGGCCTGCTCGGCGCCACCAGTTTCGCGGCCGTGGAGCCGGGCATGCTGAAGCGCGTCGATCCCGTCGTGCCGCCGCATGTGCATTCCGCCTTCCCCCTGCTGGCGGAGCCGGATCGCTACTGAGCCGTCACTTGCCGCGCCGGTCCGGCGGGTGGAATACTCCGCCGCCCACCATCTGGCCCGCCGCGCGAATCCCCGACCCGGCACCGTGCCAAGGTGCCGGACCGGTCTTCCGCGGCGCATCGACTGACCGAGGACCCGTGCGAGCCGAACGCCCTTTCCTTCGCCGCACCGCCGCGACCCTGTTCGCCTTGGCCCTGCTGCCGGCCGGCCTGCCCGTGGCCCAGGCCCAGAACCGCCCCCGGCCCGCCGCCGCGGAGCCGCTGCCCCTGCCGCCACCGCCGGCGCCCCTCCTGCCCGCAGGGTCACAGCCGGCGCTGCCCGGCCTCGCTTCCCCCGAGCCCGCGCGCAGCGGGCCGCCGCTGCAGCGGCGCATCGGCCTGGCGGAACTCGGCCCCGCGGCCAGCCTGTCCTTCGATATGCAGGGCCTCACCCTGGACCTGCCCTTGCCGCGCAACCAGCCGGGGCTCGCCGGCCGGCTGGCGCTGGCCATCGACCTGGCGGCACCCTTCGGCGGCCGGCATGCGGTGGAGCTGCGCGTGGAGGGACGGCTGCTGGACAGCCGCGCCTTCACCGAGGCGCCCGGCCCGCTGCTCCTCGAACTGCCGCTGCCCGCCGACCTGCTGGCGCGGCCGGAGGGCAGGCTGCAGATCGCGCTGCGCCTGGTGGGCGATGCCGATCCGGCCCGCGCCACGCTGCGGCCGGAAAGCCAAGTGACCCTGCTGCTGCCCGATCCGGCCGAGCTTTCCGTCGCAGCGCTGTTCCGCCTGCTGCCGCAGGTGACGCAGGTGCTGCTGCGACCCGGCCCGATCAGCCCATCCGAGGCCGCCGCCGCCCTGCAGATCGGCCTGGCCCTGGCCGCCACGGGGCGGGAGGTGACGATCGCCAGCGCCCCGCCGGGCCGCGCCCTGCCCGGCCCGGGCGGCACCCGCCTCTGGACCACCGGCACCGTGCTGGTCGGGCTGGGGCCCGAGGCCGCGGCGGTGCGGATGCTGGAGGGACTGCCGGTGCTGACCCTGGGCGGCGCGGCGCCCGAAGGCCTGGCCCGGCTGCTCGACAGTCCGCTGCGGGAGGCCGCGCTGATGGGCGCCGTCTCCGGCGGCGCGGAGGGCCCGGCCACCACCCGGCCCCCCACCACATTGCCCTTCGCCGCGCTGCGCGGCAGCACGGCGCCGCAGGAGGCCACCCGCGCCGAATGGGACCTCTCCTTCTCCCCCCGCGACCTGCCCCCGGGCATGCGGCTGGAGGCGCTGGAGGTGGCGCTGCGTGCGGCGCCGGATCCGGGCGGGGCGCGCGCCGTCGGCACCGTGCTGCTGAATGGCGAGATCCTGGGCGCCGCCACCCTCTCCGCCGAAGGCAACGCCCGGCTGCTGCTGCCGGTGCCGCCCGGCGCCCTGCTGGCGGAGAACCGCCTCTCGGTCGTGCTGAACCGGGCCTCGGCCAGCGGGCCGGCGCAGCTGCTGCCCAGCAGCCTGCTGCGCCTGGCGCCCGCGGGCCCGCCGCGGGACTTCCTGGACCTGCCGGCGGCCTTCGGCGCGGGGCTGGAGGTGCTGGTGGATGCCCCCGGCCGGGTGCTGGTGGCGGAGGGGCTGAACCCCCTGCTCTGGGTGCTGCGCGCCCTGGTGCCCCCGGCGGCACCGCTGCGGGTGACACTGGCCGAGCCGGGCACCCCCGCCGATCCGACCGGCCCCTTCGTCGCGGCCACCATCGAGCCGCCGGCGGGCAGCGACCCGATGCTGCGCTTCGATGCCGGCCGCATCCGGCTCTCGAACCGGGAGGGCCGACCGGTGGCGGAGCTGGGCGGGCTGAACCGGCTGATCGCGGCGCAGCTGGTCACGGCGGCCGGCCATCCGGGCCTCTGGCTGCGCCAGGTGGGGCCGGCGCCGCTGCTGCCGCCCGTGGCGCCACGCCTGGACCGCGGCGATATCGCGCTGCTCGATGGCCAGGGCGTGGCGCTGGCCTGGTCGAGCGGACCGGCGCCGCAGCTCCGCATCGCCTATCCCGAGGCGCAGCCGCCGGAGGGCCTGTCGCTCGCCGCCGCCGGCGCCTGGCTGGCCAGCCTGCGCCCCTGGCGCAGCGCCATCGTCGGCTCGGTCTGGCTGGCTGGCTTCCTGCTGGTGCTCTACGCCTTCCTCCGCCCCCGCCGCGCCCGCCCGCCGGCCGATATCACTTCCCCGTGAAAACCATCCGGCCAGGCCGGACGCCACGAAAGCCGTGGCGGAGGACTGCCCGCCGGGTCGTCCACGCTGCTACACCAGCGCATCGAAGCTGGCCTGGCCAGCCGGGTGGTTGGAGGAGTGCTTGGAGTCAATGCCGAACGACCATGGGCAGCCGGCGCGGCCGCCGCAGCTGATTTTCGTCCATCTGCCGAAGACCGGCGGCTTCGCCCTGCATGCGGCGCTGGAGCGCGGCCTGCCGGAGGGCAGCGTGCTGCGCATCGGCGACAGCGCGGCGCAGGAGGCCTTCCGGGTCATGCCGCCGGAGGAGGTGGCGCGCTACAGCATGGTGAGCGGCCATTTCACCTTCGAGGAGGCCCAGGCGGTGGCGGCGCCGGGCGCGCGTTTCGCGACGCTGCTGCGCGACCCCGTCTCCCGCCTTCTCTCCGCCTTCAACTACATGTCTACCTGGGTGGAGCACCCGCTGCACGACATCTTCCGCGACCGCGGCTTCGCCGAGTTCATCGCCGATTCCGGCCAGGAGCTGGCCGCCGAGGCCTGCCGTCAGCTGACCGGCCGTACCACGGCGGCGGAGGCCATCCCGGTGCTGGAGCAGTCCTATGCCCTGGTCGGCACCACGGCCCGGGTGCCGGATGTCTCCATCACGCTGCACCGGTGGCTGGGCCTCGACCCGCAGACCCCGGGGCGGGAGAATGTGACGGATGGGCAGGGCAAGGTGACCCTGACCAGCGAGACCTGCGAGCAGCTGCTGGAGCTGACGCGGGAGGACCGGCTGCTGTTCCAGCACATCGCCAACCGGCATGGCGGGATGATGATCCGCCCCGCCTATGCGGGAAGCTGACGGCCGACGGCGCCCCCACCCGGGGCGCCGCCTTTCCAGGCCGGGACGCCATCCGCCCGAAACGCAGAAAGGCCGGATCCAAGGATCCGGCCTTTTCTACATCAGCAGCGCAAGTCCTGGCGCTGGCAGTGAAAGAACCCGTGGCGGACCCGAAGAGATTCGAACTCCTAACCCCCAGATCCGTAGTCTGGTGCTCTATCCAATTGAGCTACGGGTCCGCACGGGAGGCGCTAGATAGCGGGGGAGCTGGGATCGCGCAACCCCGCTATCGGAATTTCATGCAGAGAGTTTTTCAAGCTCCCGCAGCACGGCCTCGCCCATCACCGTGGTGCCCACGCGGGCCATGCCGGGTCCCATGATATCGGCCGTGCGCAGCCCGCCGCCGAGCACCTTCTCCACCGCCTGCTCGATCAGCGCCGCATCCTCGTCCATGCCGAAGGACAGGCGCAGCAGCATGGCGAAGGACAGGATCTGGGCGCTGGGATTGGCGATGCCCTTGCCGGCGATATCGGGCGCCGAGCCGTGGATGGGCTCATACAGCGCATTGCGGCGGCCATCCGGCTGCAGCGCGCCGATGGTGGCGGAGGGCAGCATGCCGAGCGAGCCCGTCAGCGCCGCCGCAAGGTCCGACAGCACATCGCCGAAGAGATTGCCGCCGAGCACCACGTCGAACTGCTTGGGACGGCTCGCCAGCTGCATGGCGCAGTTGTCGGCATACATGTGTTCCAGCTCGACGTCCGGATACTCGGCCTTGCCCACCTCGCCGACCACGGCGCGCCAGAGGCGGCCGGACTGCATGACATTGGCCTTCTCGACGCTGGTCACCTTGTTGCGGCGCTTGCGGGCCAGGTCGAAGGCGACGCGGGCGACGCGGGCGATCTCGTCCTCGGAATAGATCTCCGTGTCGATGCCGATGCGCTTGCCCTGCTCGTTCACATGGATGCCGCGCGGCTCACCGAAATAGATGCCGCCGGTGGTCTCGCGCACGATCATGATGTCGAGGCCGCGCACCAGCTCCGGCCGCAGGGCGGAGGCATCGATCAGCGCATCCAGCACCACGGCGGGGCGGAGGTTGGCGAAGAGGCCCAGGTCCTTGCGCAGCCGCAGGATGCCGAGCTCCGGCCGCTTGTCGAAGGGCAGGCTGTCCCACTTGGGGCCGCCAACGGAGCCGAAGAGCACGGCATCGGCGGCGGCGGCCGCGGCCACCGTCTCATCCGGGCAGGGCGAGCCGGTGGCGTCCAGCGCGGCGCCACCGACCAGGCCCTCGGTGATCTCGAAGGTGACGCTGCGGCGGCGGTCCATCCAGTCGATGAGGCGACGGACCTCGCGCATCACCTCCGGCCCGATGCCGTCACCGGGCAGGATGAGAAGTTTCTTGTTCGCGGGCATGGGGGTGTCCTGTCGGGGAAAGCTCTCCCTCCCCCGCCTCGCGGGGGAGGGTCGGGGTGGGGGCCAGGACGGCCCCCAAAGCCACTCAGGTCTCGGCGTACAACCAGGGCTGGGAAGCGCGCTGCTTGGCCTCGAAGCCATCGATCGCCGGCGCGTGCTGCATCGTCTGGCCGATATCGTCCAGCCCGTTCAGCAGCAGGTGGCGGCGGAAGGGATCGACCTTGAAGGGAATCTCCTCCCCGTTCGGCCGCACCACCACCTGGCGCTCCAGATCCACGGTCAGGCGCGCATTGCCGCCCATCCGTGCATCCTCCATCAGCTGCTCACACACCTCGCGCGGCAGCGCCACCGGCAGCACGCCGTTCTTGAAGCTGTTGGAGTGGAAGATGTCGGCGAAATCCGGCGCGATGACGCAGCGGATGCCGAAATCCAGCAGCGCCCAGGGCGCATGTTCGCGCGACGAGCCGCAGCCGAAATTGTCGAAGGCGATCAGGATCTCGGCGTGCCGATAGGGCTCCTGGTTCAGCACGAAGTCCGGGTTCTCCGACCCGTCCTCGTTGTAGCGCATATTCGCGAACAGCGACTTGCCGAGGCCGGTGCGGGCGATGGTCTTCAGGAAGCGCGCCGGGATGATCTTGTCGGTGTCGATATTGGCGGCGGGCATCGGCGCCGCGATGCCGGTCAGCGTGGTGAAGGCCTTCATCTCACACCCCCTCCTCAAGCTTGCGCACATCGACCAGTTGGCCGTGGATCGCCGCCGCCGCCGCCATGGCGGGGGAGACGAGATGCGTGCGCCCGCCCGGGCCCTGGCGGCCCTCGAAGTTGCGGTTGGAGGTGCTGGCGCTGCGCTGGCCCGGCTTCAGCTTGTCCGGGTTCATGCCGAGGCACATGGAGCAGCCCGCCTCGCGCCACTCGAAGCCGGCCTCCTTCAGGACGATGTCGAGCCCCTCATCCTCCGCCTGCTTCTTCACCAGGCCGGAGCCCGGCACCACCAGGGCGCGCACGCCTTCTGCCACCTTCTTGCCGCGGGCAATGGCGGCGGCGGCGCGGATATCCTCGATGCGCGAATTGGTGCAGGAGCCGATGAAGGCGACGTCGATCTTCAGCCCTTCCAGCTTCTGGCCCGGCTGCAGGTCCATGTATTGCAGCATGCGCTGCATCTGCGCGCGGCGGTCCTCATCCTCGACCAGCGCCGGGTCCGGCACCTGGCCGGTGATCGGCAGCACCGCCTCGGGGTTCGTGCCCCAGGTAACCTGCGGCGCGATCTCGGCGGCGTCCAGCACCACTTCCTTGTCGAAATGCGCGCCTTCGTCGGAGGGCAGCGTCTTCCACCAGGCGACGGCGCGGTCGAAATCCGCGCCCTTCGGCGCGAAGGGGCGGCCCTTGACGTAGTCGAAGGTCACCTGGTCCGGCGCCACCATGCCGGCGCGGGCGCCGGCCTCGATGGTCATGTTGCAGAGCGTCATGCGCCCGGCCATGTCCAGCGCGCGGATCGCCTCGCCGGCATATTCGATGACATGGCCGGTGCCGCCGCCGGTGCCGATCTTGCCGATGATGGCCAGCACGATGTCCTTGGCCGTGCAGCCGGCCGGCAGCTTGCCGTTCACCGTCACCCGCATGTTCCTGGCCGGCTTCTGCAGCAGCGTCTGGGTGGCCATCACATGCTCCACCTCCGACGTGCCGATGCCGAAGGCCAGCGCGCCCAGCGCGCCATGGGTGGAGGTATGGCTGTCGCCGCAGACCAGCGTCATGCCCGGCAGGGACAGGCCCAGCTCCGGCCCGATGACATGCACGATGCCCTGGCGGATGTCGGTCAGCGGAATATAGGGCACGCCGAATTCGACGACGTTGCGCTCCAGCGTCTCGACCTGCTGGCGGCTCTCGGGATCCTCGATGCGGCCGTAGCGGGAGGCATCGGTGGCGATGTTGTGGTCGACCACCGCGATGGTCGCATCCGGCCGGCGCACCTTGCGGCCGGCCATGCGAAGTCCCTCGAAGGCCTGGGGGCTGGTGACTTCGTGGGTGAGGTGCTTGTCGATGTAGAGAACGGCGGTGCCATCCGGCAGCGTCTCCACGACATGCGCATCCCAGATCTTGTCGAACAGCGTGCGTGGCTTGGCCATCGCTTTCCCCTCTTGCCTTCTTGCCCTCCCCAGCCATTGGCCCCGCCCGTACTGGCGGGGCCGAAGCCGGATCAGGCTGCCGCGGTCTCGCGCTTGTCGCGCGCCCGCTCCTCGATGCGCGCGGACTTGCCGGTCCGGCCACGCAGGTAATACAGCTTGGCGCGCCGCACCTTGCCGCGGCGGACCACCACGATCTCCGCCACGTTCGGGGAGTAGAGCGGGAAGATGCGCTCCACGCCCTCGCCGTAGGACAGCTTGCGCACCGTGAAGTTGCTGTTCAGGCCGCGGTTGCTGCGCGCGATGCAGACGCCTTCATAGGCCTGCACGCGGGTGCGCTCGCCTTCGACGACCTTCACCATGACGCGGAGCGTATCGCCCGCATCGAAGGCCGGCGTCGGGCGGTTCTCGGAGAGGCGCGCCTGCTGGGCGGCCTCGAACTGCTGGAGCAGGTTCATCGGGTGGTTCCTTCCAATTGATGCATCTAGGCGGCGGCCGGGTGGCCGTCCAGCCGCCCCGCCTTGGCCGTGTTCGGTTGGTCCGCCTTGCGGCGGGTGAATTGGTCCCAGAGGTCCGGCCGCCGCGCGCGGGTCGCGGCCTCCGCCTCGGCGCGGCGCCAGCGGGCCACTTCGGCATGGTGGCCGGAGAGCAGCACATCGGGCACGCGGCGGCCCTGCCATTCGGCGGGGCGGGTATAGTGCGGATATTCCAGCAGGCCGTCCGTGCCGTGGCTTTCCTCCGCCGCGCTGGCCGCTCCGCCCATCACGCCCGGCAGCAGCCGGATGCAGGCATCGAGCAGCAGCAGCGCCGCGGGCTCACCACCCGACAGCACGAAATCCCCGGCGGAGACCTCGACCATGCCCCGGGCTTCGATCACCCGCTGGTCCACCCCCTCGTAGCGGCCGCAGAGCAGCACCACGCCGGGGCCGGCCGACAGGTCACGGACGAGGGCCTGGTCCAGCAGACGCCCACGCGGCGTCAGATAGACCAGCGGCGCGCCGGGATTGGCGGCGGTGGCGGCTTCGCAGGCCGCGTCCAGCACATCCGGCCGCATCACCATCCCCGCCCCGCCACCGAAGGGCGTGTCGTCCACGCTGCGGTGCCGATCGGTGGCAAAGCCCCGGATATCCATGGCCTCCATCGCCCAGCGCCCCTCGCGCAGCGCCTTGCCCGCCAGGGACAGGCCGAGCGGCCCCGGAAACATTTCCGGAAACAGGGTCAGGATGGTCGCCTGCCAGGTCATGCCGCGTCTTCCCCGGGCTGGGGAGCGACGACGATCTCGGCCGGCGGCACGACGGTGAGGCGGCCGGCGGCGACGTCCACCACCGGCACCACGGCCTTGGTGAAGGGCAGCAGCAGTTCCCCCGCCTTGCCATCCACCACCAGGAAGGGACCCGCGCCGTGATCCTCCACCGCGCGCACCACCCCAAGTACGGAACCGTCCTCACCATGGGCGGCAAGGCCCTCGAGATCGCAGAGGAAAAACTCCTCCGGATCCTCGGGAGGCGGCAGGCGGTCGCGATCGGCGTAGAGCTTCACACCCGTCAGCCGCGCGGCCTGGTCACGGTCCGACACGCCCTCGATGCGCGCGATGCCATCCGGCAGCGGCGTCACGGCGAAGCGGCGGGTGCCGGCCTCATCGGTCAGCGGGCCATAGCTGGCGATGGCGGCCGGGTCGGCGGTGAAGGCGCGCAGGCGCACGAGGCCGCGCACGCCATGCGGCCTGCCGATCTCGCCCACGATCACCCGCTGCACCCGCGTCACCGATCCGGCTCCTCAGTTCAGCCCGCGGCGGCGGCGGCGGCGGCGCGCTCCTGCGCCTTCTTCTTCGGCGCGGACTGCTTCGGCTGCTCCGGATAGACCGGCATCGGCGCCAGGCCGGCATGGCCCAGGAACTTCGCCACGCGCTCGGTCGGCAGGGCGCCGACGGACTTCCAGTAGACGATGCGCTCGGCGAAGAGGCGCACGCGATCGGCATGGTCGGCCGGCAGCATCGGGTTGTAGCTGCCCAGCTTCTCGATGAAGCGGCCGTCGCGCGGGCTGCGGCTGTCGGCCACCACGATGTGGTAGTAGGGACGCTTCTTGGCGCCAGCGCGGGCGAGGCGGATCTTGAGGCCCATCTGTACTCTTGCTCCTAGAAAGGTCGTTTGTTGCCGAGGCCGGGCATGAGCGAGGCGAGACCGCCGCGCATCATTCCCTTCTGGCCCATCTTGTTCATCCGCTTCATCATGTCCGACATGTCGTCGAACTGCTTCAGCAGGCGATTGACTTCCTGAACCGTGGTGCCGGAGCCGGCCGCGATGCGCTTCTTGCGCGAGGCCTTGATGAGCTCCGGCTTCCGCCGTTCCTTCACCGTCATCGAGGAGATGATCGCGGCCTGGCGCTTCAGCATGGACTGATCGAGATTCGCGTTCTCGATCTGCGCCTTCATCTTGCCGATGCCGGGCAGCATGCCGAGGATGCCGGAGAGTGAGCCCATCTTGCCGATCTGCTTGATCTGCTGGGCGTAGTCCTCGAGGTCGAAGGACCCCTTCTGCATCTTCCGGGCGAGCTTTTCGGCCTCGGCCTGGTCGATGGTCTCCGCCGCACGCTCGACCAGGGAGACGATGTCTCCCATGCCGAGGATGCGGTTGGCGATGCGGTCGGGGTGAAAATCCTCCAGCGCATCCAGCTTCTCGCCGGCGCCGAGCAGCTTGATCGGCGCGCCGGTGACGGCCCGCATGGACAGCGCCGCGCCACCGCGCGCATCGCCATCGACGCGCGTCATGACGATGCCGGTGACGCCCACCTGTTCGTTGAAGGCGCGCGCCGTCTGCACCGCGTCCTGGCCGGTCATGGCATCGACCACCAGCAGCGTCTCGTGCGGCTTTGCGAAGGCCTTCACCGCCGCGACTTCGGCCATCAGCTCGGCGTCGATGGACAGGCGACCGGCAGTGTCGAGGATGACGACGTCGAAGAGCTCGCGGCGCGCCACGTCCAGCGCGCGCGCCGCGATCTCCAGCGGCTTCTGGCCGGCGATGATCGGCAGGCAGGTGACCTCGGCGCGATCCGCCAGCTGCTGCAGCTGCAACTGCGCCGCCGGGCGATGCACGTCGAGCGAGGCGAGCAGGACCTTCTTGCGATCCCGCGTCCGCAGCCGCAGCGCGATTTTTCCTGATGTCGTGGTCTTGCCCGAGCCCTGCAGACCGACCATCAGGATCGGCAGCGGGGACGGCGCGTTCAGGTCGATGCCGCGCTTGCCGTCGTCACCTTCGCCGCCACCCAGCGCTTCGACCAGCGCGTCGTTGACGATTTTAATAACCTGCTGGGCGGGGGAGACGCTGCGGATGACCTCCTGGCCCACGGCGCGATCGCGCACGCGGTTCACCAGGTCCTTCACCACCGGCAGGGCGACATCGGCTTCCAGCAGCGCCACGCGGACTTCCCGCAGCGCCTCCGCGACATCGGCATCCGACAGCGCACCGCGACGGCGCAGCTTGTCGAAAACCCCTGTCAGCCTGTTGCCCAGCGCCTCGAACATCGTGGCGGATCTACCCCTTCATACCCTTGCGACGCCCCCAAACGAAATCGCGCCGCTGCGCGAGTCTTCGCGGAGCGACGGAGCCGACCCGTTCTGGACGGGGCGACCAAGACATCAGGGGGTGCCTGATAAAGCGTCTCCTACCGCCCCGCCCCGCCCGCGGTCAAGCCGCGGTGGCATTCGGGGCTCGGCCGGGGAGCATCCCCGGCCGGCCATTCCCGCAACCTTACTTGGGCGCGAGCACCATGATCATCTGGCGGTTTTCCAGGCGCGGCATGGATTCCACCTTGGTGGCCTCCGCCAGCTCCGTCCGGATCCGGTCCAGCACCTTCAAGCCAAGGTCCTGGTGCGCCATCTCGCGGCCACGGAAGCGGAGCGTGACCTTCACCTTGTCGCCCTCGCCGATGAATTCCTTCATCTGGCGCATCTTCACTTCGTAATCGTGGTCGTCGATATTCGGACGGACCTTGATTTCCTTCAGCTCAACGACCTTCTGGCGCTTGCGCGCCTCATTGGCCTTCTTCTGCTGCTCGTACTTGTACTTGCCGTAATCCGTGATCTTGCAGACCGGCGGCACGGCGTTGGGGCTGATCTCGAGCAGGTCGAGTCCGACCTCATAGGCCCGTAGCAAAGCCTCGCGCGCCGACATCACCCCGATCATCTCACCATCCTGATCGATCAGGCGGACCTGGGGGACACGGATGTCTTCATTGACCCGCGGGCCGTCGCGCGTCGGCAACTGGGCGGGCATCGGACCTCGGGCTATAGCGCTCTCCTGTCGTGGTTCAAGGCAAATTCGGGCTTGTTATGGCGATGCGACCCCGCCGAAGCAAGCGGGAGCCGCGCGCCCCTGGCGCGCGACTCCGCAAAATATGGCATTATTGCGCCGCGATAGGCGCCGAAACGGCGGCGGCGGTGAGGTCCGGCGGCGTGGCTTCGGTCACCACGCGGGCGACTGCCTCCGAAAGCGGCAGGCTCTCCTGCTCCCGCCCCGGCAGGCGGCGCAGCACCAGCATGCCCTCCTCCGCCTCCCGCCGCCCGACCACGGCCAGCACCGGCACGCGCTGGGCGATATGGTCGGGCACCTTGCGGTTGATCTTCTCGTTCCGCAGGTCGAGTTCCACCCGCAGTCCGGCCTTGGCCAGGGCCGCCGCGGCCTGCCGGGCATAGTCATCGGCATCCGAGACGATGGTCGCCACCACGACCTGCACCGGCGCCAGCCACAGCGGGAAGCGGCCCGCATGCTGCTCGATCAGGATCCCGAGAAAACGTTCGAAGGAGCCGAGGATCGCCCGGTGCAGCATGACCGGCCGCTTGCGGGTGCCGTCCTCCGCCGCATAGACGGCGTCCAGCCGCTCCGGCAGCACGAAGTCCACCTGCAGGGTGCCGCATTGCCAGTCCCGGCCGATGGCGTCGCGCAGGACGAATTCCAGCTTCGGGCCGTAGAAGGCGCCCTCCCCCGGATTCAGCTCATACTCCACGCCGGCGATCGCGCAGGCATCCTTCAGCGCGCCTTCCGCGCGGTCCCAGGTCGCGTCATCCCCCGCCCGCACCGCCGGCCGGTCGGAGAATTTGACGCGGAACTCGGTGAAGCCGAGGTCGCGATAGATGCCGGACAGCAGCGCCACGAAGCGCACCGTCTCATCCGCGATCTGGTGCTCCTCGCAGAAGATATGGGCGTCGTCCTGGGTGAAGGCGCGCACGCGCATGATGCCGTGCAGCGCGCCCGAAGGCTCGAAGCGGTGGCAGGCGCCGAATTCGGCCATGCGCAGCGGCAGCTCGCGATAGCTGCGGACGCCCTGGTTGAAGATCTGCACATGGCAGGGGCAGTTCATCGGCTTCAGCGCATAGGTGCGGTCCGCCTCGTCCTTGTCCTCGACCTTGGCGAGGAACATGGCGTGGCGGAACTTCTCCCAATGCCCCGATTCCTCCCAGAGGCGGCGATCCACCAGCTGGGGGGTCTTCACCTCCTGGTAGTCGGCCTGGTCCAGGCGGCGGCGCATATAGTCCTCGACCGTCCGGTACAGCTTCCAGCCCTTGGGGTGCCAGAAGACGCTGCCGGTGGCTTCCTCCTGCAGGTGGAACAGGCCCATTTCCTTGCCGATGCGGCGGTGGTCGCGCTTCTCGGCCTCCTCGACCTGGAGGAGATAGGCATCCAGCTCCTTCTGGTCGCGCCAGGCGGTGCCGTAGATGCGCGACAGCACCGGGTTCTCCGGCTTGCCGCGCCAATAGGCGCCGGCGACCTTCGTCAGCTTGAAGGCGGTGCCGACATCGCCGGTGGAGCGCATATGCGGCCCGCGGCAGAGGTCGATCCAGTCGCCCTGGCTGTAGAGGCTGATCTCCACGCCCTCCGGCAGGTCGCGAATGAGTTCAACCTTGAAGGCCTCGCCCTTCTTCTCGAACAGCGCGGTGGCCTCGGCGCGGGACACCACGCTGCGCTGGAACGCCGCGTTGCGGGCGACGATCTCGCGCATCCGCGCCTCGATCGCGGCAAAGTCCTCGACGCTGAAGGGCTGGTTGCGAAAAAAATCGTAGTAGAAGCCGTTCTCGATGGTCGGGCCGATGGTCACCTGGGTGCCGGGGAACAGGTCCTGCACCGCCTCCGCCAGCACATGGGCGGCATCGTGCCGGATCATCTCCAGCGCCTCGGGGTCGCGGCGGGTGATGAAGCGCAGGCTGGCATCCTGCGCGATCTCGTCCGACAGGTCGCGCAGCTTCCCGTCCACCTGCATGGCAAGCGCGGCCTTGGCCAGGCCGGGGCCGATGCTGGCCGCGACCGTCGTGCCCGTGACGGGCCCGGCGAAATCGCGGACGGAACCGTCAGGCAGGGTGATCGCGGGCATTGGAATACAAGGCTCCTGGGCTGTGCGATAAGGGGCGCGGACCATGGCCAGCCTGTTGCCCCGCCGTCAAGGCGCGGCATGGCATGGCTGGTGCCGCATGACCTTCATGACTCATCGTTTTTTTGCCTGGGTGCCCCGATGACCGATCAAGCCCCGCCGCCGCGCGCGGCCCTTTACGTCGATTTCGACAATGTCTTCATGGCTCTGCTGCGCTGGGACGAGCGGGCGGCCTATGCCTTCGGGGAACGGCCGGATGCCTGGCTCGCCTGGCTGGAGGGGCGGGAGGACGGCAGCCGGCCCGCCACCCGCCGCACCCTGGTGCGCCGCTGCTACCTGAACCCGGGCGGATTCCACGATTTCCAGCTCGGCCGGCCGGTGGCCCGCTACCGGGCCGCGCGGGACCTGCGCAACCGCACCTATTATTCCGAATTCCGCGCCGCCTTCGTCCAGGCCGGCTTCGACGTGGTGGATTGCCCGCCCATCGCCTGGCTGAAGAACAGCGCCGATATGAAGATGGCGCTCGATATCCGGGAGGCGCTGGATCACCGGACGCATTTCGACGAATTCGTGCTGCTCTCGGGCGACAGCGACTTCCTGCCGGCCCTGGCCCGGCTGCGCGCGCATGACCGGCGGGTGACCGTGCTGGCGCAGGATACCGCCAAGGCCGCCTATCTGGCGGCGGCGGACATGGTGGTGGGGCTGGATGAATTCGCCCATGCCGGCATGGGCAACCTGCCCATCGCGCAATTCTCCGCACACGCGCCCCCCATGGTGCCGCCCGTGGTGCCGCCCGTGGTTCCGCCCGGGGCGCCCCCCACGCCGCAGCCCGCCCCGCCCCGCGCCGCGGAGCCGCGCCCGGACCTCGCCACGCTCCGCGCCCAGGCGCTGGACTGGGTGCGGGAGGCGGTGGCGCGCAGCCCGAACGGCGCCCTGCGCCTGACCGATCTCGGCCAGGCCCTGCCCCGCGCCTTCCCCGCGCTGCGCAACACCGACTATGCCGGGGCGGGCTCGCTCGGCGCGCTGATCGAGGAGGCGCGCGACCGCCGCCTTTCCCTCTCCGGCCCGCCCACCCGGCGCTGGGTATTTGATGCGGAGCGCGGCGCGGCGCCGGGCGATTCGGCGCCCGAGGAGGAGGCGGAGCCGGAGACGGCCAGGGCCGAAGCGCAGCCCGCCCCGGAGCCGGCCGCGGATCCCCCGGCCGAAGCGCCGCCCCCCGCGCTCAGCCCGGAGATTGCCATGGCCCAGGTCGCGCAGCTGCTGCGCGACCTGCTCTGGGGCTCGCGCGACCCCAAGGGACTGCCGCACGACCTGCCCACCTTCAGCCCGGCCGAGCTCGGCTTCCTGCTGCATGCCATCTCGGCCGCCCTGCCGCTGGACCCCGCCACGGCCGCGGCCGAACTGGCGGAGGCCGCCGCCGCGCAGGGCCATTGCGTCTCGGCGCGGGAGGTGACGGCCCTGCTGCGCTGGCTGATGCGGGGCTACGTCAAGCTGCACGAGCCGGCGACGCCGGAAGGCGCGGGCCGCCTGGCCCGGGTGCTCTTCGCCACGCTGGTCAATACGCTGCGCGCGCTGGGCGAGAAGCTGAGCGAGGCGGAGACCGAGGCCCTGCGCGCCTGGACCCAGTCCGGGCTCGGGTGAGGATCAGGCGGGCGCCGAAAGCCCCGCCAGGGCGGCGCGCACCGCCTCCAACCCCAGCCCCGCCAGCGGCACATGCCGCAGCACCGCCACGCTGGGGCCGCGCGGGGCACAGAGCGCCGGGTCGCTGTCGCCGCCGAACAGCGCCAGCGTCGGGCAGCCGGCGGCGGCGATGAGATGCGTCGGCCCCGTGTCATTGCCCAGCGCGAATCTGGCGCGCCGGGCCAGGGCGGCGATCTCGGCGAAGCCGGTGCGGCCGGCGAGGTTCACCGCCCCGGGCACCGCGGCGACGATGCGCGCCGCCATCTCCGCCTCCGCCTTGCCACCCAGCACCAGGCAGGGCACGGGGCTCTCGGCCGCGAAGGCGGCGAAGCGCCCCTCCGGCCACCGCTTGCCCGGCCGCTGCGGCGAGGCGCCCGGCACCAGCAAGGCAAAGCGTTCCGGCAGGTCGAAGGCCGAGAGGTCGGCCGCCAGCCAGCCGAGATCCGGCGCCGGGAAGCGCGTGATGCCGGCCGCCTGCAGCTGTTCCCGCTGCCGCTCGATGGTGTGCAGCCTGTTGCGGTCCGGATTGTCATGCGGGTGGGAGGCGCCGCGCGCCACGCCGGACCACTCCACGCCCAGCCCCACCAGCCACCGGTAGCGGGAGGAGCGGCCGGAGGTCTGCAGGTCATAGACCCGTCCGAAGCGCGCCTGGCGCAGCCGCCGGCGCAGGCCGAGCACGGCGCGGGGGTCGTGCCAGGCGGGCCGGCCTTCGGACCAGACCTCGTCGAACCAGGGGCTGCGCCGGGCCAGCTCCGCGAAGGGCGGCGTGGTCAGCAGCACGATGCGCGCGCCGGGGTGATGCGCGCGGATCGCGGCGAAGGGGCCGAAGGACTGCACGAAATCGCCCAGCGCGCCCAGGCGGATCACCAGGATGGCGGGTTCGGTCATCCCAGAAGCTCCCGATAGACGTCGAGGGTCGCGGCCTGCATCGCGCCCGTGCTGTAGTGACGCAGCACGGATTGCCGCGCGGCGTCGCCCACCGCCTGGCGCGCGGCTTCCGGCATCGCCAGGACCTGCGCCAGCAGCGCGGCGAGCGCAGCCGGATCGCCGGGTGGCACGCGCCAGCCGGTGACGCCGTGTTCCACCGTCTCCCGCGGCCCGCCGAGATCGGCGGCGATCACCGGCCTTGCCATGGCCTGGGCCTCGATGACGGTGCGGCCGAAGGCTTCGGGATCGGTGCTGGCATGCACCACGATATCGGCGGCGGCCAATGCCAGCGCCAGCTCCGGCACATGGCCGGCGATGCGCAGGCGGTCGCCCAGGCCGAGCCGCGCCGCCAGGGCCAGCAGCTCATCGCGAAAGCCCTCGCGCCCGCCGCCGGCGAGCACGACGCGGGTATGGCTGGGCAGATGCGCCAGCGCCTGCACCAGCACCGCCTGGCCCTTCCAGCGCGTCAGCCGCCCCGGCAGCAGGATCACGGCCTCGCCTGGCGCCGCGCCCCAGGCCGCGCGCTGCGCGGCGATGGCCTCGGCCGGCACGGCGGCGGGGTCGAAGCGGCGCGGATCGACGCCGCGCGGGATCAGGCGGATGCGGGCGGCGGGCACGCCGTGCCGCGCCTCGATCAGCTCCGCGATGAAGCGGCTGATGGCGATCACGCGGTCGCCGCGGGCCATGACGGAATTGTACAGGCGCTTGCCGGGCAGGTTCTCGTTATAGGCGCCGTGATAGGTGGTGACGAAGGCCGCGCCCGTGCGCCGTGCCGCCAGCAGCGCGGACCAGGCGGGTGCGCGCGACCGCGCATGGATGATGCGCACGCCCTGCCCGCGCGCCAGCGCCGCCAGCGCCGCCGCATTGCGCCAGATGGCGAGCGGCGATTTCGTCGCCAGCGGCAGCGTCACATGCGGCACGCCGAGCGCCGCCAGATCCGCCACCAGCGCGCCGCCGGCGGAGGCGACGATCGGGCGCAGCCCCGCATCGCGGATCGCCTCGGCGATTTCGATGGTGCCGCGCTCCACCCCGCCGGAGGCCAGAGCGGGCAGCACCTGGAGCACGGCAGGGGGCAGGGTCATGGCGCGCCGTTCCTACCCCCGCCGATGCGGGGCGTCCATCAGCCAGCGGGCTTGCGCCTGTGGGCATAGGTCGCGTCCAGCTTCTGACGCAGGTAATCGGCGCCGGTCACCGGCGGATAGCGCGCGGGGTTTCCGGGCCCGGTGCAGCCGGGCAGCACGGCCACCAGCGTGTCCGGATTGGGATCGAGGAAGAAGGCGGCGGAATAGCGCTCCGCGGCCGGCGCCCGGACCCGATGCGGGGTCGAGACATAGACGTCGTTGGTCCAGCGCATCAGGCAGTCGCCGATATTGCAGACGAAGGCGCCCGGCACCTGTGGCACCTCCTCCCACCCACCGCTGCGGTGCTTCACCTCCAGCCCCGCCACGCCATCGGTCGCGAGCACGGTGACATTGCCGTAGTCGGTGTGCTCGCCCGCGCCGAGCGTCGCATCGCCGGCCTGGCCGGCCGGGTAGTGCAGCAGCCGCAGCGTCGCGAGCGGACGGTCCAGCTTGTCCTCGAAGAAATCTTCCGCAGTTCCCAGGTCCAGCGCGAAGCCGCGATGCAGCAGCCGGCCCAGGGCCCAGGCCGCGTCGAAATGCGCCAGGATGGCGGCGCGCAACTCCGGCGCCCCCTCCGGCCACAGGTTCACGCCGCGGAAAGGCATCCCGGCCAGCACCTCCGGGTCATCCGGCGCCAGATCCAGGCCAACATTGAAGGCTTCCTTCCGGTCCGCGGGTTTCGTGGGGTCCAGCTGCTCCTCGGACAGGCCGACATAGCCGCGATTGTGCGGCGAGCGGCGGATGGAGACGGCCTGCTTGGCCGCATCCGGCAGGGCGAAGAGGGCGCGCGCCGCGCCGAACAGCCCCTGCGTCACCGCCTCCGGAATGCCATGGCCGGTGACCAGGAAGAAGCCGGCGCCGCGGCAGGCGGCGCCAAGCTCGGCCGCGACCGCACGGCGCGCGCTGGAGTCCGCCTCGCGCAGCCCGGCCACGTCGATGATGGGGACGGTGTCAGGCATGGCGGAGCTCCCTCGGCTGCCGCCATGCTGCACGCGGAACCGGCCCCGCGTGAAGCCGCGGCGTCAGGCCGGCAGGCGCCGGTCATACTCCGCCCGCAGCCGCGTCCAATGGTCCCAGTGGCGCGGCTTCACCCCGCCCGTCGCATCCGCCACCAGCATGTCGAGATGCGCATGCCAGCCGGCGCTGACATTCAGCAGCGTCGCGCGATCCTCCACCCGGCGATGGATCACGGTCAGCAGCACCTCGCGGCCCTGCGGCTCCAGCACGAAGGTCACGCCGCCGGTGCCGCCCCAGCTGATGCCGAGCCGATGCGGCGGATCGAGCTCCGTGATCTCCACCTGCATCCGGTGCTCCTCGCCAAAGCCTTCGGGGCGGCGCGTCGGCGGGTCGTTCAGCTGCTCGTTGCGCCAGACCAGCTCCGTGGTGGCACCGAGCCGCAGCTCCATCTCGCCGGCCGCCAGCCAGCGGCGGCGCAGCTCGCTTTCCGTCAGATAGGCCCAGATGCGCTCGATCGGGCCGGGCAGCAGGCGCTGGATGGTGAGCGTGGTGGGCTCGGTCAGCACGCCATAGGCATCGAGGGTCGCGAGGTCGTTCATCGCTTGTCTCCTTCGGGGGTGCGGCGCGCATCCTCCTCGCGGAGGAGGCGCTCGAGCCCATCCAGCCTCTCGGTCCAGAAGCGCTCGTAGAAGCCGAGCCAGCGATGCGCGCTGGCCAGCGGCCCGGGTGCGAGGCGGCACAGATGGGTGCGGCCGCGCACCTCGCGGTGGATCAGCCCCGCCGCCTCCAGCGCCTTGATGTGCTTGGAGGCCGCGGCCAGCGACATGGCGAAGGGTTTCGCCAGGTCGCCGACCGTGCGCTCGCCCTCGGCGAGGTGGCGCAGCATGCGCCGCCGCGTGGCATCGCCGAGGGCGTGGAAGACGGTATCGAGCTGGGGCGGGGAGAATTCAACCATGCAGTTGAATATGCCCCGTCACCCGGCGACTGTCAACCGAATGGTTGATTGTTTCCGCTCAGGCCGCGCGGGCCTGGACCCGCGCCATCTGCGCCCGCGCGAAAGGGCTCTCCGGCTTCGCCGCCAGCCGCCGCCCCGCCAGGTCGCGCGCCATGCCGCGCTCATCCGCCCGCAGCGCCGCCTCCAGCAGGGTCAGCCAGATCACGTCGCGCTGCGCATGGGACCCGCCGAAGCCGATCGCCAGCCCCGCCACCGGCGCCAGCCGCGCCACCGCCGCCGCATGGGCACCGCGGTGAAACGCGGCGAAGCCCTCGGCCAGCGGCAGGCCGATGCTGCGGGTGATCCGCGCATTGGTGCCCTGCCCCGCCGCCGCCTGGCGCATCGCGTCCAGCACCTGCCCGGCCGGCTCCGCCCGATCCGCGCCCAGATGCGCCATCACCGCATGCAGGTCGTTGAAGGCAGAGAAGCCGGCGCCGCCGGTCCTTTCCCAGGCCGCGGAGACGGCGGCGAAGCGCCCGCCGGTCTCGATGCCGCGCAGCATCAGCCGCCAGAGCATGGCGGAGGCATCCACCAGCTCCAGCGCGACGCTGCCAGCATGCGGCGCGATGGCGCGGTCGTAGATCGCCAGCACCGCCTCCTGCGCGCCCTGCTCCAGGTGATACAGCGCCAGGTGCCACCAGTTGTGCACGGCGAGCAGGCCGGCGGCGCTCCAATCCGCCTCGCTTGCGGCCAGGAAGGCCATGCCCTCCGCCTCCCGGCCCTGCATCTCCATCACATGCGCCACCGCATGGGTGGCCCAGGCATCGCGCCGGTTCAGCGCCAGCGCCATGCGGCCTGCGCGCTCCGCCGCGTCATAGGCGCCGCATTCCTCCAGCCCGAAGGCCTGCATGCCGAGCAGCCAGGAGAAGCCGTCCTCGCCCTCCCGCCAGTCGCGCATCGCCTCCGAAGGCCGGTCGCGCAGGCCCGTGGCATGGCCCAGGAAGAAGTCGACGGCATGCGCCAGCTGCAGCGCGCAGAGGTCGCGCGGATGCGCCGCGCTGAGGGCGCCGTAGCGGGCCTGGGCCAGCGCCAAGTCGCCCTCGCACCAGGCGCGCGCGGCGGCCAGATGCGCCAGCTCCCGCGCATTCGCATGGCGGAGCGCCTCGCCCGCCGCCACGCTGCGCAGCCCCTCCGCGGCGGCCGCGGCCTCGCCGGACATCACCATCAGATTGGCGCGGAAGGCATGCGCCATGGCGAAGTCGGGCTGGGCCGCGATGGCGGCATCGGCCTCCGCCAGCGGATCGGCGCGGAAGCCGAGGATCGCCTCCACTCCCTGGTCGAGCCGCTCCACGGCGGACCGGTTGGCGGTGGACAGCGTATTGCCGTAGCGATCGGTGATCGTCATGTCTTCGAACTCACTCGGGATGGGTTGGCGCCGCCAGGGGCGGGCCGGCAGATCCGGCGCAGACCCCGCGGCAGTCCCTTGCGGGGGGCGCGGTATGTCGCGGCTTTGCGTTTCATCCCGATTGCGGGGCGCGGGGGAAATCGGTTTCGCCTGCATCTCCTGTGTCGCGGGCGGCCTGGGCTGGTCAGCGCCCAGGCGCATCCTGCGCTCAAGAAGCCTTTGAATCGACGGATATTGCTCTAGGCTGGGCCGGTCCAAGAAGGGAAAGCCAGCCCGCCATGACCCAGCCTTCCGCCCTGCCGCAGGACCTCGAGACCGGCAGCTTCGCGCTGCGCCTGATGACGCCGGAGGGCCCCTGCGTCTTCGCGCTGCGGCACGGCCAGGCCTTCGACATGACCCCCGCCTTCGGCACCGCCAGCGCCTGGCTGAACAGCGAGGACCCCATCGCCGCCATCGCCGCGCGCGGCGTGAAGGCCGCGCTGGACCTGCCGGCCGCGCTCGCCAATGCGCATCACGCGGCGCGCGACCCGCAAAAGCCCTGGCTGCTGGCGCCGATCGACCTGCAGGTCATCAAGGCCGCCGGCGTCACCTATGTGCGCTCCATGCTGGAACGCGTGATCGAGGAGCGCTGCCGCGGCGATGCCAGCCAGGCGGAGGCGATCCGCGCCGAGGTGCGCGGCATGATCGGCGACGACCTGGCGAACCTGGTGCCCGGCAGCCCGGAAGCGGCGCGGGTGAAGGCGGCGCTCGTCGCCAAGGGATGGTGGAGCCAGTACCTGGAAGTCGGCATCGGCCCGGATGCGGAGATTTTTACCAAGGCGCCCGTGCTTTCCGCCGTCGGCCCCGGCGCCAAGGTTGGCGTGCATCCGGTCAGCCAGTGGTCGAATCCGGAGCCGGAGGCGGTGATGGTGGTGAATGCGCGCGGCACGATCCTCGGCGCCACGCTCGGCAACGACGTGAACCTGCGCGACGTGGAGGGGCGCAGCGCGCTGCTGCTCGGCCGCGCCAAGGACAACAACGCGGCCTGCGCGCTCGGCCCGCTGATCCGCCTCTTCGACGAGGGCTTCACGCTGGAGGATATCCGCCAGGGCGAACTCACCCTGACCATCACCGGCCGCGACGGCTTCGCACTGGAGGAGACGGGCCGCATCGGCGCCATCTCCCGCGACCCGACGGAGGTGGTGGGCCAGATGATCGGCGCGCATCACCAGTATCCGGATGGCGCGGTGCTGTTCCTCGGCACGCCCTTCTCGCCCTCCAAGGATCGCGGCGCGGCGGGCATGGGCTTCACGCATCACCCCGGCGATGTGGTGCGCATCGCGACGCCGCGCCTCGGCGCGCTGGAGAATGAGGTGGACCGCACCGATTCCTGCCCGCCCTGGCGCTTCGGCATCGGCGCGCTGATGGCCAGCCTGGCCAAGCGCGGTTTCCCGGCATGACGGAGGAAACCGGCCGCCTGGACGGCCGCCTCGCCTGGGCGCGGCTGCCCGGGCGTGGCCCCGGCGTGGTCTTCCTGCCGGGGTTTCGGAGCGACATGCAGGGGTCCAAGGCCCTGGCGCTGCGCGACCATTGCGCCGCCACGGGCCGTGCCTTCCTGCGGCTGGACTATTCCGGGCATGGCGCATCGGCAGGCCGGTTCGAGGACGGCACCATCGGGCAATGGGCCGCCGATGCGCTCGCCCTCTTCGATGCCTTGACCACGGGGCCGCAGGTGCTGGTCGGCTCCTCCATGGGCGGCTGGATCGGGCTGCTGCTGGCGCGGCAGCGCGCGGCGCGCCTGGCCGGCTTCATCGGCCTCGCCCCCGCGCCCGATTTCACCGAAACGCTGATGTGGCCGGCCTTCTCCGAAGCGCAGCGGGCGGAGGTGATGCAGCGCGGCGTCATCCACCTGCCGAGCCAATACGGCGAGCCCACGCCGGTGACGCGCGCGCTCATCGAGGATGGCCGCACCCGGTCCGTGCTCCCGGGCCCGCTCGACCTGCCCTGCCCCGTCCGCATCCTGCAGGGCATGGCCGACCCCGACGTGCCCTGGCAGCATGCGCTGCGACTGGTGCAGGCGCTGACCGGCGGCGATGTGCGGCTGCACCTGATCAAGGATGGCGACCACCGCCTGTCCCGCCCCGAGGATCTGCGGCTGCTGACGGAGACGCTCGAAGCCCTGCTGGCCTAGGAGGAAGCCACCCATGTCCCTGACGCTCTACGGCCACCCCTTCTCCTCCTATACGCAGAAGGTGCTCATCGCGCTCTGGGAGACGGGGACGCCATTCGACTTCCGCAGCCTGGATCCGCAGGAGCCCGCCGCGCATCGGGAGGAATGGCTGCGCCGCTGGCCGCTGCGCAAGTTCCCGCTGCTGCTGGATGGCGACCGGGCGGTGGTGGAGACCAGCATCATCATCGAATACCTGCAGATCGCGCATCCCGGCACGACTCGGCTGCTGCCGGCGGATCCGATGCAGGCCTTGGAGGTGCGCTTCCTCGACCGCTTCTTCGACCTGCATGTGATGGATGCCATGCAGGTCGCGGTGGATGCGAAGCTCGGCAAGCTGCCGATGGACCCCGAGGCGGGCCGCGCCATCGCCGCCGAGCGGCTGGACCGCGCCTATGCCTGGCTGGAAGGCACCCTGGCCGGACGCCGCTGGGCCGCGGGCGAGAGCTTCAGCCTGGCGGATTGCGCCGCCGCCCCCGCGCTGTTCTACGCCGACTGGACGCAGGCAATCGCGGACCGCTTCCCCCTCCTGCGCGCCTATCGCGCCCGGCTGCTGGCGCATCCCTCCGTCGCCCGCGCCGTGGAGGGCGGGCGCCCGTTCCGCCACTACTTCCCGCTGGGCGCGCCGGACCGGGACTGAGGCCGCGCCTCAGCCCGCCGCGAGGATCCGCGCCAGCCCCTCCCGATAGGTCGGGCAGCGCCAGGCCAGGCCGAGCGCCGCCTTGGTCGCGCGATTGGCGACGCGGCGATTTTCCGCCCAGAAGGACAGCGCCATGGGCGACATGCTGCGCGCAGCTTCCTCGAAGGGGATGGCGGGCGGCGGCGGCAGGCCGAGCAGCCGGGCGGCCTCGGCGATCACCGCCGCATTCGGCGCCGGCTCGTCATCCACCAGGTGCAGCACGCGAACCCCTTTCGCGCCCTGGCGCGCGGCTGTCACCACGGCCAGGGCGATGTCATCGCGGTGGATGCGGCTGAAGGCATGGCCGGGCTTCACCACGCGCCGCGCCGTGCCGCGCCGCAGATCCTCCAGCGGGCTGCGGCCGGGGCCGTAGATGCCGCCCACCCGGAACAGGTCCAGCGCCAGGCCGCGCGCCGCCGCCAGCGCCCGCCAGGCCTCCTCCGCCCGCAGCCGCAGCGCGGAGCGCGCCTGGCCCGGCGCGGGCGGTGTCGCCTCATCCACCTCGGCGCCGCCGCGGTCGCCATAGACGCCGGTGGTGGAGAGATAGCCCACCCAGCGCAGCCCGGGCGCCGCGGCGATGGCCTCGGCATGGGCGGCCAGCACCGGGCAGCCCTCGGCCTCCGGCGCCGCGGTCACCACCAGATGGGTCGCGGCGGCGATCGCCGCCCCGGCCTCCGCGAATCGGACCAGCGCCACGCCCTCGGGCGCCGCGCCGGGGCGCGGTTCGCGCGCGGTGCCGGTCACCGCGAAGCCGGCCTGCCGCGCCTCCGCCGCAATGGCCGCCCCGGAATAGCCGAGCCCCGTCACAACCATATGCATCCCGACACTTCCTCCCGATGCCGTAACTGGCGCCGCGCCGGGGCCATGGGTAGGATCAGCCGCCATGCGACGCCAGACACGCACCGTTCTCCTCGGCGCCTTCGCCGCCGCCGCGATCACGGCGCTGGGCGCGGTCGCCTGGGTCACCTTCACCCCAACCCCGGCGCAGACCGCCGAGGACAGCCTGCCGACGCCGCCCGAACCGCCGCGCCTGGCGGAGGGGCCGGATTTCGAACGCTGCATCGCCCTGCTGCGCAGCGACCCGGAGGCCGCCCGCGCCTTCGCCACCGAATGGGATGCGCGCGGCGGCGGCGAGGGTGCGCGGCATTGCCAGGCGCTGGCGCTGCTGGCTCTGGGCGAGCCGGCCTCCGCCGCGCAGCGGCTGGAAACGCTCGCCAGCCGGTCCCAGGCCAGCAACCCGGCCCGCGCCGCCGTCTATGCCCAGGCGACCCAGGCCTGGCTGATGGCCGGGGAGGCCAACCGCGCCTATGGCGCCGCCACCCTGGCGCTGACCCTCTCGCCCGAGGATGTGGACCTGCTGGTGGACCGCGCCGTCGCCCTCGGCGGCCTGTCCCGCTACCTGGAGGCGATCGAGGATCTGGACCGCGCCCTGGTGCTGGACCCGGCCCGGGCGGAGGCGCTGGTCTTCCGCGCCGCCGCGCAGCGCCACCTGGACCGGGTGGAGCTGTCCGCCCGCGACATCGACCGGGCGCTTGCCATCGACCCGATGAACCCGGAGGCGCTGCTGGAGCGCGGCATCATCCGCCAGCTGCGCGGCGATGGTGCCGGGGCGCGGGCGGATTGGGAACGCGCCATCGCCCTGGCGCCGAATTCCGCCGCCGCCGATCTCGCCGCCCAGAACCTGGCGCTGAACGAGGCCGGGCCGGCGCGGCGCTGAGAGGCGCCTCAGAAGGTCAGCGGCGCGGCCGGGCTGCGGCCGTAGAGACCCCGGCGCAGTTCGGCGCGCGCCGCCAGGGTGAAGGCATCCACGCGGTCGAGGAAGCCGTTCTGCTCGGCGCTGCGCATGCCATCGGACCAGTTGCCGGCATGGCGGGCCTGACCGGTCGCGAAGCTGGCGGGGGCGAAGCGATAGTCCACCTGCAGCAGGTGCATGCCCTCCGAGACCAGCACATGGCCGACGATCCAGCGCGGCGGGATGAAGCCGGGGCGATCCTCGCCCAGCGCATAGAGGCTGCGGACCCATTCCGGCGTGCCCGGCCCGGCGCCGGCCCCCTGGTTCACCAAGCCACGGCAATCCAGGTTGCCGCGCACCGCGGCCTCGACCTGCCGGCGCAGGGCATCGGTGCGGGTGCAGATGCCATGCGGTGGCCAGACCTGCCCGACCTCGGTCGCCGCGCTGGCCAGGACCACGCCGGCCGCGCGCCCGCCGACCTCCTGCACCAGGACAGCGCGGTGCAGGGAAGTGGGGGTGGTCATGTCCCGGTTCCGTCCGGTCTCCGTGCCCTGGAAGATCACGCGCCAGGGCCCGGGCGGCAGCGCGATCACCTTGCCGGCCAGGGTGAAGGACCCTTCCACCACCTGCGCCACCGCCTGCGGCGCAGGCAGCCCCAGCGCCATCCACAGCGCGAGCAGGGGCAGGAGAGACAGGCGACGCATGGCAGCCTCCGAAGCACGATCCGATTAAATATACGGACCGTTCCGGACTCCGCTCAAGTGACCGATCAGAAATCCAGGTCGTCGTAATGCGGCGGCGGCACCACGCCGGTCACGCGGTCGCCCAGCAGCGGGCGGAAGCTGGGGCGGGACTTCACCCGCGCATACCAGTCCTTCGCCGCATCCGAGATGCTCCAGTCCACATCGCCGATGTAATCGAGGGAAGACAGCTGCGCCGCCGCCGCCAGGTCCGCCAGGCCCATCTGCGGCCCGGCCAGCCAGGCCCGCGTTTCCGCCAGCCAGCCGATATATTCGAGATGCGGCTTCAGATTCGCATAGCCGGCACGGATCGCCGTGGCATCCGGATTGCCGCGGCCAAGCACCCGCTTCATCTGCTTCTCGAAGACCAGGTTGCGGGTGACCTCGGCGTAGAACTTCTGGTCGAACCAGGCGACCAGCCGCCGCACCTCCGCCCGCTCGCCCAGCGTGCGGCCGAGCAGCGGCATGTCCGGATAGGCCTCGTCCAGATACTCGCAGATGGCATAGGAATCCGCGATGAACAGGCCGTTGGCTTCCTGCAGCACGGGCACCGTGCCGGCCGGATTCACCGAGAGGAATTCCTCCCGCCGTTCCCAGACCCTTTCGATGCGCAGGTCGAAGGGCAGGCGCTTCTCGGCCAGGGCGAGCCGGACCTTGCGGGCGAAGGGGGAGAGGGGAAGGTGAAAAAGGATCCGCATGCGTGCCGATATTTGAGACGGCGGGGAATATTGCACGCGCCGCCCGGCGGGCCAACCCGCAGGCCGGGGCTCAACCGCGCGGGGGGGCTGCGTCGAGCGCGGCGGCGATGGCCTGCCACATCGGCTTGCGGCGCATGCCGTCATCGAAGGGCAGCGGGCGCGGCTGCGCCGTGTCGCGGCGGCGGTGTTCCGGCAGCAGGCCGCGGCGGATCCAGGAATGGCGGTCGGTCAGGCCCCAGGTGACCACGCTGCGCACCGCGGGCTCGGCCAGCGTCGCATCCAGGAAGCGGCGCACGAGATCCGCCGCCGCCGCATCGCGCGGGCCGGCGGCGGCCGGCAGGGCGGCGCAATTCACATCCAGCTCCGTCACCTCGACGGTCAGGCCCAGCGCCACGACCTCCGCCAGGAAGGCGCGCCATTCGCCCGCCTCGAAGGGCTGGCCGGCCTGCAGATGCGCCTGCACGCCGAGCACCTGCACCGGCGCGCCGGCCTGGCGCAGCGCCCGCAGCAGGCCGAGCACGCCGAGCCGCCGGCGGCGGGACCAGAGCGTGGCATGCTCGATGCCGAAGTCATTATAGGCGAGGCGCGCGGTTGGGTCGGCCGCATGGGCGAGGTGAAAGGCCTGCGGGATATAATCGGGCCCCATGCGGTTCAGCAGCCAGGTGCGGCGCAGGAAATCGCCGCGCCCATCCTCCGGCGCCACCGCCTCATTCACCACATCCCAGGTGGCGACCTGGCCGCGCCAGCGCAGCACCGTCTCATCCACATGCCGCGCCATGGCGGCCGCCGTGCCGCGGGCGGAGAGGTCGCTGAGCCAGCGTGGCTCGCTTTCGTGCCAGACCAGGGTGTGGCCGCGCACGGCCATGCGATGGCGGCGCGCGAAGGCCATCAGTTGTTCCGCGCGGCGATAGTCGCGGTTGCCGGCCGTGGGCTCCAGCTGCGACCACTTCATCTCATACTCGGCGACGAGCAGGCCGCATTCCTCCCGGAAGGCGGCCACCAGGTCGGGCTCGGCCATCTGCCGCGTGCTCAGCGCGGCGCCGAAGGCGAGCCCCTTGGCGGCGGCCCGCGCCTGTAGGCCCCCTGCCGCCGCCGGCGCCGCGACCGGCTGCGCCGAAGCACAGCCGGGCAGCGCCAGCGCCAGCAGCGCCCGGCGGGTCGCCGCCCGGGTCACTCGGCGGCGACGGAGAGCGCATCCTCCATCGGCTGCGGCAGGTAGCGGACAAAATCCTTCGGCACGACGTGCCAGAAGTTCAGCCGTTCCTGCGCCCAGTCGTTCAGCAGGCGGGCGGCGAAGGGGCTGCCCGTCTCCTCCACATGCCGCGCGACATGTTCGCGCAGCACCTCGTCCCAATGGGCGGAGGCGCCGAGGCGTTGCCAGCGCAGCGTCTCGGGGTTCACGCGCTGCTCGAAGGCGCCGTCGGTGTCGTAGAGGAAGGCCATGCCGCCGGTGAAGCCGGCGCCGAAGTTGTCGCCGACCGCGCCGAGGCAGACGACCGTGCCGCCGGTCATGTATTCGCAGCCATTGGCGCCGACGCCTTCCACCACCGCCAGCGCGCCGGAATTGCGCACGGCGAAGCGTTCGCCCGCCTGGCCCGCGGCAAACAGCGCACCGCCCGTCGCGCCATAGAGGCAGGTATTGCCGACGATGGTATTGTCGCGCCAGACGAGGCCCGAGGACGGCGCCGGACGCACCACGATGGTGCCGCCGGACAGGCCCTTGCCGACATAGTCATTGGCGTCGCCAAAAACTTCCAGCTTCAGGCCGCGCACCGCGAAGGCGCCGAGCGACTGGCCGGCGGAGCCGCGCAGGCGGACCGTCAGATGGCCGCGCTGCAGCCCCTCCATCCCGAACTTGCGCACGATCTTGGAGGAGATCTTCGTGCCGATGGCGCGATGCGTGTTCCGGATGTTGTAGGCGAGCTGCATCTTCTCGCCGCGTTCGAACAGCGCCGCGGCGTCGCGGATCATGTCGGCGTCCAGCGTCTCCGGCACCTCGTTGCGGCCTTCCAGCGTGCAATAGGCGGCATGGCTGCCGGAATCGGCCTTCACCAGCAGCGGGTTCAGGTCGAGGTCGTCCAGATCCTCCGCGCCGCGGCTGACCTGGCGCAGCAGGTCGGTGCGGCCGATCACATCGGTCAGCTTGCGGAAGCCGAGGCCGGCGAGGATTTCCCGCACCTCCTCCGCCACGAAGCTGAACAGGTTGATGACCTTCTCCGGCGTGCCGGCAAACTTCTGGCGCAGGGCATCATCCTGCGTGCAGACGCCGACGGGGCAGGTGTTGGAATGGCACTGGCGCACCATGATGCAGCCCATGGCGACGAGCGACGCCGTGCCGATGCCGAATTCCTCGGCACCCAGCATGGCGGCGATCACGACGTCCCGCCCCGTCTTCAGGCCGCCATCGGTGCGCAGCTTCACGCGATGCCGCAGGCGGTTCAGCATCAGCACCTGATGCGTCTCGGACAGCCCCATCTCCCAGGGCAGGCCGGCATGCTTGATGGAGGAGACGGGCGAGGCACCCGTGCCACCGGAATGACCGGAGACCAGGATGGCATCCGCCTTCGCCTTGGCGACGCCCGCCGCGATGGTGCCGATGCCGGAGCGTGCCACCAGCTTCACGCAGACGGTGGCCTCGGGGTTGATCTGCTTCAGGTCGTAGATGAGCTGCGCCAGATCCTCGATCGAGTAGATGTCGTGGTGCGGCGGCGGGCTGATCAGCATGACGCCCGGCGTGGAATGCCGCAGCTTGGCGATCAGCTCCGTCACCTTGAAGCCGGGCAGCTGCCCGCCTTCGCCGGGCTTGGCGCCCTGCGCGACCTTGATCTCGATCTCCTTGCAGTTGTTCAGGTATTCGGCGGTGACGCCGAAGCGGCCCGAGGCGATCTGCTTGATGGCGGAGTTCGCATTGTCGCCATTGCGCCGCGGCCGCGCCCGCGCCGGGTCCTCGCCACCCTCGCCGCTGTCGGAGCGTGCGCCGATGCGGTTCATGGCAATGGACAGCGTCTCATGCGCCTCCGGGCTCAGGGCACCGAGCGAGATGCCGGGCGCGACAAGGCGCTTGCGGATCTCGGTGATGCTCTCGACTTCCTCGAGCGAAACGGGCGCGCGGCCCTCGGCGCGGAAATCCAGCAGGTCGCGCAGCGCCACGGGCGGCAGCTTGCGCACGCCTTCCGAGTAGCGCTTGAAGGTCTGGTAGCTGTCCGTCTCCACCGCCTTCTGCAGCGTGTGGATCAAAGACCCGTCGAAGGCGTGGTTCTCGCCGCGCTTGCGCAGCTTGTAGAGACCGCCGACCGGCAGCGTCACCGCATCCGCATCCCAGGCCTTGGCATGCAGCGCCAGCACGCGGCGCGCGATGCCGGAGAGGCCGATGCCGGAGATGCGGCTGGCGACGCCCGGGAAGAATTCGGCGACGAGCGCGCGGGACAGGCCGATGGCCTCGAAATTCATGCCGCCGCGATAGGAGGAGATGACGGAGATGCCCATCTTGGACATCACCTTCAGCAGCCCCTTGTCGACCGCCTTCTTGTAGCGCGCGACGCAATCCTTCAGCGAGAGATCGCCGAACAGCCCACGGCGGTGCCGGTCCGCGATGCTCTCCTGCGCCAGATAGGCGTTCACCGTGGTCGCGCCGGCGCCGATCAGCACGGCGATATAGTGCACGTCGATGGATTCGGCGCAGCGCAGGTTCAGGCTGGTGAAGGTGCGCAGCGAGTTCTTGACCAGATGCGTGTGCACGCCGCCGACGGCGAGGATCATCGGGATGGCGGCACGCTCCGGCCCCTGCCCCTCATCGGTCAGGATCACATGCGCGCAGCCGCTGCGCACGCCTTCCTCCGCCTCGCGGCGGATCCGCTCGATGGCCTGGCGCAGGCCGGCCTCGCCCTCCGCCACCGGGAAGGTGCAGTCCACCACGCAGGCGGTGTCGCCCATATAGGCGCGCATGGCGGCGAATTCCGCGTTGGACAGCACGGGGCTGTCCAGCATCAGCATGTCGCACTGGGTCGGATCCTCATCGAGGATATTGCCCAGATTGCCGAGGCGGGTCTTCAGCGACATCACCCGCGTCTCGCGGAGTGAATCGATCGGCGGGTTGGTGACCTGGCTGAAGCTCTGTCGGAAATAGTGGTGCAGGCCGCGATACTGGCTGGAGAGCACGGCGATGGGCGTGTCGTCGCCCATGCTGCCGATCGCCTCGGCCGCCTCCTCCACCATCGGGTGCAGGATGGTCTCCAGCTCCTCCAGCGTATAGCCGACGGCGAGCTGGCGGCGGCGCAGCGCCTCCCCGGTCAGCTCGGCATGCTCATCGGCGCCGGCCTTCACGATGCCGTCGATGCGCGTGGTGCGGCTGGTCCATTCGCCGAAGGGCGCGCGGGCGGAGAGCGCATCCTTCAGCTCCGTGTCGCCATAGAAGCGCCCCGTGCTGAGCTCCACGCCAACGCACTGCCCCGGCCCGACGCGGCCCTTGGCCAGGATGCGATCCTCCGCGATCTTCACCATGCCGGTCTCGGAGCCGATGACCAGGATGCCGTCCGTGGTGACGCTGTAGCGCATCGGCCGCAGCCCGTTGCGGTCCAGCCCGCCGATCACCCACTTGCCATCCGTCGCGGCAATGGCCGCCGGGCCGTCCCAGGGCTCCATCACCGCATTGCAGTAGAGGAACATCTCCCGATGCGCCGCCGGCATGGTGGCGTTGCTGCCCAGGCTCTCGGGGATCAGCATGGACTTGGCCATCGGCGCGTCGCGCCCGCCGCGCACCAGCAGCTCGAAGACATTGTCGAGCGTCGCGGTATCCGACCCGCCGGCCTGCACCACCGGCTTGATGTCGTCCATGAAGGGATCGAGCAGCGGATGCGCCAGCCGCGTCTCGTGCGACTTCATCCAGTTGATATTGCCGTGGACGGTGTTGATCTCGCCGTTATGCGCCAGCATGCGGAAGGGCTGGGCGAGCCGCCAGGTCGGGAAGGTATTGGTCGAATAGCGCTGGTGGTAGATGGCGAAGCGCGAGACG
Organism: Falsiroseomonas sp.; assembly: GCF_051860665.1. GTDB lineage: Bacteria > Pseudomonadota > Alphaproteobacteria > Acetobacterales > Acetobacteraceae > Falsiroseomonas. The sequence goes on from NZ_JBHYDM010000005.1 coordinate 215,312, forward strand.
AAGCGCGCATCCAGCAGGTCGGGGTAGAATTCCGTCAGGCTTTCGGCCAGGAACATGCCCTTGTAGACGATGGACCGGCAGGAGAGCGAGCAGAGGTACAGTTCCGGAATCTGCGCCGCGATCGCCTGCTTCTCGATCCGCCGGCGGATCACGAAGAGGTCGCGCTCGTAGGTGTCCTCATCCGTGCCGCGCGGATTCCAGATCAGGATCTGCTCGATCTCGGGCCGCGTCGCATTGGCCTTCTCGCCGATGCAGGCGACGTCGATCGGCACCTGGCGCCAGGAATAGATGTTGTAGCCGGCGGCGAGGATCTCGGTCTCGACGATCTGCCGGCAGCGTTCCTGCGCGCCGAGGTCGGTCTTCGGCAGGAAGACCATGCCCACCGCGATGCGGCCCGGGCGCAGGCGGTCGCCACCGCGCTCCACGACTTCCGCGAAGAAGTCCTGCGGGATCTCGATATGGATGCCGGCGCCGTCACCGGTCTTGCCATCCGCATCCACGGCGCCGCGATGCCACACGGCCTTCAGCGCATCGATGCCGGCCTGCACCACCTTGCGATGCGCCTGACCATCCAGCGAGGCGACGAGGCCGACGCCGCAGGCGTCATGCTCGGTCAGGTCGATCTGGCCCTCGGAGGAGAGCAGCGCGTGCTGGGTGCGGTAGTCCTGGACGTAATCGGCCATGGTGGTCACTCCGCCGCCACGGCCAGCGCCGCGGTCTTCTGCTCGATGTAGCTGTGCATGGTCTCGGCCGCGTCACGCCCGTCGCGGATCGCCCAGACCACCAGGCTGGCGCCGCGCACGATGTCGCCGGCGGCAAACACGCCCGGCAGCGCCGTCATCATCGTGCGATGGTCCACCTTCAGCGTGCCCCACTTCGTCACCGGCAGGCCCGGCTCGTTGAAGGCCGTGGGCAGGTCCTCCGGATCGAAGCCCAGCGCCATGATGACGAGATCGGCCGGCAGGTCGAAGCTGCTGCCCGGAATCGGCTCCACCTGCTGGCGGCCCGTCGCATCCGGCAGACCAAGATGCATGCGGTGTGCGCGCACGGCAGTGACGCTGCCCTCGCCCAGGAAGGCTTCCGGCGCGCCGAGCCACTCGAAGGTCACGCCCTCCTCCTCGGCGTTGTACACCTCCCGCATCGAGCCCGGCATATTCGCCTTGTCACGGCGATAGAGGCAGGTGACGGAGGTGGCGCCCTGGCGCACCGCGGTGCGGACGCAGTCCATCGCCGTATCGCCGCCGCCGATGACGACCACGCGCTTGCCGGCGGCGTTCATGGCGCCACTGGCCATGCCTGGCACATTCTCACCGAGGCCGGCGCGGTTCGAGGCGGTCAGATATTCCAGCGCCGGCACGATGCCGGGCAGGCCGATGCCGGGCGCCTTCATGTCGCGCGCCTTGTAGACGCCGGTCGCGATCAGCACGGCGTCGTGCCTCGCGCGCAGCTCGTCGAGCGTGATGTCCTTGCCGACCGCGACGTTCAGGTGGAACTGAATGCCGCCTTCCTCGAACTGCTTCCAGCGGCGCAGCACCACCTCCTTCTCCAGCTTGAAGTTGGGGATGCCGTAGATCATCAGGCCGCCGACGCGATCGTAGCGGTCATAGACATGCACCTGGTAGCCGCGCATGCGCAGCCGCTCGGCCGCCGCCAGGCCGCCGGGGCCGGCGCCGATGATGCCGACCGATTGCGCCAGCTCCCGCCGCGGCTTCGGCGGCTTCACCCAGCCCATCTCCCAGGCCGTGTCGGTGATGTACTTCTCCACCGACCCGATGGTGACGCTGCCAAAATCCTTCTCGATGACGCAGTTGCCCTCGCAGAGGCGATCCTGCGGGCAGATGCGGCCGCAGATTTCCGGAAAGGTGTTGGTGGCGGAGGAGACCTCATAGGCCTCCTCCAGCCGGCCTTCCGCGGTCAGCTTCAGCCAGTCCGGGATGTTGTTGTTGAGCGGGCAATGCACCTGGCAGAAGGGCACGCCGCACTGGCTGCAGCGGCTGGATTGCGCCTTCGCCGCCTCGGGCGCGAAGTCCTGGTAGATCTCGCCGAAATCCTCGCGACGCAGCGTGGCCGGGCGCTTGTCCGGCTGGTGCTGGTCGAGGCGCACGAATTGCAGCATCCGATCGGCCATGGCGGCGAGGCTCCTCACTCGCGCACGACCATCCGGCGGCGGCGCGGGAGAGCCTCCTACATCAGCAGCGCAACGGATGCGAGTCCGTTTTGCACCGAAAGGACACCCATACTGTCCTAAACTCGACGATTTCTTACCGAGACCCAAACCCGCCTCGGAGGGGCCTCGCGGATTAGGTCCGAAGCGGCCTCAGGCCGTGGCCAGATCCCGCCGGCCGCCACCAACCCGGTAGCGGCGCAGATAGGCCGGCACCACCGCCTCCACCGTCTTCGGCGTGATGCCGAGCGCGGACAGCCCCGGCACGCCCGCCGCCGCGACATTGTCCCGGCCCAGCAGCAGCAGCTGGTCCCGCGTCAATGCCGGATTCGGCAGCTTCTCCAGCAGCCCCGCCTGGAAGCGCATGAAGCCCATCGGCATCTCCACCATCCGCCGGCGCCGGCGGATGGTCTCCAGGATGAAGCGCAGCACCTCGCGCATCGTCATCACCCGCGGCCCGCCGAGCTCATAGGTCGTGCCCAGCGCGGCCTCCTGTTCCAGCGCCGCCATCACCGCATCCGCCACGTCGCCCACGAAGACCGGCTGGAAGCGGCTGGCGCCGGAGACCACCGGCATGAAGGGCAGCAGCTGCGCCATGCCGGCGAAGCGGTTGAAGAACTGGTCCTCGGGCCCGAAGACGACGGAGGGGCGCAGGATGGTGGCCGTGGGGAAGGCCGCGCGCACCCCCGCCTCCCCCTGCGCCTTGCTGCGGGCATAGAGGCTGTCGCTGGCCGCATCGGCGCCGATCGCCGAGACATGCACCATCCGCCGCACCCCGGCCGCGGTGGCGGCCTGGGCGATCAGCCCCGGCGCCTCCCCCTGCACCCGCGCGAAGTCGCCGGGACGGCGCTCATGCAGGATGCCCACCAGGTTGATGACGACATCCGCGCCCTGCACGGCGCGGGCCAGCGCGGCGTGGTCGGTGACTGCGACCTGCAGCGGCACGATCTGGCCGACCCGGCCCTGGGTGGTCAGGAAGCGCGTGCCGGCCGGATCGCGCGTCGCCACCCGCACCACATACCCCTGCGCCGCCAGCCGCTGCACCACATAGCGTCCGATGAAGCCGGCGCCGCCGAACACCGTCGCCACCCTGCGATCCCGCCCCACCTGCATCACCCGTGCTCCATATCCATGGGCCATATCCGCTGGCCTCGCGCTGCCGGACCATATGGGCCGCGCCGGCCCGCGCCAAGCGATGTCCACAGCATTGCAGCCTTCCTGAAAGAATTCCGCACACCCCCCGCTTGACGGGTCCGGGGGCCGCCCGTAAACCCCGCCGCACGTCGGAAGACGCCCCTTGCCCAGGTGGCGGAATTGGTAGACGCGCTGGCTTCAGGTGCCAGTGACCGCAAGGTCGTGAAGGTTCGAGTCCTTTCCTGGGCACCACTCCCCTCGGGGTTACCATGGTGGGGTCACAACGGCGGTGGGTTCCACCCTTTTCACCAAGGCCGCCGTGATCCGACTGCATCGGCATGACCTGCCGGACGATGTGAGCTTCGGCTCTTCCGTCGCCATCGATACCGAGACCATGGGCCTCGACCCGCGGCGCGACCGGCTCTGCCTGGTGCAGCTTTCCGCGGGCGATGGCACCGCCCATTGCGTGCAGATCCTGCCCGAGCGCCTCGGCGGCCGCGGCGCGGATTGCCCGAACCTGAAGCGCCTGCTGGCCGATCCCGCAGTGCTGAAGATCTTCCACTTCGCCCGCTTCGATGTCGCGGCGCTCTACAACGCGCTCGGCGTGGTGGTGGCGCCGGTGGTCTGCACCAAGATCGCCTCCAAGCTGGTGCGCACCTATACGGACCGGCACGGGCTGAAGGACCTCTGCCGCGACCTGCTGGGCGTCGATCTCTCCAAGCAGCAGCAGTCCAGCGACTGGGGGCAGGCGGAGCTGACGCCGGAGCAGCTGACCTATGCGGCCTCCGACGTGCTGCACCTGCATGCCCTCTGGGCCCGGCTGAAGGCGCTGCTGGAACGCGAGGGGCGTCTGGACATCGCGCAGGCCTGCTACCACTTCCTGCCCATGCGGGGCCGCCTGGACCTGCTGGGCTACGAAGACCCGGATATCTTCGCGCATTGAAGGGCCGGCCGGGCACCCCCGCCCGAGGCAAGACCTGCACCGGCCTGCCAGGAAAGTGACCCGCGCGTAAACCGCGGCAGGGCAGGAGCGGCAGTCTTGGCACGTTTTTTGTCCCGCCGGCCTCGCAAGGTCATCTCCGCGTTGACCCCCTGCCCCGCGAGGCTCATACAAAACACGTGAGATTGCCGCCGCCCCTCTCCGCTCGGCCCAACGCCACATCGGGCGCGGCCAGAAGCGCACCCGCGCGCCGCCTGCTGGCTCCCTCCCGGGAACGCCGGGCGCCGAGTGCCGGGCAATTGCTGCGGCACCGGATCCTGGTCAGCGTTGCCAAGCGCGTCCTGCCGCTGGCCGCCGTGGCGCTGCTGGCCGCCATCGCCCTCTGGCCCGAGATCGACAGCGCCGCGGATCGCGGCCGTGTCGCCTTCCGCCGCGTGCTGCAGGCCGCGCCGGATGCGCTGCGCATCGTCGATCCGCGCTACCAGGGCGTGGACGAGCAGAACCGCCCCTATACCGTCACCGCAAGCGTCGCGACCCAGGGCGGGAATGAGGAGGTGGTGGTGCTGGAAGCGCCGCGCGCCGACCTGCTGATGGGCGACGGCAGCTGGGTCTACCTCGAATCGCGGGAGGGGCGCTTCAATCGCCCGACCAACCAGCTCGACCTCGCCGGCCAGGTGACCGTGCATCATGACGATGGCAGCCAGTTCGTGACCGATCGCGCGGCGATCGACCTGAAGGCCGGCGCCGCCTCCGGCGATGCGCCGGTGGCCGCGCAAGGCCCCTTCGGCACGCTGACCGCGCAGGGCTTTCGCCTCTTCGACCGTGGCCAGGTGGTGGTCTTCACGGGCCAGGCCCGCACCGTGCTGGAAGGTGGCCAGTGACCCGCATCGGACGCCTTTCCCTTCCGCTGGCCCTGCTGTTGCTGGCGCTGCCGGCGCGGGCGCAGAACCTGGACCTGAACCAGGGCGGGCCGGTGGAAATCACCGCCAATGACGGCATCGAATGGCGCCAGCAGGACCAGGTGGTGATTGCCCGTGGCCAGGCCCGCGCGGTGCGCGACGGCGTGGCGGTGGATGCGGACCGGCTGATCGCCCGCTACCGGCCGCGCGGCGGCGCCCAGGCGGCCCCGGCCCAGCCGGGCGAGAGCCCGCTCTCGGGCGGCGAGATCTGGCGGCTGGAGGCCGAGGGCAGCGTCCGCGTCACCTCCGCCACCGAACGCGCGGAAGGCGAACGCGCGGTCTATGACATGGACCAGGCGGTGATGGTGCTGTCCGGCCGCGGCCTATCCCTGACCACGCCGGACCAGCGCATCACGGCCCGCGACAGCCTGGAGTATTGGCCGCAGCGCCGCATGGCGGTGGCGCGCGGCGCCGCCGTGGTGGTCAGCACCGATGGCCGCCGCATCGCCGCCGATACGCTGGTCGCCTATTTCCTGGATGCGCCGGCCGAGGGGGCGCCCGCCGCCACCCCGGCGCCCGCCCGCCCCGCGACCCCGCCCATCGGCGGGCTGCCGGCGGCGAATGAGAGCAGCCGCATCGAACGCGTCGAGGCCTATGGCGGCGTCGAGATCCGCTCCGCCGAGGAAGTCGTGCGCGGCGAGCGCGGCATGTACAGCCCGCAGACCGGCCTTGCCCGGCTGGTCGGCGGCGTCCGCATCACCCGTGGGGAGAACCAGTTGAACGGCCAGGAAGCGATCGTGAACCTGCAGACCGGCGTCTCGCGCCTGATCTCGGCCCCCGGCACGCGCGTGCAGGGCCTGGTCGTGCCCGGGCAGCAGCAGCCGAGCCAGGCCAACGTCCCCCCGGCCCAGCGTCCCGCGCCGCGCACCCCCGCGCCGCCGCCGGCCCGCCAGCCGAGCCAGCCGCCGGCCCGATGAGCAGCACGGACCGTCCGGGCGATCCCCGCCCCGCCCCGCCCATTCGCCTGGCCGCCGAGAATGCCGGCCTCGTCGCGACCGGCCTTGGCAAGCGCTACAAGAAGCGGCCCGTGGTGCGGAACGTCTCGATCAACCTGCGGCGGGGGGAGGCGGTGGGCCTGCTCGGCCCCAATGGCGCCGGCAAGACGACCACCTTCTACATGATCACCGGCCTGGTGCAGCCCGATGAGGGCACGGTGACCATGGATGGCCATGACGTCACCCGCCTGCCGATGTACCGCCGCGCCCGCCTCGGCCTCGGCTACCTGCCGCAGGAGGCCTCGATCTTCCGGGGCCTCTCGGTCGAGGACAATATCCGCGCCGCGCTGGAGGTGGTGGAGCCGGTGCGCGACCGCCGCGAGCAGATGCTGGATTCGCTTCTGGCGGAATTCGGCATCGCCCATCTGCGCCGCGCCCCGGCGCTGGCGCTCTCGGGCGGCGAGCGGCGGCGCTGCGAGATCGCCCGCGCCCTGGCCACCCAGCCCAGCTATATCCTGCTCGACGAGCCGCTGGCCGGCATCGACCCGATCGCGGTCGGCGAGATCCGGGACCTGGTCAAGCATCTGAAGGATCGCGGGATCGGCGTGCTGATCACCGACCACAATGTGCGCGAAACGCTGGAGATCATCGACCGCGCCTACATCCTGCACGACGGCCAGGTGCTGATGGAGGGCAACCCGCGCGACATCGTCGCGCATGAGGGTGTGCGGCGTGTCTATCTCGGCGAAAGATTTTCGCTCTAGGCTGGCGGCATGAACAGGGCTGCGCATCGCCGGGTCGGGGGCTGAGGGTCGTGGCACTCGGACCGCGCCTGGACCTGCGGCAGTCCCAGTCCCTGGTGATGACGCCGCAGCTGCGGCAGGCCATCAAGCTGCTGCAGTCCAGCAATGTGGAAGTCACCGCCTTCGTCGAGGAGGAGCTGGAGCGCAACCCGCTGCTGGAGCGCGACGACCGCCCCGAACCCGCGACGCGGGCCGATGAGCGCGCGCCGGAAGCCCCCGCCGCCGAACCCGCCGATACCCATGCCGCCGCCACCTCCGGCGAGATGCCGTCCGATTCGGCCGCGCCGCTCGATGCCGATTGGGGCAATGTCTACGACAGCGATGGCGCCGGCGGCGGTTTTTCCGAGTCTGGCGGCCGGGGTGGGCGCGCCGATTTCGACGACAACCTCTCCGATATCGAGGACCTGGCGGATGGCCGGAAGTCGCTGCGCGAGCATCTGGGCGAACAGGTCCGGCTAACCTTCGGCGATCCGCAGGAAAGGCTGATCGCGGCGCAGATGCTGGCCCTGGTCGACCCGGCCGGGCGCATGACCATCGAGGACTGGCAGATCGCCAATGCCATGGGCTGCCCGGTGGCGCAGGTGGCCGGGGTGCGGGCGCGGCTGCAGCGGCTGGACCCCGTCGGCATGTTCTGCCGCGACCTGCGCGAATGCCTGGCCGTGCAACTGGCCGACCGCAACCGGCTGGACCCCTGCATGGAACGCCTGCTGGACAATCTGGAGATGCTGGCGCGGCGCGACCTGCGTGGGCTGATGCGGGTCTGCGAGTGCGATTCGGAAGACCTCGCGGACATGATCGCCGAGGTGAAGCGCCTCGACCCCAAGCCGGGTGCCAGCTTCGACGCGCCGCCGGCCATGGCCGTGGTGCCGGATGTGCTGATGAAGCGGCTGCCCGATGGCGGCTGGGCGGTGGAGCTGAACCCCGAGACGCTGCCCCGCGTGCTCGTGAACCGCGGTTTTCACGCCCGCGCGGTGGTCGGTGCGAAATCCCGCGACGACAAGGCCTTCATCGCGGACCGGCTGCAATCCGCCACCTGGCTGGTGAAATCGCTGGAGCAGCGCGCCAATACCATCCTGAAGGTGGCCGCCGAGATCGTGCGCCGGCAGGACGGCTTCTTCCGCCATGGCGTGGCGCATCTGCGGCCGCTGATCCTGCGCGACGTTGCCGAATATGTCGCCATGCATGAAAGCACCGTGAGCCGCGTCACCGCCAACAAATACATCGCGACGCCGCGCGGGACCTTCGAGCTAAAGTATTTCTTCACCACTGCCATCGCGGGAACACTTGGCGGGGAGAGCCATTCGGCCGAGGCGGTGCGCTTCCGCATCCGCGAGATGATCGGCGCCGAGACGATGGAGGATGTCCTTTCGGACGATGCGATCGTCGAGCGTTTGCGCAAGGAGGGAGTGGACATCGCACGCAGAACGGTGGCCAAATACCGCGAGGCGTTGCGCATTCCATCATCGGTGCAACGCAAGCGGGAGAAGGCCGTCCCGGCCTGATCCGCGGCGCGGTTTCTTCGCCGCCAATCCATCCGGGCGCGGCCTTCCCCATAGCGGAGGAAGGAGCGAAGCTCGCATGCATATCACCGTCGCAGGCAAGCAGGTCGAGACCGGCGAGGCGTTGAAGACTCATGTAAGGGATGGCCTGACGGTCATCTCCCGCAAGTATTTCGACCACGCCGTGGAAGCAAACGTGACCTTCAGCCGGGACGCCAAGGGCCACGCCTTCCTCTGCGACATCAACCTGAAGGCCGGCCGCAACCTGTTCCTGCGCGGCGAGGGCGAGGGCGCCGATGCGCATCGCGCCTTCACCGTCGCCGCGGAACATGTCGCCAAGCGCCTGCGCCGCTACCGCCGCCGCATGAACGACCACGCCCGCAGCCTGGCCGGCGAGCGCGAGCCGGAGGTGGCCGAGCCGGCCCGCCAGGTGGTGCTGCGCCATGCGGAGGAGGAGGAGGAGACGCCCGACCCCGCGCTGGAGCAGGCCGGCGACCACCCCGCCGTGGTGGCCGAGACCCCGGCCGAGATCCACCGCCTGACGGTGGGCGAGGCGGTGATGCGCATGGACCTGGCGCATGTGCCGGTGCTGATGTTCCGCAACCGCGCGACCAATGGGCTCAACGTGGTCTATCGCCGCGGCGACGGCCATATCGGCTGGATCGACCCGAAGAGCGCCTAACCCCCCAGCCCCGCCGCCACCTCGGCCACCAGCGCCTCGCGCGCCTGCCGGGTGGCGGCGGTCTTGGCCCGCACGCCGGCGAGGATCTCGGGCGGCGCGCTCTCCGGGCTGCCGGAGTCGAAGGGCGGGGCGGGAGCGTATTCCAGGCCGAGCTGGATGGACTGCGCCACCGCCGGGCCGGCGATCTCCGCCACCAGGGTCAGGGCGAAGTCGATGCCCGCGGTCACGCCGCCGCCGGTGAAGAGATTGCCGTCCCGCACCACCCGCGCCTGCACCGGAATGGCGCCGAGCGGCGCCAGAAGGTGGTGCGCATTCCAATGGGTGGTGGCGCGCTTGCCGCGCAGCAGCCCCGCGGCGCCGAGCACCAGCGCGCCGGTGCAGACGGAGGTGACGTAGCGCGCACCCGGCGCCTGGCGCCGCAGGAAGTCCAGCACCGCCGAATCCTGCATCAGCGCGCCGATCCCGCCACCGCCCGGCACGCAGAGGATGTCGAGCTGCGGGCAATCGGTGAAATCGGTGGTCGCGGCGAGCACCAGCCCGGTCGAGGCCCGCACCGGCCCGGCCTTCGCCGCCACCAGGTGCATCCTGGCCCCCGGCAGGCCGGCCAGGACCTCATAGGGGCCGGTGAGGTCCAGCTGCTGCACGTCCGGAAACAGCAACAGGCCGATATTCAGCGTCATGGGGGGTTTCCTGCCCGGTTGTTCCGGGCAGGCTAGACGGGACCGGCGCGCGGCGGAACCGCGGCCCGGCTCAATGCACCAGCATCGGCTCCATGTCGTGCTGGCGGATCGCCGCGGCCGCCAGATCGGCATTGGGCGCGGCGCCGATCGGCGTGCCATCCGCGGCGTGGATGGCGAAGGCCAGCGCGCCGTTCAGCACGACGGGGCGCAGATAGGCGACCGCATCGGCACCCAGCCGGGCGAAATCGAGGTTGGACAGGCTGCGCAGCGCCATCGGGGACAGGGTCATGCGGCCCTCGGCAGCGCCGCCATCGAAGTCGGACATGGTCATCTCCTTCCGGCACGGCCGTCATGGCCCGTGCCAAGGTAACGCGAAAGGTGTGTCAGCTTTCCTTCAGACGGGCCTCTGCCAGGCGTGCCTCGGAGACCCGCCCCTCGCCCACCGGCACCTGCCCCACAACGGGGCGCTGCGGCCCCTGGCCGCGGGTGGCGATCTGGATGGTCTTCACCCGCACCTCGGGCAGCGGCCTCTGCAGGTCGACATGCAAAAGGCCGTTGTCGAGCCAGGCGCCCTCCACCTCGATACCCTCGGCCAGCACGAAGGCCCGCTGGAACTGCCGCGCGGCGATGCCGCGATGCAGGAAGATCCGGCCTTCGCCGTCCTCCCGCTGCCGCCCGCGGATCACCAGCTGGTTGTCCTCCTGCGTGATCTGCAGGTCGTCCATCGAGAAGCCGGCCACGGCCAGCGTGATGCGCAGCCGCGTCTCGCCCGTCTGCTCGATATTGTAGGGGGGATAGCCGTCGGCGCTTTTCTGCACCCGGTCGAGCATCTGCTCCAGATGATCGAAGCCGAGGAACAGGGGCGAGCCGAACAGGGATGGTCGTGACATGTGTCTCAGGTGCCTCCTCGCTCAGGAGCGAAGCCTTGGTCTCGCGGGGCCCGAAGGCACCCCGCTTGCTGCAATTTTGGCGGCATGGCCTGCCGTTGCAAGGGGGGCGGGGCGGGGCTACCTCTCCCCCCTTCCTCCAAGGCGGCCCGTTTGACGGGCGAATGATCGAAATGACCACCGAACCAGAGCTGCTGCCCATCCTCTATGTCCCGGACCCGCGGCTGCGCGCCAAGGCGAAGCCGGTGGCGGAGGGGGATGCGCGGATCGCCGACCTCTCCGCGCGGATGCTGGCCACCATGTACAAGGCCCCCGGCATCGGCCTGGCCGCGCCGCAGGTGGGGGAGCTGCTGCGCCTGGTGGTGATCGACCTGCATGAGAACGACATCCCCGCGCCCCTGGTGCTGGTGAACCCGCAAATCGTGGCCGAGAGCAGCGAGACGGCGGTGCGGGAGGAAGGCTGCCTCTCGCTGCCCGGCCAATATGCCGATGTGACGCGCCCCGCGCGCGTGAAGGTGCGCTACCAGGACCTGACCGGGGCGAAGAAGGAAATCGAGGGCGAGGGCCTGCTTTCCGCCTGCCTGCAGCACGAGATCGACCACCTGGATGGCGTACTCTTCGTCGATCATATCTCGGCGCTGAAGCGCAATATGCTGCTGCGCAAGCTGGCCAAGGAACTGAAGCTGAAGGCGCAGGGGTGAGCCGGCGCCTCCGCCTCGCCTTCATGGGCAGCCCGGATTTCTCGGTGCCGGCACTGCGGGCGCTGCATGGGGCGGGGCATGAGATCGTGGCGGTCTATGCCCAGCCGCCGAAACCCGCCGGGCGCGGCCAGAAGGAGACCCCCTGCCCCGTGCATCGCGCGGCGCTGGAGCTCGGCCTGCCGGTGCGCACGCCCGCGCGGGTGAAGCGGGATGCGGCGGAACATGCGGCCTTTGCGGCGCTGGATCTGGATGTGGCGGTGGTCGCGGCCTATGGGCTGATCCTGCCGCCGGCGATGCTGGCCGCGCCGCGGCGCGGCTGCCTGAACATCCATGCCTCCCTGCTGCCGCGCTGGCGCGGGGCGGGGCCGATCCAGGCGGCGATCGTGGCAGGCGATGCCGAAAGCGGCGTGACCATCATGCAGATGGAGGAAGGGCTGGACACCGGCCCGATGCTGCTGGCCGAGGCCACGCCGATCGGCCCCCGCACCACCACGCCGGAGCTGCATGATGCGCTTTCCGAGATCGGCGCCCGGCTGATCCTGCGTGCGCTGGACGAGAACCCGCCGGCCGTGCCGCAGCCGGAGGAGGGCGTGACCTACGCCCCGAAACTGGCCAAGGCCGATGGCCGCATCGACTGGACCCAGCCCGCCACGGCGCTGGACCGCCGCATCCGCGCCCTCACCCCCTGGCCCGGCTGCTTCTTCGAGGCCGGCGCGGAGGTTCTCCGAGTCCATGCGGCGGAAGCGGTGTCTGGGCAGGGCACGCCCGGCACGCTGCTGGCGCCCGATGTGGTGGCCTGTGGCGAGGGCGCGCTACGCCTGCTGCGCCTGCAACGCCCCGGCCGCGCCGCCATGGCCACCGCCGACCTCCTGCGTGGCTACACGCTGCCCAACCAGCTTGCATAGATGCCGCGCTACGCGCTGCTGCTGGAATATGACGGCACGCATTTCTGCGGCTGGCAGCGCCAGGGCGAGCTGCCCAGCGTCCAGAAGCTGCTGGAGGAGGCGGCCGCGCCGCTGAACCACGGCCAGCTTCCCACCGCCACCGCCTCCGGCCGCACCGATGCGGGGGTGCATGCGGAAGGCGCCGTGGCGGATCTGGAGCTGGCGCTGGACCTGCCGCCGGCCCGGGTGCGGGACGCCATCAATTTCCGCACCCAGCCGCATCCCGTGGTGGTGCGGGCGGCCGCCCGGGTGGCGCCGGACTGGTCCGCGCGCTTCGATTGCCTCGGCCGCGGCTATCGCTACCGCATCCTGAACCGCCCGGCGCGGCCGGCGCTGGCGGCGGGGCAGTTCTGGCATGTGAAGCGCAAGCTGGATGCGGAAGCGATGCATGCGGCGGCGCAGCTGCTGCTCGGCCGGCACGATTTCTCCGCCTATCGCGCCGCCGCCTGCCAGGCGAAGTCGCCGGTCCGCACCCTGGACCGGCTGGACGTGACCCGGCTGGGCGAGGAGGTGCATATCATCGCGGAGGCGCGCAGCTTCCTGCACCACCAGGTCCGCAACCTCGTCGGCACGCTCCATGAGGTCGGCCAGGGCCGCCGTCCCGTCACCTGGCCGCGCCAGGTGCTGGAGGGGCTGGACCGCAGCAAGGCGGGCCAGACGGCGCCGCCGGATGGGCTGGTGTTTCGCTTTGCCCGGTATGACCCGGCGCCGGCCTGGGTCTGAGCCCGCCCTAGACCGCCTCCGGCAGCGCCAGTTCGAACCGCTGCGCCAGCTTCGCCAGGGCCGGCGGGATCGCCGGATGCAGCGCCACGCCGCGCGCCAGCGCCTCCGCCCGCCGCGCCATGGCGCGCTCGCCCGGCAGGCGCGGCGCCTCGCCGCCCGGCCTCGGCGGGTTCGCGTGCACGGCCTGCGCCATCCAGCCGGTCTCCCGCAGGAAGGCCGCCGTTCCGCCGAAGCGGGACGGGTCGATCACCATGACCAGGACCGAGGCGCCCCAGCCCGTCGGCGCCTCGGCACGGCCATGGCCGGCCAGCGCCGAGGTCAGCACCTCGATCAGCAGGCCCAGCGCAAAACCCTTGTGCCCGGCCTCGACGCCGCCCAGCGGCATCAGCGTGCCATCGGCCCAGAAGGCATTCGGATCGCGCGTCGGCCTGCCCTCCGCATCGAGCAGAACCTCATGCGCGAAGAGGCCGCCCTCGACCCGCTTGCGCGCGGTCATGCCATTGGTGGTGATGGACATCGAAACGTCGATCAGCACCGGCCCCTCCGGCGTCGGCCAGGCGGCGGCCAGCGGGTTCGGCGTATAGATGCGCCGCGTGCCGCCCCAGGGGGCGACGGAGCCGGTGGCGGGGTCGGAACAGGTCAGCAGCAGCATCCGCCCGGCGGCGGCCACCGGCGGCCCATAGGCGGCCAGGCAGCCGATATGGTGGCAGCGGCCGATGCTGACCACGCCGATGCCGGCATCGGCCGAGGCCGCCTCGGCGCGGGCGATGGCGCGGCGCACCAGCCAGGGGCCGGGCAGCTTGCGACCGTCCCAGGTCTGCGCAACGGCGGTGGCGGAGATCACCTCCGGCTCGCCGGAGGCGCGCATATCGCCGGATTGCAGCGCATCGAGATAGGGCGTCAGCAGGGCCAGGCCATGCGTGTCGTGGCCCATCAGGTCGCCCTCCAGCAGCACCTCCGCCACCGACCGCGCCTTTTCGGAATCGAGCCCCGCCGCCGCGCAGGCCGCGATGGCGAAGCTGCGCAGCTGGGCCACGTCATGGCGTGCCGTCATTCGTTCTTCCCCCCCTTGGTCGCGCGGATCAGCCCAGCGACAGCCGCTGCACGAAGCCCGCGATGAACAGCCCCAGCGCCACATCCAGCGCCACCAGCCCCACCGCCCGGCCGCCCGAGATGCCGAGCGCCGCCCGCGCCATGAACCATTCCAGCCAGAGCGAATAGCCCACCACCGCCAGCGTCAGCCCCTGGCCGAGGATCACCGGCAGCCCGGCTAGCAGCAGCAGCGCCAGCGCGATCTGCGCCAGGTACTGGATCACGCTGATCCAGTTCCAGGCCACCAGGAAGCGCGGCCAGAGCGCGGCGCGGCCCCAGCCGGCGATCACCGGCAGGCTGACCAGGGCGAACAGCACCCAGCCATAGACGAAGCCGGTCATCTGCGCCGCCAGCGGGCGCAGCGTGGCCTCCCCCTCCCCCGCCGTGCCGTTGAAGAAGCCCAGCACCAGGAAGGCGGGCAGGCAGATCAGCGCCGCGACGAAGGATCGCCAGGCGCCGGCCGGCGTCGATTCCATCAGCGCCATGCCCTCCGGCCGGCCACGCGCGAGCAGCGAGGCGCCGAGCAGGCCGGCGATGATCGCCAGGCGCAGCGGCGGCTCCGGCGGCGGAGCGGGGGGTGGCGGGTTGGGGGCGCCGCTCAGGCGAGCACTTCCTCGATCACCCGGGCATAGAGGCGGGCCAGCGCCCGCAGCTCCGCCACCGGGGTCGATTCATCGGCCTTGTGCATGGTGGCCCCCACCGCGCCGAGCTCCGCCACCGGGCAATACCGCGCGATGAAGCGGGCATCGGAGGTGCCGCCACCGGTATCCAGCTTCGCGGCCTGCCCGGTCTCCGCCAGCACGGCGCGTTCCAGGGCCGCGACGAAGGGGCCGGGCTGGGTGAGGAAGGATTCGCCGGAACAGGACACGGCCAGCTCATGCCGCGGCGCAGCGGCTTCCAGCGCGGCGCGCAGATGCGCGGTCAGGCTGGCTTCCGTATGCAGGTCGTTGAAGCGGATGTTCAGCCGCGCCGTGGCGCTGGGCGGAATCACATTGGTCGCCGGGTTGCCGACGTCGAAGCTGGTCACCTGCAGCGTCGTCGGCTCGAAGAATTCCGTGCCCTGGTCCAGCGGCGTGCCGGTCAGCGCCGCCAGCACGCGCACCAGGCGATGGATGGGATTGTCGGCCCGCTGCGGATAGGCGCTGTGGCCCTGGGTGCCGTGCACGGTCAGGGTGGCATTCAGGCTGCCGCGGCGGCCGACCTTGATGGTATCGCCCAGCACCGCCTTGCTGGTGGGCTCCCCCACCACGCAGCAATCCGGGATCCTTTTCGAGTTTGCCAGCCACTCCAGCACTTTTGCCGTGCCGTCCACCGCGGGGCCTTCCTCGTCGCCGGTGATGAGCAGGGACAGGGTGCCGGGCAGGTCGGGGCGGCGCGCCAGCACGTCCGCGACGGCGGAAATCCAGGCGGCGACGCCGCCCTTCATGTCGGTGGCGCCGCGGCCGAACAGCAGGCCGTTGCGCACCTCCCCGCCGAAGGGGTCGGCGGTCCAGCCGGTGGCGCCGGGCGGCACCACATCGGTATGGCCGGCGAACATCAGGTGCGGCCCTTCCCCCTCCCGCACCGCGAAGAGGTTCTCGATCTCCCCGAAGCGCAGCCGGTGGCAGGCGAAGCCCAGCGGCGCCAGCGCCGCCTCCAGCACCGCCATCGCCCCGTCATCGGCCGGCGTCACGCTGCGGCATCGGATCAGCGCCTGGGCCAGAGGCACCGGATCCGGCACGTCGTTCCTCACCCCGCCTCTAGTCCCGCAGCAATTCGTTGATCGAGGTCTTGGACCGCGTCTGCGCATCCACCCGCTTCACGATCACGGCGCAATAGAGGCTCGGCCCCGGCGAGCCATCCGGCAGCGGCTTGCCCGGCAGGCTGCCCGGGACCACCACCGAATAGGCCGGCACGCGGCCGATGAAGACCTCGCCGGTCGTGCGGTCGATGATCTTGGTGGAGGCGCCGAGGAAGACGCCCATGGAGAGCACGCTGCCGCGCTCGACGATCACGCCTTCCGCGACTTCGGACCGGGCGCCGACGAAGCACTCATCCTCGATCACCACCGGATTGGCCTGCAGCGGCTCCAGCACCCCGCCGATGCCGGCGCCGCCGGAGATATGGCAGTTCTTCCCGATCTGCGCGCAGGACCCGATGGTCGCCCAGGTATCCACCATGGTGCCCGAATCGACATAGGCGCCGAGGTTCACGAAGGACGGCATCAGCACCACGCCCGGCGCGATATAGGCGGAGCGCCGCACGATGGCGCCGGGGACGGCGCGGAAGCCGGCTTCCTTGAATCGGTTCGCGCCCCAGTCGGCGAATTTCAGCGGCACCTTGTCATAGGCGCCGGTGCCGACCTCCATCGGCGCGCTGTCGCTCAGGCGGAAGGACAGCAGCACGGCCTGCTTCAGCCACTGGTTCACCTGCCAGGCGCCATCCGCGCCGGGGGAGGCAACGCGCGCCTGGCCGGAATCGAGCAGTTCCAGCGCCTGCTCCACCGCCACGCGGTCCTCGCCCTGGGTCTGCGCGTTCAGCGTATCCCGCCGGTCCCACAGCGCCTCGATCTGGGACTGCAGGCGCGTCGTCGTGTCCATGGTGTGCTGGGTGTCCTGGCGGGGGTGGGGATTCGGCGCCGACCATGCATAGCCCGCCCGCGCGCTGTCAACGCAGCGGGCGCCAGATGGGCCACCCCGGGCCGGCTTTGCTAACCCCGCCTTCACCCGCACCCCCCTACCCTGCCCAGCATGGACGGAACCCCCTCGCTCTCACCCGGCATCCCGCCCGGCACCCTGGGCGAGGCCCGGCGCCAGGTGCCCCCGCGCGGGGATGCGGAGCCGCTGGCCGCGGCGCTGATCGAAAGCCGGTCCCGCTGGCGCGACTTCGCGCTGCTGTCGGCCGATCTGCTCTTCGAGACGGATGCCGAGGGGCGCTTCACCTTCCTGGCGCCCGAGCTGGTGCTGGGCCATGCGGCGGAGGCCTTGATCGGCACCCCCGCCTCCGCGCTGCTGGCGGCGCCCGGGCCCAGCCCCTTCGGCCTCGGCACCTTCGGCCGGCAGCGCATGATCAAGGCCTGGCTGACCTGCGCCGATGGCGACCGGGCCTGCCTCGAATTCACCCTGCTGCGGCATGGCGAGGGCCTGCGCGGCACGGCGCGCGACATCACCGCGGCGGAGCGGCGGGGCGAGGTGGCGGCGCGCGCGCTGCGCCGGGCCAATGCGCTCGGCCGCCTGCTGCGCCTGGGCCAGCGCCAGGGCGGGGCGGAGGCCTCGCTGGGCGCCATGCTCTCTGCCCTGCCCGCCGCCCTGTCCTGCGAAGGGGCGGCGGTGCTGATCCCCGAGGGCCAGGCGTGGCAGGTGGCCCATTTCGTGCGCAGCGCGCCGCCGCTGCACCTGCTGCCCCCGCCCGGGCGGCCGGTGGTGCCCGGCCATCATGCGCTGGCCGCCACCGAATGCGGCCCCTGCCTGCTGGCCTGGCGCAGCCCGGACCAGCCGCCGCTGGACCCTGACGAGCGCGACCTGCTGGCCGCCCTGGCCCTGCCCATCGCGGCGCTGCGGGCGGAGATGCTGCACCAGCAGGCCCTGGCCGTGGCGGCGAACGGCGACCCGCTGACCGGCCTGCTCAACCGCCGCGGCTTCCTCGCCGCGCTGCCGCACCACCTGGCGGAAGGCGGCGCGCTGGTCTTCCTGGACCTGGACGGGCTGAAGCCGCTGAACGATCGCCTGGGGCACGAGGCGGGGGATGCCGCGCTGCGCGCCGTCGCCGCCCGGATGCGCGCCGCGGCCGCGCAGCAGGACCTGGCGGCGCGGCTCGGCGGCGATGAATTCTGCCTCTGGCTGCATCGCACCTGCGCCGCGGAGGCGGCCTGCCGGATGTCGGCGCTCGGCAATCCCGGGCCGCTGCCCGAATGGCCGGAGGCCGGGCCGCAGGCGCTGCGCGCCAGCATCGGCATCGCCGTCTCGGAGCCCGGGGACACGGTGGCGGAGCTGCTCTCCCGCGCCGATGCCGCCATGTATGCGGCCAAGCGCGCGCGGGGCGAGCGGCGGCGGTGACCGATAGTCCCGAAGCCCGCCATGCCGCCCGGCATGGCGATGCGCAGGCCCGCGCCGCCGTGGCCCGGCTGCCCGGCACCTCGCCCGAGCTGCTCACCTTCCTGGCGGCGGATCCCGCGGCGGAGGTGCGCCAGGCGGTCGCCGCCCATGCCGCCACGCCGCCCGCCGTGGACCGGCTGCTGGCGGCGGACAGCGATGCGGCGGTGCGGCGCGAACTGGCCCGGCGCATCGCGGCGCTCGCCCCCAGCCTCTCCGCCGATGCGCCAGGCCGGAAGGCCCGGCTCTCCGCCGGCACCCTGGCGCTGCTGGTGGAGGATACCGCCACCGAAGTGCGCGCCGCCATCGCCGCCGCGGTGCGGGAAATGCCGGATGCGCCGCGCGCGCTGATCCTGCGCCTGGCGCGGGATACCGCCATGCCGGTGGCGGAGCCGGTGATCCGCTTCTCCCCGCTGCTGACGGAGGCCGATCTGCTCGGCCTGGTCGCCGATCCGCCGGCGCCGGCCACCCGCCGCGCCGTCGCCCGGCGTCCGGCGCTGAGCGAGACCCTGGCGGATGCGATCGCCGAGACGACGGACCGGCAGGCGGTAGCCGCCCTGCTGGCCAATCCCTCCGCCGCGATCCGGGAGGCGACGCTGGACCGGCTGGTGGCCGGCGCCGGCAACCGGCCGAGCTGGCAGGCCGCCCTGGTGCGGCGCCACCAGCTGCCGGCCGGGGCCGCCCGCGCGCTGGGGGAGATCGTGACCGACCATCTGCTGCGGGTCCTGGCCGCGCGGTCCGACCTGCCGGCCGGCCTGGCCGCGACGCTGCGCAGCCGCGTCGCCGCGCAGCTCTCGGCCAAGGCACGCGGCGCGGATGCGGAGGCCGAATTGTTCGCCGCGGCCCGCGCCGGCGACCGCGACCTGCTGCTCGGCCGCCTGGCCCTGGCCGCCGGCGTGACGGAGGCGCGGGTGGAGGCGGCGCTGGCGCTGCGCAGCGGCCGCGCCATCGCCGGCCTCTGCCACAGCGCCGGCTGGTCCGCGCAGCTGGCGGCGGAGGTGCAGGTGGTGCTGGGCGGGCTGAGCCCGCCGGAAGTGGTGCACCCGACCCAGGAGGGCCGCTGGGCGCTGGGGGAGGCCGAGCTGCAATGGCAGGCGGAGCTGCTGGAAGGGCTGCCCGCCTGACGCGCCCGCGCCTCAGGCGCGGATCAGCGTACCCGCGCCCTGGCCGGTGAAGAGCTCCAGCAGCACCGCATGCGGCACCCGGCCATCGACGATGACCGCGCCCTTCACGCCGCACTCCACGGCATAGATGCAGGTCTCGACCTTCGGGATCATGCCGCCCGAGATCCAGCCGGCCTCGATGCCGGCCTTCACCTCGGCCACCGTCATCTCCGGGATCAGCTGGCCATCCGGGCCGAGCACGCCGCGCACATCGGTCAGCATCAGCAGCCGTTCCGCGCCCAGCGCGCCGGCGATGGCGCCCGCCACCGTATCGGCGTTGATATTGTAGGTCTGGCCATCGGCGCCGACGCCGACCGGCGCCACCACCGGCACGATATCCGCGCCGATCAGCAGCTGCAGCACGCGGGGGTCCACCCGCTCCGGCTCGCCGACGAAGCCGAGGTCGAGCACCTTCTCGATATGGCTGTCGGGGTCGCGATAGGTGCGGGTCAGCTTGCGCGCCTGGATCAGCCCGCCATCCTTGCCGGAGATGCCGACGGCGATGGCACCGGCGCGGGTGATGGCGGAGGCGACCTGCTTGTTCACCGGGCCGGCCAGGACCATCTCGACCACGTCGAGCATTTCCTCATCCGTCACGCGCAGGCCCTGCACGAAGCTGGACTTCACGCCGAGGCGCTTGAGCATGGCATTGATCTGCGGCCCACCGCCGTGGACCACCACGGGGTTCACGCCCACCTGCTCCAGCAGCGCGATGTCGCGGCCGAAGCGCAGCGCCGTCTCCTCCTCGCCCATCGCGTGGCCGCCGTACTTCACCACCACGATCTGGTCGTCGTAGCGCTTCAGGAAGGGCAGCGCGCCGGCGAGGATCGCCATCTGGTCGAGCGCGTCGTCGGTCATGGCAGGCGTCCCCGGTCGGCCCGGGACCTTCCGCCGCGGGCGGCGCGGTTTGCGGCCTTTGCCGGCCAGGGTCAAGACCGGGGGACAGCGGCCCCCCGGGACCCGGCGGGCCGCCTCAGCGGGCCTCGATGCCGCGGCGCGTGGCGATGATCTGGGAGGCCTCGCAGATATTGACCCGCATCAGCTCCGCCGTCTCGCCATTGGCCCAGACCACCTTGAAGTCATAGGCGCCACCCCGGCCGCCCGGCGTGAAGCTCACCTGCCGGCCATTCGGCAGCACATTCTCGCCCAGCCGGTCACGCCCCCAGTTCGAATTGGAGGAGGGGCCGAAATAGAACTCGTTCACCTGGCTGCCGGAATTGTTGACCAGCGTGAAGCGGGTGTCGCATTGCGCGGCGGCGGGTGCCGCGGCGGCAGCGAGCAGGACGGCGGCCAGGGCCAGGCGTCGGAACATCAGCGAGAATCCTCGGATCGGGGCAGGCGCCGCCCGCCGATCGGGCATGCGCGGCGGCAAGCCTGCGCCCGTCCAAGTTAATCAGCAATGAAGGCCGGGCCTCAGCCCAGGCGCGCCACGGCGGCCAGCTCGGCCCGCAATTCGGGAATGCCCTGCCCGGTCTCGCTGCTGGTCACCAGGATCAGCGGATGCGCCGCGGCGCGCTTCTTCACGATCGCCTCCAGCTCCCCGATCCGCTTCTCCAGCTGCGCCTTCTTCACGTCGTCGACCTTGGTGATGCAGATCTGGAAGGCGACGGCGGCGTCCGACAGCAACTCGATCGCGGCGCGGTCGGCGGGCTTGGTCTCGACGCGCGCATCCATCAGCAGCAGCACGCGCCGCAGCGTCGGCCGGCCGCGCAGGAAGTCGAACATCAGCCCCTGCCAGTCCTCCTTCACCGTCTTGGAGGCCTTGGCATAGCCATAGCCCGGCATGTCGACCAGCGTGAGCTGGCCCTCATCGCAGCGGAAGAAGTTCAGCTGCCGGGTGCGCCCCGGCGTGACCGAGACGCGCGCCAGGGCCTTCTGGCCGGTCAGGGCATTCAGCAGGGAGGATTTGCCCACGTTGGAGCGGCCGCAGAAGGCGACTTCCGGCCCCGCCAGGGGGGGCAGCTGATTGATGGCCTGGGAGGCGTAGAAGAAGGTGCAGGGCCGGGCAAACAGCAGGCGCCCGGCCTCGATCAACCCGGCGCGCTGCTCGTCATCCACCGCCTCCGCCAGCCCACCCGGCGGCAGCGTCACCGGGGTGCCGGAGGGGGTGGTAATGGTCACTTCTTGCCCTTCGGCGCCGGCTTGGCAGCGGCCACCGCGGCCGGCTTGGGCGGCGGCGGGGCGGCCGGCGTGCGGGCCTGGCGCTTCTTGTCCATCTTCATGATCCAGTACTGCTGGGCGATGGAAAGCAGGTTGTTCCAGGTCCAGTAGATCACCAGCCCGGCCGGGAAGCTGGCCAGCATGAAGGTGAAGATCAGCGGCATCCAGGCGAAGATCTTGGCCTGGATCGGGTCCGGCGGCGTCGGGTTCAGCTTGAACTGCAGGAACATCGTGATGCCCATCGCGATGGCCCAGGCAGGCATGTGCAGGAAGCTGGAGAGCTGCGTCGGGTCGAAGGGCAGGATGCCGAAGAGGTTGAACAGGTTGGTCGGATCCGGCGCCGAAAGGTCGCGGATCCAGCCGAAGAAGGGCGCGTGCCGCATCTCGATGGTGACGAAGAGCACCTTGTAGAGGGCGAAGAAGACCGGGATCTGCAGCAGGATGGGCAGGCAGCCGGAGGCGGGGTTCACCTTCTCCGACCGATAGAGCGCCATCATCTCGGCCTGGGCCTTGGCGGGGTCGTCCTTGTAGCGCTCCCGCACCTCCGTCATCTTCGGCGCCAGCACCTTCATGCGGGCCATGGAGGTATAGGCCTTGCTGGCCAGCGGGAAGAAGGCCGCCTTCAGCGCCAGGGTGAAGACCAGGATCGCCACGCCGAAATTGCCGAAGATCTGGAATAGCCAGTCGATGGCATAGAAGAACGGCTTGGTGATCCAGTAGAACCAGCCGAAGTCGATCGCCTTGTCGAAGCCCTCGATGTTCAGGCGGTCCGCATAGCCGTCCAGCAGCCGCACTTCCTTGGCGCCGGCGAAAAGCCGCGTGGCGAGGCCGGCCTCGGCGCCGGCGGCCACGGTCTGCGCCGCCGGGGGCGCCATATCGACCTGCCAGCGGTCCTGGCCGCCCTCGGCCGAGTGGCGATAGGCGGCGCGGATCGGCGTGGCCTGGCTCATCGGCGTCAGCGCGGTCAGCCAGTACTTGTCGGTGAAGCCGATCCAGCCGCCGGTCGACTCCTGCTCCATCGCGGCGCCGCGGCGGCGCTCCGCCTCGGTCTTGGCGTCGCTGTACTTCCACTCCGTCAGCCGGCCGCCGAGGACACCGGTGAAGCCCTCATGCAGGATGAAGAAGCCGGCGGTGGCCGGCGTGCGCTCGCGCCGGACGCGGGCCCAGGGCAGCAGCTGCACCGGCTCCGCGCCGGTGTTGCGCACGCTCTGCTCCGCGGTGAGCATGAAGTCCTCGTCGATGCCGAGGCGGATGCTGAATTCCTGGCCCTGGCCATTGTCCCAGCGCAGCGTCACCGGGGTGGTGGGCGTCAGGTTCTGGCCATCGGCGATCCAGTCCGTCTCCGGGCCCGGCACCGGCGTGCGGCCATCGGCGGCGGTCCAGCCCCATTGCGCGAAATACGGGTTCGCATCGCTGCGCGGCGCCAGCAGGCGCACCAGCGCGCTGTCCGGCTGCACCGTCTCCCGGTAGCCGCGCAGGATGGCGTCATCCAGCCGCGCGCCGCGCAGGCTGATGCTGCCCTGCAGGCGGGGATTCTCGATGCGGATGCGCTGCTCGGGCGGCAGGTTCGGCGTGGCGGCCGCGGCGGTGGCGCCAGGGGAGGCACCAGGCGCGGCGCCCGGCTCGGCCAGCGGCGCGCCGCCGGAGGCGGGCACCGGCACCGGGGAGGCCGGTGCCGCCGCGCCCGGGCTGGCGGGGGCCGGCGCCTGGGCGGCGATCTCGGCCTGGCGGCGCTGCTCCGCTTCCCGCGCCGGGCGGTTCCAGAGGTCGAACAACAGCAGGATGCCGACCGACAGGGCGATGGCGGCGAGGAGACGCTTCTGGTCCATGACGGCCTGATTCAGCCTTTCGTCGGTCGCGGGGCGGGCAGGTTTTCCGCCCCGGAGACGTTCCGGGAAGTGGGTGGCACCGGGTCATAGCCACCCGGGTGCCAGGGGTTGCAGCGCAATACACGCCGCGCGGTCAACCAGCTACCGCGCAGCGCGCCGTGCTCGGCCACCGCCTGCAGCCCGTATTCGCTGCAATGCGGGTAGAATCGGCAATTGCAGCCGATGAAGGGCCGCAGGGTGAGCTGGTAGGTGCGGATCGCGCCGCGCAGCAGATGCTGCTGCGGGGTCATGCCGGAGCATCCGCGCGCGGCGGCGTGGGCGCCTGTTCCTTCGGCGACAGCACCCCGCCCAGCACCCCCCCCTGGCGCAGCGCGCCGCGCAGGTCACCGAGGAGGGTGGCGAAGTCGCGCTGCGCCGTCGCCTCCCGCCCGATCAGCACCAGGTCGAAGCCCGGCGGCGCGCCCTCGCCCAGCAGCAGTCGCGCCGCCTCCCGCAGCCGCCTCTTGGTGCGGTTGCGGATGACGGCGTTGCCGATCTTCTTGGTGGCGGTGAAGCCGACCCGCAGCGGGCCGTCCGTGCCCTTCAGCACCTGCAGCACGAGCCCAGGCCGCGCCGCCCGCTGACCGCGGGCTGCCACCAGCTTGAACTCACGACGCAGCTTCAGACGTGGCGGGCGCGCCGGCATGGCACAGTCGAAGCCCGCCGCGTTCTCAGGCGGAGAGCTTCTTGCGGCCCTTGGCGCGGCGATTCGCCAGCACATTGCGCCCGCCGACCGTCGCCGTACGGGCGCGGAAGCCATGGCGGCGCTTCCGGACGAGCTTCGAGGGCTGATAAGTACGCTTCACGACACACTCCCGCGGGCTCCGGCCCCAGGCCCGCCAGGGAATGCCCCTGGCCCGCCATGCACCGGCTGGTATCTAAAGGAATTGCCGGCGGCGGCCCCATATGGCGAGGGCCACCCCGGCGAGGCCGGACGTATAGGGAAGCGCCACCCCTGCCGTCAACCGCGCGGATCGGGCATGAGGGGCGCCGGATGCCACGCCTGACCCGCCGGAAGGACCCTGCGATGCCCGATTTCGACCTGGTAGTGATTGGCGCGGGCGCGGCCGGGCTTTCGGTCGCCGCCTTCTCCGCGGGCCTCGGGCTGAAGGTGGCGCTGGTGGAGCGCGGCCGCATGGGCGGGGACTGCCTGAATTATGGCTGCGTCCCCTCCAAGGCCCTGCTCGCCGCGGCCCATGCCGCCCAGGCCGCCCGCCGCGCCGGGCGATTCGGCGTGCGCCTGCCGGAGCCCGAGATCGACTGGGCGGCGCTGCGCGCCCATGTGCAGGGCGCCATCGCCCATATCGCCCCGGTGGATTCGGAGGCCCGCTTCCGCGGCATGGGGGTGGAGGTGATCCGCGCCTCCGCCCATTTCGTCGCCCCCGACATGATCGCGGCCGGGGGGCGCCGCCTCACCTTCCGCCGCTGCGTCATCGCCGCCGGCAGCCAGGCCATCGTGCCGGATATTCCGGGCCTGGGCCCGGTGCCCTGGCTGACCAACGAGACGCTCTTCGATCTGGAGGACCCGCCCGGCCACCTCATCATCCTCGGCGGCGGGCCGATCGGGCTGGAGATGGCGCAGGCCCATGCACGCCTCGGCTGCCTGGTCACCGTGATCGAGGCTGGCCGAATCGCCGGCCGCGACGATCCGGAGCTGGCGGATGGCCTGCGCCGCGCCCTGCTGCGGGAGGGGGTGACCCTGCTGGAGGGCGCCAAGCTCGCCCGCGTCAGCGCCGATCGGCCGGAAGGTGGCGGGCCGGGGCTGGTCGCGCATCTGGAGGATGGCCGCGCCATCGGCGGCACCCACCTGCTGCTGGCGGTGGGCCGGGCGCCGCGGCTGGCGGGGCTGGACCTCGCGGCCGGCCAAGTGGCCTCAACCAAGCTCGGCATCGCCACCGATGCCGGGCTGCGCTCCACCACCAATCGCCGGGTCTATGCGGTGGGCGATATCGCGGACCCGCAGGGAATCGGGCCGCGGGCCTTCACCCACGTGGCCTCCCAGCATGCCGGCATCCTGGCGCGGCGGATGCTGTTCCGCCTGCCGGCGAAGGTGGACTACGCCGCCCTGCCCCGCGTGACCTACACGGACCCGGAGCTGGCGCAGGTCGGCCTGACCGAGGCCGAGGCGCGCGAGGCCGGGCACGAGATCAATATCCTGCGCTTCCCGGTGGCGGAGACCGACCGCGCGGTGGCGGAGGGGATCGAGGAAGGGCTGGTGAAGCTGGTGGTGACGCCGAAGGGCCGCCTGCTCGGCGCCGGCATCCTGGCCCCCCATGCCGGCGAGATGGCCGGCACCTTTGCCCTGATGATCGGGCGCAAGCTGCCGCTCTCGGCGCTCGCGGGCCTGGTGCTGCCCTATCCCACCCTGGCGGAGGCGGCGAAGCGGGCGGCGGGGGATTTCTACGCGCCCAAGCTGATGTCGCCTGTGGTGAAGCGCGTCGTGGGCTGGCTGAAGCGGCTGCCCTGAGGCGGAGGCTCGCCTTCTTAACGGATTTGCGCGAGGCTCCGGCGCAAGATTGCTGCAACGCGGGAAGGGCCTCGACCATGGCAGGAAAACTGGAGGGCCGCACGGCCCTCGTCACCGGCTCCACCTCCGGCATCGGCCTGGCCATCGCGCTGGGCTTTGCCGGGGCAGGTGCGAAGGTGATGCTGAACGGCTTCGGCAAGCCTGAGGAAATCGCCAAGGCGCGGGCCGCGGTCGGCGCTGCCATGGGCGTGGCGGAGGCCCCCTACTCAGGGGCCGACATGTCGAAACCGGAAGAAATCCGCGCCATGGTGGCCGCCTGCGAGGCCGAGCTCGGCGCCTGCGACATCCTGGTGAACAATGCCGGCATCCAGTTCGTGGCGCCGGTGGAGGAGTTTCCGGAGGACAAGTTCGACCGGATCATCGCCATCAACTTCACCTCCAACTTCCACGCCATCAAGGCGGCGCTGCCGGGGATGAAGGCGCGCGGCTTCGGGCGGATCGTCAACGTGGCCTCCGCCCACGGGCTCGTCGCGAGCCCCTTCAAGACCGCCTATGTGGCGGCGAAGCATGCCGTGGTGGGGCTGACCAAGTCGGTCGCGCTGGAAATCGCGCGCGGCCCCGTCACCTGCAACGCCATCTGCCCCGGCTTCGTGCGGACCCCGCTGGCCGAGGCCCAGGTGAAGCCGCTGGCGGAGAAGCACGGCGTCTCCGAGGACAAGGCCCTGACCGACTACCTGCTGGAACGCCAGCCCACCAAGCGCTGGGTGGAGGTCGAGGAGGTGGCGGAGATGGCGCTGTTCCTGGTGGGGCCGAACAGCGGCAGCATCAATGGCAGCGCGCTGAGCATCGACGGCGGCTGGACCGCGCAGTGAGAGGCGGCGCGAAGCCCTCTCCCTCGATGCGGCCTGCGGGAGCCCCCCCTCACCCAACCCTCTCCCCCCGTCGTGGGGAGAGGGCTTTTGTTCAAGGTGTGACGCCTAGCCCATGATCGAGGAAGAATTCCGCGCGGAGGCTGCCGATACGCTCGGCGCGGCCGGCGCTGCGCCCGGCCCCTCCCCCCGCCCCGCCCGCCCCGCCCCCACCACGCGCCGCATCAACCTGGCGCTGCAGGGCGGCGGCACGCATGGCGCCTTCACCTGGGGGGTGCTGGAGCGGCTGCTGGAGGATGAGCGGCTGGAATTCGAGGCGGTCTCCGGCACCTCGGCCGGCGCCATGAATGCCGCCGTCTTCGTCCAGGGCCTCTGCGAGGGCGGGCGGGACGGTGCGCGCCGGGCACTGGAGCGCTTCTGGCGCAATGCCGCCAGCCGCATGTCCATGAGCCCGCTGCAGAACACCCCCCTGGAGAAGGCGCTCTGGGGCCACGACCTGACCTGGTCCTTCGCCTACCAGACCTTCGAGACGCTGACCCGCGTCATGTCCCCCTACCAGCTCAACCCGACCCCCTACGAGTTCAACCCGCTGCGCCAGGTGCTTGAGGAGGAGATCCATCCGGAGATCCTGCGCCACGGCAAGGGCCCGAAGCTGTTCATCTCCGCCACCTCCGTCCGCACCGGCAAGCCCCGGGTCTTCGCGCGCGAGGAGGTCACCGTCGATACGCTGCTGGCCTCCGCCTGCCTGCCGCAATTCTTCAAGGCGGTGGAGATCGATGGCGAGCCCTTCTGGGATGGCGGCTATCTCGGCAATCCGGCCCTCTGGCCGCTGTATGAGCAGGGCGGGCCGCCGGACATCGTGCTGGTGCAGCTGAACCCCATCGTGCGGGACGAGCTGCCGACGCGGCCGACCGAGATCGTCAACCGGCTGAACGAGATCAGCTTCAATGCCTCCCTGATGGCGGAAATGCGCGCCATCGACTTCGTGCAGCGCCTGCTGGAGGCTGGGCGACTGGAGCAGCCGCGCTACCGCAAGCTCTTCGTCCATTGCATCGAGGACGAGGCGCGAATGCGCGACTTCAAGCTCAGCACCAAGCTGAACGGCGACTGGGAATTTCTCATGACGCTGAAGCGCTACGGGCGGGAGGCCGCGGATGGCTGGATCGCGGCGCATTTCGACAAGCTGGGGCGGGAGAGCAGCGTCGATATCCGCGAACGCTTCCTTTGAACCGAAGGGTTGCGCGGCGGCCGCCGGATCGCGCCCGGCGGGCAGCCCGGACAGGCGCCGCCGCCTACGCGCGACACCGCAACGATTTCGCCTGTAAAGCTACAAACTAGTGTAACTTTCGCCTTGCACGCGAATGTGATATTGGTTCCTATGCCGGGCCGATCCCGGAGAGCAACATGCCCACCCTGCCGCGCCAGCCGCTTCGCGAGCCAGCCCCCACCGGCCGGTCCCTCGCCGACAACGACAATGAGGTCTTGGCCGGGCCCGAAACGCTCCACTGGCACCGCGGGGATGGGGATGACACGGTGATCGGCGGCGGCGGCGGCGATACGCTGCGCCTCACCGGAACCGGACTGACGCCCGAGCAGCTTCTGGCCTCGATCGAGATCGAGCCGGATAGCCCGGCGCCGCGCCTGCAGGGCTGCACCATCGATGTGACCGGCGTCGTCGGGCGAATCCTCCTCGGCCATGAGACACTGACCTTCCGGGCCATGGAACGCCTCGTCATCCAGGTCCGGCCGACGCAGGAGCGCGCCTCAAGCCGTTGATATAACGGGGTTGGCAGCCCGCGAGGCGGGCATCGGCTTCGCCTATGGGGTCCACAGGGCCTTCGAATTGGATGCGTGAGACG
This sequence comes from Falsiroseomonas sp., assembly GCF_051860665.1. Lineage (GTDB taxonomy): Bacteria > Pseudomonadota > Alphaproteobacteria > Acetobacterales > Acetobacteraceae > Falsiroseomonas. The sequence continues at coordinate 243,911 of NZ_JBHYDM010000005.1, forward strand.
CGCCGGCGCTTGATCCCCCCCGCAAGACGAAGCGGGAGATCAGGCCGTGACCGAGACCAATCAGAGCCCCGGATGCTGGGACCTCGACTACCTCCTGCCGGAGCGGCCGGCCCAGGGCCGCTGGGTCGGCGGACCGGTGAACCACCGCCTGCGCCCCGGCCAGGAGACGCTGATCTGGCACCCTGGCGACGGCAACCGGGCGATCGCCGCCATCGATGCGGTGCGCACCCTGCAGCTGGATGACACCGACCGCACGCTGGAGCAGATCCTGCAGGCCATCCGGCTCGACCCCGGCTCGCCCGAACCCCGGCTGGGCCTGGGCGAGATCCTGCTGGAGGGCGTGCGCGGCACCATCATCCTGGGCGAGGAGCGCATCCGCTTCGCCGGGGTGCAGCGGGTCGTGATCGGCGGCTACAGCGCCTATCCGGCGCGCGGCCCGGAGTTGGGCGGTCCGGAATGAGGCGGCGCGGCGAGAACCCGCACCAGCCGGGCCGGCCGCCCTGCCGCCACCACCACAATGGCCCATTGGCGGAAGCGCCGGGCCAGCACCGCGAGGCGACGCGGATCGCCGGCCAGCAACAGGTGGTGCTCCGCCCAGGCCCCCGCCCGCCCAAAACCCTCCGCCAGCACGCGGCTGCGCGCCGCCTGCCGCAGCCTGTCCTGCTGGCGACGGTTCCAGCCCGGCGGCATGCGCCGGCTGCGCGGATTCCAGGCGGTGACGAAGCCGGCCTGGCGCACCCCCCGCGCCGCCAGCAGCGCATCCAGGCCGGCCGACCGCCGGCCGATCCGCACGGTGATGCCGGCGGCCTCGTAGCCCGTGGCGCGGAAGGCGGCGAGCGGCGGTTGCATCGGGCCCGGCGGATCAGGCGAGCTGCAAAAGCAGGCCCTTGAGATAGGCGCTCTCGGGCAGGCCGGGATGCACCGGGTGGTCCGGGCCGGCGCCGACGGTCGCCAGCAGCCGCGCCTCCCGCCGCGCCTTGTGCAGGCCCCAGGCGACCGCATCGGTGAAATCGCCGGGCGAGACATGGTGGGAGCAGGAGGCGATGAAGAGGATGCCCTCCGGCGCCACCAGCCCCGCCGCCAGTCGCGCCAGCTTGCCGTAGCCGCGCAGCGCCGCCGGCTGATCTTTTCGCGACTTGGCAAAGGCCGGCGGGTCCGCCACCACCACCTCGAACCGCCGGCCGCTGGCCGCCATCTTCTCCAGATGCTCCAGCGCCTCCGCCTTCAGGGGCGTGACGCGTTCCGCGAAACCGGCGAGGCGGGCGGCCTGCATGGCGTGGTCCAGCGCGTGCTCGCTGCGGTCCAGCAGCGTGACCTCGGAAGCGCCGGCCGCCGCCGCGGCCAGGCCGAAGCCGCCGGTATGGCAGAAGGCGTCCAGCATGGTCCGGCCGCGGCAGAAGCGCGCGACCATGGCGCGATTGGCGCGCTGGTCGAAGAACCAGCCGGTCTTCTGGCCGCCCAGCAGGTCCACCGGGAAGCGGAGGCCGGATTCCTCCACCGTCGCCGTGCCCTCGCCCTGCAGGGCGGTGACCTGCTCGGCAAGGCCCTCCAGCTTGCGCACGGCGCTGTCGTTGCGTGCCACCACGAGGCGCGGGGCGAACAGCGCGTTCAGCGCGGCCAGGATGTGCGGCGTCGCGGCATCCATGCCGGCGGTATTGGCCTGGATCGCCACCGCATCGCCGTAGCGGTCGATGACCAGGCCCGGCAGGCCATCCGCCTCGGCATGCACCAGGCGGTAGTAGGGCGTGTCGAACAGCCGCTCCCGCAGGGCCAGGCAGGCGGCGAGGCGGCGCTGGTACCAGGCCGCGTCGATCACGGCGGCGGGGTTGCCGTCCAGCCGTCGGGCGGCGATCAGGCTATGCGGGTTGAAATGCCAGACGCCGTGCTTGACGCCGTCATCACCCTCCAGCCGCACCGGGGTACCGGGCGGCAGGGCGCGCAGCGCGGGGGTCATGGCGATCTCGTTGGAGAAGGCCCAGGGGTGGCCCGCCTTCACGCGGCGGTCGCCGCCGGGGGCCAGGCGGATCAGCGGATGCTCGGTCATGACCGGGCCTATGCCCGGATCAGCCGCGCACCGCCAGTAAGCTTCATCCGCGTACTGCCAGTACGACACCGCCGATGGTCATGGACAGCGCCGCAACCTCCCGCAGCCCCAGCGGCTCCCCCAGCAGCAGCGCGGCGGAGGCGACGCCGATCACCGGCGTGAGCAGGGTGCCGGAGGAGGCAGCCGCGGCCGGCAGCCGCCGCAGCGCGGCGAACCAGGCGAGGTAGCAGAGGCCCAGCGGCCCGACGCCGCCATAGACCATCACCGCCCAGTCCCACCCGGACAACCCGGAAAAATCCGGCGTCTCGAAGATCAGCGCGCCGGCCAGCAGCGGCGTGCAGCCGACCACGAGCTGCCAGGCGACGGAGGTGGTGGGCGGCAGCGCCAGCGGCCAGCGCTTGGTGACCACGGTGCCCAGCGAGAACAGCACCGCCCCGCCCAGCGCCGCCGCCACGCCCGGCAGCTTGGCCAGCCCCAGATCCAACCCCTGCCCCACCACCAGCACCACCAGCCCGCCGAGGCCCAGCACCAGCGCGGCCAGGCGCCGCCGGCTCGGCGGCTCGCCCAGCACCAGCCAGGCGAGCAGCGAGGTCCAGACCGGCATGGTGTAGCAGACGATCGTCGCCTCCCCGGCCGCCAGCCACAGCAGGGAAAAGGTTGCCATGCCCATCCAGGCGGTGACGTTCAGCAGGCTCGCCGCGACCAGCCGCGGCCAGAGCACCCGGGGCACGGCAAGCCTCTCGCCCTTCACCGCCGCGATGGCGAACAGCAGGGAAATGCCGAGCGCGGCGCAGACCACGCGCATGGAAAACGGCGGCAGCACGCCCAGCAGCAGCTTCATCGAGGGCCAGTTGAAGCCCCAGCCGATGACCGTCACCAGCAGCAGCGCCAGCCCGCGCGGGTCGAGCCGGGCCGCCAGGGGGGTGTTCAATCCAGGTAGTCCGGCTCCTCCTTCGCAAGCCGGCGCTTGATGCTTTCCAGGTGCAGGACCGCGCTTTCGCGGTCGCCGAGGCGCATCTGGTCGTAGGTCTTCTGCGCCAGCTCGGGCGGCACCGGCTTCAGCGGCCGGCCGGTGGAGAGCGCCAGGCGCTGCGCCTCCGCCGCGCGTTCCAGGTAGTAGAGGTCGTCCCAGGCCTCCGCCGCGCTGGCGCCCACCACCATCACGCCGTGGTTCTTCATGAAGACGATATCGGCATCGCCGATCGAGGCCGCGATGCGGTCGCCTTCCCGCTCGTCCAAAGCGAGGCCGTTGTAATGCTCATCCACCACGGTGCGGCCGTAGAATTTCAGCGCGGATTGCCCGGCCCAGGCCAGCGGCGGGCCTTCCAGCATCGCCAGCGCCGTCGCATTCGGCATATGCGTGTGGAAGGCGGCCTTGGCGCGCGGCAGGTTCTTGTGGACGCGCGCATGGATGTAGAAGGCCGTCGCCTCCGGCACGCCCTCCCCCGCCACCACATTGCCCGCAAAATCGCAGACGAGGAGGCGGGAGGCGGTGATCTCCGCAAAGGCCCAGCCATAGGGGTTCACCAGGAACAGGTCGTCCCGCCCCGGCACCACCAGCGAAAAGTGGTTGCAGATACCCTCATGCATGCCGAGGCGCGCGGCCATGCGGAAGGCGGCGGCGAGATCGACGCGCGCGGCGCGCACCGCATCGGCATCGAGCTCCGAATTGCGCAGGATGGCGGGGGCGGCGTTCAGCGCATGCGCCATGGCGGGGCCTTTCCTTCGAATGGGGGATGATTCGCAGCAGCCTCGCCGCGCTGCAAGCCCGCGATCTGGCCATTTCCGAAACTCTGTCGCAGATCATGCGTGGCGGAGGGAGTGAGGGCGATGAGCGGCACCAATCTGAGGATCGACGGCCGGCGGCTCTGGGACAGCCTGATGGCCATGGCGCGGCATGGCGCCACGCCCAAGGGCGGCGTGCGGCGGCTGACGCTGACCGAGGTCGACAAGGCCGCCCGCGACGATTTTCGCAGCCAGTGCGAGGCGCTCGGCCTGACAGTGCGGGTGGATGCCATCGGCAATATGTTCGCCCGCCGCGAGGGCCGCGACCCCAGCCGTCCCCCGGTGCTCTTCGGCAGCCACCTCGATAGCCAGCCCTCCGGCGGGAAGTACGACGGCGCGCTCGGCGTGATGGCGGGCCTGGAGGTGATGCGCACGCTGCATGAGCTGAACATCACCTCGGAGGCGCCGCTGGAGCTGGTGAACTGGACCGACGAGGAGGGCAGCCGCTTCGGCCTCTCGCTGATGGGCAGCGGCACCTGGGCGGGCGTCTATCCCCTCTCCCGCAGCTACGCCTTGCCCGACCAGCAGGGCGTCACCGTGGAACAGGCCTTGAAGGAGATCGGCTACCAGGGCGAACACCCCGCCGAACCCTTCCGGGCGGACGCCTATTTCGAGCTGCATATCGAGCAGGGCCCGATCCTGGAGCAGGAGGGGAGGCAGATCGGCATCGTCACTGGCGCCCAGGCGCAGGTCTGGTGGGATGCGCGCATCCTCGGCCAGGACGCCCATGCCGGCACCACGCCCCCTTCCACCCGGCGCGATGCGCTGGTGGCGGCGGCGCAGGTGATCTCCCTGGTGGATGGGCTGATGCGCGACCGCGGCGAGGACGGGCGCGGCACGGTGGGCTTCCTGAAGGTGGCGCCCAACAGCCGCAACGTCATCCCCGGCGAGGTCACCTTCTCCATCGAGTTCCGCCACCCCGACAGCGCGAACATCGCCGCCCTGGCGCGCGATTTTCCGCCCATGGCCGCGGCCGTGGTGAAGGAGACCAGCTGCCGGCTCGAACTCACCCAGGTGCTGCACTACGACGCCCAGCCCTTCGATGCGGACTGCGTCGCCCTGGTCGAACAGGCCGCCGAACGCCTCGGCTACCCGGCCCGCCGCATGGTCTCCGGCGCCGGGCACGACGCCGTCTATGTCGCGCGGCGCATGCCGGCGGCGATGATCTTCACCCCCTGCAAGGACGGCCTCAGTCACAACGAGGCCGAGAGCATCGAGCCGGAGGAAGCCGAGGCCGGCTGCCAGGTGCTGTTCCAGGCGGTGCTGGCCCGCGCCAACCGCGTGCCCGTGTAACGGCGCAGCGGTTCGCGCCGCGACGCGCAACTTTCACGTGATTGGGGCGCTTGGCGCGGGGCATGTCCCAAGCCTCGCCGCACCCTTTCCCGGAGAGACTGCGCATCATGAATCCCACCCTCTGGCCCCGCCCGGCGCAGATCGCCGCTGGGCTTCTCCTGCTCTTCGGCCTGATCGGCTGGATCACCGTCATCAGTGTCAGCAGCGATGCGCGGGAGGCGCGGGAGCTGGCGGCGCGGACCGAGGCGCAGCGCGTGACGCTGGAGCAGAGCCTGGCCGCGGAGCGCGCCGCGAACGGCGCGCTGCCCGCCATCCAGGCCCGCGCCCAGCAGGCCGAGCAGGCCCGCAGCGCCGCCGAGGCCCGCACGCTGCAGCTGACCGGCGAGGCGAGGCAGGCCGAGCAGCGCCTGGCCACCCTGCGGCCGGAGCTGGCCGAGGCCCAGCAGGCCGCCGAGGCCGCCCGCACCGCCCGCGAGGAAACCGCGCAGCTGCAGCAGCGCCTGACCGAGACCCGGGACGCGCTGCGCGAGGCCGAGACGCGGCGCGATGCGCTGCGCGCCGAGCTGGAGCAGGCCGAGACGGCGCAGGCCCGTGCCGCCGAAAGCCGCGACTCCACGGCGGAGGCGCTGCGCAGCCTGCAGGCCCGCCAGGCGGAGCTGAATGCCGGCGTGCAGACCGCCGAGGCGCGCCTTGCCGCGCTCGCGGCCGAGACCGGCCAGGCGCAGGAGATGCTGACCGCGCGCAGCGCGGAGCTGGCCGGCACCGACCAGCGCCTGCGCGGCCTGCGCGACCAGCAGGCGCTGCTGGAGACCGACCTGAACGCCCGCCGCGCCGCCCTGGCCGAGATGCAGGCCCGGCTGGAGCAGGCGACCCAGGGCGCGGAACAGGCCGCCAGCCGCCTCTCCGCCACGCAGTCCGAGACGGCGCAGGCGACGCGCCAGGCGGGCGAGGTGCAGCAGCGCCTGGCCAGCCTGCGCAACGAGGCGACGACGGCGGAGGCCGAGCGCGACCAGCGCCGCCAGGCGGCGCAGCGGGCCGAGGCGGAGGCCACGCGGCTGAACGAGGCGCGCGAGGCGGCCGAGCGCGAGACGCGCCAGGCCGAGGCCCGCCGGGCCGAGGTGACGTCCGAGCTGCGCGCCGCCGAGGAGCGCCTGCAGGGCCTGGCCGGCAATGTGGAGCAGCAGCAGCGCCGCCTGGCGGAGCTGCGCCAGCAGGCGGAGCAGGCCGGCACGGCGCTGGCGGAGCGGCAGCGCGCCGCCGCGGAACTTGCCCGCCAGGTGACGGAGCTCGGCGAGCAGACCCGGCAGGCCCAGGCCACGCTGGATCGCCTGCGCCAGTCGGTCCAGCAGCAGCAGCAGCAGCAGGGCCAGCCGCGGAACTGAGCGAAGACGGCCGCCGCGCTCAGCCGAGCGCGGCGGCCACCGCATAGGCGGCGAGCGCCGCCAGAAGGCCGAGCGCCAGCGCCCGCAGCGCGCCGCCCATCGGGTTCAGCCCCTGGGCCCGTGCCTTGAGCCAGCCCAGGCCCAGCAGGGCCGCGCCGGCCAGGCCGCAGGACCAGGCGAGCGGGCTGGCCGCGCCCAGCATATAGGGCAGCAGGGGCAACAGACCCGCCAGCGCGGTGCCCAAGGCCATGGCCGTGGCCGCGCGCCGCGCGCGGCGGGGATCGGGCTCCGACAGGTCCAGCTCGAACCGCATCATGAAATCCACCCAGCGGCGCCGATCGCCCGCAATCGCCTCCACCGCCTGGCGCAGCAGGTCCCCGCGCACGCCGTAGCGGTGCAGGATGGCCGCCACCTCCCAGCGCTCGCGTTCCGGATAAAGGTGGCTTTCCTCCTCCTCCCGCGCACGCTCGGCCTGGTATTGCGCCGCCGCATCGCGGGCCGCCATGGCCTGGCCAAGGCCGCTGACCACCGCGCCGGCCCCGGCCACGGCCAGCCCCGCCAGCACGATCTGCGCCGGCGTGCCGGAAAGGCCGGCCAGCGCCGTCGCCACCGCGAAGGGCAGCACCACCCCCTGCGCCGCGCCTGCCAGCACATCCCGCATCGGCGCCGCGGCGCTGAAATGCAGTTCCTCATGCGGCGGGCCGGGGGGCATGGGCGGCAGGCCGTCGCGGGTCGGCTCGCGCAGCGTGATCTCGGCGGTGGATGCGCTGGACATGGGGGAAGCTTACAGTCCCGAACCGTGCCAAGTCACGTCCCGAAGACGCAGCGGATGCGACGCAAGGCATTGTGAATAAAGGAGAATATGGGAATGAGACGCATCCTCATCACGGCCGCGCTGCTGCTCGGCGCGCAGCCGGCGCCGGCCCAGCCGCTGGAGATCCGGGAGATCGGCAGCCTGCATGTCGGCGGCCGGGTGGCGGAGCTCTCGGGCCTGCCGGAGCAGGAGATCGTCTTCTCCCCCGGCGCGCCGCCGCTGCGGGTGAACCCCAATGGGCATTTCCAGGTCGAGCAGATGTATGCGCAATACGTCCGCCTCGCAGCGCCGCGCGCCCGATGGCCGCTGATCCTGGCGCATGGCGGCGGGCTTTCGGGCGTGACCTATGAGACGACGCCGGATGGCCGGCCGGGCTGGCAGATGGCCTTCCTGCGCGCCGGCCATGATGTCTATGTGACGGATGCGATGGAGCGCGGCCGTTCCGGCTGGGCCCGATTCCCGCAGATCCTGGCCGGCGAGCCGGTCTTCCGCAGCATGGGCGAGGGCTGGGGACTGTTCCGCGTCGGCCCGGCCGATGGCTGGAGCCTGGAGGCCAGCCAGCGCCGCGCCTTCCCGGAGACGCGCTTTCCCGTTGCCGCCTGGAACCATTTCATGATGCAGGCCGTGCCGCGCTGGGTGACCACGGACCGGCAGGTGCAGGCCGCCTATGACGCGCTGGTCCAGCGCATCTGCCCCTGCGTCATGCTGGTGCATAGCCAGGGCGGCAATTTCGGCTTCACCGCGGCGCTGAACGCGCCGGGGCTGGTCAAGGCGGTGATCGCCGTCGAACCCTCCGGCGCACCGCCCGCCACCGCCGATGCCGCGCCATTGCGGGAGGTGCCGCACCTGGTCGTCTGGGGAGACCATATGGCGGACAATCCCTTCTGGCAGCGCATCCGCGGCAATATCGGGCGCTGGCAGGACCAGATCCGCGCCGCCGGCGGGGTGGCGGATACGCTGGACATGCCGGCGGAGGGGGTGCGCGGCAATTCCCACATGATCATGATGGACGACAATTCGGACGATGTGGCGGCGCGCATCCAGGCCTGGATGGAACGCCAGGGCCTGATGCGCTGACCTGGGCCTGCCGGCTCAGTCGTGGCCGGCCGCGACCGCGCGGTTGCGGGCGACTTCCGCCGGCAGGTTCAGCCGCACCCGGCCCTCCGCCACCGCCGCCACCAGGCTCAGCGGCAGGAAATGGTGGTGCTGCCGGGTGCCGTCCGGATCGTCCTTGCGGGTCAGCTTGATGCGATCGCCATCCAGGTGATCCACCGTGCCGACATGGCCGCCATCGGCGCCGACCACTTCCATATGTTCCTCGATCTGGCTGCTGAATTCGCTCATCTGTGGGTTTCCTTCCTGTGCTCGGGAAGGGGCTAACGGCCGAGGCGGCGGGCGGATGCCTGGCGGGGGCGACCGTTCCGCCGCCGGCCCGGGCGGGGCACGCGGGGCGGACCGGCGGAGGCTTCGGGTTGTCGCCGCCGCAAGCCCTGTCTATAGCGCCTCAGCCGGAGGACGATCTTGGCCACCACCGAACCCGATACCCAACCCCGCACGGAGCCCACCGCCGCCCAGGCGGCCCAGGCGCTGCTGCTCGCCCGCCCCGCCAGCGAGGAGCGCCGGATGGCCGATGCCATCCGCGCACTCGCCATCGATGCGGTGGAACAGGCCAAATCCGGCCATCCCGGCATGCCGATGGGCATGGCGGATGTCGCGACCGTGCTGTTCGCGCGTTTCCTGAAATACGATGCGGCGGATCCCCGCTGGCCGGACCGGGACCGCTTCGTGCTCTCCGCCGGCCACGGCTCCATGCTGCTCTATGCCCTGCTGCACCTGACGGGGCAGGAGGGGATGTCCATCGAGGACATCAAGAATTTCCGGCAGTTGCACTCCCCCGCCGCCGGGCATCCGGAGTATGGCGAGCATCCCGGCATCGAGATGACCACCGGCCCGCTCGGCCAGGGCATCGCGACCGCCGTCGGCATGGCGCTGGCGGAGCGGCTGCTGGCGGCGCGCTTCGGCAAGTCGCTGGTCGACCACCGCACCTGGGTCATCGCCTCCGACGGCGACCTGATGGAGGGCATCAGCCACGAGGCGGCCTCCTTCGCCGGGCATATGAAGCTCGAGCGGCTTTGCGTGCTCTATGACGACAACAACATCTCGATCGATGGCGATACCTCGATCTCGCTGTCGGACGATGCGCTGCGCCGCTTCCAGTCCTATGGCTGGGCGACGCGCCGGGTCGATGGCCATGACCATGACCAGGTCGCCGCCGCCATGTCCTGGGCGATGCGCAACCGCAAGCCGACGCTGATCGCCTGCCGCACCATCATCGGCTTCACCGCGCCGAACAAGGCCGGCACCGCCTCCAGCCACGGCGCCCCGCTGGGCAAGGCGGAGGCGGATGCCGCCAAGGCCGCGATGGGCTGGAACCACGGCCCCTTCGAGGTGCCGGAAGGCCTGAAGGCGCGCTGGGAGGAAGCCGGCCGCCGCGGCGCCGGCACCCGGCGTTCCTGGCTGAAGCGCCTGGCCAACCACGCCCAGAAGGACGAGTTCGAGCGCGCCATGGCCGGCCGCCTGCCCGAGGCCTGGCACGAGAAGCTGGCCGAGCTGCGCACCAAACATGCCGAGGACCGGCCGAAGATCGCGACCCGCATCGCCTCCCAGCGCGCGCTGGAGGCCCTGGTGCCGGCGGTGCCGGAGATGGTGGGCGGCTCCGCCGACCTCACCGGCTCCAACAATACCAATGTGAAGGGCATCCCCTCCGTCTCGCCCGGCAATTATGCCGGCCGCTACATCCATTACGGCGTGCGCGAGCATGGCATGGCCGCCGCGATGAACGGCATGGCGCTGCATGGCGGCCTCATTCCCTATTCCGGCACCTTCCTCGTCTTTGCCGATTATCTGCGGCCTTCGCTGCGGCTGGCGGCGCTGATGCGGCTGCGCGTCATCCATGTGCTGACGCATGACAGCATCGGCCTGGGCGAGGATGGGCCGACGCACCAGCCGGTGGAGACGCTGGCCTCGCTCCGCGCCATGCCCAACCTGGCGGTCTTCCGCCCTGCGGATGCGATGGAGACCGCGGAATGCTGGGAGCTGGCGGTGAAACGCGCGGATGGGCCTTCCGTCCTTGCGCTGTCGCGCCAGAACCTGCCGGCGCTGCGCGCCGAGCCGGGCGAGAACCGCTCCGCCCGCGGCGGCTATGTGCTGGCCGAAAGCTCCGGCCCGCGCCGCGCCACGCTGATCGCCACCGGCTCCGAGGTGCATGTCGCCATCGCCGCCCGCGCGCTGCTGGAGGCCGATGGGATCCCGACCGCGGTGGTGTCCCTGCCCTCCTGGGAGCTCTTCGCGCTGCAGGACGAGGGCTACCGGAACCAGGTGCTCGGCGATGTGTTGCGCGTGGGCATCGAGGCGGCGCTGTCCTTCGGCTGGGACCGCTGGCTTGGGCCGGACGGCATCTTCATCGGCATGCAGGGCTTCGGCGCCAGCGCGCCGGCCGAGGAGCTGTTCCGACACTTCGGCATCACGGCGGAGGCCGCCGCGGCGGCGGTGAAGAAGCGCCTCGGCTGAACTGAGATCGCTCACAAAAGGGGAAAGACGACGATGACGGTGAAGGTTGCCATCAACGGCTTCGGGCGCATCGGCCGCCTGGTGCTGCGCGCCATGATCGAGAGCAACCGCACCGATGTGGAATGCGTGGCGATCAACGACCTCGGCAGCGTCGAGGCCAATGCGCACCTCTTCCGCTATGACAGCGTGCATGGCCGCTTCCCCGGCGAGGTCGCGGTGGACGGCAACAAGCTGATCATCACGGCGAATGGCCGCACCTATGCGCCGATCGTGGTCAGCGCCGAGCGCGACCCGACCAAGGTGCCCTTCCAGGGCGTTGACGTCGCCATGGAATGCACCGGCATTTTCACCAGCAAGGAGAAGGCCTCCGCGCTGATCACCGCCGGCGCGCGCAAGGTCATCATCTCCGCCCCCGGCGACAATGCCGATGCGACCATCGTCTATGGCGTGAACGAGAAGACGCTGACCAAGGAGATGACCGTCATCTCCAATGCCAGCTGCACCACCAACTGCCTGGCGCCGATCGCCAAGGTGCTGCACGACAATTTCGGCATCGTGCGCGGCTACATGGTGACCATCCACGCCTATACCGGCGACCAGAACACGGTCGATACGCTGCACAAGGACCTGCACCGCGCGCGTGCGGCCGCCGTTTCCGCCATCCCGACCAGCACGGGTGCGGCCAAGGCCGTGGGCCTCGTCATGCCGGAGCTGAAGGGCAAGCTGGACGGCACCGCCATCCGCATCCCGACGCCGAATGTCTCCCTCGTCAGCCTCGACTTCGTGCCCGCGAAGACCGAGGGCCTGACCAAGGAGGCGATCAACGCCGTGATGAAGGCGGCCTCCGAGTCCGGCCCGCTGAAGGGCATCCTGGGCTACAACACGGCGCCGCTGGTCAGCATCGACTTCAACCACGACCCGCACAGCAGCACCTTCGACGCCACCCAGACCCAGGTGGTCGATGGCGGGCTGGTCCGCGTGATGTCCTGGTACGACAATGAGTGGGGCTTCTCGAACCGCATGTCCGACACGGCCGCGCTCTTCGGCAGCCTCTGACGCAACTTCTCCCTCCCCCGCAAGGCGGGGGGTCGGGGCATTGCCCCGACGCCGGAGGCTGGCCGGGGTGGGGGGCGGCGCCCCCCCTTCAGAACCGGTTCAGCCTGGCGCGGGACATCCCCATCCCCCGCCCCTCCGCATTGCTGCACCGCAGCCCGGCCTGGCCGGAGGTGCACACCACCCCCGCGCCGCTCCATCGCGCGCCATAGCCCAGCACCGGCAGGCGCGGATTGACCACCAGGTCCCCGGCGCAGAGCACGGCGGAAGGCCCCCGCGCCGCCAGCGCATAGGCATGCCCCCAGTCGCTGTCGCACTCCTCCGGCGCCTGTGGGCGGGCGAAGCTGAAGTTCACGATCTCGCAGCGCAGCGCCCGATCCATGACCTCGCAGCGGATATTGCCGGAGGGCAACTGGAAGCCTTCCTGGGCCGATGCTAGGACCGGAAGGAATGCGAAAGCAGCGATCCATCGGATCATGCGACACCCCGTAGCATTTCTCTCCGCAGGATGATCGCCCCCATGAGCTTCAAAACCATTGATGCGCTGGACCCCGCCGGCAAGCGCGTGCTGCTGCGCGCCGACCTCAACGTGCCGGTGCGCGACGGCGTCATCACCGACCGCACGCGCATCGACCGCCTGGCGCCGACCATCCGCGAACTGGCCGAGAAGGGCGCGCGCGTCATCGTCTGCAGCCATTTCGACCGGCCCAAGGGCAAGCGGGTGCCGGAGATGTCGCTGAAGCCGATGGCGGAGGCGCTCTCCGTCGCGCTCGACCGGCGCGTCGCCTGGGCCGAGGACTGCATCGGGCCGGAAGCGGAGGCTGCCGCGGCGGCGCTGGCCGATGGGGAGGTGCTGCTGCTCGAAAACACCCGCTTCCATGCGGGCGAGGAGAAGAACGACCCGGCGCTCGCGGCCGCGCTCGCCAAGCTCGCCGATGTCTATGTCAACGACGCCTTCTCCGCCGCGCATCGCGCGCATGCGAGCACGGAGGGCGTGGCCCATCTGCTGCCTGCCTATGCCGGCCGGCTGATGGAGGCGGAGCTGAAGGCGCTGGATGCGGCGCTCGGCAATCCGGCGCGGCCCGTGGTCGCCATCGTCGGCGGCGCCAAGATCTCCACCAAGCTGGAGTTGCTGGGCAACCTGACCCGGAAGGTCAATGTGCTGGTGATCGGCGGCGCCATGGCGAATACCTTCCTCGCCGCCCAGGGCCACGCCATGGGCCGGTCGCTGCAGGAAGTCGAGATGCATGACACGGCGCGCAGCATCATGGCCGAGGCCAAGGCCGCGAATTGCGAGATCATCCTGCCGGTGGACCTGGTGGTGGCCGGCGAATTTGCCGCCAATGCGGCCAGCCGGACGGTCGCCGTGGACCGGGTGCCGGAGGATATGATGGCCCTCGATGTCGGACCCGACACGGTGGAGCTGGTGGAGAAGCGGCTGCGCCAGGCCTCCACCCTGGTCTGGAACGGCCCCTTCGGCGCCTTCGAGATCCCGCCCTTCGACACGGCGACGGTGGCGGTCGCGCAGTCGGTGGCGGGCCTCACCGCCTCCTCGGGGCTGAAGTCCATCGCGGGCGGCGGTGATACCGTCTCCGCCCTGCGCCATGCGGGGGTGCTGGACCGCCTGACCTATGTCTCCTCCGCCGGCGGCGCCTTCCTGGAATGGCTGGAGGGCAAGACCCTGCCGGGTGTGGCGGTACTGGAGGCCAGGTAGCCTTTACGAATTCTCAACCTGAGGCGCGTTTGCCACTAGAGGTTGCTGGATCGTTAACGGCGCATGCCGGCACCCTGCCGGCATGCGCCCCACCAAGCCGTCCCCGCGGATTTCCGCCTATCGGTTCACGGATCATTCAGACCTCCGCTTCATGGTCGTGCGCATGATCGCCATGAACTCCCTCTCCGCCTTCACGACGGAAGTCTCCCGGACGCAGGGCGCCGCGAAAACCCGCGGCACCGGCGCCATGCCGCAACCCCTGCAGCCGGTGCCGGCGCCGCAGCAGCGCACGCTGGATGCGATGCCGGCGGCCCCGGGCGGACCCCTGCCGCGCGGATCGCTGCTCGACCTGCGGGTCTGATTCCCCCTCACCGCCCCGCGGCCGAAATGGCCAGGGCGTGATGCGGAATGCCTTGCGAAGCGGGGGCTTCGGCGCCACCCTTTGGGCATGTCCACGGCCATGGCCCAATTCGTCCGGCGAATCCCTGAAGGGGAGGACCGGGAGCGGCTGACCTGCAACGATTGCGGTTTTGTCGCCTATGAGAACCCGAAGATCGTCGTCGGGTCGGTCGTGGCGGTGCAGGGCCGCATTCTGCTCTGCCGCCGCGCCATCGAGCCGCGCCGCGGCTTCTGGACCATCCCCGCCGGCTATATGGAACTCGGTGAGACGGTGGAGGAAGGCGCGCTGCGGGAAGCGCGGGAGGAAGCCTGTGCCGATCTGCGGCTGGACGGCGTCCTGGCCATCTATTCCATCGCCCGCATCGGCCAGGTGCAGATCCTGTTCCGCGCCAGCCTCGCCACACCGCATTTCGCCCCCGGGCCGGAGAGCCTGGAGGTCCGGCTTTTCGACTGGGCGGAGATCCCCTGGGACGAGCTGGCCTTTCCCTCCGTCCATTGGGTCTTGCAGCACTGGCGGGAGGCGGGTGAGGGTCCGCTCGGCGTGCCGCGCGGCAATCCGCCGGCCGATCTGCGCGGCACGACCCCCCTGCCCCCCAGCGCGGCGGAGGCCGCGGCATGAGGCGGCGCGGCATGATCCTCGCCGGCCTGGCCCTGCTGGCCCCCGGCGCGGCCCTGGCGCAACGTCGCCGCCCGCTGGACACGCTGCCCCTGCCCGAGCCGCCGCCGGCCGCGCCGCCGCTCGGCGGCCTGATGCGCCCGCCGATCGTGGTGGGCGACCTGGCGCCGATGCCGAACCGGGACATCCAGGCGCCGCCCGATATCTTCGCCCGCCCCGTCGGCCCGGTGCTGGAGCCCGCCATCATCGAGGAGCGCGAGCAGCGCCGCGGCTTCACCTTCGGCCGGGAACATCTGACAGGCCGCCAGGACCAGCTGTTCAAGGACCTGGCGCCGGGGGCGCGGCTGCGCATCCCCCTCGAATAGGCCTCAGCGCATCGGGATCGGGTACATCAGCCCGCCCCGGCTCCAGAGCGCATTCAGCCCGCGCTCCAGCTTCAGGGCTGAGCCTTCGCCCAGGCTGCGCTCATAGACCTCGGCGTAGTTGCCGACCTGGCTGAGCACGCGGAAGGCCCAGTCATCCGGCAGGCCCAGTGGCGCGCCGAGGCCGGGCTCCGCGCCCAGGATGCGGCGGACCAGCGGCGAGGGATCGGCCCGGCGGGCGGCCGCCGTGCCGGTGCCGATGTCGCGCGCCTCCCCTTCCAGCATCACATTCACCACCCAGAAGACCAGGCTGCGCCAGTGCGGATCGCCGTCGCGCACCAGCGGGCCCAGCGGCTCCCGGCTGATGATCTCGGGCAGCAGGGCATGCGCCGTGGGCTCCGCCGTGCCGGTCTGCCGCAGGGCGATGAGGGTGGAGAGGTCGGCGCTGGCCACCTCGCAGCGCCCGGCGGCATAGGCCTCCCGCATCTCGGCGAAGCTCGGCGTGTCCACCGCGGCGAAGGCGATGCCGAGGCGCCGCGCCGCATCCGCCAGCGCCTGGTCGTTGGAGGTGCCCGGGGCCACGCAGATGCGACGCCCGTCCAGCGCCTTCGCCTCCCTCACCCCGGCGGCCAGCGGCACCAGGAAGCCCTGGCCATCGAAGAAGTTCACCCCCGCGGGGGAAAGGCCGAGCCCGGCATCCCGGCTCATCGTCTGCGTCAGATTGGCGGAGGCGACATCGGCCCGCCCCTCCCGTACCGCGGCCAGGGCCTGCGGCGGGGTCATCGGCAGGAAGCGCACCCGGGCGGCATCGCCCAGCGCGGCGGCCGCGATGGCCCGGCAGGTATCCGCCGCCAGGCCGCGCACCACGCCTTGCGCATCCGCCTGGGCGAAGCCGGCCAGGCCGGTATTGGTGGCGCAGAGCAGCTCGCCCCGGGCGCGCACCTGCTCCAGCGTGGCCTGCGCGGCGGCCATGCCGGGCAAGGCCAGGGAAAGGGCGGCGGCAAGGCCGAGGATCAGTTTCAGGCGCATGGGCGCGGTCCTCAGCGCAGCGGCAGGGGGAACATCAGCCCCCCGCGCCGCCAATTGTCGTTGGGGCCGCGGTCCAGCCCGAAGCGGCTGCCGGCGCCGAGATGGCGGTCGAAGACCTCGGCATAGGAGCCGACCTGGGCCAGCAGGCGCTGCGACCAGTCCGAATCCAGCCCGATCGCGGCGCCGAGCCCCTCCTCCACCCCGATCAGCCGGCGCAGCGCCGGGTCGTTGGATTGCAGCATGGCCAGCAGATTGGTGCTGGTGACGCCGAATTCGTCGGCCTCCAGCATCGCCTGCACCACCCAGAAGACCACCTGGCGCAGCGCCTCCTCCTCCTCCCGCACCAGCAGGCCGAGCGGTTCGCGGCTCAGCACCTCCCGCAGCAGGACGAAGGCATCGGGGTTGGCGAGTTCGGTGACGCGGCGAATGGCGAGCTGGGAGGCATCGGTGGAGGCGGCCTCGCACCGCCCGGCGGCCAGCGCCTGCAGCAGCGCGGTCCCGCCGCCGGCCTCGATGACCGTCACCGTGATGCCGAGGCGCGCGGCCTCGCTCTCCACCACCTCCCGCCCCGTGGAGCCGGCGATGCCGGTGACGCAGATGCGCTTGCCGTCCAGGTGGCGAAGGCTGGCGATGCCGGCCTCCTGCGGCACCAGCAGGCCCTGGCCGTCGAAGAAGGTGATGCCGGCGAAGGCGACGGGCCGCCCGGCCTCCCGCGAGTAGGTGAAGGTGGTGTTGCGCGCCAGCAGGTCGATGCGGCGCTCCCCCAGCGCCGCCAGGCCCTCATCCGGCGTCTCGATCGGCACGAAGCGGACTTTTGTCGCATCCCCCAGCGCCGCGGCGGCGACGGCGCGGCAGAAATCGGCATCGAAGCCCTGCATGGCGCCCGTGGCATCGGGGGCGGAGAAGCCGGGCAGCGCGCCATTGACGCCGCAGACCAGCGTGCCGCGCGCCTTCAGCGTGGCCAGGGCATTCGGCGGGGCGGCCGGCTGCGCCAGGGCGGGAGCCGCGAGGCAGAGGAAGGCGGCCGCCAGGAGCTTGCGCATGATCATCGCCCTAGCAGCCGGAAGCCGCGACGCGGCAGGTGGCGCCGGGGACGGCCCGGCAGGCCTCCATCGCCTGTGCCTCCGCCTCCTGCACCGTCGCGCCGAGGCCGGGGAAGTTGCGCGCCAGCACCATGGTGCTGAGGTCGCCCGTCATGACCACGGCATTCGGGTGCCGCGTCACCGCCTGCACCAGCGCGCCGCAGCGATTGACGATCTCGCCCAGGAACTTGCAGGGGCTGCGCCCGGCCATGCCCTGGCAGGCCCGCACCGCGGCGGTGTTCACCGCCAGCCGGTCGCTGGCGCCATTGCTGAAGCCGAAGGCGGCCAGCGGCACATCGGTCGCGTAGACGGCGCCGAAGCGGCTATTGGCCGGCGGTGCGCCGCTGCCGGTGCTGGCCAGCTGCACGCCGACGCCGGTGGTCACCCTTGCGGAGGCGGCGGTGCCGACCGGCTGGAAGCAGGGCCCGGCCGCCAGCCCGCCCCCCAGCGCGCCGCAGACGGACAGGCTGGGCTGCGCGAAACGCTGCGGCGGCAGGGCCAGGCGATAGAGCGCGCCCTCCCGGCAGCGCGCATCCCAATAGGCGGTGCGATCCGCATCGAAGCCCGCGAAATAGGTGGCGATGATCGCCTGGCAGCCGGCCCCCCGGCCCGTGATCGCGCGGAAGACCTCCGCCCGGCGGGGCGGCTCCTCCAGGGCGGAGAGCTGATCGTGTAGCGGATTGCCCGTCTGCGCCTGGGCCGCGAGGGGCAGGAGCAGCAGCAGGGCCAGGCTGAGAAGGCTTCGGCGCATCGGGTGATCGTCTCCACGCCCGCGCATCAGCGATTGCGCGTCGCAGTCGAAACTATCCGATCCCGATCCTATCGCCAGCGTGATTCATTTGACAATAAGTTGAACACAACCCGCCCTGTATCGCGGCATGGGATCTTGACGGGCCGCGTGGCGTTTCATCGCGCGATACGTCGTCGCCTTTCAGCCTAACCCGACCAACCCTCGGGCAAAATCCCGCGCCGTGAAGGGCCGCAGATCCGCCGCCTTCTCGCCGACGCCGACGAAATGCACCGGCAGGCCGATCTCCTGGGCCAGCGCCACCACCACGCCGCCCTTCGCGCTGCCATCCAGCTTGGTCACGGCAAGGCCGCTCACGGCCACCATGTCCTTGAAGGTCTTCACCTGCTGCAGCGCGTTCTGGCCGGTGGTCGCATCCAGCGTCAGCAGCACGGAATGCGGCGCGGTGGGGTCCAGCTTGCGGATCACGCGGATGATCTTGGCCAGCTCCTCCATCAGCGCGGACTTGTTGTGCAGGCGCCCGGCGGTGTCGATCAGCAGCAGGTCCATGCCTTCCGCGCGCGCCCGGGCCAGGGCGTCATGCGCGAGCCCCGCCGCATCGGCGCCCATCTTCGCGGGTGCGACCACGGCACAGCCGGTGCGATCCCCCCAGATCTGCAACTGCTCCACCGCCGCGGCCCGGAAGGTGTCGCCGGCGGCGAACATCACCTTGAGGCCCTGGGCGCGGTACTGCTGGCCGAGCTTGGCGATGGTGGTGGTCTTGCCGGTGCCGTTCACGCCGACGACCAGCACCACATGCGGCGCATGGTCGCGGCGGATCTCGAGCGGCCGGGCGACGGGGGCGAGGATCTCGGCGATGGCATCCGCCAGTGCGCCCTTCACCTCCTCGTCCGAGACCTCCTTGCCGAAGCGGGTCTTCCGGAAGCCCGTGACGATGCGGCGGGATGCGGCGACGCCGAGATCGGCGGCGATCAGCGTATCCTCCAACTCCTCCAGCGCCGCATCGTCCAGCTTGCGCTTGCGGAAGACGGTGGTCAGCGCATCGGTGAGGCGGGCGGTGGAGCGGGACAGGCCGGTCTTGAGGCGGGCGAACCAGCCGCCGCCGCTGGCCGGTTCAGCCTCGGGTTCGGCTTCAGCCTCGGGCGCGGGCTCGGGTTCTGGCGCGGCGGTGGCTTCCGGCTCGCTGCTGGCCAGGGCCTCGGCGAGGGCGGCCTGCGGATCGGCGGGCGGGAGGGCCTCCGGCGGCGGCTCCGGCAGGGCGGGCTCGGGCTCCGGCGCCGGCGTCGGCGCGGGCGGCGCGGTGAAGGGCGGCGGCACGGCCGGCCTGGGGGGCAGCGGTGCCACCGGCGGCAGCATCGGCGCGGGCGGCGTCTCCGGCCCCGGGGGCGCGGGCGTGGCGGGCTGCGCCGGGGGCGGGGTGACGGCCTCGCGGCCGCGCAGCCGGTCCCAGAATCCCTTGAGTGCCATGGCTCAGGCTGCCTCCGCGATCAGGCCCTGGTCGTCGGCGGCGAGCACGCGCATCGGGCGCAGGCTGCCGGCGGCGGGCGCTGGGCCCGCCGCGATCCGGACCGGGGCGAATTGTTCGGTATGGCCGCGGCCACCCTGTTCCAGCAGCACCTGCTCCACCCGGCCGAGCCGGCTGGCAAACAGCGCGCGGCGCGCCGCGGCGCCAGCCTCCCGCAGCCGCGCCGCCCGCTCCCGCCGCAACGGCACGGGCAGTTGCGGCATGCGTGCGGCGGGCGTGTTGGGGCGGGCGGAGAAGGGGAAGACGTGCAGGAAGCTGAGCCCGGCCTCTCCCACCAGGTCCAGCAATTCCGAAAAATGGGCCTCGGTCTCGGTGGGGAAGCCGGCGATGAGGTCGGCGCCCAGCGCCACCTCCGGCCGCAGCGCGCGGGCGCGGCGGGCCAGCGCCAGGGCCCCCGCCCGGCTGTGGCGGCGCTTCATGCGCTTCAGGATCAGGTCCGCGCCATGCTGCAGGGACAGGTGCAGATGCGGCATGAAGCGCGGCTCCTCCGCCAGCAGCCGCCAGAGGTCCGCATCCATCCCGGCGGGGTCGAGCGAGGACAGGCGCAGCCGCGGCAGGTCCGGCACCAGCGCCAGCAGCCGCCGCACCATCTGGCCGAGGCGCGGCTGGCCGGGCAGGTCCGGGCCGTAGCTGGCGATATCGACCCCCGTGAGCACCACCTCCCGATAGCCCTGCGCCACCAGGCCGCGCACCTGCTCCACCACCAGGCCGATAGGGACGGAGCGGGAGGGGCCGCGGCCCTGGGGGATGACGCAGAAGGTGCAGCGATGGTCGCAGCCCTGCTGCACCTGGACCAGGGCGCGGGCGCGGCCGGCGAATTCCGTCACCGGCAGCGGCGCCGCGGCCTCGGCCCGCATGATGTCGGAGACCGGGGCGGCGGGCGCGGAAAGATCCCAGGATTCGGGGCGCAGCTTGTCGGCATTGCCGATGATGCGCGCGACGCCCGGCAGCGCCGCCCATGCCGCGGGCGCGATCTGCGCGGCGCAGCCGGTGACCAGGATGCGCGCCTCGGGGTTTTCGCGGGCGGCGCGGCGGATGGCCTGGCGGGCCTGCGCCTCGGCCTCCGCCGTCACGGCGCAGGTATTGACGATCAGCGTCTCGGCGCCGTGGCCGGCCTGCGTGGCCAGGACCCGCATCGCCTCGGTCTCATAGGCATTCAGGCGGCAGCCGAAATTCAGCGTCCGCAGGCTCATCCGGCATAGGCCGAGAGGTCCAGCGTGCCCGTGAAGGCGGTGGCGACGGGACCGGTCATCAGCACATGCCCATCCTCCCGCCACTCCATCTGCAGGTCGCCGCCCGGCATGGTGATGGTGGCGCGCCGGCCGGTGAGGCCCCGGCGATGCGCATTGACCATGGCGGCGCAGGCGCCGGAGCCGCAGGCGAGCGTGATGCCGGCGCCACGCTCCCAGATCACCAGCCGCATATGCTCGGGCGAGAGGATTTGGGCGAAGCCGATATTGGCGCGGTCGGGGAAGATGGGGTCGTGTTCCAGGCCCGGGCCGATCTCGGCCACCGGAACCCGATCCAGGTCGCGGACGAAGAAGGTGGCGTGCGGATTGCCCATGGAGCAGGCAGCGGGGTCCGCCACCGCACCGCGGGCCAGCGGCAGGTGCAGCGTATCCGCCTCGAAGGCCAGCGGCACCTCCTGCCAGCCGAGCCGCGCCGGGCCCATATCGGCGCGCCAGAGACCGCCGGGCAGGCGCTCCACCGGCAGGTCGCCGGCGATGGTGCGGACCACCACGCGATCGCTTGCCGCCTCATCCGCCACCAGCGAGGCGACGCAGCGCGTGGCATTGCCGCAGGCGCCGGCCTCGGAGCCATCCGGGTTGCGGATGCGCATGAAGACATCGGCGCCGTCGGTGCCGGGCTCCATGACGATGAACTGGTCGCAGCCGATGCCGAAGTGGCGGTCGGCGATGGCGGCGGCGGCGGCCGGCGTGATCGCCAGCGGGCGGGCACGCGCATCCAGCACGACGAAGTCGTTGCCCAGCCCGTGCATCTTGCGGAATTGCGTGGTCACCCCGCGGATATAGAGCGCCCGGCTGCCGCATGAAACCCGCGCCGGAGGCCGGGCCCCTGCGGATCGTCATCCCAGGCCCGTCGCGGCGCCGCGAAGGCGATGCAGGGCACGCATATAGGCGAGGACGACCAGGACGAAGGACAGCAGCCAGGCGGCCAGGGCATGCGCGAAGGGCACAACAAAACCCTCGCCCAGGGCGGCGCCGAGGGCATAGGCGGAGGGCAGCGCGGCCAGGATGCCGATGCAGGCCAGCGCCTCGCAGAGGCGGCGGCCGCGCGCGGCGGCGGCCTCTTCTCCGATGCGGGCGACGTCGCGCGACCAGCGGCGGCCATCCCGCCGGCCCAGCGCCACGGCCCAGGCCACGGCCACCCCCCATCCGGCCAATTGGCTGGCGACCCCCGCGAAAACGAGGGACCAGCCGGCCTCCCCCCGCGCCGCGCCGAGGGCGAAGACCAGCTTGAACAGCTGCACGACGACGAAATAGCTCAGCAGTCGCGCGATGCCGCCGGCCACGGCCTTCCAGGACAGCATGCTGCGACGCCGCTCCACCCGTTCGATCGGCGCCGATGATGTTGGCCGGGCGCGGTCGCCCGAAGATATAGAGGCTGCGCCGCCTGCCCGGAACCCGCGGCCGACGGTCACGCCGCGCACATCCAGCTGTCATCGCCCTGTCGCCGCCCGCGCCTAGCTTGCGCCGCGCCGAAGGAGCCATTGCCCGTGACCCTCAGCCGCCGCGCCCTGCTGGCCGCACCGCTCGCCACCCCTGCCCTGCTGCCGCGCGTGGCCGGCGCCCAGGCCGATACCCGGCCCGTGCTGCGCATCGCCGTGCAGGCCCTGCCGCCGACGCTGGAGCCACTGGAGGCGATTTCGAACGTTGGGCTGCGCATCACCACCAATGTCTTTGACACCCTCTGGCGCCGCGACTTTGCGGCCGAGGCCGCGCAGGGCGGGCAGCATCTCACGCCCTTCCTCGCCACCAGCCTGGAACAGCGGGACCCGCTGAGCTGGGTGGCGACGCTGCGCGAAGGCGTGCGGCTGCAGGACGGGGGTGAGCTGACCTCCGCCGACGTGCTCTCCACCTTCTCCGCCGAGCGCATGTGGGGCGACCCCGTCCAGACCTTCGAGGGCCGCGTGAACTTCGGCCATCTGGCGGGGGTGGAGGCCGAGGGGGCGTGGCGCGTGGTGTTCCGCACCCGCACGCCGGACCCCGTCATGCCGCAGCGGCTGGCGGCCTATGGCGGCTGGATCCACTCGGCCAAGGCCTATGCCGAGACCGGCCGGGACGGGCTGCGGGCAAGGCCGATCGGCAGCGGGCCCTATCGCGTGGCGAGTTTCCAGCGGGACCAGCGCGCCGTGCTGGAGAGCCATGACGACTATTGGCAGGGCCGGCCGCCGGCGAAGCAGCTGGTGTTCAGCGTGGTGCCCGAGGCTTCCTCCCGCCTCGCCGGACTCCAGGCCGGGGACTACGACCTGGTGACCAATCTGCTGCCGGAGCAGATCGAGGGGCTGGCGCGGCATCCGACGCTGGAAGGCGTCGATGTGGCGCTCGATTTCGCGCACATCCTCTACTACGACACCAGCCGCCCGGCGCTGCGCGACGTGCGGGTGCGGCGCGCCCTGAACCATGCGGTGGACACGGAACTCTTGGGGCGCAGCCTATGGGGCGCCGCCTTCCAGCCGATGACCGCGCTGCAGATTCCGGCCTTCGGCGAGTTGTACGACGCCAACCGCCGCGGCTTTGCCTATGACCCGGATCTCTCGCGCCGCCTGCTGCGGGAGGCCGACTACCGGGGCGAGGAAATCGTCATCCGCATCGCCCCCGGCTACTACCTGCAGATGCTGCAGGCGGTGCAGATCGTGCAGCAGATGTGGCAGGCGGTCGGCCTGAAGACGCGGCTGGAGACGCGCGAAAATCTCTCGCTGATCACCCAGCCCGGCGCCGATATCCGCCCCACCTCCATCGCCTTCCGCTTCCCGGACCCGCTGGGCGGCGGCCTCGCCGTGCATCTGGCGGAGGATTATTCGCTGCAGAAGAACGGCTTCTGGCAGCCGGTGCGGTTCAACGAGCTGGTCCGCGCCCTGCGCCTGGCCACCGAGCCGGCCGAGCGGAAGCGCCTGTGGCTGGCGCTGCTCGATGAATTCGAGGCGGAGGCGCCCGCGCTGATCCTCTACCCGGTGCGCGAATACTACGCCAAGCGGCGCGCCATCCAGTGGCAGCATCCGCCGCTGTATTACATGGATTTCCGCGCCTCCCAGCTGCGCTTTACCTGAAGGGCCGCCCGTCATGAGCAAGATCGTCTTCCTGTCCGACCTGCATCTCTCGCCCACGCACGGCTTCTTCTGGGACAATTTCCGGATCGCCTGCGTGGCCGCCAATGCCGCGGGGGCGGCGGGCGTGATCGTCAATGGCGACCTCTGCATCAATGGCCCGGACAGCGACGCCGAGATGGATTTCGCCGCCCGCGCGCTGTCGCGCCTGCGCGGCCAGGTGCTGGCCCTGCCGGGCAACCACGATGTGGGCGACGAACCGCCCGGCCAGGATCCGAACCAGCTGATCGACGCCCCCCGCCTCGCCCGCTGGAACGAGGCCTTCGGCAGCGACCGCTTCACCCTGGATATCGGCGCCTGGCGGCTTCTCGGCGTGAACGCGCAGCTTTTCGGCTCCGGCCTGCGGGAGGAAACCGAGCAGACCGCCTGGCTCGCCCAGCAACTGGCCGGCGCCGAGGGGCGGCCGGTGGCGCTGGTGCTGCACAAGCCGCTCTTCGTCGAAAGCGCGGATGAGGCGGAGGCGACCGCCTCCTCCCTCAACCCCGCGCCCCGCGCCGCGCTGCTGCCGATGCTGCGGGAAGGCGGCGTGCGCATGGTCATCAGCGGCCATCTGCACAGCAGCCGCGACCGCGTGGTGGAGGGCATCCGCCACCTCTGGCTGCCGGCGCTGGCCTTCCTGGGCTCGGCCAGCCATGGCGGCACGCCCGCCGTGGGCGCCGTGACCGTGGATTTTAGCGGCCCCGAGGCCCTGGTCGCCGAGCTGCTCCTGCCGGGCGCCGTGCCGCATGACCTGGCGGCGCTGAAGGGCCATGGCCGCTACAAGTTCCTGCGCGACATGCCGCCCTGCCCGCCGGAGGCGGAGCGATCCGTGCTCGGCGACGCCGCCGCCTAGAACCGCATTTTCGCGCAGAATTATGTCTCAGTAGAGAGAAAATCTTTCTGAGGCCTGCCTATTGCCTTTCCGTGGAAAAATCCTCTTCTCTCGGCTGGAAATCAGCCGGCCGCAGGGGATCCCCGACCATGACCAAGGTGCATGTCATCCACGAGAACGACGCCTGGGTGGAACCGCTGCGCAGCGCCTTCGCCAGCCTCGGCACGCCCTTCGAGGAATGGTTCCTGGACCGCGGCGTGCTGGACCTGAACCGGCCGCCGCCGCCCGGCGTCTTCTACAACCGGATGAGCGCTTCCTCCCACACCCGCGGGCATATCTACGCCCCCGAATACGCCGGCGCCGTGATCGAACAGCTGGAACGGCACAACCGCCCCCTGGTGAACGGCCGCCGCGCGCTGCAACTCGAACTCTCCAAGGTCGCGCAATACCAGGCGCTCGCCATCCACGGCATCCCGGTGCCCGCCACCCTCGCGGTCATCGGCCGCGAAAACATCCCGGAAGCCGCCGCGAAACTCGGCTACCCGCTGATCCTCAAGCACAACCGCGCGGGCAAGGGCCTGGGCGTCCGCCTGGTGCGCAGCGAGGCCGGCCTGCGCGAAGCCCTCGCGCTGCTCGACGTCACCGCGGACCCCGAAGCCCATCCCCGCGACGGCATCTGGCTGGTCCAACGCTACATCGAAGCCGCCAAGCCCTTCATCAGCCGCGCCGAATTCGTCGGCGGCCGCTTCCTGTATGCCGTGCAGGTCGATACCTCCGAAGGCTTCGAACTCTGCCCGGCGGATGCCTGCAACATCGGCGAAGGCGCCGCCTGCCCGGCCGTGGCGCCCACGCACAAATTCAACATCCTGGACAACTTCCAGCACCCCCTGATCCACCGCATGGAAGCCTTCCTGCTGGCCAACCACATCGGCGTCGGCGCCATCGAATTCATCACCGACACCCAAGGCCAAACCTTCGCCTACGACGTGAACACCAACACCAACTACAACGCCGACGCCGAATCCCGCGCCGGCCGCACCGGCCCCCAAACCGGCATGGGCGCCATCGCCGCGCACCTGACCGCGCTGCTGCGACGGGAGGCCCTGGCGGCGGCGGCGTGAGGGACGGCGCTGCGTGATTGCAGGGAGGGCTCTGCCCTCCCTGCACCCTCCCGCCAGGAGGCAGTGGCCTCCTGGACCTCAGGACCTTGAACAGAAATGGAGAGGGGCCGGTAGGACCGCCGAACATGCGGTACCTCCGGCCCCTCTCCATTTCTGTTCATGAATCAATGGGTTCCAAGGGGCCACTGCCCCTTGGCAGGGGGTGCAGGGGGACAGCGTCCCCCTGCATGCCACCCGCGCCACCCTCTCGCTTGCGCACCGGCCTTCGCGCCGCTACAAGCCGCGCTCCGCGAGTCATGGCCTCTGGTTGGGCATGCCTGGCCGCGGATACGTGTCCTTGCCGCATGGTGCGGTCTGGTTCTCTGAGAGGGGGGCTGGGGTGAGTGGGACCGGCCAGACCGAGTGGAGGTCCAAATGCCCAAGATGAAGACCAAGTCCAGTGTGAAGAAGCGCTTCACGCTGACCGCGTCCGGCCGGGTGAAGGCGGGTGTGGGCAACAAGCGCCACATGCTGACGGCGAAGACGAACAAGATGAAGCGGCAGAACCGCGGCACTTTCCTGCTGCCGAAGCAGGACAGTGACACGGTGAAGCAGTGGATGCCTTACGGTTCGAGCCGGTAAGGGGGGATCTGAGCCATGGCACGTGTGAAGCGCGGCGTAACCAAGCACGCCCGTCACAAGAAGGTCCTCAAGCTCGCCAAGGGCTATGTCGGCCGGTCTTCCACCGCCTATCGTCCTGCCTTGGAGCGGGTCGAGAAGGCGCTGCAGTATGCCTATCGCGACCGTCGCAACAAGAAGCGTGATTTCCGGGGTCTCTGGATCCAGCGCATCAATGCCGCGGTGCGTGAGCACGGCATCACCTATTCCCGCTTCATGGCGGGCATCAAGGCGGCGAATATCGAGATCGACCGCAAGATGCTGGCGGCGCTGGCCTATGATGATGCGGCGGGTTTTGCGGCCATCGTCGAGAAGGCGAAGGGCGCCCTCCCCGCGCAGGCCTGAACCGTTCGGTTCGGACTGAAGACCAAACAGGAGGGCCGTCCCGCAGGGGGCGGCCTTTTCCGTATCCGGATGCTGGCATGATGACGGATGACCTTGCGGTGTTGCGTGCGGACGCGGAGGCGGCGCTGGCCGGCGCCGCGGATCTGCGGGCGTTGGATGCGGTACGCGTGGCGGTGCTGGGCAAGTCCGGCAGTCTGAGCGGGCTGCTCAAGGGGCTCGGCGCGGTGCCGGCGGAGCAGCGGAAGGAGCGTGGGGCTGCGCTCAATCGCCTGAAGGGCGAGGTCGAGGCGCTGCTGGAGGCCCGGAAGACGGCGCTGGAGGCGGCGGCGCTGGAAGCGCGGCTGAAGGCGGAGCGGCTGGATGTTTCGCTGCCGCCGCGGCCTTTCGCGCCGGGCACGGCGGCGGAGGGCGGGATTCACCCGATCAGCCGGACCATCGAGGAGCTGACCGCGATCTTCGGCAGCATGGGGTTCCGGGTGGTCGAGGGGCCGGATATCGAGGGCGACTGGTACAATTTCGGCGCGCTGAACATCCCGGACCATCATCCGGCGCGGCAGGACCACGATACCTTCTACATGCCGGGCACGGATGCGGGCGGGCAGCGGCTGGTGCTGCGCACGCAGACCTCGCCCTTGCAGATCCGCACCATGCTGGGCGGACAGCCGCCCATCCGCATCATCGCGCCGGGCCGCACCTATCGCGCCGACCATGATGCGACGCATAGCCCGATGTTCCATCAGGTGGAGGGGCTGGTGATCGATCGCGGCATCACGCTCGGACATCTCAAGGGCTGCCTGACGGACTTTTTGCGCGCCTTCTTCGGCATCTCTGACCTGCCGGTGCGGTTTCGCAGCAGCTACTTCCCCTTCACCGAGCCCTCGATGGAAGTGGACATCGGCTGGAACCGGAAGACCGGCGAGCTGGGTGGCGGCGGTGACTGGCTGGAGATTCTGGGCAGCGGCATGGTGCATCCCAAGGTGCTGGCGAATTGCGGACTGGACCCGCGGGAGTGGCAGGGTTTTGCCTTCGGCATGGGGATCGAGCGCATCACCATGCTGAAGCACGGCATGCCCGACCTGCGCCCCTTCTACGAAAGCGACCTGCGCTGGCTGCGCCACTGGGCCGCCGATCCGCTGGCGCCGGCCAGCCTGCATGAGGGGATCTGAGCGATGAAGTTCCCCCTGAGCTGGCTGCGCGAGCATCTGGAGACGGATGCGACGCTGGAGACGATTTCCACGACGCTGTCGGCCATCGGCATCGAGGTCGAGGGCATCGAGGACAAGGCCGCGGAGCTCGGCAGTTTCCGGATCGCGCGCGTGATCGAGGCGGTGCAGCACCCGAATGCCGATCGGCTGCGGCAGTTGCGCGTGGATGTGGGCGATGGGCGCGAGCTGTCCGTGGTCTGCGGCGCGCCGAATGCGCGGACGGGCATGAAGGGCGTGCTGGCGGTGCCGGGCGACTTCATCCCGGGCACGGGCATCACGCTGAAGCTGGGCGAGATCCGCGGCGTGAAGTCCGAGGCGATGATGCTCTCCTCGCGGGAGATGGGCCTCGGAGACGATCATTCGGGCATCGTGGACCTGCCGGACGATGCGCCGGTCGGCGAGAGCTACGTGAAGTGGGCCGGCCTCGATGATCCGGTGATCGAGATCAAGGTGACGCCGAACCGTGGCGATGCCTTGTCGGTGCACGGCATTGCGCGGGACCTGGCGGCGGCCGGGCTCGGCACGCTGAAGCCCTGGGAGGTGGCGCCAGTCGCCGCCAGCTACCCCACGCCGCTGCATTGGAAAGTTACCGATCCGCGCGCCTGCACCTGGGTGCTGGGGCGCGCCGTGCGGGGCGTGAAGAATGGGCCCTCGCCGCAGTGGCTGCAGGATCGGCTGGTGGCGATCGGGCTGCGGCCGATCAGCGCGCTGGTCGATATCACCAACTACTTCACCTTCGCCGTAGGTCGCCCGCTGCATGTCTTCGATGTGTCCAAGGTGGCGGGCACCGAGCTGACCATGCGCATGGCGCGGCCGGGCGAGGAGTTGCTGGCGCTGAACGGCAAGACCTATGCGCTGACGGAGGAGGACGGCGTGATCGCCGATGCGAATGGCGCCGAGGCGCTGGGCGGCATCATCGGCGGCGAGCATTCCGGCTGCGACGAGGCCACCACCGAATGCTTCATCGAATGCGCGCTCTTCGACCCGGTGCGCATCGCGCTGTCCGGCCGCCGGCATGACGTGCGGACCGATGCGCGGTCGCGCTTCGAGCGCGGCATCGACCCGGCGCTGCTGCCCAAGGCGCTGGAAGCCGCGACGCGGATGATCCTCGACCTCTGCGGCGGCGAAGCTTCCGAGATTTCGGAAGCCGGTGCGGAGCCCGCCTGGCAGCGGGAGGCCACGCTGCGCTTCGCGCGGGTGCGCGACCTTGGCGGGCTGGAGCTGGAGGAGGCGGAGATCGTCGGCCGGCTGGAGCGGCTCGGCTTCGGCGTGACGCAGCGCGATGCGGAGCGCGTGACGGTCGCCGTGCCGTCCTGGCGCAATGACATCGCCGGCGCCGGTGCCCTGGCGCAGGACCCGTCCCTGCCCGCGGATCGCGCGCGCATCGCCGCCGAGGGCTGCGCCGAGATCGAGCCGGAATGCGACCTGGTGGAGGAGGTGCTGCGCCTCGGCGGGCTGGATGCGGTGCCGGCGGTCTCGCTGCCCGTGACCTCCGCGGTGCCGCGCCCGGCGCTGTCGCCGAAGCAGGTGCGAGCCGCGCTGGCGCGGCGGGTGCTGGCGGCGCGCGGCATGCAGGATTGCGTGACCTACGGCTTCCTGGATCGCGCCACAGCGGCGCTGTTTGGCGAGACGCCGGACAGCTTGCACCTGGAGAACCCCATCGCCAGCGACCTGGACCAGATGCGGCCGACCCCGATCGCCTCCCTGGCCATGGCCGCGGCGCGCAACGCCGCCCGCGGCTTCGCGGATGTGGCCCTGGGCGAGATCGGTGGCGCCTATCGGGATCCGGCGGCGGGAGTCAGCCAGCTCGCCGTCGCGGCGGGCGTGCGGGCCGGGCAGACGGCGGCCAATTGGGCAGCGCCGGCGCGGCCGGTGGATGCGCTGGATGCGAAGGGCGACGCGCTGGCGGTGCTGGGCGCGCTCGGCGTCCCGATGGCGGCGGTGATGCTGACCACGGATGCGCCGGGCTTCTACCACCCCGGCCGCTCTGGCGTGCTGCGCCAGGGGCCGAAGACCGTGCTGGCCACTTTTGGCGAGTTGCACCCGCAGGTGGTCAAGGCGCTGGGCCTCGCGGGTCCTGTCGTGGCCTTCGAGGTCTTCCTGGATGCGATCGCGGAGCCGAAGCGCCGGAAGAAGGGCATGCCCGACCTGCCCGCCTTCCAGCCGCTGAAGCGGGACTTTGCCTTCGTGGTGGATGCGTCGGTGCCGGCGGAGCAGCTGCTGCGCGCCGCCCGCAATGCCGACAAGACGCTGGTGAGCGATGTCACCCTCTTCGACCGCTATGCCGGCGAGCGGATGGCTGAAGGCAAGATCAGCCTGGCCATCCAGGCCACGCTGCAGCCGCGCGAGCGCACCCTGACCGATGCGGAGATCGAGGCCGTGACGGCCAGGATCGTCGCCGCGGTGGCAAAGGCGACCGGCGCGGTGCTACGAGGATAGTCGACAGGAGGCTTGCGAATGGGCCGGGTCGTGACGGTGCAGGTGGATGCCGAAGGCCGGCTGGTGCTGCCGGAGGAAGTCCGCATCTCGCTGGGCGTGCAGGGAGGGGGTGAGCTTCTGCTCCAGGTGACGCAGGAAGAGCTGCGCGCCACCACCCGGCAGGCTGCGCTGCGCCGGCTCCAGGCGCTGGTGCCGGCCTGGAAGCCGGGTGACGAGCTGTGGTCGGAGGAGTTGATCGCCCAGCGCCGGGCTGAGGCCGGCCGCAGCCTGCCAGAGGGCGAGGCTGGCGCCGCTCCGGCTCTCTGACATGCTGCTGGATGCTTCGGCGGTCCTGGCCCTGCTTCGCCAGGAGCCGGGCGCGGAGGTCACCGCGGCCTCACTTCCCTCCGCCTGCATGTCCGCCGTCAACTGGACCGAGGTGGCAGCCAAGCTGCTGCCCGGCCACCCGGAACGGCTGGAGGCCTGGGAAGGCTTGCAGATCCCAGTCCTGGATTACGATGCGGGAATCGCCGTCGCCGCCGCCCGCCTCCTTGCCGCCCATCGCGGAACCCTGTCGCTCGGCGACTGTGCCTGCCTGGCCACCGCCGCGCGGCAAGGCCTGCCGGTGCTCACCGCCGACCGGGTCTGGGCGACGCTCGGCCTGGCGGTGGAGGTGCGGCTGATCCGGTGATCAGTCGGTGCCGAGATAGACCGTGGCGTCGATCTCCACCAGGCAATCCACCGAGCCCAGCCCGCTGACGATGCAGGAGACGCGGTGCGGCGGGTTCTCGACGAAATTGGCGAAATAGACCTCGTTCATCGGCTCCCAGTTCGCGCGGTCCGTCACATAGACGGTGCACTTCACCACATCGTCCATGGTGCCGCCCGCCTCCTCGATCAGGGCGCGGATATTGTCGAGCGTCTGCTGCGTCTGCGCGCGCACATCGCCCACCACGAATTTCCCTTCGACGTCGCGGCCGGTGGAGCAGACGAACATGAAGCCGCCGGCGATGGTCGCCTGGGCGAAGGGGCGGCTGGACTTGAAGACTTTCTTGGACTGGACGGCGCGCTTGGGCATGGTTCTGGTCTCCGTGGGGCTGGCGGCAAATGTCCTGATATTTGCTCTTTCGCATCTGCGAAAGAGCCGCGTAATCTTTCCTTCATGATACCACGTCGCACCCTGCTTGCCGCCGCTGCCGCCCCCCTGGCAACCCCTGCCCTGGCGCAGATTTCCGCCACCCGCCCGCTGCGGATCATCGTGCCGAACCCGCCCGGCGGTCAGTCCGACACCATCGCGCGCCTCTATGGGGAGGCGATCCAGGCCATCAGCGGCCAGGCCGTGGTGGTGGAGAACCGCAGCGGTGCCAATGGGCTGATCGCCATGGATGCGGTCGCCAAGGCCCCGCCGGATGGGCTGACCACGGGACTTTTCAGCATCACCATGTTCACCTCACTGCCCGCCATGATGTCCCGCATGCCGCTGGACGTGGACCGCGACGTCACGCCCATCACCAGCGTGGTCACCTCCACCGTGCTGTGCTGCGTGCGGGCCGACCGGGCGCAGGAGCGGGGCTGGGGCGATTTCGGCGCCATGCTGGAATGGGCGAAGCGGCCGGGGAACGAGCTGACCAATGGCGCGGCCAGCAGCGGCGGCGCCTCCCACCTGCTGACGGCCACCATCGCCCGGCGCAGCGGGGCGGCCATCACCGTGGTGCCCTATCGCGGCGGCGCGCCGGCGCTGAACGACCTGCTGGCCGGCAATATCGACATGTGCTTCGACTTCATGCCTGCGCTGCTGCCGCATGTGGCGGCCGGCACGCTGAAGGCCATGGCCGTTGGGTCCCGGGAACGGGTTCCCTTCCTGCCGGATGTGCCCGGAATGGGCGACTTTTCGGCGCTGGGCATCGGCGACCTCGACCTGCAGAGCTGGAACATCCTGGGCGGCCCCGGAACCCTGCCGCCCGAGCTCGCCGCCCGGACCCAGGACCTGCTGCGCCGCGCCGCCGCCCATCCGGGGCTGGAGGACCGGCTGCGGACCAATGGGCTGCTGGCCCTGCCGCCGCTGGATGCCGCCGCCACCCGCGCCCGCATCCTGGCCGACCGGCCGCGCTGGCAGGAGATGGTGCAGATCAGCGGCGCCCGGATCGAGTAGCCGCAGCGCGGCGCCCCCCGGCCCGGCCCGGAAAGGTTTGGACTTCGGCCGGTTCTGCCCTATCTCCCGGGTGACGCAGGCGGGCCTTTCCCGCCATGGCCGGCGCCCGGAAACAGATGACCGAAACACCTCTCTCCCGCATCCGCAACTTCTCGATCATTGCCCATATCGACCATGGGAAATCGACGCTGGCGGACCGGCTGATCCAGACCACCGGCACGGTCGCGCTGCGCGACATGAAGGAACAGCTCCTCGACAATATGGAGCTGGAGCGGGAGCGCGGCATCACCATCAAGGCGCAGACCGTGCGCCTGCACTACAAGGCGAATGATGGCGAGACCTATGTCCTCAACCTGATGGACACGCCGGGCCATGTCGACTTCGCCTATGAGGTGAGCCGCTCGCTCGCCGCCTGCGAGGGCTCGCTGCTGGTGGTCGATGCCTCCCAGGGGGTCGAGGCGCAGACCCTGGCCAATGTCTACCAGGCGCTGGATGCGAATCACGAGATCGTGCCGGTGCTGAACAAGGTCGACCTGCCGGCGGCGGAGCCGGACCGGGTGAAGCAGCAGATCGAGGATGTGATCGGCCTCGACGCCTCGGAAGCGGTGATGATCTCGGCCAAGACCGGGCTGAACATCGAGGGTGTGCTGGAAGCCATCGTCACCCGCCTGCCGGCGCCTACCGGGGATGCCGATGCGACGCTGAAGGCGCTGCTGGTGGATAGCTGGTACGATGCCTATCTAGGCGTCGTCGTGCTGGTGCGGGTGAAGGATGGCCGCCTGCGCAAGGGCCAGAAGATCCGCATGATGTCGAACGGCACCGCCCATACGGTGGAGCAGGTCGGCGTCTTCACGCCGAAGATGGTGCAGGTGGACAGCCTCGGCCCGGGCGAGATGGGCTATGTCACCGCCGCCATCAAGACCGTGGCCGATACCAATGTCGGCGACACGCTGACCGATGACCGCAACCCGGCGACCGAGGCCCTGCCCGGCTTCAAGCCCTCCATCCCGGTGGTCTGGTGCGGGCTCTATCCCGTCGATGCGGATGACTTCGAGAAGCTGCGCGAATCGGTCGGCAAGCTGCGGCTGAACGACAGCAGCTTCCACTACGAGATGGAGAACAGCGCAGCCCTCGGCCTCGGCTATCGCTGCGGTTTCCTCGGCCTGCTGCACCTCGAGATCGTGCAGGAGCGGCTGTCGCGCGAATTCGACCTGGACCTGATCGCGACGGCGCCTTCCGTCGTCTACAAGATCAGGAAGACCAACGGCGAAGAGTCGGAACTGCACAACCCGGCCGATATGCCGGACCCCAGCGTGATCGCGGAAATCAGCGAGCCCTGGATCAAGGCCACCATCATGGTGCCGGAGGAATATCTCGGCTCCGTCCTCACCCTCTGCAACGAGCGCCGCGGCGTGCAGGTGGAGCTGACCTATGTCGGCACGCGCCCCATGGCGGTCTATCGCCTGCCGTTGAACGAGGTGGTCTTCGACTTCTACGATCGGCTGAAATCCGTCTCCCGCGGCTATGCCAGCTTCGACTACACGGTCGATGGCTATGAGGCGGGCGACCTGGTGAAGATCTCCATCCTGGTGAATTCGGAGCCGGTGGATGCGCTGTCCTTCATGGCGCATCGCAGCCAGGCGGATCGCCGCGGCCGGCAGATCTGCGAGAAGCTGAAGGAGCTGATCCCGCGCCAGCTCTTCAAGATTCCGATCCAGGCCGCGATCGGCGGGCGCGTGATTGCGCGCGAGACGATCAGCGCCATGTCCAAGGACGTCACGGCGAAATGCTATGGCGGCGACATCAGCCGCAAGCGCAAGCTGCTGGACAAGCAGAAGGAAGGCAAGAAGCGGATGCGGCAGTTCGGCAAGGTCGAGATCCCGCAGAGCGCCTTCATCGCCGCCCTGAAGATGGATGCCTGAACCCCAACCCCTGCCTGCCTGAGGGAACGAGAACAAGATGACCAAGATCGGTAAGCGGGGCCTTCTCGGCCTCGCCGGCGCAGCGCTCGCCGCCCCTGCCTTCGCCCAGGGGGCTTTCCCGACCCGCACCATCACCATGGTGGTGCCCTTCGCCGCCGGCGGGCCGACCGACACGGTGGCCCGGCTGATCGCCCAGTCGATGAGCACCAATCTCGGCCAGACCGTGGTGGTGGAGAATGTGGGCGGCGCCGGCGGCACGCTGGGCGCGCAGCGCACGGCGCAGGCGCGGCCGGATGGCTACAACATCCTGATGCACCACATCGGCATGTCGACCATCCCGACGCTGTATCGCCGCCTGGCCTATGACGCGACCGGCGGCTTCGAAACCATCGGCCTGGTGACCGAGGTGCCGATGACGCTGGTCGGCCGCAACGGCCTGCCGGCGCAGAACATGCAGGAGCTGGTGGCGCTGGTGAAGCGCGAGGGCGAACGGCTGAACTACGCCAATGCCGGCATCGGCGCGGCCAGCCACCTCTGTGGCCTGCTGCTGATGCAGGCGATGGGCACGCGCATGACCACCGTGCCCTATCGCGGCACCGGCCCGGCCATGAACGACCTGCTGGCCGGCACGGTGGACCTGATGTGCGACCAGACCACCAATACCACCGAGCAGATCAAGGCCGGCGGCATCCGCGCCTTCGCTGTGACCACGCCGGAGCGTCTGGAATCCCTGCCGGACCTGGCGACCGCCGCGCAGGGCGGGCTGCCGGGCTTCGAGGTCAGCGTGTGGCACGGCCTCTATGCGCCGAAGGGCACGCCGGCGCCGGTCATCGCGCGGCTGAACCAGGCGCTGGTCGCGGCGCTGCAGGACCCGAATGTCGGCACCCGCTTCGCCGCCCTGGGCACCGCCCCGGTGCCGGTGGCGCGCGCGACGCCGGAAGCGCATCGCGAGTTCTGGCAGGCGGACATTGCCAAGTGGCGCCCGCTGATCCAGGCGGCGGGGCAGTACGCAGACTAGTTACGTTAAGCCTCCCCCGCTTGCGGGGGAGGGAGAGCGATCAGCGACGGGTGACCGCCAAATCCAGCACCCGGTCCTCAGGGTCCAGATCGCGCTCCAGCGCGTCCAGCGTCGCGCCGAACTCCGCACGCATCGTGGCCTTCTCCGGCTCCGGCAGCCAGGACCCCTCCAGCCCGGCCAGGCTCAGCTTCCGCGCCTCCGCCACGCCCCAGCCGAGATCGGCAAAGACCGTGCGCCAGCTATGGCCCATGGTGGTGCCGAAGATGGTGGGGTCGTCGGTGCCCAGGCTGATGTTCAGCCCGACGTCGAACATCGCCTTGATGCGCTGGCGCCGGGGCGCGCGGTTCCAGGGCATGCCGGACCAGCAGGCCATGGTGAAGGGCACCTGGTCCTTCACCGCGCGGGCCACCACGGCGGGGTCGGCCAGCATGTTGTAGCCATGGTCCAGCCGGTCGCAGCCCAGCATGTCGCGGCACAGGCTGTAGTGCATCGGCGGCGCCTCGAAGAGGCTCTGGTTGTCCTCGCAGACATGCGCCGTGCGGCGGTAGCCCGCCCGGCCCGCCTGCCGCCAGGCCTCCACCCAGAGATGCGCGGGCCCGGCGCGCTCGGCGCCGTCCAGCCCGATGCCGATCACCTCCGGCCGCTTCCACCTCGCCATCCACTCCAGCATCTGTAGCGATTCGGAGGGCAGGCACACGCTGCGATCGATGCAGGCGATCAGTTTTGCGGAAACGCCATAGGCGGCGTTTGCCCGCGCCAAGCCTTCCAGAAGCCCGTCGACGATCTCGGGATAGGTCACGCCGTTGGGCGTGAAGTAGTGCGGGTTGAAGAAGATTTCGGTGTGGCGGACGTTACCGTGGCGATGCAGGTCCTCGATGCATTCGAAGGCAATCCGCGAAAACTCGGCCGGCGTCCGCACCACCAGCGCGCCGAGCCGCAAGATGTCGAGGAACTCGTAGAAGGTTTCGAAGCGGTACATCTCGGCGGCCGGCTTCGGCAGGCGCACGCCATTCTTCGCTGCCAGCTCGTCCAGCGTCGCCGCCCGGATCGCGCCGGCGATATGCAGGTGCAGTTCCACCTTCGGCACGGCGTCGAGGTAGTCGGAAAAGGACAGCATCAGCGGCGCTCCATGTTCCAGAGGAACATCGCCGGGCCGCGCAGCACGCCACTCAGGTCCGACCGCCAGGCGCTGGCCGCGGTGAACTGTCCGAGCGGCATGTAGAAGCCGTCCTCCGCCGCCAGGCGATGGACCTCGTCCGAGATGCGCTTGCGTTCCGCGTCATCCTGCGCGCGCGCGAAGGCTACGCGCAACCGCTCCACCTCGGCATTCTCCGGCCAGCCCGCGAAGCCTCCGGTGCGGCCGGCGCCGTTGACGAAGGGGTTCAGCAGCGGCGACTGCATGTCCGGCACGGTGTTGGTGGTATGGGCCAGGTTCCACCCCTCCTGCCTCGCGCGCCGCCCGAAATAGGTGTTGAGGTCCATGCTCTGCAGGTCGACCCGGAAGCCGAGCTGGGTCAGAAGACCCTGGGAGACCAGGCCGAGTGCCGCGATACCGGGCGCATCCGCCGGATGGATGATCGACACCGGGCGCGAAAGATCCGCGCCACTCTCGCGCAGCATGCGCCGCGCCGCTTCCAGGTCCGTCGAAGCCGGCATGCCGGCGGTGGTCTCGAGCGGCGTGCCGCAGCCGAACATGCTGCGGCATTCGCGGGCGTATTCGGGGCGCCCGGCGACGGCAGCGAGGTAGTCCGCCTGGTTCACCGCCAGCATCACCGCGCGCCGCACCTGCGGATTGTCGAAGGGCGGGTGCAGGTGGTTGAAGCGCAGGATGCCCTGGTAGCCGAAGGGGGAAACGGTGGCGACCGTCACCTGCCGGTTGCGCTCCAGGATCGGCAGCACATCGGCGGGCAGGCGTTCGACATAGTCGATCTCGCCGGTGGTCAGCGCCGAGACCTGGGTCGAGACATCCGGCATGGCGAGCAGTTCCACCCGCTCCATCCGCGCCACCTTGCCGCCGCTGGCCCAGACCGCGGGTTCGGGCCGCGGGCGATAGGCCGCGTTGCGCGTGACGACGATGCGGTCGCCGGGGCGATATTCCTCCCGCACGAAGCGATAGGGGCCGCTGCCCATCACCTCCGTCACCTGCTGCGTCGGCGGCGTGGCGGCGAGCCGCGCCGGCATCATCATCGGCACCATGGCGCCCGGCTTGCCCAAGGCCTGCAGCACCAGGCCGAAGGGTTCGCGCAGCACCAGCCGGAAGGTCTTGGCATCAATCACATCGAGGCTGGCGGAGGCGCGCATCATGGCGCCGCCCAGCGCATCCCGCGCGCCCCAGCGGCGAAGGCTGGCGACGCAATCCTCCGCAGTCACCGCGGACCCGTCATGCCAGGCGAGGCCCTCGCGGAGGACAAAGGTCCAGGTCAGGCCGTCGGCGCTGCGCTCCCAGCGCTCCAGCATCTGCGGCGTTGGCTCCCAGCGATCGTTCACCGCGACCAGCGTGTCGAAGACCAGATAGGCGAAGTCCCGTGTCGTGAAGCTGGTGGTGAAATGCGGGTCCAGCACCGTGGTCAGCGTTTCGGGCGCCACGCGCAGGGTGCGGGCGCGGTCCGGCTGCTGGGCTGCAACTGGCATGGCAGCCAGAAGGGCGGCGGCGAACAAGGCAAGGGCGGGGCGCGGCATGGCGCGGACTCCTGGCTTCGATTGTGGGGGCTGGTGCGGCGTTTGGCGGGGAAGGTGCCGCCGGGCCTGGGCCGCGTCAACGCGCAGCGCTTGATCGCCAGGCGGGAAAGCGACAAGCATCACGCAACAGGGAAGGATCACGCCATGCGGGCCATCGTCATCCATGCCGCGCGCGACCTGCGCGTGGAGGACCAGGTCACGGCGTCGCCCGGCCGCGGCGAGGTCGCGGTGCGCATCCGCCAGGGCGGCATCTGCGGCTCCGACCTGCACTACTACCTGCATGGCGGTTTTGGCGTGGTGCGGGTGCGCCAGCCCATGGTGCTGGGCCACGAGATCGCCGGCGAGATTCTGGTCACGGGCGATGGCGTCATGGGCCTCGCGGTGGGTGACAAGGTCGCGGTCAATCCCTCCCGCCCCTGCGGCGCCTGCCGCTACTGCCTGGCGGGGCAGGCGCAGCATTGCCTCGACATGCGCTTCTACGGCAGCGCAATGCGGATGCCGCATGTCGATGGCGGGTTCCGTCAGCAGCTGGTCTGCGACGCGGCGCAGGCGGTGAAGCTGCCCGCGGACATGGACCTGCGCCGCGCCGCCTTCGCGGAGCCGCTGGCGGTGTGCCTGCACGCCGCGCGCCAGGCCGGGCCGCTGATGGGCGCCCGCGTGCTGATCACCGGCGCCGGACCCATCGGCATGCTGTGCCTTTTGGTGGCGCGCCATGCGGGCGCGCGGCAGGTGGTGATGACGGACCTGACGCCGAGGCCGCTGGCGCTGGCCCGCGAACTGGGCGCCGATGCGACGCACGACCTGCGGGCGGAGCCCGAGGCGCTGGCGCCCTATGGCGCGGACAAGGGCAGCTTCGACGTGGTCTTCGAATGCGCCGGCAGCGGCCTGGCCCTGGCCGGCGCCATCGCTGCGGCGCGGCCGGGGGCCACCATCGTGCAGGTCGGCATCGGCGGCGATGCCTCCGTGCCGCTGAACACGCTGGTGGCGAAGGAAATCACGCTGCGCGGCACTTTTCGCTTTCACGAGGAATTTGCGCTGGCCGTCGATGCCCTGGCGCGCGGCGCGATCGACCCGATGCGGCTGCTGACGGAGGTGGTGCCGATGGAGGATGCGGTGGCCGCCTTCGACCTCGCCGCCGACCGCGCGCGGGCGATGAAGGTGCAGCTGGCACTGTAGCCCCCTTCCCGCCCAGGGCATCGCGGCCCAAACTGCGGGCCGTGCAGCAGATGGGCTTGGTGATGGCAGCGGTTTCGGTCGGGCAGAACGGATTCCCCCTGACGCTGGAGAAGACGCCCGCCACCGGCTCCCGCGGCGTGGTCACCAGCAACCACCCCATGGCCTCCGCTGCCGGCGCGCAGGTGCTGCTGGAAGGCGGCAATGCGGTGGATGCCGCCCTCGCCACGCTCTTCGCGCTGACGGTGGTGGAGCCGATGATGGTCGGCCTGCTCGGCGGTGGCGTCGGCCATATCCGCATGGCGGATGGGCGGCATGCGGTGATGGATGGTCTCTCCACGGCACCGGCCGCGGCGACGCCCAGCATGTATACGCCGCGCACCGACGTGCCGCCGGAGGAGCGGGAGGTGGAGGGCCGGACCAATGCGATCGGCCCGCTCTCCGTCGCCGTGCCGGCCGCGCTGCGCGCCTGGGCGCAGACGCTGGAGACCTACGGCACCTGGTCGCTGGCCGATGTGATGGCGCCGGCGATCCACCTCGCTGCCAACGGTTTTCGCGTCACGCCCTATCTCTCCGACTGCATCGGCGATGCCGCGCCAGACCTGTCGCGCGACGCGGACCTCGCCGCGCGCTTCCTGCCGGGTGGCGTGAAGCGCGCAGCGGGCGAGCGCCTGATCCAGGGCGCCTATGCCGAAACGCTGCGCGCCATCGCCAAGGACGGCCCGGACCTGCTGCATGCGGGCGCGCTGGGCGGGCTGGTGGCGGATGCGCTGGCGGCCGGCGGCGGCATCATCACCCGCGAGGACCTCCGCGCCAGCCGTCCCATCGCGCGCGCGCCCATCGGCGCAAGCTATCGCGGCTACGAGGTTTTTGCGCCGCCGCCCCCGGCCTCCGCGGGCGTGCATGTGGCGCAGATGCTGAACGTGATGAGCGGCTTCAACATCGCCGCGATGGGCTTCGGCACGGTCGAATCCTGGCACCTGGTGGCGGAGGTGCTGAAGATGGCCTTCGCGGATCGCGCGGTGGCGACGGCGGATCCGGATTTCGTCACGGTGCCGGTGGAGAGGCTGACCTCCGCGGCCTATGCCGATCTGCGCCGCGCGGAGATCGACCTGGCTCGCGCGCAAACCTGGGCGGCGCATCCCTCGCTGGGCGAATCCAACTGCACCACGCATGTCACGGTGGCCGATGCGGCGGGCAATATCGTGGCCACCACGCAGACCATCAACGCGCTGTTCGGTGCCCGCATCGCGATTCCCGGCACCGGGCTGATCGCCAACAACTACATGCACAACTTCGACCCGCGGCCCGGCCTTGCGCTATCCGTGCAGCCGGGCAAGCGTGTCTATACCTCCATGGCGCCGACCATCGCGCTGAAGGATGGCAGGCCCGCCTTCGCGCTCGGCCTACCCGGCGGGTTGAAGATTTTTCCCGCTGCTTTCCAGGCGGTGCTGAACCTCATCGACCACGGCATGACGCTGCAACAGGCGGTGGAAGCGCCGCGCATCTGGACGCAAGGCCTGGCGCTGGAGCTGGAGCCGGCGGTGCCCGATGCCGTGGCAGCGGCGCTGGCCGCGCTGGGCCATCCGGTGCGGCGCGTCGCCACCATCGGCGGCGGCATGAACGGCATCGCCTTCAACGCAGACGGCACGATGACGGGCGCCGCCTGCTGGCGCGCCGATGGATCGGTGGTGGCGCTCGGCGGCGGGCTGGCGCGCGCCGGCGTGCGCTTCGTGCTTGAGACCGCCAAACCTGTTTGACCTCCCCAGGATCGAGACATGACGAAGAAGATTGCCCTGCTGCAGCCCATCGCCGGCGAGATGGCCGAGATCATCCAGTCCTGCCTGCCCGCGGGTTTCACCGCCACGGCCGTGACGGGCCGCAGCGTCGCGGATCTGAAGGCCGAAGTCGCCGATGCCGAATACGCGCTGTGGTGGGACGTGCCCGTGCCGGCCGAGGTCCTGGCCGCCGGGCCGAAGCTGAAGCTGGTGCACAAATGGGGCGTCGGCATCGACAATATCGACCTCGACTATTGCCGCGCCCACGGCATCCAGGTGGCGCGCACCACCGGCAGCAATGCCGCACCCGTCGCGGAATTCACCATCGGCCTGATGCTGGCGCTCGCCCGGCGCATCGTGCCCGCGCACAACAGCACGGCAGCCGGCGGCTGGGCGAAGAACGAGGTGTGGAAGCAGTCCGTGATGCTGAGCGGCAAGACCGTCGGCATCATCGGCCTTGGCGCCATCGGCAAGGGCGTGGCGAAGCGGTTGCAGGGATTTGACTGTCGCGTGCTGTACCATTCGCGCACGAAGCTGCCGGATGATCAGGCGCACGCGCTGGGTGTGGAATACCGCGCGCTGGACGATCTGCTGAGTGAGGTCGATTTCCTCTCGCTAAACTGCCCGCTGACAGCGGAGACCAAGGGCATGATCAATGCCGCGGCATTGGCAAAAATGAAGCCGACGGCGAGCCTGGTGAATGTGGCGCGCGGCGGTGTGGTGGTGGAGGCGGATCTGGTGGCGGCGTTGAAGGCCGGAAAGCTCCGCGCGGCGGCGGTGGACGTCTTCGACCAGGAACCGCCGCCGGCCGACCATCCGCTGCTGCACATGGACAACGTGATCGTCACGCCGCATTGCGCCAGCACGGCCTACGAGAACAGCCGCCGCAGCATCGAGCACTGGCTGGGCAATATGGTGCGCGTCTCGAAGGGCGAACCGATCCCTGAGCAGGACCGGGTGGTGTGAGAACCCTCCCTCCCCCGCTTGCGGGGGAGGGCTTCACCGCATCACTGCTTCGCGTAGTGGTGGCAGAAGCCCGCGCCGATCTCGGTCAGCCGATCCGCGATCAGCTTGCCGCTCTCCGCGCTGCATAGCCGCGGATCGCCGGTGCCAAGGCCGTTCGGGCTGACGGCGTCATACTCGATCGGCACGGTCACTTCCGCCCCCTGGAAGCTCAGCGAGCCCCAGCCTTGGAAGGGCAGGCCCAGCGCCTCCGGCTTGCCGCTGCGCGGCTCCGGGATCAGGTCCGTGCGGATGCGCTCCGGGAACAGGTGCATGCAGAGGCTGGTCAGCGGATCCGCACCGTGGCTGGAGACGGCCTTCGCCTTCTCCGCCCCCAGCAGCTTCGGCATCTCCGCATAGGCGATGCGCCACAGATACAGCGCCGGGATCACGAGGCCCGTCTTGTGCATCACCGCCCGCGTCGCCTCGTTCACGACATTCACGTTGCCGCCATGCCCGTTGATGACGACGAGCTTCGTCAGCTTGTGGCGCAGCAGTTCCCCGAACACTTCGTCCAGTACGGCCCGAAACGTGGCGGCCGAAAGTGCGATGCCGCCGGGCATCGGCCCGAAGAAATCGCCCTTGCCGAAGGGCAGCACGGGCGCCACCACGGTGCGCGTGCCTTCCGCCGTGGCGCGCAGCGCGATCAGCTCGGCCATCTTCTCGGCCAGGAAATAGTCGCCCATCGGCGCATGCGGGCCCTGATCCTCATGGCTGCCCATCGGCAGCAGGATCACCGGGTTCTGCGGATAGAGCGTGCGGGCCTCGTCGCCCGTGATCTCGCCCATGCGGACTTTCGTCGGCGATATCTCAGTCATGCTGGCGGGTTCCTCAGTTGATCTCATCGGCACGGATGCAGGCCACACGGTGCCCGACCGCGCCGAAGTCGCGAAGGGGGGGAACCGTCTCCGCGCATTCCGGCCGCGCATGGCGGCAACGCGTGCGGAAGACGCAGCCGGAAGGCGGGGCGGAAGGGCTGGGCGGCTCGCCCGGCAGGATCTCCCGCGTCAGCCGCCGCGCGGGGTCGAGCATCGGCGTGGCGGAGAGCAGCGCGCGGGTATAGGGATGCGCGGGGCGGGCAAAGACCTGCGCCACCGGCCCTTCCTCCATGACGCGGCCGAGATAGAGCACGAGCACGCGGTCACACAGATGCCGCACCACCGGCAGGTCGTGGCTGATGAACAGCATCGCCAGGCCGAGGTCGCGCCGCAGCTCCGCCAGCAGCTTCACCACCTGCGCCTGGATCGAGACATCCAGCGCCGAGACCGGCTCATCCGCCACGAGGAAATCCGGCTTCGTCGCCAGCGCCCGCGCAATGCCGAGCCGCTGGCGCTGGCCGCCTGAAAACTCATGCGGATAGG
Source organism: Falsiroseomonas sp. (assembly GCF_051860665.1). GTDB lineage: Bacteria > Pseudomonadota > Alphaproteobacteria > Acetobacterales > Acetobacteraceae > Falsiroseomonas. Next base: position 287,317 of record NZ_JBHYDM010000005.1, read on the forward strand.
CGCCGAGCCGCTGCGGATCGAGCCCCACCCGAACGAACATTCTTGTCAGCTCCGCACGACGCTCGGCGGCGGAGAGGCTCGTGTGGATCGCCAGGCCATCCTCGACCTGCGCGCCGATGCTGCGCCTGGCATCGAGGCTGCCGAAGGGGTCCTGGAAGACGATGCCCATGCGGGCACGCAGACGGCGCCAGGCGGCGCTGCCGGGCTTCGGCAGCACCTGGCCATCGAAGCGCACCGCGCCGCCCGTGGCGGCCAGCAGTCCGAGCATCACGCGGCCGAGCGTGGACTTGCCGCTGCCGCTTTCGCCCACCACGCCCAGCGCCTCACCCCGCGCCACCGTGGCATCCACGCCCGCCACCGCGCGCACCGGCCGGCCGCGCGAAAGAATGCCGCGCGGCGCGAAGGTCATCTCGACGCGCTCGGCGACGACCAGCGGCTCGGTCATGCCGTCAGCTCCCGCCACCGGATGCAGCGCACCGCCTGGCCCTGCACCTCCTCCAGCGGCGGCGGGGATTCGCAGGCGGCGGTGGCGAAGGCGCAGCGCGGCGCGAAGCGGCAGCCGGGCGGCCAGCGATCGGGGCGCGGGACGACGCCGGGAATCCCCTCCGGCTCCGCATCGCCATCCGGCACGGCGGCCAGCAGCGCGCGCGTATAGGGATGCAGCGGGTTTGCAAAAACCTGCGCGACGGGGCCGCGTTCCACCACCTGCGCCGCATACATCACCACCACATCCTCGGCCACTTCCGCGACCACGCCGAGCGAATGGGTGATGAGCACCAGGCCCATCCCCTCCTCCCGCCGCAGCTCCGCCAGCAGGTCGAGGATCGCCGCCTGCACGGTCACGTCCAGCGCGGTGGTCGGCTCGTCCGCGATCAGCAGGCGCGGCTTGTTGGCGATGGCCATGGCGATCATCACGCGCTGGCGCATGCCGCCCGAGAGCTCATGCGGATAGGCGCGCGAACGGCGTTCCGGATCGGCGATGCCGACGCGCTTCAGCAGCGCCACCGCCTCCGCGCGCGCCTGCGCCGCCGGCACGTCGCGATGCGCGCGGATCGCCTCCGCCACCTGGTCGCCGATGCGGTGCACGGGGTTCAGGCTGCTCATCGGGTCCTGGAAGACCATGGCCATCGCGCCACCGCGCAGCTTGCGGCGCACCGCTTCGGGCATGCGCAGCAGGTCCTCGCCATCCAGCCGGGCCACGCCGGCGGCCACGCGCGCGGCCGGCGGCAGCAGCCCCATGATGGCCGTGGCGGCCATGGATTTGCCGGAGCCGCTCTCGCCCACGATCGCCAGCGTGCGGCCGGCATCGAGCCGGAAGCCGAGATCCTCCACCGGCCGGATGATGCCGCCGGGCACCGCGATCTCCACCGTCAGCCCCTGCACATCCAGCAGCGGCTGCGGCGCGGCCGGTGGCGGGAACAGGCCGGGCAGCAGCCGGTCCACCAGACGCAGTCTTGGCGCGCCGCCGCCGCCTCGCTTGTCCGCCACATCGCGCACCGCATCGCACAGGAGGTTCATCGCCAGGATGGTGATGGTCAGCGCCAGGCAGGGCCAGAGCAGCAGCATCGGCGCCTGCTCCATGGTGGCGCGCGCGCCGCGGATCATCAGCCCCCAGCTCGGCGTCGGCGGCACCACGCCGAGGCCGAGGAAGGACAACCCGCTTTCCAGCACGACGGCGGAAGCGACGGCCAGCGAGACCTGCACCAGCACCGGCCCCGCGATATTCGGCAGCACGGTGCGCAGCAGGATGCGCGGCGTGCGGGCGCCGAGCGCGCGCACGGCTTCCACATAATCCTGGCCCCGCGCCGAAAGCACTTCCGCGAAACTCACGCGAATGAAGCCAGGCAGGTAGAGCACCGAAAGCACCAGGATGAGCGTCGCAGTGCCCGGGCCGAGCAGTGTGACCACCAGCAGCGCCAGCAGCACCGGCGGAAAGCACAGCACCACATCCGCGCCGCGAATCGCCAGCACCTCCACCAAACCGCGGAACCAGCCGCCGAGCAGCCCGAGCAGCGTGCCGATCACCGCCGCGATGGCGGCCGAGGCGAAGGCCACGGCGAGCGAGGAGCGTGCGCCCCAGATCAGGCGGGACATCACATCGCGCCCGAATTCGTCCCGCCCCATCGGGCTGCCCGGCAGCCAGGCCGCCAGGCGATTCGCCACATCCTGCCGCACCGGATCCATCAGCGGCAGCAGTGGCGCCAGGGCCGCGATCAGCACGATCAGCCCGACGATCACCGCCGGAAACCACAGCCGCCTCATGACCGGGTGATCCGCGGGTCGAGCGCGGCGTAGATCAAATCCATCGCCAGGTTGATCAGCAGGAACAGGCCGGAGACGGTGATGACGATGCCGACCACCATCGGATAATCCCGCGCTTCCACCGCGCGCAGCAGCGGCGTGGACAGGCCGGGCCAGTTGAAGACGTATTCCACCAGCACCGTGCCGCCCAGCAGCGTGCCCATCTGCAGGCCGAGCACCGTGGTGACCGGGATCAGCGCATTGCGCACCACATGCCGGCGCAGCACGCGCTGCGGCGTCAGCCCCTTGGCGCGCGCCGTGCGGACATGGTCGCGCGACAGCGCATCCAGCACGGAGGCGCGCGTCATGCGGAAGATGGTGGCCGCCAGCCCCTTGGCCACGGCGATGGCGGGCAGCGAGAGCAGCACCAGATGGCGCAAAGGATCTTCCGCGAAGGGGGTATAGCCACCCGCAGGCATCCAGCGCAGCCATTGCGCTAACACCAGGATCAGCAGCGTGCCGAGCACGAAGACCGGCACCGCCTGCAGCACGGCGGCGAGCGCCGAGGCCGCACGATCGAAGGCGCCACCCTGGCGCACGGCGGCGAAGGTGCCGGCCGGCAGCGCGATCGCCACCGCCAGCAGCGTGCCCGCGAAGATCAATTCCAGCGTCCGCGGCAGCCGCAGCGCGATCTCCGCCGCCACCGGATAGTCATCGACCAGCGAGGTGCCGAGATCACCCTGCGCCAGGCCCATCAGGAAGGCGCCGTATTGCTTCAGGATCGGCCGGTTCAGCCCAAGGCGTTCGCGCAATTCCTGGATGGCATAGGCATCCGGCATGGCGCCGCCGGTGGAAAGCAGCATCTCCGCCGGATCGCCCGGCACCATATGCAGCGCCAGGAAGACGATGGTCGCCACCACCCACATCAGCAGCAGCGACAACCCGATGCGTTTGGCGAGCCACCACATCAGCCGAACGCCGCGAACTCCAGCAATGCGCCGGATGAGGTGGTGAGTGCCCCGGGCAGATTGGCGAAGCCCGAAATGCGGCGGTCATAGCCATAGCCCTGCTCGCGCCAGGCCAGCGCCACCAGCGGCACTTCCTCCAGCGCCGCGCGCTGCATGTCCTTGTAGATCTCGATGCGCTTCGCCGTGTCGAATTCCGTGCGGCCCTTGGCCAGCAATTCCACGGTGCGCGGCGTGGACAGGCGGAAGGAACGGCCATGCGCGTCGGAGAGCGAGGTATCCAGCACCACGGTCAGCCCGTCCGGGTCGTTGAAATCGGCGGAGACACCATGCACGGCGATGTCGTATTGCCCGCGGATGCCGGCGGAGACGCGCGTGGACCAGTCGGTCAGCCGCAGTTCCGCCTGGATGCCGATGGCCGCGAGGTATTGCTGCGTGATCTCGGCGCTGTCCTTGTGCATGCCGAATTGCGAGGTCGCCAGAAGCGTGGTGGAGAAGCCGTTCGGAAAGCCCGCCTGCGCCAGCAGCGCCTTGGCGCGCTCCGGGTCGTAGTTGTGGCCACGCGCGAGGTCCGCGTCGTACCACGGCGTGCCTTCGACGATCGGCATGCCCTCGATCGGCTTGCCGCGGCCGGAGAAGGCAACCCGGACAATATCCTCCCGCTTCACCGCATGCGCGACGGCGCGGCGCACCAGCGGGTTGTTGAAGGGCGGGCGGGTGCCGTTGAACAGGATGTCCATGAAGGGGCCCATCTGCGCATCCAGCTTCAGCCGCGGGTCGTTCTCCACCGCCGCCATGCCGGACCAGGGCACGTATTCGATCATGTCCACATCGCCGGATTGCAGCGCGGCGAGGCGCAGATTCTCATCCGCATAGATCACCATGCGGATCACCGGCGTGCGCGGCAGGCCGGGCACCCAGTAGTTGTTCGCCTTCTCCAGCTGCAGCCAGGTGCCACGTTCCTGGGAGGCGACGCGATAGGGGCCGCAGCCCACGGCATTGGCCATGTCGCGCGAACCGCGCCAGACGATGGGCATATTGTAGTTGGCGAACCACAGCGGCGCAGTGGCATTCGGCGCCTTCATCACCAGCCGCACCGTATGGGCGTCCGGCGTCTCCACACGCTCGATCTGCTGCATCTGCGTGCGGTAATAGGCGGTGGAGCGTTCCGCGGCGATCTGCTCGATGCACCACTTCACATCCTCGGCCGTCACCTTCTCCCCATTGTGGAAGACGGCGTCGCTACGCAGCCTGAAGACCCAGGCGCCTTCGGAATCGCGGGCGTATTCGCTGGCGAGTTCGCCCTGCAGGTCACCCTTCTCGTCGAAGCGCATCAGGCGGCGGTGGATCAGCATCTTCACCGTGCCGGCGGAGGCGCCGGTGGAGGGCCAGGGCTGGAGGTTCGGCGGCCAGGCCGAGAGGCCCATGCGGATCACGCCTGGCCTTTGCTGCGCGCGCGCGGGGTTGGTCAACAGCGGTGCGGCGCCCAGGCCAGCAGCCGCGCCGAGAAGGGTCCGTCGGGACAGAGGGGGCATGGCTTTTCCCTTCGGGACAGCTAGAGCATCTTCAAGCCATGCGGCTTCGCATGGCGACTCGGAAAATGCGTCAGAACAATAAGCTGGAGCCGTTTCAGCGTCTTCGCTTACGGTGAAACGGCTCTAGGCAGCAGGATTTCGCCACGAATGCCACGCGTGATGGCGCGCACTGTCAAGCGCAAATCCGCTCAGTCGGGAAAGACCCTGACCGAAGTCGCAGGGATGGCGAGATCGACCAGGCTGCCCGGCTGCGGCACCGCCTCCTGCCGCGGCAGTTTGACGACAAAATCCGTGCGCCCTGCATGCGCAAGACGCAGACGCGAATGGTCGCCGAGATAGACCACCTCCTCCAGGCGCGCCCTGGCCGCATTGGCCTGGTCCTGGGCGGCAGGGCCGAGCAGGACGCGTTCCGGCCGGATGGACAGCAGCACGGCGGTACCGGGTACCAGCCCATGCGGCGCGACCTCCAGCAGGCTGCCATCCTCCAGCCGCAGCCGCGTCGCATCCAGCACGCGCGCGGCCAGCCGGTTGCTCTCGCCGATGAAGCCGGCGACGAAGGGATTGGTGGGGCGCTCATACACCGCCTCCGCCGTACCCAGCTGCTGGATCCGACCCTCGTTGAAAACGGCGATGCGGTCGGAAAGGGTCAGCGCCTCCGCCTGGTCGTGCGTGACATAGACCATGGTGACGCCGAGCTGCGCGTGGATGCGGCGGATCTCAGCCTGCAGCTCTTCCCGCAGCTGCTTGTCGAGTGCGCCCAGCGGTTCGTCCAGCAGCACCAGCTTCGGCTCGAAGATCAGCGCGCGAGCCAGGGCGACGCGCTGCTGCTGGCCGCCGGAGAGCTGCTGCGGGCGGCGGTCGCCGAAGCCAGGCAGGCGCACCATCTCCAGCGCGCGCTGCGTGCGGGCGGCGATCTCGGCGCGCGGCATGCGGCGGATGGACAGGGGAAAGGCCAGGTTCTCCGCGACCGTCATATGCGGGAACAGCGCGTAGTTCTGGAAGACCACGCCGATGCCGCGGCGATGCGGCGGCACGGTATCGATGCGCAGGCCATCCAGCTCGATGCTTCCGGCGGAGGGATCCTCGAAACCCGCCAGCATCATCAGCGTGGTCGTCTTGCCGGAGCCGGAGGGGCCGAGCAGGGTGAGGAATTCGCCCCGATGCACATCGAGATCCAGGTCCGTCACCACCGGCGTGCGGCCGTCGTAGCTTTTCGACACGCCGCGGAAGCGGACCAGCGCATCGGTCATCGCAGAGCCTTTCGCGCGCTGCGCAGCCGCAGCGCCTCGCTGGCCAGCAGGAAGAGCAGCGAGCACAGGAACAGCAGGGTCGCGGCGGCGAGGATGGTGGGCGTGAGAAACTCTCGGACGGAGGCATACATCTGCCGCGGCAGGGTGAACTGGCCCGGCCCTGCCAGGAACAGCGTGATGACGAATTCATCCAGCGAGGTGGCGAAGGCGAAGACCGCGCCGGCCGCGATGCCCGGCCAGATACTCGGCACCACCACGCGCAGGATCGCGGCCAAAGGCGGCGCGCCGAGCGAGGCGGCCGCGCGCAGCAGATTGGCGTCGAAGGTCTGCAGCGTGGCCAGCACCGCCATCACCACGAAGGGCACCGCCACCACCGTATGCCCCAGCACCAGCCCCGCCAGAGACCCCGTCAGCCCGACCAGCGCATAGGCGAAATACATGGAGGCGGCTGTGACGATATAGGGCGTCACCATCGGCAGGGTCAGCAGCGTCACCAGCAGCGCCTTGCCACGAAAGCGCCCGAGTTGCAGCCCGATGGCCGCCGCGGTGCCCAGTGCGGTGGCCAGCAGCGTCGTCGCGATGGCAACGACAAAGCTGTTGCGCGTGGCCAGCACCCAGCGACCGGCCGTGAGGAAATCCTCGTACCAGCGCAGCGAGACGCCGCGCGGCGGCAGCACCATCAACTCGGTGGGGGAGAAGGACAGCACCACAACGGCGAGCATCGGCGCGACCAGGAAGGCCAGCACCAGGGCCGTGGCGCCGCGCAGCAGCACCCGCGCAAGAGGATGTTCGCGCATCAGGCGCGCGCGCCCGTCTGCACCGCGCCGCCGGTCAGCAGGCGGGTCAGCGCGATGACGGCGCCGCTCATCGCCAGCAGATAGGCGGAGAGTGCGGCCGCCATGCCCCAGTTCACGTCGCGCGTCATGAAGTTCGCGATGAACCAGGTCACCATCTGGTCGCGATCGCCGCCGATCAGCGCCGGCGCGGTGTACATGCCGACCGCCAGCAGGAAGACCATCGCACCCCCCGCCGCGACGCCGGGCAGGCTCAGCGGCAGCCAGACACGCAGGAAGCGCTGCATGCCATTGGCGCCGAGCGAGGCGGCGGCGCGCAGATAGGTGCCATCCAGCCGCGTCATCACGCTGTGCATCGGCAGGATGGCGAAGGGCAGCAGAACATGCACCAGCGCCACCACCACCGCGATGCGCGTGCCCAGGATCTGCGCCGGCGCATCCAGCAGGCCGAGCCCCAGCAGCGCATCATTCACCGGCCCCTCCCGCTGCAGCAGCACATACCAGGCGGTGGTGCGGACCAGGACGGAGGACCAGAAGGGAATCAGCACCAGCGTCAGCGCAACGGAAGACCACGGCGCGCGCAGCCGGGCGATGGTATAGGCCACAGGATAAGCCAGCAGAACGCAGATCGCCGTCACCAGCAGGCTGACCCAGAGCGTGCGCAGGAACAGCGTCCGGAACAATCGCTCGTCCATCGCCACCTGCGTCACCCTGCCGTCGGGCGTGCGGGTCAGGTCCATGGCGCGCAGCAGGTAGAGCGAGGTGGTGGGACCGCTGGCGCGTTGCAGCATCAGCCAGGTGTCGCGCTGGCCCCAACGCGCATCCAGCGCCACCAGCGAAGGGGCATAGGGCGCGCGCAGCCTGTCGCCGGCGCGGGCGGTGCGCAGCAGCAGCGTGCGCAGGCCGGTGCTCTCGAAATTCATCCGCTGCGCAAGGTCGCCGATGCGGCGTTCCTCCAGCGCCGTCGCCAATTCGCGCGCCACCGCGGCGAAGGCGGGCTCCGGCGGCAGCCCCTGCCCGTCCCATTCCGCCAGGATGGCGCTGGTTGCCGGCAGCGCGACCGCGACGTCCCGGTCCGCCACGGCGCGAAACAGCGTCAGCCCCACAGGGACCACGAAACTCCCAAGGATCAGCAGCAGCAGCGGCGCGATCAGCAGCGCCGCCAGCCAGTTGGTGCGCCTCAACGATTCAGCCAGGAGGCGAAGCGCTGCTCCAGGTCTGGCCCGTTCTCCAGCCAGAACTCGGTATCGATCTCGAGGCCGCCGGCCTGGTGGTTCGTCATCATCAGCGGGTTGCGCGCGCGCACGTCGGGGTTTTCCGCCACCGCCTGCGTCACCGGGTTGATCGGCCAGAGGCGCGTCAGCTCCAGAAGCGGGGCCGGGCTGGTGATATGCTCGATCAGCCGCATGCCCTGCGCCGCATTGGGCGAGCCGCGCACAACCGCCCAGCTGTCATAGGCATAAAGCAGCGTGGACCAGCGCAGGTTGTAGCGCTGGCCGGCGCGGATGCCGTTGGCGACACGGCCGACGAAGCCGACCGCATAGGCGACCTCGCCGCTGTTCACCAGCTCGATCGGCTGCTGCCCGCCGGTCCAGAAGGTCACATGCGGGCGCAGCCGGTCCAGCGCGGCGAAGGCGCGCTGCTGGCCCTGCGGCGTGGCCAGCACCTTGTAGACATCGGCAGGCGCCACGCCATCGCCCATCAGCGCGATTTCCAGCGTCATCCGCGCACCGCGGCGCAGGCTGCGGCGGCCGGGGAAGCGGGCCGTGTCAAAGAACTCCACGAAATTCGCGGGTCCGTTCGGATGCCGCGCTTCGTCGTAGAAGACGGAGACGCCCCAGCCGATGGCGCCCGCGCCGCAGGTTGTGGCGCCACCCGGCATGAACTTGCTGCGGTCGACCACGGACCAGTCGATGCGCTCGAAGATGCCATCCTCGCAGCCGCGCACCAGGTCCGGCGCCTCCACCATCACCACGTCCCAGGTGACGTTGCGCGCGGCGACCATCGCGCGGATGGGCCCGACATTGTAGTCATAGGCGGTGTCCACCACCGGCCCGCCGGCGAAGGTGGAGAAGAGCGTGCGTCGCATATGGTCCTGCAGCGCGCCGCCACCGGCGACGATGGTGAGGTCGCGCGCCTGGGCCGGCAGTGCGGCCAGCACGAGGGCGGCGAGGGGGGCAAGCAGGCGCCGCATCGGCAGGTCTCCGATCGTCAGGGGGGCGGAATGCTGGACACCGGGGTGATGTGCCAGCCGGCATTCTTCCGGGCGTAATAGGTATTGAGCAAGCGCGTTGTGATCAGCCCCGGCACGCCGGCGCCAATCGGCGCGCCATCCAGCCGCGTCACCGGGAACAAGCCGCAGGAGGTGGCGGTCAGGAAGGCTTCCTGCGCCATCGCCAGCTGCTCCGGCATCAGCCTTCCGTAGCGGGCGGGAATACCGAGCTCGGCGGCCAGTTCGAACATGCTGCGGCAGGAGATTCCCTCCAGCACGCCCGCATCCGGCGAGACCAGCCCGCCGTCGATCACTGCCACCACGTTGAAGCCCGGCGCCTCCGCCACCGCGCCATCCGTCGCGCAGAGGATGGGCACGTCGAATCCCTCGTCCTTCGCCAGGAAGGCGGCACGGATGAAGTCGCCCCAATGGGTGTTCTTCCACACCGGATTCACCGCACTGGAGGGAATCCGCGCCACGTCGCGCACCAGCATCGCGTTCTGGCCGCGCTGCATCTCCGCCGGCTGGCCACGCAGCACCAGCGGCGTGACGGTGGCGAAGAAGCGGTTCCGGGACAGCGTCGGGTCGCGCGTGCCGGGCACGGCCATGCCGCGCGTGCAGGCGAAATAGACCAGCGCATCCGGCAGCCCGCTGCGCCGCACGATATCCGCCAGCAGCCGCCGCATCGCCTCCCGCGTCATGCCCGCATCCAGCCGCAGCCCGGCCAGCGAGGCGAAGAAGCGGTCGAGGTGATCCTCCAGCCGGAAGAAGCCGCCCTGCCAGACATGAACCACGTCATAGGTCATGTCGGCATACATCAGGCCGAGGTCGCGCACGGGGATCCTGGCCTCGGCCAGCGGCACCACGGCGCCGTCGATGAAGCCGAGGGCGCGGCTGAAATCCGCGTTCTCCACGGTCAGGTGCGTGGGAACCTGCAACGCCTCAGCCATCGGGCACTCCTCAGGCGGCCAGCATAGGAAGGCGCCGCGCGCCCCGTCAAACCGGGGGCTTGAAGGCGCCCTGCCCCGCCACCTCCGCCCAGGCACGGAAGGCGGGGGAAGGCGTGACGCGGCCGGATTGCAGCAGATCGAGCCAGGCGGCCGTCGCCTTGACGAATCGGTTCACGCCGCGTGGCCAGATGGCGAGGCTCATCGCCTCCGCCATCTGCGGCTCCGCGACACGCAGCGCATAGGCCGATTCCAGCACGACGCCGAGGCCCCAGATCTCCTCGCAGGCCGTGTGCACGCCGAGCAGCGCGAGGCGCGCCAGGCCCGGCGCCAGCGGCGAGCCTTCGATCAGCGCATCGCAGCCTTGCAGATATTCGCGCGCCGCCGGCAGCGCCGGAAACTGCCCCTGCCAATGCGCCGCGATGCAGGCATAGCGCGCGGCGCCCGCGGCCCAGCCCACCAGCCGGAACACCGCCGCGGCCAGCGCATCATCGCCGCCCGCCATGCGGAACTTGTGCAGATGGTGCGTGCCCACCGGTTCCTCGCAGGCCGCCAGGATGGCGAGCCAGACCACCTCCTTCTCCAGCGGTGCCAGGTGGCGCTGTTCCAAGGTCAGCGCGCGATACATCGCCTCATAGCTTGCGTGCAGCTCCGGCAGAGCGGCGGCCATGGCGCCGTGATGCGGCAGCACGAAGCCGCGCGCCGCGCGGATCTGCTCCAGCGCGCCGCGGATCTCATCGGGGGATCGGTCCATGCCACAAGTGTCGGAACCGCCGGGGGCGAGGTCAAGCGGCCGGGGGTGGCGTGACCGCCGCGCTTCGGGCCAATATTGTCCTGTCAAACAGGACAAGAGGTCTCCATGCGCCGACGCCACGCCCTGACACTGCTCGCGGCCCCCCTGCTGGCGCCCCGCCTGGCGCGCGCCCAGGCCGCGGCCCAGTCCCCTTGGGCGCCCAGCCGGCCGGTGACGCTCGTGGTGCCCTTCCCGCCCGGCGGGCCGACGGACCTGGCTGCGCGGGTGATCCAGCAGGGCATGTCCGCAGCCCTCGGCCAGCCGGTGGTGGTGGACAACCGGCCGGGGGCCACCGGCGCCATCGGGTCCCGCTACGTGGCGCAGCAGCCGGCGGATGGGCATACGCTGCTGGTGGCCGCCAGCGGCACGCTGACCATCAACCCGGTGGTGATGCGCACGCCGGGCTATGACGTGGAGCGCGACTTCGTGCCCGTCACGCTGGTGATGACGGCGCCGAACATGCTGGTGGTGAACCCCTCCATCCCCGTGCACAACGTGGCGGAGACGGTGGCCTGGATGAAGTCGATCCGCGGCGGCCCGGCCTATGCCTCCTCGGGCGTCGGCTCCTCGGAGCAGCTGGGGATGGAGCTGTTCAAGCTGCTGACCGGGACCGAGGCGATCGCGGTGCCCTTTGCCGGCGGCCCGGCCGCGGCCACCGCCGTGATCCAGAACACCGCGCCCTTCGCGGTGCTGAATGCGGCGACGGTGGGGGCGCATGTGCAGGCCGGGCGGCTGCGCGGCATCGCCATCTGTGGCCCGAACCGCTTCCCGCAACTGCCGGATGTGCCGACCATGGCCGAGCAGGGCCTGCCGGACCATGTCTCCGGGTCCTGGACCGCCATCGTCGCCCCGGCGGCGACGCCGGAGCCGGCGCTGGCGCGGCTGAACGAGGTGATCGTCGCCGCGCTGAAGACGCCGGAGGTGACGCAGCGCCTGGCCAATGTCGGCTTCGCGGTGGATGCGACCAGCCGCGCCGACCTCGGCAAGCTGATCGCCGAGGATCTGGCGCGCTGGCGCCGGGTGGTGCGGGAGGCACGGATCGAGGTGAACTGAGGGGGAGCAAGGGCCCCCACCCAACCAGCCCCCGGCGTTGCGGCAGTGCCGCACCCCCCCCGCAGTGCGGGGGAGGGCTTTGATTGGAACTTCGGGATCAGCCCTGCGGGCGGCGCTTCGGACCCGCATAGGGGGCGCGGGGCTTGTCGCCGCGGGGCGGGCCGCGATAGGCGCGCGGCGGGCCGGCGGGCCGTTCCGGGCGTGCCGCACCAGCCGGCCGTTCCGGCCGGGGTGGCGCCGGGCGGTCGCGCTGCGGCTCACGCGGCGGGCCGCGATGCGGGCCGGGGGCATGAGCCATGGGCTCGATGCGGATGCGGTCATCGTCATCGCCCGAGACCCGCTGGGCCGAAGCCGCGAAGCGCGCAGCGGCCCAGGGGGCGATCTCCACCCGCGTCTCGCGGTCCATCACCTCGATCCGCCCCACTTCCTTCCGCGTCAGGTCGCCCTTGCGGCAGATGAAGGGCAGGATCCAGCGCGGATCGGCCTGGTCGTGCCGGCCGATGGACAGGCGGAACCACACACCCTCCCCACCCTGGTCCCGCGGCGGGCGCGGGGCGGCGGGCGGCGGGGCCAGAAGCTCCTCCGGTGCCGGCAGGGACGAGCGCAGCGCCTGGAACAGCGCGGCTGCCACCTGCTCGGGCGACTTGTCCGCCAGCAGGCCGCGGGCGAGCTCCAGATCATCCTCGTCCGCCACCGCATCCACCACGCCGCGGGCCTGGGCGGCCAGGCGTTCCCGGTCCTTGGCGCGGACATCCTCGGCACTCGGCGGGCCCGACCATTCGGCCTGGATCCGGGCGTAGGAAAGCAGCCGTTCCGCCAGCCGGCGGCGCGTATGCGCCACCATCAGCACGGCCACGCCCTTGCGGCCGGCGCGGCCGGTGCGGCCGGAGCGGTGCTGCAGCGTTTCCTTGTCCCGCGGCAGCTCGGCATGGATCACCAGGCCGAGGTCCGGCAGGTCGATGCCGCGCGCCGCCACATCGGTGGCCACGCAGACCCGGGCGCGGCGGTCGCGCAGCGCCTGCAGGGCACGGTTGCGCTCCGCCTGGGTCAGCTCGCCGGAGAGCGCCACGGCCGAAAAGCCGCGCTCCACCAGGCTGCCATGCAGGCGGTTCACCTGTTCCCGCGTATTGCAGAAGACCATGGCGCCGCCGGCTTCATACCAGCGCAGCACATTGACCACTGCCGCCTCGACCTCCCGCGGCCCGACCAGCATGGCCCGATAGGTGATGTCGCCGTGCCGCTCACCCTCGACCGTCGCGGCGATGCGCAGCGCATTGCGCTGGTAGGAGGCCGCCAGCGCCACGATCTCCCGCGGCACCGTCGCCGAGAACAGCAGCGTGCGGCGCGCCTCGGGCGCGCCTTCGAGAATGGCCTCCAGGTCGTCCCGGAAACCCATGTCCAGCATCTCATCCGCCTCGTCGAGCACGGCGGCGCGGAGCTGGGACAGGTCCATATTGGCGCGGTCGAGATGGTCGCGCAGCCGGCCCGGCGTGCCGACGACGATCTCCGCCCCCATGGACAGCGCCCGCCGGTCGGCCCGCACATCGGTGCCGCCGACGCAGGCGATCACGCGCACATGGGTGCCCGAATAGAGCCAGGCCAGCTCATCCCGCACCTGCATCGCCAGCTCGCGGGTCGGCGCGATGACCAGCCCGAGCGGCAATTGGCTGCGCCCGGCAGAGAGCACCTGCTCGGCCATGGCCAGGCCGAAGGCGACGGTCTTGCCGGAGCCGGTCTGGGCGGAGACCAGCAGGTCGCGCCCGGCGGTTGCGGGATCCAGCACGGCGGCCTGGACGGGGGTGGGTTCGGCATAGCCGCGCTCGGCCAGGGCCTGGGCGAGACGCTCGGGGAGATCGGGAAAGGGCATTGTGGCGGCTCTCTAGCCCATACCGGGCCGCGACGCACCAAAACCCGTGCCGCGGCGCAGCATGGCAGCCCCGCGCCTGCTACCCGCCGTGCAGCACCACCCCGGCCTGGCGCAGCCGCGCCAACTCCTCCGCCCCCAGCAGCGGGCCGAGCAGCGCGTCATTGTCCGCCCCCAGCTTCGGCGCCGGATTGCGCAGGATGCCAGGGGTCTCCGACAGGCGCGGCACCTCGCCATGCATCGGCAGCCAGCCCCCCGGCATCTCCTCGTCCGGCACCTCGATCAGCGCCTCGCGCTCCGCGATATAGGCGTCCCCGTCCAGCTCCGAGACATCCATGATGGGGCCGATCGTCACCCCGTCGCGGTCGAATTTTGCCAGCGCCTCCTCCCGGTCCATGCCGGCGATCGCGTCCCGGATCACGCCGTCGATCACCTCGATATTGGCCAGGCGGTCGGGATTGGTCCGGAAGCGCGGGTCGTCGACCAGCTCCGGCCGGCCGATGCTCTGCATCAGCCGCACGAAAACCGCCTGGGTGCTGGTCGACAGGCTGAGCCAGCCGCCATCCCGCGTCCGATAGGCATTGCGCGGCGCGGTATTGGTGCTGCGGCTGCCGGTCCGCGGCTTCACCTTGCCGCTGACCCGCCAATTCGCCATCTGCGGCTCCAGCACCGCGAAAATCGGCTCGAAGAGCGAGAGATCCACCACCTGCCCCTGCCCCGTCGCCTTCGCATGCCACAGCGCGATCATCGCGGCGGAGGCGCCATAAAGCCCGGCATAGGCATCGGCCATGAACATCGGCGGCAGCACCGGCTCCCGGTCCGCAAAGCCGTTCAGCGCGGCAAAACCGGCATAGCCCTCCACCAGCGTGCCGAAACCCGGCTTGTGGCGGAACGGGCCGGTCTGGCCCCAGCCGGAGACGCGGACGATCACCAGCCGCGGGTTGATGGCCAGCAGCACCTCCGGCGCCAGGCCCATCTCCTCCAGCACGCCGGGCCGGAAACTCTCCACGAAAAGGTCGGCCCCAGCCACGAGCCGCTTCACCACCGCGATCGCCTCCGCCTGGCGCAGATCCAGGCAGACGCTGCGCTTGTTGCGGCACCAGGTCTTCCAGGCGGTCTCGATGCCCGAAACCTTCCAGGCGCGCAGGCTGTCGCCCGCCGGCGGCTCCACCTTCACCACCTCCGCCCCATGATCGGCCAGCACCTTGGTGAGCATATTGCCGGCGACCAGGCGGGAGAGATCCACCACACGGACCCCCTCCAGCGCCCCCCGCGCCGCCGGGTCGAACTGCCGCCGCCGCTTCGGCCGCCGCGCCTTGCCCTGCTCCACCCGCAGTCCCCTCCCCATCGCGCCAAGGGGTAGGCGCGGGTCCCGCACCGGTCAATCGCCGCCCCACCCCGGCCGGCCGCTGGACCATTTACGTTTGGATGCGTATCTGCACCCTGCCGCAGGGGGAAGAAGACATGACACTCGCCGGCCTGTCGCTGCGTGACCTCGAATACCTCCTGGCCGTGTCGGAGCACCTCAGCTTCGGCCGCGCCGCTCAGGCCTGCGCCGTCAGCCAGCCCACCCTTTCCGCCCAGATCCGCAAGATCGAGGAACTGCTCCAGGTCGAGTGCTTCGAACGCGCGCCCCGTGGCGTGCTGGTCACCCCCCGCGGCGCCGAACTCGTGGCCCAGGCCCGGCTCGTGGTCGCCGAAGCCCGCCGGATGTTCGAGATCGCCGCCGCCGGCGCCGCCCCCCTCGAAGGCACCTTCCGCCTCGGCGTCATCTCCACCCTCGGCCCCTACCTGGTGCCCTTCCTGCTGAAGCCGCTGCGCGCCCGCTTCCCCCACCTGCGCCTGCTGCTCTCCGAAGGCCTCACCCGCCACCTCGCCCGCCAGGTGGAGGACGGCGAACTCGACGCCATCCTCGCCGCATCCCCCCTGCCCGGCCCCGACCTCACCGAACTCAAGCTGTTCCGCGAGGAATTCGTCCTCGTCGTGCCGCGCGACCACCCCCTCGCCCGCGTCGAACAAGTCTCGCGCGACGATATCCCCACCCCCGAACTCATCCTGCTCAGCGAAGGCCACTGCCTGCGCGACCACGCCATCGCCTATTGCCCCACCCGCCTGCAGGTCGACCGCCCGGAACTCCAGGCCGCCAGCCTGGAAACCCTGCGCCAGATGGTCGCCGCCGGCGTCGGCGTCTCCTTCATGCCGCAACTCGCCGTGCAGATCGGCGCCCTGCTCGACGACATGGTCGCCTACCGCCGCATCGGCGACGCCAGCATGGGACGCGACGTCGCCCTGTTCCACCGCCCCGGCTTCAGCCGCATCCGCGACGTCCGCCTCCTCCGCCAAGCCATCCGCGAAATCCTCGCGGAACACAGCGCCGTCAAAGTGGCGGCGACGCTGGCCTGAGGCTGGGGGGCGGTCGCGCTGGTGGTTTGCAAGGAGGGCTCCGCCCTCCCTGCACCCTCCCGCCAGGAGGCAGTGGCCTCCTGGACCTCAGGACCTTGAACAG
>NZ_JBHYDM010000006.1:0-246009 GCF_051860665.1 Falsiroseomonas sp.
GCCGCAGCCCGCGCGGGCGACGCTTGGCTGCTCCCGTGCCTCACGGCCACTGGAAGACTTCGACCCTCGTCGCGGCGTTGCGGCACGACGGCATCGTCGCGCCGCTGGTCATCGACCATCCGATGAACGGCGTCACCTTCCGCGCCTATATCGAGCAGTATCTCGCCCCGACGCTCTCGCCCGGTGACATCGTCGTCGCAGACAACCTGCGGTGCCACAAGTCGCCCGGTGTCCGCGCCGCCATCGAGGCGCGCGGCGCCGAGTTGCGCTACCTGCCGCCCTACTCGCCCGATCTGAACCCTATCGAGCAGGTCTTCGCCAAACTCAAAGCCCTCGTCCGCGCCGAAGCGCCGCGCAACGTCGACGATCTCTGGACCACCATCGGCCAGTGCCTCGGCCGCTTCCCCGCAGCCGAGTGCGCCAACTACCTCGCCAACTCAGGATATCCACGCCTGATGTGAAAATGCTCTAGCTTCGCCGAACATGAACTTCGGGAATGGTTCCAGCGCGCGGTTCATGGAGATCTCGCTTGCCAACGTATCAGAGTTCCAGAGGCGGCTGAATGCCGAGCAGACGAAGAACCGGATGCGGGCACGCCTTAGTTCGGGACGCTGGGTGTTTCGGGCGCCGGAGGGCTACGAATACCAACGATCTCCAGGCGAGGGGAAAGTTCTGGTCCGTGCAGAGCCCGCCGCGTCTGCAATCCAGGAAGCGCTTGAAGGTTTCGCATCCGGGCGACTTGAGCGTCAGGCCGAAGTGGCGCGCTTCCTCGCAGGTCATCCCGGCTTCCGGTCCGGTAAGGTGACCGACGAGCGTGCCAACCAAATACTCACCAACGTTATCTATGCTGGTTACATCGAACACAAAGATTGGGGGATCTCGTTGCGTGAAGGACGCCATGGCGGCCTCATCAGCTTCACGGTGTTCAAAAAGATCCAGGAGCGGCTGAACGGCAACGGGAACACGCCGAAGAGGCCCAATCTGGCTGCAGACTTCCCCCTACGCGGCTACGTTGTCTGCGATGCCTGTGAGCGGCGGCTCACGGCTTACTGGGCAAAGGGTGCTAGCAGGCTGCACCCGTACTACCACTAATTCAATTCGGATTGCGCCGACTACGCGAAAGCTATCCGCCGGGCCGAGATCGAGGCAGGATTCGAGAAGTTGCTGAAGGCGCTCACGCCCTCTTGTCAGGTGTTGGAGCTTGCCACTGCAATGTTCAAGGACCTTTGGGAGAACCGCTCATCGCAGGCAAAGCTTCAAGCGAAGGGTCTGAGAGTGGAACTGGTGCGTCTTGAACGTGAGGTTGAGCAGTACCTGAACAATGTTGCTCAACCGACCAACGCGGCGATGATCAAGCGCATTGAGGAGCGAGTAGGGAGGTTGGAAGGTGAGAAGGCCGTGCTGGCGGAGCGCCTCGCCGCCGCAGGGCAACCGGGCAAAAACTTCGACTTGGCACTTAGAACGGCTCTGACTTTCCTAGCAAACCCTTATGATCTCTGGGCTTCTGGGGATCTTGATCGTCGCAAGATCACCCTCAAGCTGACCTTCCCCACCCCCCTTCGCTACAAGCGAAAAGAGGGGTTTAGAACGCCTCTTTTGTCCTTACCGTTCAAGGTGATAGCCGACCTTGAGCATCGTCAAGGTAAGATGGTGCCCAGGGGCGGAATCGAACCACCGACACTGCGATTTTCAGTCGCATGCTCTACCAACTGAGCTACCTGGGCCCAAGCGAAGGATCGTGAACCGCATCCCTCGGTAGAGGCGCGCGTGATAGCCGAAGGTCCGGGGGCTGTCCACCCATGCCTGGATCAGGAATCGTCGCCGGGCTCGTCTGTCTCCTGCACCGGGATGGCGTAGTCCCCGCGCAGCCAGCGGCCCAGGTCCACGTTGGCGCAGCGATCCGAGCAGAAGCGGGCGGGCCCCGGTTCCAGTGGCTTGCGGCAGATCGGGCAAAGGCGGGCGCGTGGTGCCCTGGAATCGGCCGGCTTCATCCGGGGATCTCCATGATGTCTTCCTGGCCGGGTCGAAGCCGGATGTCGGGCTGCAGTTGCAGAGGACGGCGGGCGGCCTCCTGATAGTCATGCAGGGCCTGCGGCAGGGACTCCAGCGCTTGGATGACCTCCGGCGCCGCACGAAGCGCGAAGCCTGAACCGGGCCTGGCCGAAACTTCCCGGAGCGCCTGTCGCAGGGCCGCCAGGCCGCGGGTCAGCGGGCTGGGCGGCAGCCCGAGGATCTCGTGCAGCGGGGGATGCACGCGCGGGCGGACGATTTCCATCAAGCCAAGCCGGGTCATCCCCAGCAGTCGCGGCGAAAGCGGATCGTCCGCCAGGGCCTCGGCCAGAGGTGCAACCAGCAGCTCGCGGCGCCGGACCGCGAGGCCCGCGAAATCGACCAGGATGGCGCCCGCCAGATTCCGCAAGCGGATTTCGCGCGCAATCACGGGGACGGCGACCGCATTCAGCCGTTCGTGTGCGATCGAGTCCCGCGACCCAGCGAGGCCACCCGAATCGACGTCGATCGCCGTCAGCGCCGGAGTGGGGTGGATGATCATGCTCGCACCGCCCTCCATCTCCACACGGGGTTCGGCCAGCTCCGCAAAACGGGCTTCCAACTCAGGCCCGAAGGTGGAGGACAGGGTGAGCGTCGTACGCGCAGGCTCGAAGGCGCTGCGCAGCAGGCCGGCCACGGCCGGTCCATCCGTTACGATCCGGGCTTCGGGCCAAATCCGGGCCAGACGAAGGGCCGCACCATCACCGCGCCGCAGCAGCGCCGGCGCGCCGCTGCCGGATTGCTCCACCAGGCGCTGCTCGGCCGTTGACAGTCGCGCGGAGAGCCTGGGGCCCTTGCCGCCCTGGGGCGCGCGCTGCACGCGCACGGCCAGTGACTGACCCTCCTGCAGCGCCTTTGAGATGGGGCGGCGCGGCGGGGGCAGCTCGCTTTCCGGCAGGAAGCCGGTGCTTCCATCGCCCAGCAGCAGGAAGGCGCCACTCATGGCAGGAAGGATCGCGGTCGCCCGCGCCCGGTGCAGGTCGCCGACCCCATCGGGGCGGCCCGGCCTTTCGACGGCGACGATCTCCAGGCGGCCATCCCGAAGACCGGCGACTCGAACCTCGCCCGGAGAGACGCTGACGCGGATTTCCGCGTCGCCGGTCATGGCCGCAGCCAGCCCGCTCCGCGCAGCAATTGCGCCGTCTCGAACAGTGGCAGGCCGACCACATTGGAATGGCTACCGGAGAGGAAGCGCACGTACATCTCCGCGCGCTTCTGGATCTGGTAGCCGCCCGCCACGCCGCGCCATTCCCCGGAGGCGATATGGTCCTCGATCTGCGCCTGGGTAAGCCGCTGGAAAGCGAGGATCGTGGTGACCAGCCGCACGGTCTGCCGGCCATCAGGCCAGATCAGGCAGACCCCCGTCAGCACGCGATGGCGCCGCCCGGACAGCAGGTTGAGGAAGCGCGCCGCCTCCTCCGCATCACCTGGCTTCCCGAGGATACGTCGGCCCACGCCGACCACCGTATCGGCGGCCAGAACCAGTGCGCCCGGCGCCAGCGCGGCGCCCGCCATGGCCTTGCCCGCCGCAAGACGTGCTGCGAGCAGGCGAGGGGCCTCGCCCTTGCGGGGGGTCTCGTCGATGTCAGCCGAAATCACCTGGTCCGGCACCACGCCGATCCTGGCCAGAAGTTCGAGCCGCCGTGGACTGCCGGAGGCCAGCACCAGATTTGGCCGCACCTGGGACATGCCGAGCGCTGCCGGCAAGGCGTCAGCTACTTGAAGCGGAAGGTGATGCGCCCTTTGGTCAGGTCGTAGGGCGTCATTTCCACGTTGACCCGGTCACCGGCCAGGACGCGGATGCGGTTCTTGCGCATCTTCCCGCTGGTATGGGCCAGTACCATGTGGTCGTTGTCGAGCTTGACGCGAAACATCGCGTTGGGCAGCAGCTCCACGACGGTGCCGCTGAACTCGATCATGTCCTCTTTCGACATGCAGATCCTTCATCGGAGTCATCAGGGCCGGCTCGGCCAGGGCCGGCTGAGCGCGACACGAGGGGTGTTCGCGCCAAAGCGCAAAGCGGCGCGGAACATGAGCGCCATGGCGCCCGCGGTCAAGGACGCTTGTCGATGGCGTCCATGCGCACCGCCACACTCATGGCATGGGCATCCAGCCCTTCGGCGCGCGCCAGGGTGACCGCAGCGCCGCCGATCGCCGAGAGCGCGCCGGCATCCACCTCGACCCAGGTCGTCCGCTTGAGGAAATCGAAGACCGAGAGGCCGGAGGCGAAGCGGGCGGTCCTTCCGGTGGGCAGGACATGGTTGGGCCCGGCCACATAGTCGCCCACCGCCTCCGGGCAGAAGCGGCCGAGGAAGGCGGCTCCGGCATGGCGGATGCGTGCCATCAGCTGGCGCGGCGCCTCCACCATGATCTGCAGGTGCTCCGGCGCCAGCCGGTTGGTCAGATCGACCGCCTCCGCCCAGTCCCGCACCACGATGATGGCCCCGTGCTGGTCCCAGGACTGCCGCGCGATGGACGCGCGCGGCAGCGTCCGCAGCTCCCGCTCCAGCGCCTCGGCGACCAGCTGGCCGAAGGGCGCGTCATCCGTGATGAGGATGGATTGTGCCGCCTCGTCGTGCTCGGCCTGCGCCAGCAGATCGAGGGCAACATGGCGTGGGTCGTTGGCGGCATCCGCCAGGACCACCACCTCCGAAGGCCCAGCGATACTGTCGATGCCGACCCGGCCGAAGACCTGGCGCTTGGCCTCCGCCACATAGGCATTCCCCGGACCGACGATCCGGTCCACCGGCGGCAGCATCGGGGTGCCCCAGGCCAATGCAGCGATCGCCTGGGCGCCACCCAGGCGCCACACCTCGCTGACCCCGGCCAGCCGCGCGGCGGCCAGCACCAGGGGATTCAGCACCCCATCCGGCGTGGGGACGCACATGGCGATCCGGGACACGCCAGCCACGCGGGCCGGCAGCGCATTCATCAGGACCGAGGAGGGATAGGCCGCCTTGCCGCCGGGAACGTAGAGGCCCACCGCGTCGATCGGCCCCCAGCGCAATCCCGTGGTCACACCCTCGGCATCGGTCAACTCGAGGTCGGACGGAAGCTGCGCCCGGTGGAAGGCCTCGATCCGCCGCGCGGCGATGTGGAGCGCTTCCAACTGGTCGGCCGGCACCTGGGCGCCGGCGGCCTCCATTTCCGCGGGCGAGACCCGCAATGCGCCGGCTTCAGTCGGGTTCCAACGATCAAACCGGCGTGTCAGCGCCAGAAGGGCCTCGTCACCCTTCTGTCGCACCTCCGCGATGATGGCGGAGACGGCGGCGTCCACGCGGGTGGTGGTTTCCCGGGCATCGTTCAACAGGGCCTGGAAGCCGGCTTCGAAGCCTGCCTCGCGTGTCTGAAGCCACTTCATCGGGAAGCTGCCTCCGCCATGGCGGCCCGGAAGCGTGCGATCCAGGCCCCGATCGCTTCGGGGCGGGTCTTCAGCGCGGTGCGATTGACGATGAGGCGCGAGGTGACATGAGCGATGACCTCGGTCTCCACCAAGCCATTGGCGCGGAGGGTCGACCCGGTCTGCACCAGGTCGACGATCAGCCGCGACAATCCGAGGGAGGGTGCCAGCTCCATCGCCCCGTTGAGATGGACGATCTCCGCCTGCACCCCGCGCGCCGCGAAATGGCGATGCGCGATCGTTGGGTATTTCGTGGCGACGGTGACCCGCGACCAGGCGCCGATATCCTCCCGCGCCGCCAGGGCCTCGGGTTCGGCCACGGAAACACGGCAGCGGCCGATCCCGAGATCGAGCGGCGCATAGATCTGGTCGTAGTCGAATTCCATCAGCACATCGGCGCCGCAGACCCCGATCTGGGCGGCGCCATGGGCGACGAAGGTCGCGACGTCGAAGGGCCGGACCCGGACCACATCGAGGTTGGGATGGTTCGTCTCGAAGCGCAGTCGCCGGCTGTCCTCATCCGCATAATCCGCGGCGGGCGCGATTCCGGCGCGGGCGAGCAGCGGCCCCAGCTCCGAGAGGATTCGCCCCTTTGGCAGGGCGAGCACCAGCGGTCCACCCGCTTCGGCCGGCGTGGAGGGGTCGGCGGGAAGGGAGACGCTCGTCAAGGTTTCCATGGTCCAGCCTGGCAGCGTGGCAGCGATTCGGCCACGATCTGGATGACGACCCGGCGATGGCCAGGGCCGCGACACGCCGCGCGGATCGCAGAAGCGGCGCCCGTCGTCAACCTGCCGGACGCGCCTGTCGCCACAGCCTACACCGTGAACTGTTCCGCGATGATCCGTTCCGACAGGCCGTGGTCGGGGTCGAACAGCATGGTCAGCGCCACACCGCGATCCTCCCGGACCTCGACCCGGCGAACATCCCGCACCTCGGTATAGTCGGCCACGGCGGCCACTGGGCGCTTCTCCGGCTCCAGAACCTCGAATACCACCTGCGCCTCGGCCGGCAGCAGGGCACCGCGCCAGCGCCGCGGGCGGAAGGCCGAGATGGGTGTCAGCGGCAGCAGGTTGGCGCCGAGCGGCACGATCGGCCCGTGCGCCGAGAGGTTATAGGCCGTGCTGCCGGCCGGCGTGGAGACCAGAACGCCGTCGCAGATCAGCTCCTCCAGCCTGCGCTTGCCGTCGATCAGGATGCGGATCTTGGCCGCCTGCCGCGTCTCACGCAGGAGCGAGACCTCGTTGATCGCCAGCGCCTCCACCGGCTCCCCCAGCCCCACGAAGGCCCGCATGCGCAGCGGGTGGAGGATGGCGGCCTGGGCCAGGGCGAGCCGGTCCGGCAGGCCATCCTCCCTGAAATCGTTCATGAGGAAGCCCACGCTACCGCAATTCATGCCGTAGACGGGCAGGTTGCGGCCGAGCAGGCGGTGCTGGGTTTCCAGCATTAGGCCATCGCCCCCCAGCGCGACCACCATCCGCGCCTCGTCCAGCGTGGCATTGCCATAGGCCGACACCAGCCGCGCCATGGCCTCCGTCGCCTGCTCGGTCGGTGCCGCCACGATGGCGATCCGGCCAGCCAGGGACCTGCCGTCAGGCGGCGGAAGGGGCGCGCTCATAGGCGCTCGCCGGGCCCGTGCGGCATGGCGGGGCGCGCCGCCAAGCCCTGCGAAGGCGGCATCATGCCGATAGTCCTCGCCCGACTCCGCGCATCGCGGCGCATCCGCACTCTTGAACCGTCAGCCATGCGCATGCGCGGAATTCCTGGGCAGCTTCTGGCCATCAAGCCCCCTGTCGTGCGGCGGGGCAAGGGGCAGGGGAATGCTGGTCCTCAGCGCGGCTGGCGCGGCCAGTCCAGGCGCGGCTCGGACCGTCCCGCGGCGCGCTCAGGCCAGGCGGCAGGCGGCGGGACCGGGGCGCGAGGACGGGGGGGCGGCGGCTCGACCGGCTGGCGCGCCAGCGGGGGAGGCTCCGCCCAGTCATCCTCGATCGGCGCGCGGCGGGCGCCCGCATCAGGCAAGCGCAGGGACAGGGTGCGAAGCTCCGCCTGCAGCTCGTCCAGCTGCGCCTCGATGGCGTCCAGCCTGCCCTTCAAGCCGAAGACGCTGAAGGGCATGAGCAGATAGGCCAGCCCGACGAGGCTCAGCAGGACCAGCACCACCAGTCCGGACCAGTCGGGAAGGCCGGGGATGGTGAGCGCGGCAGCGATCTCCTGGAGCATCAGCCGCCCGTCACGCTCATATGCCTGGCCACGGCCGGCTTGCTGCGGGTGCGATCGATCACGAAGTCATGGCCCTTCGGTTTACGTGAAATGGCTTCCAGGATCGCCTGCTGCAGGCCCTCGGCATCCAGCGACGGGTCGCGCAGCGGGCGGCGGAGATCCGCCGCATCATCCTGTCCGAGGCACATGAACAGGGTGCCCGTGCAGGTCAAACGCACACGATTGCAGGATTCGCAGAAGTTGTGCGTGAGTGGCGTGATGAACCCGATGCGCCGGCCGGTCTCGCGTACCGTGTAATAGCGTGCCGGCCCGCCTGTCGTATAGTCCGTCTCATCCAGCGTCCAGTTCTGCCGCAACTGGGCACGGACGGTGGACAGAGGCAGGTACTGGTCGTTACGGTCGCCCGAGATCTCCCCCAGGGGCATGGTCTCGATCAGGCAGAGGTCGAAGCCATGCTCGCCGCACCAGGCGATCATCCGGTCGAACTCTCCCTCGTTCACACCCTTCATCGCCACGGCATTGATCTTCACGGCAAGGCCGGCCGCCTTGGCGGCGAAGATGCCGTCCAGCGTCGGCTCCAGCCGCCCCCATCGGGTCACCGCCGCGAAGGTCGCCGGGTCCAGCGTGTCCATGCTGACATTGATGCGGCGCACGCCGGCCGCGTACAGGTCGGAGGCCAGCCGCACCAGCTGGGTGCCATTGGTGGTGGTCGTCAGCTCCCGCAACCCGCCCTCGCCCAGCCGCGATCCCAGGCTGCGGAACAGGCTGATGACGTTCTTCCGGACCAGCGGCTCTCCCCCGGTCAGCCGGATCCGGTCCACCCCCAGCTCGATGAATGCCCCGCAGAGCCGATCCAGTTCCTCGAGCGAGAGGACCTCGGCCTTCGGCAGGAAGGTCATGTCCTCGGCCATGCAATAGACACAGCGCAGGTCACACCGGTCGGTCACCGAGACGCGGAGGTAGCTCACCCTTCTGCCGAACGGGTCGATCATCGCGGGATGTCCCCAGAGGAAAAGGCTCCGTCGCAACGGGGCCGCAGGCCTTCAGTCATGCTGCATTTGGTCCGCCCCCCCCACGAGGCGCAACCCCCGGCGAGGCCCGGGACCTCATACCAGCAGGGCGATGACGCCCGTGGAGACGAGGAAAACCAGGGCCGCACGCTTGTACCAGCGTTCCGGCAGCACATGGAACAACCTGGCGCCCAGCGGGACGCAGAGCATCAGCACCGGCAGCAGCAGCAGCATCTTCGCCAGGACCGCCCAGCCCATCAGTCCGCCCAGCGCCGGCGGGATGACCGAGATGACGGCAATCGTTCCGAAGAACAGGATCAGGTTCGCCCGGTGTTGCCTGGCCGCTTCCGGCCCGGCGAGAAGGTAGAGGATGACCGGCGGCCCGCTCATCCCCGTCGCGCCCTTCAGCAGGCCGGCCAGGGTGCCCACGGCGATGTTGAGCGGCAGTGGGCGCGACCCATGGTAGCGCCAGCCTGACATCAGCAGCAGGCCGAAGACCAGCACGAAGCCACCGATGAAGCGGCGCAGCACATCCTGGTCCGCGGTGATGAGGATGAAGGCGCCCAGGGGGGTCGCCAGGGCGGCCGCGCCGCCGATCGGCAGGATGACCCTGCGATTGGCCTCGCCGAAGGCCTTCGGGACCAGCTGCAGCGAAACCACCAGTTCCATCAGCAGCATGACGGGAACGCCGATTCGCGGTCCCCAGAGCACCGAATAGGCCGGAGCCAGGAGAACGGCCGTTCCGAATCCAGAATAACCGCGCATCAGCCCTGCCAGGGCGGTCACGGCAATGGCGACGTAGATCTGCCAGCCCTGAAGCAAAGCCAGCATTTCCAGGGGGATATTACTCAAGGGGCATCCGGTTCAACGGGGATGAGGGCGATCACGTCGACCCGGATCATGACCTTGCCCTTGTTCTCGAAATTGACGGTCACGCGATCCCCGACGACGGACTGCACCTGCCCTATACCCCAGTCCGGGCAGTGGGGATGGCGCACGCGCATCCCAGGGGAGAGTTCTGACCACACGGGGGCAGCCTACCAAGGCGCCAGCCACCTCGGCTAGCCCGTCCCGCAACCGCAACATTGAATGCCACTTGCCCTTGGTGTTCTGGCAATCTGCGCTGGGTATTTCGAAACCCTGGTCCCCTGGGCCGGCCGTCGTGGCTGGCTGCTGCGCTGCGGAGGAATGAATGCTGCCTGACAAGATCGCGTTGGCCCAGGCCGTCTGCACGCGACTGTGCCACGACCTCGGAGGACCCGCCGGCGCATTGGCCGGTGCGCTGGACCTCCTGGACGGTCCTGGCGACGATGCCATGGATGTCGCGCGCGACGCGGCCCGCATCATGGACCGCCGGATCCGCTTCTACCGCGCCGCCGTCGGCGCCGGCTGCGGCGATTGCAGGGTCGAGGAGATCGCCCAGATGGCCGAGGGCCTGACGCTCGGCCGGAAGGCGGTGATCGATCTGGCGGATCTGGAGCCCAACGCCGTCTTCCCGGCGCATCTCACCCAGGCGATGCTGCTGGCATCCTGGACGGCGGTCGATGCCCTACCGCGGGGCGGCGTGGTGCGGCTGGGCGGGGACGTGGAGGGCGGCCTGTCGATCTGGCCGGATGGTCCCGGTGCCGCCTGGCCCGCAGGCCTGGCTGCGGGCCTGGCCGGCGATGCCGTGGCGCTGAATGCGCGCAGCGTGTCTGTGCCCCTTCTGCTCGGCGTTGCCGCCTCGGCGGGCATTCACCTGGAGCTGATGATGGGCGGCGGCAATGCCGCGTCGCCCCTGCTGCTGACATTGGAAACGCGCAACTGAATCGGGAAGGCGCGCCGGAAAGCCGGCGCGTTTACCGAATATTCGGCCTGTTCGGGCAGATTCCGGAAAAGACCAGGCGCCGGAGCCCCGAATGGACGACTTGCTCGCCGACTTCCTGACCGAGACCCACGAGGGACTGGTCGCACTCGATGTCGCGCTGCTGCGGCTGGAAAAATCGCCGGACGACAAGCCGACCTTGTCGGAGATCTTCCGGCTTGTGCACACCATCAAGGGCACCTGCGGCTTCCTGGGGCTCTCGCGCCTCGAGCGCGTGGCGCATGCCGCGGAGAATATTCTCGGCCTCTATCGTGACGGCGTCCTGACCGTCACGCCGGCGGGCGTGAGCCTGGTGCTGCGCGCGCTGGACCGGATCAAGGAGATCGTCGGCAAGCTTGAGCAGGGCGGCAGCGAACCGGCCGGCGACGACGCGCAGCTGATCGGAGAACTCGACGCGGCAGCAGGCGGCGATGGCATCTCCACCCTTGCGGAAACCGAGGCTGCCTTCAACAACGCGCCCGCACCCGTCGCTACGGAAGAGCCGGCAACGGCCGAGGTCGCGGAAGCGCCGGCGCCGGCACCGGTTGCCAAGCCCAGCGCCCCCCAGCGCCGTGCGGCACCGCCCCCGACCG
Organism: Falsiroseomonas sp.; assembly: GCF_051860665.1. Taxonomy (GTDB): domain Bacteria; phylum Pseudomonadota; class Alphaproteobacteria; order Acetobacterales; family Acetobacteraceae; genus Falsiroseomonas. Next base: position 11,113 of record NZ_JBHYDM010000006.1, read on the forward strand.
ATGCACCGCCTGCGGAAGAGGCGGCGAGCTCCGGCCGCGCCCCGCCGCAGAGCATCCGCGTCTCCGTGGACGTGCTCGAGGACCTCATGATGCTGGTCAGCGAGCTGGTGCTGACGCGCAACCAGCTCATGCAGGTGTCCCGCGCCCGCAGCGATGGCGCCTATAGCGTGCCCCTGCAGCGGCTCTCGCACATCACCTCCGACCTGCAGGACGGGGTGATGAAGACGCGCATGCAGCCGATCGGCAATGCCTGGGCCAAGATGCCGCGCCTGGTGCGCGACCTTTCGATCGAACTCGGCAAGAAGATCGACCTCGAGATGCGGGGCGCCGATACCGAGCTCGACCGCCAGGTGCTGGAGCTCATCAAGGATCCTCTGACGCACATGGTCCGCAACAGCGGCGACCATGGGCTGGAAGGGCCGGAGGATCGGCGCCGCGCCGGCAAGTCCGAGACCGGCCGGATCATGCTGAACGCCTTCCACGAAGGCGGTCACATCCTGATCGAGATCTCCGATGACGGCCGTGGACTCAGCCTCGATCGCATTCGCCAGAAGGCGCTGACGCAGGGCCTGGCGAGCGAGTCCGAGATCGCCGGCATGAGCGACGCCGAGATCCACCGCTTCATCTTCCGCGCCGGCTTCTCCACCGCCGCCGCCGTCACCGCCGTCTCCGGCCGCGGCGTCGGCATGGACGTGGTGAAGACCAATGTCGAGCGCATCGGCGGCACCATCGACGTCACCTCCGTCGAGGGGCGTGGAACCGCCTTCACCATCAAGATCCCGCTGACGCTGGCCATCGTCTCCGCCCTCATCGTCGAGGTGGCGGGCGAGCGCTTCGCCATCCCGCAGATCGGCGTGCTGGAACTGGTTCGCGTCGGCGGCGGCTCCGGCTCCCGCGTCGAGCGCATCAAGGATGCGCCGGTGCTGCGCCTGCGCGACCGGCTGCTGCCGCTGGTCTCGCTCGGCCGCGTCCTCGGCCTGGAGGAAGGCCCTGCACAGCCGCTGGGCGAGGGTGGCGATACCGGCTTCGTCGTGGTCACCCAGGTCGGCGCCAATGTTTTCGGCATCATCGTGGACCGCCTGTTCGACACGGAGGAAATCGTCGTCAAGCCGGTGGCGCCGATCCTGCGCCACATCGGCATGTTCTCCGGCAATACGATCCTGGGTGACGGCAGCGTCATCATGATCCTGGATCCCAATGGCATCGCACGGGTCACCGGCGTGGTCGCCGATGGCGCCGGCGTCAGGTCGGCGGACAACAAGGTGGCCAGCGCCGTGCGATCCAACGAGAAGACGTCGCTGCTGCTGTTCCGGGCCGGCGACGAAACTCCGAAGGCCGTGCCGCTCGGGCTCATCGCGCGCCTCGACGACATCCCGGTCGAGCAGATCGAGAATTCCGGCGGCACGCCCGTGGTGCAGTATCGCGGCCAGCTGATGCCGCTGCTGTCGATGTCGGGCGGCTTCGCGCCGGCCGAGGAGGGCCGGACGCGGCAGACGGTGCTGGTGTTCAGCGAAGGCGAGCGCAGCCTCGGCATCATGGTCGATGCCATCCTCGACGTGGTCGACGAGGCGCTGAGCGTACAGGCCGGCCAGGGTCGCCCGGGCTTCCTCGGTTCCGCCGTCGTCGCCGGCAAGGTGACCGACGTGATCGATACCGCCTGGTGGCTCGGCCAGGCCGGCGGCGACTGGTTCCGCCCCGCAACCTCCACGCCCCTTAGCCGCCGCCTGCTGGTGGTCGAGGATAGCGCCTTCTTCCGCGAGCTCGTGGTCCCGGCGCTGGCCGCCGATGGCTACGAGGTGGTCGCGGTGGAGGGTCCGGCACAGGCGCTTCGGCTGCGTGAGCGCGGCGACATGTTCGACGCGATCGTGTCCGACATCGAGATGCCGGAGATGGATGGCTACGAATTCGCCCGCGACGTCCGCAGTGGCGGCCCCTGGCAGGACCTGCCGATGGTCGCGCTGACCGGCCGCGTCGAACCCGCAGCCGTGGCGCGCGGCCGGGCCGCGGGGTTCACCGACTATGTCGGCAAATATGACCGTGAAGCACTGCTGGCGAGCCTCAGTGAGTGTCTCGCCGTGCCTGTCGCGGCCTGAAGCGGAGGATCTGGTCTTGCGTACGCAAACGACACAGTCGGCGGTCACCGATGCCGATCTCTACCTCACCTTGACGGTGGCCGGCCAATCCTGCGGCGTTCCCGTCCTTGTGGTCCGTGACGTGCTCGGACCGCAGGTCATCACCCGGATCCCCCTGGCGCCGCCGGAGGTGGCGGGCAGCCTGAACCTGCGCGGACGGATTGTCACGGCGGTCGATCTCCGGCGGCGCCTTGGCCTGCCGCCCCGCGCCGCCGACGCGCAGCCCATGAGCATCGTGGTCGAGATGGCCGGCGAGCTCTACAGCATGCTGGCGGATGCGGTGGGCGAGGTGGTGCCGCTGCGCCAGGATGACTCGGCGGCCAATCCGCCGACGCTGGATGCGGTCTGGAGAGAGGTCTCGAAGGGCGTCCACCGACGCGACGGGCAATTGCTCATCGTCCTCGATGTCGAGCGGGTGCTCGCGATCGGCGGTGGCCGATGAGCGCGACCGAGGGCGTGGTCCGCCAATGCCTTGTGGTCGATGACAGCCGCGTGGTCCGCAAGGCGGCCAGGCGCTTCATGGAAGGCTTCGGCTTCACGGTGCGCGAGGCGGGGGACGGCAGCGAGGCGCTGACCGCCTGCCGCGAGCTGCTGCCGGAACTGGTGCTGCTCGACTGGAACATGCCGGTGATGGACGGCGTGACCTTCCTCCGCGCCGCGCGCGCCGAGTTCGGTCCCGACAAGCCCGTGATCATCCTTTGCACCACCGAAATCGCCTTCGAGAAGATCATGGAGGCGCTGGAGGCGGGCGCGCAGGAATATGTCATGAAGCCCTTCGACGCCGAGATCCTGGGCAGCAAGCTGGAGCAGATCGGCTTGCTGCAGGCTGCCGCGGCGTGATCGCCCCTGGGCCGGTCCGGGTCCTGCTGTGCGACGACAGTGCGGCCGCACGCGCGGTCATGTCACGCATGCTGGCGACCGATCCGGGCATCAAGGTCGTCGCCAAGGCGACCGATGGCGGTGATGCTCTCGCGCAGCTGACAGCGATGCCGGTTGCCGAGCGGCCGCAGGTGGTGCTGCTGGATCTCGAAATGCCTCGGATGGACGGCATGACCGCCCTTCCGCTGCTGCTCAAGGCCGCGCCTGAGACGGCCATCATCGTCGCCAGCGCCCTGAGCCAGCGGGGCGCTGCCGCCACCATGGCCGCGCTGCGGGCTGGCGCGGTCGACTATGTGCCGAAGCCATCGGCCGCCGCGGGCGGGATGAGCGGCGGCCAGTTCCAGGCCGAGCTGGTGGCGAAGGTCAAGGGCTGGGCGCGGATGCGCCGACCGGCGGTCCCGGTGGCCGCCAGGCCCATGCCGGCGCCGATGGCGCAGACCAGGCCGATGATGGCGGAGCGGTCGCTTGGTCCCGCGGCACGCCCGCGGGCGATCGCGATAGGCTCCTCGACCGGCGGCCCGCAGGCGCTTGCCGCGCTGGTCGCACGGCTGGACCGACCCTTGGCCGCGCCCGTCATCGTGGTGCAGCACATGCCGGCAGGCTTCACGACCCTGCTGGCAGATCACCTGAACCGCATCGGGACGCTTCCCTGCAGCGAGGCGAAGGAGGGCGACAAGCTGCTGCCTGGCCGCCTGTACCTGGCGCCCGGCGACAAGCACCTGCTGGTGAAGGATGTGGCGGGGGGGCTGGTCGCCCAGCTCGGCGACGGACCGCCCGAGAATTTCTGTCGCCCGGCGGTCGACCCGATGCTGCGCAGCCTGGTTGCAGCCTGCCAGGGCCGCCTTCTGGTGGCCATCCTGACGGGCATGGGCAGCGACGGCCTGGCCGGCTGCCGCGCCGTGGCCGGAGCGGGAGGTTCGGTGCTGGCACAGGATGAAGCGAGTTCGGTCGTCTGGGGAATGCCCGGAGCGGTCGCGAAGGCCGGAATTGCGACGGCCATTCTCAGTGTCGAGGACATCGCAGGCCGCATCCTTGTGGCTGGTGCAGACGGAAAGCGGACATGACGAACGAAGAATTCGCTGAAATCGCCGGAGTTGTCCGGCGCCGCTCCGGCATTGTGCTGACCGCGGACAAGGCCTATCTGCTCGAAACGCGCCTGGGGCCCATCCTGACCCGCTTCGGCCTGGCTTCGCTGTCCGCGCTGGGACAGAAGCTGCGCCAGCGGCCGGATGAGGCGCTTGAGCGCGCCGTGGTTGAGTCGCTGACGACGCACGAATCGTCCTTCTTCCGCGACGGCAAGCCCTTCGAGCATCTGGCGAAGATCCTGCCCCGCCTGATCGCGGGCCGTGCGCCGGGCGCGCCGCTGCGGATCTGGTCGGCTGCCTGCTCCACGGGCCAGGAGCCATTCTCGATCGCGATGCTGATCGCGGATGCCTTGGCCGGGCGGAATGACTGCAAGGTCGAGATCCTGGCGACGGATATCTCCGCCGAGATCCTGCAGCGCGCCAAGCAGGGTGTCTTCACGCAGTTCGAGGTTCAGCGGGGTCTGCCGATCCGGTCGCTGGTCAAGCACTTCAAGCAGGATGGCGCCAAATGGCGGATCTCGCAGGAACTGCTGTCCATGGTGCGGTTCGAGGAACGCAATCTGCTGAACGACCTTTCGACGCTCGGCCGCTTCGACGCGATCTTCTGCCGGAACGTGCTGATCTACTTCGACGCGCCGACAAAGACCCGGGTGCTGGAGGCGCTCGCCCGGCGGCTGTCGCCGGATGGAGTGCTCTATCTGGGGGGCGCGGAAACGGTGCTCGGCCTGACGGACCGCCTTGTCCCGGTGCCCGGCGAGCGGGGGGCCTACGGGGCCTCCTCGCAGAAGGCGGCAGCCTAGATAGGCCTCACCTTAAGCTGCAGGTGCCAATCGACGGCAGGCCTGCCGGCTGGCCAGATAGGTCGCCGAGCCTGCCTCCGCCCTCTTGAAGGCCGGCGTTACCTTCTGCGATCAGGCCGCGGCGGTTGCTGGTCCGCCGCGGCCGTCGCTGCCCGATGGCAGGCGGATGGCGCCATTCGGCTCACGCAGGACATAGCCACGGCCCCAGACGGTGCCGATCAGCTCGGCGGCCCCGGCATTGGCGAGCTTCTTGCGCAGCTTGCAGATGAAGACGTCGATGATCTTGACCTCGGGCTCGTCCATGCCGCCGTAGAGGTGGTTCAGGAAGGCCTCCTTGGTCAGCACGATGCCCTTGCGCAGCGTGAGCAGCTCCAGGACGGCATATTCCTTGCCGGTCAGATGCACCGCCCGCCCGTCCACCAGCACTTCCCGCGAGCCCAGGTTCAGCGTCAGCGGCCCAACGGAGAGCGTCGGCTGGCTGAAGCCCTTGGCACGCCGGACGATCGCCTGGATCCGGGCGACCAGTTCCTGCTGGTCGAAGGGCTTCGTGATGTAGTCGTCGGCCCCCATGCCGAAGCCGCGCACCTTGGCCTGCGGCCGGGTCAGGCCGGAGAGGATGAGGACGGGCGTCTCCAGCCGCGCGGCCCGGAGCCGTCGAACCACCTCATAGCCCTCCATGTCCGGAAGCATGAGGTCGAGCACCACGATGTCGTAATCGTAGAGCCGCGCCAGTTCGAGCGCCTCCTCGCCCGTGTCGGCGGTGTCGACGATCATTGTCGCCGCCTTCAGCGCAAGGGTCACGCCGCGCGCCACAATTGTATCATCCTCAACCAAAAGCACACGCATGGGCGGCCTCCACACAGCTTGTGCGTGTATGAATACCACCTTTGCGCGCTATGTGAAGAGCTTATTCACCGAAAAAATGCATCATCGGCAAGACGTAAACCATAAAATAGCAAATCATAGGTTTTTGAGACGATTCATGAAAATGAACCACTGGCTGGCGGCGGCGAAGGCCATTGCGTCGCTGCCGCCCCTCCTGCGGCGCGGGAGCGTTCATGGCGCCAACCTCATGACGGTCAATGTGGTCGGATTGAGGCCCCCGCCCGCCATGGGGGATCGCCTTCGCCTCGGTCCCGATGCCGCGCCGACCATCGCCGAGGTGGTCAGTGTCGGACAGGCCTTGGCCAGCTGCGTCATCTTCGGCGACACGGCGCGCATCTCGGCGGGCGAGCCAGTCGAGGTCCAGCCCGCTGCCGGCCTCAGGGTGGGAGAGGATTGGCGCGGCCGTGTGCTGGATCCCTTGGGGCGGCCGATGGACGGAGCCGGTCCGCTGCGCGGCGGACAGGTGGAGCGCATGACGCGGGCCCTGGCTCCATCGGCCGCCACGCGGCAGCGGCTCGGGCCCCCGATCGGTGTCGGTGTCCGGGCTGTCGATGCCTTCTGCACGATGCGCGAGGGGCAGCGACTGGGCCTCTTCGCGGCCTCCGGCATCGGCAAGTCGACGCTGCTGTCCACCATGGCGCGCGCAGCGGCCTTCGACACGGTCGTGCTCGGCCTGATCGGGGAGCGTGGCCGCGAGCTGCGTGAATTCATCGAGGATGACCTGGGCGCGGAGGGGCTGGCGCGCAGCGTGGTCATCTGCGCCACATCCGATGCTCCGGCGGCGCTCCGCCGTGAAGCCGCCTTTGCAAGCCTGGCGGTCGCCGAGCACTTCCGCGACGCGGGGCAGCGCGTCCTGCTGCTGCTCGATTCGGTCACCCGTTTCGCGCTGGCCTGCCGCGAGATCGGCCTGGCTGCCGGCGAGCCGCCCGCGACGCGCGGCTATCCGCCCAGCGTCTTCCGCGAATTGCCGGCACTGCTGGAGCGGGCGGGGCCGGGCGCCCCGGGCACCGGCAGCATCACCGCCCTGATCACCGTGCTGGTCGAGGGCGACGACCATGACGAGCCGATCGCCGATGCGGTGCGCGGCATCCTGGATGGGCATGTGGTGCTGGACCGGCGCATCGCCGAAGGCGGGCGCTATCCGGCCATCGATATCCTGCGCAGCCTGTCCCGCTCCGTGCCCGGCTGCCTGAACGCGGAACAGGCCCAGCTCGCGCGGCGCGCGCGCAAGATCCTGGCGCTGCGGGACGAGGTGGCGGACCTGGTCCGCCTTGGCGCCTACCGGCCCGGGACGGATGCGGAGATCGATGCGGCCCTCCGCGTGGCGCCCGGCATCGAGCAAATGCTGCACCAGGCGCGGGGAGAGGTCTCCACACTGGAGGAGGCCTTCAGTCGGCTCGCACAGGCGCTGGCCGATGCCGCGCCCTGACCCCCTGCGCGCCCTTCGCCTGCTGCGGCGAATCGAGCTGGAGGCCGCCCGCCGCAGCCTGGGCGACGCCCTGGCTGCGGAAGCGAGGGCGGCCGAAGCCTGCCGCCAGGTGGCGCAGGCGCGGGCAACCGAAGCTGGCAGCGCGCGTGCGGCCGATTATGCCGCCTGGCTGCCGGCTGCCCAGGCCGCGGCCGCGCAGACTGCGGCGCTGCATGAGGTGACGCGCGCGGCGATCGAACCGCGCCGCGATGCCGTTGCCGAGGCATCGCGGGCCGAGCAGGTCGTGGCGGAGGAGATCGCGTCCCGTCAGCGCCGTCTGCGCCAGGCGCGGCTGGCGCGGAGCCAGGCGCTGCTCGAGGACCTGTCCCGGCCGCTCAGGCCGCCGTCGGCTTGAGCACACCGCGGCGAATCTGGTCCAGCTCGATGCTCTCGAACAGCGCGCGAAAATTGCCCTCGCCGAAACCCTGGTCGCCCTGGCGCTGGATCAGCTCGAAGAAGATCGGGCCGATGACATTGCCGGTGAAGATCTGCAGAAGGCGTCCACCCTCCGGCGTCGGCGCGCCGTCCATCAGGATGCGGTTGCGCCGCAGACGGTCCAGGCCTTCCTCGCTGCCCGGCAGGCGGTCCGGCAGCAGCTCGTAATAGGTGTCGGGCGTATCCAGGAAAGCCACGCCGGCGGCGCGCATGCCCTCCACGCTCGCATGGATGTCGCCGGTGCCGAGCGCCACATGCTGGATTCCTTCGCCGTGATAGGCGCGCAGGAATTCCTCGATCTGGCTGCGGTCATCCGAGCTCTCATTGATCGGGATGCGGATCTGGCCGCAGGGCGAGGTCAGCGCGCGGGACTTCAGACCGGTCAGCTTGCCTTCGATATCGAAGTAGCGGATTTCCTTGAAGTTGAAGAGCTTGGCGTAGAACTGCCACCAGACATCCATGCGCCCGCGATGCACATTGTGGGTCAGGTGATCGATCACCGTCAGGCCATTGCCTTTGGGCTGCGGGTCGCGGTCCCCGATCCATCGGAAGTCGATGTCGTAGATATTGCCGCGCGGGCCGTAGCGGTCGACGAAATAGAGCAGCGAACCGCCGATGCCCTCGATCGCCGGGATGTTCAGCTCCATGGGGCCGACCTTGCCGGCCACCGGCTTGGCGCCCAGGGCGATGGCGCGCTTGTAGGCCTCGGCGGCATCGGCCACCCGGAAGGCCATGGCGCAGGCGGAAGGCCCGTGCACGCGGGCGAAGGCCTGGGCAAAGCTTTCCGGCTCGGCATTGATGAGGAAATTGATGTCGCCCTGGCGCCACAGCGTCACGGCCTTGGAGCGATGGCGGGCCACCGCGGAGAAGCCGAGCCGCCCGAACAGCTCCTCAAGATAGGGGATATCCGGCCCCGTGAACTCGACGAATTCGAAGCCGTCCGTGCCCATGGGATTGGCTTCGGAGATGCGTCCGGCATAGGCGCTGCGATCTGGTGGGACGTCCATGGTCTTCTCCTGGCGCTTCGTCTGGGCGGGGGCGTCAAGGAATAGAGCATGGGCATGGGCGGTTTCCGCTGAATCTGCGTGCTGATCTGGGGCATGCTGCGTATCTTCACCTCGCGGAGCGGTACTCTTGGCGAAATCCACCATTGCGCTGGATGATCTCGATCGGCGGATCCTGCGGGCGCTGCAGCAGGATGGCCGCATCGCCATCACCCAGCTGGCGGAGCAGGTCGGGCTTTCCGCCACGCCCTGCCTGCGGCGCATCCGGCGCATGGAGGAGGCCGGGGTGATTGCGCGCTACACCGCTGTTCTGGACCCGGCGCGGGTCGGCCTGCCGATCCAGGCCTTCGTCCAGGTTGCACTCTCCTCACATGCCGAGGAGGTGGCCACCGCCTTCCACAAGGCGCTGGCTTCCCGTGGCGAGGTGATCGCGGCCTATGCCATGAGCGGTGGCATGGACTACATGCTGCATGTGGTCGCGGCCGACTTCGAGGCCTATGCCGACTTCGCCCTGAAGGCGCTGCTGCGGATGCCGGGGGTGAAGGAGACGCGAAGCTCCTTCGTCCTCATGGAACTGAAGCCCCCCGGCGCCATTCCGCTATGAACGGCCCGCCTGCTCCGCCAACCAGGCGAGCACGCCGCGCGCGGCGGCGACGCCGGTGCTGAAGCAGCCCTGCAGCAGATAGCCGCCGGTAGGCGCCTCCCAGTCCAGCATCTCACCGCAGGCGAAGACGCCGGGGCGCGCAATAAGCATCAGGCGATCATCCACCTCCGACCAGTCCAGGCCGCCGGCGGAGGAGATCGCCCGCTCGATCCCGGCGGTCCCGCTCAACTGCAGCGGCATGGCCTTCACCAGCCGGGCAGGCGGGACCCCGGCCGCGCCGGATCGCAGCGCCTCTTGCACGAGGCCGATCGCCACGGGCGACAGAGCGAGCGCCTTGCGCAGCCCATTCGCCAGGGACTCCGCGCGCGGGCGGGAGGCCAGCCGTTCCGCCACGACCGCCTCGCTCAGATCCGGGCGCAGGTCGAGCTGGAGGGTGGCCGAGCCCTGTGCCGCGATCGCCTCCCGCAGCGGGGCCGAAAGGGCATAGAGCGCACCGCCTTCAAGGCCGGCGCGCGTCACCATCGCCTCCCCACGCAGCGTGATCTCGCCGAAGCGCAGGCCGATCCGCTTCAGCGGCGTGCCCTGGTGGCGGTCCCTGAAGTGGTCGGACCAGGCGACATCGAACCCCATATTCGCCGGCGCCCAGGGCACAGTGCGGATCCCGGGCAGCAGCGCCGGCCAGTGGCCATCCGATCCCAGCCGAGGCCAGGAGGCGCCGCCGAGCGCCAGCACCGTGGCGGCCGGCACCCCAGCCTCGGGCGTGCCCTCGAAGACCGGCTCGCCGGAGGGGCCCCAGCCGGTCCAGCGGCTCCGGCTGTGCAGCACCACGCCGAGGCTGGCCAGCCGTTGCAGCCAGGCCCGCAGCAGCGGGGAGGATTTCAGGCTCTTCGGAAAGATGCGCGCACTGCTGCCCGCGAAGGTCGGCACGCCCAGCCCCTCGCACCAGGCGATCAGGGCGGCGGGTGGAAAGCTGCGCACCGACTCGATCAGCGGCGCCGCCGCGGGCCGATAGCGCGTCAGCAGCCGGTCAAGCGGCTCGGCATGCGTCAGGTTCAGACCACCGCGCCCGGCCATCAGGAATTTCCGGCCGACCGAGGGCATCTGGTCGTGCACCGTCACCGCGAGGCCCGCCGTGGCCAGCACCTCCGCCGCCATAAGCCCGGCGGGGCCGGCACCGATCACGGTGACCGGGTGGCGGGGCGGCTTCGGGGTGTCCAGCACTTCGTTCATGCCGGCTTTCTGCGGCCGGTGGCTCGGGATATCCAGGGGTCCGGTCCCATTTCGGGCCGGTCGCTGCAAGGGAGTTGCCCATGACCGCCGTCCTCGTCACCGGAGGGGCCGGGTTCGTCGGTCTCAACCTCGTCGAGGCCCTGCTCGGCCGGGGCGAGCATGTGGTCGTCTTCGGCCAGGAAGCGGCGCTGCCGGAGCCGGCGGGTGAGATTTTTGGCCGCTTGCCGGGCCGGTTGGAGGTGGTCACGGGCGATATCCGCGACCCCGAGGCCCTGGCGCGGCTGTTCCGGGAACGCCGCATCGACCGCGTCTTTCCCTTCGCCGCGGTCACCGCTGGGCCAGCGCGGGAGGCGGCCTCGCCGGGGCTGGTGCTGGACGTCAATCTCCACGGCGTCATCGCCACCCTTGCCGCGGCGCGGGATGCCGGCACGGTGCGCCGCGTCGTGCTGCCCGCCTCCTCCGCCGTCTATGGCGAATCGGCCTATGACCATGCCTGGCTGGATGAGGTGACCACGCCCTGCATGCCGATCAGCCTCTATGGCGTGACGAAATATGCGGTGGAGCGTGCCGGCCTGCGCCTGGCCGGGCTCTGGGGGCTCGATGCGGTGGCGGCCCGGATCGGCGCCACCTATGGGCCCTGGGAGCGGGACACCGGCCTTCGCGATACGCTGAGCCCGCATCTGGCCATCGCCCAGGCAGCCCTGCGGGGAGACGCGGCGGTGCTGCCGCCAGCTCCGCTACCGAGCTACGACTGGGTCTATGTGCGCGACCTGGCCGCGGGCCTGATCGCGCTGCTGGACTGCCCGACGCCGCCTGGGCGCGTCTTCAACCTGGCCTCGGGGACGGACTGGTCGCCGCATGCTGCCGCCTGCTGCGACACGCTGGTCCGTGAGATGCCGGGATTCCGGTGGCGGCATGCGGCCCCGGGTGAGGCCGCCAATATCCCGTTCAACGAGACGCGCCCGCGCGGTCTCATGGCCATCCAGCGGGCGGCCGCACTGGGCTGGGCGCCGGCCTTCACGCTGGAAGCTGCCTATGCCGATTATGCGGCCTGGCTGAAGCGGACGCAGCGCGGCGTCCTCGCCGGCGCCGGCAAGGCGTAGCCTTGATGGCGGCCCAGGCGCCGTCCCCTTCCTTCTCTCCCGCTGAAGCTGACGTGAGGACCTGATGCCCGATACCCATCTGCTGGACGCGACGCGCCTGAAGTTCGGAATTGGCCAGCCTGTGCCACGGGCGGAGGATCCGATCCTGCTGACCGGCCAGGGGCGATACACGGATGACATCGCCCTGCCGGGCCAGGTCTGGTGCGTCATGGTGCGCAGCCCCTATGCGCATGGCGTCATCAACCGCATCGGGACGGAGGGCGCGCGTGCCATGCCGGGCGTTCTGGGCGTCTGGACCGGTGCAGACCTGCTCGCCGCCGGCTATGGTCCGATGACCTGCGGCATGCCGCTGAAGAACCGTGACGGCACGCCGCTGCGGACCACGCAGCGCCCGCCGCTGGCAACCGACAAGGTCCGCTTCGTGGGCGATCCGCTGGCCTTCGTGGTGGCCGAGACCCGCGCCGCGGCGAAGGACGCCGCGGAGGCGGTGGAACTCGACATCGACATGCTGCCCGCGGTCACCCAGGCCTCGGCCGCCGCCGAGCCCGGCGCGCCGCAGCTCTACGACGAGATCCCGGGCAACCTGGTGCTGGACTTCCAGCAGGGCGACGGCGCCAAGGTCGCCGCGGCCTTCGAGGCGGCGGCGCATGTCACGCGCCTGTCCATCCGCAACAACCGCATCGTGGTCTGCGCCATGGAGCCGCGCAGTGCGATCGGCTCCTTCGAGGAGGGGCGCTACGTGCTGCGGGTGGGCTGCCAGGGCGTCTTCGGGCTGCGCGCGCAGATGGCCCAGGATGTGCTGAAGGTGCCGGTGGAGCAGGTCCGCATCCTCACCGGCAATGTCGGCGGCAGCTTCGGCATGAAGGCGAATGCCTATCCCGAATACGCCTGCCTGCTGCATGCCGCGAAGCAGCTGGGCCGCCCGGTGAAATGGACCGATGAGCGCACCGGCAGCTTCCTCTCGGACCAGCATGGCCGGGACCATGAGGTGGATGCGGAACTGGCGCTGGATGCGGAGGGCCGCTTCCTCGCGGTGCGGCTGACCTCCTTCGCCAATATGGGCGCCTATCTCTCCACCGTCGCGCCGCTGATGGGCACGGCGAATTTCTGGAAGAACGTGCAGTCCAACTACCGCACGCCGCTGATCGAGGTGGTCACGCGCAGCTACCTCACCAATACCACCCCCGTCTCGGCCTATCGCGGGGCCGGCCGCCCCGAGGGCAATTATTTCATGGAGCGCCTGATCGAGGTCGCGGCGCAGGAGATGGGCCTGGACGCCGTCGAGCTTCGTCGCCGCAACCATATCCGCACGAGCGAGATGCCCTATGCCGCCGCATCCGGCAGCGCCTATGACGGGGGCGACTTCACCGCGCTGATGGAGCGGGCGCTGAAGGCGGCGGATGTCGGCGGCTTCGCCGCGCGGAAGGCGGAAAGCGCCGCGCGCGGATTGCTGCGCGGCCTCGGTATCGGCAACTTCCTCGAATGCACCGCACCGCCGACCCGGGAGCAGGGCGGCATCCGCTTCGAGGCGGATGGCAGCGTCACCATCATCACCGGCACGCTGGACTACGGCCAGGGGCACTGGAGCGCCTTCGCCCAGGTGCTGCACCAGTCGCTCGGCATTCCCTTCCGGCAGATCCGCCTGCTGCAGGGCGATTCCGACGAACTGGTGGCCGGCGGCGGCACCGGCGGCTCGAAATCGCTGATGGCCTCGGGGGCTGCGATCGTCGGGGCGTCCGAGCTGGTGATCGAGAAGGGGCGGGCTGCGGCGGCCTGGGTGCTGGAGGCGGCGGTCGCGGATATCGAGTTCGAGGCGCATCCGGAAGGCGGGCAGGGGCGTTTCCAGATCGCAGGCACCGATCGAGGCATCGGCATCATGGAGCTGGCGCAGCGGCTGCGCCAGGCGCCGGCCCTGCCGGATGGGGTTCCGGCGACGCTCGACGTCACCCATGTCTTCGACCAGGCGCCGCAGGCCTATCCGAATGGCTGCCATGTCGCCGAGGTCGAGGTGGACCCGGAGACCGGGATCGTGCGCATCGACCGCTACATGTCGGTGAACGATTTCGGCGTCATCGTGAATCCGATGCTCGTCGCGGGCCAGGCGCATGGCGGGATCGCCCAGGGAATCGGCCAGGCCCTGCTGGAAAGCGTCGCCTTCGGCGAGGACGGGCAGCTGCAGACCGGCAGCTACCTCGACTACGCGCTGCCGCGCGCCGAGGACATGCCCTTCATCGGCTTCGTCAGCCATCCGGTTCCGGCCACGACCAATCCGCTGGGGGCGAAGGGCTGCGGCGAGGCCGGTTGCGCCGGGTCCCTGCCGGCGGTGATGAACGCCGTGGTGGATGCGCTCTCCCTCTACGGTGTCCGCCACATCGACATGCCGGCGACGCCGCAGCGGGTCTGGCAGGCGATTCGCGCGGCGCGCGCCGGCGCCTGAAGGGCGTCAGTCGGTCCTGGCCGCCGGCGGTGTGGCGCTGGCAGCCTGCCAGCGGGCTTCCTCGGCATATTGGCGGGCGAACAGGCCGCCCTTGCGCTGGATCAGCTGGTCGAAGCTGCCGCTTTCGACGATGCGGCCGCCGTCGAGGACGATGATCCGGTCCGCGTTGCGGATGGTGGACAGGCGATGCGCGATGACGATGCGCGTCGCCGGCATGGTGCGGATCGCCCGCATGGTGGCGCGCTGGGTCACATTGTCCAGCGCGCTGGTGGCCTCATCCAGGATCAGGACGGCGGGCTTCTGCAGCAGGGCGCGGGCGAGCAGCAGGCGTTGGACCTGGCCGCCCGAGAGCACCCGGCTGGCATCGGTCAGCATCGTCTCCAGCCCCATGGGCATGGCGCGGATATCCGCGGCGAGGGCCGCCTGGTCCAGCGCCTTCCAGATCTCCGCCTCGCTCGCCTGGGCGAGCCCGCGCACCGCATCGCGCAGGCTTCCCGGCGGCACGCGACCGGATTGCAGGACGGTGGCCACCTGCTGGCGCAGCACGGCGAGGTCCAGGCCGCGGATGTCGTGGCCATCCATGTAGATGGCGCCGTTGCTCGGCTCCTCGAGCCCGAGCAGCAGCCGGACGAGGGTGGACTTGCCGGCGCCGGAGCGTCCGACGATCGCCACATATTCCCCGGCCTCGATGCGCAGCGACAGGCCGGCGAAGACCCAGGCCTCGCTGGGGCCATAGCGAAAGGCAAGATTGGACAGCTCGATCGCGCCGCTCAGCCGGCCCGGATCGACCTTGCCCGTATCGGGCTCCGGCAGCGCATCCAGCAGGGGCTGCGCGAACTTGCGGGTGGGCATCAGGAACCACAGGGCGAATACGGTCTTCGCGAGCTGGGTGCCGGAGGCGACCATGAGCCCATAGGCCGCGATGAAGGTCATCACGGAGGAAAGGCTGGGTGGCGGCTCGCCGGCTTCGACGCGCTGCATCATGGCGATGATCAGGAAGGCCGCGGCGGTCGACAGCACGGTGAAGCCGGCGGCAAAGGCATCGTAGCCGTTGCTGATCTGCCGCGCCGCGGCCAGGCGTCGCCGCATCTCGGCAAAGCGCCCCGCCCAGACCGTCTGCGCCCGCGCCTCCGCCCCGGCGAGGCGCAGTTTCACCAGGCCGGAGACGATCTGGAACACCATGGCGTCGGCCAGGCCCGACAGCGCCTCGCCCGTCGCGAAGGCACGCGCCTGCAGCCAGCCCGCCAGATTGGCCGCAGCCAGCTGCAGCACCAGCATGCCTATCGCGACGGCGGCGGCCATCGGCTGCGCCAGCACCATCAGCACGCAGGAGGAGAGGATGGTCGCCACGGCACTGATGATGACGAAGCCGTAGGCACGCAGCTGCATGGCGAGCGAGATGGCGGAGATGGCACGACTGGATGTCTCGCCCACCGTCTGGCGATTGAGCGTCGCCATCGGCAGGCGCATCACCCGGTCCCAGATGGCGGCGTGCAGGGCGGGTCCCGCCTGCGCCTCGATCCTCTGCCGGGCAATCTCGCTGCCCAGCTTCACCATCCAGCCGACCGCCGCCACCAGGACCAGGGCCAGGCCCAGCTGCGCCAGCTCCCCCAGATGCCCGCCAGGGATGAGGAGGGAGAAGGCGACGCCTGTGGCCATCGGCACGGCCTGGCCCAGCGCGGCGCCGATCAGCATGGTGATGAAGATGGCGGAGACATCTGCGCCACTGCCCCGCATGCCACTGCCGATCAGGTCCATCAGGCCAAGCGGCTTGCGCGGCAGCGGGATCAGGGGGGCGAGCGCCTCGCGGCTGATCCGCTGCGCCAGGGCCTGGTCCACCCGGATGCCGGCCAGATTGGCGGCCGAGTGCAGCCGATACCCGCGGCGATGCGGCAGCAGGGCGACCGGACCCACCCCCTCCAGCTTGCTGAACAGCGGGCCGTGATCGTCGCCCCACCAGCCATCCGGCAGATGCGCCGGACGCAGGCGCAGGCCGGAGGCGCGGGCCAATTCCTCCAGCGTGGGCACCGCATCGATATCCGCCCGGCGCACCCGGATCGGCCGCTTGGCCCGGACGCCGAGATGGCTCGCCACGATGCGGAAGACCGGCATCAGCGGATCGCCATCCGCTGCCGCCTGCACTTCCGGCGCATTGCCCAGGATGGCCGCGAAGGCCGAGCGCTGCTCGGCGCCGGCCTCCTCGTCCCGCTCCCGCCGCAGGGCCAGCCGGTTGAGTTCATCCGCCGCATCAAGGGCGAGGGCGGAGGACAGTGCGGCCAGGCCCGCGGTGTTGAAGACGTCGAGCCCCGCCTGCCAGGCGGGGTCCGCCATGGCGGCGGTGGCGGGCACCGCTTCGATGGTGCCGCCGCTGCCGGTGAGCCAGGCCTCGGCCGGCAGTGGCACCAGGCCTGCCACGGCTTCCAGGCCGAGCAGCAGCCAGGACCCGGGGGGCAGGCGGACCCAGATCGGCGTGCCGCGGGCCGCGATCGTCACCCCCGGCGCCGTGGCCACCGTGCCGAGCGCCGCGGAGACGGCCACATCGGTGCGCGGGCGCGGAGCCATCGGCCGGGCCAGACCTTCGGCCAGGGCGCGGCACCAGGCGGTGGTCGCCGCAGCGAGGCGGCTCTCGCCGTCCGGCGCCTCGGTCAGGCTGGGCAGGTCGAGGGGGGCGATCTGGGTTTCGGCGGTCCCGATGGCGATCAGCGTGGCGCCGGCATCGTCGATACCCAGGCCGCAGAGCATGCCGCCCGCGGCAACCGTGCCGATGTAGCGGCGCGGACCCTCCGTGGCCGGCGCCCGTGGTGGGCGGGTGGCGAAGAGCGCGACGCTGCCTGCGGTGACCAGCCAGCGCTGGCCAGGATCATCCAGGCGGAGCGGCGCATGGGCTGGCAGGGCGATGCTTGGCGGCGGCTCGGCGCGAAGGGGCGCCTGGCTGTGGTCGGCGGGCAGGTTGTCGGACATGGTCAACCGCTGGCGAGCATCGTGCGGAAGGGCCCGTCCATCCGCGCCAGGTCATCCGGATGGCCGCGCTGCACGATCTGGCTGCGTTGCATCACCACCACCTCGTCGCAATCGCGCACCAGGGCCAGGCGATGGGCGATCACGATCATCGTGCAGCCCCGCCGCCGCAGGTTCCGCATCAGCACCGCCTCGGACCGGTTGTCGAGCGAGGCGGTGGCCTCGTCCAGCACCAGGATGGCGGGATCCGTCACGATCGCCCGTGCCAGTTCCAGCCGCGCACGCTGCCCGCCGGACCAGTTCCGGCCTTCCTCGGCCACCACGCCGGCATAGCCGCCGCGGCGGGCGAGGATCTCATCGTGAATGGCGGCATCCTGGGCGCATTCCACGAGACGCTCATCGGCCAGGGTCGGGTCCCACATGGCGATATTGTCGCGGATCGTGCCGTCGAACAGGTAGCCCTGCTGGTCGACCACCGCGACCTCCCGCCGCAACTCCTCGCGCGGGATCGAATCGAGCGGGCGGCCGTCGATCAGCACCTCGCCGGACCAGGGCCGGTAGAGGCCGGCGATCAGCAGGGCGAGCGTCGACTTGCCGGAGCCGGAGCCGCCCACGATGCCGAGCCGCCGGCCCGGCTCGATGGTGAGCGAAATGCCGTCCAGCAGCGGCGCCTCCAGCCGGCTATGCCCGAAGACCACATTGCGCAACTCGATATG
Source organism: Falsiroseomonas sp. (assembly GCF_051860665.1). GTDB lineage: Bacteria > Pseudomonadota > Alphaproteobacteria > Acetobacterales > Acetobacteraceae > Falsiroseomonas. The sequence continues at coordinate 28,849 of NZ_JBHYDM010000006.1, forward strand.
GCCGGCGAAGCGGGCCGAGGCCGCCCGCGCCGGCGCTTGGGCGAATTCCGGGGCCAGCGGATGATGCAGGGTGTCCTCGAGCAGGGTCAGATTGGCCTTGGCGTCCTGCATCTGCGTCGCGACGCCCAGCAGCTGCGCCACCGGCCCCATGAAGCCCATGGTGAGCGCCTGGAAGGCGACCAGCTGCCCGACGGTCATCTCGCCGGCCATGATGCGCGCGCCGCCCAGCACCAGCACGGCGGCGGCCGCCGCCACGGCCACGAAGGCCGGCAGCCCCTCCAGCATGCCGCGGCGCAGGGCCAGGCGCTGGGTGATATTGGCGACGCCGGCGCGGGTCCCGGCCAGCTGGGCCAGCAGCAGGCTCTCGCTGCCGGCGGCGCGATAGGTCTCGATCATCTGCAGGCCCTGCTTGCCCAGCCCATCGGAGCGGAGGGTGCGCGACAGCAGGCGCTGGTTGTCGTCGCTGAGGGAGCGGCTGAGCCAGGCCAGGGCCAGCAGGTTGACGATGGCCGCCAGCACCACGACCGCCGTCAGCAGCAGGTCATACAGCGCCATGGCGGCGGCATAGACGAAGGCGGTGACCAGCCCCAGCAGGCCGCGCCCGACATCGCCGGAGACCAGCCTGGCGATCCGGTCGTTCAGCACGACGCGGCCGGTGACATCGCCGGGATGGCGCTGGGCGAAGAAGGAGACCGGCAGCCGGGTCAGCCGTTCGAGGAAATTCGCGGATCCGGCGACCGAAAGCCGTGTCTCCAGCCGCAGCAGCAGGTTCAGCTGCATCCAGGTGATCACAGCCATCGCCGCGGCCGTGCCGGCCATGCCCCAGAGGAGGGGTTCCAGCCAGGAGTCGAAGCGCCCGACCAAAACGTCGTCCACGAAGACCTGGGAGAAGGCCGGCACGAGCAAGGCGGGGATCATCAACAGCAGGCTGATGCCGAACAGGAAGCCGAAGCTTGCCTCATTGCCGCGCAGGCGGCGGAGGATGCCGCCGAGTGCGCGTGGCGGATTGCCGCCCTTGCGGAAATCCGGTCCGGGCTCGAGCACCAGGGCCACGCCGGTGAAGTTGCGGTCCAGCTCCTCGATCGTGATGCGGCGCGGACCGCTGGCCGGGTCATTGATCTGGGCGTGGCCGCGCCCGATCCCCTCGATGACGACAAAGTGGTTCATGCCCCAATGCGCGATCAGGGGCATCTTCATGCTGGCGAGGTGGCTCGGCTCCATGCGGAAGGCCTGCACCACCATGCCGTATTGGCGTGCCGCCGCGGCCACATGGCTGGCGCGGCTGCCGTCGCGGGAAACGCCACAGGCCACGCGCAGTTCCTCCAGCGGCAGCCACCGGCCGTAATGGGCCAGGACGATGCCGAGCGCCGCGGCGCCGCATTCCACCGCCTCCATCTGCAGGACCGTGGGGGTGCGCACCCGGGCACCGGGCCGGCCTTGCCGCGGCGTCGCGGTGTCGGCGTTCATGGCGTGGCCGCGTCGGCGGTCCGGGTCAGCCAGCCGCGCAGGGCCGGAAAGGCGAGACCGATCAGGCGCACGGAGCGGACCGTGAACTCAGCCTCCGCCAGCGTGCCGGATTCCACTGCGAAGTCGGGCCCGCCGCCGGTCGACCAGCGCAGGCCGCTGCGGGTCGCAGGGTCACGCTCCAGCGCCACCTCCACCTCGAAGGGCGTGCCGAGCCCTGTGGTGAAGCTGCGCACCAGCTGGTCGTTCTGCAGGGTGCGCAGAAGGCCGGCGGAAGAGGCGGGCACATGGGCCACGCGGAGGACCCGCCCATAGACGAAGCCATGCTCCTCCCGCCGGGTCGAGGAGGGTGAGACTTCGACGCGCAGCCCCTCGGCCAGCCGCTTGCCATCCTGGGCGGTGACATAGACGACGGCCATGGTCCCGCCATGGCCATCGCTCGGATCGCGCTCGATCGTCAGCAGCGCCGTGCCGCGCTGGACCACCTGGCCCTCATTCACCTTGGCCTCGACCACGGTGCCGGAATAGGGGGCCAGCACGGCGCCGAGCCGGAGCAGGCGATCCCGCAAGGCCTGCGCCTGGCGCTCCGTCTCATCCGCCCGCCGCTCGGCCTCCATGGTCTCGCGCTCGCGCTGCGTGCGCTTGAGGGCCTGGTCCAGCACGAGCTGCTCGCGCTCGTTGCGGGCGGCCGCGATCTGCTCCCGGACCTGGAAGACCTCGACGCGGGCAAACAGGGCCCGGTCGCGATTCACCAGGTTCTGCTGCGAAAGTCCGCGGAGGACATCCTCCCGCTGGATCATCATGCCGAGCCGTTCTTCCAGCAGCCGCAGGTTCTGCGTCAGCGCGGCGTCGCGCGCGATGCGGAAGGCATCGGCCGCCGCTTCCTCGCGGCGATGGAACTCCATGAGCTCGCGGCGATGCCGCGCGGCATCGGCCGCCTGGCCTTCGGCGAGGGACAGCTGCAGCCGGACCTCGGATTGGTCGACCTGCGCCACCGGCCGCCCCGCCTCCACGCGGTCGCCCGGCCGCACCAGCAGGGATTCGATCCGGCCGTCGGTATCCGCGACAATGTCCACTACGCCACCTGGCGGCAGCAGGATGCCGCGCCCGGCCACCTTGACCGGGACGTCGATCAGCGCTGCCCAGACCAGCCCGATGACCGCCATGGCCAGCAGGGCGCCGCCGACGGCCCAGGTCCAGGGCCGCATGACCCGAAGCGCCTCATCATAGCGATCAGGCGCCGCAGCCTCGCTGACGGCCTGCGGGCGAAAAAGGGGTGGTGACGACATGAGCGCGGCGGTGTTCCCAGGCTGCGTCTCAAGCCCTGCGCAGCTGGCTTGAGTTTGCCGCAAGTTCCCCAGCTTGCAAACGGGCAAAGAAGTTGAGATTCAACCATGCCCAGGCGGCATCATTGCTGGTGCGGCTGGGTCTCGGACTGATGAATGTTATTGAGATGGCTGAGAGGGCCGGCTTGTCGAGGTCAGCCGGCAAGGCGGAGGGTCGTGCGCCAGATGCGAAGGAAATTGCCCGACCACAGCAGGGCGAGCTCCCGCGCCCCATATCCGCGTCGCAGCAACTCGGCGCTCAGAAGCCCGGTGGTCGAGGCATCCTGCCACCCCTGCACACCGCCGCCGCCATCAAAATCGGAAGAAAGTCCGACATGGTCGATGCCGATGCGGCGCACCGCGTAGTCGACGTGATCGGCCATGTCCGCGACGCTGGCTCGGGCGGTGCCATCCGCGTCCGGATTGACGAGGAAGCTCGGCATCGCCGTGATCTGGATCAGCCCACCCACATCGCGCAGGGCATCGAGCTGGACATCGTCCAGGTTGCGCGGATGGTCCCGCAGCGCCCGGCAGCAGGCATGCGTCGCCACGACCGGCGTGCGCGAAAGCTCCGCCGCCTGCAGCATGCCGCTGCGGGCCACGTGGGAGACATCGACGATCAGGCCGACCCGGTTCATCTCCCGGATCGCATCCCGGCCCAGCGCCGAAAGGCCGCCATGCCGCGTGGGCGCATCGCCCAGGTCGGCCCGGGGGCGCGCGGCATCGGACAGCGCATTGTGCCCGTCATGGGTGACGGTCACATAGATGGCGCCGAGGCTTCGCCACAGGGCGAGCCGGGAGAGATCGGTTCCCATGGCATAGCCATTCTCGACCCCGAGCAGGATGGCCAGCGTGCCCTCGGCCGCACAGGCTTCCAGCGCATCGGGCGTGGTGCAGAGCCGGCGTCGCATCGGGGTCTCGCCCGCCGTGGCGGCGATGGCCCGCAGCATGGCCTCCGCCCGGGCACCGGCGGCGTCATGCGCCTCCGGCGTCAGCGGCCCCTGCGGGACATAGGCGATGAAGACGACGCCCTTCAGCCCACCGGCCAGCATCTTCGGATAGTCCACCCGCCGCGCGGTCTGCGTGGCCGGATCGGGCGTGGCCGGCCAGGGAATGTCGACATGGGTGTCGAGCGTCAGGGTGCTGGCGTGGATCGCCTGGTAGGAGGCCAGGGTATCCGGGTCGATCACCGGGAGCGATGGGGCATGGGTCATGCGAGGGACGCTGGCGGGGCGCGCGGCGGGCGTCAACCGTCCCGCGGGCGCGCCTGATCGGCCCCCAGCCGACGCTCCAGCCAGCGCGTGCCGGCCGAGATCAGCAGGATGAGCACCAGGTATTCCAGGATCAGGATGGTGTAGATCTCGAGTGGCCGAAACACGGAGACCACCAGCTCATTCGCCCGCCGCGTCAGGTCCTGGTAGCCGATCACGCTGGCCAGGCTGCTCATCTTCACGACATAGACGAACTGGTTGGCAATGGGCGGCAGGATGCGGCGCACCGCCTGGGGCAGGATGACCAGCCGCATGGTCTGCCAGCGTGAGAGGCCGAGTGCCGCGGCGCCTTCGCGCTGCCCCTGCTCGACGCTCTGGATGCCGGCGCGCAGGATCTCGGCTTCAAAGGCCGAATCGCAGATGGCGATGGCAAGCCAGGCCGCGGTGAAGACATCGAGCCGGATGCCGATCACGACCGGCAGCCCGTAGAAGACCCATAGGATCAGGACCAGGATCGGCACGGCGCGAAACAGCTCGACCCACAGCCGATTGGCCAGCCGCAGCGCCCGGTAGCGGGAGAAGCCGAGCAGCGCGACGCCGGTGCCGAGCAGGACCGAGAGGAGAATGGCGGCCAGCGAGAGCGAGACCGTCGCCCAAAGCCCTTCGATCATGAAGCCCAGATTGGCGCGGCCGCGGGGATCGGAGGGGTTCACCACATGCCAGCCCCAATTGCCACCGCAGCCGCCCAGCAGGACCGGAAGCAGCAGGATCCAGGGCAGGGGCAGGTGGCGAAGCGCTCGTGGTGGCATGGCGCCTGTCTCCCACGCTTTCCCCGGGCGGGCGAGAGGCACCGTTGCGGTTGATTTCCGGTCCGGACGTTGCGCATCTGCCGGCGCAACCAACCTCCGCTGCCGAAACAGGAGCCACCCGATGCAACGTCGCCATATCCCGGCCGCCGCCGCGGCCGCCGCCCTTCTGGTGCCCGCCCAGGTCTCGGCGCAGCCCGCGACGGGGGCAGGGCGCCTTCAGGCGATCCAGTCGGCCGGCCGCCTGCGCATCGGCACGACCGGCGATTTCAACCCGATGAGCTTCCGCGACCCCGCCACCCGCAGCTATCGCGGCCACCAGATCGAGGCGGCGGAGCAGCTGGCCCGCGACATGGGGGTGAGGGCGGAGTTCGTGGCGACGGACTGGCGCACCCTGATCAGCGGTCTGCAGGCCGACCAGTATGATGTGGTTTTCACCGGAACCTCGATGTCGGTCGCGCGGGCCCTCTCGGCCAGCTTCACCATCCCCTGGGGGCGCACCGGCTTCATCCCGCTGACGACTAGGCGCAACGCGGCGCGCTTCGCCAATTGGGAGGCCCTGAACCAGCGGGGCGTGACGCTGGGGACCAACCTCGGCACGACGATGGAGCAGTTCGTGCAGCAGGCGCTGCCGGCCGCCACCCTGCGCCGCGTCGAAAGCCCCGCGCGGGACTGGCAGGAACTGCTGGGCGGGCGGGTGGACGCCACCATGTCCACGGTGATCGAGGCGGCCTTCCTGACCCGCGAATACCCGGACCTGGTCGCGCTCTTCACCGACCAGCCACGCAATCCGATCCCGATGGCCTTCATGGCGCCGCTGCAGGATCCGGTCTTCCTGAACTTCCTCAACGCCTGGGTGACCATCCGCCTGGCCAGCGGCTTTTTCGCCGAACTCGGCCAGAAGTGGGGCGTGAGCGCCTGACGGCTCAGGCCAGGAACTGCAACAGAAGCATGCCGCAGCCGACGAGCGCCGTCGGCGACGCCACGGCCAGAAGGGCGATGAGCGGGACAGGATGATCCGGCAGGCCCTGTTGCGGGCGCGGCCGGATCCCTATGGCGGCGGGATAGGTCAGGACCCCACGCAGGCGCGCGCGCGGCGGGGGCAGGCGGATCACCTTGGCGCCGCGGCCCGCCGCCTCCTCCGGTCCACTTTCGCCATCAAGGCGCAGCGACCAGAGCGGGATGGTTTGCCTTGCTGTCCTTGATGGCGCCATGACGGTCTCGCATCCTGCAATGCGGGCCCCTGGCCGCGACCGGTGGGAACCCCAGTTCCTTCCCGACGCAATCACCATGCCATGCAAATTGCAGGCCCTGCCTCAATCCCGGCCGGCGCGGGCCGCGTCGATCAGGTCGCGCATGCGACGCACGGCGCTGGGCAGGCCCTCGAAGATGCTCTGGCCGATCAGGAAATGGCCGATCGACACCTCGGACACCTCGGGCAGTGCCGCAATGCCGCCGATGCAGTCGAAGTCGAGCCCGTGCCCGGCGTGGCAGAGCAAGCCTGCCTCGGCGACCCGACGCGCGCCCTCCGCCAGTCGGGCCAGGTGCGGCGGTCGGGCGGCTGGTTCCGCATCGGCATAGGTCCCGGTGTGCAGTTCCACGCAGTTTGCGCCAATGCGGGCTGCGGCCTCGATCTGCCGTGCATCGGCTTCGATGAAGATCGAGGTCCGGATGCCCGCGCCGGTGAGGCGCTTGACCATCTCGGCGAAGGCGGGACCGGCGCGGAGAATGTCGAGCCCGCCCTCCGTGGTCAGTTCCTGGCGCTTTTCCGGCACCAGGCAGACCGCTTCCGGCAGGAGCGCAGTGGCGATGCCCACCATCTCCTCGGTCGCCGCCATCTCCAGGTTCAGCTTGGCCGGCACCTCGGCCTTCATGCGCTCCACATCCCTGTCCCGGATGTGCCGACGGTCCTCGCGCAGATGCACCGTGATGCCCTCGGCGCCCGCGGCCAGGCAGAGATGGGCCGCGGCGACGGGGTCTGGGAAGCGGCCGCCCCGTGCGTTGCGGAGGGTGGCGACGTGGTCGACGTTGATCGACAGCAGCAAAGGATTCATGGCGTGCTCCCCCTCGAACGGCTCTCGGCGATCTCTGCGGCCAGACGCAGGGCGGCGATCAGGCTGCCGGCCTCCGCCTGGCCGGTGCCGGCAATGTCCAGCGCGGTGCCGTGGTCGGGGCTGGTGCGCACGATGCGCAGTCCCAGCGTCACGTTCACCCCGCCATCCATGTCCAGTGTCTTCACCGGGATCAGCGCCTGGTCGTGATACATGCACAGCGCGCAGTCGTAGGTGGTCCGGGCGCGCGGCGTGAACAGCGTATCCGCCGGAAGCGGCCCGCGGGCATCGATACCCTCGCTGCGCAGGGCGGCGACGGCGGGCGCGACCACCTCGATATCCTCCCGGCCCATGGTGCCGGCCTCGCCGGCGTGCGGGTTCAGCCCGGCAAGGACGATCCGGGGGCGCGCGATGCCGAAATCCTGGCGCAGGGCCGCGGCGACGATGCGACCCTGATCCAGGATCATCGCGGTGGTCAGGCTGCGCGCGGCGGCGGCCAGCGCCATATGGACGGTGACCGGCACCACGCGCAGCCCCGGGCAGGCCAGGAGCATCACCGGCGGGTGGCCCGTGCCGGCCAATTCGCCGAGGAACTCAGTATGGCCCGGATGCCGGAACCCCGCCGCGGTCAGCACGGATTTCTGGATCGGGTTGGTCACCACCCCGGCGGCACGTCCCTCCAGGCAGTGCCGGACCGCCGCGCGGATCGAGCCGATGACGGCGCTGGCATTGGCCGGGTCCGGATGGCCCAGGCGCGGGGTCCTGGGCAGGCGCTGGGTCAGGACAGGGAGCGCCTGTGCGAAGACTCCCGCCGCCTCATCCGGGGCCGCGATCGGGCGCGTCGGGATCCCCTGCAGCGCGTCCGGATCGCCCAGGAAGAAGAAGGCGGGACCAGAGGTCCGCAGCGCCTGCCAGGCCTTGCCCGTGATCTCGGCGCCGACTCCGGCCGGCTCGCCCATGGTCAGGGCCAGAGGAAGTGCTGTCATGGCTGCGGCGTAGTCCCTCCAATGCTGCGCGCCTAGACCCGCTTCAGGCGGGCCAGCAGCGCGTCCACCTCCTCTGTCGTCTGGTAGATGCCGAAGCCGAAGCGCAGCCGGCGGCCGCGGCGGTCGGTAACAATGCCGGCCTGGTGAAGGCGCTGCTGCCAGGCCTCCGCCTCATCGAGGTCGAAGGTGAGGAAATTGCCGCGCCGCCGCTCCTCCAGCGGCACCACCAGGCGGTCCGCGGACAGGCCGCTGCCGTCCAGCCCGGCGACGAAGCGGGCCTGCAGCGCATGCGCATGGGCCTGGATGGCGGCGGTGGTGAGACCGACCTGGTCCACCCAGCGCAGCGCTGCATCCAGCCGGTGAAGGCCGGAGGGATCGAAGGTGGCACCCATGAAGCGCCACCCATCGGCGGCATAGCCGGTGCCGCCGCCCGGCTGCTCCAGCGCACCGAAGGCGGCGTACCAGCCCGTGGCCCGGGGCCTCGGCAGCCAGCCGGCCGGGCAATGCAGGAAGCAGGCGCCTTCGCCCGCCATGGCGTATTTGTAACCGCCCGCCGTGTAGAAGGCGCGTTCCGCGAGGCGGCCGAGCTGCACAGGCCGCGCCATGAAGGCGTGGTAGCCGTCGATCACCAGCACGGCCTCCCGCGCGGCCTCGGCCAGGGCCTCCAGACCCTCCAGCGCGAAGCCGGAGGCGAAGAAGACCTCGCTGACCCAGATCAGGTCGAAGCCCGCCGCAGCCGCTTCGACCAGGCGCGGAAGGCACTCGGCGCCCGGCTCGCTGGCAATGCGCGTGACGGCGACGAGCCCCTCTTCCTCGAGCCGTGCCAGCTGCCGCGCCAGGCTGTGAAACTCCCCATCCGTCGTCAGGATCCGTGGGGGGCGATGGCTCGGCAGCGCGGAGAGGATGCGCAGGATGAAGTCGTGCGTGTTGGGCGCGAAGACGAGCGTTGCCGGATCCGGCAGGCCGAGCTGGGCCGCGACCTGCCCCTGGCAGCGCGTGAGAAGCGGGCCCAGCACCTCCTCCCACTTGCCGTCCTGCAGCCGCGCGGCGCTATCCCAGGCCGCCAGATGGGCCTCGCGCGTGACATCCGGCCAGGGATGGTGGCTATGGGCCGCGAAATGCAGCCGGTCCGGCTCCGCGCTCAGGAAGCAGGTGAAGTGGGATCGCAGGTCGAGCATGAGGCTTCCATGTGGCATTGCCGGGCCGGCCGTCTAGATTGCCCGGATCCTGCGATGGAGATGGACGAATGGTCGAGGGCGCGGAGACGGATTTCAGTCGCCGGATGAGCTATGGGGATTATCTGGGGCTGGACCAGCTCCTCGCGGCGCAGAATCCCCGCAGCGGCCAGCATGACGAGATGCTGTTCATCGTTATCCACCAGGTCCAGGAGCTTTGGCTCAAGCTGATGGGGCATGAGCTGGACCTGGCCATGGACCGGATCCGCGCGGATGATCTGGCGCCGGCCTTCAAGGCCATGGCGCGCATCAGCCGCATCCAGCGCCAGCTGGTGGAGGCCTGGGACGTGCTCACCACCCTGACGCCGCACGACTACCTGGCCTTTCGCGAAAGCCTCGGGGCCTCCTCCGGCTTCCAGTCCTGGCAGTACCGCCTGATCGAATATCGCCTGGGCAGCCGTGAGGCCTTCATGATGCGGCCGCATGCCCATGTTCCGGAGGTGCATGGCAAGCTGCGCGCCGCCTTCGAGGCGCCCAGCCTCTATGACGAGGCGCTGCGACTGCTGCAGCGGCGTGGGCTGCCGGTGCCGGGCGAGGTGGTGGCGCGTGACGTGCGTCAGGCGCATGAGCCGCATCCTGGTGTGGAAGCGGTCTGGGCCACCGTCTATCGCGACGCTTCCGCCCATTTCGACCTCTATGAGCTGGCCGAGGAGCTGGTGGATCTGGAGGATGCCTTCCAGACTTGGCGCTTCCGCCACATGAAGACGGTGGAGCGGATCATCGGCCACCGGCAGGGCACGGGGGGAAGCGCGGGCGTATCCTATCTTCGCACCGTGCTCGATCGGCGCTTCTTCCCGGAGCTGTGGTCGGTCCGGACCAGCCTCTGACATTCGGCTTGGGGGATTGACCTGCCGCAAGGATCAGGACCGACGGGCCAGCTAGCGTGCCGCATGCTCGCGAACTGTCTGCATGATCTTACGGCGCTTGGCTCGGGCGCCATGGCCTCGCTTGCCGTGGCCATGTTGCTGGCCGGGCTGGCGGGTGGCGTGACCCATTGTGCCGGCATGTGTGCGCCCTTCGTCCTCGCCCAGGCGGGGGCCGCGGCGGGGCGTGGGGGGGGCGGGTTCCTGGCCCGGCTTAGCGGTGCGGCGCTGGTGCCCTACCATGCGGGGCGGATGGTCGGGTATTCCACCCTTGGCGCCCTGGCGGGCGCCAGCGCCGGCGCCGTCAGCCAGGTGACCGGCATGCGCCAGGTCCTGGCCGGCCTCCTGCTTCTCGCCGCCATGCTGATGATCCGGCAGGCGCTGGGCCGGCTGCCACTTGCATGGCGTCGGCGGTTGCTGCCACGCGGCATCCCTTTCTCTGGTGCTACGGGAAGCTATCCCGACCTGCTGCTGCGCCCGATCGGCCGATTGATGGCCGCGCCGGGGGGCTGGAACGGCTTCGGCCTCGGGCTGCTGCTCTCGGGCCTGCCCTGCGGCCTGCTCTATGCCGCGCTCGCGGCTTCCGCCGCCGCGGGCAGCGCGCTGGCGGGCGCGCTTGCCATGTTCGCCTTCACGCTCGGAACGATTCCCGCGCTGCTGGGGGTGGGGATGCTCGGGCGCCTGTTTCTCCGTCGCTCCGGCCCGATGACCCAGATGGTGGGTGGCGCGTTGTTCCTGGTGAATGCGGCCCTGCTGGCCATGATGGCGGTCCAGCTCTTCGCCTGACCGGGGCTGAATGAAGGGGCGTTGACGGCATCTCAACCATGCCGGCCGCTTTCTGCACGGGTACCAGGATGGGCCCCAGCATGAGCGCGTCGTTCGTCGGGACGATACCCGACACGATCTACGAGAATGCCCAGCGCGGCGACTGGGTCGCCTATCTGACCTTCTCCTCGGACGTTCTTTCGGTCGCGCTCATCGGGCGCGACGCCGGGCTGTTCACTGCGACCTTCAATTCTCGTCGGATTATGACCATCACCCCGCTGCAGGCCTTCGATGCCGAGGCCTGGGCGGTCTTGCCCGAGTTTCAGTTGAGCCTTTCCGTGAGAACCGCGGCCGGGCGGACGGCACTTCCGGATGTCTTCAGGATAAGGCTGGTTAATGTCGATGACACGCCGCCACAGGATCTGCGCTTCAGCTCCGGCGGGGTGGTGCTGGCCAATGATGTCGGCGCACCCATCGGGAATCTGGTCGCCACTGATCCGGACAGCGCCGGACCGCTGGAGTACCGCGTAGCCTGGCCCGATTCAGCCTGGTTCGAGATGGTGGGCACCGAGCTGCGACTGCGGCCGGGGGTCGACCTCACTGGGCTTGGCGGCACCCAGCGGGAGGTGCTGATCGAGGTCTCGGACGGGCGCAACCTGGCGAGCTACGGCGTGACCATCACCATCCTGGCGCCGGGCCCGGCCTCGCCTTTCCAGGTGCTCGATGGAACGCTGGGTGCGGACACACTGGTCGGGACCGCAGCCGCCGATGCGCTGCTGGGTCATGACGGCAACGATCTTCTGGCGGGTGCGGCAGGCGCTGACAGCCTGCTGGGCGGAGCCGGGGCCGATACCGTCGGCGGCGGCGATGGCGCCGACACGCTGCGTGGCCAGGATGGCAATGATCTTCTGGAAGGTGCCGCCGGCGCCGACAGCCTGTTTGGCGATGCCGGGGACGATTGGCTCGTGGGCGGCGTCGGGATCGACCGCTTGGTCGGGGGGGATGGCGCCGATACGCTGGATGGCGGCGGGGAGGGCGATCGCCTGATCGGTGGGGCGGGGGACGACGTCTATCTTTTGCGGAGCCAGAGCGACAGCTGGTTGGAAGTTGCGGGCGGCGGCATCGACGAACTGGTCGTCGGCTGGTCCAAGTCCATGCCCGTCGAGATCGAAAGGCTTCGCCTTCGCTCCGGTGCGGGCGACATCTCGGCCTTCGGCGGTAGCGGCAACGACTCGCTCTATGGCAATGAGGGCCGCAATACCCTGGTCGGCGCGCTGGGCAACGACCTGCTGGATGGAGGAGCAGGGGCCGACTCGCTGGTGGCGGGCGATGGTGCCGACTCGCTGCTCGGGGGCGCGGGGGACGACCGGCTCTTCGGCGAGGCCGGCAACGATACGATGAGCGCCGGGGACGGTGCGGACGAGGCCCAGGGTGGCGTGGGGGCGGACCGGCTGGACGGTGGGGCGGGCGATGACCGGCTTACCGGCGGGGACGACAACGACCAGCTATTGGGCGCGGCTGGCGATGACCTGCTGGCCGGAGGGGCCGGTGCCGACACGCTGGAGGGCGGCGCCGGGCGCGACCGGCTGCTTGGAGACGACGGCAACGACCTGCTGCTCGGCGGTGATGATGCCGACCTGCTGGATGGAGGCGCTGGCGCCGATACCCTCGATGGCGGCGCCGGCGCAGACCAGTTGCAGGGTGGCAGCGGGGATGACCTGCTGCGCGCCGGAGTGGGCGCCGGTGACCTGCTTCGCGGCGGAGCGGGGGCCGATACGCTGGACGGGACGGCCGGTGACCGGCTCGCCGGACGCTTCTTCGGCGGGATCGGCGATGACCTCTATATCATCGATAACCGGGGCGACCTGGTGTTCGAGGAAGCATCGGGCGGGCTCGACACAGTCTGGGCGCAACTGCCGGGCGGCGGCTATGTCCTGCCGGCCAATGTGGAGCGCCTGGTTCTCCTCGGGGCGGCCCTGTCCGGCTTCGGCAACGGCCTGAACAATCTGATCATCGGCAACTCGTTGCCCAACCTGCTGCTGGGCGGTGGCGGGGCGGATACGCTTCGGGGCGGATTGGGCGACGATACGCTTGGAGGAAGCATCGGCGCCGACCGCTATCAGGTCGACCTGAATGCCGGCCTGGACACGGTGCTTGACTTCACCCCTGGGCAGGATCGGTTGCTGGTGCCCTCAGCCAGCTACGCAAGCCCGGCCGCCGCCCTGGCCGCGGTCCAGAACATCTCCACCGGCACCTTCCTGCCGCTCGGGTCCGGCAGCGTCATCCTGGCCGGGCTGGCGCCTTGGCAGCTCAGCGCGAGCGATTTCGAGCTGTTCTGATCAGCGCACCAGGTCGCGATAGGCGTGCCAGGTGGCGTGGCCGACCAGCGGAAGGACGAGCGCCAGGCCAAGGAAGAAGGGCACGAGCGCCATCGCCGTGAAGACCACGATGAGCCCTGCCCAGAAGGCCATGGCCTGCCAGTTCTGCGTGGTGACCCGGATGGAGACGAGGATCGCCTCGATCACCGAGATGTCGCGATCGATCATCATGGGGATGGAGACGGCGGAAATGGCGAAGGCGACGGCCGCAAGGATGAAGCCGAGGCCGGTGCCGACCACCAGGAAGGGCAGCAGCATGCCGGACCTGAGCATGGCCATCGGCAGCATCTCGATGGCAGGGGAAAAGCCGATGCCGAAGAAGATGGCGAAGAGCAGGCCTGCCGCGCGGATCCAGAACAGGTGCAGCAGCAGCAGCACCACCCCCATCAGGGCGAGTTGCGGCGCATTGCGGCGGAAGCCCTGGAGGCAGAGCGCAAGGCTGACCGCCTCCCCCCGCTCTCGCCTGCGGCTGGCCTCGTAGAGTCCGGCGCCGATCAGGGGGGCGACCAGAAAGAAGCCGGCGGTGGCCGGCAGCACGGCCCAGGTGATCCCCGCATTGAGCAGGACCGCGCTGAGCAGCCAGCCTGCGGCGACGACTCCTCCGCCATAGACGAAGCCGATATGCGGCATGGCCATCAAGTCCTGCCAGCCCGCGGCCAACCACAGCCAGGGCCGGTCCGGGGGGACCTGCTGGGCGGTGCGCGATCGCGGCTGGGCCATCGGTGCGGCAGCATCTTCCATGGCTTTGACCTGCTTTCCTGGATCTCATCCCGGAAGCCACCCTAACCGGCCCCGCCGCACCGTTCCATTGATCCGCATCAAGGACAGAGGCGCCGCAAGGCGGTCATCTGCGCCGACCACACCGCCCAATTCGCGACCACGGTGTGCGGAGGGGAGAGTTTTGCCATGGCTGCAGCAGGCTACGCCGCCAATCCAGCCCACCCGGCTGCGGTTTCGCGGTCCGAGCCCTATGTGGAGGCGCCGATCAGGGCCTTTGCGATCGCAACCGTCTTCTGGGGTGTGGTCGGCTTCCTGGTGGGAGTCGTCATCGCCTCGCAGCTGGCCTGGCCGCTGCTCAACCTCGACCTCGAATGGACGACCTTCGGCCGGCTGCGGCCCGTGCATACCTCCGCCGTGATCTTTGCCTTCGGCGGCAATGCCCTTCTCTGCACCAGCCTCTATGTCGTGCAGCGGACCTGCCGGGCGCGGCTGTTCGGCGGCGAATCGATGGGGTGGTTCCTGTTCTGGGGCTACCAGTTCTTCATCGTCGCGGCGGCCGTCGGCTACGTCTTCGGCGTCACCCAGGGCAAGGAATATGCCGAGCCCGAGTGGTTCGTGGACCTGTGGCTGACGGTGGTGTGGGTGCACTACCTGATCGCCTTCGGCGGCACGATCCTGCGGCGCGAGGAGCCCCACATCTACGTGGCGAACTGGTTCTACCTCGCCTTCATCGTGACCGTCGCGATGCTGCATATCGTCAATAACCTGGCGCTGCCGATCACGCTCGGGCACGGCAAGAGCTACGGCCTCGCGGCCGGCGTTCAGGATGCGATGATCCAGTGGTGGTACGGCCATAATGCGGTGGGCTTCTTCCTGACCGCGGGCTTCCTCGGGATGATGTACTACTTCATTCCGAAGCAGGCCGACCGACCGGTCTATTCCTATCGCCTGTCGATCGTGCACTTCTGGTCGCTGATCTTCCTCTATATCTGGGCCGGTCCGCACCACCTTCACTACACGGCGCTGCCCGACTGGGCGCAGACGCTGGGCATGGTGTTTTCCGTCATGCTCTGGATGCCGTCCTGGGGCGGCATGATCAACGGCCTGATGACGCTCTCGGGCGCCTGGGACAAGCTGCGCACCGATCCGGGCCTGCGCTTCTCCGTCACCGCCGTCGGCTTCTACGGCATGTCGACCTTCGAAGGTCCGGTGATGTCGATCAAGGCGGTCAATGCCCTGTCGCACTACACCGACTGGACCATCGGCCATGTCCACTCCGGCGCCATGGGCTGGGTCGGCTTCATCACCTTCGGCGCCCTGTACTGGCTGTATCCGAAGCTCTGGGGAAAGAAGGCGCTCTACAGCCAGAAGCTCGTCTCCTGGCACTTCTGGATCGCGACCTTGGGCATCGTGCTCTACATCACCGCCATGTGGGTCTCGGGCATCCTGCAGGGCCTCATGTGGCGCGCCTATGACGAGCTGGGCTTCCTGCAATACGCCTTCATCGAGAGCGTGGCCGCGATGCATCCCTACTACGTCATCCGCATGATGGGCGGCGTGCTCTACCTCAGCGGCGCACTGATCATGGTCTTCAACCTCTGGAAGACGGTGACAAGCGACGAACTGGCCGATGAGATCCCGGCCACCGCGCCGGCCGGCATCGCCGCTCCCGTTCCTGCTCCTGCCGAATAAGGACGCCTGTCATGCGCTGGTTCAATCACGGCATCATCGAGAAGAACCTGATCCTGATGGGCGTGCTCACGCTCATCACCGTGTCGATCGGTGGGCTCGCCCAGATCGTGCCGCTGTTCACGGTGGAGAGCACCATCGAGCGGGTCGAGGGCGTGCGCCCCTACACGCCGCTCGAACTCGCCGGGCGCAACATCTATGTGCGGGAGGGGTGCTACCTCTGCCACAGCCAGATGGTGCGGCCCTTCCGCGACGAGCTGGAGCGCTACGGCGCCTATTCGCTGGCGGCTGAGAGCATCTACGACCATCCGTTCCAGTGGGGCTCCAAGCGCACGGGTCCGGATCTGGCGCGGGTCGGTGGCCGCTATTCCGACGACTGGCACGCCGCGCATCTGCGCAGCCCTCGGGCCGTGGTGCCGGAGAGCGTGATGCCGCCCTATGCCTTCCTGGATCGCCCGCTCAATGCCACTGACATCGCCTCCCACCTGCGGGCGCAGGTGGCGGTTGGCGTGCCCTATACGCCGGAGATGATCGCCAATGCGCGGGCGGACCTCGAGGCGCAGGCGCGGCCCGAAGCGGATGGCGCGGCATTCGCGGCCCGCTACCCGCGCGCGCGCCAGGGCGCCTTCGACGGCAATCCTGCCGTGGTGACGGAGATGGATGCGCTGGTGGCCTATCTGCAGATGCTCGGCACGCTCGTCCGCTTCAGCGATGTCACGCCCGACCAGGTGCGGCAGCAGTAGAGGGAGCACAGCCATGGATCTCGTCGCACTGCAGCCCTTGTTCTCCACCCTCTGGGTGGTCTGGTTCTTCGTCCTCTTCATCGGAATCCTGCTTCGGGTCCTCGCCCCCGCGCGCAAGCGCGAACTCGAGCAGGCCGGGGGCATCCCCTTCCGTGAAGACGTTTCCGACCGCCGGCGTTGAGGAGTCCCGAAGCATGCCTACCAAGATCGAGAAGGACAGCCTTACCGGCACGGACACCACCGGCCATGAATGGGACGGGCTGCGCGAACTGAACACGCCGCTGCCCAAGTGGTGGCTCTATACCTTCTACGCCTGCGTCGCCTTCGCCGCCGCCTATGTCGTCGTCTATCCGGCCTTCCCGTTCCAGGGCGCGACCGGCATGACCGGCTGGATCGCACGCGAGGCGGTGGTGGATGATGTCCGCAGCGCCCAGGCCCGGATGGCGCCGATGATGGCGCGAATCCGCGAAGCGACGCCGCAGCAGATCGCTGAAAATGCCGAGCTGCGCAGCTTCGCCATCGCCGGCGGGCGCATCGCCTTCGCCAACAACTGCGCCGGCTGCCATGGCGCGGGCGGGCAGGGTGCGCCGGGCGGCTTTCCATCGCTGGCCGACGACGACTGGATCTGGGGTGGCCAGCATGACGCGATCCGCGCCACCATCACGCATGGCATCCGCGCAGGCGAGAGCGACGAGGAGCGGACCAGCATGATGCCGCGCTTCCTGGCGGATGGCGTGCTGACGCTGCCGCAGGTGAACGACACGGCGGAGTATGTCCTCTCGCTCAGCGAGCGCTCTACCGATGCCGCCGCGGCGGCGCGCGGCGCTGGCCTTTTCGCCGAGAATTGCGTGGCCTGTCACGGCGAGCGTGGCGAGGGGAACCGCGACGTGGGCGCACCGCGCCTCTCCGACCGCATCTGGCTGTATGGCGGCGACAAGGCCTCTATCGTCCGCAGCATCAGCTACAGCCGCTCGGGCGTGATGCCGGCCTGGGGCCGGCGACTGGACCCTGCCGTGATCAACATGCTGACGGTCTATGTGCATGCGCTCGGCGGCGGCGAGAACTGAACGGCGAGGTCTGAAGTCAGGATCATGAGCACCATCCAGCGCAAGGACCAGCTGCGTCCCCCGGTGGCCACGCCGCCCGCGGCGCAGTCGCTCTACGCCGACCGCCAGAAGGTCTATCCGAAGGCGGTCAGCGGGACGGTCCGTCGCGCGAAATGGGTGGTGCTGGCGCTGTGCCTCGCCGCCTACTACCTGGTGCCCTGGCTCCGCTGGGACCGTGGGCCGGGCAATGCGGACCAGGCCGTTCTGGTCGATATCGCCAACGGCCGCCTGTACTTCTTCTTCATCGAGATCTGGCCGCAGGAGGTCTATTTCCTCACGGGCCTGCTGGTGCTGGGGGCCATCGGGCTGTTCGTTGCCACAAGCCTGTTCGGTCGCGTCTGGTGTGGATTTACCTGCCCGCAGACCGTCTGGACGGACCTCTTCATGTGGGTCGAGCGGCAGATCCAGGGCGACCGCAACGAGCGGATGCGGCTGGACAAGGCGCCCTGGTCCGTTGCCAAGTTCCGCAAGAAGGCGCTGACGCACCTCGCCTGGCTGCTGATCGCGGCAGCGACGGGTGGCGCCTGGATCATGTACTTCAATGATGCCCCGACCGTGACGCGGGAGTTGCTGACGGGTCACGCCTCGCTGGAGGTCTACTTCTTCTTCGCCCTCTTCTCCGGCACCACCTATCTGCTGGCCGGCTGGGCCCGGGAACAGGTCTGCACCTACATGTGCCCCTGGCCGCGCTTCCAGGCGGCGATGCTGGACGAGAATTCGCTGGTCGTGACCTATCGCGACTGGCGGGGCGAGCCCAGGGGCAAGGCCAAGCAGGAGGGCGTCGGCGACTGCGTCGATTGCCGCGCCTGTGTGAATGTCTGCCCCACCGGCATCGACATCCGCGATGGGCAGCAGCTTGAGTGCATCGGCTGTGGCCTCTGCATCGATGCCTGCGATGACATCATGGGCCGGCTGGAGCGTCCCAAGGGCCTGATCGCCTTCGAGACACTGGCGAATCTGGCCGCCTCTACGGCGGCCGTGCAGACCGTTCCGCCCGGCCCTGCGCGGCAGCCGCTTGGCATGGCGGCGCGTCGCGTGCCGCGCTTCATCAGGCCACGCACGCTCCTCTATGCCGCGATGCTCGGCGCCGTGGCCGCCGCCATGCTGGGCGCGCTCGTTTTGCGGGAGACGGTGACCCTTTCGGTTCTGCGGGACCGGGCACCCCTCTTCGTCACCCTGTCGGACGGGTCCGTGCGCAACGCCTATACCTTGAAGATCGCGGACAAGGGTCGTGTCAGCACGACGCTGCTGCTGGAGATCAGCGCGCCCCACGCGCTCCACATGCAGGTCCAGGAGGGTGCCGTGATGGGCGAGAATCGTTTCGGCGTCACGACCCGGCCCGATGGAATCACCCAGTGGCGGGTCCTCGTCACGCAGGCGGCCGGGCAGCCCGGCCGTGAATCGACCGACGTCACCTTCCGGTTGCGCGACGCGCAGGGCCGGGTCGTCGCTTCGGCACACAGTGTCTTTCTGGGACCAAGGCCATGAACGAGATCGCGATGACGGTCGACCCGCGCCGCAGCCGCTGGATTCCCTGGGTCTTTGTCGGCGGCATGCTGCTGGTCGTCGTGGTGAATGGGGGGCTGATCTGGGCCGCGCTTTCGACCTTCACCGGCGTGACGGTCGGCAAGTCCTATGATCGCGGCCGCGCCTACAATCATGTCCTGCAGACGGCGGCGCGGCAGGAGGCGCTGGGCTGGCAGGCGCAGGTGACGCTGCGTGGGGAAACGCTGGCCGTCTCGGTCACGGATCGGCAGGGCCTGCCCGTACAGGGCCTGCTGGAGGGACTCCTGCAGCGGCCACTGGAAGCCGTGCAGCAGCCGCTCGCCTTTCGCGAGACGCGGGCTGGCCACTTCGAATCCAGCACCGGCGCGCTGCGCCCGGGTCAGTGGGAGGCGCGGCTTCTGCTGCATGGGCCCGGCGGCGAGACCTTCGATATTCGTCGGCGGGTGATCGCGCCGTGACCAGCGAAGCCGCCAGTCGGGACCGCTTCCAGCCGGGCCAGATCGGCGTGTCCCGCGCCCATTGCGCCCATTGCGGTACGGCTCTGCTTCCCGGGCAAGGGGCCTTTTGCTGCGCCGGCTGCAGCGGCGCCCATGCGCTGGTTCGCGGCCTGGGGCTGGATGCCTTCTACCGGCGGCAGGAGACGGCGGCCGGCAGCCTGCGGCCGCCCGAGGTGCCGCCAGCCTTCGATGCGACCTCCCTCGCTTCCGCGGGTCCGAACGGCACCCAGCGGCTGGAGTTGATGGTCAGCGGCCTGACCTGCGGGGCCTGTGTCTGGCTGGTCGAGCAGGCCCTGGCCGCCGAGCCGGATGTGCTGCGCGCGCGGGCCAGCCTCTCGGCCCGCCGACTGACCATCGTCTGGCGCGGACCGGCGGAGCGCGCGCGGGACCTTGCGGCGCTGGTGACCAAGCTCGGCTTCCGCGTGGCGCCCTGGTCGCCGGCCTGCCTGCGCGCGACGGAGGATGCGGAAGGTCAGGCGCTGCTGCGTGCGCTGGGGATCGCCGCCTTCGGCTCGATGAACGTCATGCTGGTCTCGGTCGCCGTCTGGGTCGGCGGCGACATGGGGGAACAGACGCGGGCGTTGATGCATTGGCTGGCGGCGCTGATCGGTCTGCCGACGGTGCTGGTGGCCGGCATGCCCTTCTACCGCCCCGCCTGGCAGGCGGTCCGGGCAGGCCGCGCCAATATGGATCTGGCTGTCTCCCTCGGCGTGATTGCCACCACGGCGATGAGCCTCAGCGAGGCCATCCGGAACGGCCCCTATACTTGGTTCGATGGTGCCACCGCGCTGCTGGCCCTGCTTCTCGCGGGTCGCGTACTGGATCGCGGCATGCGCCGCCGCGCCCGGCAGGCCGTGGCGGAACTCCTGGCGCTGCAGGATGGCACGGTCGAGCTTATCTGCGCCGATGGCACGACGCGCGGCGTTCCGGCCGAGAGCGTTCGGGCCGGCGATCTTGTGCTGGTGGCCTCGGGGGATCGGCTGCGGCTGGACGGCACGGCGCCGGCGGATGTGATCCTCGACCTCGGCGCCACGACGGGTGAATCCGTGCCGCGCCAAATGGCGGCCGGCGAGATGCTCCCGGCCGGCTCGGTGAACATGGGTGCGCCGTTCCGGATGCGGGTCGCCGCGGCGGTGCGTGACGGCTCGCTGGCGGCGCTGGGCCGCTTGCTGGAGCGGGCGGAGCAGGGGCGCGGTCGCTTCGTCTCGATCGCCGATCGCGCCGCACGCCTCTATGTGCCGGTCGTGCATGTGGTGGCGGCGGCGACCTTCCTGGGCTGGTGGCTCGGGGCGGGTGTCACTTGGCAGGAAGCCCTTGTGCCGGCCGTGGCCTCCCTCATCGTGACCTGCCCCTGCGGGCTCGCCATCGCGGTGCCGGCGGTGCAGGTGGCTGCGGTGGGCGCCCTGTTCCGGCGCGGCGTCCTGGTGGCCTCACCCACCGCGCTGGAACGGCTGGCGAGCGCCAACCACGCCGTGCTGGACAAGACGGGCACCCTGACCGAGGGCCATCCGGACCTTCTTGAGGATGCCTCGGTGCCGCCCGCGGCGCTGTGCCTTGCGGCCTCCCTGGCCCGCGCCAGTCGCCACCCCCTGTCGCAGGCCCTGGTCCGGGCCTGCCCCGAGGCGCCGGCACTTGCCGAGGTGGAGGAGGTGCCGGGCTGTGGACTGCGCCATGGCGAGATCCGGCTGGGCAGCGCGGCCTTCTGCGGCGTGGAGGAAACACCGGATTCGGGCATGAGCCTGTATCTGCGGCAGCCGGGCCAGGACCTGGTCGTCTTCCGTTTCCGCGATCGCCTCCGCGATGATGCGGGCCGCGTCGTCGGCGCGCTGCAGTCTCTCGGCCTGGAGACGGAGCTTCTCTCCGGCGACGCCATCTCGGCGGTGGAGGCGGCGGCGACGGCCACCGGCATTGGCCCTTGGCAGGCCCGGGCGACGCCGAGCGACAAGGCGGCGCGGATCGAGGCCTTGCGCGCCGCGGGTGCCAGGCCGCTGATGATCGGAGACGGCATCAACGATGCGGCGGCGCTGGCCATGGCCCATGTCTCGGCCAGCCCGGCCAATGGCACCGACATCGCCCAGGCGGCGTCGGATATCGTGCTGCGGGGCGATGGCCTGGCCGCCTTGCCCTATGCCATCCGGGTGGCCCGCCGCGCCCAGGCGTTGGCGCAGCAGAACATCGGCTTCAGCCTGCTCTACAATGTGGTCGCGGTTCCGGCCGCCGTCTTCGGCTTCGTGACGCCACTCATCGCGGCGGTGGTGATGGCGAGCAGTTCCATGATCGTCATCCTCAACGCCCTGCGTGCCGGGAAGGAGGAGGCCTGATGAATGCCCTGATCCTGCTGGTGCCACTTGCCCTGCTGCTTGGCCTGCTCGGGCTGGCGCTGTTTCTATGGACTCTTCGCGCGCGCCAGTACGAGGACCTCGACGGCGCTGCCTCCCGTATCCTGTTTGACGACCTGCCTAGGAAGGACCTGCCGCAATGATCTACTTCATCGCCCTCTCGGCCATCATCTCCCTGATCGGACTCGCCGCGGCGGCCGCCGCGCAGGAGACCAGCCTGGCCGTCTTCGGCCTGGCGCTGTTCGGCTTCGGCGTCCTGTTCGGCTTGCTTCAGGTCAAGCATCATTTCGATGCGAAGGATGCCGCCCGCCACTGAACGAGCGCTCAGCCTGGAACGGGTGACATTTCCTGTTTCAGGCAGCGCAGCGCGAAGCTGCTGCGTGTGTGACGGATGCCGGGCAGCCGGTAGAGGCGATCACGCAGCAGGCGCTCGTAGCCCAGCGTTCCGCCAACCGCCGCCTTGATCATGAAGTCGTATTCGCCGGTCACCAGGTGGCATTCCAGGACCTCCGGGATCGCCTGCACCGCTTCCTCGAAGCGCCGCAGGCTGTCCTCGTCGTGCCGTTCCATCATCACCTCGATGAAGACCGTGTCCGGCAGGCCCAGCGCGCCCTGGTCGAGGATGGCGGCGTAGCCCTTGATGACGCCCGCCTGCTCCAGCCGCCGGACCCGCGTCCAGCAGGGTGAGGCTGAAAGCCCGACCTCCTCGGCCAGCTCGGCATTGGTCAGTCGACCCTTGCGGGCCAGGGCCCGGAGGATCCGTTTGTCGATCGCGTCCATGCCGGAAGTTTCTGCCGTTTCTTCGGCGCTGCACAACAGAATTCGGAAAAGCTCCCTTGTGCAACGGGGCCATCCTTTCCAAGGTCTGGAACCTGCAGCGGGAGAGTGCGCATGGGCAGCCTGCAACGCCCTGAAGCCAGCCTCGAGGATCGGTGGAACCTGGCTGGGGAGCCGGTGGTCCTCACCGGCATCCAGGCCCTGGTGCGCCTGCCGCTGCTGCGTAGGCAACTCGACCAGGCCCTGGGGTGGAACACCGCCGGCTATATCAGCGGCTACCGGGGCTCCCCGCTGGGGGGATATGACCTTGAGCTCGGGCGTCAGGCGCAGCGGCTGAAGGCGGCGGATGTCGTCTTCCAGCCGGGGCTGAATGAGGATCTGGCCGCCACGGCCGTCTGGGGCACGCAGCAGGTCGGCCTCTCGGCCGGTGCGCGGCATGACGGGGTCTTCGGCATCTGGTACGGCAAGGGGCCGGGGCTGGACCGCAGTGGCGATGTCCTGCGCCATGCCAATTCCGCTGGCACGGCCCCGCGCGGCGGCGTGCTGGCCCTGTCGGGCGATGATCCCTCCGCCAAATCCTCCACCGTCACCTCCGGCTGCGAATTCAGCTTCCAGGACCTGGAGATCCCCCTGCTCGATCCGGGCGAGGTGGCGGAGGTGCTGGAATTCGGCCTCAAGGGCATCGCCCTGTCCCGCTTCGCCGGAACCTGGGCCGGGCTGAAATGCGTGGCGGAGACGATGGATGCCAGCCAGACGCTGCGCATCGACATGGCCCGATACGCGACCCAGATGCCCGATGGCGTGGTGATTCCGCCGGATGGCCTCGGCATCCGCCTGCCCGATGCCGCCCTGGCGCAGGAGCGGCGGCTGCGGCAGTACAAGCTGCCGGCCGCCATCGCCTTCGCCCGCGCCAATGGCTTCGACCGCACCGTGATGGACAGTCCGCAGGCACGGCTCGGCATCGCCGTGCGCGGAAGGGCCTTCGCCGCGCTCCGCCAGGTGCTGGCGGAATGCGGGATCGACCCGGAGATGGCGCGACGGCACGGCCTGCGGGTCTGGAAGGTCGGCCTGGCCTGGCCGCTGGATGCCGAGGGCGCCCGCGGCTTCGCCCAGGGGCTGGAGCAGATCCTGGTGATCGAGGATCGGCGGGCCTTCCTGGAGACCCAGCTGCGCGATGTGCTCTATGGCACCCCCAATCCGCCCCGCATCCTGGGCAAGCGGGATGCGGCAGGGGCGCCCCTGCTGTCCGATCTGGCCGAGCTGGACGGTGGCCAGATCCTGCGGGCCCTGGCCAGCCTGCTGCCCGAGGCATTGCGGACCGAGGCGATGGCCGCCCGGCTGCGGGAATTGCAGCAGCTCGAAGGCCTGGCCGCGGAGCCGCTTTCCGTTCGCGACCCCTTCTTCTGCCCGGGCTGCCCGCATAACACCTCGACCCGCGTGCCGGAGGGTTCGCAGGCGCTGGCCGGCATCGGCTGCCACTGGCTCGTCACCAAGATGCCCGAGCGCGAGAGCCTGCCCTTCACCCAGATGGGCGGGGAGGGCGTTCCCTGGCTGGGCCAGATGGCCTTCACGGATACGCCCCATATCTTCGCCAATATCGGCGATGGCACCTGGGCCCATTCCGGCAGCCTGGCCCTGCGCGCCGCGGTCGCGGCCAAGGCCAATATCACCTTCAAGGTGCTGGTGAACTCGGCCGTTGCCATGACCGGCGGCCAGCATGTGGAGGGGGAGTTCACCGTCCCCCGCATCGCGGCCCAGCTGCGCGCGGAGGGTGTGGAGCGGATCGAGATCGTGGCGGATGATCCGGACCGGCATCGCGGCGACCCGCTGCTGCCGGCTGGCATCGGCTTCCACCATCGCAGCGAGCTGGACGCGGTGCAGCGCAGCCTGCGCGAACACCCTGGCGTCACGGCGCTGATCTACGACCAGGAATGTGCGACGGAGCGCCGCCGCAAGCGCAAGCGCGGCACGGCCGCGAAGGCCGAGCGGCGCGCGATGATCAATCCGCGCGTCTGCGAGGATTGCGGCGAATGCTCGCGCGTCTCCAACTGCATTGCGGTGGAGCCGATCGCCACGCCCTGGGGCCGCAAGCGGCGCATCGACCAATCCGCCTGCAACCAGGATCTCTCCTGCGTCGAGGCTTTCTGTCCGTCCTTCGTCACGCTGCTAGGTGCGGAGCCGGCGCGGCCGAAGCCGTTGGAAGCCAAGGACATCACGCTGTCGGACCCGACGCTGCCGGAACTGCGGGATGGGGTCGCCTGGAACGTGCTGGTGGCGGGGGTCGGCGGGCAGGGCGTCACGGCGCTCGGCGCCATCCTGGCCATGGCTGCGCATCTGGACGGCCGGCCCTCCCGCTCCGTCGACACGCTCGGCTTTGCCCAGAAGGGCGGCGGCGTCTTCGTGCAGCTGCGCATCGGCCAGGTCGGTGCGACGGAGGACAGCATTCCGGCGCCGCGCATCGGGGCAGGGCAGGCGGATCTGCTGCTGGCCTCGGACATGGTTGTGGCGCATGGACGCAACGCCCGACCCATGCTGGGCCCGGGCCGGACCGCCGCCGTGGTGAATGCGGAGCTCTCGCCCACGGCGCAGTTCGTGCGCGACACCGCCACGCGCTACGCGCCGGAGGCCATGCTGGGAAATCTCGCCGAGGTCTGCCGCGACCTGACGGCGGTGGATGCGGTTTCCGAGGTCGTGGCGGAACTCGGCGATGCGATCTTCCTGAACATCTGGCTGATGGGCCTGGCCTTCCAGCGTGGCCTGCTGCCGATCAGCGCCGAGGCTCTGCGGCAGGCCATCACGCTCAATGGCGCCCAGGTGGAGCGGAACCTGGCCGCCTTCGCGCTTGGCCGCCAGGCCGCCGCGGAGGGGCGCCAGGCCGCGCCACGCCAGGTGGAAGGGCTGGAGGCCCTGGTGGCGCGCTGCGCGGCGGATCTCACCGCCTACCAGAATGCGGCCTATGCCGAGCGTTACCGGGATTTCGTCGCGAAGGTCCGGGCGGCCGAGCAGGCGGCAGCGCCCGGCTCCCAGCGCCTTGGCCGGGCCGTCGCCACGCAGCTGTATCGCCTGATGGCCTTCAAGGACGAATACGAGGTGGCGCGCCTGCACAGCCTGCCCGAATGGCGTGAGAGCCTGTCCGCCAGCTTCGCGGGCCAGCCGCGGGTCGAGATGAACCTCGCGCCGCCGCTGCTTTCGGCAAACGATCCGAATACCGGCCTGCCGCGCAAGCGCCGGTTCGGGCCCTGGATGCTGCGCGCCATGGGCCTGCTGCGCCACGGCAAGGTGCTGCGCTACACCCCCTTCGATCCCTTCGGCCGGACCGAGGAGCGGCGCATGGAGCGCAGCCTGATCGAGGACTACCGCGGCGCAATTGAAGGCTTCCTGCCGCGGCTTGCGGCGGAAAACCACGAGAACATCTGCGTCTGGGCGGAAGCGGCCGCCGGCATCAAGGGCTTCGGCCCGATCAAGGCCCGGAACCTGGCGGCTGTCCGGCAGCGCTGGCAGGAGATCGCGGCGCGCCTATAGTCGCCGCGGGAGGACGTCAGATGCCCGAGGATCCGGCAGGCTTCGAGTTGCCCGAAGCGACGCTTGCGCTGCGCGAGACGGCCTTGGCCTTCGCGCGGGAACGTCTGGCGCCCAATGCGCGGGACTGGGATGAGCGCCGACATTTTCCGGTCGATGTGCTGCGCGAGGCCGCTGGCCTCGGCATGGCCGCGCTCTATGTGCGGGAGGAGAGCGGTGGCGCGGGGCTGACGCGCCTCGACGCGGCCGTGGTCTTCGAGGCGCTGGCAACCGGGTGCCCGACGATCTCCGCCTTCCTGTCGATCCACAACATGGTCGCCTGGATGGTGGACCGCTACGGCACGCCGAAGCAACGGAGCCAATGGCTGCCACGGCTCATCCCGATGGAGGCCATCGCCAGCTACTGCCTGACGGAGCCTGCGGCCGGCAGCGATGCCGCGGCGCTGGCCACGCGCGCGACGCGGGACAATGCGGGCTATGTGCTGGACGGCACCAAGCAGTTCATCAGCGGGGCAGGTGTCTCCGACCTCTACCTCACCATGGTGCGCACCGGTGGCCCGGGCGCGGGCGGCGTTTCCGCCATGCTGGTGCCGAAGGCGGCCGAGGGGCTGAGCTTCGGGCCGAACGAAAGGAAGATGGGCTGGAACGCGCAGCCGACCCGTCAGGTGATCTTCACCGGGGCGAGGGTGCCGGCGGAGGCGCTGCTCGGGGCTGAGGGGGATGGCTTCCGGATCGCGATGAGCGGGCTGGATGGCGGCCGCCTCAATATCGGTACCTGCAGCCTGGGTGGCGCGCAGGCCGCACTCGATACCGCGATCGCCTATGTCCGCGAACGGCGCGCCTTCGGCAAGGCCATCGTCGATTTCCAGGCGACGCAGTTCCGCCTGGCCGACATGGCGACGGAGCTGGAGGCGGCGCGCACCCTGCTCTGGCGCGCCTGCGCCAAGCTGGATTCCGGCGCTGCCGATGCCACCGCCTTCTGCGCCATGGCCAAGCGCTTCGCGACGGATACCGGCTCGCGCGTGGCGGATGAGGCGCTGCAGCTGCTGGGCGGCTATGGCTACCTGGCGGAATACGGCGTCGAGAAAATCGTCCGCGACCTGCGCGTCCACAGAATCCTTGAGGGTACGAACGAGATCATGCGGGTCATCATCGCGCGGCAGCTGCTGGGCCGCTGATGCAGGCCGCAGAAATGCGCGGGACGCCGGGCCTTCGTTGCGGATAGGATGATCCCATGCTGTCGCGCATCCTGCTTCCCGCCGCCCTTCTGCTGGTCGCCGCCGACGCGCGGCCGCAGCCCCTGCAGAGCCTCGTCGTGGGGGGAGATGCGGCGGTGGCTGTTCCGCCGCGCATGATGGGGCAGGGCGCACCGCCGCAGTCGCTGGGCGCCGTGCCGGTCCTGGCCACGCCTTTGCCTTCCGCGCCGCTTCTCGCCCTGCCGCCCGCGGCTGCCGCCGGTGCGGGACTGGGAACCGGCCTGGCGGCGGCCATGCCGCTTCTGCTGCCGGTGGCGACCGCCGCGGCGGCCGCGGTGCTGGGGGGAGGGCTTCCTGGCTCGGGCAATGCGGGCAGCGCGCCGGCGGCGACCCGGTAGCCCCTCCAGGCCGCTGCCTCCGCCCCCGGTTGGACAGGGGCGTAACCCTGCGCCATCTTGCCGCCCTTCAGTGAAGCAGGATCGTGAGGCTTATGGGAACGCGGGAGGGCGCTGTCGGGCGCGCATTGGAGTTCTTCGACGGCGGCGGGTTCGAGCGACTGCTGACCGATCTCGTGGCAGTCCCTTCGACGTCGCAGGAGGAAGCCGCCGCACCGGCCTTGTCCACCTATCTCACGCAGGCGATGCAGCCCTGGCTGGAGCGGCTGGGCTTCGCGATCACCATCTCGCCGAACCCGCTGGAGGGTTTCGGGCCCATCCTGACGGCCATGCGCATCGAGGATCCGGCGAAGCCCACCGTGCTGCTCTACGGGCATGGCGACACGGTGCGCGGCCTCGAGGACCAGTGGCGCGCGGGGCTTTCCCCCTGGAAGGTCAGTGCGGAGGATGGTCGCTGGTACGGCCGCGGCACCGCCGACAACAAGGGGCAGCACGCCATCAACCTGGCGGCGCTGGAGGCCGTGCTGGCCGAGCGCGGCGGCAAGCTCGGCGCCAATGTCAAGCTGGTGATCGAGATGGCGGAGGAGCGCGGATCCCGCGGCCTGCGCGAATTCGTGGCGGCGCATGCGGCCGAGCTCGCCGCGGATGCGCTGATTGCCTCGGACGGTCCGCGCGTGGAGCCGGAGGTGCCGACGATTGCCACCGGCACCCGCGGCACCTTCCACTTCGACCTCGTGGTCAAGCTGCGCGAGGGCGGCGTGCATTCGGGCCATTGGGGCGGTCTGACGACGGATCCGGCGATCCGCCTGGCGCATGCGCTGGCCACCATCATGGACCGCGACGGCAAGATCCTGGTGCGCGACTGGCTGCCGCAGGGGGGCGTGCCGCCGCGTGTGAAGGCCGTGCTCGAAGGCTGCCCGGTGGGCGGCGGCGACGGGGCCGCGACAATCGACGCCGGCTGGGGGGAGCCGGGGCTGACCTCGGCCGAGAAGATCTATGGCTGGAACAGCTTCATCGTCCTGGCGATGGTCTCGGGCCGGCCGGAGAATCCGGTGAATGCCGTGGCGCCGGATGCCCGCGCGCATTGTCAGATCCGCTACACCGTGGACGCCGATCCCGACACTTTCGAGTCCGCGCTGCGCGCGCATCTGGATGCGCACCATTTCCAGGATGTGCGGATCGAGAAGGCCTTCATCCGTATGCCCGCCAGCCGCACCGCGCCCGATCATCCCTGGGTCGGCTGGGCGCAGGCTTCGGTCGCGCGCACGCTGAACAAGGCGGTCCAGATCATCCCCAGCAGTTCCGGCGGCCTGCCGGGCGACGTCTTTGTCGACCATCTGGGCGTGCCGCTGGTCTGGATCCCGCACAGCTACAATGGCTGCAAGCAGCATGGGCCGGATGAGCACCTGCTGATTTCAGCGGCGCGCGAGGGTATCGCCAGCTTCGCCGGACTCTGGTGGGATCTGGGTGAGGGCGGGACGCCTCCGCGAGCCTGATACAGGCGGCGCTACAGCGCGTTACGCTTTCTCACCCGGAGGGGGGGCCTTCGACACGCGCCTGTTGCAGGCGCGGCCCATCTTCCTGCTGTCGCCGGCATCCGGTCGGCAGTGGAGAACGAAGATGTTGTCGAAGAGGATCGCCCTATTCGCCGGTGCTGCCCTGACGCTTGCCGCGGGTGCCTTGCCGGTTCTCGCCCAACCCGCGCCGGGTCCGGGCCCGGGTGGCCCGCCGCGCGCCGGCCACGGCTTCGCCCTCGGCGAGGCCTTCGCCCGTGCCGATGTCGATAACGACGGAAGGGTGACGCGGGATGAGGGCTGGGCCTGGCTGCAGGCGCGCTTCCAGGAAGTGGATGCCGACCGCGATGGCGGCGTCTCGATGGAGGAGATGCGCGCCTTCGCCACGGCCCGCATGGGCGGCCGTGGTCCGCGCCGCGGCATGGAGCAGGGCGCGCAGGGCATGTTCCGTGCGCTGGATGTGAACAGTGACGGCAAGGTGACGCTGGAGGAGATCCGGCCTTTCGCGGAGGCGATGTTCCGTGCGCGGGACGTCAACAGCGACGGGGCGCTGACGCGCGAGGAGGTCCGTCCGCGGCATCGCGGCCCGCGCCCCGGCGAGCATCCGCATCGTGGCCCCGCCGATCGCGGCGGTCCGCCGCCCGCCGCGCCGGCGAACTGACGCCATCCACCGCCTTGGGGCCGGAGGGGCTTCGTGCCCCTTCGGCCTTTGGCCTGCCTGCCGCCCGTTGTCATCGAAGAGCCGGGATGGTGGGCGCGACAGGGATTGAACCTGTGACCCCCGCCGTGTGAAGGCGATGCTCTACCGCTGAGCTACGCGCCCATCCCGGGGTGCGGGGGATAATGCCGGGGGGTGGGTGTGTCAAGCGGTCCCCCTGCCAAGCCTTGGAAGCGCGCTCGGCTGACCGATATGCAGGGCCATGAAGATCGTCCCCCCAGCCGTCCTGTCCCTTTTCGGCCTGCTCGTGACCCTCGATGGGGCCAGGGCCCAGCCCATCCGCGCCGTCTACGATGTCTACGCCGCGGGGATGACGGTGCTGCAGCTGGAGGCGCTGTTCGATATCTCGGCGGCCGGCTACCGGGTGGAGACGCAGCTGCGCACGCGGGGCGTCGCCGCCACCATCGTTCCGGGGCAGCAGGTCGCCCAGGTGGTCGGTGCCTGGCAGGCGGGCGAGGCCAGGCCCAGCAGCTACCGGGCGCAGGGCACCTGGCGCGGCCGCGAACGTCTCGTGGTGCTGGGCTGGGAGGCGGGCAACCCGGTGGTGCAGACCATGCTTCCGCCGGAGGAGGAGGAGCGGGAGGTGGTTCCGCCCGATGCCCGCCGCGGGACCATCGACGCGCTGTCGGCCATCGCACTGCTGTCGCGCACGGTGGCGGGCAGTGGCGGCTGCGAGGGCCAGGCGCCGGTCTTCGATGGACGGCGGCGCAGCGATTTCGCCAGCCAGAGTGGCGGTCTGGAGATCATCCGCCCCTGGGGCGACGCCTGGCATGGCCAGGCCCTGCGCTGCCGCTTCGTGGGTCGCCAGGTCGCCGGCTTCCTGCGCGACCAGCCGCGCGGCGAGGCGGCAAGGCCGCAGCAGGGCACGGCCTGGATGGCCGCGCCCTTTGCCGGGGCGCCGCCCATCCCGGTTCGGATCGAAATGCCGAGCCGCTGGTTCGGGACCGCGACCGCGGTGCTGCTCCGGGCCGAATCGTCAGCGGTGGCGCAGCGCCGCCAATAGGGCCGGCAGATCGGCGGGTGTTTCCGCAACCGGGGCGTGTGCCGCCATGCTCCGCGGCCCGTAGCCCCAGCCGGCAAAGATCGCGGGCACCGCGGCACCGTGGGCGGCGGCCATGTCGTTGTGATGGTCGCCGATCATCACCGCCCGACTCGCCTCGCCACCCGCATCCCGCAGGGTATGGAGCAGATGCGCAGGGTCCGGCTTGCGTGTCGGGTAGGAATCGCCGCCGCCGATCGTGCGGAATCGGTCAGCCAGACCGAGCGCCCGCAGCAACGTGATCGCGGGCTCCACGGGCTTGTTGGTGCAGACGGCGAGCAGCCAGCCGGCGCGCCTCAGCGTGTCGAGCGTCTCCGGAATTCCCGCGAAGGGGGCGGTCTCCACGGCAGCATTCCGGCCGTAATCCTCAAGGAAGACGTCCAGCGCGGCCTGGTCGAAGGCCGCGCCGCGTGCGGCCAGCGCACGTTCGACGAGAACCTTGGCGCCGTCCCCGATCATGGCGACCACCTCCGCCCGCCCGAAGCCAGGGAGGTTGCGGCTGGCCATGAGCCGGTCCAGGGCGGCGTGGAGATCCGGCGCGCTGTCCACCAGCGTACCATCGAGGTCGAAGACGGCGATCGGTTGCATGGGCCCCGATAAGCCCGGTGCCTCCGCGCAGCAAGCCATGACGTTACCTGACGCAATGCGACGTGACCGATGCCACCTTGCGGCGCGGGGCAGGGTCGGCTTACCGGGGGCCATGAGCAAAGCCGCCATCATCCTTGCCGCCGGCCTCGGGACCCGCATGCGGTCGCGCCTGCCCAAGGCCATGCATCCCATCGCTGCCCGCCCCATGCTGCAGCACATCCTGGCCGCGGCTTCCGAGGTCTTCGACAGGGCGGTCGTGGTGGTGGGGCCGGATATGCCGGAACTCGAAAGCGCCGCGGCGCCACATCCGGTGGTTGTGCAGGCCGAGCGCCTGGGCACCGGGCATGCGGCCCTGCAGGCGTCCCCTCTTTTCGAGGATTTCGATGGCGATGTGGCGGTGCTCTACGCCGACAACCCGCTGATCACGCCGGATACGCTGCGCCGTCTGGCCGCGGCGCGGGAAAGGGCCGGGCTGGCGCTGGTGGCCATGCGCCCGGCGGATCCGGGCCATTACGGCCGGGTCCTGACCAATTCGGCGGGGGAGGTCGAGCGTGTCGTCGAATGGGCCGACGCCTCGCCGGAGGAGCGCGCGGTGGGGCTTTGCAATGCCGGCGTCATCTGCGCGCCCGCCACCGAGCTCTTCGGCTGGCTGCGGGCGGTCCGCAACGACAATGCCAAGGGCGAGTATTATCTGCCCGACGTGGTGGGGCTCGCGCGCCAGGCGGGGCGCCGCGTCGTGGCCGTCGAGGCACCGGAAGCCGAACTGCGCGGCATCAACAGCCGGGTCGAGCTGGCGGCGGCGGAAGCGACGGCCCAGGCCCGGCTGCGGGAGCGTGCCATGGTCGGCGGCGCGACGCTGATCCAGCCGGAAAGCGTGGTCCTCGCCTTCGATACGCAGCTGGGCCAGGATGTCACCATCGGTCCGAATGTGGTCTTCGGCCCCGGGGTGGTGGTGGAGGACGGCGTCGAGATCCGCGCCTTCAGCCATCTGGAGGGCTGCGTGGTACGGGCCGGCGCCGTGATCGGCCCCTTTGCCCGGTTGCGGCCTGGCACCGTGATCGAGCGGCAGGCGCATGTCGGCAATTTCGTCGAGCTCAAGGCCACGGTGCTGGGAGAGGGCGCCAAGGCGAATCATCTCAGCTATCTGGGCGATGCCGCGATCGGGGCGGGCGCCAATATCGGGGCGGGTACCATCACCTGCAATTATGATGGTGTGAACAAGCACCGCACCGAGATCGGTGCCGGGGCCTTCATCGGCTCCGACACCGCGCTGGTTGCCCCAGTCAGGGTCGGGGCGCGGGCCCTGGTTGCGGCCGGCAGCGTGGTGACCGAGGACGTGCCTGACGATGCCATGGCGATCGCGCGTGGCCGCCAGGCCAACAAGCCGGGACGAGGCTTCCGCGGCAAGGGAGTGAAGGGCTGATGTGCGGCATCGTCGGAGTCGTGGGACGGGAGGCGGCCGCGCCGCGCCTGCTGGAGGCGCTGCGCCGCCTGGAGTATCGCGGCTATGACAGCGCAGGCGTCGCCACCCTGGTGAACGGGCATATCGATCGGCGCCGGGCGGAGGGCAAGCTCGGCAACCTGGCCGAGGTGCTGGAGCGCAGCCCGCTTTCCGGCACCACCGGCATCGGCCATACGCGCTGGGCGACCCATGGCGCGCCGGTGGAGCGCAATGCGCATCCGCACGGCACGCCGCGCGTGAGCGTGGTGCATAACGGCATCATCGAGAACCATGCCGAGCTGCGTACCGAGCTCGAAGCCAAGGGCCAGGAATTCGAGACGGAAACCGATACCGAGACTTTTGCGCGTCTGGTGGATTGGCACCTGCAGCAAGGCGCCACGCCGGAACAGGCGGCCGCCAGCGCGCTGCGCCGTGTGCATGGCGCCTTCGCCCTGGCCATGATGTTCGCAGGCCATCCCCGCAAGCTGATCGCGGCCCGCCAGGGCGCGCCGCTCGCCATCGGCTTCGGTGACGGGGAGATGTTCGTGGGCTCCGACGCGCTGGCCCTGGCGCCGATGACGCGGCGCATCGCCTATCTGGAGGAGGGCGACTGGGCCGTCGTCTCCGATACCGGGGCGGAATTCTTCGACGCCGGCAATCATCCGGTGCAGCGCGAGGTGCGGCTGACCGCGATCTCCGGCGCCGCGGTCGGCAAGGGCAATTTCCGGCATTTCATGGAAAAGGAGCTGCACGAGCATCCGGCGGTGCTGGGCGATACGCTGCAGCAGTACCTGGATCCCGCGACCCGCGCCGTCGCCCTGCCGCCGCTGCCCTTCGACCCCGCCGTGGTGCCGCGGCTGACCATGTCGGCCTGTGGAAGCGCCTTCCTGGCCGCGCAGGTCGGGCGCTACTGGATCGAGCAGCTGGCGCGCATCCCGGTGGATGCCGATGTGGCCAGCGAGCTGCGCTACCGCGAGCCGCCGCTGGCCGAGGGCGGCGGGGCGATCCTCGTCTCCCAGTCCGGTGAGACGGCGGACACCATGGCGGCGCTGCGCCTGCTGCGGCAGGGCGGCCAGAAGGTGCTGTCGCTGGTCAATGTCCCCGAAAGCAGCATGGCACGCGAAAGCGACGGGGCGCTGCTGACGGTGGCGGGGCCGGAAATCGGCGTGGCTTCCACCAAGGCCTTCACGGCGCAGCTGGCGCTGCTGGCCTGCCTCGCCATCGGCTTCGGGCGCGCCCGCGGCACGCTGGACGAGGCAACGGCCCGCCTGCTGGCCACGACGCTGACGGAAGTGCCGGGCCATGCGGCGCAGATCCTGGAGAAGGACGAGGAAATCCGCGCCATGGCAGCGGAGGTTGTGAAGGCGCGGGACGTCCTGTTCCTCGGCCGCGGCGCCCTGATGCCGATCGCCATGGAGGGCGCGCTGAAGCTGAAGGAGCTGTCCTATATCCATGCCGAGGGCTATCCGGCCGGCGAGATGAAGCATGGCCCGATCGCGCTGATCGACAGCGCCGTGCCGGTCATCGCGCTGTGCCCCAGCGGGCCGCTTTTCGAGAAGACCGCCTCGAACCTGCAGGAGGCGGCGGCGCGGGGCGGGCGGATCATGGCCTTCACGGATGCGGTGGGCGCCAAGGCGCTGCGCGGCTTCGCGGAGCGGGTGATCGAGCTGCCGACGGTGCATCCCTTCGCCGCGCCCATCCTGCACGCCATTCCCGTGCAGGTGCTGGCCTATCACGTCGCGGTGCTGAAGGGCACGGATGTGGACCAGCCGCGCAATCTGGCGAAGAGCGTGACGGTGGAGTGAGGTCGGCCTGCCCCTGACATCGCTCCGCCGAAGTTCTATCTTCCGGGAGTATCGAGGGAAGGAGCGCCGACATGCTGGACGTCACGGCCAAGCTGCCGCTGAAGGACCCGGACCTGTTCCGCCAGGCCAATTGCATTGGCGGCAAGTGGGTCCAGGCGGATGGCGGCAAGACCATCGCCGTGCGCAACCCCGCGACCGGCGAGGTGATCGGCGAGGTTCCGGCCCTTGGCGCCGCGGAGACGCGCCGCGCCATCGAGGCAGCCCATGCCGCGCTCGCCGGCTGGCGCGCGATGCTGGCCAAGGACCGGGCCGCCATCCTGCGCAAGCTGAATGACCTGATGCTGGCCAATACGGACGACCTGGCCGCCATCATGACGGCCGAGCAGGGCAAGCCGCTGGCGGAATCCAAGGGCGAGATCGCCTATGCGGCCAGCTTCATCGAATGGTTCGCCGAGGAAGGGAAGCGCATCTACGGCGATACCATCCCGCAGAATGCCAAGGGCCGCCGCATCCTGGTGCTCAAGGAGCCGATCGGCGTCTTCGCTGCCATCACCCCCTGGAACTTCCCGGCCGCCATGATCACCCGCAAGGCGGGTCCGGGCTGGGCCGCCGGTTGCACGGGCGTGATCCGCCCGGCCTCCCAGACCCCCTTCAGCGCCCTGGCGCTGGCGGTGCTGGCGGAACGCGCCGGCATGCCGCCCGGCGTCTGCAACGTCATCACCGGCCCGGCCGGAGAGACGGGCGGCGAGCTCACCTCCAACCCGCTGGTGCGAAAGCTGTCCTTCACCGGCTCCACCGAGGTCGGCCGCAAGCTGCTGGCGCAATGCGCGCCCACCATCAAGAAGACCTCGATGGAGCTGGGCGGCAATGCGCCCTTCATCGTCTTCGACGATGCGGATCTGGATGCCGCGGTGCAGGGCACCATCGCCTCCAAGTACCGCAACACCGGCCAGACCTGCGTCTGCGCCAACCGCATCCTGGTGCAGGACGGGGTCTATGACGCCTTCACGCAGAAGCTGAAGGCGGCGGTGGAGGCGCTGAAGGTCGGCAATGGCATGGAGCCGGGCGTCACCCAGGGCCCGCTGATCAATGCCGATGCCGTGGCGAAGGTGGAGGAGCATATCGCCGACGCCACCGCCAAGGGCGCCAGCATCGTCACCGGCGGCAAGCGGCACGAGCGGGGCGGCAATTTCTTCCAGCCGACCATCCTGGCCGATGTGCCCCCCGGCGCCATGGTCTTCCGCGAGGAGACCTTCGGCCCCGTCGCCCCCCTGTTCCGCTTCAAGACGGAGGAGGAGGCGGTGGCGCTGGCCAATGACAGCGAATTCGGCCTGGCCGCCTATTTCTACTCCCGCGACATCGGCCGCATCTTCCGGGTGGCGGAAGCGATCGAGGCCGGCATCATCGGGATCAATGAGGGCATCATCTCCACCGAGGTCGCGCCCTTCGGCGGCGTGAAGCAGAGCGGGCTGGGCCGCGAGGGTTCGAAATACGGGATCGAGGATTACCTCGAGATCAAGTATCTGGCCCTCGGCGGCATCGGGACCTGACCAGCATGGCCTATGACTTCGACCTCTTCGTCATCGGCGGGGGCTCCGCCGGCGTGCGCTGCGCCCGCATCTCGGCCGGTCACGGCGCCCGGGTGGGCGTGGCGGAGGAGCGGTTCTGGGGCGGCACCTGCGTCAATGTCGGCTGCGTGCCGAAGAAGATCATGGTGAACGCCACGGAATACGGCCAATGGGCGGAGGATGCCGCCGCCTTCGGCTGGGATCTCGAGGTCAAGGGCCATGACTGGGCCAGGCTGGCCGAGGCGCGGGACCGGGAGGTGGCGCGCCTTTCCGGCATCTATGGCAAGCTGCTCGCCGGCAATGGCGTCACCACCTTCGATGCCCGCGCGAAGTTCCTGGATGCCCATACGCTGCAGGTGGGCGGGAAGCGGGTGACGGCGGAGCGCATCCTGATCGCCACCGGCGGCACGCCGCAGCGGCTGGACATCCCCGGCGCGGAGCTCGGTCTGATCTCGGACGACCTCTTCACCCTGAAGGCGCTGCCGAAGCGGGTGGTGGTGATCGGCGCCGGCTATATCGCGCTGGAATTCGCCTGCATCCTGCGCGGCCTGGGGGCGGAGGTGGATGTGATGTACCGCGCCGCCCTGCCGCTGCGCGGCTTCGACGACGATATCCGCACCGCGACCGTGGAGGCGCTGCAGGCGCAGGGCATCACGCTCCACCCCGACGTCTCGCCGACCCGGATCACCCGGGTGGAGGGCCATCTGATGGTCGCCATGTCGAACAACTTCATGCGGGAGGCCGATGCCGTCTTCTTCTGCACCGGCCGCAGCCCGAATACCGCCGGGCTGGGGCTGGAGGAAGCGGGCGTTGCAACCAATGCATCCGGCGCCGTGGTGGTGGATGAGGATCACCGCACCAGCCAGGCGCATATCTACGCGCTGGGCGATGTGATCGACCGGGTTAACCTGACCCCCATGGCCACCGCCACCGGCCATGCCCTGGCCGATACGCTCTTCGGCAACAAGCCGCGCAAGGCCTCCTACGAGGATGTGCCCACCGCGGTCTTCACCAACCCGCCGATCGGCACGGTGGGCCTGTCCGAGGCCGAGGCCGCGGCGCGCGGGCCGGTCGATGTCTATGTCACCCGCTTCACCCCGATGCGCCATACGATCAGCGGCCGGCCGGGGCGTCGCACCCTGATGAAGCTCATTGTCTGCCAGAAGACGGACAAGGTGCTGGGCGCCCATATGCTGGGGGAGGATGCGGCCGAGATCATGCAGGGCATCGGGATTGCCGTCCGCATGGGGGCGACCAAGGCCGATTTCGACCGCACCATCGGCATCCATCCCACGGCCGCCGAGGAATTCGTCACCCTCCGCACCCGGGCGCGGGAAGCGGGGGTGCAGCCGCCCAGCCAGCAGGCAGCCGAATAGGCCGGAGTTTCACAAGCCGGCTCCTGGCGCTAAGGTTACAGCCAGGAGTGGAGCACCGATCACAATGAATGCGCGCGCGTGGACCCCGGACAGCTGGCGGGCAATGCCCATCCGGCAGGTTCCGGACTATCCCAACCCGACCCAGCTTCGGGCCATGGAGGACAAGGTCCGCCGATTTCCGCCCCTGGTTTTTGCAGGTGAGGCTGATCGGCTGAAGGCCCAGCTGGCGCGTGCGGGTGATGGCCACGCCTTCGTCCTCCAGGGGGGCGATTGCGCGGAGAGCTTCGCCGAATTCCATGCCAATACCATCCGCGACACCTTCCGGGTGCTGCTGCAGATGGCCGTTGTGCTGACCTTCGGGGCGGCCTTGCCGGTGGTGAAGCTGGGCCGCATGGCCGGGCAATTCGCCAAGCCACGCAGCAGCGACAGCGAGACGATCGAGGGCGTGACGCTGCCCTCCTACCGCGGCGACATCGTCAATGGCCCGGATTTCACGCCGGAGGCCCGGGTGCCGGACCCGGCGCGGATGGAATTCGCCTATCTGCAATCGGCCGCGACCCTGAATCTGCTGCGCGCCTTCGCCACAGGCGGCTATGCCGACCTGCACGAGGTGCATCGCTGGAACCTCGATTTCGCCGCGCGCAGCCCGCTGGCGGACCGCTATGCGGGCCTTGCGCACCGGATCGACGAGACGCTGCGCTTCATGGGCGCCTGCGGCATGTCGGACCTGCCGCAGGTGCGGGAGACGGAGTTCTATACCTCCCACGAATCCCTGCTGCTGCCCTTCGAGGAGGCGCTGACCCGCCAGCCCTCCACCCATCCCGGCCGGCATTTCGCCTGCTCCGCCCACTTCCTGTGGATCGGCGACCGCACCCGGCAGCCGGATGGCGCGCATGTCGAATTCATGCGCGGGGTGGCCAACCCCATCGGCATGAAGGTCGGCCCCTCCATGGAGGCGGATGAACTCGTGCGGCTGACCGAGATCCTGAACCCCTCCAACGAGAAGGGCCGCCTGACCCTGATCGCCCGGATGGGGGCGGAGAAGGTGGAGGCCAAGCTGCCGGGCCTGCTCGCCGCAGTGAAGCGCGCCGGGCGGAACGTGGTCTGGCTGTGTGATCCGATGCACGGCAATACGGTGAAGGCGGGCGCCTACAAGACGCGCTCCTTCGATTCCATCCTGTCCGAAATCCGCCGCTTCTTCGACTGCCATGCGGCGGAAGGCACCATCCCGGCCGGCGTGCATGTCGAGATGACGGGCCAGAACGTGACCGAGTGTCTGGGCGGCGCGCATCGGATGACGGAGGCCGACCTGGCCGCCAACTACGCCACCTTCTGCGACCCGCGGCTGAATGCCGAACAGTCGCTGGAACTGGCCTTCCTCATTTCGGAGGAGCTGAAGGCACGGCGCCCGGGCGGGGCGGTCCTGCCCGCCAAGGCCGCACAATGACGGCCATGCCCAGCCCGGGTCGGCCGCTGCCGCCGGCCGTGGATGATATCCCGGCCTGGACCGACAGCTATTTCAACCGGACCCGCGCGGTGGTCGAGAAGTTCGGGGATTGCCGCGTCACCTACGCCGTCTTCCTGCGGCGGCCGGTGATCTCGGCGCCCCGGCTCGCCACCGACTGGCTTACTGCCGTGGCTGCCCGCCGAGGGACCCGCTTCGAGGTGGAGCTGATGCACCGGGAGGGGGATTGGGTCGGCGCCGGCGACCCGATCTTCTACCTCTCGGGCTCCTTCGCCCAGCTCGCGGACCTGGAGACGATCCTGCTGCAGAAGCTCGGCCCGGCCTGCGTGGCCGCGCACAATGCCTATCAGATGTGCGTCGAGCTGCCGCAGGTGCCCTTCCTGGCCATGGAGGCGCGACACTGCGCCGGCGCCGAGATGCAGGAAATGATGGCCTATGCCGCCGCCATCGGCAGCGCGGCGGCGCAGCGGGAAGGGGCCAAGGGCTTCATCGGCAATGCCAATGACGCGACGGCGCATTGGTTCGGCGCCCCGCGCGGCCGCGGCACCATGCCGCATGCGCTGATCGGCTATGCCGGCTCCACCGTCCGCGCCGCCGAGATGTTCCATGAGACCTTCCCGGCCGAGGACCTCACGGTCCTGGTCGACTACTTCGGCCGGGAGGTGACGGACAGCCTGGCCGTCTGCCGGCGCTTTCCGGAACTGGCCGCGGCCGGGCGCATGGCGGTGCGCCTCGACACCCATGGCGGGCGCTTCCTGGAAGGGCTCGACCCCGGCGAATCCTATGCCGTGCTGGAACGGCATGCGCCGCAGGCGGTGCGCCGCTATCGCAGCGAGACGGAGCTGCGCCACCTGGTCGGCACCGGCGTCTCCGCCGCCGCCATCTGGCGGATCCGGGAGGCGCTGGACGAGGCCGGCTTC
The DNA here is from genome assembly GCF_051860665.1 of Falsiroseomonas sp. GTDB lineage: Bacteria > Pseudomonadota > Alphaproteobacteria > Acetobacterales > Acetobacteraceae > Falsiroseomonas. The sequence continues at coordinate 68,854 of NZ_JBHYDM010000006.1, forward strand.
CCCAAGGTCCGCATCGTCGCCTCCTCCGGCTTCGGCGTCGGCAAGTGCCGCGTGGTGGCGGAAGCCAAGGCGCCGATCGACGTGGTCGGCACGGGCTCCTTCATCCCCGAGGCCTGGAGCGAGACCTATGCCACGGCCGATATCGTCGCCTATGACGGCGTGCCGCGGGTGAAGGTCGGGCGCGAATTCTTGCTGCGGAACGGCGCGAGGCGTCGGAGTCCCGGCTAAGCTTTGCACCCCCCGCGGATGGGCAAGCGGCTGAACGCCTCCTAGACTGGGGGCGATGTCAGCCGCAGCACCTCCCCCAACCGCCGTGGCGCGGGAGCGACGAATCGGCTTCGCCTGCGCCTTTGCGGTGCTCTTCGTCTGGGCGGGTTTTCTGCTCTCCTCGCGGCTCTCGGCGAGCCAGGCGCTGACACCCTGGGATGTCGCGGCGCTGCGTTATGCCGGTGCCTTCCTGGCGGCGCTGCCGCTTTTGGCACTGCTCGGCCTGCCGCGGCTGCCGCCTCTGCGCCTGCTGCCGATCCTGGCCGCGGCCTCCTTCGGCTTTCCGATCCTGGCCTATCACGGCTTTACCCTGGCGCCGGCCGCGCATGGCGGGGTGATGCTGCCGGGCACGCTGCCCTTCCTGACCGCGGCGCTGGGGGCGGCCTTCCTGGGCGAGGCCTGGACACGCCGCCGTGTCGCCTCCCTGCTCGTGGTCGCCTTGGGCATCCTTCTGCTGGCCAGCGATACGCTTGGCGCGCATCCGGGCGCCTGGCGTGGGGACCTGCTGTTCCTTGGAGGGTCCTGCTGCTGGGCCCTCTATACCTTGCTCATCCGCCTCTGGGGCATCGGCGCCATGCAGGCCACCCTGTCCATCGCCCTGTGGTCGGCGCCGCTCTACCTGCCGGTCTGGTGGTTCCTGCTTCCCTCCAGCATCGGCCAAGCCAGCAGCGGAGCGGTTCTGTACCAGCTTGCCTATCAGGGGGTGGGCGCGACGATCCTGGCCGGGTTGCTTTTCACCCGCGCGGTGACCGCACTCGGCGCGCCGACCACCACCACCATCACCGCCCTGGTCCCCGGAATGGCCGCGCTGGCCGCCTGGCCCCTGCTGGGCGAGCCGCTGGGATGGGCGGGCTTCCTTGGTGTTGGCCTGGTTACGGCCGGCATGATCCTGCTGGTGGTCCGCCTCCCGGAACGGGCGCGTTGACCCTCCCCCGGGGCGTCCCTAGGTTCGCCCGACCATGACAAACCAGCTTCGTATCGCCCTTGCCCAGATGAACCCGCATGAGGGTGCGCTGGATGCCAATGCAGATCGCATCCGCCGCGCGCGGGCGGAGGCGGCGGCGGCGGGCGCCGACCTGCTGGTGACGCCGGAATTCTCCATCGCCGGCTATCCGCCGGAGGATCTGGTCCTGAAGCCGGCCTTCGTGGAGGCCTGCCTCCAGCGTATCGAGGCGCTGGCCGCGGAGACGGCGGATGGCGGCCCCGGCATCGTCGTCGGCGGCCCCTGGCGGGATGGCGAGCGCCTGCACAATGCGCTCTTCGTGCTGGAGGGGGGGCGCATCCTGGCCCGCCGCGCCAAGCATGAACTGCCGAATTACGGGGTCTTCGACGACAAGCGCGTCTTCATGGCCGGCCCCGCGCCCGGCCCCGTCGCCTTCCGTGGCGTACGCCTCGGGCTGATGATCTGCGAGGACTGGTGGTTCCCCGCGGTCAGCGAGACCCTCCTCGAAAGCGGAGCGGAGATGCTCATCAGCATCAATGGCTCGCCCTTCGAGGCGGAGAAGCAGGATACGCGGGTCCAGCTCGCGGTCGCGCGGGTGGTGGAGACGGGGCTGCCCTTCGTCTTCCTGAACCAGGTCTGCGGCCAGGACGAGCTGGTCTTCGAGGGCGCCTCCTTCGTGCTGAACGCCGACCGCAGCCTGGCCGTGCAGATGCCGATGTTCGAGGAGCGGCTGGCGATCACCGACTGGTCCCGCGGGCCGGGTGGCTGGATCTGCGCGCCCCAGCCGGTGCCGCCGGCGCTGCCCAGGCTTGAGCAGATCTACCGGGCCATGATGCTCGGCCTGCGCGACTATGTGGACAAGAACGGCTTCCCCGGCGTGGTGCTGGGCCTCTCGGGCGGCATCGACAGCGCGCTCTCTGCCGCGGTGGCGGCGGATGCGCTGGGGCCGGACCGGGTGCGGGCGGTGATGATGCCCTCGCCCTATACCTCCCGCGACAGCCTGGACGATGCGGAGGGCTGCGCCCGGCTGCTCGGCATCCGCTACGAGAGCATCCCGATCGGGCCGGCCATGGCGGCGATGCAGGAAATGCTGGCGCCGGCCTTCGGCAACCGTCCGGCCGATACCACCGAGGAGAATCTGCAGTCCCGCCTGCGCGGCGTGACGCTGATGGCGCTGTCCAACAAGTTCGGCGACATGCTGCTGACCACCGGCAACAAGTCGGAGATGAGCACCGGCTATGCCACCCTCTACGGCGATATGTGCGGCGGCTATTCGGTGCTGAAGGACGTCTGGAAGATGACCGTCTTCGCCCTGTCCCGCTGGCGCAACGCGCATGTGCCGCCCGGTGCGCTCGGCCCGGCAGGCGCAGTGATGCCGGAGCGCGTGATCACCAAGCCGCCCTCGGCGGAACTCAAGCCGGACCAGACCGATCAGGACACGCTGCCGCCCTATGAGGTGCTGGACGCGATCCTGGAGGGCCTGGTGGAACGCGAGATGGATGTGGATGGGCTGGTGGCCGAGGGATACGACCGCGCCACCGTGCTGCGCATCTGGCGCATGCTCGATCGCGCCGAATACAAGCGCCGCCAGGCGCCGCCCGGGGTGAAGATCACGCCGCGCGCCTTCGGCCGCGACCGCCGCTACCCCCTGACCAATGGATTTTCGGGGCTGATCGCATGAGCGGCCAGGACGAGGGCGAGGACGACCCGATCTTCGCCAAGGATGTGCTGGGCCAGGTGGAGGGGCTCGAGGTCCGTATCATGGACCTTTCCGGCGCCAATGGGGCGGAGCCGGTGGAGGTGGTGCGCGGCTTCGGCACGATTGCCCATGCCAATGCCTTTGCACGGCGCTATGTCCGGGATTCGGTCGATATCTGCCGCGCGCCCGGCATGGATGCGCGGTCCGTCATGGCGGCCTGGGGCACCTTCGGCGAGGATGCCGAGGTGCAGGGCGCCGGCGACGACGCCTGGCGCAGTGCGACGGAACTGGCCGATTTCGCCGCGCGTCCGGCAACGGATGCCGAGGAGCGCAACTGGCGAGTCCTCGACCCCCGTCGTGATGAGGAGGACGAGGAGGAGGAAGACGGGGAGGGGTAGCCGGGCGCTACTTCACCCAGCCGTAATAGCCCGGCGGCGGCCCATAGACCGGCGGCGGCGCGACATAGCGCGGCGCGTAGTAGACCGGCGGCGGCACATAGGCGGGTGCATAGTAGACGCGCGGCGGCGGCGGGGGATAGTAGACCACCGGCGGCGGCGCATAGACCACGGCTGGCGGGGCAAGGGCGGCACCCAGCGCCGCGCCGACGCCGAGGCCCAGTAGCGCGCCGCCCAGAACGGCCGCGCCCCCGTCACCATGGTAGTGGCCGTGCCCCCGGTAGCGCCAATCGGCATGGGCCGCCGGCGCCGTCACGGCGCCCAGTGCCAGCATGCCAGCGACAATCGCGGTTCGAAGCCTGAGCATGGAAACTCTCCTTACCACGCCACATTAGCACCCCGCCCATGGCGGCAATGCGGCGAAGTGTATCGGGCGCCTTGCCTTGTGCCGCCTTTTGCCGTTCCTGTGCCCGCCTGATGAAAGTCCGCTTCGCCCCGTCCCCCACCGGCCTGCTGCATGTCGGCAATGCCCGTATCGCCATCGCCAATTGGTGCCTCGCCCGGCACCTGGGCGGTCGCTTCCTCCTGCGCCTGGATGATACCGACCTCGAACGCTCCCGCCCCGAATATGCCCAGGCGATCGAGGAGGATCTGCGCTGGCTCGGCCTCGACTGGGATGAATTCGCCCGGCAGTCGGACCGGCTCGCGCTCTATGCCGCGGCGGCCGAGCGGCTGAAGGCCTCCGGCCACCTCTATCCCTGCCTGGAGACGGAGGAGGAACTGGCCTTCAAGCGCGAACAGCGCATCCGCCAGGGCAAGCCGCCGCTCTATGACCGCGCGGCGCTGAAGATGACAGCGGAGCAGCTCGCCCGCGCGATCGCCAACGGCAAGACGCCGCATTGGCGCTTCAAGCTCTCCGGCGGCCATGTGGAATGGCAGGACGGCGTGCTGGGCCGCCGCAGCGTGAAGCTGCCGAGCCTCTCCGACCCGGTGCTGATCCGCGCCGATGGCAGTTTTCTTTATACTTTCACCTCCGTTGTCGATGACCTCGACACCGGCATCACGGACATCGTCCGCGGTGAGGACCACGTCACCAATACCGGCATCCAGCTCGACATCTTTGCCGCGCTGGGCGGCGACCCGCGCAAAATCCGCTTCGCGCATCTGCCCCTGCTGACCGATGCGGATGGCGGGCCGCTGTCCAAGCGCACCGGCAGCGTCGGCCTGCGGCAACTGCGGCGGGACGGGGTGGAGCCGGCGGCGCTGGTCGGCTACCTGGCCGCCCTCGGCACCTCCGCCGATCCGGTACCGGCCATGCCGGCGGATCTGGTGCCAAGCTTCGACCTGGGCCGGGTTTCCAAGTCCTCGGCCCGGTTCGATACCAAGCAGCTGCTGGCCCTGAACCGCCGCTGGCTGCACGGCCTGCCCTTCGAGGCCGTGCGGGAGTGGTTGCCGGAGGGGGCGGGGGAGAATTTTTGGCTGGCGGTGCGCGGCAACCTCGATCTGTTGCGCGAAGCGCGCGACTGGTGGGAGGTTGCCTCCGGTGGTATCGTGCCTTTGGGTGAGCCCGCCGACGCCGACCTGCTGCGTCTGGCCGCGGAATCGCTGCCCGAGGAGCCGTGGGATGAGGCCACCTGGCCGGCCTGGACATCCGAACTGTCGACGCGCAGCGGCCGCAAGGGTCGTGCCCTGTACCTGCCGCTGCGCCGCGCCCTGACGGGCGAGGACCACGGCCCGGACCTCAAGTTCTTCCTTCCATTGATCGGCCGCGAGCGGGCGCTGAAGCGCCTGCTGCAGGCCGCCGCAGGCTGAACATGGACATCCAGCTCCACAATACCGCGACCCGCCGCAAGGAGCGGTTCGTGCCGATCGATGACCAGCATGTCCGCATGTATGTCTGCGGCCCGACCGTCTACGACCTGGCGCATCTGGGCAATGCCCGCCCGAATGTGGTCTTCGACGTGCTCGCCCGCCTGCTGCGTCAGGCCTATCCGCGCGTGACCTATGCGCGGAACATCACCGATGTCGAGGACAAGATCATCGACCGGGCGCGGGAGAGCGGGGAGGGGATCGCGGCGCTGACCGCGCGCACCACCGCCGATTTCCATCGCGACATGGCCGCGCTCGGCGTGCTGCCGCCGGATGTGGAGCCGACCGCGACCGGCAGCATCCCGGAAATGGTGGCGCTGATCGAGCGGCTGATCGCCAATGGCCATGCCTATGCGGCGGAGGGCCATGTGCTGTTCGCCGTGGCGAGCTTCGCCCAGTACGGCGCCCTCTCCGGCCGTTCGCCGGATGAGATGCTGGCCGGCGCGCGGGTGGAGGTGGCGCCCTACAAGCGTGACCCGGGCGATTTCGTGCTGTGGAAGCCCTCCACGCCCGACCAGCCGGGCTGGGACAGCCCCTGGGGTCGCGGCCGGCCGGGCTGGCACATCGAATGCTCCGCCATGTCCTGGAAGCAGTTCGGGCCGGATTTCGACATCCATGGCGGCGGCGCCGACCTGATGTTCCCGCACCACGAGAACGAGGTGGCGCAATCCCTCTGCGCCTTCCGGGGCAGCCACTACGCCCGCTTCTGGCTGCACAACGGCATGCTGCTGGTGGATGGGGAGAAGATGTCGAAGTCGGTCGGGAATTTCCTGACCGTGCAGGACATTTTGGGCCACGGCCCCTGGGCCGGCGAGGCCTTTCGGTTGTTGCTGCTGCGCACGCACTACCGCGCCGCGCTGGACTACACGCAGGCAGGGCTTGAGGAGGCGCGGCGGGAGCTGGACCGGTTCTACCGGGCCCTGTCGAAAATGGCGGAGATCGAGGCGGAGGATGGCGACCGCCCACATCCGGCCGAATCGCCGCCCTTCGAGCAGGCGCTGGCCGATGACCTGAACACGCCTTTGGCGCTGGCCACGCTGCACCACCTGGTTTCCACCGCAAACGACACACTGGCGCGGGGCAGCGAGGCCGGCCTGGCGCATCTCAAGGGCCGCATCCTGGCCTGCGGCGCGCTGCTCGGCCTGCTCGGCACCGACCCCGCCGCCTGGTTCCGCGGCGAGGCCGGCGATGGAGAGGCGATCGAGGCGGCGATCGCGGCACGGCTGGCCGCGCGCAAGGCCAAGGACTGGGCCGAGGCCGACCGAATCCGGCAGGAGCTGCTGGCCCAGGGCATCCTGCTGGAGGACGGGCCGCAGGGGACGAGCTGGCGCCGTGCATGACCCTCTTGCCTTCCCCCAGGGGGAAGGCCCCACCTCCGGCTCCGGCCCATCATCCGGAGGATCCGACATGCCCCGCCTTGCCATCGCCACCGCCCTGTCCCTGGCCCTGACCGCGCCCGCCTTCGCGCAGCAGGGCCACCAGGGCCATCACGCGGCGCCGACCACGCAGCGCAGCGCGACCGAACAGCCGAGCACGCGCGAATTCCGCGCGGCCAACGACCGCATGCACCGCGACATGGCCATCCGCTACAGCGGCAATACGGATCGCGACTTCGCCGCCGGCATGATTCCGCACCACCAGGGCGCCATCGAGATGGCGCGCATCCAGCTACGCCACGGCACGGATCCCGAGATGCGGCGCCTGGCCGAGGAGATCATCCGCGCGCAGGAGGCGGAGATCGCGACCCTGCGGGCCTTCCTCGCCCGCACCGCGCCGCCGCCGCGATGACGGGCGGTCGCGGCGAGGGTGGCGCGGTCCTGACGCCGGCGCCAGGCGAAAGCCCCATCGTGGTGCTGGTGCGACCGCAGATGGCCATGAATATCGGCACCACGGCGCGCGCCATGGCCAATGGCGGGCTGTTCCACCTGCGCGTGGTGGCGCCGCGGGATGGCTGGCCGCAGCCCAATGCCTATGCCGCGGCCTCCGGTGCCGATGCCATCCTGGATGCGGCGCAGGTCTTTCCGGACGTGCCCTCGGCGGTCGCCGATTGCCATCGGGTGATGGGCACCTGCCCCAGGCCGCGCTTCGCCATCGTGCAGCAGCGCGATGCGCGGGCCGCGGCGGCCGATCTGCGCGAGATCAATGGCCGGGGGCTGCGCGCCGCGGTGCTCTTCGGCCCGGAACGCGCGGGGTTGGAGGCGGAGGACCTGTCGCATTGCGACACGCTGGTGCGCTACCCGCTGAACCCGCAGCACTGCTCGCTGAACCTGGCCCAGGCGGTGATGATCCTGGCCTATGAATGGTGGATGGCCGCCGAGACCACGGCACCGCGCCAGTTCCTGACCAATGGCACGACGGTGGCCACCAAGGGCGCGCTGGAGAATTTCCTCGGCCGGCTGGTGGCCGAGCTCGATGCCGCGGGCTTCCTGCACAACCCGCCCAAGCGCCCCGGCATGGTGCGCAACCTTCGCCACTGGTTCCAGCGCGGCGAGGTCACGGAGCAGGAGTTGCGCACGCTGCACGGCGTGGTGACGGAGCTTTCCACGGGCCGCATGCAGCGCGGCCGCTTCCCGGCCCAGGACCCGCTGCCGCCCTGGCATGAGGCGGCCGAGAAGGATTCGGCATGATCCACCCCGACGGCACCCCCATCCCCCCGCTGCCCGATCCCCGCTTCTGCGAGGTGGATGCGCAAGCCCTGGGGCTGGAGGGCCGGCGGCTGTCCTATATGGAGGCGGGGCAGGGGCCGCTGACCATCCTCTGCCTGCACGGCATCGGCGCGAACAGCATGGGCTGGCGCTTCTCGCTCGCCGGGCTGTCGGACCGGGCGCGGGTGATCGCCTGGAATGCGCCGGGCTATTTCCTCTCCGACCCCTTTGCGACGGAGGCGCCGGCGCCGGAGGATTATGCGGCGGTGGCGCTGGCGCTGCTGGATGCGCTGGGCGCGCAGGGTCCGGTCTGCGTGGCGGGATCCTCCTTCGGCTCGATGCTCGGCGCCTGCCTGGCGGCGCGGCATCCGGCGCGGGTGGCGAAGCTGGTGATGATGGGCACCTCCCGCGGCCAGCGCTGGAAGGGGGAGGCGGGGCGCGCGGCCATGCTGGCGATGCGGGAGGCGAGCGTCGCGGAGGGCGGCGTGGCCCTGGCGCGGACGCGCTCGGAGAAGCTGGTGGCGCCGGGCACCGGGAAGCTGGTGCGGGGGCTGGTGGAGGGCATGGTGGCCGCCACCCATCCGCGCGGCCTGCTGCAGGCGGCCCGCTGCACCGAACAGGTGGATGTCATCGCCGATTTCGCGCCGCTGATCCGCGCGCCGACCCTGTGCCTGACCGGTGCCGAGGATGCGGTGAACCCGCCCGAGACGGTGGGCCGGCTGATCGCACAGGCAATTCCCGGTGCCGCCTTCGTCTCGCCCGCCGGTGTGGGACACCTGCCGGAACTTGAAGCCCCGGCCGTGACATTGGACCATCTGCGCAAGCACTTCTTCGGAGCCTGAGCATGCGCATCCCCCGCCGCACCCTGCTGGCCGCCAGCCTGGCTGCCCCCCTGGCGGCCCGCGCCCAATCGGCGGAATTCCCGAACCGGCAGGTGCGGATCGTGGTGCCCTTCCCGCCGGGCGGCGGGCTGGATGCCCTGGCCCGCGCCCTGGCGGACCGGCTTCAGCTGGCCTGGCGCCAGGCGGTGGTGGTGGACAACCGGCCGGGCGGGTCCACCGTGCCGGGTACGGACCTGGTCGCCAAGGCGGCGCCGGATGGCCATACGCTGCTGATCACCGCGGACAATTCGATCACCTCGAACCCCCACCTCATCCGCAACCTGCCCCATGATCCGATGAAGGACCTGGCGCCGGTCAGCCTGCTGGTGGATGTGCACCAGATGGTGCTGGTGCATCCCTCGGTGGGGGCGCAGGACATGGCGGGGCTGGTGGCCGCGGCGCGCGCCGCGCCGGGGCGGCTGAACTTCGGCTCCTACGGCAATGCCAGCCAGCCGCATCTCTGCTTCGGCGCGCTGATGGCCCGCGAGCGGATCGAGATGGTGCATGTGCCCTACCGCGGCCTGACGCCGGCGGTGCTCGCCACCCTGGCCGGGGAGGTGCAGATGACGCTGGCAGGCATCGCCTCCGGCGCCGCGCATATCCGGGCCGGCACGCTGCGGGCCCTGGCGGTGGGCAAGCCGACGCGCTTCGCGGCGCTGCCGGAGGTACCGACGCTGGCCGAGGCCGGCTTCGACGATATCGACCCGCGCACCTGGTTCGGCGCCTTCGCCCCCGCCGGCACGCCGCCCGCCCTGCTGGCCCGCATCCAGCGGGACATCGCCACGGCCATGGCCGACCCGGCGGTGGAACAGCGCCACCTGGCGCCTTCCGGCTATACCGTGCATGCGGCGACGCCGGAGGCGACCGCGGAATTCCTGCGCCAGGACCTGGCCTACAAGGCCCGGCTGATCCAGGCGGCGGGGATTACGCCCGACTAGGTCAGGCGCTTTGCCAGCTTGCGTGCCTGGAGATAGCCGATCATCCCGGCCACCGGCGCGGCTGGCAGCAGCAGCAGCCAGCCCAGGTGTTGGCCACCGATGACCAGCCCCATGCCGATGCCGAGCATCATGCCGCCGACTAGGCTGCCGACGACGCCGGCGCTGAGGCCGAGAATCAGGATGTCTTCGCGCGTGACCATGGCGGCGAAGTAGGGGGTTGGGCCCCGGTTTGACAAGGCGGCTACCGCCCCCCTATAGGCGCGCCACTTCCGGGAACGTGGACAGGCCTTCGGGGCCTGCGCCCGCCCTTGGCCATGCTGGCCTCGGGCCTACCGGGACAACCCGCCGCGATGCCCAGAAGGGTGCCGGCACAAGGAAGAACCGGCGATCCGCAAGGAGGCCGGGCAGGAGAAGCGCATGACCAAGCGCGCAGAAAGCAAGTACAAGATCAACCGCCGCCTCGGCGTGAACCTCTGGGGTCGCGCCAAGTCCCCGATCGCCAAGCGCGAATACGGCCCCGGCCAGCATGGGCAGCGCCGCAAGCAGAAGCCGACCGACTTCGGCGTGCAGCTGATGGCGAAGCAGAAGCTGAAGGGCTATTACGGCAACATCGGCGAGAAGCAGTTCCGCAAGTACTACGAGGAAGCCGTGCGCCGTAAGGGCGACACCTCGGAGAACCTGATCGAGATTCTCGAGCGCCGCCTGGACACCATCATCTACCGCATGAAGCTGGCCGTGACGCCCTTCGCCGCGCGGCAGTTCGTGAACCATGGCCATGTGCTGATCAACGGCAAGCGCCTCAACATCCCGTCCTACCTGGTGAAGGACACGGATGTGATCGAGGTGAAGGAGAAGTCGAAGCAGCTGACCTGCGTGCTGGATGCCGCGCAGTCCGGCGAGCGCGACGTGCCGGAATACATCGAGGTCGACCACCGCGCGATGCGCGGCCGTATCCTGCGCGCGCCGAAGCTGAGCGACGTGCCCTATCCGGTGCAGATGGAACCGAACCTGGTGGTCGAGTTCTACTCGCGCTGATCGAGCTTCAGGGCTCGTGTCACCTGGGGGCGGGGTCGCAGGACCCCGCCCTTTTTGCTGCCTTCAGCCAGTCGCCCGGGTTCGGTGGCCGAGGAACAGCAGGATTTCCCGCGCGGCCCGGTCCCAGATGCCGGCTTCGCCCCGGAAGCCATGGTCTGTGTCGAGCAGCACCAGCTCGGTACTGGCCGAAAGCGCATAGCGGCCAGGAATATCCGCACCGCCATAGGGGTCGCGAAGCCCCTGCAGGATCAGGGTGGGCGTGCGCAGGGCGGGCAGATGCGCATAGCGCTCCGGCTCATCCGGTCCGCTCGGCTTGTGAAAGGGGTAGCCGAGGCAGACCAGGGCGCGGATGGGGCGGAGATCTGCCAGCGTGCTTGCGATCCGCGCGCCGGAGGAACGACCCATCAGGATCAGGCGGCCCGGCTCCGGGGCCTCTGTGATGACCTCGCGCAGCCAGTCCTGCCGTTCCGCAAAGCTGCGCGGCAGGGCTTCCTCGGGCGGGATGCCGAAGGCGCTCCCTTCGTTCTCGACGGTGCCTTCCAGATAGGGGCAAAGCGCGGCCTGCAGCGCGGCGCCGAAATTCGCGTCCTTAGGTCTGGAATCACCGCTGAGGAAAATGACCTTGTCGGCCGTGGTTGGTGGCGCTGCCCGAACCGTTTCCAATGCCAGCACCGCCGGCTCGCGGGCCGCATCGCCCGGCGGGAGGGAGAGACTGGTGTCGCCAGGCGCCAGCGGCAGGAGGATCGTGCGATCCCGTGTCAGCAGGCGCGCCGCTGCGAGTGGCAGCGGAGAGTCCAGCCGCCGGATCGGCCAGGTCAGGGCCAACAGCAGGTGGCGCGCATTGGACAGGAAGGGCGCGACCGGCGCCCCGTCCACCCAAGCGAGGAAGGGCGCTGGTCGCGGCGGCACGGTCAGCCGAAGCTGAGGCTCAGGCGGTCGCCTTCGGCATCACGCCATTGTCCTCGAGCAGTGTCTGCAGCTCGCCGGACTGGAACATCTCGGTCACGATATCGCAGCCGCCGACGAATTCGCCCTTCACATAGAGCTGGGGAATAGTTGGCCAGTTGGCGAAGGCCTTGATGCCCTCGCGCAGCTCCTGGTCCTCCAGGATGTTCACGCCCTTGAAGGGCACGCCGACATGGGAAAGGATCTGCACAACGCGGGCCGAAAAGCCGCACTGCGGGAAGACCGGCGTGCCCTTCATGTAGAGCACGACTGGGGTCGCGGTGATCTCGGCCTGGATGCGGTCGAAGACGGGGTTGCTCATATCGGTCGGTCCCTGCTCGGAAAGATCTTCAATCGGGGGCGGAGGTCTGCAGCGCCAGGGCGTGCAGCGCACCCCCCATCCGGCCCTGCAGCGCGGCATAGACGATCTGGTGCTGCTTCACGCGGCTGATGCCCTTGAAGGCGGAGGAGACGACGGTGGCGGCGTAGTGGTCGCCGTCCCCCGCCAGATCCTCGATCGTCACCACGGCATCGGGCAGGGCGGCCTTGATGAGCGCCGCGATTTCCGCCGAATCCATCGCCATCAGCCAGCTTCCCCGTTCATCAGCGCCGGCAGCGTCGCCTCATGGGCTTCCACCAGCCTTGCCACCGATATGGAGGAGCCATCGGCGAGAACCAAGTCCCTTCCGCCACTCCGCCCGGCCAGGATTGCGGGGACGCCGGCCTGCCGTGCCACCGCCAGCAGCGCGGCGCCGTCCCGCACTCCCAGCAGGTAGCGCGCCTGGTCCTCGCCGAACCACCAGCCATGCGCGGCCACGCCGGCGGGCGGGGCGGCCAGGGTCGCGCCGGTGCCGCCGCCCATCGCCATCTCGGCCACCGCCACCAGCAACCCGCCATCGGCCAGGTCGTGGCAGGCCACCACCTCGCCGGCGAGGATGCGGGCGCGGACGAAATCGCCGTTGCGGCGTTCTGCGGCCAGGTCCACCGGCGGCGGCGCACCCTCCTCGCGGCCCGCGATCTCGCGCAGCCAGATCGATTGGCCGAGCCAGCCATGGGTCTCGCCGACCAGTACCAGGTCCAGCCCCGGCTGCAGGGCGAGGCCGATGGCCTGGGCTGCATCCTCGAGCACGCCGACGCCGCCGATCGCCGGTGTCGGCAGGATGCCGCGGCCCTGGGTTTCGTTGTAGAGCGAGACATTGCCGCTCACGACCGGGAAATCGAGCGCGATGCAGGCCGCACCCATGCCGCGCACGGCGGCCGCGAACTGGCCCATGATCTCGGGCTTTTCGGGGTTGCCGAAGTTCATGTTGTCGGTGATGGCCAGCGGGCGGGCGCCCACCGCGGTCAGGTTGCGCCAGGCCTCCGCCACGGCCTGGGCGCCGCCCGCCTCGGGGTCCGCCTGGCAGTAGCGGGGCGTGCAATCCGTGGTCATGGCCAAGGCACGCTTCAGCCCCTCCAGCTTCACCACGGCCGCATCGGCGCCGCCCGGGCGCTTCACGGTCTGGCCGCCGACGGTGCTGTCATACTGGTCCCAGATCCAGCGGCGGGAGCAGAGGTCGAGGCTGCCCACCAGCTTTTCGAGCGCCGGCAGCGGGCCGATGGGATCAAGCAGGTCGGCGGCGGCCAGCACCGGCTGCTTCGGCGTCTCCGCGGTCGGGCGGCGATACAGCGGCGCTTCGGATTCCAGGGGCGCCAGGGGGATATCAGCCTCGATCTCCCCCTTGTGCCGGATGACGATCCGGCCCGTATCGGTGAGGTGGCCGATGACCGCGAAGTCCAGCTCCCATTTGTGGAAAATCGCCTCGGCTTCGGCTTCCCGGCCGGGCTTCAGGATCATCAGCATGCGCTCCTGGGATTCGGAGAGCATCATCTCATAGGCGGTCATGCCGACCTCGCGCTGGGGGACATTGTCCATCACCAACTCGATGCCGACGCCGCCCTTGCCGGCCATCTCCACGCTGCTGCTGGTGAGCCCCGCCGCGCCCATGTCCTGGATGGCGACGATCATGTCGGTGGCCATCAGCTCCAGGCAGGCCTCGATCAGCAGCTTTTCGGTGAAGGGGTCGCCGATCTGCACGGTCGGCCGTTTCTCCTCCGAATCGGCAGAGAACTCGGTGGATGCCATGGTGGCGCCATGGATGCCGTCGCGGCCGGTCTTGGAGCCAACATAGACGACCGGATTTCCAAGACCTGCCGCGGCACTGAGAAAGATGCGGTCCTTCGGTGCGATGCCGACCGTCATCGCATTGACCAGCGGGTTGCCGTTATAGGCCGGGTGGAAATTCACCTCGCCACCCACGGTCGGCACGCCCACGCAATTGCCATAGCCGCCGATGCCGCGCACCACGCCGTCAATCACGCGCTTCATCTTCGGCGCATCCGGCATGCCGAAGCGCAGCGCATTCAGGTTCGCGATCGGCCGCGCCCCCATGGTGAAGACATCCCGCAGAATGCCGCCGACACCGGTGGCGGCCCCCTGGTAAGGCTCGATGAAGCTCGGGTGGTTGTGGCTTTCCATCTTGAAGATGGCGGCCAGCCCGTCGCCGATGTCGATCACACCCGCATTCTCGCCCGGCCCGTGGATCACCCAGGGCGCCTTGGTCGGCAGCGTCTTCAGCCAGACGCGGGAGGATTTGTAGGAGCAATGCTCGCTCCACATGACCGAGAAGATGCCGAGCTCGGTCAGAGACGGCGAGCGGCCGAGGATCGACAGCACGCGCTCATACTCATCGGGCTTCAGGCCGAATTCGGCGGAGAGCTGGGCGGCGCGTTCGGGGGGCAGATACGGCATTGCGGCAAGGGCTCCGGGCGCCTGAGGCGGCAAAGGGGGACGTTGTTCCCCGCGGCCGTTGGGCTTCGGCGCGCGGGGCCTGGCCTCAGGCAGAGGCGAGCGAATCCATCAGGCTGGTGAAGAGCGGCAGCCCGTCCGTCCCGCCCATCAGCGGGTCCACCAGATCCTCCGGATGCGGCATCAGGCCGCAGACCCGCAGGTTGGGGGAGAGGATGCCGGCGATATTGTCGCGTGCGCCGTTTCGGTTGGCGGCGGCGGTGATATCGCCTTCTGGCGTCGCATAGCGGAAGGCGACCAGGCCCTCGCCATTCAGGCGGGCCAGGGTTTCGTCATCGCAGAAGTAGTTGCCGTCGCCATGCGCCATGGGGGAACGGAAGACGGCGCCCTTCTGCCAGTGGCTGGTGAAGGGCGTATCGGCGCGCTCCACCCGCATGTGGCAGTCCATGGACAGGAAGCGCAGCGTCGCATTGCGCAGCAGGGCGCCGGGCAGCAGCCCCGCCTCGGTCAGGATCTGGAAGCCGTTGCAGACGCCCAGCACGAGGCCGCCGGCGGCGGCGAAGTCCCGCACCGCGCGCATGATGGGGGACTGCGCGGCCATGGCGCCGCAGCGCAGGTAGTCGCCATGGCTGAAGCCGCCCGGCAGCACCACCAGGTCCACCCCCGCCGGCAGGGCGGTGTCGCGGTGGAAGACCATGGCCGGCTTGCGGCCACTGACCTGTTCCAGGGCGATTGCCATGTCGCGCTCGCGGTTGGTGCCCGGGAAGACGATGATCGCGGATTTCATGGAGTCACCAGAATATCCAGAGGAGCAGCCCGGCCAGGATGGCCAGGAAAATGAGAAGGCCGAGAAACCAGCATGCGAAGCCGAAGAGCAACCCTTGCGGCCGGTTGCCCCAGAGCGGGCGAAGGATGGGGCGGCCGAGCCTGGCGCAGAGATCGATCAGCAGCTCCAGAAGCTCCTGCACCGATCTCTCCGGCCGCTATTCCAGCCAGACCCGCAACCAGTGAAGGCCGCCCGCGACCGCCAGCGTAACCACGGCGGCCAGTGCCGCGGCGGTCACCCAGCGGTCCAGCCCCTTCTTGCCCCGCGCCACCATCCCCAGCCGCTTCTGGCTCGCCACCGCCGGCAGGCGCTGCTCGCGCCAGCGCAGCCCCATGGCGATCAGCACCGTCAGCACCAGCATGACGAGGAGCGAGACCTTCACCATGGCTGGCTAGGCGAGCTCGACCCTGAAGGACTCGATCACGGTATTGGCCAGCAGGCGCCGGGCCATTTCTTCCGCCGCGGCCTGGGCCTTGGCGGGATCGGTCTCCGCCAGCTCCAGCTCGATCACCTTGCCGGCCCGAACCTCCGCCACCCCGGCGAAGCCCAGGCCTTCCAGCGCATGGCCGATCGCCTTGCCCTGCGGGTCGAGCACCCCGTTCTTCGGCATGATCGTCACGCGCGCCTTCATTGAACGGTCTCCGGACCCTTCATGTCCCGCACCCCCGCCTCGGGCAGGATGCCGAGGCGCTTGGCCACCTCCTGGTAGCCCTCCTCGACCTTGCCGAGGTCGCGGCGGAAGCGGTCCTTGTCCATCTTCTCGCCGGTCTTCACGTCCCAGAGGCGGCAATTGTCCGGGCTGATCTCATCGGCCAGGACGATCCGCATCTCGTCATTCTCATAGAGCCGGCCGAATTCCAGCTTGAAGTCGACCAGGGTGATGCCGACGCCGAGGAAGAGCCCGGTCAGGAAATCATTCACCCGCAGCGCCAGGGCGACCATGTCGTCCAGGTCCTGGGTCGCGGCCCAGCCGAAGCAGGTGATGTGCTCCTCGGACACCATCGGGTCACCGAGCGCGTCGTTCTTGTAGTAATACTCCAGGATCGAGCGCGGCAGGCGCGTGCCTTCCTGGATGCCGAGCCGGGTGGCCAGGCTTCCGGCGGCGACATTGCGGATCACCACTTCCAGGGGGATGATCTCGACTTCGCGGATCAGCTGTTCCCGCATGTTCAGCCGGCGAATGAAATGGGTCGGAATGCCCATCTCGGCCAGCTTCATCATCAGGTATTCGCTGATGCGGTTGTTGAGCACGCCCTTGCCGGTGATCGTGCCCTTCTTCTGCGCATTGAAGGCGGTGGCGTCGTCCTTGAAGTACTGCACCAGGGTGCCCGGCTCCGGGCCCTCGAACAGGATCTTGGCTTTGCCCTCGTAGAGCTGACGGCGGCGCGCCATGGTGCTGGAACTCCTCGACTGCCGCGCGCCCAGGAAGCGGTCGCGCGGGACGGCAGGCCGCTGCGGCCCGGTATCTGCGCGTGCTATAGCAGGGCCTGGACGGCACCGCCACGCCAGGGCCGCGGGTCCGTGATGCATGGCGCTCAGCCGGCGGCTGGCAGGTTGATGTCCTGGAAGGGCGCCAGGCCAGGCGGGGCGGGGCAGAAGCGCCAATGCCGGGCGGTGGGGGCAAGCGCCACCAGGCTCGCGCAGACCGTGCCGAAGCCATCGACTGGCGGAACGCGCAGCGCCTCCCCGATTCCCGCCGCGCCGACGTCATCATCCGTCAGAAGCGTCTCCCAGCTTCGCCAGTCGGCGCGGTCGGGGTCCGGCGCGGGCGCTTGCGCGAAGCGCGGCAGGTGGCGCCGGATGCGCGGGCTGCTCAGGTCGTTCGGATCATGGGCGGTGACCATGGTCAGCCCCTCGTCCAGCGGCACAGCTTCCGGCCGGCCCCGACCCAAGCCGCGGAGAAAAAAAGCCGATCGACGATCGGCGACGACCAGGTTGAAGGGGCGCCAGGCGCCGGCGTCCTGTGCCATCAGGCGGTCCACCGCTGTTTCCGCCGAGCTTGCCTCTGCCGCATCCAGCGGCAGCAGGCCACGCGACGTCTTGCCTATCGCGGGCCCGAGGCTGCCGGGGCGGTTGAGGACCGCCGCCACCACCCCACTCCGGCCCAAGGCCATCCAGGTGCCGCCCGCGGTGCAATCGAGACCGCCGACAACACCAGGCCGCCCCGGCCAATGCGCCGCAGGCGGCAGCCATGCCCGGTCAATCCGTTCGTCGCGGTTGCCCGCCAGGATCAGCGGCCAGGCCGTGCCCGGCCGCCTGAGAAGCACAACGGTGCACACGCGGGAGGCACGATCCTCAGAAGCGGAAGTAGAGCCCCACGCCGGGCGGCGGCGGCGGGCGATAATAGCGCGGCGGCGGTGCATAATAGACCGGCGGCGGTGCGTAATAGACTGGCGGTGGCCCGTAATAACGGGGCGGCGGCCCGCGATAATAGCGCGGCGGCGGGCCGCGCCAGTGGCGGGGCGGCGGCCCGTCATAGTAGCGGCCACGATACCAGCCATCGACCAGCACCACGCCATTCTGCTCGATGACAGGCGATACAACCTTCGCCTCAGCCGCGGCGGCGCCCGCCAAGGCCAGAAGCGCGGCCCCGGCGGCCATCGGCAGAAGTTTTGGCAGGAGACTCATGGGTGCGACCTCCTTGTCGTCCGTCTTATCTAGGCATTGCTTGTGGCAGCACCTGGGCAAAACGGCTCCTTGCCAATGACGGCCTCGCGATCTCTCTCTTTATCCCAGGACCCGCCGGAAGGTATTGTCGACGTGGACGAAGTCCCGGGCGGGGTCCATCGCCGCTTCCAGCGCCGCGGCGTCCATGCAGCCCGCCACCTCCGGATCCGCCAGCAGGTTGGTGCGGAAGTCCCGGGCGCCCGGCTGCCCCAGCGCCTGCCAGGTGGCCATGGCGGCGCGCTGCACGGCGGAATAAGCGCCCTCGCGGCTCAGCCCGGCCTGGGTCAGGGCCAGCAGGACCTTCTGCGAATGCACCACACCGCCCAGGCTGGCCAGGTTCTCCTCCATGCGGCGCGGATAGATGGTGAGCTTGGCCATCATGCCGGTCAGGCGCATCAGCGCGAAATCCAGCGTGATGGTGGCATCCGGCCCGATCACGCGCTCGACGCTGCTATGGCTGATGTCACGCTCATGCCACAGCGCCACATTCTCCAGCGCCGGCATGGCATAGCCACGCACCAGCCGTGCCAGGCCGGTCAGGTTCTCGGACAGCACCGGGTTGCGCTTGTGGGGCATGGCGCTGCTGCCCTTCTGGCCGGCGTGGAAGAATTCCTCCGCCTCCCGCACCTCGCTGCGCTGCAGGTGGCGGACCTCCACCGCCAGCCGCTCCACGCTGCTGGCGACCACGGCGAGGGCGCAGAAGAAGGCGGCGTGCCGGTCGCGGGGGATCACCTGCGTGGAGACCGGCTCCACCGCCAGGCCAAGCTTGGCTGCAACATGGGCTTCGACGCGGGGATCGACACTTGCGAAAGTGCCGACGGGGCCGCTGATGGCGCAGGTCGCGACCTCCGCGCGCGCGGCCACCAGCCGGGCGCGGTTGCGCTGGAACTCCGCATAATGGCCGAGCAGCTTCAGCCCGAAGGTGGTCGGCTCGGCATGGATCCCATGCGACCGGCCGATGGTCGGCGTATGCCGGTGCTCCTCGGCCCGGGCGCGCAGCGCCTCCAGCAAGGCATCGAGATCGGCGATCAGCAGATCCGCCGCGCGCGTCATCTGCACGGCGAGGCAGGTGTCCAGCACGTCGCTGCTGGTCATCCCCTGGTGCAGGAAGCGGGCTTCCGGCCCGATGCCCTCGCCGAGCCAGGTCAGGAAGGCGATGACATCGTGCCGCGTCTCGCGCTCGATGGCATCGATGCGCTCCAGGTCGGCCGCGCTGATATCGGCCACCTTGGCGGCGCCACCCTGGCGGATCGCCCGGGCGGCTTCAGCAGGGATGGTGCCGAGCTCGGCCATCGCCTCCGCCGCCAGCGCCTCGATCTCGAACCAGATCCGGAAGCGCGTCTCGGGTGACCAGATTGCCACCATTTCAGGCCGGCTGTAGCGGGGGACCATTGACCGAATTCCATGCGCGATTGAGCGAGCGTCTCATCGCGCGCCAAGCAGGCGGTTGACAAGTCTCCCGCTGAACGTGGCATTAGCGGCGCCAAAGCGGGATGGATGCTGCAAAACATGGATTTTTCTTCATATGGACCGGAGCTCGTTGCGCTCGGGCAGGTCCTGTTCATCGACATCGTCCTGGCGGGCGACAACGCGATCGTCGTGGGCATGGCCGCGGCCGGCTTGCCGGCTGATCAGCGCCGCAAGGCGATCTTCTGGGGCATCATCGCTGCCACGGTGATGCGCATTGCCTTCGCCTCCATCACCGTGCAGCTGCTGTCCATCGTCGGCATCGTGCTGGCCGGCGGCGTGTTGCTGCTCTGGGTCTGCTGGAAGATGTATCGCGAGCTGCGCAGCGGCGGCAGCCATGCGGAGCAGGAGGGTGTCGAGGCGCTTGAAGGCGAGCCCGGTGGGCCGCCGCGCAAGACGCTGAAGCAGGCGATCATCCAGATCCTCGTCGCCGATGTCTCGATGAGCCTCGACAACGTGCTGGCCGTCGCCGGCGCGGCCAAGGATCATCCCTACATCCTCATCATCGGCCTGGCCTTCTCGGTGGTGCTGATGGGTGTCGCCGCGACGCTGATCGCGCGCTTGCTGGACAAGCATCGCTGGATCGCCTGGATCGGCCTGCTGGTCATCCTCTACGTCGCCATCACGATGATCTACGAGGGGACGAACCAGATCGCCGATACGGTGCCGCAGGCCTACGGCTATCTCTTCCTGCCGCTGGGCTGGATGGCGCTGCCGGGGGTCTTCCCGATTGGTCTCTGGGTCATGGCGACGGTGCTGCATGTGGCGGTGCTGGCGGTGGTCGCCACGGTGATGGTCGACCTGACCCGTCATGTCATGAAGCGGAACCAGGGATGAGCCGCGCCGCGCTTCCGGTCCTCGCGGCGCTGGTCGGCCTCGCGGCCTGCGCCGAGGGCCCGAACACGGCTGGCCCGGCGACGGGGCGGCCCGGAAGCCGGCCGAGCCTGGAACAGATGGCGGGCCGCCTGCCCGCCGAGGTCGGCGCCTTCACCCGCGGCGAAACCACCTGGCATGAGCGCGATCGCCCGGGCTTCGGCGTGGCCGTGGATTATGCCGGGCCGGCGCGCAGTGCCGTATCCACGGTCAGCCTCTATGACCGTGGCGAGGCGATGGTGCCGCAGGAGGTGTCCTCCGCGGCGATCCAGCGCGAATTCAACGCGGCCGTCCAGGATGCGCTCGCGGTGGCGGACCAGCGCACCAGCCAGCGGATCACCGAGGGCGTGCGCTCCGAGATCGCGGTCCCGGGGCAGGCCGCGCTGCAATGCGTGGACCTGCGCGGCACCTATGGCCGGGCGCAGGTGCAGACCCTGCTCTGCGTCGGCGGTGCGGCGGGACGCTACCTCAAGGTGCAGGTGACCTCGCCGGTGCGGCAGGTCCATCCGGTGGACCCGCTGCCCTTCGTGGTCGGCATCGCCCAGGCTGCGCGGGGCTGAAGATCGTCCAGGCCGCCCGCGGCTGAGGGCGTATCGGTGGGCGCCTCAGGCGTCCACCGCCTCCTCGTCCAGCTGGGCGGCATTCTCCTGGATGAAGCGGAAGCGCAGCTCTGGCCGCCTTCCCATCAGCGCCTCGATCAGTTCCGAGGTCCGCGCCCGCTCCTCGGCCGGCAGGACCACGCGCAGCAGGGTGCGGCGCTTCGGGTCCATGGTGGTCTCCTTCAGCGAGGCCGGCGGCATTTCGCCGAGTCCCTTGAAGCGGCTGACATCCACCTTCTGGTTGGCCTTGAATTCCTTCTTCAGCAGCCGCTCCCGGTCCGCATCGTCGCGGGCATAGACTGTCTTGCCCTGGGCCTGCAGGCGGAACAGCGGCGGCTGGGCCAGGAACAGGCGGCCCTGGCGCACCAGCTCCGGCAACTCCTTGTAGAAGAAGGTCATCAGCAGCGCCGCGATATGGGCGCCGTCCACATCGGCATCCGTCATGATGACGATGCGGCCGTAGCGCAGACGGCCGAGGTCGAATTTCTCGCCGGCGCCGCAGCCCAGCGCCTCGATCAGGTCGCGCAGCTCCTGGTTCTGGCGCAGCTTGTCGGCGCTGGCGCTGGCCACGTTCAGGATCTTGCCCCGCAGCGGCAGCACGGCCTGGGTTTCGCGGTCGCGCGCCTGCTTGGCGGAGCCGCCGGCCGAATCGCCCTCGACCAGGAACAGCTCCGTGCCGTCCACGCCCTCCCGCGCGCAATCGGCCAGCTTGCCGGGCAGGCGCAGCTTGCGGGTGGCGGATTTGCGCGGCGTCTCCTTCTGTTCGCGTCGGCGGATGCGGTCCTCGGCGCGCTCGATGCACCAGGCGAGCAGGTTGTCGGCGCGGCCGGGATCGCCTGCCAGCCAATGGTCGAAATTGTCGCGCAGCGCCGCTTCCACCAGCCGGGCGGCCTCGGGGCTGGTCAGCCGGTCCTTGGTCTGGCCCTGGAATTGCGGGTCCCGCACGAAAACGGAGAGCATGCCGGCCAGGCCGCCGAGCAGATCCTCGGCCGTGACATTCGCGGCCCGGCGTTCCTTCTTCAATTCGCCATAGGCCCGCAGGCCCTTCACCAGCGCCGCGCGCAGCCCCGCCTCATGCGTGCCGCCCTGCGGCGTCGGGATGGTATTGGCATAGGTCGAGAGGAAGCCGTCGCCTTGCTCGAGCCAGGTCACGGCCCATTCGGCGCGGCCGGCGCCTTCCGGGAATGTCGCCTCGCCAGCCCAGGGGGTCGGCACCACGGGGGCGCGCCCCTCGACCGAAGCGGCCAGGAAGTCCGAGAGGCCGCCGGGGAAGTGCAGCACCGCCTGGGCCGGCGTCTCCGTGCCTTCCACCAGCTTCGGGTCGCAGGACCAGCGGATCTCCACGCCTCGGAACAGATAGGCCTTGGATCGGCACAGCCGATGCAGCCGGGCTGGGCTGAAGGACAGCTTGCCAAAGATCTCGGGGTCCGGCTTGAAGCGCACCTGCGTGCCGCGCCGGTTCTGGACCGGCCCCACCGTCTTCAGCTTCTGCACCGGCCGGCCGCGCTCGAAGGCATGCGCGTAAAGGGTGCGGTCGCGTGCGACCTCCACCTCCATCCGCTCGGCCAGCGCATTCACCACGGAGGAGCCGACGCCGTGCAGGCCGCCCGAGGTCTCATAGGCCTTGCCGGAGAACTTGCCGCCCGAATGCAGCGTGGTGAGGATCACCTCGAGCGCCGAGAGCTTGGGAAAGCGCGGATGGGGATCGACGGGGATGCCGCGGCCATTGTCGCGCACCGTCAGCCAGTCACCGGCTTCCAATGAGACCTCGATCCGGTCGGCGTGCCCGGCCACGGCCTCGTCCATGGCATTATCCAGGATCTCAGCCGCCAGGTGGTGAAGCGCGTTCTCATCGGTGCCGCCGATATACATGCCGGGGCGCCGCCGGACGGGCTCCAGCCCCTCAAGGACCTCGATGTCCTTGGCGGAGTAGTCGGACGGGGCAGGGGCCGCGACGGCCGCGGCCGGCTTGGGCGCCGGCTTCGCGGCACGGCCGGCCTTGAACAGGTCGTTCATGCTGTGTTCTCAAGTTCCGGCCGAAAGATAGCGGCCGGCCGCGCCCCGCACAACCAAAGCGCAAGGCGCTGGTCCTGCGGGGCGCGATCAGGCGCCGACTCAGTTGGTCGCCGTCGCCTCCAGCATCCAGAGCGCCTTGTCCAGGTTCTTGGACACATTGGTCAGGATATCGGCGGTATCCGCGTCGCCAGCTTCATCCGTGTCATCGATGCCCTCGCGCACCGACTTCGCCATGGCCGCATAGCGGTCCATCAGCGCCGCGACATGGTCGGCGCCGGCTTTCAGCTCGGCCGGATAGGGTGCAAGGCGGGTCTTCGCGGCAACGTTCTGGCTGGCGCCGATCGCGGTGCCCCCCAGCTGCACCAGGCGCTCCGCCAGCAGGTCGATATCGTCGGCCAGGGTGTTGTAGAAAGTCTCGAACATCAGGTGCAGGCCGTGGAAGTTGGAGCCCTTCACGTTCCAATGCGCCTGGCGTGTCGTGTTGTAGAGGTCGATGCCGTCGGTCAGGCAGGCCTGCAGCACCTCGATCGAGGCAGCCTTGGTATTGTCCTGCAGGTCGTTGCGGCTTTTCGGGGCGGACTTGGCCATGGGAGTGTCTCCATTGCTGTTGCGTCGCCCCCTAACGTGGAGAGGGGCCTTCGCGTTGCATCCCCTCAGCCGTGCATTCCCGGCATGACATTCAGGTAGCGCGCGGCCTCCGGCGCCTCCGGCCCGCGATGCAGCGCGGCGGCCTGGGCCAGCACGCTGCGGTCCCATTCCGTCATCCGTTCCTCCTCGCGCAGATGCTCGGTCCAGCTTTCCATCAGCCAGAGCTCCACCCAGAGCTCGGGATGGGCGACATCCTCATAGAGCCGCCAGCCCTGGGCACCGCTGCGCAGGCGGACCTGGCGGCAGGCTGCCATGGCCGCCAGGAAGGCGGCCCGGTCCGCGGGGGCGATGCGATAGCGCACAGCCTCCAGCACTCGGCCGCTGTCATCGTTCAGCAGCGCAGCCAGGGATGGTGCCGC
Source organism: Falsiroseomonas sp. (assembly GCF_051860665.1). Taxonomy (GTDB): domain Bacteria; phylum Pseudomonadota; class Alphaproteobacteria; order Acetobacterales; family Acetobacteraceae; genus Falsiroseomonas. The sequence goes on from NZ_JBHYDM010000006.1 coordinate 92,714, forward strand.
GGGTTCGGGCATCGGCACGGCGGGCGGGCGCGCATCTGCCGGCCGAGTCGCGGTTTCGGCCGAGGGGGGCTCGATCGGGTAGCGCCTGACCAGCAGGCCCGTCGCCGCGCAAAGCACCCCCGACAGTCCCATCGCATAGCCGATGCCGAAGGTCTCACCGCCCCAGCCGCCGAAGCCGGCGCCCAGGGTCAGCCCGCCGAAGGTCACCAGCTGGTAGATGCCGATGGCGCGCGCCCGGACCCAGCTCGGCACGGAGAGCTGCGCAGAGGCCTGCAGCGTGGAGGCGCCGGCCAGCCAACCGACGCCGTAGAGCAGCATGGCGAGCATGGCCACCGCCCAGTGCGTCGCCTGGCCCAGCAGAGCCAGGGCGCAGCCCGTCAGCACGGCCGCCGCCGTCACCGTGCCGCTGCGATCGAGTCGCGCCCGCAGGGAGGGCAGCAGGAAGCCTGCGCCCACGGCGCCGACGCCCATCGCCGCCAGCATGATGCCGAACCATTCGGGCCCCAGCCCCAGCTGCTGGCGTACCAGCAGCGGCAGAAGCCCCCAGAGCACGGCAGCGAAAAGGAAGAAGACGAAGCCGCGCAGCATGATGCCGCGCAACACCGGGCTGGCCCGGGTATAGCCAAGGCCCGCGCGGATGGCGGACAGGAAGTGCTCCTTCGGCAGGCTGGCCCGCGGTGCCTCCCGCTTCCACAGCACCAGGGCCAGGATGACGACGAGGAAGGAGACGGCGTTCAGCGCGAAGGTCGCCTCCGCCCCCGCCGCTGCGACGGTAAAGCCGCCCAGCGCCGGGCCGATGGTGCGTGCCAGGTTGAAGCCGATGCCATTCAGCACGATGGCCCCGGTCAGGTCCTGGCGCGGCACCGTCTCCGGCGTCGTCGCCGCCCAGGCGGGCGAGTTCATCGCCGTGCCGATGCCGATGGCGAAGGTCAGCGCCACCAGCCCCCAGGGGCCGAGCTGCCCTGTCCAGGCCAGGAAGGCCAGCAGGGTGCCGGCGCCCGCGATCCAGGCCTGCGCGATGATCAGGAAGCGTCGGCGATCGACGATATCCGCCAGCGCGCCGGCGGGCAGGGCGAGCAGGAAGACCGGCAGCAGGCTGGCCACCTGCACCATGCTCACCATCAGCGGCGAGGGGGCGAGGGAGGTCATCAGCCAGCCGGCACCCGTATTCTGCATCCACATGCCGGTGTTACTGCACAGATTGGCCAGCCAGAGCATGCGGAAGGCGGGGTGGCGGAGCGGGGTGAGGGCGCTGGGAAGGGGCATCCCGGGCAAGGTGGCCGGGGCAGGGCGCCAGGGAAAGCGTTTCCTGCAGAATTTTGCCACGCGGCCCACGGCTTTGGCTATCCTGGGGCCGCCATGACGCCGCCAAATCCCGCGACCTATGCCGAATTCTGGCCGCACTACCTGCGCGCCCATGCCCACCCTCGCACCCGCGCCATCCATGCGGCTGGGACGGTGGCGGGGCTGGTGGTCTTCCTCTGGGGCCTGGTGGCAGGGCCGGCCTGGCTGATGCTGCTGGCGCTGGTCATCGGCTATGGCGCGGCCTGGGCCTCGCACCTGCTGATCGAGCACAACCGGCCGGCGACCTTCGGCCACCCGCTCTGGTCGCTCGGCAGCGACCTGCGGATGGCCTGGCTGCTGCTGACCGGGCGGCTGGATGGGGAGCTGCGCCGGGCCGGGCTGGATCCCGCCAGCCCGCGCTGAGCCTCAGGCCAGGGCGAACTTCACCACGGACATCGCGGCCAGCAGCCAGACGGCGCCATGCACCTCCGCCGCGCGGCCGGCCATCACCTTGATCAGCGCATAGGTGATGAAGCCGAGGCCGAGGCCGGTCGCGATGGAGAAGGTGAAGGGCATGGCCAGCGCCGTCAGGATCGCCGGCAGGTATTCCGTGGCATCGTCCCAGGCCAGGTCCTGCAGCCCCTTGGCCATCAGGCAGGCGACGAAGAGCAGCGCCGGGGCGGTGGCGATGGCCGGGATGGCCGTGGCCAAAGGCGCCAGGAACAGGGTCAGCAGGAACAGCACGGCGACCGTCACCGCCGTCAGCCCGGTGCGGCCGCCGGCCTGGATGCCGGCCGCGCTCTCGATATAGCTGACGGTGGTGGAGGTGCCGAGCGCGGCGCCAATCATCGCGCCGCCGCTATCGGCCATCAGCACGCGCCCCAGCCGCGGCACCGTACCATCCGGGTTCATCAGGCCGGAGCGATGGGCGGTGGCGATCAGCGTGCCGGTATTGTCCAGCAGGTCCAGCAGGAAGAAGGTGAAGACGATCGCGACCAGGCCCAGCTGCAGCGCGCCGGCGATATCCATCTGCAGGAAGGTGGGCGCGAGCGATGGCGGCAGGGAGACGAGGCCCTTGAACTCGGTCAGGCCGAAGGGCAGGCCGATCGCCGCGGTGGCCAGGATGCCCAGCACGATGGCCCCCGGCACGGCGCGGGCCGCGAGCCCCGCGATCAGCAGGAAGCCGGCGCAGGCGATCAGCGTGCCGGGCGCCGTCACGCGCCCCAGGCCCACCATGGTGGCCGGATTGGCCACGACCAGGCCCATGCCCTGCAGGCCGATCAGCGCCAGCAGGAAGCCGATGCCGGCGGCGATGCCGAGCTTCAGCGACATGGGAATGCCGTTGATCAGCCATTCCCGTATGCGCAGCACGGAGACCAGGAAGAACAGCAGGCCGGAGACGAAGACGGCGCCGAGTGCCACCTGCCAGGGAATGCCCATGGCGCCCACCACGACGAAGGCGAAATAGGCGTTCAACCCCATGCCCGGGGCCAGGGCGATGGGATAATTGGCCAGCAGGCCCATCAGCAGGCTGCCGATGGCGGCCGCGAGGCAGGTGGCGACGAAGGCGGCGCCCTGGTCGATGCCGGCGGCCGCCATGATGGAGGGATTGACCACGGCGATATAGACCATGGTCAGGTAGGTCGAGAGGCCGGCCAGGACTTCGGTGCGCGGCGTGGTGCCGCGCGCGCTGAGTTCGAAGAACCGATCCATGGGGGGCCGCTCCGGCAGGTCTGGAATGCCGGAGCCTAAGCGGTGGTGCCGGCGTGTCCAGACCGGTCAGTAGTTCGCCTTCTTCTCCACGTCGAAGCCGCGCTTGGCGATCAGCATGGTGCGGTCGAATTCGCAGACCAGCTTGCCGTCCTGGTTGAAGCCGCGGGTGCGGACATTGACGATGCCGGCATTCGGGCGGGATTTCGATTCGCGCTTGTCCAGCACCTCGCTCTCACCCGAAAGCGTGTCGCCGGCAAACAGCGGGAAGGTCAGCTTGATCTCCTTCCAGCCGAGATTGGCGATGGCTTTCTGGGAGACATCGCTGACGCTCATCCCCACCAGCAGCGCGACGGTGAAGGGGGAGCAGATGATGCAGCGGCCGAATTCGGAATGCTTGGCGTATTCGGCATCGAAGTGCATCGGGTGCTGGTTCATCGTCAGCAGGGTGAACCAGGTGTTCTCGGTTTCGGTGATCGTGCGGTTGGGCCGATGCTCATAGATGTGGCCGGGCTCGAAATCCTCGAAATAGCGGCCGAAGCTCTCGCGGAAGCGGTTCGGCGCCACTTCGGCATGCGTCTGCACCATGCTGCGTTCTCCCAACTTGTCCGGACAAATTTCTAGCGCATCGCGCGGTGGCGCGCGAGGGCCCGATAGGCCGGTGCGACGAGCATCGGCATGATGAAGAGCGTGAGTTGCGCCGCGGCCACGATCAGGCCGAGGTCGCTGTCGCCCGGCGCGCCGAGCGCCGCCAGCAGCAGCACCATGTTGCGCGAACCGCTGACCAGCGCGGCCGAAAGTGCCCCCGCCACCGGGGCCGGCCGAAAGACCAGGTAGCCGATCGCCTGCAGCAGCAGGTTCAGACCCAGCGCGAAGCCGATCATGCCGAGGAACTGCAGCGGCCTTGCGGACAGCGCCTCTCCCACGCCGGCCATGCAGGGCAGGGCGGACAGCGTGACCAGCACGACAAGCCAGGCATCGATGGTCGGCGCCGCCTGCCGCAGCCGTGGCCGGCCGAGCGCCCAGACCACCAGGGCCGCGCCCGCGAAACTGCTGCCCACCATCACGGCCAGGCGGATGGCCATGTCGAGCGGATCGACCTGCGCGCCCACCCCCATCAGCCCGGCGACCAGCGGCAGCCAGATGGGCGCCAGCGCATTGGAGGGAAGCGCCACCACCGTCAGCAGCGCGGCATCGGCACCGAGCAGCAGGGCGAAGGCCGCGGCCGACATGATGGAAGGCGTGGCCGACATCAGCACCGCCGCGGCCAGGAAGGCCGAGCCCGGCGGCAGCACGGCGCCGAGCACCAGCCAGACCAGCAGCGGCACGCCGAGCGTGACCCAGAGCAGGATCAGCACGGCGAGGCCCGGCCGCCGCAGCACCTGGCCGAAGGCGGCGGGCTCGATCCGCAGCAGGCCGAACAGCATGACGACGATGGAGATGCCGACAAGGCCCGGCCGCGTCGCCTCCGCCAGCCCTGGCAGGGCGATGCCTGCCAGGGCGCCCGCCGCGATCAGCGGCAGGCCGTTGCGGCGGATCAGCCCGCCCAGGCTCTGCGTCATCCGCGGAGCGAGGTCGGCAGTGCCGTGACGATCTGCGGAAACAGGGTGATCAGCCCGGTGAAGACCATCATGATGACGCAGAAGGGCCAGGCATAACCGGCGATCCGGAAGATGTTCTCGCGGGTCAGCCCCTGGATGACGAAGAGGTTGAAGCCGACCGGGGGCGTGATCTGCGCCATCTCGATGGTGATGATCAGGAAGACGCCGAACCAGATCGGATCGAAGCCCGCCGCGACCGCCAGCGGCAGCGTCACCGGCAGGGTCATGACGATGGCCGAAAGGCCATCCAGGATGCAGCCCAGCGCCAGGTAGAACAGCAGCAGCACGAAGATCAGCATATAGGGGTGCAGGCCCCAGCCCTGGATCACATTGGCCACATCCGCCGGCAGGCCCAGACGCGCCATGGCCTTTGACAGGAACAGCGCCCCCACGATGATCAGACCGATCATCGAGCAGGTCTTCACCGTGCCGAGCAGCGCGCCCCACATGCCGCGCAGCGTCAGCGTGCGCTGGGCCAGGGCCACCAGCAGGGCGCCGAGCACGCCGATCGCCGCGGCCTCCGTGATGCTGGCGAAGCCGAAATACAGGCTGCCCATGATGAAGCAGATCAGGAAGGCGATGGGGACCAGCTGCAGCAGCGCACGCAGCGCCTCCGCCAGCGGAATCGCGGGCTCCCTCGGTGGCACCAGCGTCGGGTCCATCCAGGCGCGGAAGGCGATGTAGCCCATGAACATCAGCGCCAGGCACAGTCCGGGCACCAGGCCCGCCATGAACAATTCGAGGATCGAGGCATCGGCGACGACGCCATAGACGATCATCGGGATGGAGGGCGGGATCAGGAAGCCCAGCGTGCCCGCCCCGGCGAGAGAACCAACCGCGAGCCGGCGATCATAGCCGCGGCCCAACAACTCCTGCAGCGTGATGCGTCCGACCGTCGCCGTGGTGGCCGCGCTGCTGCCCGAGACCGCGGCGAACAGCGTGCAGCCCAGCACGTTCACATGCACCAGGCGCCCCGGCAGCCAGCGCGTCCAGGGCGACAGGCCCTTGAAAAGGTTCTCCGACAGCCGCGTGTGGAACAGGATCTCGCCCATCAGGATGAACAGCGGCAGGGTGACAAGTTCCACCGCCGTGGCGCTGGACCAGATGTCGCCGGCCAGGAAGCGATCCACCCGCATGTCGCGGAAGGCTTCGAGCGCCACGATGCCGATCGACATCAGCGCGACGCCGACCCAGACGCCGCCGGCGAGTGTCACCAGCAGCATGCCGAGGACGAGGAGGAGGGGGGCGGTCATTCCACGCCTCCGCTCGCCATCCCGTCGCCGAGATCCGGCACTTCCCGCCGCAGCAGCCGCACCAGTCGCGCGCAGAAGCCCAGCAAAAGCAGCGTGAAGCCCAGCGTCAGCAGCAGCTGCGGGATCCAGGTGGGCGTGGCCATCGGATAGTAGGAGGTGCTGGCGAAGTCGTAGCTGCGGATCAACTGCTGCCACAGCGTCATGGTGGCGAAGCCGATGACGCCGATGGCGAAGACGCAGCAGGCCATGTCCAGCAGCCGCGCGGCGGCCGGCGGCAGGGTCTGCATCAGCACCGCGACGCGGATATGCCCGCCCTGCCGCAGCGCCCAGCCGGCGCCGCAGAACAGCACGAAGCATTGCAGGTAGATGGCGTATTCCACCGCCCAGGGCTGCGACCAGTTGAAGAAGCTGGTGACCACGACTTCCACGATCAGGATCAGCGCGAGCAGCGCCGCGGAGACGGCGGCGACCCAGGCGCCGAGGGTGCAGAGCGCATCGATGCCACGAAGCAGCGGCGTCATCGCAGGCCCCCTCGCATCTCGCGGCGGCATAGCGTTACGCTGTCTGGCAGAGGCATTGGAAGGATCCCGTCATGGCCGACAAGGCCGAACATTTCGAAGCGACGCTGGGCGCGGTGCCCGAGAGCGTCGCGCTGCTGCGCCGCCATGCGCCGGAGGCCTTCGCCGCCTATGTCATGGCGCGCGAGGCCGCCTATCGGCTGCCGCCCGAGGGCCACCTGCCGCTGGCGAGCAAGGAGCTGGTCTTCATCGTGCTGGACGTCGCCGCCGGCCATGTGGAGGGCGCCGTCGCGCATGCCGAGGCCGGGCTGCGCGCCGGCCTGACGCCCGGCCAGATCATGGAGGCGCTGGGCATCGCCATCCTGATCCATGGCCATCAATGCTGGGCCAAGGCCGGAGCCGCGGTGATGCGCCGTGTGGAGACGCTGAGCGGCAGTCCCGGCTGAAGGCCTCACGCCCGCCCGACGCGCCGCCGGAATTCCTGGATGATCGGGCCGGCGGCCGGATTGGCGCGGGCGAAGTCATCCGCCATGGTCGCGGTGGCCGCGCGCATCGCCTGCACCAGCGCCGGCGCCGGTTCCTCCACCGTCATGCCGTTGCGCTGCAACTCCGCCATGCGCGTCGCATGCTCGGCCTTGGAGACGTTCCAGAACTCCGGCTCCATCCGCTTCGCCAGGTCCTGGATGGTGGTGCGGGTGGCGGCCGGCAGGCGCCGCCAGCTTTCCAGGTTCACCAGCATCAGGTTGGTGGCCCAGAGATGGTTGGTGGTATAGGCGTGCTTGAGGAATTCCCAGTAGCGCTGCGCGACCGCCGTGGTGCCGGAGGTCATCACCGCATCGACGCGGCCGGAGGCGAGCGCCGGGACCACATCCGGATTGTTCAGCTGCTGCGGCACCATGCCGAGCCGCGTGCACATCTCCGCCGTCACCCGGTCGTAGGTCCGCATCCGCACGCCACGCAGGTCAGCCGCCGTGTTGATCGGCTTCTTGAAATAGAAGTTCTGCGTCGGCCAGGGCACCATATAGACCAGCGCCACGCCGCGCCGCTCCAGCTCCCGCTCCCAGCTTGCGCGGACCAGGCTGTGCATCACCTGGAGCTCGTCGTAATTGGCGATGAGGAAGGGCAGGCTCTCGATGCCCAGCAGCGGCAGGTCGCCGACATTCTGGAAGCCGGCGGATTCCGCCATCGGCACCACGCCATCGCCGACCGAGCGCACCGTCTCGTTCGCGCGCACGCCGAGCGCGCCGCCGGGATGCACCGTCATCTGCACGGCGTCGTTGGTGGCCTTCTTCACCTCCGCGGCGAAGTTCTGGGCATTGATCGTGTGGAACTCGGTCGGCCCCCAGGGCAGCGAGATGTCCCAGCGCACCGGAGCCTGGGCGCTGGCGCCGCGCGCCATCGCGCCGGCCAGCACCGCGCCCCCCGCCATCCGCATCACGTCGCGTCGCTGCATCTGCCCATTCCTCGTCCCGATGGCCCCTTTCGCGAAGCCAAGCATGGGGCGTGCCTTTCGACAAGGAATTTGTACGGACAACTCGCCGGGGCCGGGCTAGGCTTTCGCCATGACCCTGCACCTGCTGCGCCACGGCGCCGTCGCGACCCTGCTGATTGACAATCCCGCACGCCGCAATGCCATGGGACGCGCCATGTGGGCCGCCCTGCCGGGGCTTTTGGCGCAGGCGGTGGCGGATCCAGCCATCGCCGTGCTCGCGCTGACGGGGCAGGGTGCCCATTTCTGCGGCGGCGCCGATATCGCGGAGTTCGAGGAGAGCTACGCCACGGCGGAGGCCGCCAGCGCCAGCAATGCCCTGATCCATGATGCCGTGCAGGCCCTGGCGGATTGCCCGAAGCCTGTGCTGGCCTGCATCCGCGGCGCCTGCGTCGGCGGCGGTGTCGCCATGGCGCTGGCCTGCGACCTGCGGCTGGCGGCGGAGGATGCGCGTTTCGCCGTGACGCCGGTGAAGCTCGGCCTGATCTACAGCCAGGCCGATACGCAGCGGCTGATGCGGGCCGTGGGTGCCGGCCGGGCCAAGGAGATGCTCTTCGCCGCCCGCATGGTGGAGGCCGCGGAAGCCGCGCGGATCGGCCTGGTGGAGCGGCTTTTCCCCGTGGAGGATTTCGCCGCCGCGAGCGAGGCCTATCTGGCCAGCCTTGCCGCCTCCTCCCGCCCCGCGCTGCGTGCCGTCAAGCGAATGGTGGCGGCGATCGAGGCGGGGGCGCCGCCCGCATCGCCCGAACTGCACAAGCTGTTCGAGGCGCAGTTCCACGGCGCGGATTTCGCCGAAGGCTCCGCCGCCTTCCTCGGCAAACGCGCCGCCCGCTTCACGGCGCGATGAGCAACTCCGCAAGTCCCACCAGCAGGCCCTCGGCATAGGGCCGTCCCACCAGCTGCACGGAGGCCGGCAGGCCGCCATCCTGTGCCGGCCAGGGCAGGGCGATGGCGGGCAGCCCGGCGAAATTCGCCAGCGCCGTGAAATCCGCCTGGTCCACCGGTGCCGGCGTTCCATGCGCGAAGGCGCGTTGTGGCGCGGTGGGCATCAGCAGCGCGTCGCAGTCCTGCAGCGCCCGCAGCGCGGCGGCCTTCACCTCCTCCAGCCGGTGCAGCGCCCGCACCAGCCGCACCGTGCCCGCATCCCGGCCATAGGCCAGCGCGGCGCGGAAGCCGGGCGAGGCGGCATGCAGATCATCGACCAGTTCTGCGTGCAGGGCGGCCGCCTCGGCCTCCACCAGCAGCAGGCCGGCGCGCCGTGCGACGGAGGGATTCCAGGCCGGCATCGGCACCGGCTCCACCACCGCGCCGGCCTCCCGCAGCCGCACCGCGGCAGCCGCCCAGACGGCGCGCAATTCGGGCTCCATGGTCGCGGCCAGCACCGGCTCCGGCAGTCCGATGCGCAGCCCGTCCAGGCGGGGCGGCGCCTCTGCCACGGCGCGCCAGCCGGGGGGCGTGGGGCGCCAGGCGGGATCCTCCGGATCGTCCCAGCGCATCGCCTCCAGCCCCAGCGCCGCCAGGCGCGGCGTGCGCGCCAGCATGCCGACCGTGTCGAGCGCCGGGGAGAGCGGCACGACGCCGCTGCGGCCGATCAGCCCCTGCGTCGGCTTCAGCCCCACCACGCCGCAATAGGCGGCGGGGATGCGGACGGACCCCATCGTGTCGCTTCCCACCGCCAGCGGCACGAAGCCCGCGGCCACCGCGGCGCCGGAGCCGCCGGAGGAGCCGCCTGGCGTAAAGCCCTCGCGCAGCGGGTTGATGCAGCGGCCGAAGCCGGGCGTGTCCGTCGTCGCGCCCAGCGCCCCCTCATGCATCGCCAGCTTGCCGAGGATCACCAGCCCCGCCGCGCGCAGCCCCCGCACGCAGGGGGCATCCGTTGTGGCGACACGATCGCGGAAGGCGGCGATGCCGGCGGTGGTGCGCAGGCCGGCGACATCGACATTGTCCTTGATGCCGATGGCGACGCCAGCGAGCGGGCCGGTGCCGCGCCGCGGCGTGGCGAGCGCGCCCGTCGCATCCACCTGCCAGAAGGCGTCGATCGCTGCGTCTTCCCGCGCGATGCAATCGAGCAGGGCCGGGATATCGCTCGCGCTCACTTGCGGTCGTCGATCAGCCGGATCGGCTTCTGGCGGCTTTCCACCTGGGTCACCGCCGCGAGGGAGCCCGGCGCGCAGAGCGCCACGCCGATCTCGACGCCGAGCCGCATGCGCAGCATGGCCTCCAGCCGCTCCTGCATCTCGGGCGCCGCCGCACCGCGGATCTCGAGATGTGCCGTCATCGAATCGCGGCCGTCCAGGCGGGTGACGCGGCAGATGAAGTCACCCGTCGCGCCCTCGGCCTGTTCCACCAGCAAGGCGCCGATTCCGGTCGGAAACAGGTTGATGCCGCGCAGCTTCACCATGTTGTCGCTGCGCCCAAGAAAACCCTTCATGCGCCGGAAGGGAATGCCGAGCGGATTCGGACCGACGACTTCCTCCGTCACGTCATGCGTATTGAAGCGGATGATCGGAAAGATGTCGTCCTTGAACAGGCAGGTGCACACCATGTCGCCGAGCCTGCCCTCGGGCACCGGCAGGCCGGTATCGGGGTCGGCGATCTCCAGCATATGCGCATCCTCCTGGATATGCATGCCGCTGCGGTCCGGCCCTTCGCCGGCGATGATTCCGGTATCGCCCACGCCGTACCAGTCATAGACGGCGGCGCCACCCCAGGCGGCGGAAAGGCTCGCCTGGGTCTCGCTGCCGAGATGCGCGCAGATCAGGCGGATCGGAATGTCGCGGCCGGGCACAAGCCCTTCCTCCCGTGCCACATCGGAGAGGCGCTTGATATAGTCGGCGAAGCCGACGATGGCGGTGGCGCCGAATTGCTTCATGATGAAGATCTGCTGCGCGGAGCGTGTCTCCACGCCGGTGCCGGCGGAAAGGAACCGCGCGCCGACCCAGTGATGCACCGCCTCGCGGATATAGTGGCCGCCATTGATCATGCCGTGGCCATAGACCGAATGCACCACGTCGTCCCGCGTCATGCCGGCCATCAGGTACATGCGCGCAAGCAGGCGGTTCTGCACCTCGCGCGACTTCGCGCCGAACAGAAGCGGCTGCGGCGTGCCGGTGGTGCCGCTGGTGGTATGGAAGATGATCTGGGGGCGGCGTTCCGGCGGATGCGCATCCTGCCCGTGGAAATCGCCAAGCGGCGGATAGGCGGCCACCGAGGCCATCAGGTCCGACTTGTCGTAGGCCGGCAGCTTCGGTAGGTCGTCCAGGCCCCTGATGTCACCGGGCTCGATGCCCTTGGCGCCCCAGAGCCGCTGGTAGAAGGGCACCTTCCAGGCGAAGGCCATGATCTTCGCGAAATCGTGTTCCTGCCGCGCCCGCAGCGCATCGCGCGAGACGCCCTGCAGCGCCTGGGGGAAATCCGGACCGATCGGGTAGTCGCGCAGCAGCGCCGGATGGTCCATGGCCGTGACATAGTCGAAGACCGGCATGCCGGGCGGTTCCTTTGCGATCAGGGAAGCAGGGTATCGAGTGCTGCCGCCGGGGCGCCATCGGGCAAGGCGAGCGTCGCGGCGATGATCGCCTCGATCCGCGCCGCCGGCACGCCTACGCTGGCCATCAGCATGCGCGCCTTGTCGAGGATGCGCGCCTGGGGCAGCGGGTTCTCGGGGTCACCCAGCGCATCCTGCACGATGGCCTGGCGCTTGCGGCCATCGGCCAGCGTGACGGTGACGGCGGCGCCGTAGCGCAGCGGATAGGCGTCGTGCAGCGCCTGGTCCTGGCGCAGCGTCACGCGCGCCCGCAGCGCGGCGAGTTCGGCATCCTGGTAGCCGGCGGGGGTGAAGGCGGCGAGCGGCGGCGGGCCATCGCGCAGCGCCACGGCCACCGCATGCTGCAGTGAGAACTTGGACTGCACCACGCTCTCGGGCGTCACGCGGTCGCAGAAGGCGATGGCGTCGCCATAGCTGGCGACCTCCACCGCCGCGATGTCCCGCAGCGGAATGCCGTGCAGCTCCAGCGCCGCATCGATGCTGGCATGGCAGTGGCGGCAGGCGGGCCAGGGCTTGAAGCTGGTGGCATGCACCATCCAGGGGGCGTCGGGCTCCGCCAGCACGCGGTGCGGCCGCGCATCGGGTGCGAGGCCGGCGAAGACGCCGAAGGCGCCTTCCAGGATCTCCCGCGGGCCGGTCAGGCCGTCGGCCGCCAGCAGCGCGGCCTCCAGCCCCATCACCGCGGCGCGCGCGGTGTGCAGCTGCTTCGTCATCACCGGCTCCGACCGGCATTGCCAGACGCCGCCCGCCTGGGTGCCGGCATTGCCCAGCGCCCAGACCGTCGCGCTGTCATCCAGCCCGAGCAGCGAGGCCGCCGCCGCCGCCGCCCCGAAGGGGCCGCAGCTCGCCGTGGGGTGGAACTGGCGGTAATGCGCCGGGCCCATCGCGCGGCCGATGCGGATTTCCGCCTCATAGCCGCGCAGGATGGCATCCAGCAGCGCCACGCCGTCCGCACCGCGCTCGGTGGCCAGCGCCAAGGCGGTGGGGGCGATGACGGGGCCGGGATGCAGGATCGCCTCCCGGTGCACATCGTCCATCTCCAGCACATTGCCGAAGGCGCCATTGGCGAATGCGGCGTCCCGCGCGCGGGCCATTCCGCCGCCGATGATGCGGGCCGCACCCGCCGGCTGCCGCGCGGCATGGGCGCGGAAGACGCCGCCCGTCTCGCTGGCCGCGCCGGCGACCGCGCAGCCGATCCAGTCCAGCAGGTGCAGCGCCGCGCGTTCGCGATCGGCCCGCGCGATCGGGCGATGCAGCAGCGCGACCAGATCCTCGGTCAGTGACGGCAATGGCGAGATCCCGTTGGACAGAGAACTTGTCCGGACATATCAACGGAAGCATGCTCGCCATGCAAGCCATCTCGCCCGCCTCTTTCGTCGCCGCGCTGCCGTCAGGCCTGCGCATCTTCATCGCCGGCTGCGGTGGGGAGCCGGATGCGGTGCTGGATGCAATGGGACCGATGCCCGGCAGCACGCTGATCGCGCTGCCCGTGCCCGGCGTGAACCGTCGCGACCTTTCCGCCATCGCCCCGGTGGAGGCGGCCTTCATGACGCCGGAGCTGCGCCCGGGGCTGGCCGCGGGCCGGGTACGCTATCTGCCGCTGCACTACTCGGCGGCCGAGGCCTGGCTGCGTGGCCCGGCGCGGGCCGAGATGGCCATTTTTCGATGCGCCGCTCCGCGTAATGGCAGCGTGTCCCTCGCGCTGGCGCATGACTTCGTCCCGGCGCTGGTCGCCGCCGGCGCAAAGCTTGTCGCTGTCGTCGATCCCGCGCTGCCGGATGTGCCGGATGGCGTGCGCCTGCCGCTCGACTGGCTGCATGCGATGGTCGACGGACCCTCCGCCAATCCCCTGCTGCCGATGGAGGAACCTGGCGAGGCGCTGAAGGCGCTGGCGCGGCATGCGGCGGGGCTGGTGCGGGATGGCGATACGGTCCAGGCCGGGATCGGCACGGCCGCCGCCGCCGTGCTCGGCGCGCTGCGGGACCATCGGCGGCTGCGCTTCCATGCCGGCACGCTTTCGGACGCCGTGCCGGCGCTGCTGGATGCGGGCGCGCTGGAGGCGGCGACGACCGGCACCGCACTCGGCAGCCAGGCGCTGTACGACCGGCTGGCGCGGGAGCCGCGCATCGCCTTCCGCCCGGTGTCGGAGACGCATGACGCCGCGCGGCTCGCCGCGATCCCGCGCCTGGTCGCGATCAACGCGGCCGTGGAGGTGGACCTGCTGGGCCAGGCGAATTCGGAGATGATCGAGGGGCGGCAGGTTTCCGCCCATGGCGGTGTCGCCGATTTCGTGCGTGGCGCCCGGCGCAGCCCCGGCGGGCGTGCGGTGACGGCGCTGCTTTCCACCGGTCGTGGCGGACGCATCAGCCGCATCGTGCCGAGCCTCGCGGCCGGCACGCCCGTTTCCATCACGCGCGCCGATATCGATGTGGTGGTGACGGAGCACGGCGTGGCGGAGCTGCGCCATGCCGATCTGGACCAGCGAGCGGAGCGGCTGATCGGCATCGCCGCGCCGCCCTTCCGCGATGCGCTGGCCAACCAGTGGGAGGCGATGCGTCGCGCGATGTAGCGCTACCGCGAAAGCCGTCGCCGCGCCTCCGCCAGCACCTCCGCGGTATGCTCGCCCAGCGCGGGCAGGCGGGGGTTCAGCTGGCCGGGTTCGTCGCGGAATTTGATGGGCAGGCCGATGTGCAGATGCCCGTCCTCATCCCGCACCAGCATCTGCCGCGCCGCGACCTGCGACCCTGCAAAAGCTTCCTTCAGGTCGAGCACCGGCGCGAAGCAGACGTCACGGCCGGCGAACCAGGCCTCCCATTCATCGCGTGTGCGCGTGCCAAAGGTCTCGCGCAGGAAGGCCTGGGCGGCTTCGTGTCCGGGGCCGGGCGGGCCGGAGGCGCCGGGGATCAGGTCCGGCCGGTCCAGCGCGTGCAGCAGCGTCTCGACGAATTTGTGTTCGGCGCCGCCCAGCACCACCCATTTGCCGTCGCTGGTCGGGTAGATGTTGTAGAAGGCACCGCCGCCCCATTGGCGTTCGTGCTTCACCACCGGCGCACGATCCTCGCCGAAGACCGCGCCTGTGGCATTGGGCAGCCAGGACAGGGTGGCGTCGAACATCGCCATGTCGATCACGTCGCCGCGGCCCGTGCTCTCCCGCCGCAGCAGCGCCATCAGGATGCCGGACAGTGCGAGCAGCGAGGCGGTAACATCCGCCACCGGAATGCCGGGATGGGTCGGCTTGCCATCCTGGCCGAGGTTCACGGAAAGCGTGCCGGCCAGCGCCTCCACCGCCAGGTCATGCGCGGGGCGGCGGCTTTCCGGGCCGTCCTGGCCGAAGGCGGAGATGGAGCAATAGACCAGGCGTGGGTTCAGCGCCGTCATGTCAGCCGCGCCGATGCCAAGCCGATCCGCGACGCCGGGCCGGAAAGCCTCCACCATCACGTCGCAGGTCAGCGCGATGTCGCGGAAGGCGACCAGATCCCCGGGCTTCTTCAGGTCCAGCACGATGGACTTCTTGCCGCGTCCGATATTGCGGAACCAGACGCTGTGTCCGCCGGCGCGCTGGCCGATGTTGCGCACAGGCTCGCCGCTCGGCGGTTCCAGCTTGATCACCTCGGCGCCGTGATCGGCCAGCACCGTGGTGAGGTAGGGACCCGGCAGGAACAGCGACAGGTCCAGCACGCGGATGCCCTGCAGCTTCATGGTCAGACCGCCCCCAGCGCCCGCAACTGGGCGATTTCCGATTCCGTGTAGCCTGCTTCGGCCAGCACCGCCGCGCTATCGGCGCCATGGGCGGGGGCGGCGCGGCCCGGCAGGCGCTGCCCATCCAGCCGGATGGCGCTGGCCACCACCTTGAGGTTGTCGCGCGCGGGATGCGGCAGGTCCAGAACGCCGCCCTGGGCGCGGAAATAGGGATTGTCCAGCGCCTCCGCCAGGCTGAGCACGGGCGCCACCGGCACCTTGCCCGCCAGCGCCTCCACCCATTGCGCGGAACTGCGCGCGCGCATCACCGGATCGAGCGCGCGCATGAGATCCTCGCGATTGGCCAGCCGATCATCGAAGCCCTTGAAGCGCGGGTCGGCGACGAGGTCCGGCACGCCGGCGATCTGGCAGAAGCTTCGCCAGAAGCCCGGCTTGATGCACATGACGAAGACATGGCCATCGACCGTCGGGAACATCTCGCAGGGCACGACGGAGGGATGCCCGCCACGCGGCCGCCGCGGCACCACGGTGCCGTCGTTCAGATACCAGGTGGCGACATAGGTCAGGTTCTGCATCGCCACGTCGTAGAGCGACACATCCATGTCGCAGCCCCGCCCGCTGGCGCGCGCCCCCATCACGCCGGCGAGCAGCGCGGTGGCGGCGGTGAGGCCGGAGAGGAAATCCACCAGCGACAGGCCGGCGCGGGCTGGCAGCGCATCCGGCTCGCCGGTCATGGCGCAGAAGCCGGCCTCGGCCTGCGCCAGATAGTCATAGGCGGGCCAGGCGGCGCGCGGGCCGGTGCGGCCATAGCCGGAGAGATGGACGCAGACGATGCCGGGCTTCACCTGCCCGAGCGCGGCATAATCCAGGCCGAGCTTCGCCGGCAGGTCTCCGCGCAGGTTGTTCAGCACCGCATCGGCCTCCCGCACCAGGCGGTGCAGCGCGTCCCGCGCGCCGGGCTTGCGCAGGTCGAGCGTCAGGCTGCGCTTGTTGCGGTTGAAGGTCTGGAAGTACTGGCTGTCATTCTCGCCCAGCGCATGGCCGCCGGTGTGACGCGCGATATCGCCGGGCAACTCGCCCTCGGTCGCCGGCTGTTCCACCTTCACCACCTCCGCGCCCAGGTCGGCGAGGTTCATGGTGGCGAAGGGGCCGGCGCCGAACTGCTCGAAGCTGATGATGCGCAGCCCGGTAAGCGGAAGCCTTGGTTGGCGGGGTCGATTCAGACCTTCGCGGCCTTCGCCGCTGCGGTCATCGGACCCGCTCACGCCGGAAACCGCTCGACCAGCTGCTTGGCGATGATGATGCGCTGGATCTCGTTCGTGCCCTCTCCGATGCACATCAGCGGTGCATCGCGATAGTAGCGCTCCACATGGTATTCCTTGGAATAGCCATAGCCGCCATGGATGCGCAGCGCCTCCAGGCTGTTCTCCACCGCGGCCTCGCTGGCGAAGTATTTCGCCATGCCGGCCTCCATGTCGCAGCGCAGGCCGGCATCGTAGATGCGCGCCGCGTCATAGGTCAGCAGCCGCGCGGCCTGCACGCGCGTGGCCATCTCGCCGAGCTTGAGCTGGATGGCCTGGTGCTCGCAGATCGGCTTGCCCATGGTTTTCCGGATCTGGCTGTAGCGGACGGAATCCATCAGCGCGGCGGAAGCCAGGCCGCAGCCGCGGGCCGCCACATTGATGCGGCCCAGCTCCAGCCCGCCCAGCGCCGTCTGCAGGCCTTGGCCCTCGATGCCGCCGATCAGGTTGGCGGCGGGCACGCGGTAGTCGTCGAAGACCAGCTCGGCGCTGTCGATGCCCTTGTAGCCCAGCTTCTCCAGCTTCTTGGAAACGGTGAAGCCGGGGCCCTTCGGCGCCAGCAGCATGGACATGCCCTTGTGGCGCGGCTTCGCCTCGCTGTCCGTCTTCACCAGCAGCGCGAAGCAGGAGCCGTGGATGCCGTTGCTGATCCAGGTCTTGGTGCCGTTGACTATATAATCGTCGCCATCGCGTACCGCGCGGGTGCGGATCGCCTGCAGGTCGGTGCCGCAATCCGGCTCGGTCAGCGCCAGACCGCCGCGGATTTCGCCGCTGGCGAATTTCGGCAGCCATTCCGCCTTCTGCGCCGGCGTGCCGAGGCGGGAGACGCAGGCGGCCATGATCAGGTGGCTGTTGAAGATGCCGGAGAGCGACATCCACACTTCCGCGATCTTCTCGACGATCTTCGCATAGACCGTGGCCGAGAGGCCGAGCCCGCCATACTCCACCGGGATGGTGGCGCCGAACAGGCCGAGCTCCTTCATCTGCTCGACCATCTCGGCCGGCCATTCATCCGCATGTTCCAGCCGCAGCACATGCGGGCGCACGTCGCGGTCCAGCCACTTGGCGATGGTGTCGAGGAGGGCGGCCTCCTCCTCGGCTTCGGCCGAGCGGGCGACATGCGTGTCCATTCCGGCGATCCCCGTTGCAACTTGTCCGGACAAATATCGGCCTGGACCGCCCCGCGTCAAGCTTTCCCTGCGACCGTCGCAACCAGTTCCGAGACATCCCGCAACTGCTCCACCTGCGCCACCAGGTTGCGCAGCGCCGTGGCCCGGGCCTCCGCCACTGGCGGCACGGCGTGGCGGCAGCAGCGGAAGAATTTTTCCTCATTCTCCGCCGCCGTCAGGGGGACGGCGGGGTTGCCGTAGATGCGGGGCAGGGTGATGGCGTGGCTCTGGCCGGAGGTCAGCCGCACCTCCACCACTTGCGGGTCGAGTGTGTTCTGGTCCGTATTGCCATCCGGCTCCAGCCGCACGAGCGCGGCGTAACGGTGCACATCGGGGTCGCGCAGCGCCTCGCCGCGAAAATCCGGCACGTCGCAGCGGCCCTTGGCGAGGAAGACGCCGGCGACGAAGGGCAGGCAGAGCTTGGCGTAGTTGGAGGCCGGGTCGGGCACATCCGGCCGCCCGACCAGGCGCAGCACCAGCGGCGGCGCGCGGCACACCACCTCCGCCACCTGCGCCGCCGCAAAGCCGTGCTGCGCCATCAGGTCGCGCAGCCCATGCACCACGCCATGGGTCAGCCGGCCGGAGGGGAAGGGCTTGTGCGACAGCTTTTCGATCTGCCATTCGCGGCCGAGAAGGCTCGTGACCCGTTCGGGATGCACATCCTGCTCGATCAGCGAAAAGTAGCCGTAGCGGCCGGTGAAGACGTCAAGGGGACCCTGCATGCCGGCGGCGGCGAGATCCGTCGCCGCGATGGCGCCACGCGCATTGAAGCCGATCTGCAAGCCGAGCAGCGGCGAGCCTTCCAGATGCGCCTGCAGATTGCCGCTGGTCTGGCCATACATATGGCCGAAGGCGCTGCGCGTGGTCGCGACATCGAATCTGGCAAGGTTCGCGATGGCCGCCGTGGCCCCGAAGCCGCCGGCCGTCGCCGGGCGGAAGAAGCGCAGCGCGGAATCGGTGGCGACGCCGAGCAGACCGGCCGTATCCACGCCCACCGCCATGGCGGCCAGGAAGCGGTCGCCGGAAACCGGCCGGCCTCGCGCTGCCTCCCGCTCCGACCATGCGAAAAGCGCGGAAAGCAGCGTCGCCATCGGGTGCACCACCGCGCGCTCATGCACGCAGTCGAATTCCAGGCAGTGGATCAGATAGGCATTGACGATGGCCGCCGAGCCCGCGGACATCCGCCGCGCGCCAAGCCAGGCCGTTGCCTCCTCCCCCGGTCCCCATTGCGCGGCGAGGTCCAGCACCGTCTGCACATTGGCGCCGCTGCTGCCGGCGATCGCCACACCCAGCGTATCCAGCAGGAAGGTTTTTGCGGAGGCGATGGCGGCGGGCGAAAGATCCGCATGCCGGGTGCGGACGGCGTGGCTGGCAAAAGCTTCGGCCAGGTCCTGGGTCATCGCGCTGCGGGCTCCGCCGGGGCTGGGGTGTGTTCAGCAAAGGCGCGCGCGATCTCGGTACGAGTCGCGAACCACACGCCGGGCTTGCTGCGCGCATGCTGCAGGAAGCGGCCGAAGGCACCGATGCGGCCGGGCCGCCCGATGATGCGTAGATGCACGCCGAGCGACATCATGCGCGGCGCGGTCGCGCCTTCCTCCAACAGAACCTCGAAGGTCTCGATCGCATAGTCCAGCCATTGCTGCGGCGTATAGCCGGGCGCCAGCCAGAACTTCATGTCGTTGCTGTCCAGCGCATAGGGCACGATGACGATGGCGCGCGGCCCGTCCTTCGTCTGCACCACATCCCAGCGCGGCACGTCGTCCGAGAAGTCATCCATGTGGTAGAGGAAGCCTTCCTCCGCCAGCGTCGTGCGCAGCCGCGGTGAGTGCAGATACCGGGAGAGCCAGCCGAGCGGGCGATGTCCCGCGGTCTGCCGGATGCTCTCCACCGCCTTGCGCACAAAATCGCGTTCCCGCGCCTCGTCGAAGGAGAACTGGTGCACCCACCGCCAGCCATGGCTGCAGGCCTCGTGCCCGCCGGCGGCGATCGCCTGACCGATCTCCGGCGCGCGTTCCAGCGCCTGGGCGGCGGCGGTGAAGGTGGCCTTCACCTCATGCTTCGCGAGCTGCGCCGCCACCCGTGGCCAACCCGCCCGGATGCCGTAGAGATAATTGGATTCATTGGCATAGTTGCGGATCGGGATCTTCAGCGCCACGCCGAGCTCGTCCACCGGCTCCGGCCCCTTGTCGCCGTCCCGCACCGACATTTCGGCGCCTTCCTCGACATTGACGACGACGGACAAGGCGAGGCGGGCATCCTGGGGCCAAGGGGCTTGCGGCATGGGGCTACCTGATGTTGTCCGGACAAATCCTACCGAAGCGGCGTCGCGCGTAAAGTCCCCTCAGCCCTCGCCGCGGCGCAGCCGCATCGCATAGGTGAAGCGCTCCGCCGGATGCCAGCTGCGCGACAGCAGCAGGGTCGCGCCATCGATGCCCAGGTAGCGGCGCACGAAGCGCATGCCGACCTCGCGCCGCTTGCGACCCAGCGCATCGGCGACGCGGGCGGGAAGGGCGGCCGCGGTGATTTCCTGCACCACCTCCGCCACCTCCACCCCGAAGCGGCTTTCGATCAGCGCATAGATGGCGCCGCGTTCCGGCAGGGCATTGCCGATGGCGGCGAAGCGCGGATGGATGAAGATCTCCGCCGTGGCGATGGCGCCGCCTTCCTGGATGCGCAGGCCCTGCAACTGCAGCCAGGTCTCGCCCGGCTGCGCCGGGATCAGGGCGGCATCTTCCACCGTCAGCGGCGCCATGCGGCGTTCGTGGATCTCAAGCCGCGTATCGGCGGCGTATTGGAACAGGGACTCGATGCTGCGCAGCGATTGGACCGTGCCGCTCGGCGCCTCCCGCGCCACCACCATGGTGCCAGCGCCCTGGCGGCGCTCCACCAGCCCGGCCTCGACGAGCCGGCGCAGCGCCTCCCGGATCGTGTGGCGGGAGACCTGCAGGCTCTCGCAGAGCTCCGCCTCGGTCGGCAGCAGGGTGCCGATGGCATAGTGCCCCTCGGCGATCGCGTCCCGCAGCTGGCCCTCGATCTGTGCGTAGAGCGGCGGACGTGGCGTCGCCGCACGTGCTGCGGGGCGGGTCAGAGCCGCGCCTCCTGTGCCCAATCCATGTTCAATGCCCCCCTGCCTGGTGGCGGAGGCTAGCGTCTTGATCTTGTCCGGACAACCAAGGTTTTGGTCAGCTGACGACCGGCAGCTCCGCCACGTCGTAGGCATGGTGCAGACTGCGGCCCCGCACCGGGTCGTGCAACTCCATGGCGAAACGGCTGGCCGGGCGGATGCCGCCGATGGCGGCCAGCGTGCCGCAGAACATTAGGCTGGGCGGCGGGAGCCCCGCCCCGCCCGGGCGGCGCGCCAGCAGGTCGCGCGGGTGGCGCAGGGCGCTGAGTGCGCCCTCCTGGTAGAGAACCTCCTGCCCGCCGATGGTGGCGACGGCGCGGATCAGCAGGGAATCCCAGTGGTCTTCCACCTCCGCGAAGCGCCAGAGGCCATGGCCGATGGGCTTGCCGCAGAGCTGCTTGGAGAGCGCGATGCCCATGGCCTCCGCCTTCCGATCCGTGTGGTCGGAGCCGAGGCCGAGCCAGAGACCATCGGCCAGCGAGACCAGCACCGGCTCGACCTCACCCGACGTTTCCGGCCCCAGCACTTCCAACCGCGGCGCCTGGGTCAGATTGGCGGCGGCGGCGCGGTAATAGACGGGCACCGAGGAGGGCGGCGGCACGCCGATGGCCGCCAGTTCCTCGATGTGATGCTGCACCGCCGCTGCGTCCCGCCCAGCCCAGCCTGCGATGACCAGGCCATCCAGCGTCACGCCGATACGGTCCGTCCCCGCCTCGGAGATCCTATCGAAGGTCAGCATGGGTGGTTCTTCTTCACGGCCCCACCGCGCGCGGCAGCCATAGCGCAATGTCCGGCAGCAGCATCAGCAGGACGATGGCGGCGATATAGACGCCGACGAAGGGCAGCACGCCCATGAAGACATCGCCGATGCCCCGCCCATCCTTGCGCAGCCCCTGCAGCACATACAGCACGGTGCCGTCCGGCGGGCTGATCAGCGCGATCTCCACCAGCATGGTGACCACGACGCCGAACCAGATCGGGTCGTAGCCGAGCACCACCACCACGGGGAAGATCACGGGGATGGTGGTGATGACCATGGAGAATCCCTCCATGAAGGTGCCGAGCGCCAGGTAGAAGCCGATGATCAGGGCCATGATCATCCAGGCCGGCAGCGGCAAGCCACCCACCAGCTGCGCCGCCATCTGCGGAATGCCGAGCAGCGTGATGATGTAGTTCAGCACATAGGCGCCCAGCAGGATCAGCCCGATCATCGCCGTATTGCGCGCCGTCGCCTCCGCGCAGGCATGCAGCATGCGGAAGGAGAAGCGGCGCTCCACGATCGCGATGCCGATCGCCGCCACCACGCCGAGGGCGGCCGATTCCGTCGGCGTCGCCAGCCCCGCATAGATGGTGCCGAGCACGATCAGGATCAGCAGGATGGTCGGCACCAGGTCCACCAGCCCGCGCAGCTTCACGGCCAGCGGGATTGGCGCGCCCGGCGGCGGTGCGCCCTTCCGGTTGACCAGGATGACGGCGATGAAGGCCAGCATCACCAGGATGCTGGGCCCCACCGCGGCAAGGTACAGCGCCCCGACCGAGGTCTCGGTGATCAGCGCATAGATGATGAAGGTGATGCCGGGCGGGATCAGGTTGCCGAGCGCGCCGCCGGCGGCCAGCGAGCCCATCACCAGCTTCGGATCGTAGCCCTTGCCCTGGAAGAAGGGCATGGCGACCGAGCCCATGGTCGCGGCGGTGGCGACGGAGGAGCCGGAGATGGCGGAGAAGACGCCAGAGGCGACGATATTCGTATGCAGCAGGCCGCCCGGCAGCCGATCCATCCACAGGTTCAGCGAGCGGTAGAGCCGTTCGGACAGGCCCGCGCGCAGCAGGATCTCTCCCATCAGCAGGAACAGCGGCACCGCCACCAGCACGAAGGAGGAAGAGGGGCCCCAGGCGGTCTGGCCGAGGAAGGTCCAGAAGGGGCGGTCGGAGAAGGCGAAGCCCGCCAGCAGCCCGAGCACGCCGAGCGCCGCCCCGACATAGATGCCGGCCGCGAAGAAGGTGACGAAGACACCCAGCAGCAGCAGCACGCCAGTCCAGGGAATCTCCGGCCCGCTGCCGATGCCGAACATCGAAAGCGCGAAGAAGATCGCCAGCAGGAGAATGAGGAAGACGACCGCGATCATCGCCGCGCCTCCGCCTCGGCCAGCGCATCCAGCGCCTCCTGCGCCTCCTCGACATAGCCGCGGGAGGAGAGGTTGCGCTCCAGCTGGCCCGCCTCGCCGGCGAGGGCCAGCAGCAGGTTCTCCACCAGCATCGCCGCGATCAGCAGCAGGAAGACGATCAGGCCGAAGGCCCAGAGACCCTGCGGGATTGCCAGCGGTGTCCGCAGCAGGCTGATGTCGGTCGCGCCGAAAAGCAGCGATTCATCCACGAGGTCCCAGGCCCCCTTGGCGACGAAGACCATCAGGATGCCGAGCAGCAGCAATGACAGAAGATGCAGCCAGATCCGCAGCTTCTGCGGCAGCCGGTTCACCAGCATGTCGATCCGCACATGGCTGCGCGTGTTCAGCGCATGGCCAAGGCCCCAGGACAGGCCGAAGGCCAGCATATAGCCGGTGATCTCCGTGGTGGACTGGGTGCTGAAGCGGAAGAGCGACCGCGCCAGCACCTCGAAGGCAATGAAGAAGGCGCAGAGCACGAAGCCCCAGCCTGCGACGAGACCCATCAGCGAGGACAGCGCGCCAATGGCGCGTCGCAGGCCGGAAGCAGCGTGCAGCATGTCCTACTGGGCCGTGTAGCGAACGCCGGAGATCGGCGCCACGATGCGGTTGTAGGTCTCGCCGCAGGCTGCGCCGCAGCGCCGCACGAAGGCGGGCAGCACGGTGCTGGTCAGCACCCCGCGCAGCGTGACCAGATCCTCCGGCGTCGGCCGCGTCACCGTCATCGGGCGGGTCTCCACCAGGCGGCCGATGCTGCAGCCGGCGCGCTGGCCGATATTGCAGGCGATGCCGTCCTCGGAGGCTTCGTCACCCAGCTTCCACTGCGCATCGGCCAACTCCGCCATCACCTGCGTGATCAGCTCCCGCGCCGGCGCATCGATTCGGTTCCACCAGGCGAGGTTCACGAAATAGCCGTAGGTCGACCAGGCGACCGGCAGCGCATACATATGCGTCGTCACCTCGTACCAGCGCGCCGCATTGCCCGAACCGGTGCCGGTGATGGCGCAATCCACCACGCCGCGCTCCAGCGAGGGATAGACTTCGGGAAAGCCGATGCCGACGGCCTGGCCGCCGATGGCGCTGACGAAATCATTGATGCTGCCGCCGCCGGTGCGGATCCGCCGCCCGCGCAGTGCGGCAAGGCTCTCCGCCTTCTCGCGGCAGAACAGCACCTGCGCCGGATAGGGCGCGACCGCCAGCAGGCGCACGCCGAAACGCTCCAGCGCGCGGTTCATCTCCGGCAGCAGCGCCTCGCCGATCTGTCGCGCCTGCTGGATGGTGGGGTTCAGCCCGGCGAGGTCGGCCATGTCCAGCAGCGGCACGTCGCCCGCCACGGTGTTGAGCGGTGCCGCGCCGATCTCGACCTGGCCGGAGCGCGTCAGGCGGATGATCTCCGGGCCGTTCACATTGCGCTCTGGCCAGGATGCGAGCGTGACGCGGATGCGGCCATTGCTGCGTGCCTGCAGCGCATCGCGCAGCAGGGGCTGATCGGCGCGCGTGTATTGCGGCTGCTGCGGGTTGGGCTGGGTCACGGCCTGCAGATTGATCTGCGGGCCCTGCGCCTGGGCGGTTGCCGCCAGCAGGCTTGCGCCCAGCACGGCGCCGAGCGCGGCGCGGCCCCAATTACCGAATGTTGTCATGATGTCCCGAACCCCCGTTTGTGTGGATGATGCCGCGCGCGCTAAAGCAACGCGAGCCGGCTGTTGCGCTAGCCCTTCGATGTATGTCCGGTCATTTGCCCGCCATGTCGTCCCCCACGCATGCCAGCTGCATGCAGCAAAGGGGCCGTCTGGTGGCTCAGCAGGTCCTTGGGCATCCGGTCTCGACCCTGTCACGGAATTGCGATGATGGCGAAGCTGCGCGGCCTCGCCAATCGTGAATCTGCCTTTTGGATGACGAAGCCTCTCCGTGCCGTACCGGCCTGGCTGTGACGTGCCCCTGGGGGAGGGCTGTGCATCTTCCGGGCCAAGGCCTGCAGCCGCCCTGGCGGCGGTCGTTCCGCTCTGCGCCAGGAGCTGGATGCTGCGCCGCTGGTCATGGCGGCCTTGTCCTTGGGCAGTTTCTCCACGCCGTCGTCGCGGAAGCGGGGCGGGTGCCGCTGGCACGCCGGTTGCTGGCCCATCCCCTGCGGCGCTTTGGTGGCCCATGCGGATGGAATGCGCGATGAAGGACCCAGCAGATGGCGCGGCGATCACCGCCGGCCTGTTCCATGTGGCGGTGAAGACCAACGACCTGGCCGCCACGAACGCCTTCTACACGCGCATCATCGGCCTGCGTCCGGTGGCGCGGCCGGATTTCGGCTATCCGGGCGCATGGCTCGCCGTGCCCATGCCGGGCGGTGCGGCCATCCTGCATGTCTATGCCGGTGGCCCGGCCTTGGGGCCGGAAGGGCGCGCGCCGGTCGGCACCGGGGCCATCGACCACATCTCGCTCTCCTGCCACGGCTACCATGCCTTCATCGCGCGATTCCGTGCGGCCAAGCTGGATTGGCGGGAGTTCTTGGTGCCGGGGACGAACCTCTGGCAGCTCTTCGTGCACGACCCCTCCGGCGTGCAGCTGGAGCTGACCTTCGATGGTATGGCCGAGCATGGCCCGCGGCCGGACCAGTCGACGCATCGCCGCTACGTCGCTGGTGCCAGCTTCCACGACCCCGCTACCTATCCGACCCTTGCGTGAGGATGCCGCCATGATCCGCCGTCGCCCGCTTCTGCTCGCCGCCCTCGCCACCCCCTTCGTCGCCCGCGCCCAGGCGGCGGATCGCGTGCGCGTCGCGGTCTTCAACGTCTCCTCCGCGCTGCCCTACTACGTGGCGGTGGAGCGCGGTTTCTTCGCGGCGGAAGGGATCGAGGCCAGCGCGATTCCGCTGCAGGCGGCGCCGCTGATCGTGCAGGCCATGGTCTCCGGCGATGTCGAGGCGGCTTCGAACCTGGTGACGCTGGAGGGCGCCAATATCAACAGCCGGCGCGCGAATACCGCCGTCTACATCTCGCTCAACGGCCAGAACGCGCAATACCGGATGGAGCAGTTCATGGTGCGTCCCGGCTATGCGGCGCAATCTCTGCGCGACCTGAAGGGCGCGCGCATCCTCTCCGCACCCGGACCCGCCAATGTCTCCGCGGCGAAGGCGGTGCTCGCCGTGGTCGGTCTGCAGGAGGGGCGGGACTACACGATCCAGGAACAGCAGATGGGCGTGCATGTCGGCGCGCTGGCGGCCGGCACCTTCGATGCGGCCTATACGCTGGAGCCGGTGGCGACGATCGCGGAGCGGGCCGGCGCGGCGCGGCGCGGCGGCTGGAGGCAGGCGTCATCGCGACCCATCTGCTCGGCCGGCCGGAGGCCCTGGCCTTCGCCGCTGGCGCTGCGCTGACGGGCAAGTTCCTGCAGGAAAAGCCGGATGTGGCGCGCCGCTTCGCCAGCGCCTGGTCCAAGGCCTGCGCGCTTATCACCAGCGATCCCGCCAGCGTGCGTCCGCTGCTGGTGCAGCATATGCAGACCTCCGCCGAGCTTGCCCCCACCGTCCCGCTGGTGAATTTCCGGATGGTGCGCGACCTTTCGCCGCAGGACATCTCGGATTTCCAGAAATTCGTGGACCTGGCGGTCGCGCAAGGCGTGGTGCGCAGCGCCATTCCGGTCGGCAGCTTCCTGCGCGCCCTGTGAGCCTGACCCCGCGCGAGACCGCCATCACCATCCGCGGGCTGCGCAAGGCCTTTGGCGGGCAGCCCGTCTATTCGGGCTTCGACCTGGATGTGAAGCGTGGCGATATCCTCGCCATCTTCGGGCCGAATGGCTGCGGCAAGTCGACGCTGATCAACATGGCGGCCGGTCTGCTGCCGCGCGATGGCGGCGAGATTCTGTATGACGGGCGCGAGGTTTCCGAGATCCGCGTCGGCTACGTCTTCCAGAACTACCGGGAGGCGCTGTTCCCCTGGCGACGGGCCGCCGAGAATATCCGCTATCCGATGCGCCGCATGGGACTGCCGCCGACGCAGGTGGAACAGCGGCTGCAGGGCCTGGCCGAGCGTTTCCGGGTGCGCTTCGACCTGAACCGCTACCCCTACGAATTGTCCGGCGGCCAGCAGCAGCTGGTCTCCATCATGCGGGCGCTGGCGGTGGAGCCGGAGGTGCTGTTCCTCGACGAGCCCTTCTCGGCGCTGGACTTCGAAACCACCCTGTCGCTGCGCGACCTGCTGCAGCGCGTGCTGAAGGAGCTCGGCATCACCACCATCCTGGTCTCGCACGACCTGGAGGAATCCATCATCCTGGCCGACCGCCTGCTGATGCTGACCCGCCGGCCGACCACGGTGGCGGATGACGTGCCGATCGGCCTGCCATGGCCGCGGCAGGCGGAGGAGCTGGCCTCGCCCGGCTTCGTCGCGCTGAAGGCGCGCTGCCTCGACGTGTTCCGGAAGGCAGTGGCGGCATGAGGGCGCTGACCGGGCCGGCGCTTGGCGCCCTCGGCTTCGTGCTGCTGTGGCAGCTGGCCGTGCTGCTCCGGGTGGCCGACCCCATCCTGCTGCCGCCACCGGCCGAGGCCTTCGCCGAGACCTGGCGCGGTTTTGCCGATGGCACGCTAGCGCATGACACCTGGCGCACGGTGCAGCGCACCGGCCTCGCCTTCCTCATCGCCAGCGCCATCGGCGTGCCGCTGGGCGTGGCGCTGGGGGCGCAGGAGAAGCTGTACCGCGCTGTGGAATTCGTGGTGGACTTCTTCCGCTCTACCCCGGCCTCCGCCCTGTTCCCGCTGTTCCTGATCCTGTTCGGGCCGGGGGAGGGCACGAAGGTCGCCGTCGCGGCCTTCGGCGCCGCGCTCGTCATCCTGTTCAACGCCGCCTATGGCGTGATCAATGCGCGGCGCACCCGCGTGCTTGCCGCGCGCATCATGGGGGCCTCCGGGCCGCGCATCCTGGTGGATGTGCTGATCTGGGAGGCACTGCCGCAGATCCTGGTGGGCATGCGCAGCGGCATTTCGCTGGCGCTGGTCATCGTGGTGGTGGCGGAGATGTTCATCGGCTCCACCGACGGCCTCGGCCATCGCGTGATCAATGCGCAGATGCTGTTCGAGAGCGGGCTGATGTATGGCGTGATCTTTGTGGCCGGCGCGCTGGGCTATGCGCTCAACCTGCTCTTCATCCTGCTGGAGAAGCGCTTCGTGCACTGGTCCGGGCGTTAGGGGCTCAAGCGACGTCCCTGTAGAGCTGGCGCAGCCTGTCGAGGAAGGGCGCCTTGCTCTTCTTGCGCGTGCCTGCCACCACGTCGTTTGGCGGGATCAGCGTATCGGAAGCTTCCATCGAGAACTGCCGCACGAATTCCACCCGCGCATCCCGCGCCGCCGCCACCGCCGCCGCATTGCCGCCCGCACGCAGCACCCGCGCCGCGACCACCCCGCATTCCACCGCCTGTGTCGCGCCCTGGCCGAGCGTCGGCACCATCGCCTGCGCCGCGTCGCCCAGGAACAGCGCCCGCCCCTCCAGCGCATGGCGCAGCACCGGCACGATGGCGGAGCGTGCCCAATGGATCTGTGCGACGTGCCGGTCGATCTGGCCCAGCATCCAGGCCACCGCGTCGCAGGGCGTGCCGGAGGCCGGCGTGAACAGCGCGCGCTGCGCCGCGGCGGTCTTCATCGCTTCCGGCACCTGGCCATCGGCGGGCAGAGGAAAAGTGCCGGCGATATAGACGGCGCCACCCGGCACGCGGAAGGACAACAGGCGGGCATTGCCGTTGAACCATTGGCCGTATTCGTCATAGGGGCAGTCCGCCGCATCCGTCACCAGCAGCCGCCAGATGCAGACGCCGAGCAGCGTGGCCGGTGGCTCGCCCGCCGCCAGCGCACGCAGCCGGCTGTAGCGGCCATCGGCGCCCACCAGCAGGTCGAAGCCACCATGCCGCACCAGCCCTTGATCCGTGCGGAAGACAGGCACGAGGCGGCCCGCCGAATCCTCCTCCAGCGCCTCCAGCGCATGCCCGTTGCGCGTGCAGCCTGCCACGGGGGCGCGCAGCAGGCGGTAGAGCTCGGACCAGCGGATCCGCACGCCGGGCTCCTCGGCCACCTCCTGCATGTCGAGGTCGAAGAGCCGCGTTCCGTCCACCAGGTCCACGAACCAGCGCTGCCAGGGCAGGGATGCCGCGCGCAGGGCAGCGTGGCGCTCCGGCATGTGAAGCCGCAGGGCCTTCAGCGCATTGGGGCCGATGTTCAGCCCGGTGCCGGCCTCCGCCTGGTCACCAGGGGCGACCCGTTCGAAGGCCGTGACATCGAAGCCCGAAAGCCCTTCCGCCAGCAGGCTGCCCGCAACGCCGGAGCCGATGATGCCGATCCGCATGAAGTCATGCCCCAGAAATCGCGCAACCCCGTGCAATCGGTGCGCCAGAGGCAGTATGCTCCACCCATGCCAAGCCTCGCCATCCACCGCCTGCCCATGGCCCATCCGGGCGATCTGTCCTCCCTGGCCGCGCTGATCGATCGCGGCGAGGTCCGTGCCACGGATATTCGCGCTGTAATCGGCAAGACCGAGGGCAATGGCGGGCTGAATGATTTCACCCGGGGCTACTTCACGCAGTCGCTGATGCTGCTGCTGTCACGCCACACGGGCGAGGTCTCGGCCGCACTGGCCGCGCGGATTCCCTGCGTGCTGTCCGGCGGGACGGAGGGCGCGCTCTCGCCGCACTATCTGGTGTTCGCCGTGGATCGCGTTGCCGCGGGCCCACGCGGCCTGGCGCTCGGCACCGCGTTCAGCGCAGCAACGCCGGCTGCCGAGATCGGGCGCGAGGCGCAGATTGATTCCGTTGCGCAGGCCGTGCGCGATGCCATGGCGGATGCGGGCATCATGCGTGCCGAGGACGTGGTGCTGGTGCAGGTCAAGGCGCCCTGCGCCCAGGCGCCGGGACCGGAGGCGCGCAGCACCGATCCCCGCCTGCTGATGGCGCTGTCCCGTGCCGCGGCGGCCTTCGGTGTCGGACGCGCGCTGGGCGACATCATGGAAGGGACGGAGGAGCATCTTCTGCGTGACCTCAGCAAGTTCTCGAACCGGGCCAGCATCTCCTCCGGCATCGAGGTGACGGCGAATGAGGTGGTGGTCTTCGGCCATGCGGAGGGCTGGGCGCCCGGCCTGACCGCCGGCGTGGCGCCGATGGCCGATCTGCTCGATCTCGATGGCGTCGTCGCCGCCTTCTACGCCGCCGGGCTGGAGGCTGCGCCCTCCGTGCCCGCTGTCCAAAGGTCGCGCGTGATCGGCGTCTTGGCGAAGGGCGAACCAGAGAAGTCCGGCGCCATCCGTGGCGCGCGGCACACGATGCTGGGTGACACGGATCTCGATGCACAGCGTCATCTGCGCGGTGCGCTGGGTGCCATCGTGGCCAGCGTTGCCGGCCACGGCCAGGTCTTCGTCAGTGGCGGGGCGGAGCATCAGGGCCCGCCGGGCGGCGGCCTGGTCTGCGTCTTCGCCCGCGCCGGCTGATCCCGTTCAGCGCGCCGCGTCGACCACCGCATGCGTCCAGGCGCCGGTCGGCGCGCGGGTGATCACGGGCGATTCGCCGCCCGAGGACAGCAGCGTCTGCACCGTGCGCTCGTAATCCGCCGGGTCCAGGCGGCCGCCGCCGGTGGTGTCGAGCAGCTTGGCGATCTCCGCCATCATGCGGCGCTGATGCGCCTCCGTCTGCGCACCGGAGGTGTCGTTGTCCAGCACGATCGCCGCCGCAGCATCCGGGTTCTGGCGCGCCCAGTCCCAGCCCTGCATGGAGGCACGGACGAAGCGGCCCATGCGCGCGACGAAGGCGGCATCGGTCAGGCGGTTCTCCAGCACGTACAGCCCGTCCTCCAGCGTCGCCACGCCCTGGTCCGCATAGCGGAAGACGGTGAGCTGGTCTGGCCGGAAGCCGCCATCGATAACCTGCCAGTATTCGTTATAGGTCATGGTGGAAACGCAATCCGCCTGGCGCTGCAGCAGCGGGTCGACGTTGAAGCCCTGGCGCAGCACGCGCACCCCCTGCGGCGTTCCGTTGGTCGGCAGGTTCAGCCGCGCCATCCAGGCCAAAAAGGGATATTCGTTGCCGGAGAACCAGACGCCCAGGGTGCGGCCACGCAGATCCGCCGGCGCGCGGATGCCGGTCTCGGCGCGGCAGGTCAGCATCAGGCCGGACTGCTTGAAGGGCTGCGCGATATTCACCAGCGGTACGCCACGCTCGCGGCTGGCGAGCGCCGCCGGCATCCATTCCACCACCACATCGGCGCGTCCGCCGGCCATCACCTGCGGCGGGGCGATATCCGGCCCGCCGGCATTGATCCGCACATCGAGATTGGCGGCGCGGTACATGCCGCGCGCCTGCGCCACGTAGTAGCCGGCGAACTGCGCCTGGGTGACCCACTTCAACTGCAGCGTGACGCGTTCCTGCGCCTGGGCCGCCGCGGCACCGGCCAGCAGGCCGAGGCCCACCAGACCGCTCAGAATGCTCCGTCGCATATCATCTCTCCTGCTTTTCATGGGCGGACCGAGGGGTGCCAGAAGGTGGCGGCGCGCTCGGCCAGCGCGACCAGCCCGTAGAATGCCGAACCCGCGACCGCCGCGACAACGATTTCCGCCCAGACCAGGTCGAGCGCGAGTTTTGCGGCCTCGGTCGTGATGCGGAACCCCATGCCCTGGGTCGGGCTGCCGAAAAATTCGGCGACGATGGCGCCGATCAGCGCCAGCGGCGCATTCACCTTCAGCGCGGTGAAGATGAAGGGCAGGGCGGCGGGCAGCTTCAGCAGCCACAGCGTCTGGCCGGGGCTGGCGGCGTAGCTCCGCATCAGGTCCCGCTCCAGCGCGCCGGCGGCGGCAAGGCCCGCCACCGTATTCACTAGCATGGGGAAGAAGGTCATCGCGACCACGACCGCGGCCTTCGACTGCCAGTCGAAGCCGAACCACATCACCAGGATCGGCGCGATGCCGACGACCGGCAGCGCCGCCACCAGGTTGCCCAGAGGCAGCAGCCCGCGCCGCAGGAAGGGCAGACGGTCCGCCACCAGGGCCAGCGCGAACCCCGCGCCGCAGCCGATGACGTAGCCGGAGAGCACGGCCTTCAGGAAGGTCTGCGCGAAGTCGCTCCAGAGCATCGGCGCCGCCAGCCAGAACCGTGCGGCGATGGCCGAGGGGGCAGGCAGCAGTACCATGGGCACGGACAGGCCGAGCACCAGCACTTCCCACAGCGCCAGCACCGTGGCGCCGAAGGCCAGCGGCGCGGCGAGCGCGGCCAGGCCCTGCTCCGGCGCATCGCCCAGCCGCTGCACCAGCCAGGCGGCCAGGAGCGTGGCCGCGACCACCCCCGCCCAGAACCCCATGCCGCCGGCGCCGGCATGGACGGTTGCGATCAGCGCCGCGAAACCACCGGTGACGATCAAGGCGAGCAGGCCGGTCATGCTCGCGCGCCCATGCGCCGCGCCACCAGCCGCTCCGCCGCGCCCAGTAGGCCGACCAGCGTGGCGGAGAGGATCGCGGCGGCCAGCAGCGCCGCCCAGATCTGGATGGTCTGGCCGAAATAGGACCCCGCCAGCAGGCGCGCGCCCAGCCCCGCCTGGGCCCCTGCCGGAAGCTCCGCCACGATGGCGCCGACCACCGCCGCGGCCATCGCCACCTTCAACCCGGCGAAGAGAAAGGGCAGGGAGGCCGGCAGGCGCAGCTTCCAGAAGACCTGTGCCTGCGTGGCGGACCAGGTGCGCATCAGGTCCCGCGCCATGGCATCCGGGGCGCGCAGCCCCTTCACCATGCCGATCGCGATGGGGAAGAAACACAGATAGGCGGCGATGATCGCCTTGGGCAGCAGCCCTTCCAGCCCCATGGCGCCGAGTGCGACGATGACGATCGGTGCCAGTGCCAGCACCGGCACGGCCTGGGAGGCGACGATCCAGGGCATCAGGCTGCGTTCCAGCGCGCGGATATGCACCACCGCGACGGCCAGCAGCACGCCGAAGGCGGTGCCCATGCCGAAGCCCAGCAGCGCGGCCGAGAGCGTCACCCAGGCGTGATGCACCAGGCTGCGGCGGGAGGTGACGGGCAGAGTCGCGGTGCTGCGCCACAGCTCGTCCAGGATCTGATGCGGTGCCGGCAGCAGCGGGCGCGCATGGTTCAGCGTCAGCCGGACCATCTCCGTCATTCCCGGTGTGGCGCCGGCGCGGGCCTGCGTATCCGCCACCACCTGCCAGTTCATCCAGATGGCGCCGCCATACCACAGCAGCACCAGCGCCGCGCAGATGGTGAGGACGGGGAGGATGCTTCTAGACATCGTAGGAATGCCCGGCCCGCAGTCCTTCGCGCACCCGCTGAGCGATGCGCAGGAATTCCGGCGTCTCGCGAATTTCCAGCGGGCGATCCGGGCCGAGGTCGCAGTCCACGATGTCGGTGATGCGTCCCGGCCGCGGCGACATCACCACGATGCGGGTGGAGAGGAACACAGCCTCCGGAATCGAATGCGTCACGAAGACCACCGTTTTCCGGGTTGCCGCCCAGAGCTTCAGAAGCTGTTCGTTCAGATGATCGCGGACGATCTCATCCAGCGCGCCGAAGGGTTCGTCCATCAGCAGCAGCTTCGGCTCGAAAGCCAGCGCGCGGGCGATGGAGGCGCGCTGCTGCATGCCGCCCGAGAGTTGCCAGGGAAACTTGCGCTCGAAGCCGGAAAGGTTGACCAGCGCGAGCTGCGCCTTGGCGCGCGCCGCGCGCTCTGCCCGCGACATGCCCATGATCTCCAGCGGCAACTGGACATTGCCCAGGATGGTGCGCCAGGGCAGCAGCGCCGGCGCCTGGAAGACGTAGCCATAGTCGCGCGCCAGCCGTGCCTGTTCGGGCGTGCGGCCGTTCACGGTGATGCTGCCGATTGCGGCGCGCTCCAGATCGGCGATGACTCGCAAAAGTGTGGTCTTGCCGCAGCCGGAGGGGCCGATCAGGGACACGAACTCGCCCGGTGCGATGTCCAGATTGACATTGGACAGCGCCTGCACCGGCCCGTCGCGCGTCTGGAACACCAGCGACAGGTTGCGGGTGGCGATGACGGGCTCAGCCACGCTGCGTGATCTCCCAGAGGCGGGAGGGGCTGAGCGGCATTTCGAGGATCTCGATGCTCCGCGCCGGCAGGTCCAGCGCATCCTCGATCGCCTGTGCAAACAGCGCGCCGACCGGGATGGCGCCGGCCTCGCCCGCGCCCTTCACGCCGAGCGGGTTGAGCGGGGAGGGTGTCACGGTGTGGTCCAGTCGCATGCGCGGCACGTCCAGCGCGGTGGGGATCAGGTAGTCGGCGAGGCTGGCATTCAGCAGCTGGCCATTCTCGTCCCAGGCGAGCTGTTCGAAGAAGGCATTGCCGATGCCCTGCACCACGCCGCCATGGATCTGGCCGGCGAGGATCAGCGGATTGATCACCGTGCCGCAGTCATGCACCACGACATAGTCGAGGATGGTGGGGCGCAGCGTGCCGGCATCGAATTCCACGATCATCGCATGCACGCCGCTCGCCGTCGCGCCGCTGGCCGGGCCGAAATAGCTGGTGGCTTCCAGCCCGGGCTCGGTGCCCGGCGTGACGGCGCCGCGCATGGGATTGGCCAGGCCCGCCAGCCTGCCGAGCGTGATGGCATGGTCCGGCACGCCGGCCACATGCACCTTGCCATCGGCGAGGACCAGATCCTCCTCGGCACATTCGAAATGCGCCGCCGCGGTTCGCAGAACCTTCTGGCGCACCACCTTCGCCGCCTCATGCGCCGCGCTGCCCGCCACCACGGCGCCGCGGCTCGCGAAAGTGCCGACGCCCCAATAGAACTGGTCCGTGTCGCCGGTTGTCACCTCCACGTCCCGCACATCGACGCCGAGCTGTTCCGCCACCACCTGGGCGAAGGCCGTGGCGTGGCCCTGGCCCTGGCTGCCGATGCCGGTGGCCAGGCTGACTTTTCCTGAGCTCTGCACCTGCACCTTCGCACCCTCATAGGGGCCGATGCCGGTGCCTTCCACGTAGCAGACCAGCCCGATCCCCAGGCTGCGCCCGGCAGCCCGCGCTTCCGGCTGCACGCGCGTGACGAAATCCTCGTAGCCGATGGCGACCAGCGCCTTGTCGAGGATCGGTTCGTAGTTGCCGCTGTCGTAGGAAAGGCGCGAGAAGTCCTGGTAGATCACGCCCTGGTCGAAGGGGAAGGCATCGGCCGGGATGAAATTGCGCCGACGGATTTCCGCGCTGTCCAGCCCCAGCTCCCGCGCCGCCAGGTCCAGCAGCCGCTCCATCACGAAGACGCCGTGCTGCCGGCCGGCGCCGCGGTAGGGCGTGACCAGCGTGCGGTTGGTGAAGACCGCGGTGAAGCGGCTGTCATAGGCCGGCACCACATAGCAGCCGAGCAGCGTGCACTGGCTGTTCAGCGGCACCGTCAGCCCATAGGGATCATAGGCCCCCGTATCGTGCAGGAACACGTCCTTGATGCCGAGGATTCTTCCCTGCGCATCCAGCGCAATTTCGGCGTCGTGGATCTGGCTGCGCTCATGCGTCGTGGCGAAGAAATGCTCCAGCCGATCCTCGATCCATTTCACGGGCCGGCCGAGCCGCATCGCGGCCCAGGGGATGAGCACCTCCTCCGGGTAGAACATCATCATCTTCGGCCCGAAGCCGCCGCCTATATTGGGTGCGACGACGCGCACCTGCCGCTCGCTCAGGCCCAGCATGCCGGCCAGCCCGTTGCGGATGACGACGGGCGCCTGCGTCGTGTCCCAGACCGTCAGCCGATCCGCGCGTGGGTCCCATTGCGCCACCACGCCGCGCGTCTCCATGGGGATGGAGGCGCCACGGTCATAGGTAAAGCGGCGCTTCAGGAGGAGATGCGCCGCCCGCGCCGCCGCCGCGTAGTCACCGCGCGCCTGATGCACCTCGGCTGCGACATTGGTGCCGAGATCGGCATGCACCAGGGCGGAGCCGGGTGCCAGCGCGGCTTCCAGATCGCCGAC
The DNA here is from genome assembly GCF_051860665.1 of Falsiroseomonas sp. GTDB lineage: Bacteria > Pseudomonadota > Alphaproteobacteria > Acetobacterales > Acetobacteraceae > Falsiroseomonas. Next base: position 128,506 of record NZ_JBHYDM010000006.1, read on the forward strand.
CGCGGGCAGGATGTCCCATTCCGCCAGGATGTCGCCCACCGCGTCCTCGGCGATGTAGCGGCTTTCGGCCACCACCATGGCGATGGGTTCGCCGACATGCCGCGCCGTGTCGCGCACCAGCGGCACCTGGCAGCGCTGGTTGAACACCATGCCCGGCACGGGCGGTGGTGGCACCAGCAGCGGGCCGGGCTGCCAGTAGTCGCCGAGATCGGCCGCCGTCACCACCGCCAGCACGCCGGCGCGGGCGCGCGCGGCCGTCACATCCAGCGACAGCAGATGCGCATGCGCATGCGGGCTGCGGAAGAAGGCGACATGCAGCAGCCCGGGCAGCTCCACGTCATCGACGAACAGCGCCTCGCCGCGCAGCAGGCGCGGGTCCTCGTTGCGGGTCAGCGGGCGGCCAAAACTGTTCATGGGCGGCTTGCCCGCAGCACCGCATCGACGATGTGCTGGTAGCCGGTGCAGCGACACAGGTTGCCGGACAGCGCCTCCCGCACCTCGGCCTCATCCGGCTTCGGGTTCTCTTCCAGGAAGGCCGTCATGGTCATCAGGATGCCCGGCGTGCAGTAGCCGCATTGCAGGCCATGCGCGTCCCGAAAAGCCTGTTGCAGCGGGTTGAGCTGGCCGGGGCCGGGGGCGAGGCCTTCCACCGTGCGGATCTCATGCCCCTCCGCCTGCACGGCGAAGGCCAGGCAGGATCGCACCGGCGCGCCGTCCCACAGGATGGTGCAGGCGCCGCAGACGCCGTGCTCACAGCCCACATGCGTGCCGGTCAGGCCGATCTCGTGGCGCAGGAAGTCGCTCAGCAGCAGCCGCGGCTCCACCTCGCGCGTGTGGTCCACGCCATTCACCCGGATGGTGACCTTCATGCCGCGCGCTCCGCTGCCAGGGCCAGGGCGCGCGGTACCAGCACGCCCGCCAGGTGGCGCTGATAGGCGGGCGAGGCCTGCACGCTGCCCATCGGGTCGATCTCCGTCACGGCCAGCGCCGCTGCGGCCGCGAAATCCTCGGGGGTGAGCCGCGTGCCGACCAGGCTGGCGGCCGCGCGCTCCGCCAGCATCGGTGTCGGCCCTGCGCTGCATAGCGCCAGCCGCGCCGACAGGCAGCGCCCCTCCGGCCCGCGCCACAGCAGCGCCGCCACACCCATCATCGCATAGTCGCCACGCCTGCGCGCCACTTCCAGAAAGGATGTGCCGGTGCCGCGGGGCAAGGCGGGGATCCGGATCTCCGCCAGCATCTCCTCCTCGGCCAAGGCTGTGGCCAGGGGGCCGAGGAAGAAGTCCCGCGCGGGCACCACCCGTTCCCCCCCGTGCCAGCACAGGCGAAAACGCGCCTCCAGCGCCAGCATCACCGCCGGCATCTCGCTCGCTGGGTCCGCGTGGCACAGATTGCCGGCCAGGGTGCCGCGGTTGCGGATCTGCGGATGCGCCACCTCGGCCAGCGCCTCCGCCAGCAGCGGCAGGCGGCGCGCCACCTCGGCATCGCGCTCGATCCGCCGGTAGCGGCACATGGCGCCGATCCGCAGCGTGCCGTCCGCATCGAATTGCAGGGAATCCAGCGCCGCGACGCGGTTCAGGTCCACCAGCACCGCCGGCTGGGCGACGCGAAAATTCATCGCCGGCACAAGGGACTGCCCGCCGGCCAGGAAGCGCGCCTCCGCGCCATGCAGCGCCTTCAGCGCCAATGCCGCGGCGAGATCCTCCGGCGCATGCCAGGCGAAGGGGGCCGGCTTCAAATCGATATCCTCATGCGCCGAACCTGCCAGAAGCGCCCCATGGCGGGCCAGAGGCCATTTCCGCTGCGGCGGCTGCGAAGGCGCGCCGATTGCCCGCGGCTTGCACAGGCTGCGCGCCGCATGGTCAGCTTGCCGCCATGCCCCTTGCCTATCTCGCTGGCCCCGACGTCTTCCTGCCCGAGGCCCCGGCGCAGGCCGCCCGCAAGTCGGCGATCTGCGCCCGGCACGGCATTACCGCCCTGCCGCCGTTGAACGAGGACGTGGCCTCCATGGCCAGCATGCCGGAGGCCGAGGCCTGGCGAGTGATCTTCGCCAAGGATTTGGCGATGATGGAGCGGGCCGATCTGGTGATAGCCAACCTCACCCCCTTCCGCGGCGCCTCGGCGGATGCGGGCACGCTGGTGGAGCTCGGCTGGTTCCTCGGCCGCGGCCGGCCGGCCTTCGGCTATTCCAACAGCGCCACCTCCTTCGCCGCCCGCAGCGCGGCGCAGACGGCCGCGGTGCCGGACCCGATGCCGGGGCTGACGGTGGGCGGCTTCGGCCTGCCGGATAATCTGATGATCCCCGGCGCGGTGGAGCAGGGCGGCGGCCTGCCCATCTTCCTGCCGCCCGGCGGCGCCGACCTGCCTTTCGATTCGCTGGAGGTCTTCAGCCTTTGCGTGGCCGCCGCCGCGGCGCGGCTGCGCCGGCAGGGCTAGGCGGGTCCGCCAGATTGGCACGGGCGCGGCGCAGCAGGTCGAGCAGCGTGGCCACCTCCGCCTCGCTCATGCCCTCCAGCCCCTGGGCGATCACCGCCTTGGCCTCCGGCAGCAGGGTCTCGCGCAGGGCACGGCCCGTCTCGGTCAGGCGGATATGCACCTTGCGGCGATCGGATTCACTGCGATCACGGATGATCCAGCCGGCCTCCTCCATGCCGCGCAGGGCGATGACGGCGGTGGGTTCCTGCATGCCGATGCGCTGCGCCAGCTCCCGCTGGGTCAGGCTCTCCTCCTCCCACAGCACGCGCAGGAAGTACCAGGCGCCCAGCGTGGCGCCGCTGGGCTGGATGCGGGACTGCAGGCTGCGCTGGATGCGCCGGTTCAGGTCCCGGACCAGGTAGCCGAGGCTTTCCTCGAAGGGCAGGGCCGATTCGCGGTCGCTCATGCGCGCGGTCGGTTCGCTGTGGCGGTCAGGGTCGCGATCAGGTCCTGCTCGGCCGCAGCGGCGCTGGCATAGCGCGGGGCGGTGCTGACGAAAGGGGAAGCAGCCTCCGCCGGCAGGAAGACTTCAAGAAAAAACAGGCCGGTGGCGCTGTCCTGGCGCGGCTCGATTCGCAGGGTGGGCATCGTCTCAATCGTCCTTCGGCGCCACCTGGTGGTGCAGCGCGACCTCTCGGCCCTCGCGGGCGGATTGCAGGATGGCGAGGCAGACCTCCAGCGTGGCCATGCCCCAGGCGCCGTCATGCAGCGGCGGAGTGCCATCCAGCACGGCGGCACAAAGCTCGTCCAGCACTTCGCCACGCGGCACGGCGGGCAGCGGGGTTTTGCGAAGCAGGCGGGTGGCGTCGCCATGGATCTCCACCCCCTGCGCGGTCAGGCGCAGATCGGCCCGATCACAGCTGGCGATCACCAGGCCGAACTGGTTGTGGAAGCGGGGCGGCTCGGCCGGCGGCGGGCCGGGCGGCTGGCCCGGCGCGCCATAGGTCCGCGTCAGCTTCAGCGCCGCCTCGGCCGCCGCATCCGGCACGCCGGCCAGGGCGGCGCGGGCGGCGCCGTGGCGGCTGGAATCCTTCGGCTGCCCCATCTCCCCCACCCAATCGAGGAAAACGTCGCTGTCGAAGCGGCCATAGCCGGAATAGGTCAGGCTGGCGGCGCAGCCATTTTCGAAGGTCAGGAAGGCGGTATAGGCCCCCTCCGTCGGCCGGGCCGGGTCCCAGGCGCCAGTCGCGGCGCGGACGGACCGCACCAGCCCGCCGCCGAGCAGCCGCACCACATCCACTTGGTGCGCCCCCTGGCTGAAGACCACGCCACCGCCCTGGGTGGTGTCCAGCTCCTCCGGCCGCCGCGGGCGATAGATAAAATCGGTGTAGTTCAGCGCCGAGATCATCCGCACGGCGCCGAATTCGCCGCCCGCGATCATGCGCCGGGCGGCCTGCACTGGCCCATCCTGCCCATGGCTATGGCCCACCACCAGCCGCACCCCGGCGGCCCGGGCGCGCTCGACCATGGAGGCCGCCTCCGCCAGGGTCACGGCCAGCGGCTTCTCCACCAGCACATGCTTGCCCGCATCCGCCGCCCGCGCCACCTGCGCCGCGTGGAACTGGTGCGGGGTGGCGAGGTAGATCGCCTCCACCTGCGGGTCCTCGCAGAGCGCGCCGAAATCGGCATGGGCCGAAGCGTCGAAATCCGCGGTGAAGCGGATGCGCGCCTCCGGCCGCGGATCGGCGCAGGCCACCAGCTGGATGCGGGGGTGATGCGCCAGGCTGGGCAGCATCAGCATGAAGGCCCGGCCGAGACCGGCGACCCCGAGCCGCAGCCGCCGCGGCCCCCTGGGCGGCCGCAGATCCAGCTCCGGCTCGGCCTCCCGCGTCACAGGTCGAGCACCAGCGTGTCGCAGCCGGGCGCGGCGCGGGAGACGCAGGGCAGGATCGCCATGGCCTTTTCATGCTCCATCAGCACCAGGTCGCGGTGGTCCACCTGCCCCGAGACCAGCCCGGTGCGGCAGGATCCGCAGGTGCCGCTTTCGCAGGAGAATGGCACGGCATGGCCCGCGGCGTGCAGCGCCGCCAGAAGCGTCGTGCCTGCCGGCACGGCCAGTTCAACGCCCGATCGCGCCAGCCGCGCCGTGAAGGCCGCGTCGTCCGGGCGCTTCTGGCCGCTGCCGGCGGAAAAATCCTCGAAATGCACGGCGGCGGCCGACCAGTGGCCGGTCATGTCGCGCACCGCCTGCATCAGCCCGCGCGGCCCGCAGCAATGGATGTGCCGGCCCTTCGGCTGCTCCAGCAGCGGCCAGAGGTCGAAGGCGCGTGCTGCCTCGCCGCCATCGTGGTGGAGCGTCACCTTGCCACGGAAGGCGAGCAGTTCCTCCCGGAAGGCGGTCTGGGCGGCGGAGCGGGTGAGATAGACCAGCTTCCAGGGCGGCCCGCCCTCGGCCTCCAGATGGCGGATCATCGCCATGATGGGGGTGATGCCGATGCCGCCCGCGATGAACAGCCGCGAGACCGGCCTGCCGGCCAGGGCGAAATCGTTGCGCGGCGCCGAGCAGGGCAGCAGGTCGCCCGCCTTCACCTGGTCACAGAGCGCGAGGGACCCGCCCTGGCCGGCTGCATCCCGCTTCACCGCGATGGAATAGGTGGCGGTCTCGGCCGGGTCCGAGCAAAGGGAATAGCGCCGCTCCTGCCCCCCCGGCACGCGCACCCGCAGATGTGCCCCGGCGGTGAAGGGCGCCAGCGCGGCGCCCTCGGGATGGGCCAGCTCGAAGCCGAAGATGTCCTCCGCGATGGGGCTCGCGGCCAGGACTCGCAGATCGGTGAAGTGGTCGTCCATCCCGGCGGTACCTCCATGCCAAGATACTTAGTGAGCTAAGCAAAAATGGGCAACCGCCGCTGGACAGTGCCGCGGCCAGGCCGCATATCTTAGTGACCTAAGCATCTTGGGAGGAACCGCCATGCTGACCCAGGAGGAGAACGAGCTGCTCTGCCGCGTCACCGGCGATGCGCCGATGGGCCGGCTGATGCGTGCCCACTGGCTTCCCGTCTGCCTCTCCGAGGAGGTGGAGGAGCCGGATGGCAAGCCGGTGCGCGTGCAGGTGCTGGGCGAGAAGCTGGTCGCCTTCCGCGACAGCGAGGGCCGGCTGGGCCTGGTGGCGGAGGCCTGCCCGCATCGCAAGGCCTCGCTCTATTACGGCCGCAATGAGGAAGGCGGGCTGCGCTGCCTCTATCACGGCTGGAAGATCGACGTGGAGGGCAATGTCGTCGAGATGCCGAGCGAGCCGCCGGAGGCCTGCGCCGCCGCCCGCTTCAAGCATCCCAGCTACCCGGTGGAGGAGGCGGGCGGCTTCGTCTGGGCCTTCCTGGGCGACCGCGCGACCATGCCGGCTTTCGAGCCGCCGCCCTTCGCGCCGACCCCCGAAACCCGCGTCGCCATCGGCAAGACCATGGTGCCCTGCAACTGGGCGCAGATCGTCGAGGGACAGATCGACAGCGCCCATTCCTCCTCGCTCCATTCCTCCGACATGGTCCCGGCCCGCGTCGGCCGGGCGGGGGCGAATGCGAAGAACTGGACCCGGCCCTCGACCGACAAGGCGCCGCGGCTGCAGGTGCAGCTGACCTCCTACGGCTTCCGCTACGCCGCCATCCGCCGGCCGATCGCCAATGCGGCGACGCATGACTATGTGCGCATCACCACCTTCGTCGCCCCCGTCACCTCCCTGATCCCGCCGAACGCCAGCTACAACGTGGCGCAGGTGACGGTGCCGATCGATGATCACCACAGCTGGTTCTACTTCATGGCCTGGGGGGAGGGGCCGGACGTGCCCTCCACCGAGGACTGGCGCAAGTTCCTGGCGCTGCAGCCGGGCATCGACGTGGACGAGAACTGGCAGAAGAAGCGGGTGCGGGAGAATGACTACGGCCAGGACCGCCGCCTGATGGCGATGGGCAATTTCACCGGCATCAAGGGCATCCCGGCGCAGGACATGGCGATGTGGGAAAGCATGGGCCCGATCGCCGACCGCACCACGGAACGCCTCGGCGCCAGCGACGTCGCCATCGTGCAATGGCGCCGCCTGATGATCGAGGCCGCGCGCGCGGTGGCGGAAGGCGCGCCGGCGCTCGGCCGGACGGAGCCGCGCGTGCCGCTGAAGGATATCTCCTCCTTCGAGGGCGTGGTGCCCAAGACCACGGACTGGCGCAGTTTCGGCACCACGGAGATGGAGCGCAGCCTTTTCGTCGACGCGCCGTCCCAGATCGCGGCGGAATAGCGCGTGTCCAAACTGCAGCTTTCGGTGGCCATCGGCCCCTATGACCGCATGCGCCCGCTGGTGGATGGCGAGGTGCAGATCGATTCCGTCGATCCGCAATTCATGCTGCTGGAACCCGAGGAGATCTTCTTCCGCGCCTTCCGGCACGAGGCCTTCGACATCTGCGAATTGTCGCTGTCCTCCTACTCGGTGCGCGTCGCCAAGGGTGATTGCCCCTATGTCGCCGTGCCAGTCTTTCCCTCCCGCGCCTTCCGCCATACCTGCATCGTGGTGCGGAGGGATCGCGGGATCGACCGGCCGGAGGATCTGCGCGGCAAGCGCATCGGCATTCCGGAATACCAGCTGACCGCCAATGTCTGGGCGCGGGCGATCCTGGAGGAGGAGCACGGCGTGCGCCCCGCCGAGATCACCTGGGTGCGCGGCGGCTACGACACGCCGGGCCGCGTCGAGAAGATCTCCCTCAGCCTGCCGCCCGGCGTGGTGATCGAGAATGCGCCGGAGGGCGCCACCATCTCCGGCATGCTGGCGGCGGGGGAACTCGACGGCGTGATGGGGCCGCGCGCCCCCTCCTGCTTCGAAGGCGGCGACCCGAACATCGAATGGCTCTTCCCGGACCCCACCGCCGCCGCCCAGGCCTGGTTTCGCAAGACCCGCATTTTTCCGGTGATGCATGTGCTGGGCATCCGGAAGACGCTCGTCGAGAAGCACCCCTGGCTGCCTGCCGCGGTCCAGAAGGCTTTCGAGAAATCCAAGGCGGTAGCCCTCGCGAAACTGGCGGACACCTCCGCCACCAAGGTTACGCTGCCCTTCGTCGAGGAAAGCCTGCGCGCGGCGAAGCGGCTGATGGGGGAGGATTTCTTCTCCTATGGCCTGGCCGCGAACCGGCACGTCTTCGAATGGTTCCTGCGCCACCACCATGCCCAGGGCCTGTCCAGCCGATTGCTGGCGCCGGAGGAGCTGTTCCATCCCAGCACGCTGGAGACCCACAAGATCTGAGCCGCGCTCACCCCAGCGGCCAGAAGAAGGCGATGGCCGGCACGCCCACGAGCACCACGGTGACGGAGAGCGGCAGGCCCAGCCGCCAGTAATCGCCGAAGCGATAGCCGCCCGGCCCCATCACCAGCGTATTGCACTGGTGCCCGATGGGGGTGAGGAAGTCGCAGGCCGCGCCGATCGCCACCGCCATCAGGAAGGGATCGGGGCTGAGGCCGATCTGCTGTGCCAGGCTGGCGCCCACCGGCGCCATCACCAGCACCGTCGCGGCATTGTTCAGGAAGGGGGTGACCGCCATGGCGATCACCATGATCAGCGCCAGCGCGGCCAGCGGTGGCAGCGCCTGCGCCGCGCCGGAGAGCCAGCCGGCCACCAGATCCGTGCCGCCGGTGGTGCGGATCGCCTCGCTCACCGGGATCAGCGCGGCCAGCAGCACCACCACGGGCCATTCCACCGTCTCATAGGCTTCTCGCATCGTCAGCGTGCGCAGCGCCAGCAGCAGCACGGCGGCGCCGAAGAAGGCGATGGCGACCGGCACCCAGTTCAGCGCCACCAGCGCCATGGCCACGGCCAGCACCAGCGGCGGCAGCCAGCCCCGACGGCTGCGGCCCAGCTGCACATTTCGCTCCGACAGCGGCAGCACGCGCAGCCCGCCCATGGCCTCCGCCATCAGCGTCGCCTCGCCGCGCAGGATCACCACATCGCCGGCGCGCAGCCGCAGGTCGCCCAGCTTCTCCGCGATCCGCTGGCCGCGGCGGCTGACGGCGATCAGGCTCAGCCCGCTGCGCCGGTGCAGGTCGAAGCCGGCGGCCGTCATGCCGACCAGCGGGCTTTCGCTGGTCACCACGCCTTCCACCACCTGGGCGGCATCCTCGGGTAGCTTCTGGCGCTCGCCTTCCAGCGTCAGGCCAGCGCGCGCCACGAAGGAATCGAGATCCTCAGCCTCGCCCTCCAGCAGTAGCCGGTCTTCCGCCTGCAGAAGGCGGCCCTGCACCGGTGCCAGCCGATGCGCATCGGCGCGGATGATGGCGGCGATGCGCACCTCGCCCTCGCCCAGCGCCTCCAGCTCCGCCACCGTCTTTCCGGCATGGGCGCTGTCCTTCGGCAGGCGGGCCTCTGTGGTATACTGGTCGATGGTGAAGGCAGCGTCCTTCGAGCCGCCGCCCTTCTGGCCCTGCGGCAGCAGCCGCCAGCCCAGCGCCAGCACCACCAGCCCTGCCGCGGCGATGCACAGCCCGACCGGTGCGAAGTCGAACATGCCGAAGGGCGTGCCCGTGATCTCCTGCCGCAACCGGGAGACGATGATATTGGGCGAGGTGCCGACCAGCGTGACCAGCCCGCCGAGCAGCGCGGCGAAGGCCATCGGCATCAGCAGCGCGCTGGCCGGCGTGCCGGTGCGCCTGGCGAGCTGGAAGGCCACCGGCATCATGATGGCCAGGGCGCCGACATTCTTGGTGACCGCCGACAGCACCATGACCACCGCGGCCAGGATCGGCACCTGCACCGCGGGCCCGCCCTGCATCCAGGGCAGCAGCGGCCGCATGGCCGCCTCCACGGCCCCGGACCGCGCGACGGCCGCGCTGACCAGCAGCGCGCCGGCCACGATGATCACCACATCATCGCTGAAGCCGGAGAAGGCCTTCTCCGCCGGCACCACGCCGGTCATCACCGCGGCGAAAAGCGACAGCAGCGCCACCAGGTCGTAGGGCAGCCGCCCGTGGATGAACAAGGCGATGGTGCCGCCCAGGATGGCGAAGGCAATGGCCTGGTCCGGCGTCATGAAGTCTCCCCCGGCGCCGATCGTGGCGCGCCGGGGCGCAACGAGTCCCGGTACCCGCGGGTTCCGCGGCCGCTGGCGCGGGTCAGCCCTGCTTGGCGAGCAGCCCTTCGTTGACGCAGGTCGGCCGGGCACCGGATCTGAGAAAATCCATCATGTACTGCATCGACAGCCGGCGGATGTCGCGGATGCTCGTGGTGCTGAAGAAGGCGGCATGGGGCGTCAGCATCAGCCGGTCGTCCAGCCAGGCCTCGCCCGCCGCCCAGGCGGCGATCAGCGGGTGGCTGCGATCCAGCGGCTCCGCCTCGAAGACATCAAGCCCGGCGCCGGACAGCCGGTCGCTGCGCAGCGCCTCGTGCAGGGCGTCCAGGTCCAGGATGCCGCCGCGCGCGGTATTCACCAGCACGGCACCCGGCGGCAGCAGCGCCAGGCGTCGCGCATCCAGCAGCCCCTTCGTGCTCGCGTTCAAGGGCGCATGGATGCTGAGCACGTCGCTGCGCGCCAGCAGCGCCTCCGGCGTGGCGAAGCGCTCCCAGCCGAAGGCAAGCTGGTGCCCCACCGGCAGGTGCGGATCATGAAAGCCGACCTTCATGCCGAAACCCTGGAAGCGCAGCGCCGCCGCGGTGCCGATGCGCCCGAGTCCCAGGATGCCCAGGCGCAACGACCCCAGCCGCCGCACCTGCTTCATCTGCCGCGCATCCCAGGCCGCATTGCCGCGCCGCAGCCGGCGGTCATAGCCCTGCAGCCCGCGCAGCAGGCCGAGCGCCAGGGCCACCGCATGATCCGCCACCTCTGTCGTGCCGTAATCCGGCGTGTTCAGCACCGGGATGCCGCGCGCGGCGGCGGCGGCGAGGTCGATATGGCCGAAGCCCACCCCGCCCTGCACGATCACGCGGCATCTGCCGAACAGGGCGATAGCCTCCGCCGGCAGCAGGTGCATGGAGCGGCAGTTCAGCACCGCATCGGCCGTGGCGTAATCCGCGGGATCTTCCAGCCGGCCGTGCACGGAACGTCGGAAAACAAGTTCCGCATCCTCCCCGGCCAGGGCCAGTTCCAGATCGGGCGCATCCTCCCATTGCGGATCGATGACGAGGACGCGGGGACGGCTCATTCGGAGAGGGACATGCCGAGGGCCGGCTTCGCATCCGCGGGCAGGGGGCTGACATAAGGCCGGCCGCCGGTCCGCGCCGCATGGTCGGCCTTGGCCCTGGCGATCAGCTCAGGATTCTGCAGCGCATCCACCGCCGTGCCGGCCATCACCTTCGCCACATGCACCATGCCCGTATGCGCCGCCGGCGCCTTGCCCTGCGCCACCACCTGCCAGCTATGCCCCGGCGTGCCGATGGCATAGGTGGCGCCGCGCGCCTGCACCGTCGGCACCTTCCAGGAAACGTCGCCGACATCGGTGGAGCCGTTCATGCCGGCCCCCTTGGCGCCCAGCGGCACGATCAGCTCGCACAGCGACTTGCCGGTATCGGGCGTGACGCCCTGGCGGCGATAGCCGGAGAGGATGTCCTCCTCCGTCAGCGTCTTCTGGATCTCCGCCGCGAAGGCCTTGTCGGTATCGGTGAATTGCGGCGGGCCGAGGCGCTGGAAATTGTCGTACATCAGCTGCTCCAGCGGCGAATTGCCGAGCAGGTTGGAGACGGCCGAAATCACCTGGGTGGAGACCGTCGTCTCCGTCATCAGCGCGGCGCCATCGGCGATCTTTCGCACGCGGGTGACCAGGGCGTTCAATTCGAGCAGGTTCCGCGCGCGGATCAGGTAGCGGACCTTGGCCTGGGACTGCACGACATTGGGCGCGATGCCGCCGGCATTGAGATAGGCATAGTGGATGCGCGCATCGCTCGGCATGTGCTCGCGCATGTAGTTCACGCCGACATTCATCAGCTCGACCGCATCCAGCGCGGAGCGGCCCAGATGCGGCGAGGAGGCCGCATGCGCCGCGCGGCCGGTGAAGGAAAAATCGATGCGCGTATTGGCGAGCGAAATGGCGTCGTTCACGCCCGAAAAGCTGGCCGGATGCCAGGAGATGGCGATGTCCACATCGTCGAAGGCACCTTCGCGCACCATGAAGCCCTTGGCCGCGCCGCCTTCCTCCGCCGGGCAGCCATAGTAGCGCACCCGGCCGGGCAGGTTGTTGGCCTTGAGAAAATCCTTCACCGCCGCGGCGGCCAGCAGGCTGGCGGAGCCCAGCAGGTTGTGCCCGCAGCCATGGCCGGTGCCATCGCCCGGCAGCGGCCGGTGTTCCGCAACGCCGGCTTCCTGCGACAGGCCGGGCAGGGCATCGTATTCGCCCAGGATGGCAATGACGGGTCCGCCCTCACCGGCCTCGCCCATCACCGCGGTGGGGATCCCGGCGACGTCGCGGGTGATGGCAAAGCCCTCGGCCTCCAGCATCGCGATGTGCTCGGCCACGCTGCGATGCTCGTTGTAGCAGAGCTCCGGCATGCCCCAGATGCGGTCGCTGAGCGCGGCATAGGCCTCCTTGCGCTCGTCGACGCTGCGCCAGACCTCTTCGTCGTTCCGCATGGTCTCTTCCTTCCCTTCAGCGCCGCGCCGGCACATGGCCTTCGCCGATATCCCACCAGATGCCGGCCATCAGCCCGAGGCCCTCGCGCAGCAGCGGTGCCAGCGCATGCTCATCCGGCCCGTGCTGGTTGCAGCCGGCATAGCTGTTCGGAATCCAGATCACCGGCGTGCCCAGCTCCTCCAGGAACATGTCGGAGGGGTTGGAGCCGGAGGAATTCGGGATGATGTTCGGCGCCCGGTTGGTGGTGCGGCGCATGGAGCCCGCGACCATCTCCACCCAGGGATCGTCCGGATCGGTGCGGGACGCGCCAAACATGTCGCGCTCCATCATCGGCACGATCTCGACCTCGGGAAAGCCCTTGGCATCGAGGTGCCGGCGCAGCGCGGGTACGAAAGCGGCGCCGGGGATATCCGCCGTATGCCGCACCTGCAGCCGCGCCCGTGCCTCGCCCTGCACGGCATTGGTCGGCGCATCCGGATGGCCGGTGATCTGCGCCAGCACGATCACGCTGGTCCAGCCGAAGATCTTTTCGGCCTTTGTCAGGCCGGTCTCGCCCCAGCCGGGATCGCCTTCGGGCAGGCCGGGGATATCCTCGAAGACCAGGTCGCCGATGGCGCGCTTGACGGAGGCGGGCATGGCGGCCGGCGTCCAGCCCTCCACCAGGATGCGGCCGTTGCGGTCCACGATGCTGGCCAGCGCATGCGCCAGCACGAAGGCGGGATCGGTCAGCACGCCGCCCCAGTGGCCGGAATGATGCGCATGGTCCCGCAGCCGCACCAGCAGGTCGAAGGCCACGCCCCCACGCGCGCCGAGCTTCATCTCCGGCATGAAGGTGGTCTGCCGCGGACCGTCGAGCCCGATGAAGACATCCGCCGCCAGCCTTTCGCGCTCCGCCCGCAGCAGGTCGCGCAAGCCTGGCGAGCCCTGTTCCTCGCCCGTCTCCACCAGCACCTTGGCATTGAAGCCGAGCCGGCCGCCGCGCTCTGCCAGCACGGCGCGCAGTGCCTCGATGGCGATCAGGTGCTGGCCCTTGTTGTCCACGGTGCCGCGCCCGTACCACTTGTCGCCGCGCGTCGTGACCTGCCAGGGGTCCAGGCCCTCGCTCCATTTCGGCGCGAGGCCGCGCACCACATCGCCATGCCCATAGATCAGCACCGTCGGCAGCGCGGGATCCTCGATGCGCGTCGCGACGAAGACCGGGCCGCGGCCGGGGCGGGGATTGTCCAGCACCACCTGCTCGAAGGGCATGTCGCGCATCAGCGCGGGGAGCGTCTCGGTGCAATAGCGGGTCAGGGCCGGCAGGCTGTCCGGCAGCTGGCTTTCGGTCGGCACCGCGACGAGCCTGCGCAGCCCTTCGAGATATGCACCCTCATCAAAGCAGCGTTCCGCGCGCGCGATCGCTCCTGCCCGGCTGCCCGTCATCTCGCATCCTTCCCGCAATCCGCGTGGAGCTTCGCCCGGATTGCCGGCTGCGGGAAGACCTGCGCTACTCTGCGGCGAGACGCGCCGGGTCGATCTCCACCTGCGCCACGTCATAGGCGCGCAGGGACTCGTAGAAGCGCGGAAGATCGCTGGCGAAGAGGCCGCGCGTGATGCCGGCGGCCAGGCGCGGCACGGCAATGCCCATGGCATTGATCGAGGCCCCAGCCGGGCCGAAGGACATGGTGGTGCCGATGCCGAACAGATGGATATCGCGCATCCAGGGCGTCTCGCCCGGCACGCGTTCCAGGAAGCTGTAGTCGTCCGCGAGATAGGGGAATTCGCCGAGACGTGGATTGGCTTCCTCGGGCGGCGGCGTGTAGCGGTCCGACCAGCGCGCGATGTTATGGGCGCAGCCGGCCAATTCCGGCACCAGCATCGGGTCCATCCGCACGCCGGTGCCGCAGATGAGGAAATCAGCGGCGAAGTCGCCACGGGAGGTCGCGACCACCGCCCTTCCATCCTGCACCAGCGCATCGGTCCAGGGACGTCCCACATGCATCAAGAAATTCGGGAAGGCGAGCACGCGCGCATAGGTGTCCGGCGGAAAGCCTTCGCGCAGCCCCAGCACATGCGCCATGAAGCGCCAGCGCCATTCGTCCGGCATCTCATGGATATGGCGCAGGAAGCCGGCGAAGGTCAGCCAGCGATAGGGCTGCACCACCATCGGCTCCGCCCTGCGGCAGAACAGATGCACCTCCGCCGCGCCGGCCTCCAACGCCATCGCCGCATTGTCGAAGGCGGATGCCCCGGCGCCGAGCACCGCCACCACCTTGCCGCGCAGCGCCGCGAAATCGATCGGGTCCGCGCTATGCGCGCGCAGCGGCCGCGGCAGCGCGGCGACGAAATCCGGCATCCACCAGATGCCGGCACCTTCCTGGCCGGTTGCGAGCACCACCTTGCGCGCCAGCATCGGGCCTTCCGTTGTCTCCACCCGCAGGCAGGGCAGGCCGTCATCGGTGCGGGCGGGGGAGATGCGTCCCGCCGTCACGCCATTGCGCACCGGCACGCCGACCACGCGCCGCAGCCACAGCAGGTAGTCGTTCCAGTACTCCTTCGGGATATAGCGCAGCTTGTCCCAATCCGCCGTGCCGAACTGCGCCTCGTGCCAGGCCTGGTAGGTGAGGGAGGGCACGCCGAGATCCGGTCCGCTCTGATCCTTCCAGGACCGCAGGTTGTGCATGCGGGCATAGGTCAGCCAAGGTCCCTCCCGCCCATACTCCGCGCGATCGAGCACCAGCAGGTTGCGCACCTTGTCGCGCATCAGCGCGAAGGCGGTGACCACGCCGCACTGCCCGCCGCCGACCACCAGCACATCCAGCACCGGCGCGCCGCCGCAGGTCCTGGGTTGCAGCCAGTCCATGCGCGGATGGGCGATGAGGTCGAGGTCGCGCCGTGCATCGGCTTCGAGCGCCGTGAGGCTGCGAGGTGCGGGCAAGGCTGGTCTCTCCGGATCTGGGGTGGGGCGCAGAAGATGGTCGAAAACGGCGGCCTTGCCAGCCACGAAATCCGCGCTGGAATCGTATGCCGCAGGGCTTTGGCGCGTATACCGGCACGGCCTGCTTGTGGGCCGCGCAGCGCCGTCCGGAGCGCCTCGCACGCGCCGCGGATGCCGCTTGCATGCCGCTGCCTTTTGTTGCCACGCTGACGCAATGCAGGAGAAGACCCTTCCCCGCGCCGCCGCGCTCGCGCCCTCGCCGATCTGGTGGCGACGATGGGAACTGCCGACCTGGGGCGTGATGCTGGCGATCTACGCCTGCTGGTTCGCGCTGGTCTGGTTCCATGCCAACATTCCCTGGCCGCTGCTGATGGCCGGCGGGGCCTATGTGCTGGCGTGGCATTTCTCCCTGCAGCATGAGGCGATCCATGGCTGGCGCAGCATTCCGCGCTGGCTGCGCACGGCGCTGGTCTGGCCGCCGATCGGCGGCTGGCTGCCCTTCGAGCTCTACAAGCGCAGCCACACGGCGCATCACCGCAATACGGTGCTGACCTATCCCGGCGAGGATACCGAAAGCGTCTACCATAGGCAGGCGGACTGGTCCGGCTATTCGCGCCCTTGGCGCGCCGTGCTGCTGTTCAACCAGACGCTGCTGGGACGCCTGACCGTCGGGCCTCTCCTGCGCCTGCGCAAGCTGGTCATCATCGAGTTCGGAAAACTGTGCGCGGGGGATTTTCGTGATGTGCCGGTCTGGCTCGGCTTCTTCGCAGGGCTGGCGGTGGTGCTGGGCTTCGTCTCCGGCGTCGCGGGCATGCCGGTGTGGCAATACTACCTGATCTTCGTGCTGCCGGGCCTAAGCCTCGGCCTGTTGCGCGCCTTCATCGAGCATCGCTGGGGACCCACGCCGGGCGAGCGAACGGCCAGCGTCGAATCCAACTGGGTCTTTGGCCTGCTGTTCCTGTGGAACAACCTGCATATCGTGCATCACCTCTATCCGCAGATGGCGTGGTTCGAGATTCCGGGCTTCTGGCGCCGGCATCGCGACCGGCTGCTGGCCCATAACGGCCACTACGTCTTTCCCGGCTATTTCGACATCGCACGCCGCTGGCTTCTGAAGCCGGTCTTCGTGCCAGCGCATCCGGCACGCTGAACCCCGGCGCGCGCAACCAAGGACAGGGACCATGATGATGAAGCGACGCCACCTGCTCGGTGCGGGCCTCACCCTCGCCGCACCTGCGACGCTCCGCGCTCAGGGCGCGCCGCAATTCACCTTCCGGCTGCACAGCTTTTCCTCGCCGACGGCGCTGGACCACACGCTGCACCTCGACCCCTGGGCGGCGAAGGTGGCGCAGGAATCCGGCGGGCGCATCAAGATCGAGGTCTTCCCCGCCATGCAGCTCGGCGGCCAGCCGCGCGACCTGGTGCAGCAGCTGGAAGACGGCGTGGTCGATATCATCTGGACCGTACCGGGATTCACACCGGGCCGCTTCATGGGGACGGAGGGGCTGGAGCTGCCCTTCATGAACACCGGCCTCTCCGCCACCGAAAGCCCGGCGGCGATGGAGTTCATCGCCAAGCACTTGGCGGATACCGAATACCGCGGCATCAAGATCATCGCGGTGCATGCGACGGACCGCGCGCTGGTGCATACCTCGCGCAAGCCGATCCGGACCCTGGAGGACTTTCGCGGCCTCAAGCTGCGCGTCGCCGGCCGCTTCATCGGTGAGGCGGTGACGGCGCTCGGCGGCACGCCCGTCGGCATTCCGCTCGGTGGCGTCTACGAGGCGACTGCGCGCAACCAGGTGGATGGCTTCCTCATCAACTGGGCCATCACGCAGCCCTTCCGCCTGTATGAAGTGGCAAAGTTCCACAGCGAGCCGCCGGGCGTCGGCCTGTTCCAGGGCATGATCCTGACGCTGATGAACGGCCGCAGCTACAACCGCCTGCCGCCCGACCTGAAGGCGGTGATTGACGCGAATTCCGGCCCCGCCCTCGCCGCCGATCGCGGCCGGATCTGGGACACGCAGACCAAGCCCGCGGTGGATGCCACCATCGCCGCCGGCAACGAGATCATCGCGATCGGGCCGGAGGAAAAGGCGCGCTGGCGCACCGCGGTGCAGCCGGCCTACGACGCCTGGATCGCCGAGATGACGCGCCGCGGCCGCAACGGGCGGGCGATGTTCGAGGATCTGCAGGCCATCACCGCCAGGCATGGCCGCGCGTGACCCTTGCGGCGCTTCGCGGGGCGCTGACGCGCCTCGCCGTGACCTGCGCGCTGCTGGGTGGCGCGCTGCTGTTGTTGGCGGTGGGGGTCACCACCGCCTCCGTCCTGCGTGGCGCCTTCGGCGCGCCAATACTGGGCGATAGCGAGATCGTCGAACTCGCGCTCGGCGTGGCCGTGGTGCTCTGCATGCCGCTCTGCGAGATGAAGGGCGCGCATGTGCTGGTGGATTTCTTCACCCAGGCCCTGCCGGCGCGGGGCACCGCAGGGCTGGATGCCGCGATGCGCGCCGTGGCGGCGCTGGTCGTCGGCGTGCTGGCCTGGCGGCTGGCCATCGGCGGCTACAATATGTGGGACCGGGAACGCGATTCGATGTTTCTGCAGCTGCCCTTCTGGTGGGGTTATGCGGCGGCGGCGCTGGGCATGGCGGCCTGGAGCCTCTGCGCCGCCTTCGTCGCCGTCGAGAGCTTCGTCCGGCTGCGGCGGCCGGCATGAGCAATTTCGCCATAGGCCTGACCATGTTCGGCGGCGCGCTGGCGCTGATCGCGTTGCGCATGCCGGTCGGCATCGCCATGCTGCTGGTGGGCGGGCTGGGCTATGCCGAGATCTCGGGTTGGGATCGGCTTTTCGCCACGCTGAACACACTGACCTTCAGCCGCTTCTCCTCCTACACCCTTTCCGTCATCCCGCTGTTCCTGCTGATGGGCGATTTCGCCACCAAGGGCGGGATGAACCGCGCGCTGTTCCGCTGCGCGCGGGCCTGGATGGGGCATTGGCGCGGCGGCCTGGCGGTGGC
This sequence comes from Falsiroseomonas sp., assembly GCF_051860665.1. Classification (GTDB taxonomy): domain Bacteria; phylum Pseudomonadota; class Alphaproteobacteria; order Acetobacterales; family Acetobacteraceae; genus Falsiroseomonas. Next base: position 146,437 of record NZ_JBHYDM010000006.1, read on the forward strand.
CAGCATCGGCGGCTGCGCGGCCTTCGGCGCCATCTGCGGAAGCTCCCTCGCCACCGCCGCCACCATGTCGCAGGTCGCGCTGCCGGAGATGCGGCGGCATGGCTATTCGCCCGCCCTGTCCACCGGCACGCTGGCGGCCGGCGGCACGCTCGGCATCCTCATCCCGCCCAGCGTCATCCTGGTGATCTATGCGATCTACACGGAGATGAGCATCGGCGCGCTGTTCGTCGCAGCGGTCATCCCGGGCCTGATCGCGACGGCCGGATACATGCTGGTGGTGAATATCTATACGCGCCTGTCCCCCGGCGCCGCACCGCCCGCCGAGCGCATGCCCTACCGCGAACGCCTGCGCGCCACCTTGGACGTATGGCCGGTGATGATGGTCTTCGTGCTCGTCGTCACCGGCATCTATGGCGGCTGGTTCAGCGCGACGGAGGGTGCGGCCATCGGGGCCGCCGCCACCGGCCTGCTCGCCGTGGTGCTGGGCGGCATGCGTTGGCAGGGGCTGAAGGAGAGCCTGCTGTCCACCGCGGAGACCACGGGGCTGATCTTCCTGGTGCTGCTGGGCGCGGAGCTGTTCAGCGCCGCGCTGGCGCTGTCGCACCTGCCATCGGAACTGTCTTCGATGGTCGCGGCGCTGCCGATTCCGCCGCTGGCGATCCTGTCCGCCATCGTGCTGGTCTATCTGATCCTGGGCTGCTTCATGGAGAGCATGGCGATGGTGCTGCTGACGCTGCCCATCTTCGTGCCGCTGATGCTCGGCCTGGACTTCGGCATGGACCGCACGCAGGTGCTGGTGTGGTTCGGCATCCTGGTGCTGATGAGCGTGGAGGTGGGCATGATCTCGCCGCCCTTCGGCCTGAACCTCTTCGTCATCAACGCCATGGCGAAGGACATCCCGATGGGCGAGACCTATCGCGGCGTGCTGCCCTTCTGCATCTCGGACGTGCTGCGCATCATCATCCTGCTGCTGTTCCCGGCGCTTTCGCTCTGGCTGCCGGGGCTTTGGTGACCCGGCCTTTCGAAGGATCACGCAATGCGCAGAATGCTGGCGAAGCTTCTTCTTGCGGCGGCGGTGGCCTGGCCGGGTGTCGCGGCTGCGCAGGTTTTCCCGACGCGACCCATGCGAATCATCGTGCCTTTCCCGGCTGGAGGCGCCGCGGATGCGCAGACGCGCGCCTTTGCCGATGCGCTGGCGGCGCATTACGGCCAGCGGGTTCTGGTGGATAATCGACCCGGCGCGGGTGGCAATCTGGGGACGGACGCTGCGGTCAAGGCGCCTGCCGATGGCTATACCCTGGTCATCGGCGGGCCCAATGTCATCAATACGCACTACCTGCTGCGCGACACGCCCTTCCGCTGGGAACGGGATCTGGAGCCGCTGGGGCTGATGTTCGCCTCCTCCAACGTGCTGGTGGTGCATCCCTCGGTGCCTGCGCGCAACGTGCAGGAATTCATCGCGCATCTGCGGGCCAATCCCGGGCGGCTGAACTTCGCCTCCGCCGGGGCGGGCGGGTCCATCCATCTCTCGGCCGAGATGTTCATGCGGATGACCGGCACGCAGATGGTGCATGTGCCCTATCGCGGCGATGCCCTGGCGCGCGCGGATCTCACCAGCGGCGCCGTGCAGGTGATGTTCAATGCCATCGGCAGTTCGGTGGAGCCGGTGCGCGCGGGGCAATGGCGGGGTCTTGCCACCACCGGTCCGACCCGCGCCGTCGCCCTGCCAGACCTGCCGACGGTCGAGGAAAGCGGGCTGCCGGGCTATGTGGTGCTGAGCTGGATGGGCCTGTTCGGCCCGAAGGGCATTCCCGATCCGGTCCGGGCCAGGCTGCAGGAAGGCTTTGACGCCGTTTTCGCAAATCCCGCCCATCGCGCGGCCTTCGAGCGGCTGGGCGTGGATGTCACTCCCTCCACGTCCGCGGCGCATCTGGCCTATATGCACGCGCAGGAGGCAATCTGGGCCCCCATCCTGAGGACCTTCGATCCCCAATGATCCAGATCTGGTCCGCCCGGACCACCAACGGGCTGCGCGTCTCCATCATGCTGGAGGAGCTGGGCCTGCCCTATCGCGCGCATGCGGTGGATATCGACGATCCCGCGACCAAGCCGGCGGAGATGATGGCGATCGCGCCGCACGGCGCCATCCCGGTCTTCAAGGACGATGCGACAGGCATCGCCATGACCCAGTCCTTCGCCATCATGCAGCATCTCTGCGAGCAGGAAGGCCGCTTCCTGCCGAAGGCGCCGGCGGCGCGGGCGCTGGTGCTGCAATGGATGTCCTATGTGATGACGGACGTCATCAGCGCCACGCACCCGATCTTCGTGCTGACCAGCGAATTCGCCGATACGCCCGCGCCCATCATCGCCCATTACGAGGCGCGGCTGCTGCGCTTCCTCGGCCAGGCGGATGCGCAGCTGGCGGCAACGCCGTATCTCTGCGGCGATGAGGTGACGGTGGCGGATTTCGCGCTCTACCCCACCGCCGCCTTCCGCAGCCGCCTGCTGGATCGCGCCGGGGGCCTGCCGCATCTGCGTGCCTGGATGCGGACCATGGCCGCACGCCCGGGGGTGGCGCGCGGCATGGCGGTGCCGTAGTCAGCCGCCGCGCGCGGCCTTCCATTCCGCGAAGGCGGCGCGCGTGGCCTCATTGGCGGGGTAGGTGCCCTTCAACGGCGCGCCGGCCTTGATGCGCTCCACGATGAAGGCCTCCATTTCCTCGCGCGCCGCGGCCGCGGCCGCGACCTCCGCCGCATGGGCGGCGGGCACCAGCACCACGCCATTGCCATCGCCCACCAGCACATCGCCGGGCATCACGCCGACGCCGTCGCAGCCCACCGGCCCGCCCATCTCCGTGAAGTGCAGGAAGAGGGATGCGGAGGTCGCCGCATTGCCCTTGGCGAACACGGCCAGATCGATTCCGGCAATTGCCTCCTGGTCCGAGACGCAGCCATCGATCACGATGGCCGCCGCGCCGCGCACCACGGCGTAGGTCGCCATGATATCGCCGAAGACCGAGGCACGCAGATCGCCGCCTGCCTCGATCACCAGCACATCGTCCGGCCCCAAGGCCTCGAAGGCGGTCATCTGCAGGTCCGGCAATTCGCCGGCGGCAACGCGCTTCTTCAGATCTTCCCGTGTCGGAATGGCGCGCAGCGTCACGGCCCGGCCGACGAAGCGCCGCTTCGGGCCGACCGGTGCCAGGCCGCGCATATGGTTGCTGCCGAGGCCCGACTTGGCCATCACGGCATTCACCGTCGGGACGGCGCAAAGGGCGAGCTGGCGGGCGATCTCGGTGGTGAGGGCCATGTCACGTCTCCGGTATAGCCGGGGAAGGCTACGCCGTTTCGGTCGCTGCGCCAGGGGGATGGTCTAGACGGTCAGCAGCTTGCGCACCGCTCCCTCGTCCAGCGTACCGGCGGGGCCACCGAGCGCCACTTCCCCGCGCACCATCACCGCGATGGAATCCGCCAGTTCGCGTGCGAAATCGTAGTACTGCTCCACCAGGATCACGGCCATGCCGCGGTCCTTCGCCAGGTGGCGGATGACGCGGGCGATATCCTTGATGACGGAAGGCTGGATGCCCTCCGTCGGCTCATCCAGGATCAGCAGCCGCGGCCTTGCGCAGAGCGCGCGACCGATCGCCAGCTGCTGCTGCTGGCCGCCCGAGAGATCGCCGCCGCGCCGGCGCAGGAACTGCCGCAGGATCGGGAAGAGGTCGAAGATCTCGGCATCCACGCCGGCCCCGCGCGGCGCCGCGGCCAAAGCCGTCTCCAGGTTCTCCTGCACGGTGAGAAATGGAAAGATCTCCCGCCCCTGCGGCACATAGCCGATTCCGGCCCGCGCGCGTTCCGCCGGGCCCAGCCGCGTCACGTCGCGGCCTTCCCAGGTGATGCTGCCGGCGCGCACCTTTTCCAGCCCCATGATGGCGCGCAGCAGCGAGGATTTGCCGACGCCATTGCGGCCGAGCACGGCCGTGACCTTGCCCGGCTCCGCCTGCAGCGAGACGCCACGCAGGCAGAGGCTGGCGCCGTAGGACAGGTCGATCGAGGAGACGGTCAGCATGTCAGCGCCCCAGATAGACTTCGATCACGCGCTGGTCGTTCTGCACATGGTCGATCGAGCCCTCGGAGAGCACGCTGCCGTCGCAGAGCACGGTCACGCGGCGGCCAAGGGCGCGGACGAATTCCAGGTCGTGCTCCACCACCACCACGCTGCGCTTGCCGGCGATGCGGACCAGCAGGGCGGCGGTGTGCTCGGTTTCCGAATCCGTCATGCCGGCCACCGGTTCGTCCACCAGCAGCAGTTCCGGATCCTGCATCAGCAGCATGCCGATCTCCAGCCATTGCCGCTGGCCGTGGCTGAGGATACCGGCCAGGTCCTGGGCGCGCTCGGTCAGGCCGATTTCCTCCATGGTCTGTTCGATGCGGCTCCGCGCCTCGCCATTCAGCTTCCAGCGCAGGCAGGCGATAGGGCCGCGCGGCGCCTTCAGGGCGAGCTCCAGATTCTCGAAGACGGTCAGCGCATCGAACATGGTGGGCTTCTGGAACTTCCGGCCGATGCCGAGATTGGCGATGCCGGCCTCGTCCATCCGCGTCAGATCCGTCTCGCCGAACAGGACCTTGCCCGCGGTGGGGCGGGTCTTGCCGGTGATGACATCCATCATCGTGGTCTTGCCTGCGCCATTGGGGCCGATGACGGAGCGCAGCTCCCCCGGCTCGACGATCAGCGAGAGATTGTTCAGCGCCCGGAAGCCGTCGAAGACGACCGAGACGCCGTCGAGATACAGGCGTCGCCCGCTCATGGCTTGCGCCCCTTCAGCAGCCCGATCAGCCCCTTCGGCAGGAACAGCGTGACCGCCACGAACAGCCCGCCGAGGACAAAGAGCCAGAGGTCCGGCGCCGCGCTGGTCAGCCAGGTCTTCAGCCCGTTCACCGTGAAGGCACCCAGCACCGCGCCCACCAGCGTGCCGCGCCCGCCAACGGCCACCCAGATCACCGCCTCGATGGAGTTGGCGGGGCTGAATTCGCCCGGATTGATGATGCCGACCTGCGGCACATAGAGCGCGCCGGCCAGGCCGGCCAGCATGGCCGAGAGGACGAAGGCGAAGAGCTTGTGGCTGGTCGTGTTGTAGCCGAGGAAGCGCACCCGGCTTTCGGCATCGCGGATCGCGGTCAGTACGCGGCCGTATTTGCTGCGCGTCAGCCGCAGGCAGATCAGGAAGGAGAGAACCAGCGCGATGAGCGACGCATAGAACAGACCCGCCCGCGCGCCGGAGGTATTCAGGGCAAAGCCGAGAAGCTCCTTGAAGTCGGTAAAGCCGTTATTGCCGCCGAATCCCATGTCGTTGCGGAAGAAGGCCAGCATCAGCGCGAAGGTCATCGCCTGCGTCAGGATCGAGAGATAGACGCCCGTGATGCGGCTGCGGAAGGACAGGAAGCCGACCAGCAGCGCCAGAGTGCCCGGCACCAGCAGCACCATCAGCATGGCAAAGGGGAAGCTGTCGAAGCCCAGCCAGTACCAGGGCAGCTCCTGATAGCCCAGGAAGACCATGAAGTCCGGCAGCACCGGATGGCCATAGACCCCGCGTGGCCCGATCATCCGCATCAGATGCATGCCCATGGCATAGCCGCCCAGCGCGAAGAAGGCGCCATGGCCCAGCGACAGGATGCCCGCATAGCCCCAGGCGAGATCGAGCGACAGCGCCAGGATGGCGTAGCAGATCCACTTGCCGGTGACGGAGACGAGGAAGTCCGAGACATGCAGCGGATGCGTCACCGGCAGCAGGTTCAGCAGCGGCATGACGCCGAGCAGCAGCACGAAGATGCCAAGCCCTGCGCGCAGGCCGAGACGTAGCCGCGCATCGGCGGCGGGGGATGACACAGCGAGGCTCATGCGTCCGCCGCCCTCCCTTTCTGGGCGAACAGCCCGCGTGGCTTGCGCTGGATGAACAGCATCGCCGCCACCAGCACGAAGACCTTTGCCAGTACCGCGCCAGCCCAGGGCTCCAGGATCTTGTTGATGATGCCGAGGCCGAAGGCGCCGACCAGCGTGCCCGCCAGCGACCCCACGCCGCCGAAGACGACGACGAGAAAACTGTCGATGATGTAGCCGGTGCCGAGGTTGGGGGAGACGTTGTCGATCTGGCTCAGCGCCACGCCGGCGATGCCGGCGATGCCGGATCCGAAGGCGAAGGTCAGCGCGTCCACCCGGCCCGTGCGGATGCCCATGGAGGAGGCGATGGCGCGCTTCTGCGTCACCGCGCGCATCTCCAGCCCGAAGCGGGTGAAGCGGATGGCCGCGACCGTCAGGCCCAGGATCACCAGCGAGAAGACCAGGATCCACAGCCGGTTCTGTGTCACCGCGATCTCGCCCGGCAGCATCAGCGTGCCCTGCATCCAGGGCGGGCTGATGATCTCCCGGTTCTGTGCCCCGAAGGCCAGGCGCACCGATTGCTGGATCATCATGCCGACGCCGAAGGTCATCAGCAGCGTCTCAAGCGGCCGGCCATAGAGATGCCGGATAAGCCCGCGTTCCATCGCGGCACCGCAGGCCGCGGTCACCAGGAAGGCGGCCGGCACGGCCAGCGGCAGCGACCAGGGGGCGAGCATGGGAATGCCGCGCAGCGCCTCCTGCACGATGAAGGTGGTATAGGCGCCGAGCATGACGAATTCGCCATGGGCCATGTTGATCACGCCCATCACGCCGAAGGTCACAGCCAGGCCGAGCGCCGCCAGCAGCAGTACGGAGCCGAGCGAGAGGCCCTGGAACAGGGTTTCGGCCGCGCGGCGAAGGGCCAGGCGCTGGTCGATCGCCGCCACCGCTTCCTCGATCTGCGCGGCGATCGCCGGGTTGGCCGCGCGCGCTTCCAGCAGCACGGCGCGTGCCTCGGGCGAGGATGTGGCCCCCAGCGCCGCGACGCCCAGCAGCTTGTTCTCGGGATCATTCGCCATCAGGCGGGACGCTGCCAGCGCCAAGGCGAGGCGGGCGCGGATCGCGGGCACCGTCTCCCGCGCCAGGGCCGCATCCAGCAGCGGCACATTCTCGGCGGAGCGGCTGCGGAACACGGCCTCCGCCGCGGCCTGGCGCTCTGCGGGGTCCGGCGAGACCAGTTGCAGCCGGCCGAGCGCGCCCCGCAGCGCCACGCGCACGCGGTTGTTCAGCCGCACCGCCTCGGCCCCGCTGGCATCCGCCGCGGCGCCGGTCAGCGCATCCTGCACGCCCGCATCGCCGCGGATCAGCAGCGTGCCGTCCGCCTGGCGCAGCAGCCGGCCATCGGCCAGCGCGCGCAGCAGGGGCAGGGCGCGCGGATCGCCGCTGGCGCCGAGCCGGTCCACGGACTCCGCCGTCTGGTTGAAGCCGGTGCCGAGCCCGCTGAGGCCCGCGGTGAAGGCATCCTGCGCGCGCGCTGGCAGGGCCAGCGCGAAGAGCAGGAGAAGGATGAGGAGGGGATGCTTCATGCTGGAATGAGGGAGGCCGCGCGCGGCCGCCTCCCCCAAAAACCCTTCAGCCGCGGCGCCGGTTCGCATTCTCCGGGATGAAGGGCGACCAGTTCTCGGCCGGGATGGCATTCGGCGTCTTCCAGACGATGTTGAACTGGCCATCGGCCTGCACCTCGCCGATCATCACGGGCTTGGACAGGTGATGGTTGCGGTGCATCTCCGCGACATAGCCGCAGGGGGCATCCACCTTCTGGCCGTACATCGCGGTGCGCACGGCATCGACGCTGGTGGTGCCGGCCTGCGCCACCGCCTGCGCCCACATCTTGAAGCCGGTATAGGTGGCTTCCATCGGGTCGTTGGTCACGCGGCGCGGGTTCTTGATATAGGCCTGCCACATCGCCTTGAACTGCGTATTGGCCGGCGACTGCACGGACATGAAGTAGTTCCAGGCGGCCAGGTGGCCGACCAGCGGCCGCGTGTCGATGCCGGCCAGCTCCTCCTCGCCCACCGAGAAGGCGACGGAGGGAATGTCCTCCGCCTTGATGCCCTGGTTGCCCAGCTCGCGGTAGAAGGGAACGTTGGCGTCGCCGTTGATGGTGGAGACGATTGCCGTCTTCTTCCCCTCGCCAGCGAAACGCTTCACGCGGCTGACGATGCCCTGCCAGTCGCTGTGGCCGAAGGGGGTGTATTCCTCCATGATGTCGCTCTCGGGGATGCCCTTCGAGATCAGGAAGGCGCGCAGGATGCGGTTCGTCGTGCGCGGATAGACATAGTCCGTGCCGAGCAGCGCGATGCGCTTCGCCTCGCCGCCATCCGCGCCCATCAGGTATTCCACCGCCGGGATCGCCTGCTGGTTCGGCGCGGCGCCGGTGTAGAAGATGTTCTTGCTCTCCTCCTCGCCCTCATACTGCACCGGGTAGAACAGCAGGCCGTTCAGCTCCTCGAAGACCGGCAGCACGGATTTGCGGGACACGCTGGTCCAGCAGCCGAAGGTGACATCGACGCGGGACACTGCGAGCAGCTCGCGCGCCTTCTCCGCGAAAAGCGGCCAGTTGGAGGCCGGGTCCACCACGACGGCTTCCAGGCGGCGGCCGAGGATGCCGCCGGCGGCGTTCTGCGCCTCCACCATCATCAGCACCGTATCGCGCAGCGCTGTCTCGCTGATCGCCATGGTGCCGGAGAGGGAGTGCAGCACGCCGACCTTGATCGGCGCGGCCTGCGCGAAGGAAGGGCGGATGGCGGGGGCGGCCAGGGCAGCGCCGAGGCCGGCCAGCGCGGCACGTCGCGTGATGGGCATGCGATGGATCATTTTTCTGAAGCCTCCTCGGGAATGCACGAAGCGGTGGCGCCGAGGCCGCCTGCCGGCCACGTCCCCCTCCGCCTGCTGCATTGCGAGATGCGTGCCAGAGCTTTCGCATACGATCCTTTCGCGGCCGGCCCTCCATTCCGGAAGGGGAACCCTTCCGGTGCTGCCGCCGAATTGGGCTTTCGCTGCCCAATCCGCGCCGTGCCCGCATGCGGAATGGGCAGCTGCGCAACGACTGGCCGAGCGCCACCACACGTGCCATGTCTTCGCGGATGCTCGTCGATCCGGCCGCCGCGCCGCACCACCAGCGCGCCCGCGGGCGCGCCGAACTCAGCCTCGTCGCTGCGCCAGGCGGGGCGCGGATCGCGCATCTCTATCAATCCGCGCCGCTGCGCGTGCTGTTTCCGGATGCCGATCCGGAGGAGCCGAAGCAGGCGGCGCTGGTCAATGTCGCGGGCGGCCTGGCGGGCGGGGACAGCCTCGATTCGGTGCTGACGCTGGGTGCGGGGGCGCAATTCACGGCGACGACGCCGGCTGCCGAGAAAATCTACCGCAGCCTGTCGCCGCGCACGGAAATCGCGACAAGCCTGGATCTCGGCGAAGCTGCCACCTGCGAATGGCTGCCGCAGGAGACGATCCTGTTCGATGGCGCCCGCCTGCGCCGCCGGCTGGACATCACGCTTGCGCCCGGGGCGCGGCTGCTGGCGGCGGAGATGCTGGTGCTGGGCCGCGCCGCGCGGGGCGAGGTCTTCCGCAGCGGCTTCCTGCACGATCGCTGGCAGATCCGGCGGGAGGGGCGGCTGCTCTGGGTGGATGCGCTGCGGCTGCAGCCGGAGGCGCTGGCGCACCGCTTCACCCTGGACGGCGCCGGCGCCATGGCGACGCTGGTTCTGGCCATGCCGGAGGTTGCCTCCCATCGCGACCTGGCGCGTGAACTGGCGCAGGGTGGGGCAGGGCTGGTCGCGCCCGGGCTGCTGGTGGCACGCTGGCTCGGCGCGGCAGGGGTGGTGCGCCAGGGCCTGGGCGCCGCCATCATGGCGCTGCGGGCTCAGGCCTTGGGGCTGCCGCCGCGCCTGCCGCGGCTCTGGCGCACATGAGGTGGCATGGGCCATGCTTGGCCGGGATGAGAGGTGACGCATGAACCTGACGCCGCGTGAAAAGGACAAGCTGCTGGTCGCCATGGCGGCCAACGTCGCGCGACGACGGCTGGAGCGTGGCGTGAAGCTGAACCATCCGGAGGCGGTGGCCCTGATCACCGATTATGTGGTGGAAGGCGCCCGTGACGGCCGCAGCGTGGCGGAGCTGATGCGTGACGGCGCCACCTTGCTCACCCGCGACCAGGTGATGGAGGGAATCGCCGAGATGATCCACGAGATCCAGGTGGAAGCGACCTTCCCCGACGGTACCAAGCTGGTGACCGTGCACGAGCCGATCCGATGATCCCGGGCGAGCTGTTTCCCGCCGCGGGCGAGATCGAACTGAACGTCGGCAGGCCGACCACGGAGATCGAGGTCGCCAATACCGGCGACCGCCCCATCCAGGTCGGCAGCCACTACCATTTTGCGGAGACCAACCCGGCGCTGCGCTTCGACCGCGCGGCCGCGCATGGCCAGCGGCTGGATATTCCCGCCGGCACAGCGGTGCGCTTTGAGCCTGGGCAGGCGCGCAGCGTGCGCCTCGTGCCCTATGCCGGCGATCGCATCGTGCATGGCTTCCGCGGCGAGACGGAGGGGAAGCTCTGATGCCCGCGAAGCTCTCCCGCCGCGCCTATGCCGGCATGTATGGCCCGACCACGGGCGACCGCCTGCGGCTGGCCGATACCGACCTGATCATCGAGGTGGAACGCGACCTCACCACCTATGGCGAGGAAGTCAAATTCGGCGGCGGCAAGGTCATCCGCGACGGCATGGGCCAGTCCCAGGTGACGCGGGAAAACGGCGCTGTCGATACCGTCATCACCAATGCGCTGATCGTCGATCACGCCGGCATCTACAAGGCGGATGTGGGCCTGAAGGACGGGCTGATCCACAGCATCGGCAAGGCCGGCAATCCGGATACGCAGCCGGGCGTCACCATCATCATCGGCCCGGGCACCGAAGTGCTGGCTGGCGAGGGGCGTATCCTGACGGCGGGCGGGATCGACCCGCATATCCATTTCATCTGCCCGCAGCAGATCGAGGAGGCGCTGGTCTCCGGCGTCACCACCATGTTCGGCGGCGGCACCGGCCCTGCGCATGGCACCCTCGCCACCACCTCGACCCCCGGGCCGTGGCATCTCGGGAGAATGCTGCAGGCGGCCGAATCCTTCCCGATGAACCTGGGCTTCCTCGGCAAGGGCAATGCGGCGCTGCCGGCCGCGCTGGAGGAGCAGATCCGCGGTGGCGCCTGCGGGCTGAAACTGCATGAGGATTGGGGCACCACACCCAAGGCGATCGACACCTGCCTGAGGGTGGCCGATGCCTTCGACATCCAGGTCGCCATCCATTCGGACACGTTGAACGAAAGCGGCTTCGTCGAAGATACCATCCGCGCCATCGGTGGCCGCGCCATCCAGGCCTTCCACACGGAAGGCGCCGGTGGCGGCCATGCGCCCGACATCCTGCGGGTGATCGGCGAGCCGAACTTTTTGCCGTCCTCCACCAATCCGACCATGCCCTATACGCGGAACACGGTGGATGAGCATCTCGACATGCTCATGGTGTGTCATCACCTCGACCCGCGCATCCCGGAAGACGTCGCCTTCGCGGAATCGCGCATCCGCAAGGAGACGATCGCGGCCGAGGACATTCTGCACGATCTTGGCGCCATCTCGATGATGTCCTCGGACAGCCAGGCGATGGGTCGTGTGGGCGAGGTCATCATCCGCACCTGGCAGACAGCGCACAAGATGAAGCAGCAGCGCGGCCGTCTGCCCGGTGAGACGGGTGACAACGACAATCTCCGCGTGCGCCGCTACATCGCGAAATACACCATCAATCCCGCCATCGCCCAGGGCATCGCCACGCATGTGGGCAGCATCGAGGTCGGCAAGCTGGCGGATCTTGTGCTGTGGTCGCCCGCCTTCTTCGGCGTGAAGCCGGACTATGTGCTGAAATGCGGCACCATCGCAATGGCGCCGATGGGCGATCCCAATGCCTCCATCCCCACGCCGCAGCCCATCCACTACCGCCCCATGTTCGGCGCCTATGGCCGCGCCAGGACGCTGTCCTCTGTCACCTTCACCAGCCAGGCGGCGCTGGATTCCGGTATCGCGGAACGGCTCGGCCTGCAGCGCCCCCTGCTGGCGGTGACGAATACCCGCAAGATCAGCAAACGCGACATGGTGCTGAACGACGCGCTGCCGCGGATCGAGGTGGATGCCGAGACCTACGAGGTCCGCGCCGATGGCGAGCTGCTGGTCTGCGAACCCGCCACCCTGCTGCCCATGGCGCAGCGCTACTTCCTGTTCTGAGAGAGACCATGCCGCAGCTTCGCGCCATTGCCGTCCACCCCGCCGGAAGCTGGCCGGAGGAGGCGGCCAAGGATACCGTGACGGTCGACTTCGACGACCGCTTCCGCCGCCGCAAGGTCTATCTCACCGATGGCGGCGGCAGCTTCCTGCTGGATCTGGCGGAAGCCACGGTGATGCGGGACGGCGATGGGCTGGAACTGGAATCCGGCGGCTTCATCCGGCTGCGCGCGGCGGCGGAGGATCTGGTCTCCGTCACCGCCGCCACGCCTGCGCTGCTGCTGCGCCTGGCCTGGCATCTCGGCAACCGGCATCTGCCGACCGAGCTGGATGGCGAGCGCATCCTGATCCGCCACGACCATGTCATCATCCGCATGCTCGAAGGTCTTGGCGCCACGCTCCAGAAGGTGCGCGCGCCCTTCAATCCGGAAGGCGGCGCCTATGGCGAGCACAACCGCCTGCCGGGGCATCCGCATGGCCATCACCACCATCACGGCGACGATGACCATCACCACCACGACCACTGACCTGCCCGCCCTGGCGCGACTGCTGGCCTGGCTCTCGCCCGCCTATCCGACCGGCGCCTTCAGCTACAGCCACGGTCTGGAAATGGCGGTGGAGGAGGGCGCGGTGACGGATCGCGCCGGGCTGGTGGCCTATGCGCAAGCCGCGCTGGCGCATGGCGCCGGCGCCGTGGATGGCGCGCTGCTGGCGCTGTCCTGGCGCGCCGCCGCGGCGGAGGATGCGGCGGCGCTGGATGGGCTGACGGAGCTGGCGGCTGCGATGCGCGGCACCGCGGAGCTGGCGCTGGAGGCGACGCAGCCCGGCGGCGCCTTTGCCATCGCCACCAACGCCGCCTGGCCGAATGCGGCCTTTGCCGAATTCACCGCCCGCCATCCCGGTCGGCTGACGCATGCCGTGGTCTTCGGCGCCGCGGCCGCCTTCCACGGCATGCCGCTGCGCGAAAGCTGCTTCGCCTGGCTCACCGCCTTTGCCGCCAACCTGGTCTCGGCCGGCGTGCGCGTGGTGCCGCTCGGCCAGACGGATGGGCAGATCGCCACCGCCGCGCTGCTGCCCGCGCTGACCGCCGCGACGGAGGCCGCGCTGGCGGTGACGGAGGCGGATGACATCGGCGGGGCGGCCCCCATCATCGACCTGTTTTCCCTGCGCCACGAGACGCAATACACGAGGCTCTTCCGCTCATGAGTAACGGTCCCTTCCGCGTCGGCATCGGCGGCCCCGTCGGCTCCGGCAAGACCGCGCTGGTCGACCGGCTGTGCAAGCATATGCGCGACAGCCACGACATCGCCGCCATCACCAACGACATCTACACCAAGGAGGATTCCGAGTTCCTCACCCGCTCCGGCGCCCTGGCGCCGGAGCGCATCATGGGTGTGGAGACCGGCGGCTGCCCGCATACCGCGATCCGGGAGGACGCCTCCATCAACCTCGCCGCCGTCGCCGAGATGTCTGGCCGCTTTCCGGCGCTGGAGGTGCTGTTCATCGAATCCGGGGGCGACAATCTCGCCGCGACCTTCAGCCCGGAACTGGCGGATCTGACGATCTACGTCATCGATGTCTCGGCGGGGGACAAGATTCCGCGCAAGGGTGGGCCGGGCATCACGCGCTCCGACCTGCTTGTCATCAACAAGACGGATCTGGCGCCGCTGGTGGGCGCCGATCTGTCGGTGATGGACCGCGACGCGAAGAAGATGCGCGGCACGCGGCCCTTCATCTTCACCAACCTGAAGGCGAACCAGGGCGTGTCCGAGATCGCCGCCTTTATCCTGAAATCCGGAGGAATTGCCTGATGCGCCGTCTTCTCACCCTCGCCGCGCTCCTCGCCCCGCTGCCCGCCCTGGCGCATGAGGCCGGCGACCATGTGCATGGCTTCGCCGCGGGCTTCCTGCATCCGGTCGGCGGGCTGGACCATGTGCTGGCCATGGTCGCGGTCGGCCTCTGGGCCGGGTTGCTGGGCGGCCGTGCCCTCTGGGCACTGCCGGCAGGCTTTCTGGGCGCCATGACGCTGGGCTTCGGGCTCGGCGCGGCGGGCATCGGCCTGCCGATGGTGGAGGCCGGCATCCTCGCCTCCGTCATCATCCTCGGCGCGCTGGTCGCCGCCTCCGCCCGCGTTTCGCTCGCGCTGGCGGTGCCGCTGGTGGCGGTCTTCGGGCTGCTGCATGGCCATGCCCATGGCACGGAGCTGGAGGGCGCCGGGGCCTTCCCCTATGCGGCCGGCTTCCTGGTCGCGACTGCCGCCCTGCACGGCCTGGGCGTCTTCGGCGCGCTGGCCATCACCAACCGCGTGGTGGTGCGCGCCGCTGGCGGCGCCATGGCGGCGCTGATGCTGGCCGTCGCCGCCTTCTGAGCCCTCAGCCTTCGGCGCGCGTCATATCGCGCGCGCCGGAGGCCCGCGCATCGAATGCCTCCGGCACGTCCTTGCCGGCATCCACGAAGGCCTTGCGTAGCGCCTCCACATTCGGGCTGAAGATCGTCCTGCGGTTCGCCACCGCCCATTCATGCGATCCGCGCAGCGTCTCCAGCGACTGCTGGAAGCGCGGCATCACCCAGCGGGCGAACAGCTCGTAGCTGCGCCAGGTCTGCTCCCGGTTCGCCCAGTCATTGGCGCGAAACAGGAAGCCGCCGAAGCCGCCGTCACTGGCCTCGACCAGCTTCTCGATGCCGCGCGCCACCGTCTCCGGCGATCCGACCAGCGTGGTGCCGGCCTTGACGCCATCGGTCAGCGGGTCCTGGGACCGGCCCGGCGGGCGGCCCAGCGCATCCTCGAAATAGGTCACCGTCTCCAGCCGCTCGCCGACCTTCACATCGGCCATGGCCTGCTCGTCGGTCTCCGCGACATGCACGTTCATCACCAGGCGCCAGTCGCGCCGGCTGATGGTCTTGCCGGCCGCCGCCGCGGCCTCCTCCGCGATCTTCCACTGGCCGGGCAGCGCCGCCGGGCCGCCCGGCATGCCGGCGCCGAGCGACAGGATGCCGACGCCATGCTTGCCCGCGGTGGCGGGGCCGGCAGGGGTGAGCGTGCTGGCAACGGCGATCGGGAAATGCGGGTCGGAATAGGGGCGGAGGTGCAGGCGCGCCTCCCGCATCTCGAACCAGTCCGTCTTGCGCGTGACGGGTCCCTCGCAGGCCAGCAGCGCCATGATGGCCTCCAGCGCCTCGTCCATCCGCCGGCGCTGCGTCGTCGCATCGATGCCGAGCATATAGGCGTCCGAGACCAGCGCGCCCGGCCCGCAGCCCAGCATGGCGCGGCCGCGCGTCATATGGTCCAGCTGCACGAAGCGCTGCGCCACCAGGAAGGGGTGGTGATAGGGCAGGGAGGTGACGCCGGAGCCGAGGCGGATGTGCTTCGTGCGTTCTGCCGCGGCCGCGATGATGAGCTCGGGCGAGGCGATGGTCTCCCATCCCGCGGAATGGTGCTCGCCGATCCAGGCCTCGTCGAAGCCGAGCCGGTCGAGCCATTCGATCATCTCGATGTCGCGGGAGATGGCGAGCGTCGGGTTGTCGCCCAGGCGGTGGAAGGGGGCCAGGAAGATCCCGAACTGCATGCCGCGCTTGGCCATAGGCGCCGTTCCCCGAATGTGTTCGGGGAAGCTTGGGACGGTTCGGCCGTGCTGCCAAGCCGTGTGGCGGATACCCCACCCCCACCAGCCTGCGGCGTCGCGGCAGTGCCGCGACCCCCCACCCGCAAATGCGGGGGAGGGAGCTAGGCGGCCTCGCCGGCGGCCCAGCCGGAGGACCAGGCCCATTGGAAGTTGTAGCCGCCCAGCCAGCCGGTCACGTCCACCGCCTCCCCTACGATGAACAGGCCCGGGACGGACTTGGCCATCAGGGTCTGGGAGGAGAGCGCCTCCGTATCCACGCCGCCCAGCGTCACCTCCGCCTTGGCATAGCCCTCCGTCCCGCTGGGCTTCAGGGTCCAGGCCTTCAGCAGCGCGCCCAGTTTCCGCAGATCGCCATCGCCGATCTCGCCGATGGTGCGCGGCGGCAGGTGTTGCGCGGCCAGGGCGGTGGCGAGGCGGGCGGGCAGCCATTCGCCGAGGATGGTGCGCGCCTCCGCCTTCGGCCGCGCACGCTTGCCGGCCAGCAGCAGGGCGGTCGCGTTGCGCTCCGGCATCAGGTCCAGCGTGATCGCCTGGCCTTCCCGCCAGTAGGAGGAGGCCTGGAGGATGGCGGGGCCGGAGAGGCCGCGATGGGTGAAGAGCATCGCCTCCCGGAACGCCGCCCTGCCGGCCCTGGCAACGCTGTCCAGCGCCAGGCCGGAAAGCGGGCGCATCAGATCCAGCATCGCTTCGCCGAAGGTCAGCGGCACCAGGCCGGGGCGGACTTCCGTCAGCGGCAGTCCGAATTGCCGCGCCAGGTCATGCGCGAAGCCGGTCGCGCCCATCTTCGGGATGGAGAGGCCGCCGGTGGCGACAATCAGGCTCTCGGCCGTGAAGGCGCCGGCGCTGGTGGCGATGCGGAAGGCGGTGTCCTTCGTCACGCCGGTGATGCGGGTGTCGCAGCGCAGCGCCACCTCGGCGGCCTCGCATTCCGCGAGCAGCATGGCGACGATCTGACGGGCCGAGCCGTCGCAGAACAATTGCCCGAGCGTCTTCTCGTGATAGGCGATGCGGTGCTTCTGCACGAGCTGGAGAAAATCGTGCTGCGTGTAGCGGGCCAGCGCCGAGCGGGCGAAGTGCCGGTTCTGCGAGAGGAAGCGATCCGGCACGCAGCCGGTATTGGTGAAATTGCACCGCCCGCCGCCGCTGATGAGGATCTTCTTGCCGGGGGCTTCCGCATGATCCAGCAGCAGCACGCGCCGCCCGCGCTGGCCGGCGCGCATGGCGGCGAAGAGGCCGGCGGCGCCGGCGCCCAGCACCACGACATCGAAATGCGTCATCAGGCGGCGGCCGCCAGCCCGGCCATGTCCCGCCCTACCGCCTCCGCCACGCGGATGCCATCGACGCCGGCGGAGAAGATGCCGCCCGCATAGCCGGCGCCTTCGCCGGCCGGATAGAGGCCCAGCGTGTTCACGCTGCGGAAGCTGGCATCGCGGCGGATGCGGATGGGGGAGGAGGTGCGGGTTTCGACTCCGGTCATCACCGCCTCCGCCATGTCGAAGCCGCGGATCTGCTTGCCGAATTCAGGCAGCGCCTCCCGCATCGCCGCCACGGCGAAGTCGGGCAGGCAGGCGGCGAGGTCGGTCGGCGTCACGCCCGGCCTGTAGCTGGGGATGACGGAACCCAGGCTGGTCGAGGCGCGGCCGGCCAGGAAATCGCCCACAAGCTGCGCCGGGGCGCAGTAGTTGCTGCCGCCGGCCACGAAGGCGCGTTCTTCCCAATGCCGCTGCAGCGCGATACCGGCCAGCGGGTCGCCCGGATAATCCACCTCCGGCGTGATGCCGACGACGATGCCGGCATTGGCGTTGCGCTCGGCCCGCGAATACTGGCTCATCCCATTGGTCACCAGCCGCCCCGGCTCGCTGGCCGCCGCCACCACCGTGCCGCCGGGGCACATGCAGAAGGAATAGACCGAACGGCCGTTCCGGCAGTGATGCACCAGCTTGTAATCCGCCGCGCCGAGGATCGGATTGCCCGCAAAATTGCCGAATCGCGCCCTGTCGATGATCGACTGCGGATGCTCGATCCGCACGCCGATCGAGAATGGCTTGGCCTCGATGAAGACGCCCGCCGCCTGCAATTGAAAAAAGGTGTCGCGCGCGGAGTGGCCGATGGCGAGCACCACGTGCTGGGTCTCGATCGTCTCGCCCGCTTCCGTCACCACGCCGCGCATGCGCCGCTGCCCGTCGCGCCCGGTCTCCACCAGGAAGTCGGTGACCTTGGTGCCGAAACGGTATTCCCCGCCCAGCGCCTCGATCTTCGCGCGCAGGCTTTCCACCATCGTCACCAGCCGAAAAGTGCCGATATGCGGCTTTGCCACATACAGGATCTCTTCCGGCGCCCCCGCCTGCACGAATTCGGTCAAGACCTTCCGGCCCAGATGCTGCGGATCCTTGATGCCGGACCACAGCTTGCCATCCGAAAAAGTGCCGGCGCCGCCTTCGCCGAATTGCACGTTGCTTTCGGGCGTGAGCTGGTTGCGCCGCCACAGCGCCCAGGTGTCCTTGGTGCGTTCCCGCACCACCTTGCCGCGGTCGAGGATGATGGGCCGGAACCCCATCTCCGCCAGGATCAGGGCGGCGAAGATGCCGCAGGGTCCGGTGCCGATGACGACGGGCCGCTGCGGCAGAAGGGCAGGGGCCAGGGCGACGGGCCGATAGCTGGTATCCGGCGTGCGGATGAGCGTGCGGGCCAAAACCTTGTCGCCCGCCGCGCGCCGCAGCAGCGCCGCCTCGTCATCCACGGAAAAATCGACGGAATAGACCACCAGGATGGCCGACCGCTTGCGCGCATCCCAGGCCCGGCGCGCGACGGTGATGTCGCGCACCGCGGAGGGCTTCACCCCCAGCGCCTGGCACAGCGCCCGCTCCACCGCCCCCTCGGGGTGGTCGAGCGGCAGCTTCAATTCGGTCAGCCGCAGCATGGCTTCCTCAGTACACCACCACCGAACGGATGGACTCGCCTCGCTCCATCAGCTCGAAGCCATGGTTGATCTCGTCCAGCGGCATCACATGGGTGATCAGGCTGTCGATGTCGATCTTCCCCTGCATGTACCAGTCGACGATCTTCGGCACATCGGTCCGCCCGCGGGCGCCGCCGAAGGCCGTGCCGCGCCAGGACCGGCCGGTGACCAGCTGGAAGGGCCGGGTGGAGATTTCCTGCCCTGCGCCGGCCACGCCGATGATGATGCTCTCGCCCCAGCCGCGATGGGTGCATTCCAGCGCCTGGCGCATCACCTTCACATTGCCGATGCACTCGAAGGAGAAGTCGGCGCCGCCACCCGTCAGGTCCACGATGGCCTGCACCACCTTGTCGTGGCCCACCTCGTTCGGATTGATGAAGTCGGTCATGCCGAACTTCCGGGCCATCTCCTGCCGCCCATTGTTCAGGTCGATGCCGATGATCCTGTCGGCGCCCACCATCCGCGCGCCCTGGATCACGTTCAGCCCGATGCCACCCAGGCCGAAGACCGCCACATTGGCCCCCGGCCAGACTTTTGCCGTGTTGATGACCGCACCGATGCCGGTGGTCACCCCGCAGCCGATGTAGCAGATCTTCTCGAAGGGCGCGTCTTCGCGGACCTTTGCCAGCGCGATCTCGGGCAAAATCGTAAAATTCGCGAAGGTGCTGCAGCCCATGTAGTGCATCACCGGACCGCCCTCGCAGGAGAAGCGGCTGGTGCCGTCCGGCATCACGCCCTTGCCCTGGGTGCCGCGGATCGCCGTGCAGAGGTTGGACCGCTGGCTGAGGCAGGTTTTGCACTGCCGGCATTCCGGCGTGTAGAGCGGAATCACATGGTCGCCCGGCTTCACGCTGGTGACGCCCGCGCCCACCTCCCGCACGATGCCCGCGCCCTCATGGCCCAGGATGGCGGGGAACAGCCCCTCGGGATCCGCGCCGGAAAGGGTATACAGGTCGGTATGGCACAGGCCGGTGGCCTTCACCTCCACCAGCACTTCCCCGGCCTTCGGGCCGCCGATCTCCACTTCCGTCACCGAAAGGGGCTTGCCGGCCGCCCAGGCCACCGCCGCGCGCGTCTTCATGCCAGTCGCTCCGTCTGCCTTGCCTCCTGCCTATAGCACCCCCGGGCGGCATCGGGAGGGGCGAGGCTTTCGCGTGCGCCCTGCAAAGGGGCCGGCTTGCCTTCGGCGCGTCGCTGCAACCGGAGGCGGCAGGCCGGGCATCTCGCGCGGCGCAAAATCCGAAGGGCGTTCCAGCGGGTGCAGCAGCTGAGACATGCCGCCCAGGTCCTTGTCGCAGCCCGCATTTTCAGGACTTGCGTCGAGCGAAACGAAAGGCGACACCTTGCGCAAGAGCGGGAGATGGTGGCGATGCGACTGGCGATGCTGGCCCTGACCGGATGGATCGCGCTCCTCGCCCAGGCCCTGGTGGCGCCGGCCGCGGCGCAGACCGGCAATCCGGCCCATGACTCCCTGGCGGCCCGCAGCGCGGAGGGGCAGCGCGATGCGATCCGCAGCCTGTTGCGCACCAATGGCGTCGCCTGCGCGGAGGTTTCCAACCTCTATGCCGCCGGCCTCGGTCGCGACCGCACGGCCTATTGGGACCTGCAATGCCGCGACGGCGGACCCTGGCGGCTGGCCCTGCCGGCCGAACGCTGGGGCTCGCCGCGGCTGTTCCCCTGTGGCACCGCGACGGGGCCGGCCGCAGGCGCCTGCTTCCAGCCGCTCGGCACCGGTGTCGCCGCGCGTCCGCAGATGGCAACCCGCCCGGCCGAGATCCCGGCCTCCTGCCGCCAGGCCTGTTCCAGCCAGGCGCGCTCCCTGGTCAATGCCTGCCAGCAGCGCTGCGCGGATGGCAGCACGATCCAGGCCGCCATTCCGGCACCGCACGGGACCGCCAGCGCCACCCGAGGCCGCTTCGGCTTCATCTACACGGCGGAGCCGCCCTCCACCGCCTATGGCTTCACCAGCGGACAGCCGGACCGCCTGGCCGCCAGCATGCAGGCGATCCGCGCCTGCGAGGCGATCGTCGGCCGCAACCAGTGCCGCATCACGCTGGACTTCCCGAATGCCTGCGGCGCCCTGGCCCAGGCCGTGACCGGCGCGCCCGAGCAGCTGCGCCGCACCGCCACCGGCAGCGGCCAGACCCGCGAACAGGCGGAGGCGCAGGCGCTGCAGGTCTGCCGCGTCGCCGAGCGTCCCGGCTCGGGCATCGTCTGCCGCATCGCCGTATCCGGATGCTGAACCCCATGCCGCGCCCCCTGCCTGATCGGAGTCCCGCCATGCGCCGCTGCCTTCTCGGCCTCCTGATGCTCTGCGGCCTGGCAGGGCCGGCGCCGGCCCAGGGGCCCGCCGCCACGCCGGCCGCCACGCCTGCTACCGCACCGGCCACCGGCACGCTGGAGGCGGTGCGCCAGCGCGGCGAGCTGCGCTGCGGCGTCTTCGGCCAGCTGCCCGGCTTCTCCGCGCCCGACCTGGAAGGCGTGATGCGCGGGCTGGATGCCGATTTCTGCCGCGCCGTGGCGGCCGCCGTGCTGGGCGACCGGGACAAGGTGGCCTTCGTCACCGCCAATTCGGTCGAGGCAGGCTTCGGCAACCTCGAAGCCGGTCGCGTGGACCTGCTGTCGAGCAATCTGACGGCCACCGCGATGCGCGATGCCGGCCGCAACATCACCCCCGTGGGCGTGCTGCTCTATGACGGCCAGGCGGTGATGGTGCGGGTCGACTCGCAGATCGCCAACTTCGCCCAGCTGAACGGCAAGCGCATCTGCGTCGCCGCGCCGCAGGTGGACCAGAGTTTCAACATCCTGCGCAATGCCGCGCAGCGCGCGCGGATCACCGTGGTGCCGGTGGTGACGACGCAGAGCGGCACGGCGCTGCTCGACGGCTTCAAGAACGGCAGCTGCGACGCGGTGACCGCCGATGCCGCGGCGCTCGCCACGCTGCGCGCCACCGACCTGCCCGACCCCGCCGGCGCCATGCTGCTGCCGGAGCGGCTGAGCCGCGAGCCCATCGCCCCCTTCGTGCGTGGCGGCGATGAGCGTTGGCGGCAGATTGTCAGCTGGACCCTGCATGCGCTGGTGGCGGCGGAGGAGCTGGAGATCAGCAGCGGCACGCTGGATGCCGCGCTGCAGTCCAGCAATACCGAGGTGCGCTTCCTGATCGGCCTGGATCGCGGCCTGGGCGCCGCGCTTGGGCTGCCGGACAGCTGGGCGGCGGAGGCCATCCGCCAGGTTGGCAATTACGGCGAGATCTTCGACCGCAACCTGGGCGATGGCTCCGCCATCGGTCTGGACCGCGGCCTGTCCGACCTCTGGCGCCGCGGCGGGCTGATGTATCCCTTCCCGTTCCGGTAGAGCATTTTCAAGCCTTGCGCCTTCGCAAGGCGACTCGGAAAACGCGACTGGCAGATGAAGCATTTTCAAGCCTTGCGGCTTCGCAAGGCGACTCGGAAAACGCGACTGGCAGATGAAGCATTTTCAAGCCTTGCGGCTTCGCAAGGCGACTCGGGAAGCGCGACCGGCAGATGAAGCATTTTCAAGCCTTGCGGCTTCGCAAGGCGACTCGGGAAGCGCGACCGGCAGGGAAGGGGCTCAGCCGATCAGCAGGTCGGCAAGCACCAGGCTCGGCGCTCCCACCAGCAGCGCCAGGGCCACCGGCGTGGCCGGGCCGCCGCCATCGATGTCATGCGACAGCAGGCCGGTCGCGCGGTCGTAGACGATGCGCTCCGTGCCCGGCTCCTCCCCCGCATAGGCGAAGCGCACCTTGCCCATCCGCCCTTCCGGCAGGCCGGTGCCGGTCAGCAGGATGCGGTCCTCGCCGCTGGTGAAGTCGAGGATCCGGTCCATCCGGGCGCCGCGCGGCTCCAGTACGAAGAGGTCGCGGCCCGCCCCGCCGGTCAGCGCATCGCTGCCGGCGCCGCCCTCCAGTCGGTCGTCGCCCTCGCCGCCCAGCAGGCGGTCCACGCCGTCCCGGCCGAACAGCCAGTCATCGCCCGCCTGGCCGAGCAGCACATCCCCGGCCTCGCCCCCGGCCAGGCTATCCGCCAGGGTCGAGCCCCAGATCTGCTCGATCTCCCGAAGCACATCGCCCTGGGCCTCCCCGGTGGAGAGCGCGGGCGTCAGCAGGTCCAGCCGCACCTGGGTCGTATAGACCACCCGGTCCAGCCCCGCGCCGCCCACCAGCAGGTCGCCGCCGGCGCCGCCCGTCAGCACATCGTCGCCATCGCCGCCCAGCAGCGTATCGGCGCCCGCATAGCCGAGCATCCGATCCTTGCCGCGCATGCCTTGCAGCAGGTTGTCGGCGGCATTGCCGCGCAGGATATCGGCGCCATCGCCGCCGATGGCGTCCTCGATCAGCGTGCCCGGCGCGATGGTCAGCGTCTCCCCGGCGATGCGGCTGGCGAAGCCGGGGCGCAGGTCGATCAGCAGCGGGCCGGTGACGGCGGCGGCGTTCAGCAGGTCGTTCCCCGCCGCATCCGTCAGCAGATCGCGCCCGTCCTGCCCCGCCAGCCCGGCGAAGGCGTCGGTGTAGACATAGTTGTCATCCGCGCTGTCCGCCGCGCCGAACAGGCTGAGGTCCAGGCTGCGCACGGTCAGCGGCGCGCCGGCCCGCTCGTCCCGGATTTCCACCCGCCAGGTGCCGGCGGCGGATTCGCCGCGGAAGCCGGTGGCACCGAAGGTCCAGGGCTTGTAGACGGCGCTGCCGCCGCTGTTCGGCGCCAGGTCCATCCGCGTGCCGTCCGGCGAGAAGATCCGGATATCGACCTGGGAGGCGATGCCGGAGACGATATCGGCGCGCAGCGAGACCTGCTCCACCCGCATCGCGCCGGTGATCTCGAAGCTGAAGCTGAAGCCGGTTGGATCGTTGTCCGGCACCACCTGGCTGCCGCGCCAATTGGCTGCCAGCGTCATCTCATTGGCGGAAGTCCGCGCCGGCGCCTGCCAGCTTTCCGCCAGCCGCACCGCAGCGCGGGCATCGACCAGGCCGAAGCCGTAGTCGTTGGAGAAGTGCATCCCGCCGCCGTTCCAGTCCCCCGCACCGTTGATGCGCCATGGGGTCTGCTCGGGGGAGGTCAGGGTGCCGCCAATCGGATGGCCGGTGTGGCGGGCGCTGAGTGCCAGGATCTCCTGCACGTCGCGCCAGCCGAGCCCGGGATTGGCTTCCAGCACCAGCGCCACCACGCCAGCCACCAGCGGCCCGCTGGTGGAGGTGCCGCCGAAGCCACCGAACCAGTCGCCCGCGCCGTAGCCGCCCGGGCCCGTGCGGTCGGTGGTCGTGATATCGCCGGCAAAACTGGCCGAGGAGGGCGCGACGACGAGCAGTGCGGCGGAGGGGTTGGAATAGCGCGCCACCACGCCGTCCTGCCCCACCGCCCCCACGGCGATGACGAAGCGGCTGGCGGCGATGCCGGAGAGATAGGCATCCGCCTCGGGGCCGCTGCGGCGGTCGTTGCCGGAACTGACGACGGAGACGGTGCCCAACCCATCCCGCCCTTCCGCGACCGACTGGGCCAGGCCGGCATGCATCGCCGACCAGCCAAGGCTCTCCGGTCCGGCGGTGAAGGGGAAGGACAGCGCCCAGACATGCGCGGCCACGTCGAAGCGGGACAGCGCGTCGAAGACATCGTCCACCCGCCCCTGGCCATACATGCCGGTGTCATTGGCCAGGATCGGCAACTGGGTGATCCGCGAGTCATAGGCGACGCCGACCGAGCCGATGCCGTTGCGCGCCGCGGCGATCAGCCCTGCCGTCGCGGTGGCGTGGTTGGAGCTCGCATCGGGCAGGCGCACCGGGTCGTCCGGCAGTTCCAGGCTGGCGTCGTAATTGGGCGCCAGGTCGGGATGGGTCATCTCGATCGCCGTGTCGATGACCGCCACCTTGACACCGCGTCCGGTATAGTCCGCCCAGGCCGGCACCACGTTGATATCCACGACGTCGCGGTCGCCGCGATACAGGTGCCATTGGTCCGCGAAGAGCGGATCGCTCGGCAGGCCGGTCGTGCCAGGCATGATTTCGTTTCTCCCTGGCACCATGGAAAGACATTTCACCGGCTGGGACAATCCAGCGCCCTTCGGCGGGCTGGACGCGGCGGCCCCGCGCACGGCACAACCGCGTGATGCCCCGCCGGAGCACCAGCCTCGTCCCGCCACCCCCCCGCCCGACACGCGGCGAGGCGATCGCGGCCAGCCTGGCCGAGGATATCGTGGCCGGCCGGCTGAAGCCGGGCACGTCGCTGGACGAGGTCGGCCTGGCCCGGACCTATGGCAGCAGCCGCACGCCGGTGCGGGAGGCGCTGCGCCAATTGGCGCCCACCGGCCTGGTGCAGGTCTCGCCCCGCCGCGGCGCCGTGGTGGCAATTCCGGATGCCACGCAGCTGGCCGAGATGTTCCTGGTGATGGCGGAGCTGGAGGCGATGGCCGCGGCGCTGTGTGCCCTGGCGATGACGCCGGCGCAGCGCCGGGAACTGGAGCGCCAGCACCTGGCCATGGCGGCCATGGTGCGGGCCGGGGATGTCGCGGCCTATCGCGCCGCCAACGTCGCCTTCCACCACCTGCTCTATCTCGGCGCGCAGAACCGCTATCTGGGCGAATTGGCCACGGCCACCCGGCGCCGCCTGGCCCCCTTCCGCGCCGCGCAGCTGGAGGCGCCGGACCGGCTGAGGCGCTCCCATGCGGAGCATGGAGAGATCCTCACGGCGATCCAGCGCGGCGATGCGGCGGGTGCGGCGTCCGGAATCCGCGCGCATATCGGGCTGACGGAGCGGACCTGGGCGGCGATGGCGGAGGCCCTTCGCCGACCGGCGGCTGCCTGATTTTTGAACAGAATGGCCAGCCAAAGGCGGTCATGCATACAAGACGGGGTGGCGAGGCCCTTAACATGTTGATCTGACATGGCACGGTTTGCGGCACGACGATTGCTTGTTCCCGGGCGATGTCGCACGCCACCCCGCCATGACCGCGCCGAGCCTGCCCCAGGGCATCGCCGCGCTGCACGCCGCCTATGCGGCCGGTCTCACCCCTGCCGAGATGCTGGCCGGCCTCGCCGCGCGGCATGCCGCACTGGACGACCCGGGCATCTTCCTGCACCGCCCGTCCGGGCAGGCCCTGGCCGCGGCGGCCGCGGCGCTGCCGGCCTTCGACCCCCTCCGCTTCCCCCTCTGGGGCGTGCCGGTGGCGGTGAAGGACAATATCGATGTGGCGGGCATGCCGACCACGGCCGCCTGCCCCGATTTCTCCTGCCTGCCGGCGGAGAGCGCGCCGGCGGTGGCGCGGCTGGTGGCCGCGGGGGCGCTGGTGGTCGGCAAGACCAATCTCGACCAGTTCGCCACCGGCCTGGTCGGCGTGCGCACGCCCTATCCTATCCCGCGCAATGCCTGCGCGCCGGACCGCGTGCCCGGCGGCTCCTCCTCCGGCTCCGCCGTCGCGGTGGCGCAGGGGTTGGCCCTGCTGGCGCTGGGCACGGACACGGCCGGATCGGGCCGCGTGCCGGCGGCGCTGAACGGGCTGGTGGGGCTGAAGCCTTCCGTAGGCGCCATCTCCTCCCGCGGCGTGGTGCCGGCCTGCCCAAGCCTGGATTGCATTTCCGTCTTCGCCCATGGCGTCGCGGATGCCTGGGTGGCCTATGGCGTGATGGCCGGCGCCGATGCGGACGATCCCTGGTCCCGCCCCATCACCCTCGGCACGCCCGGTGCGCCGCTGACCCGGCTCGGCATTCCCCGTGCTGCCGACCTGCATCTGGATGGCGCGGAACAGCACGCCGCCTGGGAGGCGAGCCTCGCCCGCATCGCGCCGCACGCCGGGATCGAGGAGATCGACCTCACCCCCTTCCTGGAAACGGCGCGGCTGCTCTACGAGGGGGCCTTCGTGGCGGAACGCGACGCCGCCTTCGGCCATCTGGTGCCGCGCGAGGCGATGCACCCAGTCACCCAGCGCATCCTGGCCGGCGCCGCCCGCTTCACCGCGACGGATGCCTTTGCCGGCCTGCACCGGCTGGCGGCCCTGCGCCTGGCCACCCGGCCCGCCTGGTCACGCATGCAGGCGCTGCTGGTGCCGACCGCGCCCAATTTCCCGACCCTGGCGGAGCTTGAGGCGGACCCGATCGGCCCCAATGCCCGCCTCGGCACCTATACGAACTTCGTCAATCTGCTGGACCTGGCGGCGCTCGCTGTGCCCGCGCGTCGGCGACCGGACGGGCTGCCCTTCGGTGTCACGCTGATCGGCCCGCGCGCCAGCGATGCGGCGCTGGCCGCCACCGGCGCCAGGCTGATGCAGGTGATGGCATGATCGAGATCTGCGTTGTGGGCGCGCATCTCTCCGGCATGGCGCTGAACGGGGAATTGCTGCGGGAGGGCGCGGAACTGCGTCGCGCGGTGCAGACGGAGCCCTGCTACCGCCTGTTCGCCCTGGCCGGCGGCCCGCCGCGCCGCCCCGGCCTTCTTCGAGTCGCCGCGGCCAGTGGCGTCGCCATTGCCACGGAGGTCTGGGCGCTGCCGGAGGCCGGCTTCGGGCGCTTCGTCGCCAGCATCCCCGCGCCGCTCTGCATCGGCACGCTGCGCCTGGCCGATGGCAGCACCCCGAAGGGATTCCTCGTGGAGCCCGAGGGGCTGCATGGGGCCGAGGACATTTCTCGATTTGGCGGCTGGCGGGCCTTCATGGCCAGCCTCGCCACCACCTGAAACAGGGAGACCAGAAGATGATCCGCCGTCGCCACCTGCTCGCCGCCTCCGCCGCCGCAATCGCCGTCCCCTTGGCCGCGCCCCACATCGCCAATGCGCAGGCCGCGCGCACGGTGAAGATGGGCTCGCTGCGCCTGATCCATTCCATGACGCCGCATTTCTACCAGCGCTTCGCCCCCGCCGGCCTGACCATCGAGATCATCACCTTCGACAGCCCGACCGATGGCAAGAACGCTGTCGTTACCGGCTCCGTCGCCTGCGGTGGCTTCGGCATCGCCGCCGCCACGCTGGGCGCCGCGGCGGGCGAACCCGTCGTCGTGGTCGGCGCCTTCTGCAACAAGGGCATGGGCGTCATCAGCAAGGCGGGCAGCGATATCCGCGCCATCACCGACCTGCGCGGCAAGCGCGTGGGCATCTGGCCCGGCTCGACGCAGGAGGTGTTCATCCTGGAGCGCCTGCGTGAGTCCGGCATGTCCGTGCGCGACATCACGCCGGTCCGCGTGCCCTTCGGCGAGATGCACGCCATGCTCTCCCGCGGCGATATCGATGCCTATGTGGGGGCGGAGCCTGGGCCGGGCCTGTCCATCTCCTCCGGCGTCGGGCAGCTGGTGGAATACCCCTATGGCACCGCCATGGGCGGGCTGAACATGATCTTCGGCACCAGCGAGGACCTCATCAAGAACGACCCTGCGCTGGTCCGCACCATGCTGAACATCCACCGCCAGGCGAGCGACTACATGAAGGCCAACCCGGCCGAGGTGGCGGAGGCCACGGTGCGCGTGCTCGGCGCGCCGCGCGCGGCGGTGGAACAGGCGCTCGGCGCCGGCAATGTCGAGTATATCTGGAAGCTGGACGATACCGTGCTGCGCCAGTCCCGCACCTATGCCGAGCAGATGCTGCAGCTGCGCCAGATCCGCCGCCTGCCGAATTTCGACACCTTCCTGAATCCCTCCTTCTCCAACGCCATCGCCACGGCCTGAAGGCGGCACCATGTCGGACGTGACCCTCACCCGGGCGGTCGTGACGCGGCCCGTGCCGGCGCTGCGGCTGTGGCGGCGCGTCCGGCCGGTGCTGCTCTCCCTCATCGTGCCCCTGCTGCTGCTGCTCGGCTGGCACTGGGCGGTGGCGGCGGGGATGACGCGGCTGATCCCCTCGCCGGCCGAGGTCGCCGAATACATGGTCGACTTCGCCGTCGGCGGCATCTGGGACGATGCCTTCTCCGCCACGCTGCATATCCACCTGCTCGCCTCCGCCAGCCGCGTCTATGGCGGCTTCGTGCTGGCGGCGCTGGTGGCCATACCGCTCGGCCTGCTCATCGGCCGCAACGCCTTCGTGCGGCAATTGCTGGACCCATTCCTTCAATTGATGCGGCCGATCCCGGTGACGGCCTGGCTGCCGCTTTCCATGATCCTGTTCGGCCTCGGCGCGCGATCCGCCTTCTTCCTGGTCTTCCTCGGTGCCTTCTATCCCATCCTGCTGAACACCATCTTCGGCGTGAAGAATGTGGAGCCGCGGCTGTTCGAGGCAGCCTCCATGCTCGGCTGCCGCGGCAATGCGCAGTTTTTTCGAGTCGTGCTGCCCGCGGCCCTGCCATCCATCTTCACGGGCCTGCGCCTCGGCCTCGGCTTGGCCTGGTTCGTCATCGTGGTCGGCGAGATGACGGGCGTGCCGCAGGGCCTCGGCGCCGTCATCATGGATGGCCGCACCCTGTCGCGCACCGAGCTTGTGATCTGCGGCATGATCGTCATCGGCATCGCCGGCTTCCTCTCCGACCGCGTCGTGGTGCTGCTGATGAACCGGCTGCTGCGCTGGAGCCCCTCCCACCATGGCTGAGATCCCGATGCTCGACATCCAGGGCGTCGGCAAGACCTATGTCCTGAACGACAGCCGCATCGAGGCGCTGCGCGATGCCAATCTCACCGTGCGCAAGGGCGAATTCGTCTGCCTGATCGGCGCCTCCGGCTGCGGCAAGTCCACCCTCTTGCGGATCGTCGCGGGCTTCGAACAGCCCACGGCCGGCCAGGCCCTGATGTGGGGCAAGCCCATCGCCGGCCCCGCGCCGGATCGCGGCATGGTCTTCCAGGATTACGGCCTGTTCCCGTGGCTGTCCGTGCGTGAAAACATCGGCTTCGGCCCCGCCAGCCGCGGCCGCCCCAAGCCAGAAGTCCGTGACACCGTCGAGCGCTTCATCTCCCTCATCGGCCTCACCCGCTTCGCCGATGCCTATCCGCACCAGCTCTCCGGCGGCATGAAGCAGCGCGTCGCCATCGCCCGCGTGCTGGCGAATGACGCCGAGGTGGTGCTGATGGACGAGCCCTTCGGCGCGCTGGATGCGATGACGCGCGAGCGCCTGCAGGACGAGCTTCTGGAACTCTGGCAGCGCACCGGCCTGACCGTGCTCTTCGTCACCCACAGCATCGAGGAAGCGATCTTCCTCTCCGACCGCGTCGTGGTGATGGAGCCCGGCCCCGGCCGCATCGCATCCGCGCATCAGGTGGAACTGGCGCGCCCGCGCGACGTCGCCTCGCCGGAGTTCAACGAGGTGCGGCGCGAGCTCGGCGCGCGGCTGCATTCCCATCATGCGAAGAAGGCGGCGTGATGCGTCCCGAACAACGCCTGCGCTACACCACGCCCGCCGACCGCCCGCCCAGCGCGCTGCCGAATGGGGCCAAGGTCGCCGTCTGGCCGGTGGTGAATGTCGAGAACTGGCTGATCGACAATCCCATGCCGCGCCAGGTGCTCTTGGCCCCCACCGGGGCTGCCCTGCTGCCGGACATTGCCAATTGGGGCTGGCACGAATACGGCATGCGCGTCGGCTTCTGGCGCTTCCTCGACGCCTTCCAGAAACGCGGCATCCGGCCGACGCTTTCCGTCAACGGCTCCGTCTGCACCGCCTATCCGCGCGTGGCGCAGGCGGCGCATGAGGCGGGCTGGGACTTCATGGGCCATGGCCATGTGCAGGTGCCGACCCACAAGGTGCCGGACCAGCGCGCGATGATCCGCCAGACCGTCCAGGCGATCCAGGACTGCACCGGCGCGCCCCCGCTCGGCTGGCTCGGCCCGGGGCTGACCGAGACGCTGGAAACCGCGGACCTGCTGGCCGAGGCCGGGCTGCGCTACTGCGCCGACTGGGTGGTGGATGACCTGCCCTGTCGGCTGGAAACGGCGCAGGGCCCGCTTGTCACCATGCCCTATAGCGTCGAGCTGAACGACATTCCCGTTGTCATGATCCAGCACCACGACGAGCAGGAACTGCCCCGCCGCGCCCGCCTGCACGCCGCGCGGCTGCTGGCGGAGGCCACCACCACGCCGCGCGTGATGTGCATCGCCATCCACCCCTATATCAGCGGCGTCCCGCACCGCATCGCGGCGCTGGAGCAGATGCTGGACGACCTGGCCGCGATGCCCGGCATCGCCTTTCTGCAGGCGCGGGAGATCCTGGCCTGGTACGAGGGCTGCGGCGACCCGACCTGATCCGTTCCACCTTGACAGCGAGCCTGCGCCGGCGCCACTGACCGGGCCATGGACGAGGCCGATTTCGACTATGCCCCGGGTGGCGAGGCGCTGGTGATCGTCTTCTCCAGCTTCGGCATTCCCGGCGCGGCCGGCAGCACGGCGCTGGCGCAGCCGCGCTTCGAATTCGTCCGCACCCTGGCCGCCCGCCGCATCGCCTGCCTTTTCGTGCGGGACCGCGTGCAGCATTGGTACCATTCCGGCATCCAGGGGCTTTCGCCTGATATCCCCGGGACCGCCGCGCGGCTCGCGGATTATGCGGCGCGCCACCGCCGCAGCTACACCATGGGGCACAGCATGGGCGGCTATGCCGCCATGCTCTTTGCCGAACTCTGCGGCCTGGCGGGGTCCATCGCCACCGCGCCGCAGACCAGCATCACCGCGGCGCAGCGCCGCGCCTGGAAGGATTTCCGCTGGCTGGCCAAGGTGCGGGAGACGCAGGCCAGCACCGCCACGCCGAACTACCTCGACCTGCGCGACACGCTGGCCGGCGGCCGGTCAGGCCACAGGATTTTCGTCTCGAAGGGGGAGGCGCTGGACAGCCTGCACGCTCGCCATGTCGCGGATCTGCCCTGCGTCACGGTGGAGCAGGTGGAGGCCGCGGACCACAATACCGCCCGCGCCATCCGGCGCAGCGGGCGGCTGGATGCGCTGCTGGACCAGATCGGCGCCTGACGCCCCTGGCCTTGTGGCGCGATCCGCGGCAAGCATGCCGGCATGAAGCTGCTGCTGATCAACGCCAATACCACCGAGGCCATCACGGACCGTCTGGTGGCCATCGCGCGCGAGCTGGCGCCGCCGGGCGTGACAATCCAGGGCGCCACGGGCCGCTTCGGCGCCCGCTACATCGCCAGCCGCGCCAGCAGCGCCATCGCCGCCCATGCCGCGCTGGACGCCTATGCCGAACATGGCGCGGATGCGGATGCGGTGCTGATCGGTTGCTTCGGCGATCCGGGCCTGGATGCGCTGCGCGAATTGGCGCCGGTGCCGGTGCTGGGCCTGGCCGATGCCTCGGCCGCCGCCGCCGGCGTCCGGCGCTTCGGCGTGGTGACGGGCGGCGCCGCCTGGAAGCCGATGCTGGAGGAATTCTTCGCCGGCCGCGGCCATGCCGGGCAGCTTGCCGGCATCCGCACCGTGGCGCCCACGGGTGGTGAGATCGCGCGGGACCCGGAGGGCGCGCTGGCGCTGCTCACCGAAAGCTGCCGCGCCTGTGTGGAACAGGACGGGGCGGAGGTGGTGATTCTGGGCGGCGCGGGTCTTGCCGGCCTGGCCGGGCGCATCGCGATCGGCGTGCCGGTGCTCTGCTCGGTGGAGGTGGGCCTGCGCGCCGGCTTCGCCGCGCTGGGGCAGGGTGGCGCCGGCCTGATCCCGCATGGGGCGGTGGAGACCATTGGCCTGTCGCCGGCGCTCGCCGCGCGGCTCAGCGCTGGTAGCGGGCCATGAACCGCCGGTCGATGCGGTCCTTCAGCCACCAGACCCAGCGCCCGCCGAAGACGAAGCCGTTGCGCGTGCCCAGCGCGCGGCCATCGGAGAGCGAAAGAAGCCGGAGATAGTCCCGCTGCGGCACATGGGGCCGGGGCGCGACGCCCATGGCCACGGCACGCAGATTGGCGGCCAGCACCGGCCCCTGCCGCACCGCGAAGACGCCCGCCTTCGGCAGTCCGCCCGGGAAGCTGACCACGTCGCCTGCGGCGAAGATGGCGTCGTGTCCCACGGCGCGCAGGCAGGCGTCGAGGCGCAGGAAGCCCTTCTCGTCACGCGCCAGGCCGGTCTCTGCCAGCCAGGGCGCGGCCGCCGCGCCGGTGGCCCAGACCAGCGCCTCAGCTTCCAGCGGCGGTCCAGCGGCGAAGTGCAGCCGGCCGGCCGTGACCTCCACGACATCCTGCCCCTCGCGCAGCGCGACACCCCGCGCCGCCAGCGCCCGCGCCGCCCGCTGCCGCAGTTTGGTGGGAAAGCCCGGCAGCAGTCCGGAGCCACCCGCCACCAGCGTCACCGCCGCCCGCCGATGCAGCGCCAGCGCGACCTCGAACCCCGCCGCGCCGCCGCCCACCACGGCAATGCTGCGGCAGGCGGCCAGCGCGCCGAGCCGCGGCAGCAGCGCGTCGATCGGCTTCAGCGGCAGCGCGTGCTCGGCCGCGCCCGGCGTGCGGTCGGTCTCGGGCGTGGCGCCGGTATCGATCGACAGCAGGTCCCAGGCGATGTCCCCACCCGCTGCGCGCCGCACCAGCCGGCGCTGCGGATCGATCCCCGTGGCGCGGTCCAGCAGCAGTGCCACGCCGCAGCGCGCACACAGCGCCGCCATGTCGATCAGCGCCTGCTCCGGCCGATACAGCCCCGCCATCACCCCCGGCAGCATGCCTGAATAGGGCGACTGCGCCTCCCGCGTCAGCAGCGTCACGCGCCAGCCGGGCAGGGGGTTTGCGCCGATCTGCCGCAGCACCTCCACATGCGCATGGCCGCCGCCGAGCAGCAGGAGGTGTTTCAGAGGCGTCGCACCCCGGTGAAATTCGACATGCCGACGGGAATATCCACCAGGTTGCGCTGCGTCGCGATGATCCGGAAGTACTCACCGAGCGGCAGATAGGGCACGTCCTGCCAGAACTGCGCCTGGATCTCCCGCGCCTTGGCCTGCTGCGCCGGCTGGTCGGGCGCCGCCATCCACTCCTGCCGCAGCGCCTCCAGACGCGGACTGTCCGGCCAGCCGAACCAGGCGCGCGCCCCATTGGCGCGCAGGCCGAGATTGGCCACGGGGTCCAGCAGCCCGGCGGCGCTGAAGCCGGAGATGAAGGCGCTCCAGCCGCCGCGCTCCACCGGCTCGCGCGATCCGCGGCGCTGCACGATGGTGCCCCAATCGGCCGAGAAGGCCTCGGCATTCAGGCCGCAACGCCGCAGCATGTCGACGGCCACCTCGCTCATCACCTTCAGGATGGCGAGGTCCATCGGCTGCAGCACCACCACCTTCTCGCCCTTGTAGCCGGCGGCCAGGATCTCGCGCTTCACCCGATCGTAGTCCCGCGGGCCCTGCAGCGCGGAGAG
Source organism: Falsiroseomonas sp. (assembly GCF_051860665.1). GTDB lineage: Bacteria > Pseudomonadota > Alphaproteobacteria > Acetobacterales > Acetobacteraceae > Falsiroseomonas. The sequence continues at coordinate 180,439 of NZ_JBHYDM010000006.1, forward strand.
GCCCGCTTCATTGGCCATCGGCGTACTCGGCAGGAAGACGCCGACATCGGTGCGCCACAGGCTGCGATCCTCGCTGAAGGCCGCCGTCATATAGGCCGCCTGGTCCAGCGCGCCGACCAGCGCGCGGCGGATCGCCGGATTGTCGAAGGGCGGGTGCAGATGGTTGAAGCGCAGGATGCTGATGCTGCTGTCTTCCGTGACCTGAACATTCACGTTGCGGGCGCGGCGCAGGATCGGCAGCAGGTCGTTCGGCGCATATTCCAGCCAGTCGACCTCGTTCTGCTGCAAGGCGGCGGCGGCCGTCGCGGGGTCCGGCAGCACGTGCCATTCCACGCGATCCATATGGGCGATCCTGGGCCCGGCGGTGCGGCTCGCGGTGCCCTGCCGCGGCACATAGCCGGAAAACTTGTCATAGACCACGCGCACGCCGGAGACGCGCTCCGCCGCGTTGAAGCGGAAGGGGCCGCTGCCGATCATCTCCGTCACCGCGCGGTTCGGATCCGTCAGCGCCAGGCGTTCCGGCATCATCGCCGGCAGCGGTGCCGTGGCCTTGCCCAGCGCGCGCGGCAGCAGCGGGAAGGGGCGCTTCAGGCGGAAGCGGATGGTCCGGTCATCCGGCGCCGACAACTCCTCGATCGCGGCCAGCAACTCCTGCCCGAACATGTCCCGCGCGCCCCAGCGGCGGATGCTGGCAATGCAATCGCGGCCGCGCACCGGCTCCCCATCATGGAAGCGCAGGCCCGGGCGCAGCGTCAGGTCCCATTGCAGCCCATCGGCGGAGACGACATGCCCCTCCACCATCTGCGGATGCACATTGTACGCGGCATCCAGGCCATAGAGCGTGTCGAAGACCATGGCGCCATGGGTCAGCGTCACCGTCGCGGTGTTGAAGACCGGGTCGAGCACCGTGAGGTCCGATTGCGGCACGAAGCGCAGCGTCCGCGCGGCCGTGCCCTGCGCCCCCACCACCCGCGGCGCGGCGAGCAGGGCCGAAGCGGTGCCGAGAATCTGGCGGCGGGTCGGCATGGTCAGCGTCTCCTGCGCAGGCGGGCCAGCATGGCGCAGGATCTCGGCTTGCGTGAAGGGGCTTTCGCACAGCCACTGGCGGCGCCATGCTTCGCGCCAGGCACCAAGGACAAGCGCGATGACGCTCCGCTGCGACCTCATCCTCCGCGACGCCACCATCATCGACGGCAGCGGCGGTCCGCGCCGGCGCGGCGACGTGGCGGTGAAGGGCGACCGCATCGCGGGACTCGGCGACCTCGGCGCCTGGTCGGCGGAGCGGGAGGTGATGGCGGAGGGTCGCGTGGTGGCGCCCGGCTTCATCGACGCGCATACGCATGACGACCAGGCGGTGCTCTGCGGCCCCGCCTGCATGCTCTGCAAGACCAGCCAGGGCGTCACCACCGTGGTGGTCGGCAATTGCGGCATCAGCCTCTCGCCCGTGACGATGAGCGAACGCCCGCCCGCACCGCTCGACGGCGTCTGCGCCCCCGAATGGTGGATCTTTGACAGTTTTGGCGCCTATGCGGAGCGGCTGCGGACGGAGCCATCCTCCGTCAACACACTGGCCTTGATCGGCCATATGTCGCTGCGCGTCGGCGCCATGGGCCGCGACACGGGCCGGCCGGCGACGGACAAGGAGGCCGAGCGGATGCGCAGGCAATTGGCCCAGGCGCTGTCCGAAGGCGCCGCCGGCTTCTCCACCGGCCTCTTCTACCCGCCGAGCAAGGCGGCGCCGACCGAGGAGGTGATCGCGGTGGCGGAGGCGCTGCGCGACCACAAGGGTTTGTACGTCACGCATATGCGCGACGAGGCCGACCATGTGCTGGACAGCATCGAGGAGACGCTGCGCATCGGCAAGGCCGTCGGCGCGCCCGTCATCATCAGCCACCACAAATGCGCCCAGCCCGAGAATCACGGACGGTCGGTGGAGACGCTGCCGCTGATCGCGCGCCATGCGGCGAATTACCCGGTGGCCTTCGACGTCTATCCCTATACCGCCTCCTCCACCTCGCTCGCCGCACGCAAGCCGCGGCCGGATGTGCCGGTCACGGTTACGAGCTCCGTCCCGCATCCCGAGATGGCGGGCCGCGCCCTGTCCGATATCGCGGAGGAATGGGGCGTGACACTGGAGACGGCGGCGCAGCGCCTGACCCCCGGCGGCGGCGTCTTCCACAACATGGCGGAGGCGGACATGCGCCGGATCCTCGCGCATCCGCTCTCCATGGTCGGCAGCGATGGCGGGCCCTTGGCAAAACATCCGCATCCGCGCCTCTGGGGCACCTTCCCGCGGGTGCTCGGCCAGTATTGCCGGGAGCTCGGCCTCTTCGATCTGGAGACGGCCGTGCACAAGATGACGGGCCGCACGGCGGCGATCTTCGGCATTCCGGACCGCGGGGTGCTGCGGGAGGGTGCCTTCGCCGATCTCGTGCTCTTCGACGCCGCCACGGTGCGGGACCGCGCCACCTTCACCGAGCCGCGGCAGGTGGCCGATGGCATTCTGGAAACCTGGGTGAACGGCCAATCCGTCTATACCCATGCCGCCGGCGCCAGCGAGACGCCCGCCGGGCGCCTGCTGCACCGCGCGGCCTGATCCGCTATTCGGCGGGGGCGAGCGCCCCCGCCGATGTCACCGCTTCCCGCTTCGCCCGCGGCAGGGCCAGCGCATGCAGCGCCGGCACCACCAACAGCGTGGCCACGGTGCCCAGCGCCAGCCCGCCGATCATCGCCGCCGCCATCGGCCCCCAGAAGACCGAAAGCGTCAGCGGCACGAAGGCCAGCACGGCGGCCAGGCCCGTCAGCACCACCGGCCGCGCGCGGCGCACGCTGCTCTCGATGATCGCCGCGCGCAGCGGCATGCCATGCTCGACATCCTGCCGCACCTGGTCGACCAGGATCAGCGTATTGCGCATCACCATCCCCGCCAGCGCGATCACGCCGAGCAGCGCGACGAAGCCGAAGGGCATGTCCAGCAGCAGCAGCGCGGCAGCCGCGCCCGGAATGCCCAGCGGCGCCGTGGCGAAGACCAGCGCGACGCGGCCGAAATGGCGCAGCTGCACCATCAGGATCGCCAGCATCACAGCGATCATCGCCGGGAAGAGGGCGAAGAGGCTGGCATTGGCCTTGCCCGATTCCTCCGACGCGCCGCCCACCTCGATGCGCAGGCCCACCGGTAGCCGCGCCTCGATCTCCGCCATGCGGGGCAATGCGGCCGCGGTCACATCCGGCGGCTGCAGCCCCGGCGCGACATCGGCGCGCACGGTGAGAAAGCCCTCGCGGTTGCGGCGCCAGAGGATGGGCTCCTCCATCACCGCCTCCAGCCGCGCCACCTGGCCGAGCGGCACGGGCCCGGCCTCCGTCACCAGGGTCAGGTCCGCCAGGTTCGACAGGCCGAGCCGTTCGGCCGCCGGCGCGCGCAGCACCACATCCACCAGCCGCGCGCCCTCCCGCAGCTGCGTCGCGGTGACGCCGGAGACGAGGGCCTGCATGGATTGCGCGACGGCCTGCGGCGAGAGGCCGAGCTGGACCACCCGCTCCTCATCCAGCACCAGCCGCATGGCCGGCGCCCTTTCGCTCCAGGCCAGCTGCACGTCGCGCGTGCCCGGCGTGGCGCGCATCGCCGCCATCACCTCCTCCGCCGCCACGCGCAGCTGCTCCGGCGTGCCGCCGACAACGCGGAACTGCACCGGATAGCCAACGGGCGGGCCGAAATCGAGGCGGGAGACGCGCACCCGCGCCTCCGCCACCGCGCCGGTGTCGACGAAGGCCAGCAGCTTCTCCCGCAGCCTTTCGCGCGCCGGCACGTCGCGCGCCTGGATCACCAGCTTGCCGAAAGCCTCGTTCGGCAGGTCCGGGTTCAGCGCCAGGAAGAAGCGGGGTGCGCCGGCGCCGATATAGGCGGTGGACATCACCGCATCGGCATCCTGCGCGATCACCGCCTGCACCTGCTCCACCGCCGCGCGGGTGGCGGCGAAGGTGGCGCCCTGGCGCAGGTTCACATCCACCAACAACTCCAGGCGCGAGGAGGTCGGGAAGAACTGCTTCTTCGTCATGCCGAGCCCGACAAAGCCCCCAGCCAGCACCACCAGCGTCGCCGCCAGCACCAGCCAGCGGAAATCCACGCACCAGGCCACCATGCGCCGCAGCAGTCGGTAGAAGCGCCCGTCATACAGCGCCTCATGCGCCACCACATGCTTCGGCAGCGGCAGCAGTTTCGTGCCCAGCCAGGGCGTGAACCAGACGGCCACGAGCCATGAGGCGATCAGCGCGCCGCCCACCACCCAGAAGATGCCGCCTGCATATTCGCCGCTGGTGGATGCCGCGAAGCCCACCGGAATGAAGCCCGCCATCGTCACCAGCGTGCCCGACAGCATCGGCGCCGCCGTGCTGCCCCAGGCGAAGGCCGCCGCGCGGGCCTTGTCCCAGCCCTCCTCCAGCTTCACCACCATCGCCTCGATCGCGATGATCGCGTCATCCACCAGCAGGCCCAGCGCCAGGATCAGCGCGCCGAGCGAAATCCGCTCCAGCTCCGTGCCCCAGTAGAGCATCATCAGGAAGACCGCGGCCAAGGTCAGGGGCACCGACAGCGCCACGATGATGCCGGCCCGCAGGCCCAGCGAGAGGAAGGAGATCAGCAGCACCACGCCGAGTGCTGCCACGAACTTGGTCAGGAATTCGGCGACGCTTTCCGCCACGATATGCGGCTGGTCGGAGACGAGCTGCAATTCGAGCCCCAGCGGCAGGTCGCGTCGCACTTCCGCCAGCGCCAAGCGCAGGCTTTCGCCCAGCGCCAGCACATTGAAGCCGGGCTGCTTGACGACCGAGATCATCACCGCGCCCGCGCCATCATGGAACACCGCGGCACTCGGCGGATCGGCCAGGCCGCGCGAAACCTCCGCGATATCGCCCAGCCGCAGGGTACGATCGCCGGCGCTGACCGGCACATTGCGGATCGCCTCCACCCCGTCCAGCCCGCCGCCCACGCGCAGATGCACGCGCAGCGCGCCGGTCTCCACCACGCCGGCCGGCGCCACGGGGTTCTGCCGCGCCAGCGCATCGAGGATGGCGGAAGGCGCGATGCCCAGCGTGGCCAGTCGCGCATGGCTGACCTCCACATGGATGCGCTGCGCGATCTCGCCCTGGATCGCCACCTTCTCCACCCCCGGCACGCGCAGCAGCCGAAGGCGGATCTGCTCCGCCTGGCGCACCAGTTCGGGGTTCTCCGCCCCTGTGAGGGCCAGCACGGCGGAATAGACGTCCGAATACTCGTCGTTGAAGAAGGGGCCCTGCACGCCGGCCGGCAGGTTCGGCACGATGTCGCCCACCTTCTTGCGGACCTGGTACCAAAGCTCCGGCACCAGCCGCGGCGGCGTGGTGTCGCGCAGCAGCACGGTGATCACCGCCTGGCCCGGCCGCACATAGGTCTCGAGTTTGTCGAGATGCGCCAGGTCCTGCAGCCGGCTTTCGATGCGGTCTGCCACCTGGGCCTGCATCTCCGCAGCCGTCGCCCCAGGCCATTGCGCGGTCACGACCATGACCTTCAGGGTGAAGGAGGGATCCTCCGCCCGGCCGAGCTTGAGATAGGCGCCGCCGCCCAGAACGGCGAGCAGCAGGATGGCGAACAGCGTCAGCGCGCCGTTGCGCACGCCCCAGGCGGAGAGGTTGAAGCGGTCCATGCGTCGGTCCCCCTCAGCGCAGGGTGGCGGAAAGGCGGGTCTGCACCACGCGCACGCGCTGACCGGGGTCGAGCAGCTGCGGCCCCATGGCCACCACCGTGTCGCCGGGCGCGAGCGGGCCGGTCACCTCCGCCGTCTGTTCCGCCAGGGCGCGCACCCGCACCGGCACGGCCTCGATCCGCGATGCGCCGCCGCTGGGGGGCAGCACGCGCCAGACCATGGGGCCATGGCCGCGGTCATGCAGCGCGGAAAGCGGCAGCGTGGCGGCGGGCTCGCCCTGCTGGGCGAGGCGCACGGTACCGGTCATGCCGAGTGCAACCCAGTCCGGCGCGGCCTCCAGCGTGAAGCGCACGGCATAGGTGCGCAGCGCCGCATCCGCCTGCGGCGCCACCTCCCGCAACTTCGCCGCCACCGGGACATCAGGCCGCGCCCAGAAGCGGACTTCCGCCAGCGCCGTGGCCAGGCCCGGCAGCGCCGATTCCGGCACGCGGACCAGCAATTCACGCTCCGCCGGATCGGCCAGGCGCAGCACCGCCTGGCCTTCCGGCAGCACCTGCCCGGCCTCCGCCAGCAGCGCCGTCACCACGCCGGGGGAGGGGGCGCGCAGCGTGGCATAGGACAGGCGGTTGCGCGCCAGTTCCAGCGCCGCCTGGGCGGAGGCGACACGCTCCGCCGCCGCGCGCGCGCTGGCCACGCGCTGGTCGTCATAGCTGGCCGAGACATGGCCGGCGGCGCGCAATTCGCGAGACCTGGCGGCATCGTTGCGCGCCTGGCGGGACTGCGCCTCGGCCGAGGCGAGGTCGGCCTCCGCCGCGCGCAGGGACAGGCCGAGATCGGCGGGGTCCAGCTGCGCCAGCACATCGCCGGCCGCCACCAGCTGACCGACCTCCACCGCGCGGCTGACCATCCGCCCGCCGGTGCGGAAGGCCACCTCCACCTCCCGCCGCGCCTGCACCACGCCGGTATGGGCGGATTGGCTGGCGCCGGAGGACAGAACCACCTGCGCCGCCTGCACCGGGCGGGGCGCGTCGGAGACGGGCAGGGGGGCGGAGGCTTCGCCATCGCAGGCGGTCAGCAGCCCCATGCCGAGGCTGGTCAGGATCGGCAGGGACAGCAGCAGGGGGAGGCTGCGGGGGATCGGCATGGGGAGGGGCTCGCGTCTGACTGCGACACCCTTACGCGTTATGAGTGATGAAAGTCAATAATCGTCAGCTATCGACTTTTGCCTGGATGCCACGCAGCAGCAGATCGATCACCTGCTCCAGCTTGCGGGCCATCTCCTCCTCCGGCTCCTGCCGCAGGCCGCATTCGGCGATCAGCACCGGATGCATGAAGCCGATGGTGGCCATCTTGATGGCGGTCGCCGTCGCATCCGCATCGAGCCGGGCGAACTCGCCGCTGGCCATGCCATCCATCAGCACATGGCGGATCGCGGTGCGGATGCCCTCGATGAAGCGTTCCACCACGCCCCAATGCTCGGCCATGGCGGCGGTGACCATGTCGTGCAGCCGGCGCTGGGTGAAGAACAGGGCCATGTGGCGGTGATGCAGTGTGCGCAGAAGGGTCCGCAGGCGCTCCGCCGCCGTGCCGCGGCCGCGGGCGACGGTCCAGAGCTCGGATTCCACCCCGTCCAGCATCCGCGCCGCGATCACCTCGTTGATCGCGGATTTGGAGGGGTAGAAGCGGTAGATATTGGCCGGCGACATGCCCAGTTCGCGCGCGATATCGGCCACCGTGGTCTTCTGGTAGCCGATCGAACGAAACAGCGTTTCCGCCATGTCCTCGATGCGCCGGCGCGTCTCCTCGGCGCTGGCGCCGCGGCGGAGGGCGGGGTCGCGGGTGCTTGTGCTCATGACGAATTACCTAAAACATCACCTGTCATAATGCCAGCCCTCCCGCTCCAGCCTCTTGGAAAACCATCCCGGAATGCGCGACAAAGCTCCCATGAGCCCTTATCGATTCGACCACATCCATCTCCGCAGCCCGGATCCCGAGGCCACCGCCGCATTCTATGTCTCGGCCTTCGGCGCCGAGATCAAGCAGCGCGTGACCCCGGGCGGCAAGCTGCGGGTCATCCTGGACCTGGCCTCCGTGCCGCTGTTCGTCGAGGAGGTGCCGGCGGAGACCGCCGCCCCGCCCGCGCCGCCCTTCCTCGGCATCGAGCATGTGGGGCTTGGCGTCGATGACCTGGACGCGGCGCTGGCCGACCTGAAGGCCAAGGGCGTGCCGCTGATCTCCGGCCCCACCGAGGCCCGCCCCGGTGTCCGCATCGCCTTCCTGCAGGCGCCAGATGGCGTCCGCGTGGAGCTGATCGAGCGCCGCGGCTGAGCTCGCGCCGCCGATGACGCGCTGGCCCCCCGTTGCCGCCATGCTGGCCGGCGGCATTCTGGGGGGTGCGCAGATCGGCAAGGTGCCGGCGGCGATGACCACCATCGGTGCCGAATTCGGCCTGGGCCTGACCGGCGCGGCGCTGCTCGTCTCCCTCTTCGCGCTGATGGCGGCGCTCGGCGGCCTCGGCATCGGCCTGGCGGTGGCGCGGATCGGGCCGCGCCGGGCGCTGCTGAGCGGGTTGGGGCTCGGCACCGTCGCCGGCCTGGCCGCCGCACTGGCACCCAGCACGCCGCTTCTGCTGCTGGCCCGCGTGGCCGAAGGCGCCGGCTTCCTGCTGCTGGTGGTGGCCGCCCCGGGGCTGATCGCGGCCTGCGTCGCGCCCCACGATCGCGGCCTCGCCATGGGCCTCTGGGGCACCTACATGCCCGCCGGCATCGCGCTGGGCCTTCTGAGTGCACCATTGGTCGAGGCGCAGGGCTGGCGCCTGGCCTGGATGGTCCTGGCCCTGGCACTTGGCCTGGCCGCGCTGCTCTGCTGGCGGCTGGTGCCGCCCGCCGAGGCAGCGGAAGCGCCGGCCGCCGCGCCGATCCTTTCGCAACTGCGGGCCCTGGCCGCGGCGCGGCGCCCACTGCGCATCGCCACCGCCTTCGCCACCTATAACGTGATGTATTTCGGCATCGCCGCCTTCCTGCCGGCGCGGCTGGAATCGCTCGGCGCCGGCACGGGCGGGGCAGGGGCCGCGGCCGCCCTCGCCGCACTGGCCAATGCCGGCGGCAACCTGGCCAGCGGCCTGCTGATGCGGCGTGGCGTGGCGGCGGACCGGCTGGTGGTGGCCGGCGCGCTCGGCATGGCGCTGCTGGCGGCGGGCGTCTACCTGGTTCCGCAGCCGGCGGTGGTCACCGTGCTGGCGGTGCTGGCCTGCGGCATTGGCGGCGTGCTGCCGGCGGCCTGCTTCGCGCTGCTGCCGCGGGCGGTGCCCAACCCGGCGCTGGTCGCGCCGGCGGTCGGGCTGGTGATCCAGGGCAACAACCTGGCGCAGCTTCTGGCACCGCCGCTGATCGGCGCGCTGGCCACCACCTCCTGGGCCCTGGCTTCGCTGCCGCTGCTGGTGGCGGGGCTGCTCGCGACTTTGGCAGGACGCGCACTCGCCCGGTGATTTCGCGCGCGCAGCGGCCTTGCCGCCCCGCGTCGCGCCCGCCAAGCTGCATCCCAGCCGGCCGCCCAAGCGCCGCATGCAGGGATCGCGCACGCCAACCGAGTCGAAGGAAGCGTATACATGCCAAGCCATCTCCATCGCCGCCACCTGCTCGGCCTCGCCGCCGCCGCGCTGCCGCTGCTGGGCTCAGCGGCGCAGGCGCGGTCGCTGGAGCAGGTGCTCTCCACCAGGCGCCTGCGCGCCGGCATCAACCCGACGCTGCCGCCGATGGGCCTGTTCAACGAGCGCAACCAGATCGACGGCTTCGATGCCGAGATCGCGCGCGAGATCGCCAGGCGGATGAATGTCGAGCTGGAGATCGTGCAGGTCGGCAGCCCCGACCGCATTCCCTTCCTGCAATCCGACCGGATCGACATCGTGCTGGGCTCCATCACCCGCACGGTGGAGCGCGCGCTGGTCATCGACTACACGGTGCCGCTGCATACGCAGTCCATGGTGGTGCTGACCAAGGCGAGCGGCACCGCCGTGCCGATCGAGAAGCCGGCCGACCTCAACAACCGCGCCGTGCGGCTGGTGCAGGTGCGCGGCACGGTGGGTATCCCCTGGATCCAGGCCAATGCGGCGCAGGCGCAGGTGACGCTGCTGGACAACTATCCCGACTGTTTCCGTGCGCTGGCGCAGGGCCGTGCCGATGCGATGGTCGACGTGGCCGAATCCATCGTCATCCCGATGCGCAACTTCCCAGTGCAGTGGAAGATCCTGGACGAGGTGCTGGCCAGCTTCTGGGTCGGCATCGGCGTGCAGAAGGGCAATACCGCGCTGAAGGACGTGCTCAACGTCATCCTCTTCGAACTGCACCGCAGCGGCTTCGTGAACACCACCTGGCAGAAGTATTTCGGCGTGCCGATGACCACGCCGATTCCCTTCAACCCGATGTTCTGATCGCGCCTTTCCCTCCCCCGCGCTGGCGGGGGAGGGCCAGGGTGGGGGTCAGGGCCGCCGCCGCCATCATACGGGACCTCCACGCAGCGTGACCCTTCAATACGGCCAGATCGTCCAGTACCTGCCCGACTTCCTGCTGGGCGCGCTGACGGCGCTGTGGGTCGCCGGCGTCGCTTTCGCCGGCGGGCTGCTGATCGGCCTGGCCGGCGCAGCGGCTTTGACCTTCGCCGCACGCCCCTGGCGCTGGCTGGTCACCGCCTATGTCCGCTTCTTCACCTACACGCCGCAGCTGGTGCAGATCTTCTTCCTGTTCTTCGCACTGCCCGAGATCGGCATCATCCTCTCGCCCGTAACCGCCGTGCTGATCGGCATGACGCTGAACGCCGGCGCCTATCTGACGGAGATCGAGCGCGCCGGCTTCGCCAATGTGCCGCGGGCGGAGCTGGAGGCGGCGGAGACGCTGGGCTTCAGCCGCCTGCAGACGGTGTGGTATGTGATCGCGCCGCATGTCATCCGCGCGCTGTATCCGGCGCTGTCCAGCCACTACATCATCATGACGCTCGGCACCTCCATGGCCGCGATCTTCGGGGTGGAGGAGCTGACGGGGCGCGCGCTGAATGCCAATGCCATCTCCTTCCGCTCGGTCGAGATTTTTTCGGTTGTCGCGGTGATCTACATTGCGCTGACGGTGGTCGCTTCCGCGCTTCTCTGGCTTGTCGGGCGCTGGCTGTTCCGGGTGAAGGCCAAGGTGTTCTGAGATGAGCGCCTGGGACATGCTTCTGGCGGAGGCGCCGCGCTTCTACACCTGGTGGAACCTGCAGTTCCTGGCGATCGCGGTCGGCAATACGCTGGTCGCCGCCGTCGCCGGCTGCGGCATCGGCTATGCGCTGGGCTTCCTGCTGGCGGTGCTGCGGCTGCCGCAGATCATGCCCTTCGCCCCGCTGCGCGCCGCCTGCATCCTCTGGGTCGAGATTTTTCGGCGCATCCCCTTCCTGGTGCTGCTGCTGCTGGTCTTCTTCCTCTCGCAATTCGCGAAGCTGGAGGCGCCGCTCTGGTCCATCGCCGTCACCGCGGTGGCGCTGCGCATGTCGGCGCTGGCGGCGGAGAATGTGCGCGCGGGCTTCGAAACGGTGCGGCGGACGCAGTGGGAAGCGGCGCAGACCATGAACCTGCCTGGCCTGACCACGCTGCGCCGCGTGGTGCTGCCGCAGAGCTGGCGCGTGATCCTGCCGCCGTCGATCGTGCATGTGCTGTCGATGGTGAAGGAGACCTCGCTGGTCAGTCAGATCGGCTTCATCGAGATCACCTTCGCGGCCAAGATGCTGACCCAGCGCGGCTTCTCCGCGCTGATCACCTATGGCACCGCGCTGGTGCTCTATTTCGTCATCAGCTGGGCGCTGGCCAATCTCGGCCGCTGGGCGGAGCGGCGGCTGACGCTGCGCCCTATAGCCCGGACGCCCTGAGCGCGGCGCGCAGCATCGCCGCCTCCGCAGCCTCCACCGGCGGCTGCGGCAGGCGCACGGTGGCGTCCGGGATCACGCCCATTTCGCGCAGACAGAATTTCAGCCGCGCCGTCGCCCGGCCACCGGGCGGTGCGCCGTAGATCGCCTCGGCCAGCGGTTCCAGCTTCTCATGCAGCGCGCGGGCGGCGGGCAGGTCGTTCGCGCGCACCGCGGCATCCAGCGCCACGATCTCATCGGGCAGGATATCCGCCAGCGAAACCAGGCTGCCGTCCGATCCATGCACGTAGCAGGCGAACAGATGCTCGTCGCCCGAGGCGCAGATGGCCACATCCGGCCGCTTCGCGCGCACGCGGCGACGCACATCGTCGTAGCTGTCCACCTCCCACCCGCCTTCCTTGATGCCGACAACCTCCGGAATGTCGAGCAGTGCATCCAGCGTCTCCGCCGTGAAGGCCATGCGGCCGGCGGCGTGGTGTGCCTGGAACAGGAACAGCGGCATTTCGGGCACCGCCTGCGCCACGGTGCGATGATGCAGCACGGACATCGCGGTGCTGTGGGCAAGCGCAAAACTGTTGGGGAGGAAGACCATCACCGCATCGGCGCCGGCCGCCTTGGCCTCCCGCGCCTCCTCCGCGGCTTCCAGGCTGCTCTCGGCATTCACGCCGGCGACGACGAGCCGCGTCGCACCGACGGTCGCCACAGTCACCTCGACGGCGCGCTTCTTCTCGTCGCGGCTCATCACATAATTCTCGCCGGCATGGCCGTTGATCAGCACGCCCGCCATGCCGTCCCGCAACACGCAATGCGCCGTGTGGCGCGCGTAGCCCTCCCAATCCACGCTGTAATCCGCGCGCATCGGCAGCACGGTGGAGGGGTAGATGCCGTGGAATGTCTGGGGCTTCACGCCGCCTTCTCCTGCGCCAGCAAACGGTCGATGGGAAACAGCGGCAGCTCCGGCGCCTGGCCGCAGATGGCCTGGGCGAGCAGCTTCCCGAGATAGGGCCCGCTGGTATAGCCGGAATGCACGCTGCCGATGATCCAGGCATCGTCGATGCCGGGAATGGGGCCGATGGCGGGTAGTGCATCCGCCGTCTCCGCCTCCAGCCCCAGCCAGGCGCGCAGCACCCGCGCCTCGCGCAGCGCCGGCACGGCATGGGCGGCCAGACGCACATTGCCGAGAAAGCTCTCGGGCTTCACCGCCAGCCCACCGCGCGCGCGGTCGCCGATGCCCTGCCAGCCGCCGCCGATCAGCACGGAGCCATTGGCATATTGCTTCAGTGACAGCAGGCCGGAGGCGACGCCAAGCACCGTGCGCATCACCGGCGCCATGCGTTCGGTGACGACAAGCTGGTTGATCAACACCTTGATCGGCAGCGTCACGCCCAGCCAGGCCGCCATATCCTGCAGCCAGACGCCGCCCGCCAGCACGATGCGTTTTGCCCGCACTGCGCCCGTCGCCGTCGCCAGCACGAAGCCCGGCGCGATTCCCTGCACCGCGCCATTCTCGCGCAGCTCCACGCCCGCGTTCAGCAGCGCCGGCCGGAAGGCGCGGCCGGTGAGATAGGCGCTGGTGAAACCGTCGATGGGGCAATGCCCGGCGGCGATGACGCGCCCCGACAGCCCCGGCTCGATCTCCCGCGCCCGAGCCGGTGAGACCAGCTCGATCGGCGCGCCGGCCTGCCGCCGGAAATGCGCGCGTTCCTCCAGCATCGCCGCCTCCTGCTCCGTGAAGGCGACAGAGAGGCCGGGGCAGGCGGTGGCGAGCACATGGCCGCCATCGCACCATTCGGGCATGCGCAGCCACATCTCATGCGCCCGCAGCGCATAGGGGATCAGCGCCGCGCGGGTCATCTGCATGGTCAGCGTGCCGGCATTCACGCCGGAGGCCTCGCGGCAGATCGCACCGCGATCCAGCAGCACCACCTTCATGCCGGCGCGCGCCAGGAACAGCGCCGTGGAGCAGCCCATCACCCCCGCGCCGATCACCGCGACATCGAACATCAGATCGGCGCCGGCTTGGGCACGGGGATATCCGCATAATCGAAGTCGCCGAGCAGCGCGTCCATCGGCACCGGCCTCAAGGGAAGGCGCCCGGTTGCGAAGCCGGCCTTCTCGCGCCCGCCGCAATGCATCGCCACCAGCTCCGCCGCCGTCTCGCCGCAGAGCCGCCCCTGGCAGGGTCCCATGCCGCAGCGGGTGAACTGTTTTGTCTGGTTCATGTCGGCGGCGCCGTCCGCGCAGGCCGCCTCGATCTCCGCGCGCGTCACGCCTTCGCAGCGGCAGATGATGGTCTCGGGCGGAATCGCCTGCACCAGCTCCGGCCGCAGCGCCATCATCCTCGCCATGGCCCCACCCGCCTTCGCCGCGCGTACGAAATCCCGCGCGGGTGCCGCGCGTGCGGTGGCATGATCTGGCAGCAGGCCGAGGTCGTGCAATGCGGCCAGCGCTGCAAGCCGGCCCGAGGCCGGTGCGGCCGCCGCGCCGCGCACCCCGGCACCGTCACCCGCCGCATAGAGGAAGGGCACCGAACAGCGCTGATCCGCATCCAGCACCGGCACCCAGCCGCCTTCCGCCGCCGCATAGCGATGTGCCGCGCGAAAGGTGCGCGTGGCCTCCGTCGCCGGCACCAGGCCATGGCCGATGCACAGCGCGTCGCAGTCGATCCATTCCGCGCCGACCCGCACGCGCTCCAGCACATCCGCCCCCGCCCCTTCGGCGATGCAGGCCCCCGTCATCACGCGCACGCCGCGCGCCAGGATCTGCCCGCGCCAGGCCAGGCCGCGCGCGAGCAGATCCGGTCGCGCCGCCAGCGCAGGCAAGGCACGCGCCCATTCGCGGCTGCGCGCGAGATCCACCACCGCCGCCACCTCCGCCCCCGCCTTGAGCAGTTTGGCTGCGACCGCGTAGAGCAGCGGCCCCGCGCCGGCCACCACCACGCGGCGCCCGGGCAGCACGCCCTGCGCCTTCAGCAGGATGGTCGCGGCGGCCAGGCCGAGCACGCCGGGCAGCGTCCAGCCGGGGAAGGCGATGATGCGTTCATGCGTGCCTGTGCACAGCACCAGCGCGCGCGCTTCCACGGCGAAGCTGCTGCCATCCGGCGCCAGCGCATCCAGGCGGAAGGGCGCGGCCTGCATGTCCTGCGGCACCAGCGGCCCGCCGCCAATGCCCCAGACACGGCAGCCGGTCCGAAGCTCGGCGCCGGAGGCCTGCAGCGCCGTGCGCAGCGCATCGCCGGCGCGCCGGTCCGCATCGAGGGGCAGGACGAAGCCGGCAGGGGGCGAACGGTATACCTGGCCACCGGGCGCGGTGCTTTCCTCCAGCAGCACGACGCGCGCGCCGCGCTGCGCCGCCTCCGTCGCCGCGGCCATGCCCGCGGGCCCGCCGCCCAGCACGGCAATGTCGTAGGTCATGCGGCCGTCACCACCATGCCGTCGCGCACCGGCATCAGGCAGGCCTGCGCCAGCCGTCCGTCGACGCGCAGCAGGCATTGCTGGCACACGCCCATCATGCACAAGGCCGCGCGCGGTCGCGCGGCCTCCTGCCCCTCGCCGAGGCGTCGTATACCGCTGGCGATCAGCGCGGCTGCCAGATTCTCGCCGGCGGGTGCGGAAAGCGTCTGCCCTTCGAAGCTGAAGGTGACGTCGGCCGGGCGCGAAATGCCCGCGATGCGAAGGGGATGTGCCACATCTTTCATCCTATCGTGCTTCGCGATCACGTCCATGCCCGCAATCACGCTTGACGGCAGGCCCGCTGCACAAAGAGACTTTGCGACAACGGAAGGGATGGGGGACTGGGCTTGGCCTTCCTCACGCTTGATGGGCTCTCCGCCAGCTATGGCGGCGCCAAGGACGTGCTCAGCGACGTCACGCTGAACTTCGCGAAGGGCGAGGTGGTGGGGCTGATCGGCCCCTCCGGCTCGGGCAAGTCCTCGCTGCTGCGCGCGCTGGTCGGGCTGCTGAAGCCGCGTGCCGGGCGGGTGACGCTGGGCGGGCAGGCGGTGGATTACGGCAATCGCGAATCGCTGCGCGCGGCGCGGGATCGCTTCGCCATCGTCTTCCAGCAGTACAACCTGTTCCAGAACATGACCGCGCTGCGCAACGTCGCCATCGCGCCGACGCTGGTGAAGAAGCGCAAACCGGCGGAGGTCGAGGCGGAAGCGCGCAGCCTGCTCGCCAAGGTCGGCCTCGGCGAGAAATTCAACGCCTATCCGGATGAGCTTTCGGGCGGCCAGCAGCAGCGCGTCGCCATCGCCCGCGCGCTGGCGCTGCATCCCGACATCCTGCTGCTGGACGAGGTGACCAGCGCGCTGGACCCCGAGCTGGTGGGGGAGGTGCTGGACACCATCCGGGCGCTCCACGCGGATGGCATGACCATGCTGATCGTCAGCCACGAGATGGCCTTCATCCGCGAAGTCGCCACCACCGTGGTCTTCATGGACCAGGGCCGCGTGGTGGAGGTCGGGCCCCCAGCCCAGATCTTTGACGCACCGCAAAGCCCCCGCCTGCGCGACTTCACCGCCCGCATCCTGCGGCATTAGGGAGAGCCATCGCCATGACCGATCGCCGCTCGCTTTTCGTCGGAGGCGCCGCCGCGGCGGCGGCCGGTGCCGCCCTGCTCGCGCCCAGCCAGGCCGCCGCCCGGCCGCTGGAGGATGTGCTGCGCGCCAATGAACTGCGCGTCGGCGTGAACCCCACCTTGCCGCCGCGCGCCCTGTTCAACGACCGCAACCAGATCGACGGTTTCGAGCCGGAAGTCGCCGCCGCCATCGCCCGCAAGCTGGGCGTGCCGCTGGCGCTACAGGCGGTGGGCTCGCCGGACCGCATCCCGATGGTCGCCTCCGGCCGCATCGACTTCGTCATGGGCGCCATGTCCCGCACCAGCGAGCGTGCCAAGGTCATCGACTATACCGTGCCCGTGCATTCCGAGAATTACGGCATCCTGGCCGTCGCCGGCCGCGGCCACACCACGATCGAATCGCTGAACAAGCCGGAGATCACGCTGGCCCAGGTGCGCGGCACCACCGCCATTCCCTATATCGCCCGCGCCATCCCGAATGCGCAGGTGCTGCTGCTGGACAACTACCCCGACCGCAACCGCGCCATCGCGCAGGGCCGTGCGCAGGCCAGCTTCGATGGCGTGGATTCCGTCCGCTTCTCCCTGCGTCCCTTCCGCCAGGTGCAGTGGGAGGTGACGGGCATCGCCGAATACGGCGTCACCTATTCCGGCCTCGGCGTCGCCAAGAACAATCACTCGCTGCGCAACTGGCTGAACATCGCGCTCTATGAGCTGCATGTGGACGGCACCATCGAGCGTGCCTGGGAGAAGTGGTTCGACGGTCCGATGATCACCAAGGTGCCGCACAACGCCTTCTTCTGAGGCATGTCCTATACCCTCATCTATTCGCAGGTCACCGGCCATATCCCCTATCTGCTGGCCGGGGCCTGGCTGACGCTGCAGCTCGCCTGCATCTCCTTCTTCATCGGCTGGGGCATCGGGCTGGTGAATGCGACGGTGCTCGTCTATGGCCCGCGGCCGGCCAGGCTGGCGGTGCGGGCCTATGTCACCTTCTTCATCAACACGCCTCTGCTGGTGCAGATATTCTTCATCTTCTTCGTGCTGCCGGATGCGGGCATCCTGCTCTCGCCCTATGCGGCGGTCGCCATCGGCATGTCGCTGAATGCCGGCGCCTATCTCACCGAAATCCAGCGCGCCGGCTTCGGCAGCCTGCGGCGGGCGGAGATGGACGCGGCGGCGGCGATGGGCTTCAGCCTGGTGCAGACCATCTGGTACGTGGTGCTGCCGCATATCGCCAAGGCTCTGTACCCGCCTTTGGCGAACCAGTTCATCATCCAGGTGATGACCACCTCCATCGCCGCGATCTTCGCGGTGGAGGAGCTGACAGGCCGCGCCTACAACGTGAACTCGTTGACCTTCCGCGCGCTGGAGGTCTTCTCCATCACCGCCGTCATCTACATCGTGCTGACCATCGCCTGCAGCCTGGCGCTGGCGCTGCTGGGCCGCTGGCTGTTCCGCGTCGACGCGAAGGTGTTCTGAGCGATGTGGGACCAGGTGATGGAGGAAGCGCCGCGCTTCTTCGGCTACTACAACCTGCTCTTCATCGGCGAGGCGCTGGTCAATACGCTGCTGCTGTCCTGGATCGGCGCCGCGCTCGGCTTCGGCATCGGCTTCCTCTTTGCCATCTGCCGGCATCCGCGGCTGTTCGGCCTGCTGCCGCTGCGCATCGCGGCCACGCTCTATGTCGAGCTGTTCCGCCGCATCCCCTTTCTGGTGAAGCTGATGTGCGTCTTCTTCGCTTTCCAGCTTTCGGGTGCGCAGGCCTCGCTCTTCACCGTGGCCCTGGTCACCGTCGTGCTCTCGGCCGCGGCCTTCGCGGCGGAGATCGCGCGCGCGGGCCTGGAATCCATCCCCGCCCCGCAATGGGATGCGGCGGAGGCAATGAATTTCGGCCGCTGGCGCACGCTGTGGCGTGTGGTCGCGCCGCAGAGTTTTCGGATCGTCCTGCCGCCCCTGTTCGGTTACACGGTCGGTTTCATCAAGAGCACCTCCATCGCCAGCCAGATCGGCGTGATGGAGCTGACCTATGCGGCCAAGATCCTCAACACGCGCGGCTTCTCCGCCCTGCTGTGCTTCGGCACCATCCTGCTGCTGTATTTCCTGATCTGCTGGCCTACCAAACACTTTGGCGAACGGCTGGAACGCCGGCTCGCCCGACGCTGAGGACCCACGCCATGCCCTATATCATGCCCGGCGCCCATCTGCTGCAGGGCGCCATCGACGTGCATGTGCATTGCGCGCCGCATCTGAACGGCCGCTCGGTGAATGTCTTCGAGGCGGTGCGCCAGGCGGCCGCGGCCGGCATGCGCGCCATCGGCATCATGTGCAATTTCCAGAACACCTCCGGCTTCGCGGCGCTGGCGAATGACGAGCTCGGCCATCTCGGCTGCCGTGCCTTCGGCGGCGTCATCATGCAGCCCACCGCGGGCGGCGTGACGCTGGAAGTGGCGAAGGCCGCCATCGGCTATGGCTACGGCCCCGGCACCGGCGCGCGCTTCGTCTCCCTCCCCACGCACCACACCCGCTATATCGCCGAACGCGAGGGTCGCGGGCCGGCCTTCCTGGAGACCACCTTCCAGGTGCCCGAATCCGGCCAGGTGCCGGATGTGGTCCGCGCCATCATGGACCTTTGTGCCGAGAAGGACGTGGTCTTCGATTGCGGCCATGTCTCGGGCCGCGAAGCCGTGGCGCTGGCCGAGGAATGCCAGCGCCGTGGCGTCACCCGCATCCGCACCCATGGCTCCCGCTACACCACCGACCAGATCCAGGCCATCACGGCCCTCGGCGGCTATGTGGAGCTTTCCTTCTTCATCCTGACGCATGCGACCCAGGTCGGGCTGACCCATGTTGATGAGGAGAAGCACAAGATCTCCTCGGCCAGCACCATCCAGGATTTCACGCCGCGCATCCGCGCCGCCGGCGACCGCTGCATCCTCTCCTCCGATGGCGGCGTCTTCCTGCTGCCGCCGCCGGTGGAATGTCTTCGCGAGTATCTGCTGCTGGTCCAGAGCGAAGGCTTCTCGGATGCCGAGATCCGCCGGATGACCTCGACCAACCCCGCCGCGCTCTTCGGCCTCGACTGAGGCCTCAATGCGCCAGCAGCACCGGCACCGTCATGCGCGCCAGGATGCCGCGCGTGACGCCGCCGAGGATCAGCTGCCGCAGGCGCGAATGGCCATAGGCGCCCATCACGATCAGGCCGATATCCGAATCCGCCGCCTCGTTCAGAAGCACATCGGCCTCCGGCACCTCCTCGGTCACGATATGCGCGGCGGTCGCCGTCACGCCGTGGCGGGCCAGGTGCAGCGCGATATCGGCGGCCGGCACATCGCCATGGCCGCCGATGCCGTGGCGCGGATTGATGGCCACCACGGCCACATGGCTGGCCGCGCGCAGCAGCGGCAGCGCGTCATGCACCGCGCGCGTCGCCTCCCGCCCCGCATTCCAGGCGACCAGCACGCGCTCCGGCGCGCTGGCGAAGTGGCCTGAATGGGGCACCGTCAGCACCGGTCGCCCGGATTGGAACAGCACCGATTCCAGCAGCGCCGCATCCAGCATGGCCTCCGCGCTGCCCGGCTGCGGTTGGCCCAGCACGGCCAGGTCCGCATAGCGCGCATGCAGCGCCACCGCCTCCGCGGGCAGGGTCGTCGCCTCCCGCCATTCGCCCTGCAGCCCGTCGCGGCGCAGCTTCTCCTCGAAGCTGGCGCGGGATCGGCCCGCCTGCGCCTGCGCCTCCTCCCGCATCCGCTGCGCCAGCTGGCCCAGCGCCGCACCGCCCAGGTCGCTGGTCAGGCCCGCGGGCAGGCTGGCCTCCACGGCATGCAGCCCGACGAGATGGGCCCCGTGCCGAGCGGCGAGCGCCGCCGCGAAATCCAGCCGCGCCGCTGCGCGCGGCGAGGCATCCAGATGCACCAGCAGATCCCGCAAACCCATCTCCGCCCCCTCCGCCCGATCTCCTCGACGCAGGATGCCCGCTGCGCCCGTCGCAGGTCTTGATGCCGATCAAATCCGCAGGCTGGCATGCAGCCGGGCAGCGCGCCGGTCGATCTGGCCTGGGCGGCCCGCGCATTGCAGACTGCCAGGCCTCTCCCCCGCCAAGGACCAAGCCCAGATGCAGATCGACATCCCCGAGATCGTCGCCGAAGTGACCGAGGCCTTCATGCGCTATGAGCGCGCGCTGGTGGCCAATGACGTGGCGGTCTTGGACGAACTGTTCTGGAACGATCCGCGCACCATCCGCTACGGCGCGACGGAGATCCTGCATGGCTATGCCGAGATCATGGCCTTCCGCGCCTCGCGCCCCTCCGTCGGGCTGGAGCGCGACCTGCTGCGCACCGTCATCACCACCTATGGCCGCGACTTCGCCACCGCCAATACCACCTTCAGCCGCAATGGCCGGGTCGGGCGGCAGAGCCAGACCTGGGTTCGCCAGCCGGAGGGGTGGCGCGTGGTCTCGGCCCATGTCAGCCTGATGCCTCCCGAGGGTTGAGAAATCGCTCGCGCGTCCCGTTCAAGGACGCGTGAGTACCGGTTCTGGACAAGCGACGTTGCGGACGATGCGCCTGCCGCCTGCTAGATTGCCTGATATTTTGTAATGAAGCTGCACAACACGAATGGGCGGTGAACTTCTTTCCTTCCCGGCCACCGCGCCCTTCGCGCCTGGCCTCTGCACGCTTGCGGACCCGGATCTTCTCTGGCTGCATCTGATCTCGGATGTGGCGATCGGGCTCGCCTATTTCTCGATTCCCGCCGCGCTGCTGGTCTTCGCGCGGCGGCGGCGCGACCTGGCCTATCCCTGGGTCTTCGTGCTCTTCGCCGCCTTCATCATCGCCTGCGGCACGACCCATGTGATGCATGCCTGGACCATGTTCCGGCCGGATTATGTGACCGAGGGCCTGGTGAAGCTCGTCACCGCCGCCATCTCCGTCACCACCGCGGTCGTGCTCTGGCCGCTGCTGCCGCGCCTGCTGGCGCTGCCCAGCCCCCAGGCCATGGCGCGGGAGGTGGAGGAGCGCCGCATCGCGGAGGCACGCGCCCGGGCAAGCGAGGCGCGCACCGCCGCCTTCATCGAGCATCTGCCGGAGGCGCTTTTCGTCCTGCGCCCCGGCCCGCGCGGCGATTTCACGGCTGAAGCCGTCAACCCGGCCTTCGAGCGGCTCTATGGAATCGCCGGCGCCAGCATCCGTGGCCGCGACATGGCGGAGGTCCTGCCGCCCGGCCTGCTCGCCAGCCTGCTGCCCCATTGGCACCAAGCCGTCGAGGCACGGCGGCCGGTCGAATATGTCACCGAGGCGGAGACGCCGGCCGGCTGGCGGGTCTGGCAGACGATCCTGGTGCCGATGGAGGGACCGGAGGGTCAGGTGGAGCGGCTGCTGGGCTCCGCGCGGGATATCACCATGACCCGCAGGCTGCAGGCCGATCTGCTGCAGAGCGCACGACTTGCCACGATCGGCACCATGTGCGCGGGCCTGGCGCATGAGACCAGCCAGCCGCTGAACGCCGCCATCCTCTGGACCCGCAATGCGCGCGCGGTGGCGGAGGGGATGTCGCCCCAGGACAGCGCCGCGCGCCTGAGCCATGCTCTCGGCATCATCGAGGGGCAATTGCGCCGGGCAGGCGACCTGGTCACCCGCATCCGGGCTTTGCCCGGGGAGGAGGAAGGCACGCCCCAGCCCTTCGATGCGGCGGTCACCGCCGCCGACGCGCTGCGCCTGGCCATGCGCCAATATGCCGCGGAGGGGCTGGACTTCGCCCTGCACAGCAAGGCCTCCTCCCTACCGGTGCAGGGTGTTCCGGCGCGGCTGGAACAGGCTGTGTTGCAACTACTCGCCAATGCCCGGGATGCGGTGCTGGCGCGGCGGAGTGGCGATCCCGAGGCGCCGATGCGCATCGTCCTGACCTTGCGGGAGGAGGCGGGCGAGGCCGTGCTGGATGTGGCGGATACCGGCACCGGCGTGCCGGAGGCCTTGCGCGATGCGATCTTCGACCCCTTCTTCACCACACGCGAACCTGGTCGCGGCAGCGGGCTTGGCCTGCCGCTGGCGTCGGCCGTGGCGCGCGGCATGGGGGGAAGGATCGAGGCGCGGAACCTGCCGGAGGGTGGCGCGCTGTTCAGCATGCGGCTCGCACTCGCGCCCATGGCGGGTCAGCCGGCAGAGGGAGCGGCGACAATCCGATGACCTGGCGCATCCTGGTTGCCGAGGATGAAGGCCTCGCCGCCATGGCGATCGAGGACGAGCTGGTAAGGGCCGGCTACGAGGTGGTGCTGGCCCCCGATGGCCAGGCGGCGCTGGAAGCCGCGGACCGGGAACCGCCCGATTTGCTGCTGACCGACCTTCGCATGCCGAGGCTGGATGGCTCCGGCCTGATCCGCGCGCTGCGCGCTGCCCGGCCCGGCCTGCCCGTGGTGGTGATGACCGGCTATGCGCCGGCCGGCGGCGCCAATGCCTTCGGGCGAGAGGGTGAGGGGCCGGTCGCACTTTTCCCCAAGCCGCTCGACATGGATGCGGTGCTGGCCGAGCTTCGCAAGCTGCTGCCCGGGCCATAGCATCCTGGCGCGGCGGCCGATGGGGCAGGCGATGATCTTTTCCCTGGCGGGACGAGTGGCGTTGGTGACGGGTGCCTCGGGCGCCTTCGGCCGGCATTTCGCGCGCATCCTGCACGGTGCCGGAGCACGGGTGGTGCTGGCGGCAAGGCGGCCGGATGCGGTGGCGGGGCTGGTCGCGGAACTCGGCGAGGGTGCCATGGCCGTGGCCCTGGACGTCACGGAGCCGGCCAGCATCGCCGCGGCGCTGGACCAGGTCGCGGCACGCTTGGGCCCGCCGGGCATCCTGGTGAACAATGCCGGCATCGCCGCGACGCGCCCCTTCCTGGACCATAGCGCAGCGGATTGGGACCAGGTGATGCAGGTGGACCTGCGCGGTGCCTTCCTGGTGGCTCAGGCCGTGGCGCGCGCCATGGTGACGGCGGGGCAGGGCGGTTCGATCGTCAACATCGCCTCCATCCTCGGCAGCCGCGTGATTCCAGGCGTCGCCGGCTATTCCGCCGCCAAGGCGGGGCTGATCCAGCTGACGCGGCAGATGGCGGTGGAACTCGCCCGGCACCGCATCCGCGTGAATGCGCTGGCGCCCGGCTATATCGCCACAGAGATCAATGCGGGCTTCTTCGAGACCGAGGCCGGCCAGGCGCTGGTGAAGCGGATTCCGCAGCGTCGCCTCGGCACGGTGGAGGATCTGAGCGGGCCGCTGCTGCTGCTGGCCTCGGAAGCCGGGGCGCATATGACGGGCAGCGTGCTGACCGTCGATGGCGGCCATTCCATCAACAGCCTCTAGGACAGACCCCGCATGGATTTCGCCCTGCCGCCCGAGATCGACGCCATCCGGATGCGGGTGCGGGATTTCGTCGACACGAAGCTGATCCCTCTGGAGGCCGACCGCGCGAATTACGACGAACACGAGAACATCCACCCGGATGTGCTGCGGCGGATGCGGGCGGAGGCGAAGGCGGCGGGCCTCTGGGCGCTGCAGATGCCGAAGCACCGCGGCGGCGGCGGCCTGTCCGTGGTCGGCATGGCGGCCTGCTACGAGGAGATGAACCGCTCCATCTTCGGCCCCGTCGTCTTCAACAGCGCGGCGCCCGACGACGGCAATATGATCGTGCTGGAGAAGGTGGCGACGGAGGCCCAGAAGGCGCGCTGGCTGCAGCCCATCGTCGACGGCGATGTGCAGTCCAGCTTCGCGATGACGGAGCCCGATGGCTGCGGCAGCGATCCCTCGCTCACCTACACCCGCGCAGAGAAGGTGCAGGGCGGCTGGCGGGTGACCGGGCGCAAGCACTACATCACCGGCGCCGGTGAATCGAAGCATTTTCTCCTGATTGCCCGCACCAGCGACGACGATCGCAAGGGCCTGACCTGCTTCCTGTTCCATGCGGACCAGCCGGGCTGGCGCATCATCCGCCGCATCCCGATCATGGGGCCGGAGGAGCATGGCGGGCATTGCGAGATCGAATTCGACGGCCTGGAGATCCCCGACGAGAATGTGCTGATGGGCGTCGGCGACGGGCTGAAGCTGACGCAGATCCGCCTCGGCACCGCGCGGCTGACGCATTGCATGCGCTGGCTGGGCATGGGGCGGCGCGCGCTGGAGATTGCGATGGCGCGCATCGCGGAGCGGCAGAGTTTCGGCCAGAAGCTGATCGACCGTGAGAGCGTGCAGGGGCTCGTGGGACAGGCGGCGATGGAGCTGGAGATCGGGCGGCTGCTGACCATGAAGGCGGCCTGGGTGCTGGACCAGGGCGGCTTCGCGCGGAAGGAGGTCTCGATGGCCAAGATCGTCGTCGCCGATGCGCTGCACAAATCCGTCGACACGGCGCTGCAACTGCTCGGCGCGCGCGGCTATTCCAAGGACACGCCGGTGGAATGGATGTACCGCTACGCCCGCCAGGCGCGCCTGGTGGATGGCGCGAGCGAGGTGCACCGCATGGTGCTGGCGAATTTCCTGCGCCGCGAGGGTCGCGACTTTTTTGCATGGGGCGCGCATGGATGAGGCGGCGCTGCGCGGCTGGCTGGCGCAAGCGGCAGGCGATGACGCGCTGCGCCTCACCGCGCTGACGCGGCTTTCGGGCGGCGCCATCCAGCAGAACTGGGCGCTGGATGTGGAGGTTTCGGGCGCGCCCCAGCGCTGGGTGCTGCGCACGGATGCGCCGGCGGTGCTCGCCGTCAGCCACACGCGGCCGCAGGAGTTTCGCCTGTTGCGCGCGGCTCGCGACGCCGGCGTGACGGTGCCGGAACCGCTCTTCCTCTGCGAGGACACGGCCGTGATCGGCCGGCCCTTCTTCGTCATGGCGCGTGTGGAGGGCGTGGCCGCGCCGCATCGCGTGGTGAAGGACGCGACGCTCGGCGGCGGGCGGGAGGCCTGCGTGGCGGCGCTGGGGCGCGAACTGGCCCGCATCCATTCCATCCGGCCACCCCGCGCGGATCTCGCTTTCCTCGGCGATCCGCCGGCCGATGCGGCGCTGGCCGCCATTGCAGCCTTGCGCGCCCGGCTGGACGCCGCCGGCACGCCGCGGCCGGTGCTGGAATGGGGGCTGCGCGCGCTGGAACGCAAGGCGCCCGCGCCCCTGCCGCCGGTGCTGTGCCATAATGACTTCCGCACCGGCAATGTCATGCTGGATGGGCAGGGCGTCACTGCGGTGCTGGATTGGGAATTCGCCGGCTGGGGCGATCCGCATGCCGATCTCGGCTGGTTCTGCGCAAAGTGCTGGCGCTTCGGGCAGGTGGCGCAGGAGGCCGGTGGCATCGGCCCACGCGAGGCCTTCCTGGCCGGCTATGGCCGGCCCGTGGATGCGGCGCGGCTGCCCTGGTGGGAATTGCTGGCGACCATCCGCTGGGCCGTCATCGCGGCCGACCAGGCGGCGCGCCACCTCTCCGGCCAGGAACGCAGCCTGGAACTCGCGCTGACCGGCCATATGGTGCCGGAGCTGGAATGGGACGTGCTGGCGATGGCGGAGGCGCTGTGATGCAGGAAAAGCCGGACGCTGCGGACCTGCTCGCCACGGCGCGGGATGTGGTGCTGCAGGAACTGCTGCCTGCCCTGCCGCCGGAGAAGGCGATCGCCGCCCGCATGGTCGCGGCCGCCATCGCTCTGGCGCTGCGCCAGGCCGCCGCACCGCCGCTGGTGGAGGCCGACCTGGCCGCGCTGGCCGCGGAGATCCGCGCCGGGCGGCATGATCCCGGCACGGACAGCCATGCGCGGGTGCTGGCCTTCCTGCGGGACTACGCCCGCGCCCGTGCCGAAGTCAGCGCGCCGAAGGCGCTGGGCTGAAGCGCGCCCCCGCATGCTCATCAAGCCGCGGCGTACCGCGCGGCGGCAGGGGGCGCACCCCGTCGAAGCTGATCGGCGTGGCGACCACGGCAAAATCCTCGCCCGGCGGCGTGGCCAGCATCTGCATCGCCGCCGCCTGCGGCTCCGCCAGCATTTCCGCAATTGTGTTGATCGGCGCGCAGGGCACGCCGGCCTCCACCAGCACGCCGAGCCACTCCACGCGGCGCTTCGTGCGCATGATCTCGCGGATCATCGGCAGCAGCCTGTGCTGGTTCGCCAGCCGGTCGCGGTTGGTGACGAAGCGCGGATCGGCGGGCCATTCCGCACGGCCCAGCACGCGGGCAAACTTTCCGAACAGCCGATCATTGCCGCAGCAGACCAGCAGCGGGGAGTCGGACGCGTCGAAGGCCTCATAGGGCACGAAGCCCGGATGGCCCGAGGCATGCCGCACCGGCTGCTCG
This sequence comes from Falsiroseomonas sp., assembly GCF_051860665.1. GTDB lineage: Bacteria > Pseudomonadota > Alphaproteobacteria > Acetobacterales > Acetobacteraceae > Falsiroseomonas. Next base: position 206,869 of record NZ_JBHYDM010000006.1, read on the forward strand.
CCGAGATTCACGAAGGCGGAAACCTTCTGATTGGCCCAGGCGAAGGCGGTCTCGAAGAGCGAGGTGTTGATGACGCAGCCGCGCCCCGTCGCCTCCCGCTGCCGCAGGGCCGCCAGCGCGCCGATCACCGTCCACATGCCGGTGCCCTGGTCCACCACGCTCGCGCCCATCCGCACCGGCTTGCCGCCCGGCTCGCCGGTGATGGAGGAGAGGCCGGAAAAAGCCTGCAGCAGCGGCTCATAGCCGCCATGGTCCTTCATCGGTCCGCGATGGCCGAAGGCGCCCATCTCGCAATAGATCAGGCGCGGATGCCGCGCCGTGGTTTCGGCCCCGCCGAGGCCCAGCGATTCCGGCACGCCGGGGCGCATATTGTGCAGCAGGATATCGGCCTGTTCGAGCAGCGCATGGAGCGCCGCCATGCCCTCGGCGGATTTCAGGTCCAGTGCCACGCTGCGCTTGCCGCGGTTGAACTCGTGAAAGACCAGCGCATCGCCGCGCCGGAAATCGCGGCCCATCTGCCGCGCATCGTCGCCGCCCTGCGGCTTCTCCACCTTGATCACATCGGCGCCGAGATCCGCCAGGATCGCGCCGGCATAGGGGCCCGCGAAAACCTGGCCGATCTCGACGACCTTCACGCCATCCAGTGGCTTCACGCCGCGAGGCCCTGCTTCGCCCGATACTTCGCCAGGCTCCCCGCATGCATGACGCGGCCGTTCAGCCGGCGGCCGATCAGGCGTTCGGCCATCAGCGCGCATTCCACCAGCGCCTCCAGGTCGATGCCGGTCTCGATGCCGAGTTCCTGGCACAGGAAGACCAGGTCCTCCGTGCACACATTCCCCGCCGCGCCGGCATCGCCATGCCCGGCGAAGGGGCAGCCGCCGAGGCCGGCCACGCTGCTGTCGAAGAGGTCCACGCCCATCTCCAGCGCCGCCAGCACATTGGCGGTGCCGAGGCCGCGCGTGTCGTGCAGATGCAGCCCGATCCGCACATCCGGCAGCGCATCCCGCACCATGCCGACCAGCCGCCGCGTCTGCTCCGGATTGCCCCAGCCCATCGTGTCCGCGAGGAAGATCTGCGGCAGTTTCTCGCCACGCTCGGCGCAGATGTCCTGGGCATAGCGCGCGAGCGCCACCACGCGTTCCGGCGGGATATCGCCCTCATAATTGCAGCCGAAGGCGGCCATGATGATGGCGTAGTCCGGCTTCACGCCGGCCTCGGCATAGAGGTCGAGCCAGCCCTTCTGTCGTTCCGCCATCTCCACCGCCGAGCAGCGGTTGTTGCGCTGCGCGAAGGCGTCCGAGGCATAGAGCGAAATCTTGCCCTGCAGGTCCACATGCCCCGTGGCGCGGGCCCGTGCAAAACCCTGCTCGTTCAGCCAGAGGCCGGTGTAGTGCACGCCCGGCTTCCTGCGGATGGCGGCGAAGAATTCCGCGCTGTCCGCCATCTGCGGCACGTGCTTGGGGCTGACGAAGCTCGCCACCTGGATGTGGTGCAGCCCCGTCTCCGCCAGCGCCTCCACCAGCTTCACGCGCTCCGCCAGGGGAAAGATCGTCTTCTCGATCTGGAAGCCTTCGCGCGGACCTTCCTCGCGAAACTCGACCTTCTTCGGTCGGTCGGACATGATTCTCTCCCTCAGGCCGCGGCCATGATGGTGCCGCTGCAATCGCCGAAGCCGATGCTGGCAAAGCCGTCGCGGCGGGCACGGGCGCGCAGCGTGATGCTGTCGCCGTCTTCCAGGAAACGCCGCGTCGCGCCGGATGGCAAGGTGATGGGCTGGCGCCCGCCCGCGGTGATTTCGAGCAGCGATCCATAGCCCGTGGCGGTCGAAATCGTGCCCGTGCCGAAGAGGTCGCCCGGTTGCAGGTTGCAGCCGCCGCAGCTGTGGTGCGCCACCATCTGCGCCGGCGTCCAGTACAGGCCACGCGCATCGCTGGTGGAAAGGCGATGCGGCGCCTCGCCCGGCACGGTGAGCCAGACTTCCAGCTCCAATGCCAGCGCGCCCGCCGCCTGATCCGCCTCGTCCCAGAGATAGTCCATCGGCTTCGGATCGCCTGCCGCTCGCGGCGGCTGCGCGACCCGGAAGGGCGCCAGCGCCTCCGGCGTCACCACCCATGGGCTGATGGTCGAGCCGAAATTCTTGGCCAGGAAGGGGCCGAGCGGCTGGTATTCCCAGCCCTGGATATCGCGCGCGGACCAGTCGTTCAGCAGACAGAAGCCTGCGATATGTCCCGCCGCCTGCGCGATCGGAATCGGCTCCCCCAGCGCATTGCCCGGCCCGATCCAGATGCCGAGCTCCAGCTCGTAATCCAGGTTGCGGCTCGGCCCGAAGCTGGGCGTGGTCTCGGCCGCGGGCTTGCGCTGCCCCTTCGGCCGACGCAGCGCGGTGCCGGACGGCACGATGGAGCTGGCGCGGCCGTGATAGGCGATGGGGACGTGCTTGTAGTTCGGCATCAGCGGCTGGTCCGGCCGGAACAGCGCGCCGACATTGGTGGCGTGCTGGATGCCGGCGTAGAAATCCGTGTAGTCGCCGACGCGCGCGGGCAGGTGCAGCGTGCAGTCCTTGGCCTCGTGCAGTTCCAGCGGCGCATCGCTGCCCTCCGCAAGCAGTTCGAAGAGCTGCGCGCGCAAGGCCTGGCGCGGCGCGGCGCCCATGGCGAAGAAGCCGTTCAGCGTGCCATCCGCCATCGCGGCGACCGCATCGGCGGCGACGCCCTTCAGCGGCGCGCTGGCGAGCTCCAAAATGCTGTCGCCGATGGCCACCCCAGCGCGCTTCCCCGCACCGGGCGGGGAAAACACACCCAGTGGCAAATTCTGGATCGGAAAATCCGCATGGCCATTGGCCGAGGCGACGCGGCTGCGCCGTGCCGCATCATGGGTCGCATCCAGCATCAAGGTCACCGCCGCGTCGGATCGAATTTCTTCACCAGGCCCGCCCAGCAGGCCTCGTAGTCAGGTTGCCGCTGCGCCACGCCGGCGGCATAGGCCGTCACCCGCTGCGGCAGCCGCGTCTCCAGCATGAAGGCCATGGTATTGGCCAGCTTGTGCGGCGCGAGTTCCACCGTGCTCGCCTTCTCGAAGGCCTCCGCATCCGGCCCATGCGGCAGCATGCAGTTGTGCAGGCTGAATCCGCCCGGCACGAAACCCTGCGGCTTCGCGTCATACTGGCCGAGGATCAGGCCCATGAACTCGCTCATCAGGTTCATGTGGTACCAGGGCGGCCGGAAGGTGTTTTCCGCCACCATCCAGCGCTCCGGGAACAGCACGAAGTCGATATTCGCGGTGCCCGGCGTCTCCGATGGCGCCGTCATCACCGTGAAGATCGAGGGATCCGCGTGGTCGAAGAGCAGCGGCCCCACCGGGGAGAATCGGGAGAGATCGTATTTGTAGGGCGCGTAGTTGCCGTGCCAGGCCACCACATCCAGCGGCGAATGCGCGATCTCCGCCTGCCACAGCTGCCCGCCCCATTTCACCACGACGAGCTGGGGTCGCTCCACATCCTCATAGGCCGCGACGGGTGACAAGAAGTCGCGCTGATTGGCCAGGCAATTGGCGCCGATCGGGCCGCGCTCCGGCAGGGTGAAGGCGCCGCCATAATTCTCGCAGACATAGGCCCGCGCCGGTTCCTCGTTGAACAGCTCCACGCGGAACTTGACGCCCCGCGGCATCACCGCGACCTCGCCCGGCGCCACGTCGACCACGCCGAATTCGGTGCGAAAGCGCAGCCGTCCCTGCTGCGGAATCACCAGCATCTCGGCGTCCGAATTCCAGAAGGTCTCGTCCACCATGCTGCGCGTGACCAATGCGATGCTGGCCGCCATCCCGGTCTGGGATGCCGCATCGCCGCAGGTGGTGATGGTCCGCATGCCTGTGAGGAATGTCTCGCCGCTGGCCGGAATCGGCAGCGGGTCCCAGCGCAGCGGCTGGATCGGCAGGCCGGTCTCCTCGGCACAGGGTGCACTGCGCCACAGGCCGGCATCGCGCGGCGCGAAGCGGCCGATATGCGCCACGGTCGGTCGGATGCGATACAGCCAGGACCGCGCATTGCTCGCCCTGGGCGCCGTGAAGGGGCTGCCCGAAAGCTGCTCGGCATAGAGCCCATAGGCGCAGCGCTGTGGCGAATTGCGGCCGACGGGCAGGGCGCCGGGCAGCGCCTCCGTCTCGAAGCCATTGCCGAAGCCGGACATGTAGCCGGCATTGGCCGTGCTGATGATGGTCTGTTGCGGCGTGATATCCATCTCTCGCCTCCCCTCGATCTGGCCAGCATAGCGCATCCTTGGCCGGCGGCGATGCTGGACGCGCGGCGCCGGCGGCGGCAGGTTTGGCCCTGAACAACGCCAGGAACACCCCCCGGATGAGCCTTCGCGGCCGCGCCTGCATCGTCGGCGCCTTCGAACACCCCACCCGCAAGGCACCGGACAAATCCGTGGCCCAGCTGCATGCGGAGGTCGCCTTCGGCGCGCTGGAGGATGCCGGGCTGACCAAGGCGGATGTCGACGGCTATTTCTGCGCCGGCGACGCCCCCGGCATGGGCCCGTTGGCCATGGCCGACTATCTCGGCCTCGACCGGCTGAGCCATGTCGATTCCACCGATATCGGCGGCAGCTCCTACCTCGCCCATGTCGCCCATGCGGCGGCCGCCATCGCGCTCGGCCGCTGCAATATCGCGCTGATCACGCTCGCCGGCCGTCCGCGCAGCGAGGGGCAGGCCACCGGCACCGGGGCGCGGGCCCAGAACGCCACCGTGCCGGACGATCCCTTCGAGATCCCGATGGGCCGCACCGTCGCCGGCAGCTATGCGCTCTGCGCCATGCGGCACATGCACGAATACGGCACCACCAGCGAGGACTTGGCCTGGATCAAGGTCGCCGCCAGCCAGCACGCCCAGCACAATCCCCATGCGATGCTGAAGAAGCCGGTGACGGTGGAGGAGGTGGTGAATTCGCCCATGGTGGCGGACCCGCTGCATCGCCTGGACTGCTGCGTTATTTCGGACGGTGGCGGCGCCCTGATCGTCGCCCGTCCCGAAATCGCCCGCAGCCTGAAGCGCCCCATCGTCACGGTGCGCGGCACCGGGGAATCGATAAAGGGCCAGTTCGGCGGCTACCCCGACCTGACCTTCTCCGGCGCCCGCTTCTCCGGCGCCCGCGCCTTCGCGGAAGCCGGCGTGACGCCCGCCGACATCCGCTACGCCAGCATCTATGACAGCTTCACCATCACCGTGCTGATCCAGCTGGAAGACCTCGGCTTCTGCGCGAAGGGCGACGGAGGAAAATTCGTGCGCGACGGCAACCTGATCTCCGGCGTTGGCAGGCTGCCCTTCAACACGGATGGCGGCGGGCTCTGCAACAATCATCCCGCCAATCGCGGCGGCATGACCAAGGTGATCGAGGCGGTGCGGCAGCTGCGCGGCGAGGCCCATCCGGCCGTGCAGGTGCCCGATTGCGGCCTGGCGCTGGCGCATGGCACGGGCGGGCTGCTCGGCCATCGGCACGGCAGCGCCACGCTCATCATGGAAAGGGAGTGAGCGCCATGTCCGAACGCATCATCGCCGCGCCGGTGATCGACGCCTCGACCAAGCCCTTCTGGGATGCGGCGGGGGAGGGAAGGCTGATGCTCGGCCTGTGCCGCGACACGCAAAAGCACTTCTTCTACCCGCGCGGCGCCTCTCCCTTCACCCTCTCGCCGAATGTGGAGCTCGTCCCGGCGAGCGGCCTCGGCACCATCTACAGCTACACGGTGATGCGGGTCGCGGAGCCCTATGCCTGCGCCTATGTCGAGCTGGACGAGGGGCCGCGCCTCTTCACCAATATCGTCGATTGCGCCTTCGAGGAGATCCGCATCGGCATGAGGGTGCGCGTGGTCTTCAAGCCGACGCAGGATGCCGAAGGCGGGCCCGGCGCGCCCATGCCGATGTTCGCGCCGGCCTGACGGTCCCGGGGGGGCGCAGACCCCCCGGCTGCCTCAGCGGCAGACGCGCTGGTTCACCCAGCGGGTGCGGATATAGCCGTAGCGGTCGCGGTAGCGGATGCGCCGCCGTTCCACCCAGCAGCGCTGCCGCCCCCGGCCGCGACGATACCCGGGCGGCGGCCCCCATTGCGCCTCGGTCAGCAGCTCCTCGACCTCGGCCTCGGTGAGGATGGCCGGCTCGGCCTGCGGGGACGGTGCCTCCGGCGGCGAGGTGCGGCTGGCGGCGCTGGCGGCACCGGCACCGAGCGCGCTGCCAAGCGCACCGGCCAGGCTGGCGAAAAGAAAACGTCGGCGGTCCATGACGGATCACTCCCTGCGGTCAGGATGCCCAGTCAAGGCCGGGATCATGTCCGCAAACGGCGCCAAACCATGGCGAGTTTCGGGAGGTCTGCGACGAAAGGTCTCAGTTGAACAGCGAACTGACCGAGGATTCCTCGCTGATCCGCTTCATTGCCTCGGCCAGCAGCTGGGCGATGGTCAATTGCTTGATATTGCGCGAAACCCGCACCGCTTCCGTGGCCAGGATGCTGTCCGTGACCACCATATGCTCGATCTGCGCGGCGCCGACGCGTGCCACCGCGCCGCCCGAGAAGACACCATGCGTCACATAGACGCTGGCCGACTTGGCGCCGTTCTTCAGCAGCGCCTCCGCCGCATTCACCAGCGTGCCGCCCGAATCGACGATATCGTCCACCAGGATGCAGTCGCGGCCCTCCACCTCGCCGATCACGTTCATCACCTCGGAAACGCCGGCCCGCGGGCGGCGCTTGTCGATGATGGCCAGGTCGGTGTGGATGCGCGCCGCGATCGCCCGCGCGCGCACCACGCCGCCGACATCCGGCGAGACGACCATCAGGTCGCGGCCGGCGAAACGCTCCTGGATGTCGCGGGCGAAAAGCGGGGCGGCGAAGAGGTTGTCCACGGGGATATCGAAGAAGCCCTGGATCTGCGCGGCGTGCAGATCCATGGTCAGCACGCGGTTGGCGCCCGCCGCGGTGATCAGGTTCGCCACCAGCTTGGCGGAGATCGGCGTGCGGGGGCCCGATTTCCGGTCCTGCCGCGCATAGCCGAAATAGGGAATGACCGCCGTGATGCGCCGCGCGCTGCCGCGCTTCAGCGCGTCCAGCATGATCAGCAGTTCCATCAGGTTGTCGTTCGCGGGGTAGCTCGTGGACTGCACCACGAAGACATCCTCGCCGCGGACATTCTCATGGATCTCGCAGAAGATCTCCATGTCGGCGAAGCGCCGCACGGACGCCTGGGTCAGCGGGATGCCCAGCGCCGATGCCACCGCCTCGGCAAGCGGGCGGTTGCTGTTGCAGGCGATGATCTTCATGGCGAGCGCGAACCCCGGGGGAAGGAGTACGAAAAAAAGGCGGCGCCGTGGAAGACTCCCGCGGCCGGTGCGGCGCTTGGTAGCAACGTGACGTTATGGTGTCCATCGCGGGCGGATGACGGCCACGCATGGCCGCCCCGCCCGGCCGATCAGGGCGCCGGCGCCGCGGCGGGGCTTGCCCCGGGCGTGGCCGCAGTCGGCCCGGGCGTAGCCGCGGTCGGAAAGCCGCCGGCATTGAAGACCACGTCCCGGATGCCGCCGGAGGCTTCCTCCGCCACCACATAGGCGACATCGCCCCAGAGCCCGCCAAGCGTGCCCGTCGGCACCTCGTTCAGCTGAAGCACGCGGCCCAGATCCTCGCCATCGCGGCGGGAGACGACCCAGACGATCTCGACGCGCTGCTGGCCGCGGCCGGAGGGGGCCATGGTGACCTCCCCCTGCACCGCGAATTGCGCGCCCTCCGCCTCCTCCTGCACCCGGAAACCCAGGCCGGCCAGGCTGTCCCGCATGCGGGCGGTCAGGCTCCGATTTCCGTCGCCCGGGGCACCGCGCACCGGCAGCAGCCGCAGCACGGGCGGCCCGCTGCCGGAGGCGCGTTCATCCCCGGTGCGGCGCTGCGCATCGATCCGGCCCACCAGCGTGGCGAGCTGGGGCGCGACCTCGCCGGAGATGCGGGCGTGCAGGGCTTCGCCACCCTCGGCCCAGTCCCGCGCCGGCACCGGCTGGCCCACCAGCATGCCCAGCGCCCGGCCATCGGCATCCCGCAGCGCGTAGCGCGGCACCACCTGGCCGCCCTCCCGCTCCGCCGCCAGCACCAGCTGCCAGTCCAGCGGCAGGGCTGGGCCGGCCACGGCCGGCACCTCATTCGCCACCAGCGCCTCCGCCAGGGCGCGGGAGAGGCTGGCCGAATCGGCATCCGTCAGCAGCAGCTGTGTGGAATTCGGCACCGCCACGCGATAGCCCGGCGGCATGCGCAGACGGCGCGCCACGGCGCCCGGACGGCCCCGGAAGGGCTGCGGCAGCCCGGTGCAGGCGGCGAGCGCGAGCGGCGCCAGCAGCAGCAGCCGGCGGCTAGGCGAAGACACAGGAGACCAGCAGGGTGAGCACCATCAGGACCATGAACATGACGACGTAGGGCATTGGCTCACCCAGGGATAGCGATAGCGGAAAGCTGGTGGCCCAGCGGACCGCCGCCAGACAGCGTCCGCCGCCGATGGCTGAAAAAGCGCCCTTCCTGGGCCAGCGTGTCCTGGAACAGCGCCTCGGCGCGGGCGAGGCCGGCGGCGGCCAGGCGGGCCTGGCAATAGCCGGCCAGGTCGAACTGCCAGCGATCGTCCCGCCGGCCGGCGGCGAAGAAGCGCGCCGACGCGGCGTTCTGGGCCAGGACGGCCTCCCGCAGGTCGGGGCCGACCTCGTAGCTCGCCTGCCCGATGCAGGGGCCCACCACCGCCTCGATATTCTCCCGCTTCGCCCCGAGGCCTTCCATGGCGGCGATGGTGGATTCCAGCACGCCGGCCACGGCGCCGCGCCAGCCGGCATGGGCGGCACCGACCACGCCCGCCTGGCGGTCGGCGAAGAGCACGGGCGCGCAATCGGCGGTCAGCACGCCGATCGCCTGGCCGGGGCGGTTCGTCACCAGCGCATCGGCGGTGGGGCGGGTGGCGTCGGTCCAGCCCGGGCGCGCATCGGCCACCGCCACGCCATGCACCTGCACCAGGCCCAGCATTTCCTGCGCCCCCAGCACGCCGGCGCAGGCCAAGCGGTTCCGGCGCACCGCCTCCGGATCATCCTGCCCGGAGAGGGAACAGTTCAACGTGGCATAGGCGCCGCGGGACACGCCGCCCTCCCGCGTGAAGAAGCCATGCGGCAGGCCCAGATCGGCCGTCAGGAAGCCGGGGGTCATGCGGATTCGAATCCTGGCAGGGTGGGCAGGCGAGGGTCGCAGAGGGCCAGCACCTTGAACAGCCGGCCCATTCCCTCCGCCGCGACCAGCCGCTCGGCACCGGACAGGATTTCCCCGGCCAGGCGTGGCCGGGCGCGGGCCAGCATGGCGGCGCGGGTCATCAGGCCCAGGCGCTGCAGGAACAGCCCCTGCGGCAGCGGCCCCTGCGCGGCAGCGCCCTGCGCGCGGGCGGTGCGGGCGAGGGCGGCGAAATCCACATGGGCGGTCAGGTCGGCGCTTCCGGGATCCGCCAGCGGGTCGAGGCCGGTGGCCTGCCCCCGCACCGCCTGCAGGCTCTCGCCGAAGCCGGACTCCGCCGGGCCGTAGTCGAGGAACAGCGCCGCGCCACCCTGCGTCGCCAGCCGCCGGGCGAGCTGCGCCGCCACGGCCTGCGCGGCCTCGCCCACCTCCTGCACCGCGCCCTCCGGCGCCTCGGTGGGCAGCGCCATCTCCGTGGGCTCTTCGACGAAGCGGCCCTCTGCCACATGGCGTTCGCGCCAGCCGCCATCGCGGCGGATGAACTGCCGGATCGGCAGGGCGTCCAGGAACTCGTTGCCGATCAGCAGCATGGGGCCGGCGGGCAGGGTGGCCAGGTCCTCGTGCCAGTCCGCCACCGCATCCCCCAGCATGCGGCGCTGCTGCTCCCGCAGGGCGGGCGAGGTCTCGACCAGATGCAGCCGCAGTGCCGCCCGGAAGGGGGCGGCCACCTCGCCCACCGCCCGCAGCGCATCGGCCATCAGCGTGCCGCGGCCGGGACCCACCTCGACCAGCAGCACGGGGTGGGGGCGGCCCATCAGCTCCCAGCTCACCGCCGCCCAGCCGCCCAGCACTTCCCCGAAAGCCTGGGAGATTTCGGGCGCGGTGGTGAAGTCGCCGGCCCGGCCGAAGGGGGAGGCAGGCCGCGCGTAGTAGGCGGCGATGGCCCGCGCCATGAAATGGTCGAGCCGCTCCATCAGCCGGGGCGGCGGGCCCGCAGCATCAGCGCCGCACCCACCAGGATCATCGGCAGCGACAGAAGCTGGCCCATGGTGGCGCCGGCAAACAGGAAGCCGAGATGCGCATCCGGCTGCCGGAAGAACTCACCCACGAAGCGGGCCAGCCCATAGAGCGCCAGGAAGGCGCCGGTCACAAAACCCTCGCGTTCCCGGATGCCGGGGATGCGGACCAGGATATTCAGCGCGACGAAGAGCAGCACGCCCTCCATCGCCGCCTGATAGAGCTGGCTGGGGTGTCGCGGCTCCGGCCCGCCGGTCGGGAAGACCATGGCCCAGGGCACCTCGGTCACGCGCCCCCAGAGCTCGCCATTGATGAAATTCGCCAGCCGCCCCAGCCCGAGCCCGATCGGCACCACCGGCGCCACCCGGTCCCCGAAGCGCAGCGCCGGCAGCCCCTGGCGCCGGCAGAACCACAGCGCCGCGACGATGACGCCCAGCATGCCGCCATGGAAGGACATGCCCCCCTGCCAGACATACAGCGCCTCCCACGGCGCGGAGATGTAGTAGCCGGGTCGGTAGAACAGCACATAGCCGAGCCGCCCGCCCAGAATGATGCCGAGGGTGGTCCAGGTGACGAAGTCGTCCAGCTGTTCCCGGCTGGCCGCGACCGGGGCCAGCGCCACCAGCCGCCGCGCCAGCATCCAGCCCAGCACGATGCCGGCGATATAGGCCAGCGCATACCAGCGCAGCGCGAAGGGGCCGATCTCGATCAGCACCGGGTCGATGACGGGGAAGGCGATCACGAACATCAGGTCACCGGTGCGGGTCGGGGTTCAGCAAAAAGTCCCGCACGTAGCGGCCGACGCCGTCCTCCAGCGTCGTGGGCGCCCGGTCGAATCCGGCCGCGCGCAGCTTCGCCATCGGGGCTTCCGTGAAATACTGGTATTTCCCGCGCAGGTCCGGCGGCATGTCGATGAATTCGATGCGGGCGTTCTGGCCGAGGCCGGCGAACATCGCCCGGATCAGGTCGACGAAGCTGCGCGCCTGGCCGGAGCCGATATTGAACAGGCCGCTGACCTTCGGGTGGTCCAGCAGCCAGAGCATCGCCGCCACGCAATCATCCACATGCACGAAGTCGCGCATCTGCGCGCCATCGGCATAGTCGGGGCGGTCGGAGCGGAACAGCCGCGCCGGCTCACCCCGCGCAACCTCATGGAATTTATGGAAGACCACGCTGGCCATGCGGCCCTTGTGGTATTCGTTCGGCCCATAGACGTTGAAGAAGCGCAAGCCTGCCCATTGCGGCGGCGCCGGGTAGCCGCGGGCCAGCATATCCGCGACGCGCCGGTCGAAGGCCAGCTTCGACCAGCCATAGAGGTTGAGCGGCCGCAGCGCCGCCAGCGCAGCCGCGCTCTCGTCATCCGCAAAGCCCAGGGCGCCGTCGCCATAGGTGGCGGCGGAGGAGGCGTAGATGAAGGGGATGCCGCGCGCCGCGCATTCCGCCCAGAGCGCCAGCGGCAGGGCCAGGTTGGTGGCCGCCACCAGGTCGCCATCGGTCGCCGTGGTGGCGCTGATCGCCCCCATATGCAGCACGGCGGTGACCTTGGGCTGGCTTTTCCAGAAATCGGGCAGCTGGTCCGGGGCCAGAATGCCGGCGATGCCGTGATGCGCCAGGTTGCGCCACTTCACGCCATCCCGCAGCCGGTCCACCACCAGGACCTCCTCGCCCCGGTCACAGAGTGCGGCGACCAGGTTCGACCCGATGAAACCGGCGCCGCCGGTCACGACATACATCGGCGGTTGTCCCTTCGCGTCGCGGCTCCCATTTCGCCGCGGGCGGGGTATAGGCCGCGGCATCGCGGGCGGACAAGGCACGCAGAATCAGGCAGGAGGTCGTGATGACCAGCGAAACCGGACCCGGCAGCACGGGCTCCAGCGGGACCGGCTCCAGCAGCACGGGCGGCGGCAACGGCCCGAAGCGGGGCCTCTTCGACGACCTGGCCGGCATGGCGGGCGGCGCCTTCTCGGTGCTCGCGGGCGCCCGCGCCGAGGCCGAGGCCATGGGCCGCGCGCAGATCGAGGCCATGGTCCAGCGCCTGGACCTGGTGCGGCGCGAGGACCTGGACGCGGCGCTGGAAGTGGCCCGCCGCGCCCGGGAACAGGCGGAGGCGCTGGAAGCCCGCGTCGCCGCGCTGGAGGCGAAGCTGTCCCAGGCCGCCCCGGCGGCCGATCCGGCGGTGGATCCCGGCCTCGCCGTCGACGGCGGTTGAAGGGCGCGGCCGAGGCAGGATCGGCGCCCCGGCCGCCAAGCCTTTGGCCCGCATCACGGATGCGACTCTTGCGGTGGCGTTTCGCACCTGCGTAGTCTACCCGTAGTGGCGATTCGGACAGGCGCCCCCCATTACCAGGGGCGCCACCCCGATCGGGCGAAGGAGGTGCCGCAATGTCCGCTTATGTCGGATATGAGGAACGCGACCGATCCGCGAATCCCCTCGATGTGCTGGAACAGATCGTGACAGCCAATGAATGGGTGTTCGACCGCCGGTCGGACAGCGAAATGGCAGCGGAAGCACCGGGCAAGTGGTGCGACTACGGCCTGTATTTCTCCTGGTCGCAGGAGATCAGCGCCATGCATTTCTCCTGCACCTTCGACCTGAAGGTGCCGGCCGGGAAGCGCGATCGGCTGTTCGAACTGCTGGCCCTGGCCAATGAGAAGCTCTGGATCGGCCATTTCGGCCTGGACAGCGAGGATGGCGTGCCGGTGTTCCGTCATGCCGTGCTGCTGCGCGGCGCCCCCGGCGCCTCGGCCGAGAGCCTCGAGGACATGGTCGATATCGCCATCACCGAATGCGAGCGCTTCTTCCCCGCCTTCCAGTTCGTCCTCTGGGGCGGCAAGCCCCCGGCCGAGGCGCTGCAGGCCGCCATGCTGGACTGCGTCGGCGAGGCCTGAACCCGGCCTTGCCAAGCGCGCGGGCGGCGGCAAGGCTGCCCGCATGACCGAGACCCTTCCCCCCCTCCTCCTCATCGGCTGCGGCAAGATGGGCGGCGCCATGCTGGCCGGCTGGCGCGAACGCGGCCTGGGCGAGACGATCATCGTCGACCCCTTCGCCAGCGCCCCGATCGCCGGCGCGACCCTGCTGCGGGATCCGGCGGAGATCCCTCCAGGATTTGCCCCCGCCGCGGTGATCCTGGCGACCAAGCCGCAGGAGGCGCCGGCCACCTTGCCCGCCTATGCCCGCTTCGGGGGCGGTGCCGTCTTCGTCTCCATCATGGCGGGCAAGACCGTGGGCTTCATGCAGGGGCTGCTGGGGGCGGGCGCCGCCGTGGTGCGCGCCATGCCCAATACCCCCGCCGCCGTGCGCCAGGGTTTCACCGTGGCCTTCGCCGGCCCCGGCGTCTCCGCAGCCCAGCGCCGCCTGGCCGATACGCTGCTGGCTGCCACGGGCGAGGTCGACTGGGTGGACCAGGAGGGGCTGCTGGACCCGGTCACCGCCGTCTCCGGCGGCGGCCCGGCCTATGTCTTCCTGCTGGCCGAGCTGCTGGAGGCCGCGGCGGTGGAACAAGGCATCCCCGCCGAGCTCGCCCGCCGCATGGCCCGGGCCACCGTCGCCGGTTCCGGCGCCCTGCTGGCCGCAAGCCCGGAGGACGCCGCCCAGCTCCGCAAGAATGTCACCAGCCCCAAGGGCACCACGGAACGCGCCCTGGCCGTGCTGATGGCGGAGGCCGCCTGGCCACGGGCGATTTCGGAGGCCATTGCGGCGGCGACCGCGCGGTCGCGCGAACTCGCCGGCTGAATTCACGCATTTCCCATTGGCGCCGGGGGCTTCCGCCCCCAACATCGGGTCATGCAATCCACCGACACCCAGCTGCTCGATGCCCTGTTCACCGTGATCGCGGAGCAGGGCTGGCGCGGCGTGACCCCCGGCCGCCTGTCTGGCCTCTCCGGCATCCCGGCCGGGGAGCTGGTGCGGCGCTTCCCCTCCCGCCTCGACCTGCTGCGGCTGCATGCCGATGCGGTGGCGGAGAGCGTGGCCGCCGGCACCGTGCCCGGCCAGGGCGGCACGCCGCGGGACCGGATCTTCGACGTGCTGATGCGCGGCGTGGATGCGCTGCTGCCGCATCGCGCCGGCATGCTGCGGCTGATCTCCGACATGCGGCGGGACGGCGTGCTGGCCTTGGCCCTGGCGCCGATCCTCCAGCGCAGCATGGAGCGGATGCTGGATGCGGCCGAGCTGGATTCGACCGGGCTGCAGGGCAAGCTGCGTGCCACAGGACTTGTCGGCGTCTGGCTGATGACGATCCGCGCCTGGGAGAAGGACGAGTCCGTGGACATGGGCGCCACCATGGCCGCGCTGGACCGGGCCCTGGACCGGGCGGAGCAGGCGGCGCGCAGCCTGCGGATCGAGCCCGGGGACCGTGCCGTGCCCGATCCCGGTGCCTGATCCGGCCTGGGTCCCGTGCTGCAAGACGCGGTCCTGAGAAGACTAAGTCTTTTTTGTGCAACGCAGCATTTTGCGTCTTCTGCCGCCCTGCGGCCTCCGGTATAGGCCGCCGCATCCCTGACCCCCTGCGCCTGAGGAGCTTGTTGCGATGTCCGACCGCTTTGGCATGAAGCCTGACGAGATGATGCGCATGCTGTCCGAGTTCCGCATGCCGGCAATGCCCGACATGTCGGGTCTGGCCGAGGCGCAGCGGCGCAACCTGGAGGCGCTGTCCAACGCCAATCGCGTGGCGCTGGAAGGCGCGCAGGCCGTGGCGCGGCGGCACATGGAGATCCTGCAGGCCTCGATGGCGGAAATGACCGATGCCATCCGCACCATGTCCGGCACGGAAAGCCCGCAGGCCCGCGCCGCCAAGCAGGCGGAGCTGCTGAAGTCCGCCTATGAGCGGGCCGTGGCGAATATGAAGGAGGTCGCCGACCTCATCCAGAACTCCAATACCGAGGCGCTGAGCGTGCTGAACAAGCGCTTCACAGAGGCTATGGACGAGGTGAAGGCCCTGGTCGCCAAGCAGGGCGGCTGATTCGAAAAGCCCTCTCCCCCTGCCTGGGGGAGAGGGCGGCGCACTCAGACCGGTAGCCGCACCCGCGCCCTCAACCCGCCCAGCGGGCTGTCCTCCAGCACGATATCTCCGCCATGCGCGCGCGCGATGTCCCGCGCGATGGCGAGGCCGAGGCCGGTGCCGCCGGCCGTCAGCGTGGCAAACGGGCGAAAGGCTTCCTCCCGCTGCGCCTCCGGAATGCCGGGCCCGTCGTCATCCACCGTCACCTGCGCCCAGGCCCCGGCCTCGGCGCGGGGAATCTCCGCCACCGTCACGCTGACCCGCCGCGCATGCTTGCGGGCATTGTCCAGCAGATTGGCGAGGCAGCGCCGCAGCGCATCCGGCCGCAGCGGCAGTTCCAGTGCCTCCGGCGCCTCCACCACCACCACCGCGCCATCGCGCCGCGCCTTCTTGGCCACTTCGCGCACCAGCCCGACGAGGTCGGTCGGCTGGGTCTGCTCCTGCGCCTCGCCGCGCGCGAAGGCGAGATAGGCGGCGACCATCCGCTCCATCTCCTCCACGTCTTCCGTCAGCGCCGCCACATCCTCCTCCGCCTCCGCCCGGTGCGGCAGCATGGCGAGCGCGAGCCGCATGCGGGTCAGCGGGGTGCGCAGGTCGTGGCTGATGCCGGCGAGCATATCCGTGCGCTGGGCCACGAAGCGGCGGATCCGGTCCTGCATGCGGTTGAAGGCGCTGGCGGCCTGGCGGACCTCGGCCGCCCCCTCCGGCTTCATCAGCCCGATGTCGCGGCCCAGCCCGAAGGCCTCCGCCGCGCCGGCCAGCCGCCTGATGGCGCGCACCTGGTTCTTCATGAACAGCGCGGCGACGCCGAACAGCAGCAGGGAGGATCCGACCAGCCAGATGAAGAAGAGGTAGAGCGTGCCGGTGAACAGGCGCTTGCGCGGCGCCTCCACATGCAGCACGCCGTCGGGCAGCTGGATGCGGATGATCACGCTGCGGCGGTCGGATTGCCAGTCGGCGTCGAAGGGCCGCCGCACCCGCTCCGCCATCGCATGCGCCAGGTCGTCCTCCAGCGGCAGCAGGGGCAGGGAGGCGGCGCGGTCGGGCAGCACGCCCAGGCTGGCCCCGGCCTCGAAGGCCAAGGCGAGGTCCAGCCGCCAGGCGGCGTCGCGGAACAGCCAGGCCCGGTCGGCGGGGTCGGGCATGCGCTGCATGATCTCGATCACCACCCCGATCTCGCCCGCCACGCCGCCGGCCAGGCGGCGGGAGATGACATCGAGGTGGTTGCCATAGAACAGCTGCAGCGCGACCCCCTGCAGGATCAGCAGCGGCAGCAGGATGATCAGCAGCGACCGGCCGAGCAGGCCGCGCGGCAGCAGGGTGCGCAGGCGCTGGCCGAAGGCGCGCACCGGCCGCACCGGCACCGCGGCCTGCAGCGGCTTGGCGCCCGGCGCGAGGCTCATGTGCCCCCCCTCATGCGCCGGGCCGGAGCACGTAGCCGCGGTGGCGCACGGTCTGCACGAAGCGCGGCTCCCGCGGATCGGGCTCGATCTTGCGGCGCAGCCGCGTGACCTGCACGTCGATCGCGCGCTCCCCGGCCTCGGGCGTGCCCAGCGCCACCGCGATCTCCTCCCGGCTCAGCACCTCGTTCGGGCGCTGGGCGAGGGCCAGCAGCAGCGCCTGTTCGCCGCCGGTCAGCCGCACCACCCCCTCCGGCCCGCGCAGCTCCGCCCGCTGCGGATCGAACCAGCGGATGCCGAGCTGCACCGGCCCGCCCGAAAGATCCGCCACCGGCGGCGGCGCGGCACGGCGCAGGATGGTGCGGATGCGCAGCGCCAGCTCCCGCGGGTCGAAAGGCTTGGCCAGATAATCGTCGACGCCGTGCTCGAAGCCGGTCACGCGGTCATCCGGCGCGCCGCGGGCGGTCAGCATCAGGATGGGCAATTCCTGGCCTTCGCGGCGCAGGCTTTCGGTCAGCTCCAGCCCGCTCTCGCCGGGCATCATCACGTCCAGGACCATCAGGTCGAAGCTGACGGAGGTCAGCGCATGGCGCGCGGCGGCGGCATCCGCCGCGGCGGTGATGCGAAAGCCCTGCTCGGTCAGGAAGCGCTGCAGCAGGGCGCGCAGCCTGGCATCGTCATCCACCACCAGCAGGTGGGGTGCATCGGCCGCCGCGCTCATCGCCCCGTCTCCGGGCCCGGGCCGGCTTCCAGCCGTTCCAGCGCCGCGCGCGCCTCCGGCCCCATCAGCCCGCGCATGACGCGCCGGAAACCCTCCACCGCCTGCGGCCCGGCCTCGCGATAGGCACGCATCACCGTATCCCGCTGCCGCTCGAACAGGCTGCGCTCCAGCGCCGCGCCCTTGTCCGTCAGGGTGAGAAGCCGCTGCCGGCGGTCGCTGCGGCCGGGGCTCTGGGTGACGAAGCCATCCTCCACCAGCGGCGTCAGCACCCGGCCGAGCGACTGCTTGGTGATGCCCAGGATGCCGAGCAGGTCGCCCACCGTGATGCCCGGCCGGCGGCCGACAAAATGCAGCACGCGGTGATGCGCCCGGCCCATGTCGAGCCCGGCCAGGATGGCATCGGCGCCGGCGGTGAAGTCGCGATAGCCGAAGAACAGCAGGTCCTGCGCCAGGCGCAGCTCCTCCTCCCGCAGGAAGAGCAGGTTGCGGCCGGCATGCGGCCCCGTCGCAGGGGCGGCGGGAAGGAAGCGGTCCTCATCCCGTCCCCGCCTTTCCTCCGTCAGGGACCGCGCCGGCAGTGCCTTGGCTTGCGGATCAGGTTCCAGCGGCATGGTCGATATGCGTTCCCATGAGCCTCCCGTCCCCTTTTGGGCCGGGGTTATCGATGCTTTCCGCGCCGCCACGGCCTGCATGGCATCGCGCGGCGCGGTTTCCCCCGATATAGGGCAGGGCCGCGGCCGAGAGTAGCGACGCGCGCGACGGCAGGAGGATTGAGGAATGGCATCCATGCCGGGCTGGCGGCGGGTGGGCCGCTGATGCCGTTGGAACTGCGCACGGCGCGGGTCGGCGATGTGGCGCGCATCAGCCAGCTGCATGCCGATCTCTGGCGCCTTTCCCACACCGCGGTCTTCGACGCCGATTTCATCGAGGACCCGCTGGAGGCGGCGCTGATCCTGCATTGGCAGGAGCAATTGCGCGGCCGCAAGCGCCCGGGCCAGGTGGTGGTGGCGGTGACGGGCCACCAGCTGGAAGGCTTCGCCCAGGCCGCGCTGCAGGCCGGCATTGCGCGGATCGACCACCTTGAGGTGCGGGAGAAGATGCGCGGGCGGGGCATCGGGCGCAGCCTGCTCGGCCTGCTGGCGCAGCGCATGAAGCAGGACGGCGCCCACGCCGCGACGCTGGCGGTGCCGGCGGGGCTGGAGGGGCTGCCGCGCTTCGCCAAGCGTTTTGGCGGCATCCTGGGGGCCGTGCTGCAGCGGGAGCGGCTGGGCCATGCGATGCCGGAACGCCAGATCGCCTGGGCCGATATCAACCGCCTGATCGCCGCCTGCGCCGGCTGAACCCGGGCCGTCGCACCCATCGCAAGCCTTGCCGGCTCGCAAAAGCCTTGCCGGCGGCGGCCGCGGCTGGTTAACCTCCCTCGCGCGAACATAGAGGGAACAAATCCATGACCATCCGGGAGATCGCCGAGGATTTCGCCGCGCTCTGCAAGGCCGACCGGCATGAGGAGGCCGGGGAGCGCCACTGGTCGGATGACGTGGTGAGCCGCGAGGCGATGGAGGGCCCCATGGCCGAGCTGCGCGGGCGGGAGGCGGTGAAGGGCAAGGGCGAGTGGTGGTACGCGAACCACGAGATCCACTCCGCCACCACCGAGGGGCCCTTCGTGCATGGCGACCAGTTCGCCCTGCGCTTCGAGATGGATGTGACGGTGAAGGAGACCGGCCAGCGCATCCAGATGGCGGAGATCGGCCTCTATACGGTGAAGGACGGCAAGGTGGTGGAGGAGCGCTTCTTCTATTGAAGCGGGCCGGGCCGGCGCGGCAGCGCCGCCAGCCCCACCGCCAGCGGCAGCAGCCAGGCGATTCGCGCCTGGTAGCGGTCATGCGGCTTGGACAGCGCGCCGGCCGCCGCCGCATTGGCCGCGAGCGCACCGAGGGCGAAGGCCAGTAGCGCCAGCCGCGCCGAGTCCCGCGCGTGCAACGCCCGCCAGCCGAGCCACAGCGCCAGCGGCAGGCTGGCCAAGAGGACCGGCAGGTGCGGCCACAGCCAGGGCTCGGCGAGGGCCGGCAGGGCGCCGCGCATCTGCGCCCCGGCATCGAAGCGCGCCAGCTCCTCCGCCGGGAAATGGCCGGCGATGGCGCGACGGGCCGAAAGGTCCAGATGCTCGGCCGACAGCGTATCGCCCACGCGGGTCTTGCCCAGCTGTGCCAGGGCATTGCGCAGCGCGGCGCCGGCGACCTCCAGCGGATAGGCGCGCAGCGTGGCGGCGACGATCTGCTGCGCTTCCGCCGCGCCGCGCATGGCGCCCATGGCGCGTGGGCTGCCATCGGCCTCCCGGTTCAGCGGGCTGGTGCCGTCCCAGAGCAGCTCGTCACTGTCCATCGGCAGCCGGTCGGTGAAGGCACAGAGGTGCCAGCCCGCCTCCGGGCAGCGGTCCCGCAACAGCGCCGCCGCCGGCCCATCCGCCTGCAGCCGCGCCAGCAGGAAGGCGGCGCCGTGCGGGGAGGGGGTGAAGCGCCCGAAGGCCAGGGCGTTGGCGGTGCAGAGGAAGACCACCGCCAGCGCCACCGGCAGCCCCGCCCGCAGCAGCGGTCCGGTGCGCCAGGTCAGCAGAAGCGTCAGCACCAGCATCGCCAGCGCCAGCGGCAGGTGGGACAGGTGCGCGGCGACGGCCAGCACCGCCAGCGCGCCCACCCAGAGCGTCTGTCCGCGCGTGAGCCGGCCGAAAGCCAGCAGGAATAGGCTCAGCGGCACCAGCCCGGTCAGCGCATCCGGCATCAGCGTCGCCAGGAACCAGGGCGCCGAGGTCAGCAGGCCGAGTCCCGCGCAAAGCGCCAGGTGCCAGGCCGGATGCGGCCGCCCCCGCAAAACCCCCTGCGCGAGCCAGATGAGATGCGAGGCGATCAGACCCTGCGCCAGCACCGGCGGCCAGAGCGATCTCTGCCAGTGGAACAGGTGCAGGAAGGGGCCATAGGCCTGGGTCTTGTCCCAGGGCACCTCGGGCGCGGTGGTGTGCAGCAGGTAGGAGACGGTGTCGATGAAGACCAGCGGGTAGCCGTTCAGCCAGGCCGGCCAGACCAGGAAGGACGCGCCCCCGAGCAGGGCGAGCAGCGTCACCAGGCGCGGGGACCGGCTCACCCGGCGGGTCCGCGCCGCGCCGTCTGCGCCTGCGCCCGCGGCAGCAGGGCCAGCCCGGCGATCACCGGCATCAGCCACAGGATCCGCGCTTCGTAGCGCAGATGCGGCTTCGAGAGGCCCCCGGTGGCCAGGGCATTGGCGGAGACGCCGACCAGCACCCCCACCACCAGCCCGATCCGCCGGCGATCCCCCAGGCCGCGCCACCAGGCCAGCAGCGCCAGTGCCGCGCCGGCCAGCAGAATCGGGACATGTGGAAAGAGGAAGGGCTCGGCGGCGGCCGGCAGAAGCCCGCGCGCCTGCAGCGAGGCGTCATAGGCGGCCAGTTCGCGGGGCGGAAAGCCCTCCGCGATGCGCGGCCGCACGGCGGCGGCCAGGTGGGTCTCGACCAGCGTATCCCCCACCGTCGCCAGCCCCATCTGGCGCAGCGCATTCAGCGCGGTGGTCCGGGCGACCTCCAGCGTGTGGGTCCGGAGCGTCTCGGCCACGATCTCGCTGGCCTCGGCCGAGAGCAGCGCACCACCCAGGAAGCGCGGCGTGCCGTCCGGCGCGCGGTTCACCGGGCTGTCCGGCTCCCAGAGGAAGGCGTCGCTGTCCATCGGCAGGCGATCGGCGAAGGCGCAGAGGTACCAGCCGGCCGCCGGGCAGCGGTCGCGGATGACCTGCGCGGCCGGCCCATCCGCCTGCAGCCGGGCCAGGGCGAATGTGGCGCCGTGCGGCGACAGCACCGCCCGGCCATGGCCCCAGAGATTGGTCCCGAGCAGCAGCAGGATCGCCGCCGCCAGCGGCGCCGCCGCCCGCAGCACGGGCCAGGGCCGCCGCGCCACCAGGGCGACGAAGACCACCAGGGCCAGGGCCAGCGGTAGGTGCGACAGATGCGTCGCGATGCCGATCGCCGCCAGCAGCCCCAGCCACAGCACTTCCACCCGGCTCAGGGAGTCGCGGGCGAAACCCAGCAGCAGCAGCGCCAGCACCACCACCGGGGCGAAGACGTCGGGCATCAGCAGCGCGATGGTGAAGGGCGCGGTGGTCAGCAGCGCTGCGGCCAGGCAGCAGGCCAAATGGACGCCCGGCCCGGCGCGTCCGCACAGCGCCCGCTGGGCCAGCCACAGCAGATGCGACAGCCAAAACCCCTGGGCCAGCAGCGGCCCCCATAGGCTGGTGTGCCCATGGAACAGCCAGATCAGCGGCCCGTAGACGTGCGGCTTGTCCCAGATCACCAGCGGGCCGGTCGTCTGGTGCAGGAAGGCGCCGGTATCGCTGAAGACCAGCGGATAGCCATTCAGGAAGGCCGGCCAGACCAGCAGCAAGGCCCCGAGGAGGATCGCGCCCAGGCGCAGGATCAAGCCGGCTGCGTCCAGCGCGCGGCCGCGGCCTCGTCCGCCGCCTTGGCCTCCACCCAGCGGCTATCGCCGCTCGCAAACTCCTCCCGCTTCCAGAAGGGGGCGGAGGTCTTCAGCCAGTCGATCAGGAAGGCACAGGATTCCAGCGCCGCGGCCCGGTGGGCGGAGGCGGTGAGCACCAGCACGATTGGCTCCCCCGGCACCAGCCTTCCGACACGGTGGATCACGGTGCAGCCGGTCAGCGGCCAGCGTGCCCAGGCCTCCGCCGCGATCTTTTGCAGCGCGCGCTCGGTCATGCCGGGATAGTGCTCCAGCACCAGCGCGGCCAGGCCGTCATCGGCGCGGCAGAGGCCGACGAAGCTGGCCAGCCCGCCGATATCGACGCGCCCGGCGGTCAGTGCCGCGGATTCGGCGCCGAGGTCGAAGGGCGACCCCTGCACGCGGATGGTCGGGCCGGCCATCTCAGCCACCGGTCACGGGTGGGAAGAAGGCCACCTCGTCGCTCGCTGCCACAGCCTGGTCCGGACTCGCAAAATCCTGGTTCACCGCGGCGCGGATCTGGCGCGGATCGGCGAAGGCGCTGGCATGGCCGGGGCTGCGTGTGGCGAGCCAGGCGACCAGCCCGGCCACATCCCGCACATCCGCCGGCGGCGCGACTTCCTCCTCGGCCAGCCCGACCCTTTGGCGGACCCAGGCGAAGTAGAGGATCTTCAAGGGCTTGCCCTCAGTTCGGCACCACGCGCGAGCGGGTCTGGCCATCCGGCCCGATCCAGGTCTCGACATTGCCGTCCCGCACCACGGCGCCGCCGCCCTGCGGGCCGGTATAGCCCTGCACCCGCGACGTGCCGCCGGTGCCGGTGACGATGCGGCCCGATGGGGTCGTCATCGGCTGGCCTTCGAGCCGCGCCGGCGGGGGGGAATAGGCGCCCGCGGGCGCCGGGCTGGCCGGCGTCCGGGCGAAATCGCCCGGCGCGCCAAGGCTGCCCGGCGGGGTGGAGGAGCCACGCCGCACCGGGCGGTCGCCCGGCGTCGGCACCGGGGAGGTGGCCGGGGGTGCACCCTCGATCAGCGAGGGGCGATAGGTCGGGATATTGCGCATCGCCTCGTCCGGCCCGCCCATCAGCGCGGGGCGCTCGGCCTCCTGCACCGGCCAGACATCGCCGCCCTCGGGCACCAGCGGCTCCACCGCCGGATTGCCGCCGCGCACGCGCTGGACGGTCAGGCTGTCCGAGGCCACCACATTGGTGGGACCCATGAAGGGCGACCAGAGCCGGTCGAAGCCGGAGGAAAGGGTGCTGCCGATCTCGCTGGTGGAGCAGCCGGCCAGCAGCAGCAGGCCAAGCAGCGGCGCGCACCGGGCCGCGCCGCGCGGGGCGGGGCGGTTCAGGGATGGGCAGGATGAGGCGGCGGCCATGTCGGCTCCCGTGATCGCGATGTTCGGGCGGAAGATGCGCTGCACCATGGCACGCCTCAAGAGCGAAGCGGAGTCTGCGCCGGGGCCGGCCCCGGGGCCTGCACCGGGGGCAGCGGCGCCGGTGGCTGCGCCCCGGCCCGGCCGACATGGCGCAGCCCGGCCTGCAGATAGTCCCAGCCGGTGACCAGGGTCAGCACCGCGGCGACCAGCAGCATGACCTCCCCGATCAGGGAAACCGGCATCCAGGACAGCCAGATGACCGATGCTCCGCTGTCCCCGGCCAGCAATGCGCCGAGGGCGCCCATCTGGAAGCCGGTCTTCCACTTGGCGAGGTTGGTGACCGGAAGGCCGATCTTCAGCCCCGCCAGGTATTCGCGCAGGCCGGAGACCAGGATCTCCCGCAGCAGGATGATGATGGCGGGGAACAGGCCGAAGGTGCTGAGCTGGCCATTGCCCGCCAGCAGCATCAGGGCGGCGCCGACCAGCAGCTTGTCCGCGATCGGGTCCAGCATGCGGCCGAAATCGCTGATCTGCTGGCGCGACCGCGCCAGCTTGCCATCGAAATAGTCGGTGATCGCCGCCGCCGAGAAGACGGCGCAGGCGACCAGGTTCGTCCACGGCTCCCCCAGCGTGGCGAAGAGCACGAGCACCGGGATGGCCGCGATGCGCGACAGCGTCAGGAGATTGGGAAGGTCGGTCGGCACAAATTCATCCGGCGTTCATCTTGGCTCAGCCTTCCGGCACTCTACGCCCCCCGGCGCCCGGGTGGAAATGCCCATGGATGCGCCGTGCCACCGCGGGGCCGATTCCCGGCGCATTCTCGAGGTCCGCCAGCGCCGCATTGCGCACCCCGCGGGCGGACCCGAAGTGATTGAGAAGTTTGCGTTTCAGCGCAGCGCCAACCCCCGGCACCTCGTCCAGCTCCGACCGCACCAGGGCCTTGGAGCGACCGCTGCGATGGGTGGTGATGGCGAAGCGATGCGCCTCGTCGCGCAGGCGCTGCAGGTAATATAGGACGGGGTCGCGCGGCGGCAGCTGGATCGGGTCCCGCCCGGCCTGGTGAAACCATTCGCGGCCGGCATCGCGATCCGGCCCCTTGGACATGGCGACCAGCGGGATGTCATCCACGCCCAGCTCGGCCAGGATCTCGCGGGCGGCGGAAAGCTGGCCGGCGCCGCCATCGATCAGCACCAGGTCGGGCCAGGCCTCGCTTTCGCGGCCGGGGTCCTCCTTCAGGGCGCGGCCGAAGCGGCGTTCGAAGACCTCCCGCATCATGGCGAAGTCATCGCCACCCCGAGGGGCAGGGGTGGGGGCCATGCTGGGCAGGGCGGGTGCCGGGCCCTTGATGCCGTACTTGCGATAGGCGGATTTCAGGAAGCCGGCGGGGCCTGCGACCACCATCACGCCATAGGCGTTGGTGCCCATGATGTGGCTGTTGTCGTAGATCTCCACCCGCTCCGGCGGCGCGGCCAGGTCGAAGATGCGGGCGACGCCGGCCAGCAGGTCGGCCTGGGCGGCGCCCTCCGCCATGCGGCGCTCGATCGCCTCCCGCGCATTGGTCGCGGCATGGTCCATGGCCGCGCGCTTCTCGCCGCGCTGGGGGCGGTGAATCTCCACCTTGCGGCCGGCCTTCAGGCTCAGCGCCTCGGCCAGCAGGGGGGCGTCCTGCGGGTCGTGGCTGACCAGCACCAGGGGGGGCGGCGGCAGGTCGTCATAAAGCTGGGCGAGGAAGGCGCCGAGCACCTCCTCCGCCGATTGCTCGGCCTTGGCATGGGACAGGAAGAAGGGCCGGTTGCCGTTGTTGCGGCCGCCGCGGAAGAAGAAGACCTGCACGCAGGACTGCCCGGCCAGCTGGTGCAGCGCCACCACATCGGCGTCGTTCACCCCGTCCAGGTTGATGCGGTCGCTGCCCTGCACATGGGTCAGGCCGCGGATGCGGTCGCGCAGGCTGGCTGCCCGCTCGAATTCCAGCCTTTCGGCGGCCTCCTCCATCTCGGCGGCGAGCTTGCGCTGCAGCGAGGGGATGCCGCCGCCCAGGAAATCCTTCGCCTCCCGCACCAGGGCGGCATAGTCCTCCTTCGAGACGCGCTCGACGCAGGGCGCCGAGCAGCGCTTGATCTGGTGCAGCAGGCAGGGCCGGGTGCGGCTGTCGAAGACCGTGTCCCGACAGGTGCGCAGCAGAAAGACCTTCTGCAGCGCGGTCAGGGTCTGGTTCACCGCCCAGGCGCTGGCGAAGGGGCCCCAGTAGCTGGCGCCCTTGCGCCTTTCGCCGCGATGCTTGGCGATCTGCGGGAAGGGGTGGTCCTCCGTCATCACCAGCCAGGGATAGGACTTGTCGTCGCGCAGCACGATGTTGAATCGCGGCCGCAGCTTCTTGATGAGATTGGCTTCGAGCAGCAGCGCCTCGGCCTCGCTGCCGGTGGTCACCACCTCCAGGCTGCGGGTCTCGAAGACCATACGGCGCAGCCGCTCGGGCAGGCGGGAGAGCTGGGTATAGGCATGCACCCGCCGCTTCAGGCTGCGCGCCTTGCCGACATAGAGGGCATCCCCCTTGGCATCGAGCATGCGGTAGACGCCGGGCGCGAGCGGCAGCGTCTCCAGCGCGCGTTCGATCACCGCCAGGCCGCTCGGCGCGGCGGCGGGAGGCGGGGGATCGGACGCAGAATCGGGGGGCTCGTATTCGGTCATGACAGGCTCTTGCCATGCATTGCGCGCAGGGCTGGGAGAAGAAGGGGGGCGGTCCGGCTTTTCCACCGAAGCTGTGGAAAACTCTGTGGAGATCCGGGTGCGGAAGCGGCTGAAATGGCCGTCATCCGCCAGTCACACATCATTGCCTAAGATTTGGGCGATTTTGTTAACCTTTTGATCCCGCTCGACATTTGCTCCGGATTGTCCGGCAATCGCGCGTCAAGTGTAACTTCAGGGTTGACAGGCTGATGCTGCTCTCTTTTTCGTGAGTTCAGTGGAAAAGTTCAGCGGTGCCGCCTTTCCACCCGCGTATCCTTTCACATCCCGGCGCGACGACGCTCCACCACGACGCCGGCTGTCACGACATCCGCGAATGCGTCGGGCTTCTCCACCGTGACGCGCACGCGCTCCACACGGCGATCCGCCAGGGCCGCCATGGCCAACTTCTCGGCCAGCGTCTCCACCAGCAGGAGATGGCCCTCCGCCGCCACGGCGCGGGCGGTTTCCACTATGCGGGCATAGTCGACCACCCGCCGGAACTCATCCGGCCCGATGGAGTCCGGCGCGGCATCGTCCTGCACCAGCAGCTCCAGGCTCAGCACCACGCGCTGCGGCGCCGCCTTCTCATGCGGATGGATGCCGAGCCGGGCCATCAGGTCCAGCCCGCGCACGAAGACCACCCGGGTGCCGCGCTCGGCATCCGGGGCGTAGAGGGGGGCCTGGATCATTCCTGGATCTCCGCGGCGCTGCCCGTGGTCCCACTGGGCGCCCATTGCAGGTGCTGCCCGCCATCGAGTGCGATCATCTGCCCGGTCATGGCGGGCAAAGCGAGGATGGCGAGCAGGGCACGCGCCACCTCCTCCGGCCCCGTGCCGCGCCGCAGGGGCACGGAGGCGCATTGCCGGTCGAACTGCTCCTGGCTCTGGCGCGGGGAGGGCAGGGCCGGGCCGGGGCCGATCGCATTCACCCGGATACGCGGCGCCAGCGCCAGCGCCAGGGTCTGCGTCAGCGTCCAGAGCGCCGCCTTGGAGACGGTATAGGAGACGAAATGCGGCGTCAGCGACCAGACCCGCTGGTCCAGCAGATTGACGATCACCCCCTCCGCCTGCGGCGGCAGCGCCCGGGCCATGGCCTGGCACAGCACGAAGGGCGCGCGGAGATTGGCCTCCAGATGGGCGTCCCAGCTTTCCCGGGTCGCATCGTCCCATTCGTCGCGTTCGAAGGTGGAGGCATTGTTCACCAGCACGCCGATCGGCCCCAGCGCCGCCTGCGCCTGGCCGATCAGCGGCGCCACCTCCGCCTCCCGCGCCAGATCGGCGGGCAGCGCCACGGCGCGGCGGCCGAGCGCCTGGATGCGGGCGACCGTCTCGGCCGCCGCCGCCGCGCTGGTGCCGTAGTGGATGGCGACATCGAAGCCGGCCTCGGCCAGGGCCAGGGCCATCGCCTGGCCGAGCCGCTTGCCGCCGCCGGTGACGAAGGCCGCCCGCGGCAGGGCGGGGGAGAGGGGGATGCTCATGCGAGGCGGGAGATAGCTCTTCGCCGTCGCCAAGGCCACTCCGCCCAGGGCCTCGGCTTGACCCGGCCAGTTGGCCCAGGCTTGGTGGCCCAGCTTGGTGGCGGCACGGGGCGGGAGGTTTGCATGCGGGTGGCGCTGGCCATGGTGGCGATGCTGGCGGCGGGGCCGGCGCTCGGCCAGGGGCTGACCCTGCCGGGCCGGGGCGCGCAGGGCGTCCCCGGCCTGATCGCCCCGGCCGAGACCCAGCAGCAGAAGCGCGAATTCTGCCAGCGCGTCGCCGCCGCGGCGGGGCGCTGCGCCATGGCGGGGGGTGCCGCCGCCCCCGCCTTGGCCGCCTGCCTGGTGCAGGGGCTGCCGGCGCAGGATTCGATGCGGGTGGCGCAGCTGGCGCAATCGGCCCGCGGCAGTGTCGCGGGCCTGCTTTCGGAATGCGGAGTCGGGCTGGGGCGCTGAGGCCTTGCCTCAGCGCCGGCCGCCGCCGGTCAGCGCGCCCACCGCGGCGCCGCCGGCGCCACCGATCAGCGCGCCGGTCACCGCCGAGCCGCCGGTCAACGCACCCACCGCCGCGCCACCCGCCGCGCCGATGGCGCCGCCCGAAAGCGCGCGCTGCTCGCGCCGGGACAGGCCCTCGCAGGCCGCGAGCGGGATGAGGAGGGCGCCGACGAGCGCCAGGCGAAGCAGGCCGCGAGTTGCGGAAAAGGCCATGGGGATTGATCCCTGTCTGGTTGCACAGGGCGCCAATAGGCCAGCGGCTTGCGGCGGCGATAGGGCGGGCCTTGCCTTATGCCCGCCCCAACCCTGGCAGGTCAGCCGCGCCGGCGGCCGCGCCCGCCCTTGGCCTTGTTCGGGTCATAGCCGCCGCCGCCGGGGCCCATCGGCTTCGGCTTCCACTCCTGCTTCGCCCGGCCCTTGCCGCCTGGGCCGGTTCGCGGCGCGCTGTCCTGCAGCGATCGCCCGGCCAGGTTCGGCTGCAGGCCGAGCTCCAGCGCCTCCAGCCGCTTGATCTCGTCGCGCAGCCGGCCGGCCTCCTCGAATTCCAGGTCGGCGGCGGCGGCGCGCATGCGCTTCTCCAGCTCCTGGATCGTGGCGCCGATATCCTTGCCCACGAACTGCGCGGTGGCATCGCCCTCCACCGCCTCGACCGTCACATAATCCTGCTCATAGACGGATTGCAGCACGTCGGAGATGTCGCGGCGGATGGAGGTGGGCGTGATGCCATGCGCCGCGTTCCAGTCCTGCTGCTTCTGGCGGCGCCGCGCCGTCTCCCCCAGCGCCTTCTTCAGGCTTTCCGTCATCACATCGGCATAGAGCACCACGCGACCTTCCACATTGCGCGCGGCGCGGCCGATGGTCTGGATCAGCGCGGTGGTGGAGCGGAGGAAACCCTCCTTGTCCGCATCCAGGATCGCGACCAGCGCGCATTCGGGAATGTCGAGGCCCTCGCGCAGCAGGTTGATGCCGATCAGCACGTCGAAGACGCCGCGGCGCAGGTCGCGGATGATCTCGATGCGCTCCAGCGTATCCACGTCGCTGTGCAGGTAGCGGCAGCGGATGCCGGTCTCCGTCATGTATTCCGTCAGGTCCTCCGCCATCCGCTTGGTCAGCGTGGTCACCAGGACGCGGCCGCCTGCGGCGGCCACCTTGCGGCATTCGGCCAGCAGGTCGTCCACCTGGCCCTCCACGGGGCGGATTTCCGTCACCGGGTCCACCAGTCCGGTGGGCCGGATCACCTGCTCGGCAAAGACGCCGCCGGTGCGCTCCATCTCCCAGGGCCCGGGCGTCGCGCTGACGAAGACGGTGGTGGGGCGATAGGCGTCCCATTCCTCGAACTTGAGGGGCCGGTTGTCCTTGCAGGACGGCAGCCGGAAGCCGAATTCGTCCAGCACCGACTTCCGGGCAAAGTCACCGCGATACATGCCGCCGATCTGCGGCACGGTGACGTGGCTCTCATCCACCACCAGCAGCGCATTTTCCGGAAGATATTCGAAGAGCGTGGGCGGCGGCTCGCCCGGCTTCCGGCCGGTGAGATAGCGCGAATAGTTCTCGATGCCCTTGCAGACGCCAGTGGTCTCCAGCATCTCGATATCGAAGGTGGTGCGCTGTTCCAGGCGCTGGGCTTCCAGCAGCCGGCCCTGCGCATGCAGCTCCGCCAGCCTTTCCTTCAGCTCCGCCTTGATGCTGACGATCGCCTGCTGCATCGTCGGCCGCGGCGTCACGTAGTGGCTGTTCGCATAGATCGCGACGCGGTCGAGATCCGCCGTGATCTCCCCGGTCAGCGGGTCGAATTCCTTCAGCCCGTCGATCTCGTCGCCAAACAGGCTGACGCGCCAGGCGCGATCCTCCAGCTGGGACGGCCAGATATCCACCGTCTCGCCGCGGATGCGAAACGTGCCGCGCTGGAAGGCGCTGTCGTTGCGGCGGTATTGCTGCTCGACCAGGCCCTTGATCAGCACGTCGCGCTCGATCCTGCCGCCGCGCTCCAGCTTCACCACCATCCGCGAATAGGTCTCGACCGAGCCGATACCGTAGATGCAGGAGACGCTGGCCACGATGATCACATCGGACCGCTCCAGCAGCGACTGCGTGGCAGAGTGCCGCATGCGGTCGATCTGCTCGTTGATCTGCGCGTCCTTCTCTATATAGGTGTCGGTGCGCGGGACGTAGGCCTCGGGCTGGTAGTAGTCGTAGTAACTGACAAAGTACTCCACGGCATTGTCGGGGAAGAAGGACTTCATCTCGCCGTACAATTGCGCCGCCAGCGTCTTGTTCGGCGCCAGCACCAGCGTCGGCCGCTGCACCGCCTCGATCACCTTCGCCATGGTGAAGGTCTTGCCCGAGCCGGTGACGCCCAGCAGCACCTGGTCCCGCTCCCCCCGCGCGAGCCCTTCCAGCAGGGTGGCGATGGCCGTCGGCTGGTCGCCATTCGGCTCATAGGGGGAGACGACGCGCAGCGGGGTGCCGGAGGGGGGCACCGGCCGCTTCTGCGGGAAGAACTCGACGGGGGTCAGGATGTTCATGGCGTGGCGAATGTGGGCGCTCCGCCGCGCCAATGGTAGTGGGCCTGGCGGGCAGGGGGCAGGCGGGATGGGCATCGAGATCGAGCGCAAGTTCCTGGTGGCCGGCGAGGCCTGGCGGCAGGCCGCGCAGGGCCCGGGCCTGCCGATCCGCCAGGGCTATCTCTCCACCGGCCCTGGCCCGGCGGTGGTGCGGGTGCGGATCGCGGGGCCGGATGGCTACCTGACCATCAAGGGGCCGGGCCGGCTGGTGCGGGCGGAATTCGAATACCCGATCCCGCTCGCGGATGCGCAGGCGCTGCTTGGCCTCTGCGCCACGCCGCCGCTGGCCAAGACGCGCCATGCCGTGCCGCATGAAGGGCATATCTGGACCGTCGATGTCTTCGAGGCGCCGGAGCGCCTGGCCGGCCTGGTGCTGGCGGAGGTCGAGCTGCCCGATGCGGGGGCGACGCCGCCGCTGCCCGCCTGGCTGGGGGCGGAAGTCACGCAGGACCCGCGCTATGCCAATGCCGCCCTCGCGCTCACCGGCCCCCCGCGCGGCGACCAGGCCGGCTGAAGCGCCGGATCCTCGCGCCGCTGTGCGCCGCCGTCTCGGCGGCGAGACGAACGGCCCGGGTCGAGCCGCGTTCTGATCGTATGGGTGCCCCCGCACCCGCACGGAACACGGAGGAAACCACATGCGCAATCGGCATAAAGCCCTGGCGGGCGCGGTCGCCGCGACGCTCGGCCTCGCGGGCGCCGCCTTCGCCCAGAGCACCTCGCCCAGCGCCACCACCCCCAATCTCGGCGCCAGCGGCCAGCCCATGACGCAGCAGCAGGCGCCCCGCAGCGGCGGCCAGGACGCCGGCGCTACCGCGCAATCGGTGAATCCCACGCCGATGGCCCCGGGCAGCCGCGCCGGCAATGCGCCCGGCATGGGCGGCACCCCGGGCCAGGGCACCACGGGCCAGGGCAGCGCCAGCCAGGCGGAGACGGCGCCGCGGGTCACCCCGGCGGATCCCTCGCAGCCGCAGGGCGGGCGTGGCCAGGCGATGCCCCAGGTCGGCACCGCGCCGAGCCCGGCCGGCAGCCGCGCCGAATCGGCCCCCGGCAGCAGCGTCGGCGCCGGCACCGCCCCGGCCACGGCCGCACCGGGCCAGGCGGCGGCGCCGCTGCCCGGCTCGCGCGACCCGTCCGGCACGGAGCGCCCCGGCACCACGGCGCAGCGCGTCCAGCCGGATGGCACCACCACCACCAGCCCGGCGCCTGCCGCCCCCGGCGCCGCCACCGGCACCACCACCCCGGCCGCCCCGGCCCAGGGTGGCGGCGAGGCGCGGCGGGCGGGCGCGCCGCTCGCTGGCGCCAACTCCTTCACGGAGGGCCAGGCCCGCGCCCGGATCGGCGATGCCGGCTACGCCGATGTGCAGGAGCTGCGCCTGGATGAGCAGGGCGTCTGGCGCGGCCGCGCCATGCGCAACGGCCAGATGACCGGCGTCGCGATGGACTACCAGGGCAATATCGTCGCCACCCCGTGACGCGGCCCGCGCCCTTCCGCGACCCCATGTGAACAAGGAAACGACCATGACCCAACGCACCATAGCCCGGCTTTTCGACAGTTCCGCCTCCGCCCATGCGGCGGTCCGCAGCCTTGAGGCGGCCGGCTTCGCCCATGGCGACATCACCTACATGGGCAGCGCCGCCGAGGCAGGCGCCACCGTCACCGGCGCCGATTCGCTGGCCGGCGGCGCCGGCACGACGCGCACCACCACGACCGAGCCGGCCACCGAGACCGGCGCGGCCACCGGCGCCTCCCTCGGCACCGTGGTCGGCGGCGGGGCGGGCCTGCTGGCGGGCATCGGCGCGCTCGCCATCCCCGGCGTCGGGCCGCTGGTGGCTGCGGGCTGGCTGATCGCCACCCTCACCGGCGCCGGCGTTGGCGCGGCGGCGGGCGGGCTGTTGGGGGCGTTGACCTCCGCCGGCGTGTCGGAGGAAAGCGCCACCACCTATTCCGAGGGTCTGCGGCGCGGCGGCCATCTGGTCGCGGTGCGCACCGATGACAGCCGGGCGGCCGAGGTGGAGCGGATCCTGCAGCAGCATGGCCCGATCGACGTCGACGCGCGCCAGCAGGAATGGCGCAGCGGCGGCTGGGATCCGGCCGCGGAGCGCAGCCGGAATCCGGAGGGCTATGGCACGGGCCGGTCGATCGGCCGGGCGCATGCCGATGTGCCCCTGGCCAATGACCCGACGCTGCGCCGCCCCGGCGACGTGGCCTGAGGCACGCGCGGCGCCGGGCCTCTGAATCCGGCGCCGCGACCGTTCCTGGCACGCCGCTGTGCCAGGGACATGCCACCGCGGAGGGCGCGGCGGAGAATTTCCGCGCTGCGGCATGGACGATGCAACCGCGTGGGCTTCGCCCTCGTTACGTGGAACGCCGGTTCGGCCCAGGCGATGCACGCCGCGGTCGGGGCCGGCGTTTCATCCGCGCCGATTGGGGTTCCCCTTGTACCGTCGAAACGCCCTTGCCGCCGCAGCCGCCGCCGCGCTCTTCCTGAAGGCCAGTGGGGAGGAGGTGGAGGCGCAGCAGGCCGCGCCCGGCAATGCCCCCGCCACCCCCTTCAGCGACAGCACGGTTCGGGATTTGGCGCGCGAGCTCGCCAAGGGCGCCTATCGTGCGCCCGATGCCACCCTGCCGCGCGGCTTCACCGATCTCGGCTACGACGAATACCG
This sequence comes from Falsiroseomonas sp., assembly GCF_051860665.1. Classification (GTDB taxonomy): domain Bacteria; phylum Pseudomonadota; class Alphaproteobacteria; order Acetobacterales; family Acetobacteraceae; genus Falsiroseomonas. The sequence continues at coordinate 240,047 of NZ_JBHYDM010000006.1, forward strand.
CACGCTGCGCTTCAACCCGCAGGCCGCGCTCTGGCGCGATGCGGATCGCGGCTTCCAGGTGCAGCTGTTCCACCGCGGCTTCCTCTATGCGCAGAAGGTCGAGCTGCATGAGGTGGTGGATCGCCGGTCACGCCCGGTGCCCTACGATCCCTCCGCCTTCACCCTGGGGGATCGCGCCGCCCCGCCGGCCGATTTCGGCTATGCCGGGTTCCGCATCCACCACCAGCTGAACACCCAGGGCGTCTTCGACGAGATCTGCGCCTTCCTTGGCGCCTCCTATTTCCGGGCGGTCGGGCGCGGGCTGAACTACGGGCTCTCGGCCCGTGGCCTTGCCATCAAGACCGCCGATCCGGCCGGGGAGGAATTCCCCGTCTTCCGCGCCTTCTGGCTGGAGCGCCCGCATGCGGGGGCGAATTCGGTGGTGGTGCATGCACTGCTCGACAGCCCGAGCGCCGCCGCCGCCTTCCGCTTCACCATCCGCCCCGGCGACCACACCGTCTTCGACGTGCAGGCGGTGATCTATCCGCGGGTGGAGGTGACGGCGGTGGGCGTGGCGCCGCTGACCAGCATGTATTTCTTCGCCCCCAATGACCGCGCCGGGGCCGATGACTACCGCAATGCCGTGCATGATTCGGACGGGCTGATGATCGCCACCTCCCGCGGCGAGCAGATCTGGCGCCCGCTGCACAATCCGCGCGACCTGCAGGTCAGCCAGTTCGCCGAGGTCAATCCGCGCGGCTTCGGCCTGATGCAGCGCCGCCGCGACTACCAGGGCTATAACGACCTGGAGGCGCTGTATGAGCGGCGCCCCTCGCTCTGGGTGGAGCCGATCGCCGATTGGGGCCCCGGCCGCATCCAGCTGGTGGAGATCCCGACGGACAGCGAGATCCACGACAATGTCGTGGCCTTCTGGCGCCCGGAACAGCCGATGCGCCCGGGGGAGGAATACAACTACGTCTATCGCCTGCACTGGATGCCGGTCTTCCCGGGCAATACCGAGCTGGCGCAGATCCGCGAGACGCGCATCGGCGCCGCCGGCCGCAGCGGGCGGCTCTTCGTGCTGGATATCGCCGGCGGCAAGGCGGGGGAGGTGCCGGCCGATGTGACGCCCACGCTCGACCTGTCGAAGAGCGCCGGCGAGATCCGCAACCCGGTGGTGCAGCGCAATGCCCAGAATGGCGGCTGGCGCGTGCATTTCGAACTGGTGCCGGGCGCGGCGCGGCTGGTGGAGCTGCGCGCCCTGCTGAAGCTGGGCGACCGTCCGCTGACCGAGACCTGGCTCTACCGATGGACGGCCTGAGCCGCGACTTCGCCCCGGCGCTGCCGCCCGAGGCGCCGCTGGAGATGCCGGTGCAGTCGCTGCGCGCCGCGCCGGCGCCGGGCCCTGCCTCCCGCCCCTCCGCCCCGCGGTTCATGGCGCTGCGGCGGGTGCTGGTGCTGGGCGGCGCGGTGGCGCTGACCGCCTTCGGCACGCATGAGATGGGCCTGGCGCTCGATATCAGCCGGCCGACCGCGCTGCAGATCATCCTGCTCGGGCTTTTCGTCGCGCTCTTCGGCTGGATCGCGCTGTCCTTCATCAGCGCGCTCTGCGGCTTCGCCAGCCTGCTGGCCGGCGGCGGAAGGCGGCTGGGCATCGACCCCTCGGCCCCCCTGCCGGAGCTTCGCCAGCGCACCGCCCTGCTGATGCCGGTCTATAACGAGCCGCCCGCGCGGGTGATGGCCGGGCTGCAGGCGATCCATGAAAGCCTGGCGGCGACGGGCCGGGGCCGGCACTTCGACATCTTCATCCTGAGCGATACCACCGACCCGGATGCCTGGGTGGCGGAGGAAGCCGCCTTCCTGGCGCTGCGCGCCCGCACCGGCGACCACGAGCACATCTTCTACCGCCGCCGCCCGAAGAATCATGAGCGCAAGGCCGGCAATATCGCCGAATGGGTGCAGCGCTTCGGCGCGGCCTATCCCGCCATGCTGGTGCTGGACGCCGATAGCGTGATGGAGGGCGAGGCGCTGGTCCGGTTGGCGGCGGCGATGGAGGCCCATCCCGATGTGGGCCTGATCCAGACCCTGCCGGTGATCGTCGGCGGAACGTCCTTCTTCGCCCGGATGCAGCAATTCGCCGGCCGGGTCTATGGCCCGATGATCGCCGCCGGCATCGCCTGGTGGCACGGGGCGGAGGGCAACTACTGGGGCCACAACGCCATCATCCGCACCCGCGCCTTCGCGGACCATGCGGGGCTGCCGACGCTGCGCGGCCCGAAACCCTTCGGTGGGCATATCCTGAGCCACGACTTCGTCGAGGCCGCGTTGCTGCGCCGTGCCGGCTGGGCTGTGCATATGGTGCCGGCGCTGCGCGGCAGCTACGAGGAAAGCCCGCCCTCGCTCACCGACCTCGCCGTGCGCGACCGGCGCTGGTGCCAGGGCAATCTGCAGCATGCCGCGGTGCTGCCGGCGCGCGGACTGCACCCGATCAGCCGGCTGCACCTGTTCACCGGCATCGGCAGCTATATCACCGCGCCGCTCTGGCTGCTGTTCCTGGTGGTGGGCGTCTTCGGCGCGCTGGAGGTGCGCTTCATCCGGCCGAACTACTTCCCCTCCGGCCCCTCGCTGTTTCCGGACTGGCCGGTGGTGGATCCGGTGCGCGCCATGTGGCTGTTCATCGGCACCATGTCGCTGCTGCTGGTGCCCAAGCTGCTCGCCTGGTTCCTGCTGCTGCTGAAGGCGGAGGAACGGCGCGGCATCGGCGGCACCATCCGCTCCTTCCTCAGCATGCTGGTGGAGACGCTGGTGGCCGGCCTGCTGGCGCCGGTGACGATGCTGACGCAGAGCGTGGACGTGGCCTCCATCCTCACCGGCCGCGATTCGGGCTGGCAGCCGCAGCAGCGCGATGACGGGTCGCTGCCCTGGCGCGCCGTTGTCCGGCTGTATTGGCGGCACACGCTGTTCGGCCTGCTCTTCGGCATCGCCTCCTGGCTGGTCTCGCCCTTCCTGGCGCTGTGGATGCTGCCGGTGACGCTGGGCCTGGCGCTGGCGGTGCCCCTGGCGGCGCTGACGGCCCGGCCGGCCGGGATGCTGCGGCGACTCGGCCTGCTCGCCATCCCGGAGGAAAGCGCGCCGCCCGCGGTGCTGAACCGCGCCCATACCCTGCGCCGCCGCCTGGTGGCGGAGGCGCGGCCGATGGAGGCGGTGCAGCGCCTGGCGGCGGATCCTGCACTGCGCGTGGCGCATCTGCGCATGCTGCCGCCGCCCCGCCGCCCGCGGCTGGATCCGCTGGACCCGGCCCTGGTGATGGGCCAGGCCAAGGTGGCGGAGGCGGAGGCCCTGCCGCAGGCGCTGGAAGGGCTGACGCGCGCGGAAAAGGCCGCGGTGCTGGGCGACGCCGCCGGCATCGCGCGGCTGCTGGCGCTGGCGGGCCCCGCGGAGGCCGAGGCCGCGGGGCGGCTGGTGGAGTCCGCCGGCTGAAGCTTCAGCCGGCCAGCTGCGCCGCGATCTGCCCGATGCCGAGCCAGAGCAGGGCGGAGGTTCCGCCGATGATCGCCAGGCACCAGCGCAGGCTCAGCCGCTCCGCCGCGCGCGGCTGCGCCGGGCCGGACTCCGGCACGGCAGGCAGGAAGGCGGATTTGATGGCCATGTGCGGGGGGATCCGGCTGATGCTCCCCGGATTGTGATGTTTTCCCCCGAGACGCGCAACCGGCTTGATTGAGCCGCCTGCGGACAAGAAAAGTTACATCCCAAGTAAAGCGGCTGAATTGAAGTAAACGATCGGGCTTGGGAAATCGCGCGCGGCTTGGTGAAGGGGTGGGGATGGGGTGGTGCCGGGTGAGGGGATCGAACCCCCGACCTTCGGTTTACAAAACCGCTGCACTACCGCTGTGCTAACCCGGCGAGCCGCGCAGCACTAGCGCGCCGGGCGCCGCGGCTCAAGCAGCCGGGCGCGAGGCCCGCTCAGGCATGCCCCACCTGGCCGAAAGCATCGTCATTGGTGGCGCGCACCACCGCGGCAAACAGCCGCAGCGCATCCGGGCCGCCGCGGTCGGAGAGCGTGCCGCGCTCCATTTCCTCGGCCAGAAGCTCCGCGTGCTCGGCCAGCGTCTCGGCCGCGCGGCGCAGGGCTTCGCGCGACAGCACCAGCTGCAGGTCTTCGGGAAGGGTGTTCCATTCGGCAATACGCATGACGGTCCCAGTATCGGGGGGCGCCGTCCTGGCGAATGGCCGCAGGATGGACCGCGGCTGAGGGAAGATGCCACGGCCGAGGTTGCCGGAGCATGAATGCCGCGGCGACCTCAGACGAACTGCAGATCCACCCGGCCGAGCGTGTCGAATTCCACCACGACCTCCGCCGGACCCTCGATCCAGATCGGCGGGGTGACGGAGCCCAGGAAGACCACCTGGCCGGCCCGCAGCCCGCCGAAGACCTCCGCGGCCGGGGAGGCGGCGAGCCAGGCCAATGCCTCCATCGGATGGCCGAGCAGGTCGGCGCCCAGGCCTTCGCCGCGCAGCGCCCCCGCCACATGCATGCGTCCCCGCGTGGCGCCGAGATCGAGGTCGCGCCAGCCCGCCGCCGGGGCGCCGAGCACGCCGCCGGCATGGAAGACCTGATCCGCGATCAGGGTCGGCGTGCCGAGGGCGGCGAGGTCGTCATAGCGTTTCTCGACGATCTCGATGGCGGCGAAGACCTCCGCCACCGCGGCCTGGGCCTGCTCGCGCGTGCAGCGGCCGGCCGGCAGGTCCGCGCCGAGTCGCAGCCCCACCTCGCACTCCACCCCGGGCGCCACGAAATCGGCGAATCGGACGCGCGCCGGCGTGGCATGCAGCCCGGCGGCCGGCACGAAGCCGGCGGCCGGGCCGGTCAGGCCCAGATAGGCCTGCATCTGCCGGGTGGTGGCGCCGATCTTGAAACCGGCGGGCGGAATGGCGCCCATGGCCTGCGCCACCTCCCGCTGCACGGCATAGCCGCCGGCGGGATCCGCGGGCGCGGCGGCGCCGAGTGGCGCCAGGTTCTGCCGGGCATGGCGGGCGGCCAGGATGGCCGTGGCGGCGGGGCTGGTCATTCCGGGTCTTCCTCCTCCGCAAGGTCGGGGGCGCGATCGTCCTCGTCGCCGTCGACCATGCCATCCTGCGGGTCCGGCGCCTCGTCGTCCGGCAGCGCACCGCGGGCGATCTCGTAGAGCGCCACGGCGGCGGCGGCGGCGACGTTCAGGCTCTCCACCTCCGGCACCATCGGCAGGCGCACCAGCTCGTCGCAGGTCTCCCGCTGCAGGCGGCGCAGCCCGGCATCCTCCGCACCCAGCACCAGCACGCAGCGGCGGTCGCGCGGCACCGATTCGCCCAAGGTGCGCTTGCCTTCCCCGGCCAGGCCGAGCACCCAGAAGCCGGCCTTCTGCAGCGCGACGATGGCCCGCGAAAGGTTCACCTCGCGTGAGATCGGCACCAGCTCCAGCGCGCCGGAAGCGGCGCGCGCCAGGGCGCCGGTCTCGGGCGGCGCGTGGCGGTCCTGCATCACCACGCAGGCGGCGCCGAAGGCGGCGGCGGAGCGCAGGATGGCGCCGACATTGCGCGGATCCGTCACCTGGTCGAGCACCAGGACCGGGCCGGGACGGGCGGCGATGCAATCCTCGAGCGGCAGCGGCGGCAGGGGCTCGCAGAGCAGGGCGGCGCCCTGGTGGATCGAATCCTCCAGCAGGAAGGTCTGGAATCGGTTGCGCTCCACCCGCTCGGCCGAGAGGCGCCAGGCGGCGCGGGGCAGGCGCTCGGCCAGCGCCGCCTCGGCCTCCACCGTCAGCAGCAGGCGCTTCAGGCGGCGGCGCGGATTGGCCAGCGCCGCGGCCACCGCATGCAGGCCATAGAGCCACAGTGTGCCGCCGGGCGCCGCATCGCGGGCGATGGCGGCCTGGGAGGGGCGGGGCAGGCGGGTGGGGGTGGGCGGCGGGGCGCTGCGCGGCGCCTTGGGCTCGCCACTGCCGCGC
>NZ_JBHYDM010000007.1:0-213552 GCF_051860665.1 Falsiroseomonas sp.
CGGCGCGGGAGGCCGAGGCCGGCTGCCGCGACAGCCGCGCGACGCTCGCCGCGGAGGCCGCGCGCATCGCGCAACGCCAGGCGGCGATCGGCCCGGAACGCGCCGAATGGGCCCGTCGCAAGGCCGAGGCCGCCGGCCGCCGCCAGGACCTCGCCCGCCGCGCTGCCGCCGCTGCCGCCGAGCGCGACGAACTCGCCGAGGCGCCCGAGACCGCCGCCGCCCAGCGCGCGACGGCCGGCCGCGCCCTGGCCGAGGCGGAAGCCACCCACGCGGCCGCCGCCAAGGCGTTGGCCGCGGCCGAGGCGGAGGACCGCGAATCGGCGCTCGCCCGCCGCAGCGCCGATGCCGCCTTTGCCCAGGCACGCGAGTCCCAGCTGCGCGCCGAGGGCGCCGCCGGCCAGGCGGAGGCCGCGGCGCTGGCGGTGGAGGAACGCATCGTCGAGCGACTCGGCGAAGGGCATGCGGCCCTGCCCGCGCCCGAGGGCGAGCTGACCGACCAGATCGAGGAAAAAGCGCGCCGCAAGATGGAGCGCCTGACCCGCGAGCGGGAGGAGATGGGGCCGGTCAATCTCCGCGCGGAGGCGGAGCTGAATGACCTCGACGCGACCCGCGCGCGCATCGAGACCGAGCGCCAGGAAGTGGCGACGGCCATCGCCAAGCTGCGCGGCGTCATCGGACACCTGAACCGCGAAGGCCGCGAACGCCTGCGCGTGGTCTTCGACAAGGTCGATACTGAATTCCGCGCCCTGTTCACGCGCCTGTTCGGCGGCGGCCGCGCGCATCTGGCGCTCGTCGGCTCCGACGATCCGCTGGAAGCCGGCCTCGAGATCTTCGCGGAGCCGCCCGGCAAGAAACTGTCCTCGCTGAACCTGCTCTCGGGCGGGGAGCAGGCGCTGACGGCGCTCTCCCTCGTCTTCGCCGTCTTCCGCTGCAACCCGGCGCCCGTCTGCGTGCTGGACGAGGTGGATGCGCCGCTGGACGATGCGAATGTGGAGCGCCTCTGCGACCTGCTGGAGGTGATGGCGGCGCCGGATGCCGAGGGACGCGGCGGCACGCGCTTCCTGATCGTCACGCACCATCCGCTGACCATGGCGCGGATGCATCGGCTCTATGGCGTGACCATGCAGGAACGCGGCGTCTCCCGCCTGCTCAGCGTCGACCTGCAGCGGGCGGTGGAGATGGTGGAGGGCAGCCCGGGCTGAGTGGCTGAGGGGTCGCCGCGGCACGGCGCGATTAACCCGTTGGTGACTCTTCCCGTCCAGATTGCCCCACCCCGCGAAAAAACTGCGCGCGGCTCCCCTTGCTCCAGGATGTCCCGCAGTGCGCCGTCGTCGTCTCGCCATCCTGCCATTGGTCGGTGCCCTGGCAGGGTTCGCTGCGCAGGCGCAGCCCGGCGGTGGGGCGGCTTCCCCGGCGCAGGGCCGCATCATCCTGCGGGTCAGCGGGCGCATCGCCGGCGGCACGCGGGACTTCGACCTGGCGGGGCTGGAGGCGCTGGGCCTGCAGGACCTGCATACCGAGACCCGATGGACCGGCAGCGAGGTGCGGCGCTTCAGCGGCGTGCCGCTGGCCCGCCTGCTGCAGGCGGTCTCCGCCCAGGGGGAGACGCTGCGGGCGCAGGCGCTGAACGATTACGCGGTGACCCTGCCGCGCCAGGACGCCGACCGCAACGGCGCGCTGCTGGCGACACGGCAGGACGGCGCGCCGCTGCGCATTCGCGATCGCGGGCCGATCTGGCTCATCTACCCCTGGACCGACCGGCCGGAGCTGGACCTGCCGATCTACCGGGACAGGGCGATCTGGCAGGTCCGGTCGATCGACGTGATCTGAGCCGGCCACGATGCCGCGCCTTTCCCGCCCCTGGTTGCGGACGCCCGGCCGCACCACGGCCGCGCTGCTGCTGGCGGCCGGCCTGCTCTTCGTGCTCTCGGTCGGCGTCTCGCTGCAGCGGGCGCGGGAACAGCTGCGGCTGGAGGCCGGCAGCCAGCGCGTCTCCATCTGGTTCAGCACCCAGGCGCTGGTGGAATTGCACCGCTTCCGCGTCGCCCTGCTGCGCTTCGACCGCGCCGATCCGGGCTGGGACAAGGACCGCCTGCTGGAGCGCTACGAGATCCTGCTGAGCCGCCTGCCGCTGCTGGTGGGGGCGGAGGAGGCGAATACGCGCTCCGTGCTCGACCACGGCGATATCGTCAGCGGACTGCAGATGGCGCTGGAGCAGGTGGAGGCGGATGTCCTCACGCTGCAGCCCGGCGCCACGGTGCCGCTGGCGCGGATCGACGCGGTGGCGCAGGAGGCCGACCTGCTGCTGACGCGGCTGAACCTGGCACTGCATACCGAACGTCGCCGCGCGGTGGAGGAGGCACGGGCCAGCGCGCGCCATCTCAGCCTGGTCTTCCTGGTCAGCCTCGGCGGGCTGCTGCTGGCGGCGCTGCTGCTGCTGCTGCTGGTCGCGCGCGGCGCGCGGCGCGCGGGGCAGGCGGAACGGACGCTGCGCGTGCTGGTGGATGCGCTGCCGATCGGCGTCGCCGCCTTCGACGAGGAAGGGCGCATCGTGCTGGTCAACGACGCCTATCTCGGCCTCGCCCGGCTGAAGCAGGAGGCGGAGGCGCTGGGCCGGCGGCCGAGCGAACTGGGCGCGGGCTCCGCGGTGGAGGAGGATATCGCGCGCGTGCTGTCGCATCGCACCGCGGTGCCGCCGCAGGAAGCCACGCTGAACTATTGCGACGGCACCACCCGCACGCTGCTGGTCAGCACCGCGCCGGTCTTCGCCGGCAATGGCGCGCTGCTGCGGGTGGTGCGCGTGGCGCTCGACGTGACGGAGCAGCGCGCGGCGGACCGGCGCATCCGCCACCTGGCGGAGCACGACACGCTGACCGACCTGCCCAATCGCCTGCTCTTCGGCAGCCATCTGAAGTCGCTGCTCGGCCGCGCCGAGCCGGGGCGCATGGTGGCGGTGCATTGCATCGACCTCGATCACTTCAAGGAAGTGAACGACAGCCTGGGTCACCCCGTCGGCGACCAGCTGCTGCTGGCGGCCTCCGCCCGCATGCGCGGCGCGCTGCGGGAGGGGGATATGCTGGCGCGGCTGGGCGGCGACGAATTCGCCGTGATCCAGCCCAACCTGGCTGCCCTTTCGGAGGCCCGGATCCTGGCGGAGCGGCTGACCGAGCTGCTCGGCCAGCCCTATCGCCTGCAGGGCTATACGCTGCGCGCCGGCGCCAGCATCGGCACCGCGCTGGCGCCCGAGCATGGCATGACGGTGGAGGCGCTGCTGAGCCGTGCCGATATCGCGCTGTATCGCGCCAAGGCCGGCGGCCGCGGCCGCGCCGTGCTGTTCAGCATGGAGCAGGAGGAAGGGCTGCGGGAGCGGCGGCGGATCGAGGAGGATCTGCGCCAGGCCCTTGGCCGGGGCGAACTAACCCTGGCCTACCAGCCGAAATTCCGCATCGGCGATGGCAGCATCAAGGGCTGCGAGGCGCTGCTGCGCTGGACCCATCCGGAGCGCGGCCTGGTCTCCCCCAGCCTCTTCGTGCCGGTGGCGGAGGAGACCGGGCTGATCCATCCGATCACCCAGCTGGTGCTGGACATGGCCTGCCGCCAGGCCATGGCCTGGCGCGCCCAGGGCCTGCACCTGCCGGTGGCGGTCAATCTCTCCGCCGGGCATTTCAGCGCCGAGCAGGGCGTGCGTCTGGTGGAGGAGGCGCTGGCGGCGACCGGATGCGACCCGGCGCTGCTGGAGGTGGAGGTGACCGAGGGAGTCTTCCTGCGCAGCGCGGAAGCCGCCTCGCGCAGCTTCAAGGCGCTGCGCGGCATGGGCGTGCGGGTGGCGCTCGATGACTTCGGCACCGGCTATTCCTCGCTCGGCTATCTGCAGCACCTGGCCTTCGACGTCATCAAGGTGGATCGCACCTTCATCGCCGGGCTGGAGGAAGCCGGACCCGGCCGGCGCATCCTCGATGCCATCCTCCGGCTGGCGCATGGGCTGGGGGCGGAGGTGGTGGCGGAGGGGGTGGAGACGCCGGGCCAGCTCGCCGTGCTGCGGCAGCTCGGCTGCGACCAGGTGCAGGGCTTCCTGCTCGGCCGGCCGATGACACCGACCGCGCTGGCCGAACTGGCGGCGCGTCCACCGGGCTCGCCGGCGGCCCGCAGCGCGGCGTGAGCGCCGCGGCAGCGGCTTGACCAGGTCCGGCACTCGCCGCAACAATGCATGCGTTAGATGATGCGTTGCGCGCCGGCCTCGGCGCGCGTCAGGAATCCGGAATGGCGGCGGGCCAACCGCCGCCGCTTGGGGGAAACCGAGATGACGACCCGCCGCCTGCTGCTGGGCGCCGCGCTGGCGCTGCCCGCCCTTCACGCCGCCCGGGCGCAGGAATCCTGGCCGGAGCGGCCGGTCCGCATGATCGTGCCCTTCCCCCCGGGCCAGGCGGCCGACATCTTTGCCCGCGTCATGGCGGATGAGCTGTCGCGCCGCTGGCCGCAGCGGGTGGTGGTGGAGAATCGCGCGGGCGGCGCGGGTGCCATCGGCATGGATGCCGTGGCCCGCGCGCCGGTGGATGGCTATACGCTCGGCATCGGCACCTCCGGCACGCTCGGCGTGAACCCCTCCGTCATGGCGCGGCTGCCCTATGACGCGGAGCGCGATTTCGCCGCGGTCACCAATATCTTCACCCTGCCGCTGGTCTTCGTGGCGCATCCGAGCTTCGAGGCGCATGACATCGCGGGCTTCGTGGCGCTGGCCAGGGCGCAGCCGGGGCGGGTGCAATACGCCTCCGCCGGGCCGGGCACGGCGCAGCACATGACGGCGGAGATGCTGGCGCACCGGCTGGGCCTGCAGATGCAGCACGTGCCCTATCGCGGCAGCGGCCCGGCCATGGCGGATCTGATCGCCGGCAATGTGAAGGTGATGGTGGACAGCCTGGCCTCCGCCTTGCCGAATATCCAGGCGGGCCGCATCAAGCCGCTGGCCGCCACCGGCCGCGCCCGCACGCCGCAGCTTCCGGACGTGCCGACGGTGGCGGAAAGCGTCTCGCCGGGCTTCGAGGCGCTGGGCTGGTCCGGCATCGTGGCCCCCGCCGGCACGCCGGCGGCGATCATCCGCAGGGTGAATGCGGATGCGGTGGCGATCCTGCGCGACCCGGCGGTGGCCGCCCGCATGGTGCAGCTGGGCGGCTTCCCCGACCCCGGCACGCCCGAGGAATACGGCCGCTTCATCGCCGCCGAGATCGCCAAGTGGCGCGAGGTGGCACGGGCGGCGAATGTGCGGCTGGACGGCTGAAGGATCTAGACTCTAGCGCCCGAGGTTGCGGGCCCGCATCTCGGTCGGCACCTCGGTCACCATGCGCACCTCCACCCGGTTGCGGCCCTTGGCCTTGGCCAGGAAGACGGCGGCATCGGCGCGCTTCAGCAGCTCCTCGGCCGAGGCATCGCCGGGCAGCAGGCCGGTGACGCCGAGGCTCGCGGTCATCCGCGCCGGCACCGCGTCATCCTCGAAGGTGAAGCTGTGCCGCGCGATGGCGGCGCGCAGCCCCTCGGCGAGGGAGGCCCCCTCCACCGCGCCGGAGCCGGGCAGCAGGGCGGCGAAGACCTCCCCGCCCAGCCGGCCGAAGCTCGCATTCCAGCCTTCCAGCTGCGCCGCGCAGAGCTGCGCCACGGCCTGCAGCGCCAGGTCGCCCGCCGCATGGCCGCGCATGTCGTTCAGCGGGCGGAAATGGTCGAGGTCCAGCACCACCAGCGCCAGCGGGCTGCCCTGCCGCCGCGCCTCCGCGAAGGCCTCCGTCAGGCAGCGCAGGAAATGGCCGCGATTGCCGATGCCGGTCAGGTCATCCGTCTCCGCCCGATGGCGCAGCTCGGCGGTGCGGGCCGCGACCTCCGCCGTCAGCCGCGCATTGCCCTCGGCCAGCAGCGCCTCCGCCTCCCGCCGCTCGCTCAGCAGGGCCATCAGCGCCAGGGCATTGGTGGCCATCAGCACGATCATCATGCCGACCGCGCGCAGCGGATTGGCCACCACCTCCGGCTGGAAGGGGCCGAGGCCGGCCAGCGTGCCGACGGTGGCCACCACGCTGATCAGCGTCAGCAGCGAATAGGCGGCGCGCAGCGAGATGCGCAGCGTCACCCAGGTTACCGGGATGGTCAGCAGGAAGACCGCCTCCGGCTGCACCAGTGCGGCGAGTGGCGGCGGCAGGGCGAAGACCAGGGCGGTGAGGCCTGCGGTGGCGGCCAGCACCAGCGTATCCGCCGTGCCCGCCGCCGTGCCCGGGGCGGGCGGCGTGCGCTCCACGCCCAGCCAGAGCATCAGCGCGGGGGCCAGGAAGAAGACGCCGCCCGCATCGCTCAGCAGCCATTGGGAGGCCACGGCATAGCCCGCCTCCAGCGGCAGGCCGCCGGCCAGCAGCAGCGCCGCGGTGCCGCCGCCACTGGTGACCGCCGCATGCAGCACCACGCTGCCGGCGAGGAAGCCGAAGACGCCGCGCAGGCGGGTGAAGAGGCCGGTGGGCGGCCGTAGGCGGCGGGTCAGCCAGGCGCCGGCCAGCGGGCCCAGGCTGTTGCTGAGCGAGATCAGCCCGGCGGTCAGCAGCGCCGCATCCAGCAGCAGGTAATTCACTGCGAAGGAGGCGGTGAAAAGCCCCGGCACCAGCCGCCAGCCCGCCAGCAGGCAGGCCACGGCGGCGACGCCCGCGGGCAGCCAGATGGGCGAGGGGAACAGGCCGAAGCGGGCGAAGAACAGGCCGGCCGCCGCACCGAGCCCGGCATAGAGCAACGCGACCAGGAGATTGCCCAGCACCAGCCGCCCGGCCGTCAACCGGCCGAGGCCACGCGCCTGTCGCGTGGCTGGGGCCGGCGCGGGGATGCTGGAGCCGGAGCCGCCCATCACGGGGTGTCGCATCGGGTCGGTTGCGTCTCACTGGAATCGAAGGGTCGGGATCACCACCCGGCCGAGCTGGTCACGTCTCCGCTCGGCTGGGACGCGACCGCCAGCAGGATGGCGAGCCAGGTGGAGCCGGCGTGCACGCGCATTGAGGGCATGGCCACTCACGCGAAGCGCAAACGATCCTGCCACCAAGCCGCGTGTCCCGCAATCATGGCCTGCCGCCGGCGCGCTGCGGCCTGCGGCTTTTCCCGCGGCCGGACCGGCCCCTCAGCCCGGCGGTGCGGTGCGCGGCGAAAGGCGCCGGCCGAACAGCCCGATGGCCAGCAGCGGCAGGGCGAGCCCGACCAGCGTGGCCGCGATGACCAGCGCCGGCAGCTGCGCGTAATCGCCGCGCCCCACCACGAAGACCGCGTTCAACCCGCGTGAGGCGATGGCGCCGGCCTGCAGCGCCAGGTTCATCAGGGAGGCCATGAGCGCGAACCAGGTGGCGCGCCGCCCCTCCGGCGCATGCATCGCGATCAGCGTCAGCATCGGGATCATGGCGAGCTGGGCCAGGGGGGCGGAGAAGGCGGCATCGACCAGGCCGATGGTGCGCGCGCCGAAGCCGAAGACCTGTTCGGTCCATTCATGCAGCCCGAAGAGCATGCCGATGCTGGGCAGCATGAAGGCGGCGTTCAGCACCGCCAGCCAGAAGAACACCGCCCCCAGCGGCCAGCGCACGATCCGCCCGCCCAGCAGCAGCGCGCCCGCGATGGTCAGGCCGGTGCCGAGCTGGCCGAGCGTGCCGAAGAAGGCCTGGCTGTAGCCCAGCACGTCGATCTGCCACCATTGCAGCGCCGGGCCGGGGGAGGGCGCGGCGCGGAAGGCGAAGATGATGAGGCCCGCCGCCGCCATGGCCCGCTTCGTCGCCGCCGGCACCTCCGCCACCGTCACCTTCAGCAGGGCCAGGATGACGGCCAGCGTCAGCAGGAAGCCGATCTCCTCCGCAAAGGGTGGCTGGCCGATGCCCAGGCCCAGCATCGCCGCGCCGAAGCCGAGCCCGCCCCAGAGGATGCGCGGATCCCGCGCGCCCGGCGCCTCATGCGATTCGCGCAGCAGCAAGGCGGCGAGGAGGCTCGGCAGCGGCAGGGCGGCGGCCATCAGGAAGATGGTGGCCGCCGGCAGGACCTGCGCCAGCCAGCCGCCGGCGCCGGCCACCAGGAAGGCGCCGCCCATCAGCGCGACGCGGCCGAGCACCTGGATATCGCCCAGCTCCGCCTGCACCACCGCCTCCGGCCGCGGCGTGCCATCCGGGTGGGTGCGGTCCACCACCTCCGTCGTCATCGCATCCGCCACGCTGTCCTGCACCACCAGCCCCAGCACGGCGGCGAGGGAGGCGGCGATATAGGCAGCCTCCGCCGGCACCGGCCCGGTCATCCCCGCGGCGGCGGCGGCCAGCATCAGGTTGGCGCCGATCTGCAGCGCCGTGCCGAGCAGCACATAGGCGCGGCGGCGCGACCCCAGGATGGGCACCGTATCCACCAAGTGGCCGATCACCATCTTCAGCGTCCAGGGCACCGTCAGCCAGGCGGCCAGCGCCAGCAGGCTGGAGGCCGACAGGCCGAGGCTGTCGCGCACCCAGAAGGTCTCGGCGATGGCGGCGAAGCCGCTGGCGCCGGCCACCAGGTAGATCAGCAGCGGCGGGGCGGTGCGCCGGTTCAGCATGGCGAGCGGCGCCAGCAGGCCGCGGCGGGGGGGCTGGTCGCCGGTTAGCATCACGCCAGCGCCCGCAGCAGCACATGCAGGGCGATCAGCGCGAGGCCCGCGGCGAAAAGCCGGCGCAGCAGCGCCTCCCGCAGCCGGCCGCTCAGCCGGGCCGCGAGCGGCGCCACCAGCATGGCGGGCAGCGCCAGCAGCGCGGCGGCGCCCAGCGCCACCTCCCCCACCGCATCGGGCAGCCGCGCCGGCGCGGCCAGCGCAAAGGCCAGGGTGGCGGGGGCCGCCACCGCCAGGTTGAACACCGCCCCGGCGCCGGCGGCGCGCGCCAGCGGCACGCGGAACAGGCCGAGCACCGGCCCGCTCAGCGTGCCGGCGCCGATGCCCAGCGCCGCCGCCAGCCCGCCCACCAGGGCCGGCGGCACCAGGCCGAGCGGCGGGGCGGGCGGTGCGGGGGCCAGCACGAAACCGCTGGCCAGCCCCATGCGCAGCGCCAGCAGGGCCACCAGCCCGGCAAACAGGCCGGTGGACAGGGCTGGCGGGAGCGCATGGGCCAGCAGCAGGCCGATCAGCCCGCCGCCCAGCACCGCCGGCGTCCAGGC
Organism: Falsiroseomonas sp.; assembly: GCF_051860665.1. Lineage (GTDB taxonomy): Bacteria > Pseudomonadota > Alphaproteobacteria > Acetobacterales > Acetobacteraceae > Falsiroseomonas. Next base: position 9,166 of record NZ_JBHYDM010000007.1, read on the forward strand.
GCGCAGCACGCCGAAATCCAGCCGGCCGCCGCGCGCATGGCCCCAGGCGGCGGGCAGTGCCGCCAGCGCCACCACCAGATGCGCGGTGCCGATGCAGAGCGGCAGCACCTGTTCCGGCGCCAGGCCGCGCCGGGCAAAAACCTCCAGCAGCACCGGGACGGCGACCACGCCGCCGCCGATGCCGAGCAGCCCGCCGATCGCGCCGATCACGGCGCCGGCCAGCGCCAGCATCACGGCGGCGGCCGGGGAATAGCTGGCGAGGGCCTGCATCATCGCGGCAGCCTCTCCCCTGCGGCGTGCGGGGGCAAGCCCGGCTCGGCCTCCAGCCCCGCCAGCATCTCCTCCTCCACCGTCAGGTGCAGGCGCAGCAGCGCCTCCAGCGCGAAGAGGGTACGGCGCAGCTCGCCCTCCGTCGCCGTGCCGGGCGGCAGGCCCAGCAGCGCGGCCAGGCGCTCGGCCAGGGTCTCGATCTCGGCATGCATGCGGATCAGCGGCGCCATCGGGTCCTGCCCGCCGAGGCGCAGCGCTGCGGCCGGGTAAAGGCTGCGCTCCTCCGCCCTCTGGTGCGGCAGCAGGTCCTGGCGCAGCCGGGCCTCCAGCGCGGCCAGGGTGGGCAGGCTGGTCGCGGTGGCGGCGGTGCCCAGCGCATCGGCCAGCTCGCGCAGCCCGGCATGCTCGGCCTGGCGTTCGGCGAAGCCCGCCTCCGTCGGGAGGGCCTCGGGCGCGGCTTCGCCCCGGCCTGCGCGAAGTGCGGTCAGGGCGTAGAGAATGGCGGCGACGTCCACCCCCTCCTGCACCAGGGCGCCGGCGAGCGGCGGCAGCAGCCCGGCGGCGGCGAAGCCCATCGCGATGCCGGACAGGCCCATGCCCAGGCCGATCGCCCGCAGCGCGATGGCGCGGGAGCGGCGGGCGATGGCGATCGCCTCCGCCACCCGGTCCACGCGGTCCACCAGCAACACCACGTCGCCGGCCTCCGCCGCCGCGGCGGTGCCGGCGGCGCCCATGGCGATGCCGACATCGGCGGCGGCCAGGGCCGGGGCGTCGTTCACGCCATCGCCGACCATGGCGGTAGGGGCGGCGGCGGATTCACGCCGCACCGCCGCCAGCTTGGCCTCCGGCGCCTGGTCCGCCAGCACGGCATCGAGGCGCAGCGCGCGGCCGATCGGCGCCACGGCGGCGGCACGGTCGCCGCTCAGCAGAAGGATCCGCGCGATGCCGAGCGCGCGCAGCCGGCGCACCGCGCGCGGCGCATCCTGGCGCAGCCCGTCCGCCATGACGAAGGCGGCTGCGACGCGCCCTTCCACGGCCAGCCAGGCGACGGAGCCGGCCGCGGCCGCCACCTGCACGGCGATGCCGAAGCCGGGGCGCGGCTCCAGCCCCTGGCCGAGCAGAAAACCCTCGGAGCCCAGCATCAGCGCCTGCCCCTCCACCCGGCCGAGTAGGCCGCCGCCGGCCACCTCCGTCACCTGCTCCGGCACCGGCAGCGCCATGCCCTGGGCGGCGGCGACCAGGGCGGCGGAGACGGGGTGGGAGGAGCCCTGGGCCAGCGCGGCCGCCAGCCGCAGCGCTGGCTGCCGCCCCAGCGCCGGATCGGCATCCATGGCGGCGAGGCGCGGCTGACCGGGGGTCAGCGTGCCGGTCTTGTCGAAGATCACGGTCCGCACCCGTGCCAGCCGTTCCAGCGCGCCGCCGCCCTTCACTACGATGCCGCGCCGCGCCGCCCGGCCGATGCCGGCCATCAGCGCCACCGGGGCGGCCAGGATCAGCGGGCAGGGGGTGGCGACCACCAGCACGGCCAGCGCGCGCAGCGGATCGCCACTGGCGGCCCAGGCGCCGCCGGCCAGCAGCGCCGTGGCCGCGGTGAAGCCCAGCGCCCAGCGATCCGCCAGCCGCGCCAGCGGGGCGCGGGCCTCCGCCGCCTGGGCGGTGAGCCGCAGGATGGCGGAATAGGTGCTGGCGGCGGCATCCCGCGCCGCGCGCATCCGGAAGGCGCCGCCCGCATTCACCGCGCCGCTGCGCAGCGCCGCGCCCTGGGTGGCCTCCACCGGCAGGGATTCGCCGGTGAGCGCGCTGTCATCCAGCGTGGCGGCCGCATCCTCCAGCGTGCCATCGGCCGGCACCGTGGCGCCGGGGCGGACCAGCAGCAGGTCGCCGGGACGGATTTCCGCCACGCCGATCTCGGTGATGGCCTCGCCCTCCAGCCGCAGGGCCTGGCGCGGGGCGCGGGCCATCAGCGCAGTGAGGGCGGAGGTGGCGCGGCCCTGCGCCCAGGCCTCCAGCGCCTCCCCACCCGCCACCATCAGGCCGATGACAGCGGCGGCGGCGAATTGGCCGAGGGCGAGGGCACCCAGCATGGCTGCCAGCGCCACCACATCCACGCCGAGCCGCCCGCCGGCCAGGGCGCGCAGCAGCCCCACCGCCACATGCAGCGCCACGGGTAGCACCGCGGCCGAGAGCACCCAGCCCGCGGGCTGCGCGAAACCCGCCATGCTGAGCGCACCGCCGGCCCCAAGCCCGATCGCCACCCAGATCAGCAGCAGATAGCGGCGCATGGGCTGGCTTCCGGAGGTTGCAGGGCGTGCCGCATCCTGCCCCACGCGGCGCGGGCGCGCCTTAAGTCACATCAATCTACCGCGCCGGCTTCTCGATGTTCCAGATCACGGGGAAGCCGAAGTCGATCACCCCGCGCAGTTCGCTGCGCCAGACCGCGGGGCTGCGGAACTGGCCGGCGATGGGGAAGGTCGCGGCCTCGAAGGCCAGCTTCTGCAACTGGCCAGCCAGGGCGCGGCGGCGCGCCGGGTCGCTCTCGGCCTCGAATTCCTGCAGCACGGGCGCCATGGCCGCGTCGCAATAGCCCCAGGGCTGGTTGTCCGTGCAGTTGAAGCCGACGCCCATGTTGGAGAGCGGATTCGCCAGGTCGAAGCCGGTATAGACCACCGGCACGATGTTCCAGCCGCCCTGGTCCAGCGGCTGGCGTTGCACCCAGCGCTGCGCGATGGAGGCCCAGTCGCTGGCCTGCACATCCAGGTTGAAGCCGGCGCGCTTCAGGCGGTCGATCATCACCAGCCCATAGGGATTCAGCAGCGGGCTGTCCGCCGGATGCAGCAGCACCACGCGCTGGTTGGTGTAGCCGGCCTGCTGCAGCAGGGCGCGGGCGCGATCCAGGCTCGGCTGGGCGATGAGGTCGCTGCCCTCCGTGCTGGAATAGGGCGCGCCGCACATGAAGAGGCTGGCGCAATCAGGCTGGCCCAAGCCCTCGCCGAAGCCGGCGCCGGCCAGCACCTCCATCCGGTCCAGCGCCTGCTGCACGGCGCGGCGCACCAGGACGTTGTCGAAGGGCGGCAGGTAGTGGTTGAGGCTGGCGCAGTACATCAGCGTCGCCTGGCCGCCGGCCTGGGCAATGGTCATCTGGCGGTTGCTGCGCAGGCGGGGCAGGTAGTCGACCGGCGCATATTCCAGATAGTCGACCTCGCCCGTCTGCAAGGCGGCGACGCGCAGGCCGGGGTCGGACATGGTCGCCATCTCGACGCGATCCAGCTTTGCGATCTTGCCGCCGGCCAGGCCATCCGCGGCTTCGTCGCGCGGGACGTAGCGGGCGTTGCGCGCAAAACTGGCGCGCTCGCCGGGGATCCAGCCGGCGCGCTGGAACAGGAAGGGGCCGGAGCCCATGATCTCCGGCACCTGCTGCGCCGGTGGCGTCGCATTGGCGATGCGCGCGGGCATGATGAAGGGCACATGCACCGAGGGTTTGCCCAATGCCTCCAGCACCCCGCCAAAGGGTTTCGACAGTTTCAGCGTGAAGTGGCGGGCATCGGTGGCGGTGAGACTTTCCGTCGCGGCCATCAGGCGGCGGCCAATGGAATCGCGGCCGCCCCAGCGCTTCAGCGAGGCGACGCAATCCTCCGCCGTCACCGGGCTGCCGTCATGGAAGGCGAGGCCGGGACGCAGCGCAAAGATCCAGGTCAGGCGATCGGCGCTGATCTCCCAGCCCGCCAGCATCTGCGGCTTGTAGTCGCCGCGGCTGTCCATCGAGACCAGCGTGTCGAAGACCAGGTAGGCAAAATTGCGGGTGACGAAGCTGGGGCTGGAGATCGGGTCGAGATTCTGCAGCCCGACATTGACGATGAAGCGGAAGGGCGCCGCCTGGGCCTGGGCCCGTGCGCCGCTGCCGAGGAGCGTAATGCCGGCACCGGCCAGCGCTTGCCTGCGGGTGATCTGCATTGTCGAAAATCCTCTCAACGGGTTTCCTGGGCGGCCCAGGCTTCGGCGATCTCGGTGCAGGTGGCGAACCACACATCGTCGAAACCGCGGATGAATTCGATCATCTCCCGCAGCAGCGCGATGCGGCTGGGGCGGCCCGAGAGCTGCGGGTGCATCACCAGGTTGTAGAAGCCGCCCCAGCGATGGATTTCGCGGAACTCCTCCTGCCAGACCTCGCGGATATGGCTGTTGGTCATGATCGGGCGCGGCGTCTTCACGCTGAACAGCACGAAGGGCGCGTCGTCCAGGCTCCAGTGATAGGGCAGCTCCACCAGCTGCCGCCCGCCATCCGGATGCGGCAGGCGATAGGGATTCACATCGCCCATCATCGAGCTGTCGTAGAGGAAGCCGTGCCTGTCGAGCTGCCGCACCAGCTCATCCGTCGTCTCGCCGGCCGGCGAGCGATAGCCCTTCGGCACCACGCCAAGCACGCGCTTCAGGCTTTCGAGGCCCTTCTCCATTTCCTCGATGTCCTTCTCCGGCGCATCCGGGTCCGGCCAGGCGTGGGAATAGGAGTGATGCCCGATCTCGTGCCCGGCTTTCAGGATCATTTCCGCACGGTCGGTGTGGTTCTCGACCGTCCAGCCCGGAATGAAGAAGGTGCCCTTCACGCCGGCATCGCCCAGCGTCTCCAGGATCTTCGGCACGCCGACCTTGGCGCCGTACTGGCCCTGGCTGAGCGTGCCGGGGCGGCGGGCATTGGAGGGGTCGCGTGACAGCCAGAGCGTCTCGGCATCGAAGTCGAAGGTCAGCGCCACGGCGCAGCGCGCGCCGTTCGGCCATTTCACGCTCATATCCATGCGGGATGTTTCCTCATGCCAGCCTGCCGCCATCGATCGGCATGGCCGCACCATTGATGTAGCTGGCGGCATCGCTCAGCAGGAACAGAACGGCCGCCGTCACCTCCTGCACCTCGCCGAACCGCGCCGACGGATTCTTGGCGCGGAACATCGCCTCCACGCCTTGGGCACGATCGCCGAGCTGCGCAAAGACGCCGCGCAGCATGGGCGTCTCGATCTGGCCGGGGCAGACGGTATTGGCGCGGATGCCCTGCATGGCATGGCCCACCGCGACGCTGCGCGTCATCAGCACCACCGCGCCCTTGCTGGCGGAGTAGGTCGGGAAGACCGCATTGCCCACAATGCCGGAGCCGGAGGCGATGGTGACCACCGAGCCGCCGCCGGCGCGCTCCATGCGCGGCAGCAGCGCCTTCAGCGCCAGCCATGTGCCCTTCACGTTCACGCCAAAGACCTGGTCGAATTCCGCCTCCGTCACCTCCGGCAGCGGCCGCGTCGGGCCCAGCATGCCGGCGGCGGTGACGAGCAGGGTGGCGGGGCCGAGCGCATCGAGCGCCGCCGCGGCGCGGTCCATGTCGGCGGCGCTGGTCACATCGCCGACCACCGCCTGCGCGCTCGGGCAGGCGGCGGCCACCTGCGCCAGCCCTGCCGCGTCGCGATCGAACAGCACCAGCCGCGCGCCTTCCTCGGCGAGGGCCAGCGCCACGCCACGGCCGAGGCCCGAGGCGGCGCCGGTAACCAGGCCGATGCGGCCGGTGAAGCGGGACGGCACATCCGGCATGGCAGGTGTATTCCTCGCGGCCCGCGCCACGATCCGACCAGTATCCGGTGCGGTCAAGGGGCGGCTATCCTGCGCGCCAATAGGGAGCGAAAGCATGGATCTGCGCGAACCGAGGCTTTGTGCGCCCGCCGCGGATGGCGAGGGGGCGGTGCTGCTGGCGCTGCGCGATCCCGCCAGCGGCGCGCTGACCTTCCCGCGCTCGCCCTATGGCGCGCCCGGGCTGGAGCCCGTGGAGCTCCGCGGCGCGGCCACGCTGCTCGCCTGCATCACGCTGCACCAGCCCGTGCTGCCCGGCGTGGTGCCGCCGCTGGTGGTGGCGCGGCTTCGGCTGGATGAAGGCCTCGTGGTGGATGGCGTGCTGGTCGGCACGGTGGAACCGCCGCCGGGCACGCGCATGCGCGCCGTGCTGGATGGCGCGGGCGCCTGCCGCTTCGAGCCGATGGCATGAACACGCTCCGCGATCTGCGCCCGGTGCGCGTCGTCGGCATCGGCATGCACCGCTACCAATTCGCCAGCCACACGCCCTATGTCACGCTCGGCCTCACGGCGCTGCGCGCGGCGCTGGCGGATGCGGGCCTCGCCTGGCCGCAGATCGAGGCCGCGATGATCGGCACCGCCGGCCTCGGCATGGCAGCCGGCCGCATCATGCTGCGGCATATGGGCGGCACGGGGCTGGAGGTGATGCAGGTGGAGAATGCCTCCGCCTCCGGCTCCTCCGCCTTCCGGATGGCCTGCCTGCTGGTGGGCAGCGGGCAGCGGGACATCGTGCTGGCGCTGGGCGTGGACAAGCACGGCTTTTCCCACCGTGCGGTGGACAAGGACGGTCTGCCGCGACTCTCGCCCACCGACCACAGCCCGCTGGTGGAATTCGCGCTGCTGGCGCGGCTGTGGCGCGACCGGCACGGGCTGACGCCAGCGGACATGGCGCGCGTCGCGGTGAAGAACCACGGCAATGCGGCCCGGAACCCCTTCGCCCAGTTCCGCAAGCCGCGCAGCCTGGAACAGGTTCTGGCCTCCGCCCCCGTCGCCGGGGATCTCACGGCCTTGCAGTGCTGCCCGCGCGGCGAGGGCGCCGCGGCCGTCATCGTGGCCAGCGACGCGGCCATCGCGCGGCTTGGCCTCGACCGCCGCCGCGCCATCCGCGTGCTGGCCTCCACCGCCAGCAGCGAGGCGGATGTGCCGCCCGGCGCCTTCGGCATGGCCGAGATGGTGCGCCATTCGGGGCTGGAGACGCTGCGCCAGGCCGGGATCGACGCGGCAGCGCTGGACATCGTGGAACTGCACGACGCCTTCAGCATCGAGGAGATCGTCTATGCCGAGGCGCTTGGCCTCTGTCCGCCTGGCGAGGGCGCGGCGCGGCTGCGCGATGGCGCCTGGGAGATCGGCGGGCGCTGCGCGGTGAACCCCTCCGGCGGGCTGATCGGCATGGGGCACCCCATCGGCCCCACCGGCATCGGCCAGGTGGCGGAGATCGTGCGGCAATTGCGCGGCGAGGCGGAGGGGCGGCAGCAGCCGGGCGCGCGCACGGCGATGGCGCATATGATCGGCCTCGGCGCCGTGGCGGTGGGGCATGTGCTGCAACGCGACTAGACCGCGGTGGAATGCCGCCCCGCGCGTGCCAGATGCGCGTCGAAGGCGGCGGCGGCCAGGCGGAGGAAGGGCGCGCCCTCCGCCGTCATCGCCACCACACCGTCCTCCAGAGTCAGGATGCCGGCCTCGCGCAGCCCACACAGCTCGTCCCAGGCGCCGGCCAGCAGCCGGGGCGGCGGACGCACGGAAAAATCGCACATCAGCCGCTCGATCACCGCGCCGCGCGCTTTGTCGTCCTCGGTCAGTGCCAGGCCGCGGGCGATGGGCAATTGGCCGGCGGCGACGCGGCGGCGCCAGGCGCCGATCTCCGGCTCGTTCTGCACAAACCCCTGCGGCAGCCGGCCGATGGAGGAGGCGCCGAGGCCGAGCAGCGCATCCGCCACATCGGTGGTATAGCCCTGGAAATTGCGCCGCAGCGTGCCGGCGCGGGCGGCCTGCGCCATCGGGTCGTCCGGCCGCGTGAAGTGATCCAGGCCGATCGCGGTATAGCCAAGTTCGCCGAGCAGCGTGCGGGCCATGCGGGCCTGTTCCAGCCGTTCCGGCACGCCCGGCAGCAGCGCCGTGTCGATCAGCCGCTGGTGCTTCTTCATCCAGGGCACATGCGCATAGCCGAAGAGCGCGATGCGGTCCGGCGCGAGCGAATGCGCCAGCTGGATGCTATGCGCGAGGCCTTCGACGCCCTGCAGCGGCAGGCCGTGGATCAGGTCGAAGTTGATCGCGGCGATGCCGGCCTCGCGCAGGAATGCCACGCTGGCCTGCACCAGCTCGAAGGGCTGCACGCGGCCGATGGCGCGCTGCACCTCCGCGTTGAAATCCTGCACGCCGAGGCTGGCGCGCGTCACGCCCAGCCGCGCGAGCGTCTTCGCCAGGCTGCGCGTCAGGCTGCGCGGATCGAGCTCGATCGCGTGTTCCGCCAGCGCGGAAAGATCGAAGTGCCAGGCGATCGCCGCCATCACCCGTTCCAGCCCGGCCTCGCCCAGCATGCTCGGCGTGCCGCCGCCCCAATGCAGATGCGTCACGCGCCGCGCGGGCGTGGCGGCCGCCAGCAGGTGGATTTCGGCGATCAGGGATTCGACATAGGCCTCGATCGGCGCCTGCTGCCGCGTGACCTTGGTGTGGCAGCCGCAATAGGCGCACATCGCCGCGCAATAGGGCACGTGCAGATAGAGCGAGAGGGTCGCCTCCGGCGCCAGTGCCGCCAGCCAGTCGGAATACTCCGCACTGCCGACGCCGGCGTGGAAATGCGGCGCGGTGGGGTAGGAGGTGTAGCGCGGCACGGACCGCTCCGCGAGCGCCAGGCGCGTGGTGTCGAGCGCATGCGGTGTGGTGGTCAGCATCCCAGAATCCTTTACCACGCGAGATCGAAGTCACAGGGGCCGGGGCCCGGTCGTGCCTGGATGCGCGCGGAAACCAGCGCGCGGTACAGGCCGAGGAAGGTCATGCGGTAGAAGGCGGCGGCGACGGGTGCCACGGCCTCCAGGCAGGTGGCGAGCCGGATGTGGATATGCAGCGGCCGCCCGTGGCGCAGCTCCAGCGCGCCGCTGCCGAGGAAAGTCCAGCCATGCCGGCGGATGGCCGCCCCCAGCACCGGCGCCGCGATGCGCGCCGGCAGGCGGGGCAGCAGCAGGCGCAGCGGGCGCGGGATGCGATGCGCCAGCAGGTAGCGCGCGGTGGCGGCACCCGCGGCGGCGGCGCGATGGCAGGCCGCGGGCTCGCCGAATTCGTCGCGCAGCGCGGCGAACAGCGCGGCCACCTCCGTCTCCGCCACCATGCGCGTCGGCGGCATCACCAGGTGGCGCTGCAGCCCGGCGCGGCCGAACACGCGCTGCCGTGCCGCCTCGCCATCCTGCAAGGCGAGCACCGCATCCAGCTGCAGCACGGCATTGGGGCCGATGCTAGCGGGCGTCATCGGCCATTTGTTCTGTCATCTGGTCCGTGCCGCCGCCGCAGGCCATCACGCGCTCCGGCGCCGGCGGGTTCAGGCCGCGGCGGTTGTGCGTCGTGGTCCATTCCACCTGCGACGGATCGGCGCGGGTGCGGCTGGCGTCGAAGTGGAAGTCGACGGCTTTCTTCGATTGCGGCCCCCAGTAGTTCACCTTGCCCAGGTCATAGAACTTCCGCTCGAAGCCCGACTTGAGAAAGGCCTTGAGGCAGCCCAGCAGGTAGCGCCGCCGCTGCCCCCTGCCGGCCCAGGGGTAGGAGAACAGCGCCTTGCGCATGTAGAAGCGCCGGTAGTTGTTCATCACGGCGTCCAGCAGCTCGCCGCGCTCCATCACATCCGGCTTCACGATGGGCGTGACGAAGTTGTATTTCTCGTAGTCGAAGACCTCCACCTTGTCACCCATGCTGCGGAACAGGTCGGAGAAGGGCCAGGGCGTGTACATCGACCAATTGGCGAGGTCCGGCTTCCAGTCCTGCGCCATGCGGTAGGTTTCCTCCACCGTCTCCCTCGTCTCGTTCTCCAGGCCGACGATGAACTGCGCCTCCACCACGATGCCGGCGTCCCGCAGCAGCTGGATGGCGCGCTTGTTCTGCGCCACCGTGGTTTCCTTCTTGAACAGGTCGAGCTTCATCTGCGCCGCGGCTTCCGTGCCGAGCGAGACATGGATCAGCCCGGCGCGGCGATAGAAGGGCAGCAGCGCCTCGTCGCGCAGGATGTCGGTGACGCGGGTATTGATCCCCCAGAGGATATTCACCTCGCGGTCGATCAGCTCCTGGCAGAAGGCGACGAACTTCTTCTTGTTGATGGTCGGTTCCTCATCCGCCAGGATGAAGAAACCGACGTCGTGGTCGCGCTTCAGCCCGACGATCTCGTCCACCACCTTCTTCGGATCGCGGATGCGGTAGTCGCGCCAGAATTTCCACTGGCTGCAGAAGGAACAGGTGAAGGGGCAGCCGCGCGCGAAATTCGGGATGGCGACGCGGGTGTTCAGCGGGATGTAGGTATATTTCGCCCATTCCAGGATGCCCCAGTCGGGCGTGATGGAATCGAGGTCCTTGATGGTGGGCGCGGCGGGGGTTGCCACCACCTTGCCCTCCTCGGCATAGGCGATGCCGCGCAGCGTGGCGCGCGCCGCCGGCCAGCGGCCCTGCTCGATGGCGCGCACGAGGTTGACGAGGATCTCCTCGCCCTCGCCGCGCACGATGCAGTCGATCCAGGGCGCCTCGGCCAGCACCTGCTGGTACATGAAGGTGGCGTGGATGCCGCCCAGCACCGTCACGGCTTCGGGAAACATCTCCTTCGCCATGCGCAACACGGTCTGCGCGCGATAGATGGCCGGCGTGATGGCGGTGGTGCCGATGATGTCGGGCTTCGCCTCGGCGATGCGCGCGCGCAGCGCCTCGTCCGACAGGTCGTTCGTCATCGCATCGATGAAGACGATGTCGGTATAGCCCTGCGCCTTCAGCGCACCGGTCAGATAGGCGACCCAGGCGGGTGGCCAATTGCCGGCGATCTCGGCGCCGCCGGAGTGGTAGTTCGGGTGGATGAACAGGATACGCATCGGAGCCTCCCCGTTGCGGGAAGGCTAGGCGTCAAGTCAGCTTGACACCTTGATGTGGATCAAGCGGTTTCCGCATCAATCCCGCGGCCGGGCGCGCCGCAGCCGGCTGAAGCGGCGGAACAGGCCACGCTTCTCGATCGCCTCGAACATCTCCTCCGGCCCCTCGGGGTCCAGAACCTCGTGATCCGCGAGCCAGGCCTCGACGGCGGTGAGATCCGGCGTCTCATAGGGCACCAGGCTGCGCCCCGGGCCGCGCAGCCCCTCGATGGCCGCGATCAGCGATCCATGCGCCTCGATCCGCGCCGCCACCGCCGCCGCCGTGGTGCCGAGGTGCTCGGCCAACAGCCCGTCGCGCATGCCGCGGATGGTGGGGCGCAGATCGGCATTGGCGGGCAGCGCGGCGTCGATCACCACGTCGCATTCGGTATCCAGCCGCATGGAGCGGTTGTTCATATTGGAGGAGCCGACGCGGAGCACGCGGTCATCCACGACCAGGATCTTGGCATGCACATAGATCGGCTGCCCGCCCTGCGTCACCGGATGGTAGATGCGGAATCGGCCATGCGTATCCAGCCGGCGCAGCGCCTCATGCAGCCGGGCGCGGGCGGAATCCATCGCGATCGGCTCCAGCCAGCCCTGTGCGCTGTGCGGGTTCACCAGCACGATCTCCGGCCCCTCCGGCTCGGCCAGCCGGCGCGCGAGCGCCTCCGCGATGCGGCGGGAGGCGAAGTACTGGCTCTCGGCATAGATCACGTGCCGGGCGGAGGCGATGAGGTCGAGATAGAGCCGCTCGATCTCCAGCACCGCCGGGCTTTCCGGCATCTCCGGCTGGCTGCGGGCGATGCCGACCTCGATGTCGTGGAACTGCGGCGCCAGGCCTTCCGGCCAGCAATCGCCGCGCGCGGTGACGGGGGCGAGCGGCTTGCCGCCGGCCAGCCGCCAGCGGTCGCGCGCCAGCTCACCTAGGGCTGCCGCCGCCGGCCCCTCCAGCGCCGTGGTGGCGTCGTGCCAGGGCTTGTGCGGCGCCCCGCCCGGCCGCACGCGCCGCGGATCCTCATCCGCGTGGTCGCGCGTGTCCCAGCGATCCGCCGTCATGTCGATGCCGCCGCAAAAGGCGAGGCAATCGTCGATCACGGCGATCTTCTGGTGGTGCGAGGCGGCGGGTGGATGGCTGCTGTCGAGCCGCGCGGTGATGCGCGGATGCGCCTTCCAGCGCAGCAGCGTCAGGATGGTGGAGCCGCGGAACAGCGCCTTCAGCGCGCCGAGGTCCCAGTGCAGCAGGCAGATCTCCAAGTCCGGCCGCCGCTTCACCAGCCACAGGATGAAATCGCCCAGGCGGCGCGGCGCATCCGGACTGTCCTCGCCGGGGATCAGCTCGATGCGTGTGTCGAAATCCCAGCCGATCAGCATGATGCGGTGCCGCGCGGCCAGCATCGCGGTGCGCGCGGCGCGGAAATAATCCGCTGCATCGACGATCACGGCGGCGCGGCTGGCGCGGGCGATGCGCCAGCAATTCTCGCCGGGCCGCAGGACGCTTGCCGCCGCATGCTCCTGCTCGGCGGGGGCGGGTCGGGGGGAGGCCTCCATGCGGTCCATTGGATCGGTCGCGGGTTCCGGGTCAAGGCAGCGGCAGGTGACGATCTCCGGCGCGGCCTTCGTGCGGGCCGGCGCGCGTCCAGCGCGTGGTGACCGCGAAGGTTCCCATGCCCGCCCGTGGCGCGCGCTACGCCCTGGGCGAGGCCTGGCGCAGGCTTCGGGCCAGGGCGAGGAGTTGCTGGCGCAGCGCGGCGGGATCCGCGCCTGGCCCCTGCAGCAGGCAGGAGAGGCGGCGCTGCACCTCCACGGCCTCGGCCTCCAGCGCCCGCCCCGCCTGGGTCAGCGCGATCCGCACCTGGCGCTCATCCTCCGCATCGCGTCGGCGCTGGAGCAGGCCCGCCGACTCCATCCGCTTCAGCAGGGGCGTGAGGGTGCCGGAATCGAGGTGCAGGCGCTGCCCGATGGCCTTCACCGTCGGCTCCTCCGCCTCCCACAGCACCAGCAGCACCAGGTATTGCGGATAGGTCAGCCCCAGCGGCTCCAGCAGCGGCTTGTAGGCGGCGGTGAAGGCGTGGTTGGCGGCATAGAGCGCGAAGCAGAGGTTCTCCTCCAGCCGCAGGCAGGGGTTTGGCGGGGGCATCGGTCGGGGCATGGCGGCAGGATAGACCGGACAGGGCTTGCAGGCAAAACAATTGTGCGCTATTGAATTGCGTGCCAGAAAAACCTGGCCCGCGTCGGGCCGGCCCCGCCACCCGCCGCAGCCTCACCCCAAGCCAAGGAAGCCCCCACATGCCCGTCGACGTGAAATACAGCACCGAAGCCACCGCCGAGGGCGGCCGCGATGGCCGCGCCCGCACCACCGATGGCGCGCTGGATGTGAAGCTCGCCACTCCCCGTGAACTCGGCGGCGCCGGCGGCGAGGGCAACAACCCGGAGCAGCTCTTCGCCGCCGGCTATGCCGCCTGCTTCCTGGGCGCGCTGAAATTCGTCGCGGGTCAGGAGAAGGTCCGCGTGCCGGAGGCGGCGCGGGTGACGGCCAAGGTCGGCATCGGCCCCCGCTCCGAAGGCGGCTTCGGCATCACCGCGGATCTGACCGTCGCCCTGCCGGGCCTGGAGCGCGCCCAGGCGGAGGCGCTGGTGCAGAAGGCGCACCAGGTCTGCCCCTATTCCAATGCGACGCGCGGCAATGTGGCGGTGGGCCTGACGCTGGCCTGAATTGCCGAGGCCCCGGGCGCGGCGCGGTTGACGCACCGGCCCGGGGGCGAAGATTCGGGCACCGGGGGAAACCCTGCCGCGCACTGTGCCGTTGACCCGGAACCCACGCCGATCCGACGGCCGGGTTCCGGCAAGGAGTACAGACGCCGTGGTTGCCATACCCGCCCCTGTGCAGACGCGGCCGTTTCGCCCGCTGCATCCGCTGCACGCCATCCTGCTGGCCTTTCCCTTTCCCCTCTTCCTGGGCGCGCTGCTGAGCGACCTGGCCTATCGCGCCACCTTCCATGTCCAATGGGCGAATTTTGCCTCCTGGCTGATCGCGGGCGGCCTTCTGGTGGGCGGCTTCGTCCTGCTCTGGGCGCTGATCGAACTGGCGCTCGGCGGCGCCGCGCGTCGCCGGCGCCTGCTGACCTACTTTCTCGTGCTGCTGGGCATGTTCGTGCTGGGCTTCATCAATGCCCTTGTCCACGCCAAGGATGCCTGGGCGACGATGCCGGAGGGGCTCTACCTCTCCGCCATCACCGCGCTGCTGGCGGTGGTGGCGTCCTGGCTCGGCTATTCCCGCTTTCATGCCAGCGAGGTGAAGTGATGCGCAGGACCCTGCTTCTCGGCGCTGCCGCCATGGCTCTCGCCGCCTGCGACGGCGATCCCGGCCCGCTGCAGCGCGGCGCCAATCCCCAGATGCCCGAGCCGGAGCGCGGCCTGCTACCCAGCATGACGATCCCGCGCCCCGCGGCCTGGGGCAACGAACTGCCGACGGTGCCCGCAGGCTTCACCATCACGCCGATCGCCACCGATCTGCGCATCCCGCGCCAGACGCTGGTGCTGCCGAATGGCGATATCCTGGTGGCGGAGGGCACGGGCGGCAGCGCGCCGGTGCTGCGGCCGAAGGATTTCATCGCCGGTATCATCAAGAGCTGGGGCAAGACCTCCGTCGCGCCAGGCCATCGCCTGACGCTGCTGCGCGATGCCGATGGCGATGGGACCTATGAGACGCGCAACGTCTTCGCGGAGAACCTGAACGCGCCCTATGGCCTGGCGCTGGTCGGCAATGCGCTGTTCGTCGCGAACCAGGATGCGCTCGTGCGCTTCGACTATACCGAGGGCCAGACCCAGGCCAGCGGCCCGCCGACCACCGTCACCGCGCTGCCTTCCGTCATCAACCACCACTGGACCAAGGCGCTGACCGCGAGCGCGGATGGCCGCTTCCTCTATGTCGGCATCGGCTCCAACAGCAATATCACGGAGCGCGGCATGGATGCGGAGCAAGACCGCGCCATGATCTGGCAGATCGACGTGGCGACGGGCGCGCATCGTCCCTATGCCACCGGCCTTCGCAACCCGACCGCGCTGACCATCCAGCCCGGCAGCGGCCAGCTCTGGGCCGTGGTGAATGAGCGCGACGAGATCGGCCCGAATATCGCGCCGGACTACCTGACCTCAGTGCGGGAGGGCGGCTTCTATGGCTGGCCCTATGCCTATTGGGGCCAGAATGTCGACCCGCGCGCGCAGCCGCAGAATCCGGAACGCGTCGCGGCCTCGATCCGCCCCGATTATGCACTGGGCGCGCATGTGGCGGCGCTGGGCGTGGATTTTTCGGAACCCTCCATGGGACCGGACTTCGCCGAGGGCGTCTTCGTCGGCGAGCACGGCAGCTGGAACCGCAACCCGCCCTCCGGCTACCGCGTGGTCTTCGTGCCCTTCCGGGACGGCCGCCCGTCGGGGGATCCGGTGGATTTCGTCACGGGCTTCCTGAACGGCGAGGGCAATGCGCGCGGGCGGCCGGTGGGCGTGACGGTGGACCCGCGCGGGGCGCTGATCGTGGCGGATGATCTTTCGAATACGGTGTGGCGGGTGACGCGCAACCGGGCGCAGACGGCGGAGGCGGGGGCAGGGGCGCGCTGAAAAGGAGTGACGCGGGCGCGGGCGATGCCCGCCTCTGGGGGGGCAAAATGGTGTCCCCGGCGGGATTCGAACCCACGGCCCCCAGATTAGGAATCTGGTGCTCTATCCGGCTGAGCTACGGAGACCCGGTCCCAAGCTACCACAGCCCCCGCCGCGCCCGCGAGGGGGTGGGATGACAGGCCGCGCGCAATATCCGCATGATGGCCTTCCACCCCGCTGCCAGGGAGGCCAGCCATGCCCGATTCGCTGCCCGAGCCGCTTTTCGATGCGCTGATCGCCCGCGCCGGCCTCCCCCTGACCCCGGCGGAGCGCGACAGCGTCCGCGCCGCCTCCCGCCATGTCGCGGCGCTGACGGAACGGCTGCGCCCGCAGGACCAGCTGGCGCTGGAACCCGCCACGGTCTTCCGGCCGTGAGCGGCCTGGCCGAACTCCCGCTGGGCCTGGCCGAGGCTGCCCGGCTGATCGCGGCGAAGCAGCTTTCGCCGGTCGACCTTGCCGAATGCGCGCTCGCGCGGGCGGAGGAGTGGAACCCGAAGCTGCACGCCTTCATCCGCCTGACACCGGATCTCGCCTTGTCCCAGGCCCGCGCCGCGGAGGCCCGGCAGATGGCGGGCACCCTTACAGGGCCGCTGGACGGCATTCCGATCGGCCACAAGGATATCTACGAGACCGCCGGCATCCCGACGACCGGGCATTCGCGCATCCTGGCCGACCATGTGCCGACCAAGGATGCCGCGGTGGTGCGCGCCTGGGCCGCGGCCGGCACCGTCACCATCGGCAAGACGGCGACGCATGAATTCGCCTGGGGCGGCCCCTCCTTCGACCTGCCCTGGCCGCCGGCCCGCAATCCCTGGGACACCAGCCGCTTCACGGGCGGGTCCTCCACCGGAGCCGGGGCCGCGGTGGCTGCCGGGCTGGTGCTGGGCGCCACCGGAAGCGATACGGGCGGCTCCATCCGCGGCCCCGCCGGGCTCTGCGGCCTGGCCGGCATCAAGCCCAGCTATGGCCTCTGTTCCCGCGCGGGCGTGCTGCCGCTGGCGCATAGCCTGGACACCACGGGCCCCATCGCCTGGACGGTGGAGGACTGCGCCCTGCTGCTGCAGGCCATGGCAGGCCACGATCCGGAGGATCCCTCCTCCGCCGATCGCCCGGCGCCGGACCTGCTCTCCGGCCTCGGCGGCGGCGTGCGCGGCCTGCGTATCGGCCTCATCCGCCACTTCCACGAGCAGGACCTGGTCGCCAGCCCCGCCGTCCGCGCCGGCGTCGAGCACCTGGCGGAGGTGCTGCGCGCCGAGGGCGCCATCCTGTCGGAGGTCACGCTGCCGCCGCTGCTGGATTTCCACGCCGCCGGCTGGCTGATCCTGATGTCGGAAGCCCATGCGGTGCATGAGCCCTGGCTCCGCACCCGCTTCCACGACTATGGCGAGATCCTGCGGGAAAGGCTGGCCCTGGCCGCCCTGGTCTCCGCGCCGGACTACCTGCAGGCGCAGCGCCAGCGGCGCAGGCTGTGCCAGCAGGTCGCCGCGGTGATGGAGGGGGTGGACCTGCTGCTGACCGCGGCACAGCCGGCGGAGGCGCCGCCGATCGACCGCGTGAGCAAATTCGCCAGCCTGGAATCGCCCGGCCTGACCATTCCCTTCAACCTGACCGGCCAGCCGGCGCTGGCCGTCTGCACCGGCTTCGGGGAGGGCGGGCTTCCGGTCGGCGCCCAGCTCATCGGCCGACCCTTTGCGGACGCCACGGTGCTGCGCGCCGGCCATGCCTTCGAGCGTGCCACCGGCTGGCGGGCCCGCCGCGCCGCATAGCCCCTACGGCAGCACCAGATCCCCCGGCGCCAGCCCTTCGCGGATCTCGACCCCGCCGGGGGTGCTGATGCCGAGGGTGACCGGCACCACCTCCTCCCGCCCGCCGCGGCGCACGCGCACCATGCGGCCGCCGGGCCCGCCCTGGATGGCGAAGGGCGGCAGCACCAGCGCGTCCGGCTTCTCGTAGATGATGATGGACAGGCTGGCGGACATGCCGACGGCCAGCATCCGCCGCTGCTCCGGCGAGAGACCCTCCACCGCCACCGCCACGGGGAAGGTCGGCATGCCGCCGCGGCTGCTGGCCTCGCCGCCGGCCTGGGCGGCCACGCTGGTGACGCGGCCCTCCAGCACCAGGTCGCCGAAGGCGTCGCCCGTCACCGTCACCTTCTGGCCGATGCGCACCTTGTTCACGTCGATCTCATCCACCGTGGCGCGCACCTGGAAGGTCTCCAGCGCGCCCAGGGTGAACATGGTCTGGCCGCGCTGCACGCGCGATCCGGGCTCGATGGTCTCGGCGCGGCGGCCGCCCGGCGCTTCGGGCGGCATCAGCACCACGCCGGCGACCGGCGCCCGCACGGTGGCATTGGCGAGGTCCGCCTCCAGCTCCCGCACCTTCACCTCGGCATTGGCGAGTTCCAGTTCGGCGATGCGCAGCGTCTGCTCGTCGCCGCGCGCCAGCGTCGCCTCCAGGTCGTTCTCGGCCGCCTGCACCTGGATCTGCTGGTTGCGCTGCTGCTGCACCAGGGCGCGATGCTCATCCGCCGCGATGATGCCGCGGGAGAGCAGCATGCGCGTCTGCGCCACGCGGGCGGTGATGTCGGATTGTTCCAGCCGCGCCTGCGCCACGGCGCGGCGGGCGCGCGCCACCTCGAAGCCCGTCGTCCAGCCGCGCAGCTCCGCCACGCGCTGGCGGGCGCGGATCTCCGCGCTGCGGGCATCGCGCAGCCGCACCTCGACATCGTTCAGGTCCAGTCGCAGCAGTGGCTGGCCGCGTTCCACCTGGCTGCCGTATTGGAACAGCCGTTCCTGAACCAGCCCGTCGAAGGGCCCCACCACGCTGACCATCGAGCCCGCATCCAGCATGCCGACCACGGCGATGCGGGAGGAGATGGGTGTCGGCGCCAGGGTGATGGGCGGCATGCCGCCGGCATTCGCCTCCGGCGCGCCGCTCCAGCCCGTGGGCAGCGGCAGCCAGGCATAGGCGCCGGTCGCCAGCAGCAGCAGCGCCACGCCGGCCGCGCCCCCAAGCCGTGCCAGGCGGATCCGGCGCTGCGTCTCCTGCATGCGGATCGCGCCCTGCTCCAGCTGCAGATAGGCGGTCTGCAGCTTGCGGTGCTGCTCGGCCAGGTCGCGGCTCAGCGCCGCTTCCGCCGCCGCCAGGCGCTCGCTCTCGGTGACATCGGTCAGGGTCGCGGTCAGGCCGAGCCGCCCGGCCTGTGGCCCGACGCGCAGCCGATAGGCGCGGCTGCTGACGGCCAGGCGCCGCCCGGCGAAATCCACCACCTGGCGCGGCGGCGGCACCTCGGCCGAAACCGGGGCCAGCAGCGCATCCAGCAGCGCATCGGCACTGCCATCCTGCGGCAGCAGGGCGGCGAGCGTCGCACCCGGCGCGCTGGCCGCATCCAGGCCGAGCATGGCGGCGGCGGTGCTGTTCAGCGTGGTGACGGCGCCATCGCTGCCCAAGGCCAGCACGCCATCCGCCAGCCCGTCCAGCGCCGCCCCGAAGCCGAGCTGCAGCCGGTCGTGGCTTTCGCGCAGCGCGAGGTCCGCCGCCGCGCGCGTGGCCAGCAGCGCCAGCCCCTCCCGCTGCGCCGGTGCCAGCTCCCGCGGCGCCGGATCCTGCAAGACCAGCACGCCGAGCGGCCGGCCGAGGGCATCGCGCAGCGCCAGGCCGGCGCAGAAGCCCGGGCAGCCCGGCACCAGGCGCAGGCCGGGTTCGGCCAGCGCCTCCGCCCATGCCGCGGCCAGGGCGGGCTCCACCGGCGGCTGCAGCAGGATGCGCCCGCTGGCGCAGCCGGTGAGCGTGGCGGCGAGCCGGCCGAAATCCTCGGCCAGCGGCGCGCCCTCGGCTTGCAGGGGTCCGTCCATCACCGCTCGTTCAGGCTGATGCGCCAGGTCTCGAGCGTGGTGCCCAGCACCTGGTCCATCGCCGTCAGCGCATTGAGATAGGCGATCACCGCGGCCAGCTCCGCGCTTTCCGCCTGCTGCAAGGCGGACTGGAAGGAGACCACCTGGAAGTTGCTGGACCGCCCGGCCTGCAGCTTCACCAGCTCCGCCGCCAACTGCTGCGCCGTCAGCTCCCGCGCGCGGCGGGCCAGCTGCGCCTGGCGGCGCTGCGCCTCGATGCCGCGAACGGCATTCTCCGTCTGCTGGCGCAGCTGGTCGCGCGCCTCCTCGACCTGCACCTCGGATTGCCGCAGCGCGACCGTCGCATTCACCTCCTGCTGCTCCCGCGACAGGCCGCCGATCGGGATATTCACGCGCAGCCCGATGTTGAAGTCGGACCGCACGGTGGACAGCGCGCCGATCGTCTCCAGCACCTGGGACCGAAGCGCCTGCTGCCCGGCACCGGCGACGATGGACACGTCCCAGAGCCGCTGGTTGCGCGCGATGTCGAGGTTGATGCGGTTGATCTCGATGGTCAGCATGCGCGACAGATAGGCCGGCTGCTGCGCATAGGCCGTGGCCAGCGCCCGATCCAGGTCGATGCGCACCGCGGGGGCGGAGGGACGTTCCGAGGCCCAGATGCGGGAGGAAGGGTCGACGCCCATCAGCACCAGCAGCGAAAGCCGCGCGGCTTCCCCGCTGTTGCGGGCGCCGATCAGTTGCAGCTCCTGCTGCGCGATGCTGGCCTCGGACTGGATCAGTTCCACCTCCGCCAGCCGGCCGGCCGCGATCAGGGCGCGGTTCACCTCCACCAGGTCGCGCGCGCGCCGCAGGCTTTCCTCCGCGATGCGCGTCTGTTCCTGCGCCTGCAGCAGCGCGCGATAGGCGACGATGATCTGCGAGATCTGGTCGATGACCTGCGCCTTCAGCCGCAGCTGCGCGCCCTGTTCGGAAATGCGCGCGATTCGCCGCGGCGCCATGGCATAGTCGATGCCGCCGCCGGCCAGCAGCGGCTGTTCCACCTGGAATCCGATCTCGGAGGGGCCCTGCGGCGTCTGGCCGCGCACATTGGTCTGCGCCGCCAGCCAGGACATGGTGAAGCGCGCCCCGGTCGGCGTATCCACGCTGACCACGGGGCCGAGCGAAAGCTGCGTGCTGTTCACCCCGGCATTGCGCTGGCGCGTCGCCTCCGCCGCTATGGTCAGGCGCGGGGTGAAGCTGTCCTCCGCCACGCGCAGGGCGAAGCGGTCCGCGATGCGCTGCAGGTATTCGCCGCGGATGCCGCGATTGTTGCGCAGGCCGAGGAAGACCGCCTCCGGCAGCGTCAGCGCCACGGCGCCTTCGGGCGGCCGGGGCTGCGCCCGGGCGGGGGCACAGAGCAGGCCCAGCGCCACCACGACCCCGAGCACGGGTCGGCTCAAGAATGATAGCCTCATCGCCGCGCGGGATGCTTTCCCGTGACCGGGAACCGCCCCAGCTTCGACCTGCCTTGTCACTCGGTCGACCCTCTTCTTCGCGCCGTGCAGTGAGTGCACAACTATCTCATCCGGAAGGTCATCAAGTCCATGCGTTCCGTCCTGCCGCCGCCTATGGCGCGGATCGCCACAGCCGATTTGCCGGTGCCCGCGGACTGGGCCACCCTGCGGCGCATGATTCGATCCTGGGGTGGAACCTTGCGGAAGATGCGCTGGATGATCTGCTCGGCGGCGCTGCTGGCCGGCTGCGGCACGCCGGAGGTTTTGCGGCGGCCGCCGGATGCCGCCAGCATCGACCGCAGCGAGACCCTACCCATGCCCGCCATCGCGCTGCCCACCGGGGAACCGCCGATCACCCTGCCCGAGCCTACTCCGCCCGTAATGCCTCGATTGGATCCAGCCGCGATGCCATGACGGCGGGGTAGAAGCCGAAGAAGATCCCGACCGCGGCGGAGACGCCGGCGCCGAGCGGCACCGCGGTGGGCGAGAGCACGAATTCCCAGCCCGAGAGCCAGGCGAAGAACCAGGCGCCGCCGATGCCGAGGAAGATGCCGATGATCCCGCCGGCCACCGAGAGGATCACCGCCTCCGCCAGGAACAGCGTGCGGATATCGCCGGGCTCGGCGCCGATCGCGAGTCGCACGCCGATCTCGCGCCGTCTTTCGGCAATGGAGACCAGCATGATGTTCATCACGCCGACCCCGCCCAGCGCCAGCGCGATGGCGCCCACCGCGCCCAGCAGCAGGGTGAAGAGCTGCATCTGGTTCTGCATGCCCGCGATCAGCTGCCGCGCCGATTGCACGGTGAGCCGCTGGTCGCGGATCTTGGGGGCGAAGTAGCGCTCGATCTGGTGGACCGCGGCCTCCGCCTCCGCATCCGGCCGGATCCGCGCGATGGCCATGGACAAGGCGGGGTTCGCCATGATGCGGCGGACATTCGGGACCGAGACAAACAGTGTCGTGTCGATATCCACCGGCATCATCGGGCTTTGCAGCACCGGCTCCAGGATGCCGATCACGGTGAAGACATAGCGCCCGATCCGCAGGTTGGAGCCGACGCCGACCGGCGCATAGGACGTCGACAATTGCTGCGCCATGCCATGGCCCAGCACGGCATAGAGCTCGTAGCGATCGAGGTCGGAGATGAAGCGGCCGGCGCGTGGGCGGAGGCGGGAGACGCTGGCGAAGGCGGCGGTGACGCCGAGATGCGAGCCATAGGCCGCAGTCCCCTCATGCAGCACGCTGCCGCCGCCGATCACGAAGGGTGCCACCTCCGTCACCATCGGCACCTCCTGCGGCAGCGCCTCGACATCCGCGAGTGCGAAATTGCCGAGGCCGCTATCGGCATCGAGGCGCAGCGTCAGGATATCCGTGCCCAGCTGGCGGAACTGGCGGATCGTCTCGTTGCGCGCGATGGCGCCGACATTGAGCATGGCGATCACCGCCGCCGCCCCGATCACGATGCCGAGCAGCGCCAGCGCGGACCGCTGGCGAGAGGCCAGCAGATTGGCCACCGCCTCCGCTGCCACCCGCTTCACGAGGGCCTCGCCTCGGTCAGCACGCCCTGCGCCAGCACCACCTGGCGCTCGCATTGCGCGGCAACGCCCGGGTCATGCGTGATGATCAGGATCAGCACGCCGAATTCGCGCTTCAGCTCCAGGAACAGGTCCATGATCTCCTGGCTCACCTTGGGGTCCAGCGCGCCGGTCGGCTCGTCCGCCAGCACCACGCGCGGCTCCCCCACCAGGGCGCGGGCGATGGCGACGCGCTGCTTCTGCCCGCCGGAGAGCATGGCCGGCATATGTTCCGTCCGCTCTCCCAGGCCGACGCGCTCCAGCATCGCCAGGGCGCGGCGCCGCGCCTCGGCCTCCGGCGTGCCGCGATACATCAGCGGCAGCGCCACGTTGCGCCAGGCATTCAGCCGCGGCAGCAGGAAGAAGGACTGGAAGACGAAGCCGATCAGCCGGTTGCGCAGCCGCGACAGCTCCCGCGCCTCCGCCTTCAGCACGTCCTGGCCATCGATGCGGTATTGCCCGGCGGTCGGCTTGTCGAGCAGGCCGATGATATTCATCAGCGTGGTCTTGCCGGAGCCGGAGCCGCCCATGATGGAGACCAGCTCCCCCGCCGCCACGGTCAGCGACAGGTTGCGCAGGATGTGCATCTCGCCCGGGCCGACGCGGAAGGATCGGCCGATATCGACCAGTTCAAGCATGGGCGCAGGCTAGACCGGGCGGCCGCGCAGGGAAACGCCGCGCCAGGGGATCAGCGCGCCGCCGCGCCGGTCGCCGGCCAGTCCCAGCTCGGGAAGCGCAGCACAGGGATGCGGGCGATGGCCAGTGTGCGGTCCTCCACCGTCACCGGCACCTCGATCTCGGTCGCGCCGGTGGGGCCGGGGCGGGAGAGCAGCGGCAGCATGATGCGCGCCGTGCCCGCCGCCCGCCGGCCGACCAGCCCGGCGTCGGTCAGCGCCTGCAGCGCCTGGCTGGCGCCGGTCAGCCGCAGCGTGCCGGCGCCCATCGGCTGCAGCGCCTCGTCCAGCGCCAGCGTCGCGGCGGCGGCCAGCTCCGCCGGGCCCCAGCGGATGGAGAGTTGCCGCAGCTCCAGGGACCCGCCGCCGTCGCGCCAGGCCGCCGCCCGCCGCGCCGGCTCCCGCCCCGGCGGCACCGGCCCGCTGAGCGCGGCCTCCGCCGCCAGGGCCTCGATCCGGCGGCCGAAGCCGGCGGCGGCATCGGCGGCCATGGGCAGGTCGATCGCCTCGGCATAGAGGTCGAGCAGCAGCGCCGGCTCATCCTCCGTCGCGGTGGAGGAGGTGGTGGCCGAAAGCCGGGCCGACGCCACCTCCACCGGGCCGCCGGGGCTGGACAGGCGCAGCCGCTCGGCCAGCACCTCCGCCTCCCGCGGCGGGGTATCCTCCTCCAGCGGCACAAGGGCGACCAGCTGGTCCGCCGCGAAGCGCCATTCGCCGCCGGCCAGGCGCAGGCGCTGCGCACCGGGCATCTCCACCCGCAGCCGCCGCAGCCGGGGCAGGGTGACCCGCAGCACCACGCGTTCCGACTCCAGCACCAGCCCGCCGGGCAGGGTGGCGCCGCCCCCTTCCAGCCGCACCGCGCCGAGGGTCAGCGTGGCCGAGAGCGGCCAGCCGCCGCGCACCGGCGTCGCATGCTCCACCCGCCAGCCCTGCGCCCGGCGGATCTGCACCCAGGTGGCGAGGCCGGCCTCCAGCTGGCTGGCCATCAGCTGCCACAGCACCGCATGGCCGGCACCGAGCGCCACCAGCAGCAGCAGGGCGCCAAGGGCGAGGCGGGGCCCCAGGGGGCGCGGACGGGGCGAGGCGGGGGTTTTCAAGAGCATCCTGGGCGGGGATATAGCGCGAAGCGGCCCCCCCGTGCAGGCGTTCTCCCATTTCCTCCGCCGACCCTTCCCTGCTGCCCCCCTCCGCGCCGCCGCTGCATGACGGGGCGATGTGGGTCTTCGGCTATGGCTCGCTGATCTGGCGGCCGGGCTTTGCCCATGCCGGCAGCCATCCCGCCCTGCTGGGCGGCTACCATCGCCGCTTCTGCCTGTGGTCGCATCGCTACCGCGGCACGCCGGAGGCGCCGGGCCTGGTGCTGGGGCTGGACCGCGGCGGCGCCTGCCGTGGCGTGGTCTACCGGGTCCCGGCGGCGGAGGCCGCCGCCGTGCTGCGCTACCTGGACGACCGCGAACTGCCGGATGGGGCGGAGGTGGTCTATCATCGCCGGGTGCTGCGGGTGCGCCGGCTGGATGCGCCGGGCAGCCCGCCGGTGCCGGCGGTGACCTACGTGGCCAATCGTGCCTGCCGGCTTTACGTGCGCGACCTGGCGGAAGCGGCGGCGGCGCGGGCCATCGCCCAGGGGCGGGGGCAGATGGGGGCGAACCGCGACTATCTGCTGAACACGCTGCAGCACCTGGCCGAGATGGGGGTGCAGGACCGCGGCCTGGCGCGGCTTGCGGCGCTGCTGCCGGCGGAGTCCGGTCCACAATCGGAATGATGCGATCTGGGTCCGGCATCGGGCCGATCTGCCGCAGCGTCCTGAACTAATCCACCGCCCCCTTGCGCGTCCCCACTTGCGCCCGAGCCCCAAGCTGTTGCAGCCACCCGCCGGAAGGCCTGTCCAGCCCCCAAATGCTTCTATCAGCAATTTCAATGGCTTAAAACGAGGGCGTCGTCGTGATATTGACGTCCTATCAATGGTTTGGGCGGGTGAGACGACAGCTGACGGCAGCGCCGCGGTCGCGGGGCCGATAAGCCCCACTCGTCAGCCCACAGATTTATCCACAGGGTCTTCCCGCGTGGGAAGCTGCGGCTCGGCCATCAATCGGTCGGTTTCCGTCTCGATCTGCGCCTCCAGCGCCGCCAGCATCCGGGCCCGGTTCAGGCCAGGCGGCAGGGGGGGCAGGAGGGAGATGCGGATCACCCCGGGACGCTTCAGGAAGTGCCGGCGGCCCCAGACGCGGCCGCTATCGGTGGCCACCGGCACCACCGGCGCGCCGGTGCCGGCGGCGATCGCCACCACGCCGGGCTGGTAGGATACGCGCTGGCCCACGGCGGTGCGCGTGCCCTCCGGGAAGATCACCACCTGCCGGCCCGCCGCCACCGCCTCCGTCGCCGCCCGCAGCATGCCGCGCAAGGCTGCCGCGCCACCTGCGCGGTCCACCGGGATCATGCCGGCCTTGCGCGCATGCCAGCCATAGAAGGGAATCGAGAGCAGTTCCTTCTTCATCACATAGGCGGGCTGCGACAGCAGGCTGAGCCAGATGATGGTG
Source organism: Falsiroseomonas sp. (assembly GCF_051860665.1). Taxonomy (GTDB): domain Bacteria; phylum Pseudomonadota; class Alphaproteobacteria; order Acetobacterales; family Acetobacteraceae; genus Falsiroseomonas. The sequence continues at coordinate 34,923 of NZ_JBHYDM010000007.1, forward strand.
TCGAAGGCCGACTGGTGCTTGGCCGCGAGCACCACGCCCCCCGGCGGCAGGTGGTGCCAGCCGCGCACCTCCACCCGCACGCCCACCGCCAGGCGCAGCGCCAGGATCACCAACCGCGCCCAGAGCCGCGTCACCCCCCGGGTGAAGCGCACCGGCAGCAGCAGGGCCGGCACGGCGAGGATGCCGATGCCGGCGGTGATGCCGAAGAACAGGATATTGAACACAAGCGACCGCAGCCAGATCATCGCAGAACCTGCTCCTTCGCCGGCAGGAAGCGCGTCAGCCCGGCCGCGGCCGCCACATACTTCAGATACTCGCCGGACAGCAGGGTCCAGCGGCGCATGCCTGGCACCCCGCGGCCACGGCCGGCGGGGGTGGCCGGCGTGCTGGCCCAGGCGCCGCCCGCCCCGCGCGGCGCCGCCAGCGGACTGCCGGGCTCGGCCCGCAGTGCCGCCGGCATCACCGGATGCGGCACCACCTCCAGCCCCGGCGCCGCCCGCCGCAACTCCAGCAGGGCGCGCGGCATATGGTAGCCGGCAGTCACCAGCCGCACGGAGCCGAGGTGGCGGGAGGTGGCATAGGCCGCCACCTCCACCGCATTGCCCAGCGTCGTCGCCGCCGCCCGCCCCAGCGTCACCCGCCCGGCCAGCGCCGCCGGGTCCCGCGCATGCGCGCGGGCGAGCTCGGCCAGGGTCAGCCCCTCATGCGCACCGGAGACCAGCAGAAGCGGCGCCGCGCCCTGTTCCAGCAGCAGCAGGGCGGTCTCCACCCGGTCACCGCCACCGGTCAGCACGACGATCGCCTCGGAGGGACGCAGCGGATCGTCCACCGCGCTGTCCACCCCATCGAGGAACCGGACGAAACCCCAGCCGAGCGCCAGCAGCCCGGCCAGCAGCGCGAGCCCGAGCAGGCGCAACGGGTGCCTCACGGCAGCCGGCGCAGCCAGCGCCGCACGGTGAATTGCGCGGTGCCCCAGCCCACCAGGAAGGCGACCGGCGGCAGGGTCAGCAGCCCGGCCCAGGGCAGCCCCGCCAGGCTGGCGAGCCGCCCCTCCGCGCCGACCCAGGGGCCCGCAAGATCCGCAAGCAGCGCCAGCGCCGGCACCGCGACTCCGGTGCCCACCACCGCGCCGGTGGCCGCGAGCAGGCCGAGCCGCCGGGCGAAGCGGCCGGCGATGTCGCCATCCCGCGCGCCCAGCCCGTGCAGCACCTCGATCGCATCCCGCCGCGCCGCGATGCCGGCACGGGTGCCCACCGCCACCACGGCGGCGGCGACGGCCGCGACAAGCACCAGCACGCCGAGCGCGATGGCCTGCAGGCTGCGCGCCAGCGCCGCCAGCCGCTGCACCCAGAGGCCATGCGCCTCCACCAGCGCGCCAGGCACCTGGCTGGCCAGGCGGTCGCCGATCAGCACGGGATCGGTGCGGGCATTGTGCAGCCGCAGCTCGATCACCCCCGGCACGGCGATGGCCGGCGCATCGCCGAGCCAGGGGCGCAGCAGCGCGGCCAGGCGCTCCGGCTCCATCGCCTGGGCGGAGGCCACTTCCGGCATGGCCCGCAGCGCCGCGACGGCGCGCTGCAGCCGCGCGGCATCGGCATCCGGGATCTGCACGGTCACCGCGGCCGCGGCGCCGCGCTGCCAGCGTTCCGCCAGCGCGGCCGCACCCTGGGCGCCGGCCAGCGCCAGGGCGGCCAGCAGCGCCATGGCCGCCACCAGGCCCGGCAGCAGAAGGCCGGAGAGCGCCCGGCGCAGCCCCAGCGGGTCCCGCGAATAGCGTCGGCGCCTAGCCATCCCAGCCTGGCCCCCTGGGCGGGGCGCGGCGCGGATCGGGCGGGCGCTGGATATAGGGGGGCGGGCGGTTGGCCTGGCGCGGCGGCTCCGGGAAGTCCTCGGGCGCGGCCCCGGGGGCGGGATAGGCCTCGGGCGGCGGCGCCTCCGCGAAGCGGTCCTCGGGGTAGCCCTCCTCGGGATAGGGCGCCTCGGGCCAGATGGTGGGGTCGGAATCCACCGCCGCGGCGGCGCCGCGCACGCCTTCCACGTCATGCAGCCGGCCATCATGCAGCAGCAGGGAGGGGGCGGGGAAGCGCGCCACCAGGTCCTCGTCATGCGTCGCCACCACCACCGTGGTGCCCAGCCGGTTCATCTCCCGCAGCAGGGCCAGCAGGCGGCGGGCCTGGTGGCTGTCGAGGTTCCCGGTCGGCTCATCCGCCACCAGCAGCGCGGGGCGGTGCACCACGGCGCGGGCGATGGCGATGCGCTGCTGCTCGCCGCCCGAAAGCTCCTGCGGCAGCGCCTCCGCCCGCGCGCCCAGGCCGACCCAGCGCAGGATTTCCGTGACATCGGCGCGCAGCGAGGCCTCCGGCCTCCCGGCCAGGCGCAGCGGCAGGGCGACGTTGTCGAAGGCGGAGAGATAGGGCAGCAGCCGGAAATCCTGGAAGACCACGCCGATCCGCCGCCGCACGGGCGCCAGCGCCGCGCGGCCGGCGCGGGCGGTGCGCAGGCCGAGCACCTCCACTTCGCCGCGCGTCGGGCGCAGCGCCAGGTGCATCAGGCGCAGCACGGAGGATTTGCCCGCCCCGGAGGGGCCGAGCAGCCACGTGAAGGACCCCTGGGGCAGGGCGAAGGTCACGTCGACCAGCGCCTCCGGCCCCCAGGATCCGGTATGCGGGCCGCCGCCGGGGTAGCGGAGGCCGACTGCCTCGAAGCGCACCATCCGCGCTGTCTGCCATGCGGGCGCGCCGGCGCCAAATGATCCTGGCGAGTCGCGGTGCCCTGGGGGTGGCTGGACGCGGGGCGCGGGGGCCGCAAGACTGCGCTTGATGCGAATTTCCTGCCCGAACTGCGCCGCCGAATACGACGTGCCCGATGCGGCGCTGGCCGCCGGGCCGCGCCTGCTGCGCTGCGCCCGCTGCGAGCACAAGTTCACCGCCGCGCTGCCGGAGGGGCCGGCCGAGGCGCCGCCCAGCGAGGCGGAGCCGCCGGAGGCCGGGGAGACGCCGCCCGATCCCGCAGCGGAGCCCGCCGCCGCGCCCGAGGCCGCCCCCCCCGGGGCCGCTGCATCGCCGCCGGCGGCCGATCCGGCCCGCCTGGCGCAGGACCGGCTGAGCGACGCCCCGGCCAGTCCGCCGGACCGCTTCGCCCTGGCCGGCTGGCTGTTGACGGTGCTGGTGCTGGCCTTCGCCGCCTATGCCGGCTTCGCCTGGCGCGCGGAGGTGATGGAGGCCTGGCCGCCCGCCCAGCGCCTTTACGCCCTGTTCGGCCTTGCCTGACGCCCCAGCCCTGACGCGGCGCTGATCGCGGGGACGATTGACGCCGGGGCCGGCTCAGCGCGTCCTGGCCGCATGTTCCTGTTCCGACTCTTCGAGACCGCCGTCGACCCGGTGGCGCCGCCAGGCCGCCCCGCCTCCCGCTGGCTTGGCCGCCCCGTGCCCGAGGCGCCGCCGCCCGCCAGCCTGGCCGGCTTCTACTGGCACTTCGCCCGCCAGGCGCGGGCGCTGTTCGGGCTGCTTTTCGCCACCGGGCTGACCGTCGCCCTGCTCGACCTGCTGATCCCCATCTTCATCGGCCGGGTGGTAGGGCTGCTGGAGCAGCACGGGCCGCAGCGGATCTGGGCCGAGGCGGGCTGGACGCTGGCGGGGATGGCGGCGGTGCTGCTGCTGGCGCGGCCCTCCGCCATCCTTCTGCAGAACCTGGTGACCCAGCAGGGCATCATCCCGGCCGTCACCTCGATGATCCGCTGGCAGAGCCATTGGCAGGTGGTGCGCCAGGGCTGGGCCTTCTTCCAGGAGGATTTTGCCGGCCGCATTGCCAACCGGGTGATGCAGGCGGGGCCTGCGCTGCGCGAGAGCGTGGTGCAGTCGGTGAATGCCGTCTGGTATATTCTTGTCTATGGCACCGGGGCGGTGCTGGTGCTGACCAGCACGGACTGGCGGCTGGCGATCCCCATCCTGGTCTGGTTCGCGCTTTACGCCACGCTGCTGCGGCTGATCGTGCCGCGGATGCGCGACCGGTCTCGCAAGGCCAGCGAGGCGCGCAGCCTGCTCACCGGCCGCGTGGTGGACAGCTACACCAATATCGTGACCGTCAAACTCTTCGCCCGCGCCGAGCAGGAGGATGCCTGGGTGCGGGAGGGGATCGAGCAACTCAACCGCGATTTCGCCCGGCAGACCCGGCTGGTGACGCTGAACGGTTTTTTGCTGTCGACGCTGAACGCCAGCATGCTGACCTCCACCGCCGCGCTGGCGATCTGGCTATGGTCGCGCGGCGAGATCCCGCTGGCGGTGGTGGCCTCGGCCCTGCCGATGGCCTGGCAGATCGCCAATATCTCGGGCTGGGTCGCCTTCAACGTGGCCGGAATTTTTGAGAATATCGGCGTGGTGCAGGAGGCGATGGGCAGCGTCGCCGTGCCGCAGACGGCGCCGGACCCGCCCGGCGCGCAGCCGCTCAAGGTGACGCGGGGGGCGATCCGCTTCGAGGATCTGCGCTTCGGCTACGGGAAGGTTGCGGCACCGGGCCTGCCTTCCCGCGGCGCCGTGCTGCACGATTTCGACCTGGACATCGCGCCGGGGGAGCGTGTCGGGCTGGTCGGCCATTCCGGGGCGGGCAAGACCACCGCCATCAACCTGCTGCTGCGCTTCTTCACGCCGGAGGCCGGCCGCATCCTGGTGGATGGCCAGGATATCGCGGCCGTGACCCAGGAAAGCCTGCGCGGGGCGATCGGGGTGGTGACGCAGGACACCGCGCTGCTGCACCGCTCGATCTTGGAGAATATCCGCTACGGCCGGCCGGATGCCTCGCCGGACGAGGTGGAGGCGGCGGCCCGGCGGGCGGAGGCGCATGACTTCATCCAGGCGCTGTCGGACTGGCGCGGCCGCACCGGCTACGACGCCCATGTGGGGGAGCGGGGGGTGAAACTCTCCGGCGGCCAGCGGCAGCGAATCGCCATCGCCCGGGTGCTGCTGAAGGACGCCCCCATCCTGCTGCTGGACGAGGCGACCAGCGCCCTCGACTCGGAGGTGGAGGCGGCGATCCAGGAGAGCCTGGAGCGGCTGATGGCCGGCAAGACGGTGATCGCCGTGGCCCACCGCCTCTCGACCCTGGCGCGGATGGACCGGCTGGTGGTGCTGCATGAGGGCGGTGTGGCGGAATCCGGCAGCCATGCGGAATTGCTGGCCGCCGGCGGGGTCTATGCGCGACTGTGGCAGCGACAGTCCGGCGGCTTCATCGGCGATTGAGGTCGGCCCGGCGAAGGGAGATGAACCATGTTGCAGCGCGTTCATCACCTTGACACTCCTGCCCCCAAGCCGTAGGAGCGGGCCGCCTTCCGGGCGGGGCGACCGCAGGGGAGAGCGACGGATGGCGGAAGACGAAGGCTTCGAGCAAAGGCTCCGGCAAGCCCGGGCGCGGCAGGGGATGGATCCTAAGCCGGGCCTCAACGGCGCGCTGCCGGCCAGCAGCTGGGGGGTCGGCTTCCGTGCGGGTGTCGAGGTCGTCTCGGCCCTGATCGTGGGTGTTGCCGTCGGCTGGTTCCTGGACCGCTGGCTCGGCACCTGGCCGTGGCTTTTCCTGCTGTTCTTCGTCTTCGGCAGCGTCGCCGGCGTGATGAACGTGTTTCGCTTGTTCAATCCGCGTGGCGCTGCGAGGAAGCAGGATTAAGGGCTGCCGCATCCGCGGCATATGAGGGTTCCCCGCCGCGCGGGGGACGGGAGATTGCGAGTGGCCGCCGAGACCGGGACGATCGACGCGCTGAGCCAGTTCGAGCTCATTCCCGTGCTGGGCCCGGTGGGCGCGGCCGTGGGCTTCACGCAGTCCAATGCGCATATGCTGCTGGCGGCTGGGCTGATCACGGCGCTGATCATGTTCGGCATGTCCGCCCGCGCCGTGGTGCCGGGGCGCCTGCAGTCCCTGGCCGAGGCCTCCTACGAATTCGTGCACGACCTGGTGGTCGGCCAGGTGGGCGATGAGGGCAAGCGCTTCTTCCCCTTCGTCTTCACGCTGTTCATGTTCGTGCTCTTCGGCAATATGCTGGGCCTGTTTCCCTACGCCTTCACCTATACCAGCCATATCGCGGTGACCTTCGGCCTGGCGGCCATCGTCTTCGTGCTGATCACGGTGGTGGCGCTGGCGCTGCATGGCCGGAAGTTCTTCGGCTACTTCTTCCCGGAGGGGGCGCCGCTCTGGCTCGCGCCCATCATCATCCCGGTGGAGATCGTCTCCTACCTGTCGCGGCCGGTCAGCCTCTCCATTCGTCTCTTCGCGAATATGGTGGCCGGCCACGTCATGCTGAAGGTCTTCGCCACCTTCGTCGTGCTGCTCGGCGGGCTCGGCGCGATCGGGCCGCTGGTGGCGGTGCTGCCGCTCTCGGTCAATATCGCCCTGGTCGGGTTCGAAGTCCTGGTGGCCTTCCTGCAGGCCTATGTCTTCGCCATCCTGACCAGCATCTACCTGCACGACGCGGTGCATCTGCACTAAGCCAAACTGGCCTGGGCCATTCCGGCCCGCGTCGCTCAGCTTCACCCACCCAGTTCAATTCAAGACGGAAGGATTACCCAGATGGAAGTGGCTGCCGCGAAGGCCCTCGGGGCTGGCATCGCCGTGATCGCGCTGTTCGGCGTGGGCCTCGGCATCGGCAACATCTTCTCCTCGCTGATCACCAGCGTGGCGCGCAACCCGGCGGCCCGCGATGCGGTCTTCCCGATCGGCATCCTGGGCTTCGCGCTCACGGAAGCCGTCGCGCTCTTCGCGCTGCTGATCGCCTTCCTGATCCTGTTCGCCTGAGTTTCGCGGCCGGCGCAAGCCGGCCGGGAATTTCGCGACGGAGCGCGCAACCCTTCGGTGGCGCGCCACAGGGAAGCTGACGAGGAACACCATGCCGCAGCTCGATTTCGGCAATCCGCTGATGATCGCCCAGATCGTCTGGTTGCTGATCATCTTCGGGGTCCTCTATTTCGTGCTTTCCGCCTATGCGCTGCCGCGCGTGGCGGAGGTGCTGGAGGATCGCCGGCGCCGGATCGAGGGCGACCTCGAAGCCGCGCAGGCTGCGAAGGCGGAGGCCGATGCGGCCATCGCCGCGCATCGTGACGCCACCGCGCAGGCGCGGGCCGAGGCGCAGGCCGCCATCGCCGCCGCCATGCAATCCGCCACGGCGGAAGCCGCGCAGCGGTCCGAGGCGCTGGCCGCCCGGCTCGCCGAGCAGGTGGCCGCCGCCGAGGCACGCATCGCCGCGGCCCGGGATTCCGCCATGGGCGCGCTGCGCCAGGTGTCCACGGAGACCGCGGAGGCGCTGATGCAGCGCCTGACCGGCCAATCCGACGCGGCCACCGTGGGCGCTGCGGTCGATCGTGCGCTCGCCGCACGCGGCCAGGGTTGAGGAGCGCCGCCATGGAACACCATCACTACGAGCACTTCTGGCTCGACCCGAAGTTCTGGGTCGCCGTCTCCTTCGTGCTGTTCGTGCTGCTGGTCGGCAAGATGGCCTGGGGCCGGATCACCGCCATGCTGGATGCCCGCGGTGCGCGCATCCAGGCCGAGCTGGCGGAAGCCGCGCGGCTGCGGGCCGAGGCGGAGGCGCTGCGCAAGCAGGCCGAGGCCGACCGTGCCGCCGCTCTGGCGGAGGCCGAGGACATGATCGCCCGCGCCCGCGCCGAGGCCGGCCGCGTGGCCGAGGCCGCGGCGCTGGAGGCCGAGCATGCCGCCAAGCGGCGTGAGCGCATGGCGCTCGACCGGATCGCCGCCGCAGAGGCGAGCGCGCTGGCCGAGGTCCGCAACGCCGCCGCCGAGGTGGCCGTCGCCGCGACCCGCGACGTGCTGTCGGCGACGATGAATGCCGAGAAGGACGCCGCGCTGATCGACAGCGCCGTCGCCGATCTTCCGCGCGCCCTCCGCGCGGCCTGATCCACCGCCTCACTATCGAGCCTGCCGGACGGGGACCCTTCAGGGTCCCCGTTTACTTTGTGGCGCCAGGTCCTAGTCTTCGCGCACGAAACTCCTGAGGAGACTTCCGTGCGCAGACATTTTCTGGCCGCCGCGCTGCTTGCCAGCTCGGCCCTGTCCCTACCCGTCGCCGCCCAGGCCAATCTCTTCCGCTGGGCCAATGACGGCGACGTCAATTCCATGGACCCCTATGCGCGGCAGGAGACCTTCCTGCTGATGTTCAACGGCAATATCTATGAGCCGCTGGTGCGCCGGAACCGCCAGCTGCAGGTGGAGCCGTCCCTGGCCGAAAGCTGGACCCAGCCCAGCCCGACCGTCTGGCGCTTCCAGCTGCGCCGCGGCGTCACCTTCCAGGACGGCACGCCCTTCACCGCGCAGGACGTCGTCTTTTCCTACGTCCGGGCCAAGGCGCAGGGCTCCAATGTCGGCGGCAGCCTGGCGAGCGTGAAGGAAGCGCGCGCGATCGACGACCACACGCTGGAGGTCGAGACCACCGCGCCCAACCCGATCTTCCTGGAGGAGATCACCGGCATCGGCATCATGTCGCAGCGTTGGGCGGAGGCGAACAACGCCACCCGCAGCGCCGACCTGACCACGGGCGCCGAGAACTTCGCCACGCGCAACGCCATGGGCACCGGCCCCTTCCGCCTGGTGAGCCGCGAGCCGGACCGCCGCACCGTCCTCGCCCCCAACCCCAATTGGTGGGACCGCGCGGAGCACAACCTGACCCGCGTCGAGTTCAACGTCATCGCCAATGACGCGACGCGCGTGGCCGCCCTGCTCTCGGGCGAGGTGGACATGGTCTATACCGTGCCGCCGCAGGACACCCAGCGCCTGTCGCGCACCAATGGCATCACCATCCACCAGCAGGCGGAGCTGCGGACCATCTATCTCGGCTTCGACCAGAGCCGGGCGGAGCTGCTGAAATCCGATGTCCGCGGCCGCAATCCCTTCCAGGACGTGCGGGTGCGCCGCGCCTTCAATCACGCGATCGACCGCGCCAGCATCGTCCGCACCGTGATGCGCGGCCAGGCGCGCGCCACCGGCCTGATGATCGGCCCGGGCGTGAACGGCCATACCGATGCGCGCGACCAGGTGCCGGAATACAACCCGGACCTCGCCCGCCGCCTGCTGGCCGAGGCCGGCTATCCGAACGGTTTCGGCGTGACGCTGGACTGCCCGAACGACCGCTATGTGAATGACGAGGCGATCTGTACGGCGGCCGTCTCCATGCTCGCCCGCGTCGGCATCCGCGTCACGCTGAACGCCCAGACCCGCGCCCGCTACTTCGCCGAGATCCTGGGGCCGCGCTACAATACCAGCTTCTACATGCTGGGCTGGACCCCCAATACCTACGACGCGCACAACGCCTTCTTCAACCTGATGGCGGGGCGGGAGGGCAATCGCGGCATGTTCAATGTCGGCGGTTTCAACAATGCCCGCTTCAACGAGCTGGTCGACCTGATGGCGGTGGAGACCGACGCCGCCAAGCGCAACGGCATGATCGAGGAAGCCATGCGCATCCATACCGAGCAGGCCGGCCACCTGCCGCTGCACCAGCAGACGGTGATCTGGGCCGCGCGCAACAATGTCCAGCTGCAGCAGCTGGCCGACAACTGGTTCCCGCTGCGCTTCGTCCGCATGGGCAACTGAGAGTGGAGGGGCGCTGTGGCGCCCCTCCCACTACGGCAGTGGGACTGACCTATCATGCCCCCCGCGCATGGGTGCATTGTTAGCTTCGATGGCTCCCCTGCGCATGGGTGTTGCGATAGCATCGGGTCACACGCAATAAAAACCGAGAGCGACAGGCGCCATGACCCAATTCCCCACCACCCTGACCCGCAGCCCCAAGCCGCGCCAGCCGGATAGCGCGCTGGCCTTCGGCAAGTCCTTCACGGACCACATGTTCCTGATGGACTACACGGAGGGGAAAGGCTGGCACGATCCGCGCATCGTCCCCTATGGCCCGCTGTCCATGGACCCCGCCACCACGGTGCTGCACTACGCCCAGGCGGTCTTCGACGGCCTCAAGGCCTATCGCGGCGCCGATGGCACCATCCGCCTGTTCCGAGCCCAGCGCCATGCGGAGCGCCTCGGCAAATCCTGCGCCGGCCTCTGCATCCCGCCGATCCCGGCGGAGCTGGTGCTGCAGAGCTTCGAGGCGATCGTCGGCGTCGACCATGACTGGGTGCCGCGGACCGAGGGCACCAGCCTCTATATCCGCCCGACCGTGATCGCGACCGATGTGATGCTCGGCGTGCACCCCTCGCACAGCTACACCTATTTCGTCATCTGCTCCCCGGTCGGCGCCTATTACAAGGAAGGCGTGAAGCCGGTGCGCATCCTGGCCACCGATACGCATGTGCGCGCGGTGCAGGGGGGCTTGGGCGAATCCAAGGCGGCCGCCAACTACGCCGCCTCCCTCTCCGCGCAGCAGGAGGCGGAGCGCCAGGGCTTCACCCAGGTGCTGTGGCTGGATGGCGTGGAGCGGCGCTGGATCGACGAGGTCGGCACCATGAACATCATGATGAAGATCGGCGACGAGATCGTCACCCCGCCGCTGGCCGGCACCATCCTGGACGGCGTGACCCGCAATTCCATCCTGACCCTGCTGCGCGACTGGGGGCACACCGTCTCCGAACGCCCCGTCAGCATCCAGGAGGTGATGCAGGCGGGCCGCGAGGGGCGGCTGACCGAGATGTGGGGCACGGGCACGGCCGCCGTGGTCTCGCCCGTGGGTGAGCTGGGCTACAAGGGCGACCGCATCAGCATCGGCAATGGCCAGACCGGCGAACTGACCCAGAAGCTGTATGACAGCATCATCGGCATCCAGTATGGCCGCCTGCCCGATGCGCATGGCTGGATGAGCCCCGTGAAGGTGCCGGTCGAGGCCTGACTCCCGCGCCGCGCCGGCATCCCGGCGCGGCGCCCGGCCGGCCTCAGCGCCAGTGGCCGGGGACCCAGATCCAGCCCTCGGGCCGGCGCCAGACCCAATGGCCATGCGCCCAGCTAAGCCGTGCATCGGGCCGTTCCACCCATTCGCCGGGGATCCAGTCATAGGCCCGGCCGGACCAGTGCCAATGGCCGGGCTGCCAGGCCCAATGCTCCCCGCGCGGCGCCGGCGGCCGCACCTCCGCCCGCAGCGGCGGCACGGGGGGGTAGTAGCCCTGCGCCAAGGCGACGGTGGGCGCGCAGCCGGCGGTCAGCGCGGCGGTGGCCAGCGCCAGCGGCAGGAACAGGCGGCGTGAGAGGCTTGTGCTGGGATGATGCATGACCGGACCTCCTCTTCGAACACGCCCGGCATCTTGGCCCTGGCGCATGGAGGTTCGGCCCGCGCCATCATGAAGACGGCGTCAGGGAAGGGGCCCCGCCTATTCGCTCTCCAGCCGGTCGATATCGTCGTCCGAGAAGCCGAAGTGGTGCGCGATCTCGTGGATCAGCACGTTGCGGACCAGGCGGAACAGGTCCTCCCCGGTCTCCACCCATTCCAGCAGGATCGGCTCCCGGTACAGGGTGATGCTGTCTGGCTCGCCCGGCGCGTCGAAGACGCTCTTCTGCGTCAGCGGCGTGCCGCGATAGAGGCCGGTCAGCGCCCAGGGGCTTTCGAAGCCGAGTTCGGCCGCGGTCTCGTCATCCGCCACCTCCTCGACCACGATGGCGGCGCCGCGGACCAGGTCGCGCAGCTCCTTCGGGATGGCGGAAAAGGCCTGCTCGGCCATTTCCACGATATCCTCCAGTGTCGGGGGGTGGCTGAATCGGGTCATCCCATGCTTCCTTCCCGCCGCCGCGCCGCGCGTCAAGCCCAGGGAGATGCCCGATGATCCGCCCCCTCGATGCCCAGGCGCGCGCGGAGCTGCCCCGCACCCTGCCGCTCTGGACCCTGGCGGAGGGGCGGGATGCCATCTTCCGCCGCTTCCGCTTCGCCGATTTCTCCGCCGCATGGGGCTTCATGACCCGCGTCGCCCTGCTGGCGGAGAAGCTGGACCATCATCCGGAATGGTCGAATACCTGGAACCGCGTGGAGATCCTGTTGACCACGCATGACGCCGGCGGCCTGTCCGCGCGCGACATCGCCATGGCCCAGGCGATCGACGCCGTCGAGCCCGGCCGGATCGTGTAACGATGGTGCCCTGACGGCGCTGGTCAGCGACCCTGGCTCTCGCCTACCCTTCCGCCACCGCGCCGCAGGCGCCACGACAGGGAGTGGATGGGATGATGCAACGCAGGACGATTCTGGGGGCCGGCCTGGCAGCGCCGATGCTGCTGGCGGGCGGCCGCGGCGCCTTCGCGCAGGGCTCCGGCCCCATCCGCGTGGCGACCGCGGGCCCGATGACCGGCCAGTATGCGAGCTTCGGCGCGCAGTTCCGCGCCGGCGCCGAGCAGGCCGTGGCCGACCTCAATGCCGCCGGCGGCGTGCTGGGCCGCCAGCTGGCGCTGGAAGTGGGTGACGATGCCTGCGATCCGCGCCAGGCCGTTTCCGTCGCCAACCAGCTTGCCTCCCGCCGCGTGGTGATGGTGGCCGGGCATTTCTGCTCGGGCAGCTCGATCCCCGCCAGCAAGGTCTATGCGGAGGAGGGGCTGCTGCAGATCAGCCCGGCCTCGACCAACCCGACCTTCACCGATGCCGGCGACTGGAACACCTTCCGCGTCTGCGGCCGCGACGACCAGCAGGGCCTGGTGGCCGGGCGCTATATCGCGCAGAACATGCGCGACCGCCGCATCGCCATCCTGCACGACAATACCGCCTATGGCCGCGGCCTGGCGGAAGAGACCAAGAAGGCGATGAACGCCGCCGGCGTGACGGAGGCGCTCTATTCCGCCTATACGCCGGGGGAGCGCGACTATTCCGCCATCGTCTCCCGCCTCCAGCAGGCCAATATCGGCGTGCTCTATGTCGGCGGCTACCACACGGAATCCGGGCTGATCCTGCGCCAGGCGAAGGAGGTCGGGATGAACCTGACCCTCATCGGCGGCGATGCGCTGGTGACCAACGAATTCTGGCAGATCACCGGCGCCGCCGGTGAGGGCACGCTGATGACCTTCAGCAGCGACCCGCGCAAGCGCGCCAGCGCCGCCGCCGTGGTGCAGAGCTTCCGGGCCAAGAACGTCGATCCCGAGGGCTATGTCCTCTACACCTATGCCACGCTGCAGATCTGGGCGGCAGCCGCGGCCCGAGTCGGCAGCACCGATGCGCGGCGCATCGCGGCGCTGCTCAAGTCCGGTGGGCCCTGGGCCACGGTGCTGGGTGACATCAACTTCGACCGCAAGGGCGATGTCACCGTGCCGGATTATGTCTTCTACGTCTGGCGCAACGGCACCTACGCCGAGATGTGAGCCTTCCGGATGGGGCGGCGTCTCGCCGCCCCATCCTCCCCAGCCGGCACTTTGCTGCCTATGCTGCCCCCATGACCGGGGGGATGGGGCCGATGGCCGTGCGGAACGTGCTGTTCATCATGTGCGACCAGCTGCGCTGGGACCATATGGGCTGCGCCGGCCACCCCTTCTTGAAGACGCCGAACCTGGATGCGCTGGCCGCCCGCGGGGTGCGCTTCAGCCAGGCCTATGTGCAGTCCGGCATCTGCGGCCCCTCGCGCATGTCCTACTACACCGGGCGCTACGTCTCCTCGCACGGCGCCACGCATAACCGCGTGCCGCTTTCGGTCGGCGAGGTCACGCTGGGCTGGCATTTGCGCGAGGCGGGGCGGACGCTGGCGCTGGCGGGCAAGACGCATGTGCTGCCGGATGCGCATGGCATGAAGCGGCTGCAGCTGGACGGCCAGCACGACCTCGCCGCACTGCTGCGGGAAGGCTGGTTCACCCTGGTGGATCGCCATGACGGCCATCATGCGGAGCCCGACAGCGCCTATGCGCATTGGCTGCGCGGCAAGGGCTACGACAGCGCCGATCCATGGACCGACTACGTCATCGCCGTGCAGGATTCGGCGGGCCAGGTCCATAACGGCTGGAAGATGCGCAACGCCCGCCTGCCCGCGCGCGTGGCGGAGGAGCACAGCGAAACCGCCTATACGGCGGATCAGGGCATCGCCTTCATGGAGCAGCAGGGCGAGACGCCCTGGGTGCTGCACCTGTCCTTCGTGAAACCGCACTGGCCCTATATCGCGCCGGCGCCCTACCACGCGATGTATTCGGCGAACCAATGCCTGCCGGTGTCCCGCCACCCTGAGGAGCGCGGGCCGGGCGCGCATCCGCTGCTGCGCGAATGGCAGAAGGAGGAAGTCTCGGAAAGCTTCCAGCAGGATGACTGCATCACGACGGTGCGCCCGGCCTATCAGGGGCTGATCACCCAGCTCGATGATCATCTGGGGCGGGTGTGGGATGCCCTGGAGCGGCTCGGGCGGTGGCAGGACACGCTGGTGGTCTTCTGCTCCGACCATGGCGACTACCTGGGCGACCACTGGCTCGGCGAGAAGGAGCTGTTCCACGACTGCATCCAGCGCGTGCCGATGCTGGTCTATGACCCCTCGCCGGAAGCCGATGCGACGCGCGGCACGGTCGATGACCGCTTCGTCGAGGCGATCGACCTGGTGCCCACCTTCCTTGATGCCCTGGCGCTGGACCCGGCGCCGCATCTGCTGGAGGGGCGGTCCCTGCTCGGCCTCACGCGCGGCACGGCGGAGGGCTGGCGCGATGCGGTGGTTTCCGAGCTCGACTGGACCTTTCGCGGGGCGCGGCGGCGGCTGGGCGAGAAGGTGGGGCAGCACCACGCCTGGATGATCCGCGACGCGCGCTGGAAATACATCCACTGGACCAGCGGCTACCGGCCGCAGCTGTTCGACCTGGAAGCGGACCCGGAGGAGTTCTTCGACCTCGGTGCGGACCCGGCGCATGAGGCGGTGCGCGCCGCCATGCGCGAAAGACTGCTCACCTGGTTCACCGGGCTGAAGCGCCGCACCACGCTGACCTGGGCGGAGGCCGAGCTGCGCACGGACCGGCACAAGGCGGCCGGCGTCTTCTACGGCGAGTGGTAGCAGGCAACGAACCTCCGCTGCTGGCGTTGTGCCGCTGAAGGGCACAGGCCAGGGGAGGGGGGATTTTGATCCGGCTGATCGCCGCCATCCTGGCGCTACTGCTCGCCGCGCCCGCGCAGGCGCAGGTCACCCTCGCCATCTCCTGCGGCGCGGTCGGTGTCGAGTTCCAGATGTGCCGCGAGGCCGCCGAGTCCTGGGCGCGGGAGACGGGCAACCAGGTGCAGCTGGTCTCCACGCCGAGCGGCAGCACGGAGCGGCTGGCGCTGTACCAGCAGCTTCTCTCGGCCGGCTCCGCGGATCTCGACGTGCTGCAGCTCGACGTCGTCTGGCCCGGCATTTTGGGCCGCAACCTGCTGGACCTCGCGCCGCATGTGCCGCCCGCGGAGCTGGAGCCCGTCTTCCCCGCGCTGATCGAGAACAACACGGTGGCGGGCCGGCTGGTGGCGCTGCCCTGGTTCACCAATGCGGGCGTGCTCTACTACCGGCGCGACCTTCTGGAAAAACACGGGCGCGCCGTGCCTGAGACCTGGGCCGAGCTGACCGAGACCGCCGCCTTCATCATGCAGGCGGAACGCGCGGCCGGCGCCGACCGCATGTGGGGCTACGTCTTCCAGGGCCGCGCCTATGAAGGGCTGACGGTGAATGCGCTGGAATGGCTGCACAGCCATGGCGGCGGCCGCATCGTCGACCCGGATGGCAAGGTCACCGTCAATACGCCGCAGGCCGTGGCCGCCATCCGCCAGGCGGCCGGCTGGGTCGGCACCATCACCCCGCGCGGCGTGCTGAACTATGCCGAGGAGGATGCGCGCGGCGTCTTCCAATCCGGCAATGCCGTCTTCATGCGCAACTGGCCCTATGCCTGGCCGCTGCTGAATGCCGAGGACAGCGTGGTGCGCGGCCAGGTGGGCGTGGCGCTGCTGCCGCGCGGAGGACCGGAGGGCCAGCACAGCGCCACGCTCGGCGGCGAGCAGCTCGCCGTCTCCCGCCATTCGCGCCATCCGGAACAGGCCATCGCGCTGATCCGCTATCTGACCAGCTCGGCGGAGCAGAAGCGCCGCGCCATCGCGGGCGGCTTCAACCCGGCGCTGCGCCCGCTCTACCAGGATGCCGAGGTGCTGGCGGCCAATCCCTTCTTCGGCGATCTCTACGAGAGTTTCGCGAACGCCGTGCCGCGCCCCTCGGCGGTGACGGGCCGTCGCTACAACCAGGTCTCCGCCGAATTCTGGAACGCGGTGCATGCCGTGCTGGCCGGGCAGATGCAGGCCGCGCCGGCGCTGGATCGGCTGGAGCGCAACCTCGCGCGCATCGGGCGGGACGGGCAATGGTAAGATCGGGAACGATCCAGCAGCAGCGCCGCCGCTCGGCCTGGCTGTTCCTGCTGCCCGTGCTGGTCACCATCGCCGCCGTCGCCGGCTGGCCGCTGGGGCGCACCATCTGGTTCTCGCTGACCGATGCCCGGCTGGACGAGATGGGCGCAACCCGCTTCATCGGGCTGGAGAACTACCTCTGGCTCGCGCGCGATCCCGAATGGTGGGTGGCGGTGCGCAACACGCTGGTCTTCGCCGGCGTGTCGGTGACGCTAGAGACGCTGCTCGGCATCATCGTGGCGCTGGTGCTGAATGCGAAGATGCGCGGCCGCGGCGTGCTGCGCGCGGCGATGCTGATTCCCTGGGCGATCCCCACCGTGGTCTCTGCCCAGATGTGGGGCTGGATGCTGCACGACCAGTACGGCGTCATCAACGAAATGCTGATGGGCATCGGCCTGATCGCGGAGCCGCGCGCCTGGACGGCGAACTATTCCACCGCGCTGGCCGCCGTCATCGCCGTGGATGTCTGGAAGACCACGCCCTTCATGGCGCTGCTGACGCTGGCCGCGCTGCAGCTGCTGCCGGACGAACTGTACGAGGCGGCGGAGATCGACGGCCTGGGACCCGTGGGACAGTTCTTCCGCATCACCCTGCCGCTGATCTGGCCGGCGCTGATGGTCGCCATCATCTTCCGCACGCTGGATGCGCTGCGGGTCTTCGACCTGATGTACGTGCTGACCGGCAATAGCCGCGCCACTGCCTCCATGTCCGTCTATGCGCGGCAGCAGCTCGTCGATTTCCAGGATGTCGGCTACGGCTCCGCCGCCGCCACCGGGCTGTTCCTGGTGATCGCCGTGGTCACCGCGTTGTTCATCACGCTGGGCCGCGTGCGGCTCGGCGGGGAGCCGGGCAAATGAAGCCGATGCGGATCCTTGGCCGCGCCGGCTTCTTCCTGCTGGTGCTGGCGATCGTCGCCTACACGGTCTTTCCCTTCTACTGGGCCATCGTCTCCTCGCTGAAGGACGGCGCCGCGCTGTTCCGCGTCGAGGCCTGGCCCAGCGCCCCGCAATGGTCGAACTACGCCGCCGTCTTCCGCGAACAGCCCTTTGGGCGGAACATCCTGAACTCCGTCATCGTCGCGGGCTCCGTCGTCGCGCTGTCGCTGGCCCTCGGCGTCACCGCGGCCTTCGCGCTGGGCCGCATGCAGTTTCGCGGCCGCGGCTTCCTGCTGCTGGTGATCCTCGGCGTTTCGATGTTCCCGCAGGTAGCGGTGCTGTCGGGGCTGTTCGAACTGATCCGCGCGCTCGGCCTTTACAACAACCTCTTCGGCCTGACGCTGAGCTACCTGATCTTCACCCTGCCTTTCACGGTCTGGGTGCTGACCACCTATATGCGCGAGATGCCGGTCGAGCTGGAGGAGGCGGCGATGATGGATGGCGCCAGCCCCTTCGTGGTGCTGACGCGCATCTTCCTGCCGCTGATGGGCCCGGCCATGGCGACCACCGGCCTGCTCGCCTTCATCGCCGCCTGGAACGAGTTCCTGTTCGCGCTGACCTTCACCCTGACGGATGAAATGCGGACCGTGCCGGTCGCCATCGCACTGATCAGCGGCTCCAGCAGCTTCGAACTGCCCTGGGGCCGCATTATGGCCGCCAGCGTCATCGTGACGCTGCCGCTGATCTCGCTGGTGCTGGTTTTCCAGCGCCGCATCGTCTCCGGCCTGACGGCGGGCGCGGTAAAGGGCTAGCCCACCACCTGGTCGTGGCCCACCGGATGGTAGCCGCGGCCGTACCAGATCAGCGCGCGGCCCGGCGCGCCCTGGCGGATGGCGCGGACCTCCGCGAAGAACACACTATGCGTGCCCTTCTCCACCACATCGGCGATCTCGCAGTCGAAGGACACCGCCGCCTCCTCCAGCACCGGGGCGCCGGTGGCCAGGGTGGACCAGGCGCCATGGCCGAAGCGGCTTTCGCCCTTCAGCCCGCCGACGCCCGCAAAGGCATCCGAGATCGGCCGCTGCCCGGCCGCCAGCGTGTTCACGCAGAGCACGCCATTGGCCTTCAGCAGCGCATTGCCGGAGGAGGCACGGTTCAGGCAGACCAGCAGCGTCGGCGGGTCGTCGGTCACGCTGCAGACCGCGCTCGCCGTGAAGCCGCCGCGTCCCGCCGCGCCGGCGCTGGTCACCACATTCACCGCGGCCCCCAGCCGCGCCATGGCGTCGCGAAATTCGTCCCGGCTTACCGTCATCGTCATGGTCACGCGCCTTCAATCCGCGCCCAAGATGGGTCGCCACCGGCGAATTGGGAAGCCGCGTTCAGCAGGGGACCAGGCGGATATCCTCGACCTGCGCATCGATGCGGCTGCGCGTATCGTCCACATCGGTGGAGATCGCCACCTCCTGCAGCGCCGGCACGGCAGCCCCGCCGAAGGCCGCGCGCCAGTCGGCGCCGAGATTCACGCGTTCCTCCATCCAGCGGCCCTGCGGGCTGCCGGCCGGGCGCAGGACGCGCGCGCGGGCGATGGCGGGGCCATAGGGGCTGGCGAAGAAGCCGCCCGCGCCTTCCTGCCCGGTGCCGCCCCAGACATAGGAGAGCGTGCTGCGCGGCAGCCGGTGGTCGCCCGCCACAGCCTGTGCCACCGCCATCTGCGCCCGCGCCGCGATGCCGGCATTCGGGC
Source organism: Falsiroseomonas sp. (assembly GCF_051860665.1). Classification (GTDB taxonomy): domain Bacteria; phylum Pseudomonadota; class Alphaproteobacteria; order Acetobacterales; family Acetobacteraceae; genus Falsiroseomonas. The sequence goes on from NZ_JBHYDM010000007.1 coordinate 53,827, forward strand.
CGTAATCGGCGAAGCCCACGGTCAGCGAGATGGCCCGGTCATCGCCGCCCTTGCGGGTCAGGTCGGTGGCCGGCGGCCCGGCATCGACGCGCCAGCGCCAGGTGAGGCAGGCGGCGGCGCCGGAGAGGGACCGGTAGAGGAAGGCGGCCTCCCCACTACCGAGCACCCGCACGCCGCCGCTCGGCGTCGCCTCGAAGCGGGCGGCCGGGATGCCCTGCCACAGCACCTTGCGCCATCCCAGCCGCTCGAGCTCCGGCGCCGTCCGCCCGGGGGCGACAGCGGCCATGAGCAGCGGGGCGGCGCAGGCCAGGGCCAGTGCCAGGGCAGGACGCGTCATGCAGATGAAGTTGCGTCCATCTGGCGGGTGAGACAAGGTATATCCGAGTTCAGTCCAGCCCGCGCGCGGCCAGCCACGCTTCGCGGGTGACCTGGTACCAGAGATGGCGGCGCAGCCGGTGCCCCTCCGGCAGGCGGGGATGCTCGAAATCGCCCTGCCGCTGCATTTCCAGCCGCTCCATCAGCCGCCAGGAGGGTTCGTTCACCGGCGGGGTGAAGGCCACGATCCGCTCCAGGCCGAGCCGCCCGAAACCATGGGCGAGTGCGAGGCGCGCCGCCTCTTCCGCGAAACCATGGCGCTGATGGGCGGGGGCGATGCGCCAGCCGATCTCGACGGCCGGGGTGAAGGGCGCCTGCCAGGGCACCTCCAGCAGCCCGACCACGCCGATGCAGCCGGCCCCTGGCAGGTCCACCGCGCCGAAGGAAAAGCCACGCGTCTGCTGGTGGGCGATCAGCCGCGCCACCCAGGCATCGCTCTCGTCGCGGGTCATGGGCGCGGCGAAGTGGCGCATCACCGCCGGGTCGCTGTTCAGGGCGAAGACGGCCGCCTGGTCCTCCGGTGTCAGGGGGCGGAGGATGAGGCGGGGGCCTTGCAGATGCATGGCCCGATCCTACTGCCGGCATGGCGGGCCTGCCACCCGCCCCCTTCGCGTTCGCGGCAACCCGGCGTAGGTAGGGGGCAATGAGGACCGTCACATGACCCTTCAAACACCCGACAGCCTGGCCGCCACCGTGCCGGATGGCGCGCTGCTGGCGCTTCCCCCCGACAATTCGCTGCCCTCCGTGGCGCTCGCCCGCGCCCTGGTGCGGCGCGGCGCGAAGCGGTTGCGGCTGCTCGGCGTGCCGGTCTCCGGCTTCGCGACGGACCTGCTGATCGGCGCCGGCTGCGTGGCGGAGGTGCAGACCAGCGCCGTCTCCCTCGGCGAGGCCGGCTTCGCGCCGCGCTTCACGGCGGCGCTGAAGGCGGGCCAGATCACGGTGCGCGACGCCACCTGCCCGGCCATCCATTCCATGCTGCAGGCGGCGGAGAAGGGCATTCCCTTCATGCCGCTGCGCGGCATCATCGGCAGCGACATTCTGCGAAACCGCCCCGATTGGAAGGTGGTGCCGAACCCGATGGGCGATGGCGTGTCCGACCCCATCGTGCTGCTGCCCGCGCTCTCCCCGGATGTGGCGCTGATCCATGGCGTGATGGCGGATGAGGCGGGCAATGTCTGGGTCGGCCGCCGCCGCGAATGCGCGACGCTCGCCCATGCCAGCCAGCGCGTGCTGGCCACGGTGGAGCGGCAGGTCGCGGGCGACATGCTGGAGGATGAGCGCCTGGCCCCCGGCGTCATCAGCGGCACCTATATCGAGGCGGTGGCGGTCGCCGAGCGTGGCGCCTGGCCGGTGGCGCTGCTGGACGAATACGCCTTCGACGCCGCCCACGTCGCCGAATACGCCCGCCTGGCCAAGACCGAGGCCGGCTTCGCCGAATACCTGGACCGCTACGTCTTCAACACCCGGGCGCAGGCGGCTGCCGAATGACCATCAAGCTCGAAGAACGCCTCGCCGCCACGCTCGCGCGGCTGATCCTGGACCCGGCGGCGCCGCCGGCCCGGCATATCGCGGTGGGCGCGGCCAGCCCGATCCCCGCGGCCGCCTGCTGGCTGGTGAAGAAGCAGGGCCACCCGGTGCGCCTCTCCCTGCTGCACAAGCGCACGGGCAATCCCTTCTCCGAAGGCTCCCGCGAACTGTTCGACCTGACCGGGCAGGGGCGGATCGACCTGTTCTTCCTGGGCGGCGGGCAGATCGACGGGAAGGCGAACCTGAACCTAGTGGGCACCGGCGAGTGGCCGGGAGGATCTCCCCAAGGGGGCGTGCGCTTCCCCGGCAGCTTCGGCAGCGCCTTCATGTATTTCATGACGCCGCGCACCATCCTGTTCCGGGAGGAACACTCGCCCCGCGTGCTGGTGCCGCAGGTGGACAATATCTCGGCCCCCGGCGTCTCCGAGCCCGGCGTTTTCCGGCGCGGCACGGCGCAGGCGCTGGTCACCGGCAAATGCGTCTTTGCGTTCCACCCGGAGCGCGCCCGCTTCTCGCTCGCCAGCCTCCATCCGGGCGAGACGGTCGACAGCATCCGCGCCGCCACCGGCTTCGACTTCGACGCGGCCGACGACGTGCCGCAGACCCCCGATCCGACGGAGGCCGAGTTGGCGCTGCTGCGCGGCCCGATCTGCGACGAGATGCTGGAAACCTATCCGGAGTTCTGTGCCCGCGTGTTCGACAGGAAATTGGCGGCATGACCGATGCGCTTCCCGTGACCCAGGGCAAGGGCCTGGCCCTCTCCCCCGGCGCGCTCGCCGGCCTCAAGGTCATCGACCTCACCCGCGTCCTCGGTGGCCCCTATTGCACCATGATCCTCTCCGACCACGGGGCGGAGGTGGTGAAGATCGAGCCGCCGCAGGGCGACGAGGTGCGCGACTGGGGCCCCCCCTTCGTGGAGGGCTCCGCCAGCTATTTTATCGGCGTGAACCGCAACAAGAAGTCCCTCGCGCTCGACCTCGGCAAGCCCGAGGGGCGGGAGGTGCTGATGCGCCTGCTCGATGGCGCCGATGTGCTGATCGAGAACTACAAGCCCGGCGCCATGGAGAAATGGGGCATGGGCTATGCCGATGTCCTGTCCAAGCGGTTTCCGAAGCTGGTGCATTGCCGCGTCTCCGGCTTCGGCCCGGATGGGCCGCTCGGCGCCCTGCCGGGCTATGACGCGGTGATCCAGGCCATGGTCGGCCTCATGTCCATCAACGGCAATGAGACCACCGGCCCGCTGCGCATGGGCACGCCGATCGTCGACCTGGCCACCGGGCTCTACTCCGCCATCGCCATCCTGATGGCGCTGCAGGAACGCACGAAAAGCGGCCAGGGCCAGTTCCTGGACATGTCCCTGCATGACTGCGGCATGGCCCTGCTGCACCCCCAGGCCGCCAATTACTTCCTGAACGACAAGCGCCCGAAGGCCACGGGCAATCCGCACCCGAACATCTCGCCCTATTCGAAGTACCGTACCAAGACCTGCGAGATCTTCCTGGCCGTCGGCAACGATCCGACATTCAGAAAAGTCTGCAACTTCCTGTCGCTGGACAGCCTGCCGGACGATCCACGCTTCAAGACCAATGGCGACCGCCTCACCCACCGCGATACCCTGACGGAAATACTGGAAGCGCGGCTGGCGGCGGAGGATGGGCATGCGCTCTGCGACCGCCTGCTGAAGGCCGGCGTGCCCGCCGGGCCCGTGATGCATGTGGACGAGGCGATGAATGCGCCCCATACCGCACATCGCCAGATGGTCACGGAGCTTGGCAGCTACCGGGGCCTCGGCACGCCGATCAAGATGAGCCGGACGCCCGGCGGCACCCGCGCCGCCCCGCCCCGCTTCAATGAACATGGCGATGAGATCCTCGCCCGCCACGGTTTCGCGGCGGAGGAGGTGGATGCGTTGAAAGCGAAGGGAATTGTTGTGGCGGCACGCCGGACATGAGCACGACGAGAGCAGAACCGCCGCGCAGCCTGCGCGCCATCGAGCAGCCGGCCGAGATCGAGCGGCTGCTCGCCCTCTGGGCCGCCGCCTTCGACGACAAGTCCATCCCCGCCCGCGCCAAGCCGCGGCTGCGCCCGGCGGCCACCGGCCGCAAGGCCGGCTGCACGCTGTGGCAGGCCAAGGTGGCCGGGCTCGACATGAACATCTGCTTGGAGGAGGTGACCTCCGACCGCTGGCGCCTCGATCACGGCAACCAGGGGGCCCTGGCGTTGCTGGACGGCACCCCGGTGCTGCTGCGGCAGTGGTATGTGAAGCGGGCCCCGGCCGATGCCTCGCTGACCGCCGCCGAGATCGCCCAGGTGACGGAGGCGGCGCCCTTCTACGTCACCCCCGGCGTGCATCGCGGCGCCCCCGCGGAACGCCGGCTTTACCAATTGGTGGCCGACCTCTCCGCCGGCCCCGAGGCGATCCGCCAGCAGACGGCCGAGGCCATCGCCCGCCAGACGGCCGCGACCGAGCGCTTCGGCTTCGCCTGATGCAAAAGCCCTCTCCCCCCAGCCGGGGGGAGAGGGCCGGCGCGGTGCGCCGTCGGGGTGAGGGGGGCGCGCGGCAGACCCGCGCAATAGCCGGATGGCGCCACCCCTGCGCCGCGGCCTATCCAGCCGCCATGTCCGCCCCCCCGATCGGCCCGATGACCGCCCGCCTCTGGGCCCTGCTGCTGGCGCTTTCCATCATCTGGGGCGGGTCCTTCTTCTTCATGGCGGTCGCGCTGCGCGGCTTTCCGCCCTTCACCATCGTGCTGGCGCGCGTGGCGCTGGCCGCCATCACCCTGGCGCTGGCCTGCCGCATCCTCGGCCTGCGGCTGCCCGCCACCCGGCAGGCCTGGATCGCCTGCGCCGGGATGGGGCTGCTGAACAATGCCATTCCCTTCACCCTGATCGTGCTGGGCCAGCAGCACATCCCCTCCGGCCTCGCGGCGGTGGTGAATGCGGCGACCCCGGTCTTCGCGGTGCTGGCCGCACATTGGCTGACCGCGGACGAGAAGCTGAAGCCGAACCGGCTGCTCGGCACCCTGCTCGGCCTGGCGGGGGTTGCGATCCTGGCCGGGCCGGCCAGCTTCGGCCGTGGCGCGGCGGGGGAGGCGCTGGGCATCGCGCTCTGCCTCGGCGCCTGCCTTTCCTATGGAATTTCGGGTGTCTGGTCGCGCCGGGTGAAGCGCGCCGGACTGGCGCCGCTGCCGGCGGCGGCGGGACAGTGCCTGGCCTCCAGCCTCCTCATGCTGCCCCTGGCGCTCGGCTTCGACCGGCCCTGGGCCCTGCCCACCCCGCCCATGGAGGCCGTGGCTGCGCTGCTCGCGCTGGGGCTGCTGGCCACCGCGCTGGCCTATGCGCTGTTCTACGCCATCCTGGCCGGCGCCGGCGCGACGAACACCATGCTGGTGACGCTGCTGGTGCCGGTCACCGCTCTGCTCCTGGGCTGGTTGGTGCTGGATGAGGCGCTGGCGCCGCGGCACCTGGCCGGCATGGCCGTGATCGGCCTCGGCCTGCTGGCGATCGACGGGCGGCTCCTGCGCCGGGTCTTCACCCCCGGTTGAGGCCTGGCCTGCGAGCATCGCGCGCATGGAGATCGTCAACGGCTATCCCTGCCGCGACTGCACCGATGTGGCGCGCGCGAAGAAGAACATCGATCCCGCCAAGCCCGAACAGGGCGCGGCGCCGAAGCCGGAACCCGCCTGGGTGGCCGCCGCCGCCGCCGCGGGTGTGCCGCAGCGGCTGCTCGACCTCTACGCCTGATCCCTCAGGGCCAGCGGAAATCCCGCACGAAGGCTTCCTGCGCCGCGGTCTCCGCCGCATGCGGCAGGTAATGCGCGCGGACATGCGCCAGCGCATCGCCCGGCACGCCCGCCGCCTTGGCCAGGCAGCCCATGAACAGACCGGTGCGGCCGACGCCGGCGCGGCAGCCGATATGCACCGGGCGCTCCGGCTCCGCCTCCAGCTGCCGCAGCACCTCGCCCACCGCCTGGCGCAGCGCGGTGGGGTCCGGCAGGCCGAAATCGGCGGTGGGCAGCTTCACATCGGCCAGCCAGGCTTTTTGCGCGTCCATCTCCAGGCAGACGCCGAAGGCGCCGTCCGGGATGGAGTCGAAAGGCCCGCCGGTGATGGTCACCTCTCGCCCGGCCACCACCAGCGGCAGCCGCCCGCGCACCGTCACGATCCGGCTCAGGGTTGGGGCGGCAGGCTGCGCAGATAGGCGATGAGGTCCGAAAGCTCCTGCTGCGTCATGTTGCGATAGGCCCAGAAAGCCATCGGCGGCGACAGCGGCCGGTCGCTGGCCGAAATGCCCTGCGTCACCGCCCGGATGATCTGCGCATCGGTCCAGCCGCCGAGGCCATTGGCATGCGGCGTCAGGTTCGGCGCCACGGAGATGCCCCAGGGCCCGCGGAATTCCATGCCCCCGGCGCCGAGCCGCGTGCGGTCGTTCTGCCCGGTGGGCAGCATCGGCGTGTGGCATTCCATGCAGTGGGCGACGGCATTGGCGAGGTATTCGCCGCGGGCCACCGGATTGTCCGCGGGCTCCGGCACGCTGGCGATGGGCGGGCCATAGGCCGGCGGCAGGGTGATGCGATAGACGCTGCGCTCCACCCGGTTCTCCACCGGCGGCACGGTGCGGAGCCAGGCGACCATCGCCGCCACGTCGCGATCCGAAAGGCCTCGATACAGCGTCATCGGCATGGGCGGGCCGATCAGCCGGCCATCCGGGCGGATGCCCTCCCGGATCGCGCGCGCCAGCTGCGCATCGGTCCAGCGGCCGATGCCTGTCTCCGGGTCCGGGGTGATATTGGGGGCGACGGCGCGAAAGGGCGGCTCGTCGAAGACCGAGCCGCCGGCCAGGGTCTTGCCGGGGATCGGCCCCTGGGGGCCCATGGGCGTGTGGCAATTGCCGCAGGCCCCGGTGACTTCCACCAGGTGGCGGCCACGCTCCAGCAGCGCCGCATCCTGCGCCAGCGCCGGCCCCAGGCCGCAAGCCAGCAGGCCAACCGCAGCGGCGGCGGCGCGCAGCGAGACACGCATGAACAACTTCCCCCGGATGATACGATCCCGGTGCAAAACCTGCCCCAGTGGCAGGGCAGCGGCAAGCGGCCGGGCGCGTCTCGCCTGCCCCAAGAACCGCGCGAGGCGCCACGGCGGCCTGAACGATTGCGTGAGGGGACCGCTCAGCGTTCGATGCGCACGCCCTGCCAGAAGGCGATATGGTCCTTGATGCCGGCCGCCGCGGCCTTCGGCTCGGGGTAATACCAGGCGGCCGCCGGGTTCACCTGCCCGTCCACCACCACGTCATGGTAGCGCGCCAGGCCCTTCCAGCCGCAGACCGTGGTTTTCGAGGAAGGGCGGAGCAGGTCGGGCCGCACCGAAGCGGGCGGGAAATAGACATTGCCCTCGACCACCTCGTAGCGGTCGCTTTCCGCGACCACCGTGCCGTTCCAGATCGCGCGCGCCATGTCCGAACCCCTCTGCCGGCTACCCCGGGGACATGTCCCGGGCCGCGGCGGCGTCAAGGTGTGGCGGGGGCCTCCGCCGTGCTGTCGGACTCGGCGTCCTGCTTCAGCCGGATATAGGAGCGCATGGAGAAGGGCAGCATGCCGAGATAGATCAACCCGCCCGCCGCCAGGGCCGCCCAGGGTTCCGCCACCAGCAGCGCGACATAGAGCCCGACGCCGAGCAGCAGCGGCAGCACCATGAAGCGCGGCACGCGGAAATTCTTGAAGGACCAGGTCGGCAGGGTGCTCACCATCAGCACGCCCACCACCACCAGCACCGTGCCCACCAGGATCGGGTGGCGGATCGCGGCGCCGGTGTTCAGCCAGCCCCATTCGGAAAAGGCCAGTGCCCCGAACAGCGGGAACAGGGCGCAGCCGGCGCCCGCCGGGGCCGGCACGCCGGTGAAGAAGTTGTAGGCATAGGCCGGCTTCGGCGCCGGGCCGATATCCAGCGAGGCATTGAAGCGCGCCAGCCGCAGGGCGGAGCAGACGGCAAACAGCAGGCAGGGCACGAAGCCCAGCGGCCCCACCGTATGCATCGACCACAGGTACAGCACCATGGCCGGCGCCACGCCGAAGGACAGGAAATCCGCCAGGCTGTCGAATTCGGCGCCGAAGCGGGAGGTGGCCTTCAGCAGCCGCGCCAGGCGGCCGTCCAGCCCGTCGATCACCGCCGCCACCACGATCAGCGCGGCGGCCAGCGCGAAGCGGTCCTCGATGGCGGCGCGGATCGCCACCAGCCCGGCGCAGAGGCCGAGCATGGTCAGGATATTCGGGATCAGCCGGTTGAAGGACAGGCCCTCGAAGCGCGGCCGGCTGCGCGGGCGGAAGCGACGCAGCCGCCCGATGCGCGGCGTCTCCGGGGGCAGGCCCTGCTCCCCGCTCATGCCGGCGGTGCCGAGGGGGTGGAGGCCGACATGGGCAGCAGCTCCGCCACCACCGTCTCGCCGCCGATCATCAGCTGGCCGATCTGCGCCAGGGGGCGGCTGCCCTCCGGCAGGTAGACATCGGTGCGGCTGCCGAAGCGGATGATGCCGAAGCGGTCGCCCGCCTGCACCTGGTCGCCTTCCCGCACATGGCAGAGGATGCGGCGCGCGATCAGGCCGGCGATCTGCACCACCGCCACGTCGCGGCCATCCGGCATGCGGATGGCCAGCGCATTGCGCTCATTGTCCACGCTGGCCTTGTCCAGGCTGGCATTCAGGAAGGCGCCGGCGCGATAGGCGATGCGGGTGACCGCGCCATCCACCGGCATGCGGTTCACATGCACGTCCAGCACGGAGAGGAAGATGCAGATCCGGTAGCGCGCGGCGGGGCCGAGGCCCAGCTCCTCCGGCGGCACCGCCATGCCAGCCAGCACCACCCGGCCATCCGCCGGGGCCAGCACCACCTGGCCGCGGGCCGGCGGCACCCGTTCCGGGTCGCGGAAGAAGTAAAGGCAGAACAGCGTGAAGATCACGCCGGGCCAGAACAGCCAGCCGCCGAGCAGCAGGCCGCCGATCACGGCGACGGCAAGGCCGCCATAGATGAAGGGGCGCCCGGCCGGATGCGGCTTGGCGACGACGAGGCGGACGCTGGAGATCAGGCTCATGCGCCCGGTTATGGTATGTTCATCCTTCCCGGACAACATGCATCCATGGACCACCTTCCGCACGGACCCTTCCTGGTCGCGCTCGACGGCTCGCTTTCGGCCATCAAGGACCATGCCCTGCGCTTCGCCTGGCGCGGCCGCGGCTGCGAGGCCTCACTGGTGGATGGGCAGATCAACCTCGCGGCACAGGCGGGCTGGGTGCCCTATACGGCGGAACGGCCGGAGGCGCGGTCCGGCGCCTTCGCGGCGCTGGAGGAGATGCCGGGCGAGCTGCCGCAGGGCTGGCGGCTGCGGCTGATGCCGGATCACAAGGTGCGGCTGGAGGCGGCGGTGGACCTGCATGGCGCCATCACCGCCACCACCCTGGTCAGCGCCATGGTGGGCTTCGCCCTGGCGCTGGACCCCTATCTGGACCGGCTGGAATCGGCCGGGATGGCAAGCGGCGCCGAAGGCACCGGCAGCGTGAAGACCTGACCCGGGAAGATCAGGTTCGGATTGCGGATCTGGTCCCGGTTGGCCTCGAAGATGACGGTGTAGCGGATGCCGCGCCCATAGGCGGCGCGCGCCAGCCGCCACAGGTTGTTCCCCGGCTGCACCACCACGCGCCCTTCCTGCACGCTGCCTTCCGGCAGCTGGTCGCGCTGGAAGGGCAGCTCGATGCGGGCGGAGACGGCGCCATTGGCGGCCAGCTGGTCCACCCGCAGCCGGTGGCGGCCGATCGTCACATTCTCCTCCGGCGCCATGGACCAGCGGCCTTCCGCATCGGCCTGGGCATCGCCGGCATGGCGATCGTTCACATAGACGCGGATGGCGGTGCCCGGCGTCGCGGTTCCGGCGAAGCGGATGGCGCCGGCATCCGTGTAGTCCACCACCTCCAGCCCCAGCGCATGGCCCGAGGGCGCGGCCGGGCCCTGCAGCACGCGGGCGGGCGCTGAATCGGCTGGCGGCAGCAGCACCACCAGGGGCCTCGCCGGCGGCGCCTCGGGCGCGGCCGGTGCCGGGGGTTGCGCCTGGATCCGGGCCTGGAGTTGGGCCTGCCGGCGGGTCTCGGCCTCCGCCTGGGCGGTGGCTTCCGCGGCGCGGGCGGCATCGCGCGCCGCCTGTTCCGCCATCGCCTGGCGACGCGCGGCCTCGGCCTGGGCGAGGGCCTCGGCGCGCGCGGCCTCCTCGGCCCGGCGGGCCGCCTCGCGCGCGGCGGCTTCGGCCTGGGCGGCGGCGGCCTCGCGCTGCGCGCGCTCCCCCTGGGCCAGCTGCTCGGCCTGGGCCAGGCGCTCGGCCCGCAGCGCCGCCTCGGCGCGGGAAGCGGCCTCCGTCCGGGCGGCGGCTTCGGCCTGGGCCGCCGTCTCCGCCTGGCGCGCGGCCTCGCGGGCGGTGGCCTCCGCCGCGGCGGCGGCCTCGCGCTGCGCCGCCTGCTCTGCCCGCGCCGCCGCTTCCGCCGCCGCCAGTCGCGCGGCTTCGGCCTGCGCTTGCGCCTGAGCTTGAGCCTCGGCCGGATCGGGGCGCGGGGCCTCAGCCACGGCGGTGGGCTCGGGCACCACCACCACCACCATATCGGGGCCGGCGAGCTCCGTGCCGCCGATGCGGGCGAGCAGGGAGAATTGGTGCGGCCCGGGCCGCAGCGGGTCGTTCGGCAGGATCACCCATTCGCCGCGCGCATCGGCGCGGGCGCGGCCGATCTCCCGCCCATCCTCGAGGAGGATCACCTCCGCCCCCGGCGCGGCGCGGCCGGCGACGACCACGCCACCGCGCGCGCCGACCCGCACGACATCGAAGCGCGGCGGCTCCGGCGCGGGAGTGGGCGCGGCCGGCGGTGTGGCGGGAGTGGTGGCCGCGGCGACGGGCGGCGCGACCGGCGCCGGCGCGGCCACGGGCGCCGGCGCGGCGGCCGGGGCGCTCGGCGCGGCCGCCGGGCGCGTCGCGGCATCCTGCATCGGCTCGTGGCGGACGAACCGGCTGGCAACAAAAGTGGCGAGGCCGGCACCGACCACGACCACGATCAGGAGGGCGCGCCCGCTGGTCGTCATGCTCATGTAACTAGGACGTGATGCCGTGTCGGCACAAGCGCCCTGGTGCCGGAGATCCGGCCTCCCATGCGGAAGTCAGTTGGCCTGTGCGCCGGAAGCCGCAACCACGCGGCCCCACTTGGCGCGCTCCTCCGCCAGGAAGGTGGCGAAGGCCGCGCCGAGCCGGGCGCCGGGCACCGCGCCGCCCTGCGCGAAGCGGGCGCGCAGCGCGGCATCGGCCAGGGCCTCGCCGCAGACCGCCTGCAGACGCTGCAGCACCGCCTCCGGCGTCGCGGCCGGGGCCACCAGGCCGAACCAGGCTTCCGCCTCGAAGCCCGGCAGGCCGGATTCGGCCACCGTCGGCAGGTCCGGCGCCGCCTCCGCCCGCTGCGCGCCGGCCACCGCCAGGCCGCGCACCTGGCCGCCGCGCAGCTGCGGCAGGGCGGCGGGCATATTGTCGAACATCATCTGGATCTGGCCGCCGACCAGATCCGTCATTGCCGGCGCTGCGCCGCGATAGGGCACGTGCACGATCTCGATGCCCGCCATGGACTTGAACAGCTCCCCCGCCAGGTGGTTGGTGCTGCCATTGCCGGAGGAGCCGAAGGCGAGCTTCCCCGGCTCCCGCTTCGCCAGCGCCACCAGATCCGCCACCGAGCGCGCGGCGAGGCCATTCGTCACCATCAGCACGATCGGCACGCTGGCGACCAGCGCCACCGGGGCGAAGTCGCGCTGCGGGTTGAAGGGGATGCTGCGGAACAGGTGTTCGTTGATGGCGAGCGGGCCGGGCGCCGTCAGCAGAAGGGTCAGCCCATCCGGCGCGGCCTTGGCCACCGAATCGGCGCCGACATTGCCGCCGGCGCCGGCGCGGTTCTCCACCAGCACGGGCTGGCCCAGCCGCTCGCGCAGCGCCTCCGCCAGCTGGCGCGCGATGATGTCATTCGACCCGCCGGGCGGGAAGGGCACGATGAGGCGCAGCGGCCGGTCGGGCCAGGTCTGTCCCAGCGCGGGCGCGGTGAGCCCGCTGGCGAGGGCGGCAGCCAGCAGGCCGCGGCGGTGCAGCATCATCTTGGCGATTCCCCATGCGGGCGGCTCGTGCGGCCACCTCGTCGCTTCGCCTTATCGCCTGCGGCCCGTGCCGGCAATCAGACCAGGGCTTCGAGTCGCGGCGCCGCCTCCAGCAGGGCGCGGGTATAGGCATGGCGGGGGGCATCGAAGACCGCGTCGCGGTCGCCTTCCTCCACCACCAGCCCGTTCTGCATCACCACCACGCGGTCCGCGATTTCCCCCACCGCGGCCAGGTCGTGGGAGATGAAGAGGCAGGCGAAGCGGCGCGCCTGCTGCAGCTCCCGCAACAGGGTCAGGATCTGCTTCTGGATGGTCATGTCCAGCGCCGAGACCGGCTCATCCGCCATGACGAAATCCGGGTCCCGCACCAGGGCGCGCGCGATGGCGACGCGCTGGCGCTGGCCGCCCGAGAGCGCATGCGGATGCCGCGCGCCGAAGCCGGCCAGGCCCACCTGGTCCAACATCGCGGCGACGCGGCGGTCGCGCTCGGCGGGGCTCAGCCGCGGCAGGTGGCGCAGCGGCTCCGCCACGATCTGCGCCACGCGCATGCGCGGATCGAGCGAGGAATAGGGGTCCTGGAAGACGATCTGGCAAGCCATGCGGAAGGGCAGCAGCGCCGCGCCCTTCAGGCGGGAGATGTCCTGGCCACGGAACAGGATGCGGCCGCCGCTGGGGTCCACCAGCCGCAGCAGCGCGCGGCCCAGCGTGGTCTTGCCGGAGCCGGAGCCGCCGACCAGCGCCACCGCCTCCCCGGCATGGATGGCGAGATCGACGCCGCGCACCGCCTGCACGGCGCGGCCGCGGGTGAAGAAGCGGCGGCGGCCGGCGAAATCCACGGTCAGTGCCTGCGCCTGCAACAGCGGTTCGGAGGGCGCGCGCAAGGGCGGCGGTGGGCCGCGGCGGGGCAGGGCATCCACCAGGGCGCGGGTATAGCTTTCCTGCGGCGCGGCGAGCAGCGCGCGGGCGGCGCCCTGTTCGATGATGCGGCCACGGCGCATCACCAGCGCGCGGTCGGCGTAGCGCGCCACGAGGCCGAGGTTGTGGGTGATGAGCAGCACGGCGCTGCCCTGTTCCCGCGTCAGCGCGACCATGAGGTCCAGCACCTCCGCCTGCGTCAGCGTATCCAGCGCCGTGGTCGGCTCATCCGCGATCAGCAGCTTGGGCCGCAGCAGCATGACGGAGGCGAGCATGATGCGCTGGCGCATGCCGCCCGAGAATTCGTGCGGATAGGCGCGCAGGCAGGCGGCGGGGTCGGCGATGCCGACGCGGGCGAGCATCGCCTCGCAGGCCCTGGTGATCTCGGCGCCGCGCAGCTTCGTGTGCAGCGCCAGGCCTTCGGACATCTGCAGCCCGATCGGCAGCGCCGGGTTCAGCGAGGTCATCGGCTCCTGGAAGACCATGCCGATGCCGGGGCCGCGCAGCGGGCGCATCCTGGCTGCATCCAGCGGCTTGCCGTCGAAGGTGATGCTGCCGCCGGTGACCGTGAGGCCCGGCGGCAACAGGCCGATGACGGCGCGCGCGGTGGCGGTCTTGCCGGAGCCGGATTCGCCGACCAGCGCCAGGATCTCGCCCGGCGCCACGGTGAAGGACACGTCCTGCACCGCGGTGAAATCGGGCTTTGCGCCGATCCGCAGCCGGTCGATCCGCAAAAGCTCGGTCATGTCCGCGGGTCCAGCAGGTCGCGCAGCGCATCGCCGAGCAGATTGGTGCCGAGCAGGCAGAGCGCGATCATCACCCCCGGTGCGATGGAGAGCCAGGTGGCGGATTCGAGAAAGGGTCGCGCGGTGGAGAGCATGTTCCCCCAGCTCGGCGCCGGCGGCGGCACGCCGAGGCCGAGGAAGGACAGCGCGCTTTCGGACAGGATCACCCAGCCGAACATGGAGGTGGCGAGCACGGTGAGCGGCGAGACGCAATTCGGCAGCACATGCCGCCAGAGCGTATAGAGCTCTGAATTGCCGAGCGCGCGGGAGGCCTCGATGAATTCGCGCTCCCGCAGCGACAGCACCGAGCCGCGCACGACGCGCGCCACGGCGGGCGCATAGGCCAGGCCCAACGCCAGCACGATGCCCCATTTGGAGGGGCCGATGACGGTCAGCAGGCCGAGCGCCAGCAGGATGCCGGGGAAGGCCAGCAGCGCATCGTTCAGCGCCATCAGCGCGCGATCCACCCAGCCGCGGAAGAAGCCGGCGAGCAGGCCGATGGTGACGCCGATGGCCATGGCGACGAGCACGGTGACGGCGGCGACCGTCAGGCTGGTCTCGGCGCCGACCATGAGGCGGGAGAGAACGTCGCGGCCGAATTCATCCGTGCCGAGCCAGTGCAGATCGGAGGGCGGGTTCAGCCGGCGGCGCAGATTGACCGTGCGGGGACCATAGGGCGTCCAGAAGGCGGCGGTGACGGCGATGGCGGTGACGAGCGCGAGCAGCAGGCTGCCGACGACCAGGTTGGCACGAAGTTTCATTCGGCGGTCACGCGCGGATCGAAGATGGGATAGGCGAGGTCCACCAGCAGATTCACCACCACATAGATGCCCGCGACGAAGAGCATCACGCCCTGCACCACGGGATAGTCGCGCTGGAAGATCGCCTCCACCAGCAGGCGACCCAGGCCGGGCAGGGTGAAGACCGTCTCGATCACCGCGATGCCACCGAGCAGATTGCCGAGCACGAGGCCGATCAGCGTGAGCGTCGGCGCGAAGGCATTGGGCAGCGCGTGGCGGCGCATGACCGTGAATTCCGAAAGACCCTTGGCGCGGGCGTGGCTGATGTAATCCAGCCGCAGCACGTCGATGGTGGCGGCTCGCGCCATGCGCGTCATGCCGCCGAGCTCGATCAGAACCAGGGTGGCCACCGGCAGCACGATATAGGCAAGCGCGGCCCCGAAATCCTCGGTGAAATTGACAAAACCCACGACAGGCAGCCAGCCCAGCTTCACGCCGAAGACCAGCAGCAGGATCAGCCCCAACCAGAAGGAGGGGATGGAGAGCATCAGCGTGGCGAAGGCGACGACCGCGAGGTCGGTGGCGCGGTTCTGCTTCCAGGCCGCAAGCATGCCCATGGGCACCGCGATGAACGTGGCGAGGGCCACCGCCAGCAGCACGATGGCGGCGGTGACGCCGAAGCGGGATAGGATCAGCGGCAGCACCGCCTCCCCATTCGTGATGGAGCGGCCGAGATTGCCGCCGAGTGCCGCGCCCGCCCAATGCAGGAATTGCAGCGGCAGCGGCGCCTCCAGCCCCATGCTCCGCCGCAGCGCCTGCACCTCCTCGGCCGAGGCGGCATCGCCCAGCATGAGCTGCGCGGGATCGCCCGGGATCAGGCGCATCAGCAGGAAGACCGCGATCGCGACCAGCAGCAGGGTCGGGATCGCGGCGAGCGACCGCCGCGCGGCATAGCCGATCACGGGAGCCGGACGCCCCAGAAGCGCGGCTGGCCGGTGGCCCAGGACCGGTAGCCGGTCAGGCCGACGCGATGGGCGGCGATATTCGCGTCGTTGTAGAGCACGATCATCGGGACTTCCGCGAGGAAGCGGCGATGCAGCTCATCGAACAGGGCCTGGCGCCGGGCGGGGTCCGTCACCTCCATGCTCTGCTGCAGCAGCGCCAGTGCCTCCGCATTGTCCCAGACCTTGCGGGGCTGCGTCGCCTTGGGGCCGGAGACCATCTCGAAGGACAGGGACGGATCGAGACGTGCCGAATAGGTGAAGGCCATCATCTGGTAGTCGCCGCGGGTGTAGCGATCCAGCTGCGTCGCCCAGTCCAGCACCTCGAACTCGATATTGAGGCCGGCTTCCTGCGCCATGGCCTGGGTCAGCGTCGCCATTTCCAGCAGGGAATTGTAGCGCCGCGTGGTCAGCATGCGGATGGTCTGGCCGCGATAGCCCGCGGCGCGCAGCAGCCGCCGCGCCTCATCCAGGTTGCGCGAGAACCCCTGCTGTTGCACGGCGCCATGCGCGCCGCTGGCGGTTGGGATGACGGAGGGGTTGTAGGTGGATTGCCCGTCCGACAGCGCGCGCACCAGCTCCGGATAGTCCAGCGTCAGCGCGATGGCGCGGCGGATGCGCACATCCTGTAGCAGCGGATCGCGCGTCTGCATCAGCAGCGCCATCATGCCCATGGTGGTGGTGGCCGAGATGCGGATATCCGGCCGCGCGCGCAGCTCCTCCAGATCCTGGTTGGCGATATCGGGGTTGATGTCGATGGCGCCAGAGAGCAGCGCGGCCTTGGCGGCGGAGGCGTCGGGGATCACCAGCCAGCGGACGCGGTCCACATGGGCGGTCTTGTTGCCGGTATAGCCATCCACCTCGCCTGGCCGCGCGCTGTAGTCGGGAAAGCGGGTCACCTCCACGAACTGGTTGCGGCGCCATTCGCCCATGCGGAAGGGGCCGGTGCCGATGGGCGTGTTCCAGCTGCCATCGGCATTCAGCGAATCGCGGTGCCAGATGCCGGATCCGCCGCAATCGGCGCGCGCCATATTCGCCAGGAACAGCGCGCTCGGCCGTTCCAGGCGGAAGATGACGGTGCGCGCATCCGGCGTCTCGATGCCCGTGATCTTCGTGGCACCGCGGCCATCGAACTCCGGCAGGCAGCGCCAGTTGGTCTCGCGCCGCAGATAGCGGTCCCAGGCGAATTTCACATCGGCCGAGGTCAGCACCGCGCCATTGTGGAAGCGCACGCCGTCGCGAAGGGTGAAGGTATAGCTGAGGCCGTCATCGGCGATGTCGATGCGCTCCGCCAGCAGCGGGCCGATCGAAGTGTTTTCCCGGTAGGCGACGAGGCCTTCCACCACATGCAGCACCACCGCATCGGTATTGGCGTCGCGATTGGTGCCGGGGTCGGTGGAGCGGATGTCCGAATTCAGCCGCGCGCGCAGCAGCGTTTCCTGCGCGGCCACGGGCGTCGCCGCCAGAAGCGCGGCGAGGCCGAGTGCCAAGAACTTCATGCGGCGCTCCTCAGGGGCTGGGGTTCCAGGCGATAGGTGGTGAAGCGGCGATCGAGCGCCGGCAGCATCGCCACCTCCATCACCCCCTCCGCCGGCACCATCACGACCTGGGCGACGGTGGCGGAGAGGTTGTTGGACAGATTCGGGCGCGGCGGGCGGCAGACGGACCAGGGGCTCTGGTAGTCGTCGAAGAGCGCGGCCTTCACGTCCTCCACCGTGATGCGGCCGCGCAGGGGGGCCAGCAGGTCGCGCACGCGGAGATCCCGGTAGAGGCTGTCCGGCGTCGCCAGGATGCCGGTGTCGCGGAGCTTCGACAGCGCCACCGGCGAGACCCAGTGATTGGCGTGCACCAACAGCCCGTTGTCCGGATGCACCTGAAAACTCTCATCCGGGGCGCATTCGAAATCGATCGCGATGCCGCCGGCATGGCTGACGATCATGTTGTTCGAGGCCGATTTCGCCGTGGTGTAGACGGCATGCATGGCCACCGCGAGCTGGCCCGCCATCAGCGCCTTGCGGCGGATCAGCGCCAGCGGCACGCCGGCGCTGCGATAGTCACGGTCGCTTTCCAGGTAGTTGGCCGTCACCACGATGCCGGCGGCATTCATGCCGGAGCGCGCCAGGCCGCCGGCCTCGGTGAAGGTCAGCACATCCGGCCCGTCCTCGCGGCGGATCTTCAGCACCACCGCGGTCTCGGCGCATTCCAGCTTCCAGTCCCAGTTCTGGGCATGGATCAGCTTGCCATCCGCGGTGATGCCCGGCAGCGCCACCACGCCGGTGCAGCCATCGGGGTCCGGATCCTTTCTCCGCTTGGCCAGCTTCAGGATTTCGGTGCGGGCGTTCAGCAGCAGGATATCCGCGGGGTGCAGGCCGGCCCCCTCGGCGATGCCGCGCATCTCCTCCGCCATATCGGCGTCGAAGCGGGCGATCTGCGGCTCGAAGGACAGGGCGATCTCGCGGATGCCGGCGGTATCCAGGCCGGTGGCGCCGAGCTGCTCGGAATAATGCGCGATGCCGAGGCGGATCCGGGCGGAAGCCTGCGCCCCGTATTGCCGGCCACGTTCGCGCGGCGGGCCGGAAACCTCGATCAGCGGGGCGGGTGTGGCCAAGCCCGGGCACTCCATTTGGTTTTTGGTTGCGGAAAATACGGTAGGGCGGCAGATTACGCCCCGCAAGCGAAAAGAGCGCCCCCTGGAACCGACCCCGACCCTGCATCACGACCTGGCCCGCGCCGTGCTGGACCTGCTGGCGCAGGAAGGCGCGCAGCCCGGTACGCCGCTGCGGCAGGATGCGCTGGCGGCCAAGCTCGGCGTCTCCCGCACCCCGATCCGCGGCGCGCTGGCGGTGCTGGCCGCGGCCGGCAGCGTGGAACAGCGCGGTCGCACGCTGGTGCTGCGCGATGCCCAGGCGCCGATCCCGCAGCCGCAGGCGGAGGATCCGGTGGCGGCGCTGATGGTCGGCATCGCCCGCGACCGCGCCGCCGGCCGCCTGCCGGATTCGATGACGGAGGCGGAGCTGCAGCGCCACACGCGCGCCGCCCGCGGCGATCTCGGCCGCGCCCTGCGGCGGCTGGAGGAGCTGGGCATCGTCAGCCGCAACCGCGGCCATGGCTGGCGTTTTGCGCCTGACCTCGCCACCCCTGCCGAGCGCGATGCCGCCTATCGCTTCCGCATCGTCATGGAACCCGCCGCCCTGCTGGAACCCGGCTATGCCCTGCCCAGGGGCTTCGCGAAGGAGATGCGGGAGGGGCACCAGCTGTTCCTGGAGGAGGCGTGGCAGGATTCCCGCGCGGTCGAATTCTTCGAGCTGAATGCCGCCTTCCACCTCGGCATCGTCGCAGCCTCCGGCAACCGCTTCTTCCAGGCGGCGACGGAACAGCACAACCAGCTGCGCCGCCTGACCAATTACGGCTGGGTGCTCGGCCCCGGCCGCGTGCGGCAGAATGCGACGGAGCACCTGGCGATCCTCGATGCGCTGGAGGCGGATGACCGCCCGCGCGCCTCCCGCCTGCTGGCCGAGCATCTGTCCTGTGCCCTGGCGCTGACGGCGGAACTGGTGCGGCTGCGAGGCAAGCCGTGAAGTCCCTTTGGGAGGCAACCGCCGCGCCGGCGCCCATCCTCGCGCCATTGCGCGGCCCGGCGGAGACCACGGTCGCCATCATCGGCGCCGGCTATTCCGGCCTCTCCACCGCCCTCGCTTTGGCCGAGCGCGGCGTGGCGGTGACGGTGCTGGAGGCGGAGGCCCCCGGCGCCGGCGCCTCCGGCCGCAATGGCGGGCAGGTGATCCCCGGTTTCAAGCATGACGTGGCCGATGCCGTCGCGGTCTATGGGCCGGCCCGCGGCGCGGCGATGCATGCGCTGGGCGCCCGCGCGGCCACCGAGACCTTCGCGCTGATCGCCCGCCACGGCATCGATTGCGATGCGGCGCAGAACGGCTGGGCGCAGCTCGGCGATACGCCGGCGGCGCTGGAGGCGATGGCCGCGCGGCTGGCCGAATGGCGCCGCCAGGGCGCGCCCGTCCACTGGCTGTCCCGCGCCGAGGCGGCGATGCTGACGGGGACGGAGGCCTATCTCGGCGGCTGGTTCCATGCCGGGGGCGGCGGGGTGCAGCCGCTGTCCTATGCCCGCGGCCTGGCCCGCGCGGCCATGGCGGCCGGTGCCGTGATCCACGCCCCCGCCCGCGCCACTGCCATCCGGCGCGAGGGCGCGGATTGGCGGATGGAGACTTCGACGGGGCATCTGCGCGCCCGGCGCGTGCTGATCGCCACCAATGCGCTGGCCGGCGACCTCTGGCCGGGGCTCGCGGATACCCTGATTCCGGTCTGGAGCTTCCAGGTCGCAACCCAGCCCGGCGCGGTGCCGGCGCGGATGCCCGTGGTCTCCGACACCCGCCGCGTGCTGCGCTACTTCCGGGCGGACCGCGACGGGCGGCTGGTGGTGGGCGGCAAGGGCCGGCTGCGGGCGCCGCGCGACCTGGGCGACTTCGCCACCCAGCGCCACATGCTGGCTCGGCTCTATCCCCGGCTGGCCGAGGCGCCGCTCGATTTCGGCTGGGGCGGGCAGGTGGCGATCACGCTGGACCGGCTGCCGCGGCTTTTCGCCCTGGATGACGGCGTCTTCGCCACCATCGGCTGCAACGGCAAGGGCATCGCCTGGTGCACCGCCACGGGGCCGGAGCTCGCCACGGTGCTGATGGGCGGCGAAAGCCTGGCCCTGCCGCCCGTCGAGCCCCTCCGCCCCATCCCGCTGCACCAGTTGAAGAAAATCTATGCCGCCGCCGGCAGCGTCTGGTTCCGCCTGCGGGACCGGCTGGAGCGGTCCACACCCCGGAGCCCCGCATGACCGTCCATCCGCGCCCCAATGCGCTGTCCGAATCCTACTGGATGCCCTTCACCGCCGCCCGCGCCTTCCGGGAGGCGCCGATGCTCTTCGTGGGGGCGGAGGGCATGCACTACCTCGAATCCGGCGGGCGCCGGGTGCTGGACGGCATGGCCGGCCTCTGGTGCGTCAATGCCGGCCATGGCCATCCGCGCATCACGGAGGCGATCCGCACGGCGGCGGGGCAGCTCGACTTCGTCTCCTCCTTCCGCATGGGCCATCCCGGCGCCTTCGCCTTCGCCGAGCGCCTGACCGCCGCGGCGCCGGAGGGGCTGGACCATGTCTTCTTCAGCAATTCCGGCAGCGAGGCGGTGGACAGCGCGCTGAAGATCGCCCGCGCCTATCATCGGGTGCGTGGGGAGGGCGGCCGCACCAAGCTGATCGGCCGGGCCAAGTCCTATCACGGCGTCGGCTTCGGCGGCCTCTCGGTCGGCGGCATCGGCCGCCACAAGCGGGATTTTGGGCCGCTGCTGCCCGACGTGTACCACCTGCCGCTGCCCTACGATTCTTCGCGCATGGGTTTTCCGGACGGCCGTCCCGCGGTGGGCGCGGAGTATGCCGAAAGCCTGGAGGCGCTGCTGGCGGTGCAGGATCCCTCCACCGTCGCGGCGGTGATCGTCGAGCCCGTCACTGGCTCGGGCGGCGTCTACCCGCCCCCGCTCGGCTACCTGGAACGGCTGCGGGAGATCTGCACGAAGAATGGCATCCTGCTGATCTTCGACGAGGTCATCACCGGCTTCGGCCGCCTCGGCACCTGCTTCGCCAGCCAGGCTTTTGGGGTCACCCCCGACCTCATCGCCTGCGCCAAGGGGCTGACCAATGGCGCCGTGCCGATGGGCGCCACCTTGGTCTCCGCCGGTATCTACGAGGCCTTCATGGCCGGCCCGCCGGAAGCGGTGCAGCTGTTCCACGGCTATACCTATTCCGGCCACCCGCTGGCCTGCGCCGCCGGCCTGGCGGCGCTGGAGACCTATGAGCAGGACGGCATTTTCGCGAATGCCGCCGCCATGGCGCAGCCCTTCGCCGCCGCGATCCACGCGCTGCGCGACGCGCCGCATGTGGTGGATATCCGCACCATCGGCATTCTGGGGGCCATCGAGCTGGCCCCCCGCGGCGGCACCCGCGGCCCGGCGGTGGCCGATCGCTGCTTCGCGGCCGGGGTGCTGGTGCGCGCGGCCGGCGACATGCTGGTGCTCTCCCCGCCGCTGATCCTGGCCCCTGCGGAGATCGACCGCATCGCCCAGACCATCCGCGACGCCCTGCGGGCCGAGGCCTGACCCAGCAAAAAGGGCGGCCCCCCTGCGGAGGCCGCCCCTTCAGATCTTTCTGACCCGAAGGATCAGGCGGTGGTGACGGAGGCCGCTTCCGGCCCCTTCTTGCCCTGCACCACGCGCAGCGTCACGGCCTGGCCCTCGGTCAGCGGGCGCAGCCCGCTGCGCTCCAGCGCCGTGGCATGGACGAAGACATCCTTGCCGCCATCGCTCGGCGTCACGAAGCCAAAGCCCTTCTCGGCGCTGTACCACTTCACGGTGCCCTGCACCTCCTCACCCGCACCCGGCGGGGGCGGGGCGCGGAAGCCGCCACTCGCGGGCCGCGGCCCGCCCATGGCGCCACGCGGCGGGGAGGGGGGGATCTCACCGACCGGCCCGACCTCGAGCACCTCGGTCACCTGCGGGCCACGCTCGCCCTGGCCGGTGCGCACGCGCAGCTTGGTGCCGGGCGCCACGGTATCGGCGCCGGCGCGCTGCAGCACGCTGATATGCAGGAAGGCATCGCCGCCGCCACCCTCGACCGCCACGAAGCCGAAGCCCCGCTCCGGATCGAAGCGCTTCACCACCGCGCCGACCTCGGGACCCGAAGCCATCGGCGCCGAAGACCGGCGCGGCGGGGCGGAAGGCGCATAGCTGGGGGTGGGGGGCGGTGCCCAGCCGCCCTCCTGGGGCATGTCATCGTCGAAGCCTCGCTTGCTGCGGGCTTTGCGGTCTCGCCGCCAGTCGTGCGTGTTGGTCATCTCTGGACTCGCCTGTTCGGCCGCGGACACGTCCGACCCCGCCGTCTCGTGGATTCGAGCCCGGGGAGGTTGCGTGGCCCGCATCGGCCTGGCCGTCAGTATAGGTCACCCGCCGCGTGCTTCAATGTAGGAAGCGCAATGAACCACCGAAAGCTGGGGAAGATCTGGTCACGGCATCGCCATGCAGGCGCACTCTGCCGCAGGAAACGGCAGGTTCTGGCGTCAGGCGCGTGGAATTTTTCATCCCCTCCCGCGCTTGGAGGCGGCGAAACTGCACCAGCCGCAGCCAAGGCCGCCCATATCTTGCCGCGACCTGAACCTTGGACAAAAAAACGGCACCCGCCGCCTGACCGCCGCCACGCCGCCTCCCTCATCGGGTAGGATCCCAGTGGCACCGCTCTTGCTTCCGATTGTCAGGACCTTGCCTGCACCCATCGGAGGATTCGCATGACCCTGGCCCGCCGCACCCTGTTCGGCGCCACCGCCGGCATGCTCGCCGCACCCGCCCTCGCCCAGGCACCGGAGCGCATCCGCTTCGTGCTGAACTTCCGCCCCGACGGCGGCACCGCCGGCTACCTGCTCGCCCTCTCCCGCGGCTACTACCGCGAAGCCGGCCTGGAAGTGACCATCGACGGATCCTCCGGCTCCGGCGACGCCATCACCCGCGTCGCCTCCGGCAACTACCAGATGGGCAGCGGCGATATCGCCACCCTCATCGAATTCCAGGCCCGTAACCCCACCGCCTCCCCCAAGGTGGTCATGTCCCTGCACGATAGCTCGCCCCAGGCCATCATGAGCCTCGGCGGCACCCGCATCCTGAAACCCGAGGACCTCGCCGGCCGCACCATCGGCCAAGGCCCCGCCGACGGCGCCTCCCGCATGTTCCCGGCCTTCTGCCGCATCAACAACATCCCGATGGACCGGATGCGGCTGCAACAAGTCACCCCCGCACTCCGCGACCAGATGCTGATGACCCGCCAGGTCGATGCCGTCACCGGCTTCGACTACACCGTCTTCTTCAATCTCAAGGCGAACGGCGCCAAGCCCGAGGACATCCACACCCTTCGCTACGCCGACTACGGCATGGACTTCCCCGGCAACGCCATGCTCGCCAGCCGCAGCTTCATCGCCGAAAAACCCGAGGCCCTGCGCCGCTTCCTCTCCGCCTCCACCCGCTGCTGGCACGACGTCATGGCCGACCCCGCCAAAGCCGCAGCCGAACTCAAGCGCCAATTCCCCCTGCTGGAAGAAGCCATCGAAGCCGAACGCATCATCTACCTGCGCGACCGCCTGATGATCACCCCACGCACCCAAGCCGACGGCCTCGGCACCCTCAGCGAAGCCCGCCTCACCGAAACCATCGCCCTGGTGAAAGACGGCTTCGGCCTGCCCAACACCCCCCCCAACACCGAAATCTACGATGGCCGCTTCCTGCCGAGCGCGGATGAGCGCCGTCTGCGGGGGTAGGGGTCTGGGACGGCGCTGGTGGCTTGCAGGGGGACGCTGTCCCCCTGCACCCCCTGCCAAGGGGCAGTGGCCCCTTGGAACCCTTTGATTCATGAACAGAAATGGAGAGGGGCCAGCAGGACCGCCGAACATGCGGCTCCTCCGGCCCCTCTCCATTTCTGTTCAAGGTCCTGAGGTCCAGGAGGCCACTGCCTCCTGGCGGGAGGGTGCAGGGAGGGCGGAGCCCTCCTTGCAATCAGCCAGCGCTGACCCAGCCCTTACTCCGCAGCCGTCTCCTGCCCGGTCGGGAAGCGGCGGCGGACTTCGTCGCGGCGTTCGAGCCACCAGGCGTAGGAGGGGGGGAGGAGGGGGAGGGGGTTTTGGCCGAGGGCTTGGGCGGCGTGGGTGGGCCAGTTGGGGTTCCACATC
This sequence comes from Falsiroseomonas sp., assembly GCF_051860665.1. Lineage (GTDB taxonomy): Bacteria > Pseudomonadota > Alphaproteobacteria > Acetobacterales > Acetobacteraceae > Falsiroseomonas. The sequence continues at coordinate 78,083 of NZ_JBHYDM010000007.1, forward strand.
ATTTCGCGGGCGAGGGCGATGAGGTGGCAGGAGCCGTCCTGCAGGTAGGATTCGGCCTGGTGGGGGTCGGTGATGAGGCCGACGGCCATGGTGGGCAGGCCGGTTTCGCGCAGGATTTCGGCGGCGAAGGGCACGTGGTAGCCGGGGGTGCGGGGGACGACGGCGAGGGTGAGGGGGCCTTCGATGCCGCCGGAGGAGCAGTCGATCAGGTCGATGCCGCGGGGTTTGAGTTCGTGGCAGAGGGCGATGGTGTCGTCCATGTGCCAGCCGCCGCCGCGGCCGTCGACGCAGGACAGGCGGATCAGCAGGGGCTTTTCGGCTGGCCAGGCGGCGCGGACGGCTTCCACCAGTTCCAGGCCGAAGCGCATGCGTCCCTGCCGGTCGCCGCCGTAGGAATCGGTGCGGTGATTGGTGATGGGTGAGAGGAATTGCTGGATGATGTAGCCGTGCGCGGCGTGGATTTCGAGGATGTCGAAGCCGGCGTCGTCGGCGCGGCGGGCGGCGTCGGCGTGGAGCTGGATGACGTGGCGGATGTCGTCCGCGTCCATTTCCTTCGGGATCATGGCGCCGGGCTTGAAGGGGATGGGGCTGGGCGCGAGGCCGGACCAGGGCGGCCGGCCCTTCGCGGCGTCTTCCTCGGTGAGGGGAGAAAAACCGTCCCAGGGGGCGCGGGTGGCGACCTTGCGGCCGGCATGGCCGATCTGCATGGCGCTGGCGCTGCCGTTGGCGCGGAGAAAATCGGTGATGCGGCGCCAGGCGCGGGCCTGTTCGTCGGTATAGATGCCGGGGCAGTCATAGGTTTTGCGGGAGCGTTCGGAGACGCTGGTTTCCTCGCAGAAGACCAGGCCGGCGCCGCCGAGGGCGAATTTGCCGAGATGGACCAGGTGCCAGTCGCCGGGGATGCCGCCGGGGTCGGAGCGGTATTGCGACATGGGCGAAACGACGATGCGATTGCGCAGGGTGACGCCACGCAATGCGTAAGGCGTGAGCAGAAGGGGTGTGGCGGCGTCGGTCATCGGCAACTCCGGTCGTGCTGGCAGGTAGGCCCGGGCGCAGGTGGGATGCAAGATGGTGGCCATGGAGACCAAGGGATGGATCGGCGCCTCGGTGCCGCGGCGGGAGGATGCGCGGCATCTGCTCGGCCAGGGGGTGTTTGCGGCGGATGTGACGGCGCCGGGGATGCTGGAGCTGGCCTTCTGGCGCAGTCCGGTGGCGCATGGGCGGATCGGCGCGGTAACGCGGCCGGCGGGGGTTTTTGCCGCCGGCGAGATCGGGCCGGTGACGCTGCTGCCGGCCGGGCCGGATATGCCGGGGTTTCGCCAGGCGCCCTATCCGCCGCTGGCGGAGGGGGTGGTGCGCTTCGTGGGCCAGCCGGTGCTGGCGGCGCTGGCCGCCACCCGCGGCGCGGCGGAGGATCTGTGTGCGCGCTGCGAGGTGGCGATCGAACCGCTGCCGGCTTTCGCCGATGTGCCGGCGGCCTTGGCGCCGGGGGCGGTGCCGCTGCATCCGGGCTGGGCGGATAACCGCTATGGCAGCGGCCATGTGAAGGCGGGCGATGTGGCGGGGCTGGGGGCGCCCATCCGCATCCAACGGAAACTCGGGCTGGGGCGGCAATCGGCGGCCCCGATGGAGCCGCGCGCGCTGATCGCCGTGCCGGACCGGCGGACCGGGGAGCTGGTGCTGCACATCTCCTCCCAGGGCCCGCATGTGCTGCGGCATGCGCTGGCGGCGATGCTCGGCCTGCCGGAATCGCGGCTGCGCGTGGTGGCGCCCGATGTCGGCGGCGGTTTCGGTGCCAAGAACCGCCTGATGCCGGAGGAGGTGGTGGCCTGCGCGCTCGCCTTGCAGCTCGACCGCCCGATCCGCTGGGTGGAGGATCGCCGCGAGCATCTGATGGCCGGCGCCCAGGCCCGCGAGCATCTCTACGACCTGACCCTGCATGCGACGCGCGACGGCATCGCGCTGGGGATCGAAGGTGATCTGTGGGTCGATGCCGGCGCCTATGCGCTCTGGCCCACGGGCGCCTTTGCCGAGGCCGGCATGGCGGCGCGCAATCTCGGCGGGCCCTATGGCATCGCGCATCTGGATGTGCGGCATCACACGGTGGCCACCACCAAGCCGCCGATGGGGCCCTATCGCGGTGTCGGCCGCACCGGGGCCTGCTTCGCGATCGAGCGGCTGATGGATGCGCTGGCCGATGAGGTCGGGGTCTCGCGCCTGGAGATCCGCCGCCGCAACCTGATCGCGCGGCTGCCGCACACGACCGCGGCGGGGATGACGCTGGATACTGGCGACTACCCGGCGGCGCTCGAGGCCTGCGCCGGCATGCTGGACCTGCCGGCGCTGGAAGCGCGGCGCGCGGCGGGGGAAAATCTCGGCGTCGGCTTCGCCATCTACACCGAGCAGTCGGGCCACGGCACCGCGGAATGGGCGGGGCGAAAGGCGCGCGTGGTGCCGGGGCATGAGACGGCGACCTTGCGCATGCATCCCGATGGCAGCCTCACCTTGCTGACCGCCATCCACAATCACGGCCAGGGGCTGGAGACGACCCTGGCCCAGATCGTGGCGGAGGAACTCGGCCTGCATCCTGACGCCATCGCCGTGCGGCACGGCGATACCGGCCTTTCGCCCTTCGGCTTCGGCACCTTTGCGTCTCGTTCCCTGGTTTTTGCGGGGGGCGCGGCGAAGGCGGCGGCCGAGATGCTGGGCGCCAAGTTGCGGCGCATCGCCGCGCATTTCCTGCAGGCGGATCTGGCGCTGGTGGAATTGCGGGAGGGGCGCGCCTGGGCCGGCGCGGCCTCCCTCCCGCTGGTCGACCTCGCCCATGCCGCCACGATGCGCCAGGAACGCCTGCCGCCCGGCGAGCCGCCGGGGCTTGAGGCGACGGCCGACTACAGCCCACCCGAGGATGCCGGCGTCTTCTCCTACGGCGTGCATGCCGCCGTGGTGCGGGTGGATGCGGAGACGGGCGCGGTGGCGTTGGAGGATTACTGCGTGGCCGAGGATTGCGGCACCATGATCAACCCCATGGTCGTCGACGGCCAGGTGAAAGGCGGCGTGGTGCAGGGCATCGGCACTGCGCTGACGGAAGAACTGCGCTTCGATGCCGAGGCCCAGCCGCTGTCGACCACTTTTGCCGACTACCGGCTGCCGGATGCGCCCAGCCTGCCTGAGATCCGCGTGCTGCACCTGGTGACGCCGGCGCGCAGCACCGTGCATGGCGCGAAGGGGGTGGGTGAGGGTGGCGCCATCGCCCCGCCGGCGGCCATCGCCTCCGCCGTGGAACAGGCGCTCGGCCTCGGCATGGTGGTGACGCAGACCCCGGTGACGCCGCGCCGCGTGCTGGGCCTGCTGCCATGATCCCCGCGCCCTTCACCCTGCGCCGCGCCGCAGATTGGGCGGCGCTGCCCGCGCTGCTGGAAGACGCGCTGCCGCTCGGCGGCGGCCAGTCGCTGATGCCGCTGCTGGCGCTGCGCCTGGCGGAACCGGCCGCGCTGGTGGCACTGCGCGACCTTCCAGGCCTTTCCGAAATTGCCGAGCGCGACGGAGCCCTTTGGATCGGCGCCGGCGTGACCCATGCGCGGATCGAGGATGGCATCGGCGCAACACCGCTGCGCGACTGGCTCTCGCTGGTGGCGTCGGGCATCGCCTACCGCCCCGTGCGCAACCTCGGCACCATCGGCGGCAGCCTCGCGCTGCACGACCCGGCAGCGGATTGGCCGGTGGCGCTGCTGGCGCTGGGCGCCAGCGCCGTTCTGCGGCAAGGCGATGCGCGACGCGTGCTGCCGATGGCGCAGTTCCTGACCGGCGCCTTCGCCACGGCGCTGCATCCGGGCGAGGTGATCGAGGCCGTGACCATCCCCATCCCCGCCCCCGGCGCGCGCTTCGGCTGGTGCAAGTTGGCCCCCGCGCCCGGTGCCTTTGCGGAAGCCCTGGCCGGCGTGCTGCACACGCCCGGCGCCGCGCCGCGCATCGCCGTGGCGAGTCCTGCCGGCGCCCGGCTCATGCCGGAGGCGCCGCCGCACGACGACCCGCATCTGGCGCGGCTCCGCGCGGTGGCCATCCGGCGGGCCGGCGCATGACCCGGCTCTGCGTCAATGGCGAAACCCACGACGTCGTCTGTGAGGATCGCGAAAGCCTGGCCGGCGTGCTGCGCGAAAGGCTCGGCCTGACCGCCACGCGTATCGGCTGCCAGCACGGGTCCTGCGGCGCCTGCAATCTGCTGCTGGAGGGCGTGCCGGTGCGCGGCTGCCTGGTGCCGGCGGCCATGGCGGAGGGCCAGTCCGTCACCACCCTGGAAGGCCTGCGCGACGACACGGTGATGATCCGACTGCGGGAAAGCTTCACCGCGCAGCACGCGTTGCAATGCGGCTATTGCACCGCCGGCATGCTGATCGCCGCGCGGGACCTGATCCTGCGCGGGCGCGCGACCTCCGCGGCCGAGGTCCGCGCCGGCCTCGCCGGGCAGCTGTGCCGCTGCACCGGCTATGACGGCATCGTGGCCGCGGTGCTGCAGGCGGCGGGCGCTATTCCAGCCGGATATCGTTCGCCCGGATGATGCGGCCGTAGCTCTCGGTCTGTTCGGCCAGGATGCGGCGGAAGGTGGCGGCGCCCTCGGCACGGACCTCGCCGCCGATCTCGCCGATGCGCTGGACGATATTCGGCTCCGTCAGCACCTGGGCAATCTCCCGCTCCAGCCGCGCGATGGTGGGGGCGGGCGTATTGCCCTGGGTCAGGATGCCCTGCCAGGTGCCTGAATCCGGCTCGGGCCAGCCCAGCTCGTGAAAAGTCGGCAGGTTGGGCAGGGCGGCGAGGCGCTTGGTGCCGGTCACGGCAATGCCGCGCATCTGGTTGTTCACCACGAAGTTCTGCGACTGCGTGGCACCGGCCACGGTGAAATTCGCCTCGTTCGTCACCAGCGCCGTCAGCGCCGGCGCGCCGCCGCGATAGGGCACATGCGTCACCGCCCCGCCCCAGGCATTGGAGAGCGAGGCCGCGACCAGGTGGGAGAGCGTGCCAGTGCCGGAATTGCCGGCATTCAGCTTGCCCGGATTGGCCTTGGCATAGGCGGCCAGTTCCTGCGCGTTCTGCACCGGAAGCTGGTTGTTCACGGCGAGGATATAGGGCGCGTAGACCACCATCTGCACCGGCGCCAGGTCGCGCAGGCTGTCGAAGGGCAGGCGCGGGAACAGATGCGGATTGGTGGCGAGGACCGAGATGTCCAGCAGCACCATGCTATGGCCATCCGGCCGCGACTTGGCGACGAGATCGGCGCCGATATTGCCGCCGGCGCCGGCGCGGTTCTCCACCACCACGGACTGTCCGAGGCGCTGGCTGAGCGAGGGCGCGACCAGGCGGGCCAGGATATCGCTGGTGCCGCCCGGGGCGAAGGGCACCACCAGGCGCAGCGGCTGGGTGAAGTCCTGGGCGCGCAGCAGGCCCGGCGTGGCCAGCAGCGGCGCGGCGGCGGCGGCCTGGAGGATGGTGCGGCGGTTCATGGCGTTGTGTCTCCCGATGCTGGCCTCTCGCGGACCGCGTGCGCCATCATCGCGCCGGGCGCGGCCGGGCCGCAAGGCCGCCAGCGGCCGGCGGGCTCAGCGAAAATCGCGGCTGGGCGGCAGGGCGCTGCGCTTCGGCGCACGCGCGCCGGGCTCCGGCCGCCGCACCTCATCGGCGCGGCCGAGCGCCCGCTCCGCCCAGGCGGAACTGCCCTGCGCCTGCGGCAGGCTGTCCAGCAGCGCGGACCAGTCGACCAGCCGGCGGGCGATGACATGCAGGATGGGGATTTCGGCATGCGTGTCCTCGCGCTCCAGCACGCCTTCCACCAGCAGCAGGCGGCCGGCCACCAGGGCGGCGCGGTCGCGGGTGGAGACATCCTGGAAGACCACGATATTGGCGTTGCCGTGCTCGTCCTCGATGGTCAGGAAGACCACGCCCTTGGCCGAGCCGGGGCGCTGGCGCATCAGCACCAGGCCCGGCAGGCGCAGCCGCGTGCCCGCCCGCGCGGTGGCCAGGCGCTGTGTATCGTCGCAGCCTTGCGCCGCGAGCTGCGGCCGCAGCAGCGCCAGCGGATGCCGGCGCAGGGTGAGGCCGGTGGCGAGGTAGTCGCCCACCACCGCCTCGCCTTCCGTCAGCGGCGGTAGCGAAGGGGTGGCCTCTGCCAGCATCGGCGCCTCATCCGTCAGCGCGGCGGCCACCTGGTCCTGCGCGATGGCAAACAGCGGCAGGTCGCGCGGGCCGGAGGGGACGCCGCGCGCATCCCAGGCCGCCTCGCGCCGCGCGAGGCCGGTGCCGGCCTGGGCGAAGGCATTGGCCGCCGCCAGCGCATCCAGCGCGCGCTTGCCGGCGCCGCTGCGCCAGGCGAGGTCCTCGACCGAGGTGAAGGGCGCGCCGTTGCGGGCCTCCCGCGCCGCGACGATCGCCTGTGCCTCCTCCTCCGCCAGCCCCGTCACCAGCCGCAGGCCGAGCCGCAGCGCCAGCCCATCCGGCCCGGCCGTGGCGGGTTCCAGCGTGCAATCCCAGTCGCTGGCATTCACATCGACGGGCCGCACTTCCACCCCATGCTCCCGCGCATCGCGCACGATCTGCGCCGGCGCGTAGAAGCCCATGGGCTGGCTGTTCAGCAGGGCGCAGGCGAAGACGCCGGGGTGGTGGCACTTGATCCAGGAGGAGGCATAGACGAGCTGCGCGAAGCTCGCCGCGTGGCTTTCGGGAAAACCGTAGCTGCCGAATCCCTCGATCTGGCTGAAGACGCGCTCGGCGAATTCCTGCTTGTAGCCGCGCGCGACCATGCCGGAGACCAAGCGGTCGCGATATTTCGAAACGCCGCCGGTCATCTTGAAGGTCGCCATGGAGCGCCGCAGCAGGTCGGCCTCATCGGCCGAAAAGCCGGCGGCGACGATGGCGAGCTTCATCGCCTGTTCCTGGAACAGCGGCACGCCCAGCGTCTTTTCCAGGACTTTCTTCAACTCATCCTGCGGATGATCCGGGCCGGGTGAGGGGTATTCCGGCTTCTCGATGCCCTGGCGGCGGCGGAGGTAGGGATGCACCATGTCGCCCTGGATCGGCCCCGGCCGCACGATCGCCACCTGCACCACCAGGTCGTAGAATTTCTCGGGTTTCAGCCGCGGCAACATGTTCATCTGCGCGCGGCTTTCCACCTGGAAGACGCCCACCGAATCCGCGCGGCGCAGCATGGCATAGGTTTGGTCGCATTCGCGTGGCAGCGAGGCCAGCGTGTAGTCCCGCCGCAGATGCTGCTGCATCAGGCCGAAGGCGCGGCGAATGCAGGACAGCATGCCGAGGCCCAGCACATCGACCTTCAGGATGCCCAGCGCCTCGATATCGTCCTTGTCCCATTCCAGCACCGTGCGGTCTTCCATCGCCGCGTTGGTGACGACGGCGAGTTCCGTCAGCGGGCCGCGGGTGATGACGAAGCCGCCGACATGGGTGGCCGCATGGCGCGGCACATCCTGCAATTCCTCCGCCAGCTCCAGCGTCATGGCCAGCCGCGGATCGCTGACGTCCAGCCCCTCGCTTTCCGCCAGCTGCGCCAGCCCGATCTCCCGCCCCGGCCCCCAGCTGGCTTTCGCCAGGCGCGCGGTGACATCCTCCGTCAACCCCATGGCGCGGCCCACCTCGCGGATCGCGCTGCGGGCGCGGTAGCGGATGATGGTGGCGCAGATGGCGGCGCGGTGGCGGCCGTAGCGGTGGTACAGGTGCTGGATCACATCCTCCCGCCGCTCATGCTCGAAATCGATGTCGATATCGGGCGGCTCGCCGCGGCTGGCGGAGACGAATCGCTCGAAGAGCAGGTCGTGCTTGTCGGGATCGACCGCGGTGATGCCGAGCACGTAGCAGACGCTGGAATTCGCCGCCGAGCCGCGACCCTGGCACAGAATGCCCCGGCCGCGCGCGAAGGCGACGATCTCGTGCACCGTGAGGAAATAGGGCGCGTAGCCGAGCCGGCCGATCAGCTCCAGCTCATGCGCCACGCGGTCGCGCAGATTGGCAGAGGCGCCGAAGGGCAGCGCCGCCAGCGCCTCCGCCACGCGCGCCTCCAGCGTCTGCTGCGCCGTGCGGCCGGGCTCCAGCACCTCCTCCGGATATTCGTAGCGCAGCTGGTCGAGCGAGAAGCCGGCGGTGGCCTCCAGCACGCGCAGCGTATTGGCCAGCGCCTGCGGGTGGCGTTCGAAAAGCCGCGCCATCTCGGCGGGCGGCTTGATGTGCCGCTCGCCATTCGGCTCCGCATCATGGCCCAGCGCATCGACGGTGGTGCGCAGGCGAATGGCGCTGAGCACATCGGCCAGGCGGCGACGATCGGGGTGGTGGTAGCGGATATCGCCGGTGGCCAGCAGCGACTCCCCTGCAATCGCCGCAAGGTCATCCAGCCGCTGCTGGTCGCGGCCGAGATAGGGGCAGGCGGCGGCGAGCAGCAGCGGCATGGCCAGCCGGTCGCGCAGCCGCGCCGCATCGGCACGCCACTGCCGGCCATCGAAATCCGCGGGTGGAATCGTGGCGAGCACGAATCCCTCGGCGGCGGCAAAAAGGTCTTCGCGGGTCAGCCAGCATTCGCCCTTCGGCGCCGGCATGCGGCCCTGGGACAGCAGCTTCGTCAGCCGGCCGTAGCTGGCGCGGTCGGTGGGCCAGGCATGCCAGGCGCTGCCATCGGTCAGCATCAGCCGGCAGCCCACCACGAAGCGCAGCCCTTCCTGCTTCGCCGCGACATGGCCGCGCACCACGCCGGCCAGGCTGTTGGTGTCGCACAGCCCCAGCCCCGCCAGCCCCAGCCGCGCGGCCGTGGCCGCCAGCTCCGCGGGGTGGGAGGCGCCGTCGAGGAAGGAGAAGTGTGACCGGGCCGCCAGCTCCGCATAGGTGCTCACGGCAGATGGCCATGCAGCCGCCAGCCGGAGGCGCCGCCGCGACAGACCAGCAGCCGCGTGCCGCAGGGCAGCTCCACCCGATAGGCGTCGCGCCGCTCGGCGGTGGCGCGCGCCCGCCACCATTCCGGCTCCAGCCGCAACGGCCCCTCCGCGGCCAGAACGCGTTGCGACCTGCCCTGCCAGCGCAGGCTGGCGGGTGGTGCATCCGGCAGCAGGGCCACCACCTCCAGCAGTTTCGGGCGGCGCAGGCGCAGCACAGGCTGCCCCGGATGCGACCAGCCGGGCGGCGGCGGCGGCGGCACCGCCTGCGGGTCCAGCGCCGCGACGCTGCGCTCCGGCCAATGGCTCGCCACCGGCGCAACGCGCTGCACCCGCGCCCGCTGGCCGAGCCGGTCCAGCAATTCCGCCAGCGCCGCCCGGTCCTGAAGCACGCCCAGTCCCAGGCTGGATTGCGCGCCGGTCTCCATCCGATCCGTGGCGCGGGCCTCCAGCGCCATGCGCTCGAAGCCGAGATCGGGCTCCAGCCGGCCGAGCCCCTCGGCAAACAGCCGCTTCAGATGCGCGGGCGTACGATTCGGCTGGCCAGTGCCGATCGCCACCTCCTGCACCGCGCCATCCACCCGCCAGGCCAGCAGCGCCAGCCGCCGCGCCCCCAGCCCCGCCAGGCGCAGTTTTGCACAAAGCCCGGCCAGCAGCCGGTCCAGCGCGGCCTCGATGGCGGGGCGGGTGATCAGCGGCTCCAGCAGGTCGAGCATTTCGGATAATTCGGGCGGCGGCTGCACCGGCTGGATGGCCTGTGGGCGGCGGCCGGTGACGGCGTCCAGGCGGTCCAGCAGCGCCTTGCCGAAACGCCGTGCCAGCGGACCGCGCGGCTGGTCCAGCAGATCCCCCACCCGGCGCAGGCCGAGCCGGGCCAGCGCTTCCGTCATCGCCGCATCCAGCCGCAGCGCCGGGCCGAGCGGCAGCGGCGCGGCCAGCGCGGCCTCGATGCCGGAGACGGCGATGGGCGCATCGGCCCGCGCCCGCGCCAGCGCCGCCGCGGTGGCCGCCGCGCCGGCAATGGCGCCCTGCACGGCCAGCCCATTGTGCTGCAGCCGGTCCAGCGCATCGCCCAGCAAGGCGGCCTCGCCGCCCAAAAGATGGTCGCAGCCGGTGATGTCGAGGATCAGCCCCTCGGGCGGGTCCGTGGCCGCCAGCGGCGTGTAGCGCCGGGCCCAGAGTGCCAGGCCGTGCAGTGCCCGGGCATCGCCCAGCGGGTCCGCCGGGCGCAGCAGCAGGTCCGGCGCGATGGCCTGGGCATCGGCCAGGGCCTGGCCGGGCGCGAGCCCGATCGCCGCGGCCGCCGCATCCACCGCCACCAGCAGGCGCCGGCTGCCGCTGGCCTCCCAGGTCGCGAGCGGCCCTGCCGGCAGATCGGGCTCCGCCCGGCGGAGTCGCGCCGTGGCGAGGTCCGGCAGGTGCAGCGCCAAAAAACGCCGGCTCATCGGCCGCGTCGGGCGCGCCGCGTCTCCACGACGGGCGCCTCCGCCTCCTCCAGGTCCAGCGTGCCGGAGGCCGCCCGCCAGGTCACCGCCCAGGGGCCGCCGGGCCTTCCGCCGCGGGCGCGCAGCAGTTCGAGCTGCCAGCGCGGATCCGACAGCCCATGCCCGCCGCCGCCGGAGGGCAGGGGCCCGACGCGCCAATGGCTGGCCGCCGCGCTGGGATCCGGATTCGGCGCATCCGGCCGCAGCACCAGGCCGAGCGCGCCGCCGGTCTCGGCCGCCAGCTGCAGGCGGCGCGTCGCGGTCAGGTCCAGCCGGGCGCTGTCCTCCGCCACCAGCAGCGCGCCGGTGACGGCGGGGCAGCGCAGCGCCTCCTCCATCGCCCAGAGCGCATCCGCCCAGCGTTCCGCCCGTACCAGCACCAGGTTGGCCGGCGCCAGGCCACAGCGGGCGAGGCCGGGCGGCCAGGCCTGCAACCCCTCGGACCCGCCACCCGCGATCCACAGCACGGTGCCGCCGCTGCGCGCCAGCAGCACGGCGCAGAAGGCGGCCGCCGCGCCGGGGGAGACGGCCGCCACCTCATGCATCGCCGCCCGCGCCAGGCCGCCGCCGGGCAGGGGGATGCCATCCGCCACCGGAATCGGGTCCGTGCCATGCCGGGCGCGGCCCACCCCCTCCAGCCGCGCCACCCGGGCACGCAGGGCCGCCAGGACCGTGCCTTGGTCCAGGGGGGCCGAATCCGGCGGGGGGAGAAGGGGCTCGGCGGGCTGCATCGGGCGGACGATGGCGGAGGTATCCGAACAAATCAAGAACAACAGGGACGCGCAAAACCCCGCTTCCGGGCGCCGGCTGGAACGCCGCGCGCAGGACGGCCGGCAGCCCGCTGAAACCGCTGGTATCTGGGCGGCGGCGGAAAAGGCGGATGGCTGTCATGCCTTTTTCGTGGGCCGCCCGGGACGGTGCCTGCCCAGGCCGCGAGCGGCGCCGCCCCTGAATCCGGCCGAATCCGCGGCACAAAACTTGCTCGGAACCGTTACGGAGACATCACGCTCCGGAGGGTCCGACCCTGCCCGTCATCGCCGCCGAGCCCGCCCCGATCGAGGTCGATCCGCGCCGCCTGGCGCTGCTGGTGATCGACATGCAGCGGGATTTCCTGGAGCCCGGCGGCTTCGGCGCCGCGCTGGGCAATGACGTGTCGCTGCTCGCTAGCGCGGTGCCGCCCTGCCAGCGGCTGCTCGCCACCGCGCGCCGCGCCGGCCTCACCGTGCTGCATACGCGGGAGGGGCATCGCCCGGACCTCGCCGATGCGCCGCCCGCCAAGCTGCTGCGCGCGCCGCCGGGGATGCGCATCGGCGATGCCGGGCCGATGGGCCGCATCCTGGTGCGCGGCGAGGCGGGCCACGACATCATCGCCGCACTGGCGCCCGCCCCCCGCGAGCCGGTGATCGACAAGCCCGGCAAGGGCGCCTTCTACCAGACCGACCTCGAGCTGGTGCTGCGCAACCGCGGCATCGACACACTGCTGGTCGCCGGCGTCACCACCGAGGTGTGCGTCCACACCACGGTGCGGGAGGCGAATGACCGCGGCCTGCGCTGCATCGTCCCCGGTGATTGCTGCGGCTCCTATTTCCCTCGATTCCACGCCGTCGCGCTCGAGATGATCGCCGCCCAAGGCGGGCCGGGTGGCGGGATCTTCGGCTGGGTCACGACCGAGGCCGCCATCACGCAGGCGCTGGGAGAGGCGACATGACAACGCGACGCGCGACGACACCCGCCCTTTGGGTCCCGGGCGACTGGAACGCCTTCTTCGGCTTCGGCACCAATATCCTGGTCAATCTGATCGTGCTGACGGGGTTGCTGCGCTTCGTGCTGCGCATGCCGGACGAGCTGGTCTTCGGCCGCATCCTGCCGGCACTGGGGCTGATGCTGTTCCTCTCCACCGCCTACTACGCCTGGCTCGGCTGGAAGCTGGCGAAGGAGACCGGGCGCGACGATGTCTGCGCACTGCCCTCCGGCGTTTCCGTCCCGCACATGTTCATCGTCGTGCTGGTCATCATGCTGCCGATCCTCGGCCGCACCGGGGATCCCGTGAAAGCCTGGGAGGCCGGGCTCACCTGGGTCTTCATCCAGTCCATCATCCTGATGGTGGGCGGCTTCGTCGCGCCGGTGATCCGCCGCATCACGCCGCGCGCCGCGCTGCTCGGCACGCTGGCCGGCGTCTCCGTCACCTTCATCTCCATGCGGCCGGCGCTGGAGATGTTCATGAACCCGATGATCGGGCTGCTGTGCTTCGCGGTGATCCTGCTGAGCTGGTTTGGCGGCGTGCGCTACCGGCACGGCATCCCGGCGGGGCTGGTGGCGATCGGCCTCGGCAGCCTGATCGCCTGGGGCTCCGCCGCGCTCGGTGTGTCCATCGCCGGCATGTCGCTGGACCGGCTCTTCGCGGCCTTCGGCAATCTCGGCTTCTCCGTGCCGATTCCGGCGGTGGGGCATGTCTTCTCGGGCTTCGAGTTCCTCGGCATCATCCTCGTCACCGCCATCCCCTTCGGCATCTACGACCTGGTCGAGGCGATGGACAATGTCGAGAGCGCGGAGGTGGCGGGCGATGCCTATCCCACCACGCGGGTGCTGACGGCGGATGGCGTGGTCAGCATGATCGGCTGCCTGATGGGCAACCCCTTCATCAACGCGGTCTATATCGGCCATCCCGGCTGGAAGGCGATGGGCGGGCGCATCGGCTATTCGGCGGCGACCGGGCTTGCCGTGCTGGTGCTGACCTGGCTCGGCATCACCTCCGTGCTGCTGGACCTGATCCCCGTCGTCGCGATCTCCCCCATCCTGCTCTACATCGGCATGCTGATCGGCGCGCAGGCCTTCCAGGAGACGCCGCACAAGCACGCGCCCGCCATCGTGCTGGCCTTCACGCCGCACCTGGCGGCCTGGGCGAAGACGCTGATCGATGGCGCACTCGGCGCCGCCGGCACCAATGCCGCCGCCGTGGGGTTCGACAAGATGGCCGGCATGGGCGTGCTGTATCACGGGCTCGAGGTGCTGGGCGGCGGCGCTATCCTGGTGGGGCTCATCCTCGCCGCCATCGCCGTCTTCGTGGTGGAGCGCGATTTCCTCCGCGCCGCGGCCTTCGCTTTGGCCGGCGCGGCGCTGAGCTTCTTCGGCTTCATGCATGGCGAAGCGGTGGGCTTTGGCGTCTCGCCTGCCATCGCCCTGGCCTATGCGCTGGTCGCCGCCGGGCTGTTCGTCTGTGCCCGCAGCGAGGCGCGCGCCGCCCCGCCGATCGGCGCCGCGCCGGCGGAATAGGCGGGCTGGCACGGCATTTGCTGCGTCGCAGCAATGCCGGGCCATCCTTCGCCCGGCGCTCGCACCGGAGACTGCCATGCGCCGCCGTACCCTGCTCGCCTTGCCGGCCCTGTTCGCCACGCCCGCTCTTGCCCAGCCCAGCTGGAAGCCCAGCGCGCCGCTGCGCTACGTCGTGCCCTTTCCGCCCGGTTCCAGCTTCGACATGGTCGGCCGCATCGTGGCGGAGGGTGCGGCGCCGATCCTCGGCCAGCCCGTGGTGGTGGAGAACCGGCCCGGCGCCGGCACGCTGGTGGCGGTGCAGGCGGTGAAGGCCATGCAGGCCGATGGCCAGGTGGTGCTGATGGTGGCGAACAGCTTCACGGTGAACCAGTCGCTGCACAAGCCGCAGCCCTATAGCGCCTCGGCGGATTTCGACCCCCTCGCACTGCTGGTCGGCACGCCGCATGTGCTGGCCTGCCATCCTTCCGTTGCCACGGATTTCGCCGGCTTCCTGGCCAAGGCGCGGCAGCCCGGGCGTGGCCTGTCCTTCGGCAGCAACGGCCAGGGCACCAGCCAGCACATGGGCATGGAGCATCTGAAGATGCTGGCCGGCATGAATGCGGAACACGTGCCCTATCGCGGCGTCGCGCCGATGCTGACGGACCTGCTGACCGGCCGCGTCGACTACACCATCGGCAACCTCTCCGACCTGTTGCCCAATATCCGCGACGGCAAGCTGGTGCCGCTCGGCATCGTCTCCGGCCAGCGGCACGCGCTGCTGCCGGATGTCGCCACTTTTGGCGAGCTCGGTTTTCCCCAGCTGCTGTCGGATACCTGGTACGGCGTGGTGCTGCCCGATGGCGCATCGGAGCCCGTGAAGGCCACGCTGTCGGCCGCCTTCCGCGAATCCATCGGCCGCCCGGCGGCGCGTGAGCGGCTGGCGGCGATCGGCCTCGACGTGCTGGCGCAGGGGCCGGATGTGCTGGCGGAGCGCATCCGGCGCGACACCGTGACCTATGCGGAGATCGTGCGCGTCGCCAATCTCTCCGCCGAATAGGCCCGCACCGGGGGCGCGCCGCAGATGCCGGCGCGTTCCAGCGCGGTGGCGACGCGGAACAGCACATCCTCCCGCCACGGCGCGGCGATGAGCTGCACGCCGATCGGCAGGTTGTGCGGCGTGCCGGCGGCGCCGGGGTCGGCCAGCGGCACCGCCAGCACCGGCAGGCCGATGCAGGAGATCGGCTGGGTATAGACGCCGAGATTGGGGCGGATCGGCAGGATGCGGCCATCGATCTCCGTCATCGCCTGGCCGATCGGCGGCGCCACGAAGGGCGTGGCGGGGGCGAGGATCACGTCCACCGTCTCGAACACCGCCAGCACCGCGGCGCGATAGGCGGCACGCAGGCGTTGCGCCTGCAGCAGCCAGGTGGCGGGCAGCAGGGCGCCGGCGAGGAAGCGGTCCCGCGTGCCGGGGTCGAAATCCTCGGCGCGCTCGCGCAGGTTCGGCAGGTGCAGATTGCCGCCCTCCGCCATGGTGATGAGGAAGGCGGCGGCGCGCGCGCGGGCGGCTTCGGGAATGGTGACGCGGCGCGTGGTGCCCAAGGCGCGGGCCAGCACCGCCACAGCGGCCAGCGCCTCCGGATGGCCATTCCGGGAAAAATGGTCATCCGCCACGGCGATGCGCAGCCCGTCCAGCCCGGCGCCGAGCTGGTTCGCGACCGGCTCCACCTGCCGCCGCTGCTGCGCCGGGTCCTGCGGGTCAAAGCCCTGCAAGGCGTCGTAGGCCAAAGCGAGATCCGTCACGTCTCGCGCGAAGGGGCCGAGGTGATCGAGCGAGGTGACGAAGGGATAGCTGCCCTGCCGCGACAGCCGCCCATAGGTCGGCTTCAGCCCAAAGATGCCGCAGAGCGAGGAGGGCACGCGGATCGAGCCATTGGTATCGCTGCCGAGCGTCAGCGGCACCAGCCCATCCGCCACCGCGGCCGCGGAGCCGCCGGAGGACCCGCCGGCGACGCGCGACAGATCATGCGGATTGCGGCAGTCGCCGTCATGCGCGTTCTCGGTCGTGAAGCCATAGGCGTATTCATCCATGTTCAGCGCGCCGAGGCACACCGCGCCGGCCGCCTGCATCCGCTGCACCAGGAAGGCGTCGCAAGCCGCCGCCGGCTTGCCGCGTTCGATCTTGGCGCCGGCGAGGGTGGTGACGCCTTCGAGGTCGAAGAGGTTCTTCACGGCATAGGGCACGCCGGCGAGCGGGCCGGGATCACGGCCGGCGGCATAGGCGGCATCCACTGCCGCGGCCTCGGCGCGGGCGCGGGCGGCGGTGACCTCGGTGAAGGCATTGGTGCGGGGGTTGCGCGCGGCGATATCGGCGAGGGCGGCCTCCGTCACCTCCACGGCGCGAAGCTGGCCGGCGCGGATGGCGGCGGCGGTGCTGGCGGCGGTCACTTGGCAACAAAAACCGGCGCGGGTTCATCGGCGACGCCGAGCGGCCAGTCCTGCACCAGCGCGGCCATGGCGGCCGCGGTCTGGAGGTTGGCGACGACGCCCGGCAGATGCGCCGGCGCGATCGGCAGGGCGATCAGCGCGGCGGCCTGGCGCGCATAGGTCTCGGCGTCGAAGGGGGGCGGGGTCATGCGGGCTCCGTGGCAAAGTGGCAGGCGGCTTCGCGACCGCCGGCGAAGCGCCGTAGCGCCGGCATCGCCGTGCCGCAGAGATCCGTGCCGATGGGGCAGCGGCCGTGGAAGCGGCAGGCATTCGGGTCCGGGTCGATCGGGCTGCGGGGGTCGCCGGCCAGGCGCAGCGCATTGTCGCGCACACCATCCAGCCGCGGCACGGCGGCGACCAGGCCGCGCGTATAGGGGTGCAGCGGGTTGTCGAAGACGGCGCGCGCCGGCCCGACCTCCACGATGCGGCCGAGATACATCACCACCACGCGGTCACAGAGCAGCCGCACCACGTTGAGGTCGTGGCTGACGAAGACGTAGGAGATGCCGAGCGTCTCGCGCAGCGTCACCAGCAGCTGCAGGATCGTGACCTGCACGGAGACATCGAGCGCCGCGGTCGGTTCGTCCAGCACCAGCAGATCCGGCCGCGGCCCGATGGCGCGCGCGATGCCGACGCGGGCGCGCTGCCCGCCCGAGAGCTGGTGCGGAAAGCGGTCGAGCAGCGCCAGCGGCAGGCCGCACAAGGTCGCCGCTTCCTCCACCTTGTCGCGCAGCGCCACGCCACTCAGGCCGCGCAGCTTGCGCAGCGGATCGGCAATGGCGTCCGCCGCGGTGAAGCGCGGATTGATGCTTTCGCCCGCATCCTGGAAGACGATCTGGATGCGGCCGCGATCCACGTCGCGCGCGAAGTTTTGGGCGGGCAGATCCGCCAGCTCCCGCGTGCCGAAGCGGATGGAGCCGGTGGTGGGGTCCGTCAGTCGCGTGATCAGCCGCACCAGCGTGGACTTGCCGCAGCCGGATTCGCCGACCAGGCCGAGCGTCTCGCCGCGTGCCAAAGTGAAGGAGACGTCGTCCACCGCATGCACGGCGGAAGGCCTGGCGCCGCCGAAAAAGCTGCGCCGTCCCAGCGGGAAGCGCTTCGAGAGCTCCGTCACCTCCAGCAGGTTCTGGCCGGTGGTGGGGGCGTTACCGATGGCCTGGCTCATGCGGGATTCCAGCAGGCGACGCGATGCGCCGGCGCCAGGTCGCGCCAGACCAGCCGCGCCTCGCAGCCGGGCAGGCGCTGCGGGCAGCGTTCGGCGAAGCGGCAGGGCGGCAGGTCGGCGCGGCGCAGGTCGGGCAGGTTGCCTGGGATGGAGCGCAGGTCCGAAAGGTCGCCCGCCGCGGTCGGCGTCGCCGCCAGAAGCCGCGCGGTATAGGGGTGGCGCGGATGCGCGAGCAGCTGCGCGGTGGGCGCATCCTCCACGATGTGCCCGGCATGCATCACCGCGATGCGCGCGCTGCGCTCCGCCGCCAGCGCCAGGTCGTGGGTGATGAGGAGGGTGGCCATGCCGGTCTCGGCGGCGAGCGTCTGGATGATGTCCATCACCACCGCCTGGGTGGTGACGTCGAGGCCGGTGGTGGGCTCGTCCGCGATCAGCAGGGCAGGGCGCGTGGCGACGGCGATGGCGATCATCACGCGCTGGCACATGCCGCCCGAGAGCTCGAAGGGATAGGCGCTGGCGCGGCGCACGGGGTCGGGGATGCCGACCTCGCGCAGCATCTCGATGGCGCGCGCATCGGAGTCGCGGCGCGAGAGCCCGGCATGGCGACGCACCACATCGGCGATCTGCCGGCCGATCGGGCGGATCGGGTTCAGCGCGGCGCGCGGATTCTGGAAGATCATCGCCGCCCGCGCGCCACGGATCTTTGACAATTCGGCGGGGGAGGCGGTGGTGAGCTCCTTGCCCTCCAGCACCGCGCTGCCGCCGGTGATGCGGCCGGCGGCATCCAGCAGGCCGAGCAGCGCATAGGCGGTGACGGATTTGCCGGAGCCGGATTCGCCGACCAGCGCGAGTGTCTCTCCACGCCCCACGGTGAAGGCCACGCGGTCCAGCGCGTGGACGATGCCGGAGCGGGTGCGAAATTCGACGGAGAAGTCGCGGACGTCGAGAACCGCGCTCATGTGCGCCGATCCATTCAAAGCGGTCGGCGGACTCACGTCCGCCTCCGGGGATCAACGATATCCCGCACGCCATCGCCCAGCAGGTTGAAGCAGAAGACCGCGACCATCAGCGTCGCACCCGGGAACAGCGCCACCCACCACTCGCCGGAGACGATGAAGGAGGCGCCCTCCGCCACCATGATCCCCCATTCCGGCGTCGGCGCGCGCACGCCGAGGCCGATGAAGGACAGGCCGGCGGCGTTGAGAATCGCATAACCCATGGTGAGCGACATCTGCACCACCATGATCGGCAGGATGTTTGGCCCCACCTGCATCAGCAGCACGCCCATGTCGCGGTGCCCGGAGATGCGTGCCGCATCGACGAAGCCCGCCTCCCGCCGCTGCACCGTCTCCGCGCGGGCGACGCGGACATAGAGGGGAAAATTGATGATGGCGGTGGCGAGCACGATGTTCGGCACGGTGTTGCCCAGTGCCGCCACGATCGCCATGGCCAGCACGAAGAGCGGAAAGGCCATGATGGTATCGGCGATGCGCCCGATCACCAGGTCCGCCCAGCCGCCGAAGAAGCCCGAGACCAAGCCGGCAAAACCGCCCGCGGCAAAGACCAGCGCGACGGAGGCGGCGGCGATGCCGAGGTCGAGTCGCGTGGCCACCAGCACGCGGGAGAAGATGTCGCGGCCGAGCTGGTCCGTGCCGAACCAGTGCTGCGCGGAGGGCGGTTGCAGCGCCCGCATGGTGTTGCTTGCCAGCGGATCATAGGGCGCCAGCGACGGGCCGAGGATGGCGGCCAGCACGAAGAAGACGAAGAGCGCCAGCGCGAATCCCGTGACCGGATTTTCCGAAACCACATGCCGCGCGTGGCGCAGTGCGGAGCTGCTCATGCCCGCCGTGCCCGCGGGTCCAGCGCCCGGTTCACCATGTCGATGGTCAGGTTCAGCAATACGTAGAGGATCGCCATGGTCAGGACAAAACCCTGCACCGGCGCGCCGTCCGAGGCGATCAGCGCCTCCACCGCATAGCTGCCGATGCCGGGCCAGGCGAAGACCTTCTCCACCAGCACATTCGCGCCGAGCAGGAAGGAAAACACCATGCCCAGCGTCGTCACCACCGGCAGCAGCGCATTGCGCAGTGCATAGGTGAGAATAATGGTGCGCGTGGCGAGGCCGGAGGCGCGCGCGGTGCGGATGAACTCCGCGCCCAGCACCGCGAGCATGGAGGCCCGCGTGATGCGCGCGATCGGCGCCAGCGCGAACAGGCCGAGCGTGGTCGCCGGCAGGATCATCTGCGCCAGCGCGCCCTGCCAGGTCTCCCAATCGCCCACCAGCGCCGCATCGATCAGGTAGAAGCCGGTGACGGTGGGCGGCGCGCTGGCGAAGGCATCGAGCCGGCCGAGCGGCGCAGGGGCCCAGCCGAGCAGGAAATAGAAGACATAGACCAGCAGCAGGCCGGTGAAGAACACCGGCAGCGAGACGCCGGCCGTGACGATGACGCGGCAGGCATGGTCCGCCAGCGAGCCCTGCTTCACCGCCGCCAGCACGCCGAGCGGAATGGCGATGGACATGGCGATCAGCAGCCCGGCCAGCGTCAGCTCCGCGGAGGCCGGCAGCCGCTGCAGCAGGTCGGTCAGCACCGGCTGGCCGGTGGTGAGCGACATGCCGAGGTCACCGCGGACCAGTGCCTGGATGTAGTTCCAGAACTGCTCCGGCAATGGGCGATCGAGGCCGAGGGAGGCGCGGATCTGGGCAATCGATTCCGCGCTCGCGGTCGGCCCGGCGAAATAGGTCGCGGTATCGCCCGGCAGCACGCGCGTCAGGATGAAGGTCACGACGATGACGGCGACCAGCGCGGGGAGCGAACCGGCCAGCCGCCACAGCACGCCCCGCACCGGCGCTCAGCCCTTCGTCAGGCTGCGGAAATCCGGCTCGCGGCAGGGCCAGAACTGGTAGCCGCCGATATTCCGCTGCATCGCCACGTCGTGGAAGGGCTGCGCGATCGGGATGAAGGGCACGTCCTGCATGCCGAGCTCCAGGAAGCCGCGCACATTCTGCGCATAGACGGCGGGGTCGGCGGTGAAGCGCGCGGCATCGATCAGCCGGTCCATCGCCGGGTTCTGGTAGGACGGGATGTTGAAGATCGAATTGTTGCCGTGGTAGTTCCAGAAGAAGAAGTAGTCCGGCCAGTCCAGCCAGCCGCCGAAGCGGTTGATCACCATCGGCGCGGTCTTCTTGTTCAGCTCGCCGCGGAAATTGGCGCCGGGGATCTTGCTCAGCTCCACGGTGATGCCGAGCGGGGCCAGCGCCTCCTTGATCAGCACGGCCATGGGCTCGGTGATGGTGGCGACGCCGGCATCGTAGAGCAGCGTGGTGCTGAAGGGCGCGACGCCGGATTCCGCCATCAGCGCGCGGGCGCGCTCGGTATTGGCGGTATAGGGAAAGGGCACCGGCCAGGTGAGCTGCGCCGGCGTGGCGGGGCCGCCGAACATCGGCACGCCGCGGCCGAAGAGCGAGCCCTGCATGATCTGCTCATAGGGCATCGCCCAGGCCACCGCCTGCCGCAGTTTCACATTGTTGAAGGGCGGCAGCGCCGAATTCAGCGCGAGATACCACACCGCATTCGGCACCGGCACGGCCGAGACCTTCAGCCGCCCCGCGGCGACGAGATCCGCAAAATCCTTCGGCGGGATCTGGTAGCTGATATCGGCATCGCCGCGTTCGATCAGCGCCCGGCGGGTGGAGGGGGAGGCGATGTCGCGCGCGATGATGCGGCGCAGGCTGGGCAGTGGGCCGGACTTCCAGTCGTCGTTGCGGGTGTAGATGGTCTCGGTGCCCGGCCGCCAGGCCTCCACCTTGAAGGCGCCGCCGCCGCAGATGTTGTTCTTCAGATAGTCCTTGGCCCATTCGTCGCCGCCGGAATTGGCGATGGCCGTCTCACTGTCGAAGACGAAGGGAATCGTCACGGCGAGGTTCGGAAGGGTCAGCTTGTCGCGCCGCAGGTAATCCACGCGGAAGGTTTTGTCGTCCACCGCGACGAACTGCTCCCGGTTCTCCAGGCTGCCGGCGCGCATCTGCGTGGTGGCGAAGCCGCCGATGGAGACGGCGCGGTCCAGCGACCACTTCACGTCCTTGGCGGTGACCGTCCTTCCGCTATGAAAACGGGCATCTGCCCTGATCTTGAACGTCACACTGGTGCCGTCGCTGGCCTCCTGCCAGCTCTCGGCCAGCTCCGGCTCCAGCTTCGTGATGTCGAAGCTGCTGGTGACCTCGTCCACCTTCTCCCGCTTGAAGGAGACCAAGCGGTCGTAGCAGTTCAGCGCCACGCCATTGACGGGCTGGGAGGCGCCGAGCCCCTGCATGTCCAGGCTATTGGGGCCGTATTCCTGCACCAGCAGCAGCGTCTCGTTGCGCGTCGGCGCGCGCTGCGCGGCGGCCTGCTTCACGGCGGGCGCGGTGAGCGGCAGGCTCAGCGCGGCGGCGGGCAGGGCCTTGAGGAAATCGCGGCGCTCCATGGGAATCTCTCCGGACCGGGACAGGCGGAAGCCCGCCAGCCCGACCCGCGCAGCAAGGCCCGTGCCACCTTGCCGGGAGGCACGGCTTGCCGCAGCTTGCCCGGCGTAATGAAGGACTGTCCTGCGATGACGACCGAATGGATGGGCAGCGCCACCACGCGCTTTATCGAGGGCGCCGGCGGCGTGGGCCTGGCCGTGGTGGAGGGTGGCCGCGCGGATGGCCCGCCCATCCTGTTCATCCACGGCTTCTCCCAGGCCGCGCTCTGCTGGACGCGGCAATTCACCGGCGTCCTGGCGCAGCATTTTCGCCTCGTCGCCTTCGACCTGCGCGGCCATGGCCACTCCCAAAAACCCGAGGCGGCGGAGGCCTATCGCAGCGGGGATCTCTGGGCCGATGACGTGGCGGCGGTGATCGCGGCGCTGCAGCTGCACCGGCCGGTGCTGGTCGGCTGGTCCTTTGGTGGGCGGGTGCTGGGCGCGGTGGCGCGGCGGCATGGCGTGGCCGGGTTCGGCGGCCTGGTCTTCGTCGGCGCCATCA
The DNA here is from genome assembly GCF_051860665.1 of Falsiroseomonas sp. Lineage (GTDB taxonomy): Bacteria > Pseudomonadota > Alphaproteobacteria > Acetobacterales > Acetobacteraceae > Falsiroseomonas. The sequence goes on from NZ_JBHYDM010000007.1 coordinate 100,394, forward strand.
GCAAGGGCGGCGTGCCCGATGCCGCGCGCTTCCGCGGTACCACCGGGCCGATCCAGGCGGCGATGGCCTCGACCGAGATGGCGGTCGCCGCCGAGGCCACGCTGCGCTTCATTCGCGCCTGCACGGCGGCGCCGCTGCCGGCCGATCTGCAGCGGCTGATGGACCTCACCAACGGTATGGCGCCGCCCGCGGTGCGCGGCGCGATGATGGGCTGGCAGGTGGACCATGACGACCTGCTGCCGACACTCAAGGTGCCGGCGCTGGTGATCCATGGCGCGCAGGACCAGGTGCTGCTGCCTTTCGCCGGCCGCCACATCGCCAGCCTGCTGCCCGGCGCCGATTTTCTTCTGTATGAGGCCAGCGGCCACGCGCCTTTCCTGGAGGAGCCGGCGCGCTTCGACGCCGACCTCGCGGCCTTCACCCGCCGCGTTCAGCCCGGCTGAAGAACTCCGCTTCTTCCGCCGCCAGGTGCCTGGCCCAGAGCGCGACCGTGGCCTCCGCGCGGCCGGTTTCCTGCCAGCGTCGGCCGAAGCCGGACATGCCATGCGGCCGGCGCTTGCGGTCCAGCCGCAGCTCCACCATGCAGCGCAACAGCTCCAGGATGGATTCGCCGGCGATCGGCGGCGTGCCGTCCACCCAGCCATGCGCCATGCCGCTGGTCGGGTCGATGAAGCCGGCGCGGGCGGCCGCATCCGCCACGCGGCGTTCCACGTCGCGCGAATGCAGCGCCTCCGGCAGATGCAGCGCGGCGGCGAGGCAGGCCTCGATGGCGTAGGACCCCCAATTGGCGATGGTCGCGACAACCAAAATGTCGGTCTCGACGCAGGTGCCGATCAGCTTGCCGGTCGGCACCACCTCGCGCACCGCCTCCGGGATGCGGCCCATGCCGACCTCGTTGCCGCCATCGCCGATGCCGATGGTCAGCACGCCGCGGCGCTTCGCCTCATCGATGTAGAGCTCCACCTTGCCGACCACGTCGGTGACATCGAGGCCCGGGCCGGTATGGGTGGTGCCGGTGAAATTGGGCGCCGGCTTCTCGATGCAGACCATGGCCTTGGCGCCGGTGCGGTCGAAGCAGCGCGGCGCTTCCACCGCCGCGCGGGAACGTCCGATCGGCAGCGGCAGGATGGCGGCCTTGAAGGGCGTGGTCACCGCCATGTCGAGTCCGATGACATCGAGCCCGGTGGCGCGCACCAGCGCCTCCATCCGCGCGAGATTCGTCACCTCCGTCAGGAAGACCGGCGTGGCATCCAGCGCGACGGCCAGCGCGCGGCCCAGCAGCGCGGCGCCGACCGGGCCATCGGCTTCCGAGATCATCGCCGGCGGGTCGAAGAAGCCGGCGCAGATCAGCACCACGTCGCGCGGTTGCACCCGCTCCACCAGCTCGCGTGCGGCCAGCGAGGAGAGCGGCGCGCCCTGCAGCGCGCGGGCGGCCTCATACAGCTCCTTGGTGATATTGCGGCTGGTGATGTCGGCGCCACCACCGGACATGAAGACCTGGGCGGAGACCAGCCGGTCGGCCGATTCGCCGACGACCTGGCAGAGCTCGAAATCCGGTTCCATCTCCGTTCCTTCTCTCCTCCAGCCCTCGGCAGGGGGTGGATTCAGGCTCATACAGGCAAACCATTTCGGTGCGAACCGGTCGGCCACCCCAGCCCGGCGATCACGTTGCACAATTCCTGCCGGAGGCCGTCTGCAGCCGGTGCAGTGACGACCGCACGGGCGCGGCGCGGCGCAGGCCCGAAGCGACGCCCGGCTCTACCTGCCATGCAAGATGTGTGGTCCTGAAAGGCGAAGATGGCATCTGCAATCGTGTCCGCATGAGCGGGGCGACGCGACCACGCAGCCCGCCCCGGCGGGCCGCAAAAGGCGGCGGCACGGCAGCTGAAAGGCAATTATCCTGACATTTTCATGTCGTTCCGGCGGGGCGCCAACCATCTTCCCCGGTCATGGGGCCGCCGCTACTGTGGATTTGCGACGCTGCAGGAGCCCACATCCGTGACCCTTCCCGCCCGCCGGGGCATGCGTGCCGTGCCGACGCCATCGTCGCCGCAGCTTCCGCCGCCTGCCGGAACACGCGGCACGGCGCGCGCCTTCGTGCTCAACCGCGTCGCACCCCTGAACACCGCGCATGCCGCGCCGCTTTATCTGCAATTGGCGGAACGCTTCGCGGCGCTGATCGGGCAGGGGCGGGATGCGCTGGTCGGCCAGTCCCTGCCGACCGAGAGCGAATGCATGGCGCATTTCGGCATCAGCCGACCCACCGTGCGTCAGGCCATGGCACAGCTGGCCGCGCAGGGCCTGATCACCCGCGGCCGTGGCCGCGGCACCTTCGTCGCGCCGCGCCGGCTGGACCACGACCTGAGCCTGGCCTTCGAGGACGAGGCGCGCAACGCCCGCAAGCGAATCTCCTTCCAGGTGCTGGAGCGCCGCACCATCATCGCGCCCCCCACGGTACTGAGCGCGCTGGCCCTTGCCCCGGGCGCGGAGGTGGATCTGGTGGAGCGCCTGCGCCTGCTGGATGGCGAGGTCTTCGGCCATGAGCTGCGCTACATGCCCACCCATATCGCGCGCCACGTCACCGCGCGCATGCTGGAACGCCAGCCGGTGAACACGCTGCTGCGCGCGGCGATGGGGGAGGCGCCGCGGCGCATGCGGCTGATCGTCCGCAGCGTGCCGGCGGATAGCCGCATCGCGCGGCTGCTCATGATCAAGCGCGGCACGCCGCTGCTGGAGAGCGAGCATGTCTATCGCCTCGCCTCCGGCGTGCCGGTGCTCTGCGGCTTCGTGCGCTTCCACGGCGACCGCTTCCAGTTCATCGCGGAGGCCGAGATCCGCACCGAAGCGCAGCTCTGATTTATCAGGACATTCGGCGGCTCAGCCCGGCTCGGGCAGCATCTCCGAACCCGGCACCAGGCCGCGCGGCAGGCCGGCGACATGCTCCGCCAAGGTGCCCGGCCGGGTCAGCCAGATCTCGTCGCGGTGGCGCAGGATATGGCGCAGCGCGTCCCGCAGCGGCCGCAGGCGGAAGGGCTGGCCGACCACGAAGGTATGCAGCACGATGCTGCAGACCAGCGGTCGGCGCTTCGACTGCGCCAGCATCTCGTCGAACTGGTCGATGATCATCTCGGCGAATTCGCGGCCGCTGTGCTGGCGGAAGACCATCGCCGGGCTGTCGTTCAGCTCGATCGAATAGGGCACGGACAGGATGGGCCCGGCCCGCGTCGCCATCCAGAAGGGCTGGTCATCCGCCGGCAGGTCCATCATGTAGCCAAACCCTTCCTCGCGCAGCAGGTCGAGCGTGACGTGACTTTGCGCGAGATAGGGGCCGAGCCATCCGCGCGGCGGGGTGCCGGCATGGCGGGTGATGGCGTCGCGCGTCTCCACGATCAGGCGGCGCTCATCCTCCTCCCACAGCGTGTCCTGGCGCTCCGCATTGCTGCGGCCGTGGCCGATGAACTCGTCGCCACGCGCCAGCAGCGCCGGCGCGATCTCCGGCATATAGTCCAGCGCCGCGCTGTTGACGTTGTGGGCGCTGGGGATCTCCAGCTCGTCCAGCATCTCCAGCATGTTCCACAGGCCGACGCGGTTGCCGTAGTCGCGCCAGGCATAGTTGCGGAAGGATTGCGGCGCGCCGGGCTGGGCGCTGTCGCTGCCCATCCCGGCGCGATAGGCGAAATGCTCGATGTTGTTGCAGACGAGGACGGCGAGGCGCGCGCCATTCGGCCAGCGATAATCGGGGCGGGTCGGGATGGCGCTGGGGGCGTAGCGGCCATGGCTGGGCAGCTTCATCGGGGACTCTCCTCGGCGGCGCGGCCGGGATTGTCCGGGCCGCCCCACAGGGATGTCAACGCGGCGCGGTTGACCGGCGCCGGCCGGGACGGGATGCAGCACCATGCCCGCCGCCCGCCAAACCCACGGCCGCCGCCGCCTGCTTGCCGCCGCGCTGCTTTCGCTCGCGGGCTGCCACCGGCTCGGCCCGCAGCAGCTGGACCTGGACCAGATCGGCTTCGCCGATGCGCTGGGGGAGGGGGTGAAGCGGCAGATGCTGCTGAACATGGTGCGGCTGCGCTATGGCGATGTGCCGACCTTCTTGACCGTGAGCCAGCTGATCTCCGGCTATACGCTGCAGACCGGCGGCCAGGCGGGGCTGAACGCCTATCCCAATGCCAATCCGGGCAATTACGCCACGCTGTCGGGCAGTTTCGAATTCGCCTCCCGCCCCACCTACAATTTCACGCCGGTGACGGGAGAACGCTTCGCCCGTTCCTATCTGCGGCCGCTGGAGCCGGCGCAGCTGCTCTCCCTGGCGCAGAGCGGCGCGCCGCTGGACCTGCTGTTCCGCATCGGCGTGCAATCGGTGAACGGCCTGCCCAACCGATCCGCCAGCGGCGGCGCCCCCCGCCTGGCCTCGGATGATTTCGAGGCGCTGATGCGCGCCCTGGCGGCGGCGCATGGCGCGCGGGCGCTGAGCCTGCGCTTCGAGACGCAACCCCAGGGCGCCCGCGTCTTCCTGCTGCCGGGCGGCGGCGATGGCCGGGCGGAGCCGGCGCTGCGGGAGCTGCGCCGGCTGCTGGGCCTGCGCGGCCCGGCGGGGGAATTCGAGCTGGTCTATGGCCGCACCGCCGCCGGGCCGGGTCGGGTGCCGGTGCTGACCCGGTCCCTGCTGCAGATCCTCTATGAGATGGGCAGCCAGATCGAGGTGGCGCAGGAGGATATCCGCCGCGGCGCGACCCTGGGGCAGGACCAGGCCGCCGGCGACCGGCTGGTGCGGGTGCGGCAGGGCGCGCGCGCCCCGGCCGATGCCTATGCCGCCGTGGTCTATCGCGACCGGTCCTTCTGGATCGACTTCGACGACTACCCTTCCAAGGTCACCTTCGCCTTCGTCCAGGCGCTGCAGGTTCTGGCCGAGAGCGGGCCGGGCCATGCGCCGCTGACGGTGACCATCCCGGCGCAATAGCGGCCACCCCCTCGCGGCAGGGGCCCGGGCGGGCTATCCTGGTTGGATGCGCTATATCTCCACCCGCGGCGAAGCCCCGTCGCGCGACTTCGAAGGCGTCCTGCTGGCGGGCCTCGCCGAGGATGGCGGGCTTTTCGTGCCCGAGAGCTGGCCGGTGCTGACCAGCGCCGAATGGCGCGAATTGCGCGGCCTGCCCTATCCGGACCTGGCGGCCCGCATTCTCTCGCTGTTCACCGGCGGCCAGCCGGATCATGCGGCGCTGCTGCCCATGCTGCGCCGGGCCTATGCCGGCTTCGGCCACCCGGCCGTCGCGCCGCTGGTCCAGCTGGACAGCCGGGTTTTTGCGCTGGAGCTGTTCCACGGCCCGACGCTGGCCTTCAAGGACATGGCGATGCAGGCGCTTGGCCCGCTTTTCGACCATGTGCTGGCCCGGCGGGGGGAGCGGGTGACCATCGTCGGCGCCACCTCCGGCGACACCGGCTCCGCCGCCATCGAGGCCTGCCGCGACCGGGCGGCGATCGACATCGTCATCCTGCATCCGGAGGGCCGCACCAGCCTGGTGCAGCGCCGGCAGATGACTACGGTGCTGGCGCCGAACGTGGCCAACCTGGCCATCGAGGGGTCCTTCGACGATTGCCAGGACCTGGTGAAGGCCATGTTCGCGGACGCGCCCTTCCGCCAGGATTTGCGCCTGTCGGCGGTGAATTCCATCAACTGGGCGCGGATCGCGCTGCAGATTCCCTACTACGTCGCCTCGGCCCTGGCGCTCGGCGCGCCGGACCGGGAGGTGGCCTTCTCCGTCCCCACCGGCAATTTCGGCAATGTCCTGGCGGCCTGGGCGGCGCGGCGGATGGGGCTGCCGATCGCGCAGCTGCTGATCGGATCGAACCGCAACGACATCCTGGCCCGCTTCCTGTCGGGCAACGACATGACCATGCGGACGGTCGAGCCCTCCTTCTCCCCCTCCATGGATATCCAGGTCTCTTCCAACTTCGAGCGCCTGCTGTTCGAGCTGCTGGGGCGCGATGCGGCGGCCACGGCCGAGACCATGCGCCGCTTCCGTGCCGAGGGCCGCATGCCGGTGCCGGACGCCGCCTGGCGCAGCGCCACCCAGGTTTTTCGGGGATTCGCGCTGGACGATGCCGGGACACTGGCAGAAATCCGGCGGCTGCATGGGCAGGGCTATCTGGCGGACCCGCATACCGCCATCGGCACCGCCGCCGCCATGGCCAGCCCGCCTTCCGACCCCGCCATCCCCATGGTGGTCGCCGCCACGGCGCATCCCGCCAAATTCCCGGATGCGGTGCGCCAGGCCACGGGCATCGAGGCCCCCCTGCCTTCGCGCCTGGCCGACCTATATGAGCGTCCCGAGCGTTTCACCCGCCTGCCGGCCGATCTCGGCCAGGTCGAGGCCTTCGTGCGACGCCACACCCTGCGCAACGCCGCCTGACCGACGGCGAAGGATGACCATGAACGACGCCATCCGCCTGACCCGGCTGCCCAGCGGCCTGACCGTGGTGTCCGAGAAGATGCCGCGGGTCGAGACCGTCTCGATCGGCGCCTATGTGGATGCCGGCACGCGGCATGAGGCGGCGGCGGAGAACGGCGTCTCCCACTTCCTGGAGCACATGGCCTTCAAGGGCACGGAGCGCCGGGACGCGGCGGCCATCGCCCGCGAGATCGAGAATGTGGGCGGCCACCTGAACGCCTATACCTCCCGCGAGAACACCGCCTATTACGCCAAGATCCTGAAGGAGGATGTCGGCCTCGCCGCCGACATCCTGGGCGACATCCTGTCCCACAGCACCTTCGTGCCGGAGGAGCTGGAGCGCGAGCGGGGCGTGATCCTGCAGGAGATCGGCCAGGCGAACGACACGCCGGACGACATCGTCTTCGACCACTTCCAGGCCACCGCCTACGGCGCCCAGGCCATGGGCCGTCCGGTGCTGGGCACGGAGGAGACGGTCTCCGCCATGAGTCGGGAGGCGCTGACCGGCTATATGCGCCGGCACTACGGCCCGAGCCGCATGGTGGTGGCCGCCGCCGGCGCGCTGGAGCATGAGGATCTGCTGGAGCTCGCCCAGCGCCATTTTTCGGACCTGCCGGCCTCGGTGGCCGCGGTGCCGGAGCCGGCGCGCTACACGGGCGGCGAGTTCCGCGAGGAGCGGGACCTGGACCAGGTGCACCTCTGCTTCGGCTTCCCCTCCGTCGCCACGAACCACAGGCTGCACATGGCGACGCAGCTGCTGTCCACGCTGCTGGGCGGGGGCATGTCCTCCCGCCTCTTCCAGGAGATCCGGGAGAAGCGGGGGCTGGTCTATTCCATCTATTCCTTCGCCTCGCCGTTCCAGGATGGCGGGCTGTTCGGCATCTATGCCGGCACCGGCGAGGACCAGGCGGAGGAGCTGGTGCCGGTGACGCTGGAGGAGCTGCGTCGGGTGCAGACCGATGTGAGCGAGGACGAACTCGCCCGCGCCAAGGCCCAGCTGCGCGCCAGCCTGCTGATGAGCCTGGAATCCACCGGCAGCCGCTGCGAGCAGCTGGCCCGCCAGCTGCAGGTGCATGGCCGCATCATCCCGACCGAAGAGACCAAGGCGAAGATCGCCGCGGTGACGGTGGCCGAGGTGCAGGAAGCGGCCGCCATGGCCTTCCGGGGGGCGCCGACGCTGGCGGCCCTCGGCCCGGCGGGCAAGGTGCCGGGGCTGCCCGCGATCGTCGAGAGGCTGGCGGCGTGAGCGAGCTGGACCTGCTCTCGGACCTCGTCGCCGCCGCGCGGCGCGCGGGCGCGGACAGTGCCGATGCGCTGCATGTCCAGAACGCCTCCCTGTCCGTCTCCCGCCGCCTCGGGCGGATCGAGCAGCTGGAGCGGTCCGAGGGGTTCGACATCGGCCTGCGGGTTTTCGTCGGGCAGCGCCAGGCCATCGTCTCGACCACCGTGGCGGACCCGGCAGGCTTCGCCGCGCTGGCGGAACGCGCGGTGGCCATGGCGAAGGTGGTGCCGGAGGATCCCTTCGGCGGCCTGGCCGATCGCTTCGATGGTCCGCGGGAGGCCGGGCCGCTCGACCTCGAGGATGCCACCGAGCCGACGGCCGAAGACCTGATCGCCCGCGCCGCGGCGGCAGAAGACGCGGCGCTGGCCGTGAAGGGCGTGACCAACAGCGAAGGCGCGGATGCCAGCTGGGGCCGCATCCGCATCGCGCTCGCCACCTCCGCGGGCTTTGCCGGGCATTATGCCCGCACCTCCCACAGCCTGTCCTGCACCGCGCTGGCCGGGCAGGGCACGGCGATGGAGCGGGACTACGACTATTCCTCGGTCGTCCACCTGGCGGATCTGGAGGACCCCGCGGCGATCGGCCGGCGCGCGGCCGAGAAGGCGATCGCCCGGCTGAACCCGGTACGGGCGAAGACGGCGCGGATCCCGGTCGTGTTTGATCCGCGCGTCTCCTCCTCCCTGCTCGGCCATCTGCTCGGCGCCATCAACGGTGCCGCCGTGGCGCGCGGCACCTCCTTCCTGGCGGAGAGCATGGGCAAGCCGGTGCTGGCCAAGGGCCTCACGGTCCGCGATGACCCGACCCGGCCGCGCGGCCTGCGCTCCCGCCCCTTCGACGGGGAGGGGATGGCCGGCGCGCCGCGCGCCATCGTCGAGGACGGGGTGCTGACGAGCTGGATCCTGGACTGGCGCAGCGCCCGGCAGCTCGGCCTCGCCAGCACCGGCCATGCCAGCCGCGGCACCGGCGGCCCGCCCGGCCCGGCGGCGAGCAACCTCTGGCTGGAGGCGGGCAGCCTGACGCCGGTGGAACTGATCGCCGATATCACGGAGGGGCTCTACGTCACCGACCTGATCGGCATGGGCGTGAATGGCGTGACCGGCGACTACAGCCGCGGCGCCGCCGGCTTCATGATCCGCAACGGCGCGCTGGCGGAGGCGGTGAGCGAGATCACCATCGCCGGCAATCTGCGCGACATCTTCCTCAATATGACGGCGGCGAACGACCTGGTCTTCCGCCGCGGCATGGATGCGCCGACCATCCGGATCGAGGGGCTGACGCTGGCCGGCGCCTGAAGCGCCGCGTCACGCCTCGAAGAAGGGCGTTTCCTCCTCCGCATCGCCGCGCAGGCGGATGTCGAAGCGGAAGACGCGCAACCCCTCGGCCAGACCCTCCGGCACCGCGACCAGGCGCGCGCGCCGGGCCTCCGGCACCTGGGCCAGCACCGGGTCGGCGGCGTTCTCGGCCGGGAAGTCCGGGAAGAACAGCGTGGTCTCCACCCGGCGCATCAGCCCCGCGCCCATCACGGTCAGGTTCACATGCGGGGCGCGGCGGCCGCCGGCCTCGGCATAGCCGCCCGGGATCACGGTGCGGAATTCGTACCGGCCCTCCTCATCGGTCCAGGCCCGTCCCCAGCCGAGGAAATCGGGATCGGCCAGGTGCCGCTCGGGGTCCAGCGGATGGTTGAAGCGGCCCTCCGCATCGGCCTGCCAGGCCTCCAGTATCTGGTTGAGGCAGGGCATCCCCTCCGCGCGCGTCACGCGGCCGCGAATCAGGATGGTCTCGCCGCGCCGGGTCGGCGCCGCGCCATGCGCGACCAGGGTCAGGTCATTGTCGCCGGGCTGGAAGAAGGTGCGCGGGAAGAAGGGGCCGATCGTGTGCTGCGAGGTCGGCGCCAGCGGGGCATTGGGGCGGCTCATGCGGTGGCGCTCCTCACGGCGTCGCCGGCGTGGCATGGCGGCCGCGCAGCACGATGTCATGCGTGAAGCCGAGCCATTGGTCGCCCACCTCCGCCGGCGGCAGGTCCTTCGCGATCAGCCGCTCCCGCGCCGCGGCGTCCGGCACCGAGTTCAGGATGCGGTCCAGCGCGTTCAGCGGATCCCCGGCGAAATACATCTGCGTCACCAGGCGCGACAGGGAGGAGGGGCCGATGACCGAGAAGTGCAGGTGCGGCGGCCGCCACCAGGTCTCCTTCACCGGCACCGGATAGGCGCCGGGCTTGATGGTGAGGAAGGCGTAGCGGCCTTCCTCATCGGTCCGCACGCGGCCATTGCCGACGAAGTTGGGGTCGAGCGGCGCCTCGCGCTGGTCGATCGGGTGGAAGTAGCGGCCGGCCGCATTGGCCTGCCACAGCTCGACGATCGCGCCGCGCACGGGCCGGCCGTCCTCGTCCAGGATCCGCCCGGCGACATGCATGAGCTGGCCGATGGCCCAGCGGCCCGGCGCGGGCTGCGCCAGGTTCGCATCGCCGCAGGGCAGCTTGCGCTGCAGCTCGACCGGCCCGGTCGCCTCCGTCCGGGTCGGCGGCCGGCGGTGCAGCGGCTGGCTCGGCGTGAAGAGAAAGGTGTTCGGATAGCCGGGCACCGGCACATCGGGCTCGATGCCCGGCGGCCAGGGATCGAAGCGATCCGGCACGTCATTCCTTGTCATCGTTGCCCCCCGAAGATTCCGTCATCCGCCCGGCCTCAACCAGCATGGTCCACCATGACGCCCTGGGCGGTGATGGTGAAGCGCATCAGATCCTCGCCCAGGACCAGGGGGCCGTCATAGGCGCCGCGGGTCTCGGCCTCGATCGCCTCCAACGGCACCGGCGCGGTGCCGGGGGCTGCGATCTGCACGATATGGGTGAAGGCGGCCAGCCGCGGCCTTGTGGCGGCGAAGATCGCGCCGGCCTCGGCGGGCGAGGTGTGGTGGTCCGCGATCGCCTGCGGGCCGGGCCGGCCGGCGAGTGCCGCCGGCAGCGCGCAGACCTCATGCACCAGCAGGTCCACGCCCGCGCCATGCGCCAGCACGTTCGGATGCGGCCTGGTGTCGCCGGAGAGCAGCACGGATCGCCCGGCATGCTCGATCCGAAAACCCACGGCGGGGCGGATGTGCTGGCCGTGATCCACCTCGAAGGCCGTGACCCGCACGCCGGCCTCCTCGAAGACCACGCCGCCGGTCACGGGGAAGTCCTGCGCCGCGATCCGCGTGGCCTCCTCCGGCACCGCCTCGTCGGCCATGCGGATGCGGATGTCATCCGCGAAGGCCTCCCGCAGGTGATGCGCCATGCGCGCCGTGCCGGGTGGGCCATACAGCCGCAGCGGCACGCGGCGGCCGCCCCAGGCCGGCGGGATGTAGGAGCTCATCCAGACATCGGCCAGGCCGTTCACATGGTCCGAATGGAAATGCGTGAGGAAGAGGGCGGCGACCCGCCCCAGCGGCACGCCGCATTGCGCCAGGCGGACCGGGCAGCCCCGCCCGGCATCGAAGAGCAGGTCGAGCCCGCCGGCCTGGACCAGGGTGGCCGGGCCGAAGCGGCGCGGATTGGGGTTGGGCGTGCCTGTGCCCAGCAGCGTCACCACCAGGCGACCGTCGCCATCGTCCATCTATCCTCCTCGTCCTTCCCGTCCGAAGGCCGGTCCTCAATCCGGCCGGATGCCGGCCTCGGCGATGAGCGCGGCGTAGCGGGCCGTGTCCTCGCGCAGCAGCGCGGCGAGGGCGGTGCGGTCGAGCGCGGCCGGCTGCTGGCTGATCCGCGCGAGCCCCTGCACGGCCTCCGGTGTCGCGAGCCAGGACCGCACCTCGGCATCCAGCCGCGCGACCGGTTCGTCCGGCGTGGCGGCGGGCGCGAAGAGCCCGAACCAGACGCTGCCGTCCAGCGCGGGCAGGCCATGCTCCGGCAGCGCCGGCACATCCGGCAGGAAGGGCGAGCGCTCCGGCGCGATCGCCGCCAGCGCCCGCAGCTGGCCACCGGCGAGCGCCGAGCCGAAGACCGTCAGATCCGCCATTGCCATGGCGACGCGGCCGGCGATCAGGTCGCCCATCGCGGCCGGATAGGCGCGGTAGGGCACATGGATGAGGTCGATCCCCGCGGCCCGCCGGAACTGCTCCGTGGAGACATGGCCGACGGTGCCATTGCCATTGGTTGCATAGGTCAGCGGCTCCCGCGCCGCGCGGGCCTGCGCGATCAGCCCGGGCAGGTCCCGCGCCGGGGAGGTGGCGGGGACGAAGAGGAAGAAGGGCAGCCGCGCGACCCGCGCCACCGGCCGGAAATCCCGCAGCGGCGCATAGGGCAGCCGGTCGCCGAAGAGCGCCGGATTGATGACCATGACGGAATTGGAGGCCAGCAGCAGCGTATGCCCATCTGGCGCCGCCCGCGCCACGGCCTCCGCCGCCACCGCGCCGCTCGCGCCGGGGCGGTTTTCCACCACGAAGGGCTGGCCGAAGGCCTGGCTCAACTGCGGCAGGAGGAGGCGGATGGCCACATCGGGCGCGCCGCCGGCGGCGAAGGGCGCCAGGATGCGGACCGGCCGTTGCGGCCAGGCGCCCTGCGCCCGCGCGCTGCGCGATGCCGCCAGCAGGGCCGGGCTTGCGAGCAGCGCCGCCCCCAGCACCGCCCGGCGTGTCCGCGGCGCATCCTGCCCTTGGATGACCGTCATCCCTGCCCCTTCCACTTGAAGGGTCGATCCCTGCGTCTGATGGCCTCAGCGCAGCGGCGACCCGGGGCGCTTTCCGCGCCTTGGTCCGCCGTCACGCAACCTTGCCTTCGGGCGTGCGGGGACTGGGCAAAGGCAATCATGCGGCAGAATAAAAGTCAAATGTTCGGTTATATGACCTATTGGGGCCGGAAAGTCCGTGAGCCCGCGGCCAGGCGCGCCGAAGCGCCCCTGCCGCGCCACGACCGGGCGGCTCAATCCACCCGGATCTCCCGCACCTGCACCTGGTTGTCCGCCCGGTGCGTCACCGCCACCCCGGCCCGATGCGCCCAGGGGATCATCATGTGGTACATCGGGATATGCCCCAGATCGGCATTGTGCAGCGCATGCGCCTGCCGGATCAGGCCGCGCCGCGCCTCCGGGTCCTGTTCGGCATCGATGCGCGGGATCAGCGCGTCGAATTCCGCATTGGACCATCCGCCGGCATTCCAGGTCGCCGCCCCGCCCACGGCGCGGGAGGCCATGACGGCGCGGATCGTGTAGCTGGCATCGAAGGTCGGCACGCCCCAGGACAGCGCATACATCATCGGCTCCTGCCGCCGGATGCGCTGGCTGAACTGGGCATTGGGCTGGATGTTCAGCTGCGCCCGGATGCCGACGCGGGCCAGCATGCCGGCCACCGCCTGGCAGGCCTCGTCATAGGTGCCGGTCGGGCATTCGAAGGGCACGGAGAAGCCGTTCGGATAGCCGGCCTCGGCCAGCAGGGCGCGGGACTTCGCCGGGTCGTAGGGCAGGCGGCGATCCGCATCCTGCGACCAGCCATTGACGAACTGCGTCCACATGCTGGCGGTCGGCACGCCCTGGCCGCGCAGCGTGGTGCGGCGCATCGCCTCCATGTCCAGCGCATGGGCGATGGCCTGCCGCACCCGCAGGTCCTTGAAGGGGTTGCGGCCGCGCACGTCGGATCCGGCCAGCTCCTCCACATCCTGGCGCAGGCCGAGCCAGACCGTCCGGTTCTCCTGCCCCTCCAGGATGCGCAGCCGCGGGTCGCGCTGGATGCGCGCCACATCCTGCACCGGCACCACATGCACCATGTCGACCTCGCCCGAGAGCAGGGCGGCGACGCGGGTAGCATCGGAATTCAGCGTGACATGGTGGTATTCGGTGACGTTGCCGCGGGTCTCGCCGGTGCCCCACCAGTTGGGGTTCCGCACCATGACCGTGCGCTGGTCCACCTCCCGCGTCCGGATGACATAGGGGCCGGTGCCATTGCTGTTGCGGACGGTGAAGCTTTCCTCCCGCTGCGCGAAATTCTGCGGCACGGCGGCGCGGTTCGCCTCGGACCAGCCACGGTCCATCATCAGCACGCGGGTCAGCTTGTCCGGCACCACCGGGTCCGGCACCCGGGTGATGATATCGACGGTGAGGTCGTCCACCGCGACGACGGAGGCCACGGTATCCACATAGATGCCGTAGTTGGAGGTCGGTGCCAGCGCCCGGGTGATGCTGAAGACCACGTCGTCGGCGTTGAAGGTCTCGCCGCCGGCGAAGCGGACATTCGGGCGCAGCTGGAAGCGCCAGCGGGTGGGCTCCACCTGGGCCCAGCTCAGGGCGAGGCCGGGCTGCACCTTCAGGTCGTCGGCCCGATGCGTCAGCGTCTCATAGACCTGGCTGACCACCAGATAGGTGAACAGCGCATTGGTCGCATGCGGGTCCAGCGTCGCGGCATCCACGCTGGTGGCCATGCGGAACAGCCGCGGCGCATTCGCCTGGGCGCCGCCTTGGCCCGTCCCTTGCGCGATGGCCGGTGCCGCCGCCAGCTGGGCCGCCAGCACGCAGCCCACCGCCAGCCCCCAGGCGGCCCCAGCCCGCCCCAGATCCCGTTCCCGTCGCCGCATGATGCACTCCCGATTGCGCGGCCCACAGGGTGACCCGCTGGGCCCTGGTGACGCAAGCGCAACGCAGAGGTGATGAATCAACCCGGGGCACAAGCGCGATGGGGCTGTGTTAACATAAGCCAAGCCATCATCCGGCCTGAGCCACCGCGGCCGCGGTGGTCACCCGCCGTGATGGGAGTTCCAGCCTTGCAACCGCAGCAGCTGCTTTCGCTGCACAACCTGCGCCGCCTGGGCGGCGGGCGGGTGCGGCTTCTCTTCGCGCATGGCTATGGCTGCGACCAGTCCATGTGGCGCCTGGTCGCCCCCGTCTTGGCCAGGGACTTCGAGATCCTTCTCTTCGACCACGTCGGCGCCGGCGGTGCCACCGCCCCCTACGACCCTGCCCGCCACGCCAGCCTGGCCGGCTATGCCGAGGATGTGCTGGCGATCTGCCGCGCGCTGGGGCCGGAGCCCGTGGTCTTCATCGGCCATTCCGCCAGTGCCAGCATCGGCCTCCTCGCCGCGGGCATGGCGCCGGAATGCTTCGCCCGGCTGGTGCTGGTCAGCCCCTCGCCCCGCTATATCGACGATGGCGACTATATCGGCGGCTTCTCGGCGGAGGATATCGAGGCGCTGCTCGCCCTGCTGCAGGCCGACCACAATGGCTGGGCGGCCGCCATGGCGCCCACCATCATGGGCCACCCCGACCGGCCGGACCTGGCCGCGGAGCTGGCAGGCAGCTTCTGCCGGATGGACCCGCAGCAGGCGCTCGGCTTCGCCCGGGCCACCTTCACTGCGGACAATCGCGCCGATCTCGCCCGCGTCCATACGCCCAGCCTGATCCTGCAGAGCCGGGAGGATGCGATCGCGCCGCCCTCGGTCGGCGCTTATATGCATCGGCACCTGGCGGGCAGCGCGCTGGTCACGCTCGAGACTTCCGGCCATTGCCCGCATATGGCGGCGCCGGCCGAGACCGCCGCCGCGATCCGCCGCTATCTGGCGGACCTGCTGCCGGAGGCGGCCTGATGCGCCGGGATTCCAGCCTTGGGTGCTGACGCCTTGGCCGAGGCCTGGCCCGAGAGCCTGGAGGAGCTCTACGAGGATGCGCCCTGCGGCTATCTGTCCTGGTTCGTCGAGGATGGCGCCGTGGTCCGCGCCAACCGCACCCTGGCCCGCTGGCTGGAAAGGGACGCGGCCGAGCCGGTGCAGGGCCTCCGCTTCCGCGACCTGCTGACCCCACCCGGCCGCATCATCCACGAGACGCGCCACCTGCCCCAGCTGCGCGCCGGTGGCGCGGCGGAGGCGGTGGCGCTGGAATTGGCCTGCGCCCAGGGCCGCCGCCTGCCCGTGCTGGTCAATTCCACGGTGCTGCGGGATGCGACGGGCGCGCCGCGGCTGGTCCGCACCACCCTGTTCGATGCGACCGTCTATCGCCGCTACGAACAGGGCCTGGTCGAGGCCCGCCAGCGCGCCGAACTGGCGGAGGCGGAGGCGCGGCGGGCCCAGGCGGCAGCGGAGGCGGCGGACCGGGCCAAGACGCGCTTCCTCTCGGCCATGAACCACGAATTCCGTACCCCGATCGGCATCGTCTCCGGCTTCGCCGGCCTGCTGCTGCAGGAGGCGGCGGCAGGGCGCGACATCGGCCTCCGGATGGACTGGCTGCGCGACATCGATTCGGCCGCCCACCACCTGCTGGCGCTGCTGGAGGATGCGACCCTTTTCGCCCGGCTGGATGGCCGCCGGCCGGCGCTGCAGCCGGTGGCGCCGCAGCGCATCGCAGGCGCCGGCCTGCAGATCGCCCAGCCGGCGCTGGACAAGGCCGGCGTCACCGCGCGCCTGGCGCCGGCCAGGGGCCTGCCGCCGATGCAGGCCGATGCCGGGCTGGCGGCGGAGGCGGTGGCCTGCGCCCTGCGGGAGATGGCGCGGCTGGCCCCCGCGGGCGCTGCCATCACGTTGGTTTGCGAGCTGCGGGCGGGCATGGGCTGCCTCAGCCTGGCCTGCCCGAGCCTGCACCTGACCCCCGCCGCGCTGGAAAACCTGCGCGCGCCGCTCGACCCCGCCGCGGTGCTGTCGCGGGGGCTGGAAGGGGCGGGGCTGGGCATCGCGGTGGCCCAGCGCATCGCCGAATTGCATGCGGGGCGGCTGGATATCGACCAGGCGGGGCTTCCCGAGGAGCGGCCGGAAGCGGGGGCGGCGGACACCGCCCTTGTCGCCGCGGGGCTGCGCATCGCGCTCTGCCTGCCCCTCGCGGCGGCTTCAGCCGGGGCTTGACCGTCGGGCCTTCGCAATCCGGCCCGGGCATCCCTATATTACATCCAGGAAACCCAGATCGGAGTCACGGACCCCCTCATGCGCCGCAAAGCATCCTTCATGGCCGCCATCGCCGTCGTGGCCCTGGCGCTGGCCCCCGCCCTGGCGGAAGCGCGCCGCGGCGGGGGATTCTCCTCCGGCAGCCGGGGCACCCGCACCTACCAGGCGCCCCCGCCCACCACCACCGCCCCGGGTGGCGCGACGCAGATGCAGCGCACCCAGACGGCGCCCCCCGCCGCCACGGCCGGTGCCGCCACCGCCGGCACGGCCGCGGCCGGTGCCGCTGCTGCACGCACCGGCATGCGCGGCGGGCTGATGGGCGGCCTGCTCGGCGCCGGCCTGTTCGGCATGATCCTGGGCGCCGGCCTCTTCGGCGGCATCGGCGGCTTCGCCTCGATCCTCGGCCTGCTGCTGCAGGTGGCGCTGATCGGCGGCGTGATCTGGCTGGTCATGCGCATGATCCGCGGCCGGCGCGAGGCGACGGCCGGCGGCCCGCCGAACGCCTATGCCCGCGACATGCAGTCGGGCGGCAATCCGCGCCCGATGATGGGCGGCGCCATGGGCGCGCCCCGTGGCCCGATGGCAGCGGCCGCCGCGCCGGAGGTGGCCACCGCGCCGCTGCAGATCGCCGAGGCCGACTACCAGGAGTTCGAGCGCAACCTGCATGCCGTGAACGAGGCCTGGACCCGGCAGGACCTTGAGGCGCTGCGCCGCCTCTCGACCCCGGAGATGACCAACTACTTCGCCAACGACCTGAAGGACCTGCGCGCCCGGGGCTGGACCAATGCGACCAGCGGCACCCGTCTTCTGGCCGGCGACCTCTCCGAGGCCTGGCAGGAGAATGGCCAGCACTTCGCCACGGTCGCGATGCGCTATTCCATCGTGGACGTGACCACCGATGCCACCGGCAAGGTGGTGGAGGGTCATCCCTCGGAGCCGCAGGTGGTGACGGAGCTGCTGACCTATACCCGCTTCCCGGGCGAGGCCTGGCGCCTCTCGGCCATCCAGCAGACCGGCTGACGGCGCGGGGCGAAGGGGGCGAAACCCCCCTTCGCCCTTGCTTCCGGCCCTTGCATCGGCTAGGCGTCCCCGCTGCGTCGGCACCCCTGGAGGCCGGCGCATTTTCTTTGCGCCCGGCCCGGCGGAAGCAGGGTCCAGGCGCATTCCATTTGAAGGAGCCTGGCAATGGTCCAGACAGTGCGGATCGAAGCCGTGGCGCGCGCAGATGCAGGTAAGGGGGCAGCGCGCGCGACCCGGCGGGAGGGGCTGGTCCCCGGTGTGGTGTATGGTGCGAAGCAGGCGGCGACGCTGGTGGCCTTCGACCCGCGCGACATCATGAAGGAACTCACCAAGGGCGGCTGGCAGTCGCACCTTTACGAGGTCGTCGTGAAGGACGGCCCGACCGAGCGCACCATCATGCGCGAGGTGCAGTTCCACCCGGTGACGGATCGCCCCATCCACATCGATTTCCAGCGCGTGGCCCCCGGTGCGCGTATCCGCGTCCGCGTGCCGGTGGTGTTCCTGCATGAGGACACCTCCGTCGGCATCAAGGCCGGCGGCGTGCTGAACGTGGTCCGCCGCGAGGTCGAGGTGCTGGCCGAGACCGACAAGGTGCCGGACCACTTCGAGATCGACCTGGCCGAGGCGAAGATCGGCGACAGCCTGCGCTGGTCCTCCATCAAGGACCATTTCGGCGCGCGTCCGGGCATCGTCGGCCGCGACTTCATGATCGCCTCCATCGCCGCGCCGACGGTGGATGAGGACCTGGCCCCCGTCGCCGTGGCGGCGCCGGAACCCGCCAAGGGCAAGGGCAAGGCCCCGGCCAAGGGCGCCGCCAAGCCGGCCGCCGCGGCCCCCGCCGCGCCCGCCAAGAAGAAGTAATTTTCTTCCATAAGCCCTCTCCCCTCGATGGGGGAGAGGGTTGGGTGAGGGGGCCTGCAAGGCCAGGCCTGGCTTCAGGCAGAAGCAGACCCCCCTTCGCCACACCGACTTGTTCGAAAAAAGGGGTCCGTTGCGGTGGCGCTGCTCTGGGTCGGCCTCGGCAATCCGGGGCAGGAACATGCGCGGCAGCGCCACAACATCGGCTTCATGGCGCTGGACGCCATCGCCCGCCGCCACGGTTTTTCGAGCTGGCGCAAGCGCTTCAAGGGCCAGGTGGCGGAGGGCGTGCTCGGGGGCCAGAAGATCATGGCCCTCAAGCCCGAGACCTATATGAATGCCAGTGGCGACGCGGTGCAGCAGGCGGCCGCCTTCCTGAAGCTCGGCACGCCCGATATCTGGGCCTTCCATGACGAGCTGGACCTGGCGCCCGGCAAGCTGAAGGTGAAGAAGGGCGGCGGCACCGCCGGCCATAATGGGCTGCGCGACATGCAGCGCGCCTTCGGCAATGCGGATTTCTGGCGCGTGCGCCTCGGCATCGGCCATCCCGGCCACAAGGACCGCGTCACCGGCCATGTGCTCGGCAATTTCGCCAAGGTCGAGACCTGGGTGGAGCCGCTGCTGGACGCCGTGGCGGATGCCGCGCACCTGCTGGCGGAGGGCCAGCACGAGGCCTTCATGACCCGCGTGGCGCTGCTGACGCAGGAGAAATGACCCGATGAGCGGATTGGACGACGACAGCGTCTTCGACGGCGGCTTCGGCGGCCCCGGCCCCGAGGATTTTGCCAATGGCGCCGCGGCGCTGGCCGCCGGGCTGATCCGGGAGGCGCAGGGGCTGGCGCAGGCCGCCGCCGCCCTGCGCGCCACCGCCGCGCCAAACCCCCCGGGCGTGCCGGGCGGGGAGCCGGTCTCCGACATCCGCCGCCAGCGCATGGTGCTGCACACGGCCGGCGAGGCCGCGCTGCGTGCCGCCCTGGCGCTGGATGCCGCGGCGTTGCTGGCCGAATCCCGCGCGCCGGCCGAACAGGCGGCGCGCATCGCGGAGGCGGCGAAGAAGGTGGGCCTGCCGCCCGCCACCCTCGCCCCCTTCCTGCGCAGTGCCGCGCTGGATTTCCGCACCGACGACGCGGCCGCCCGCATCGCCGCCTCCACGCTCGCCACCGATCTCTGCGCGTTGCTCGACGCCGCTTCCAGCTGAACGGATCGCTCCCATGGGTTTCAACTGCGGCATCGTCGGCCTGCCCAATGTCGGCAAGTCCACGCTTTTCAACGCGCTGACGGCCACCGCCAGCGCCCAGGCGGCCAACTACCCCTTCTGCACGATCGAGCCGAACGTGGGTCGGGTCGCGGTGCCGGACCCGCGCCTGGCCGTACTGGCGAAGGTGGGAAAATCGCAAAAAATCGTGCCGACCAGCCTGGAATTCGTCGATATCGCCGGCCTGGTGCGCGGCGCCTCCAAGGGCGAGGGGCTGGGCAACCAGTTCCTGGCGAATATCCGGGAGGTGGATGCCATCGTCCATGTGCTGCGCTGCTTCGAGGATGACGACGTCACCCATGTGGAGGGCAATGTCGACCCGGTGCGGGATGCCGAGACGGTGGAGACGGAGCTGATGCTCGCCGACCTCGACAGCCTGGAGAAGCGCAGCCTCGGCCTGACCAAGCGCGCCCGTGGCGGCGACAAGGAGGCGACGGCGCAGCTTTCGCTGATCGAGCCGATCATGGCGGCGCTGGCCAATGGCAAGCCCGCCCGCACCGCCATCCCGAAGGGGGAGGAGGAGGCGGTGCGCCGGCTGCAGCTGATGACCAGCAAGCCCGTGCTCTACGTCTGCAACGTCGAGGAATCCTCCGCCGCCACCGGCAATGCGCACAGCGAAAAAGTCTTCGCGATGGCGAAGGCGCAGGGCGCCAAGGCGGTGATCGTCTCCGCCGCCATCGAGGCCGAGATCAGCCAGATGCCGGAAGCCGATCGCACCGACTTCCTCGACTCCCTGGGCCTGGCCGATAGCGGGCTCGATCGCATCATCCGCGCGGGCTACGAGCTGCTGGGCCTGATCACCTATTTCACCGTGGGGCCGAAGGAAACCCGGGCCTGGACCATCACCCGCGGCACCAAGGCACCCGGCGCGGCAGGCGTCATCCATGGCGATTTCGAGCGTGGCTTCATCGCCTGCGAGACCACCGCCTATGACGACTATACCAGCCTCGGCGGCGAGCAGGGCGCCAAGGAAGCCGGCAAGATGCGCATCGAGGGCAAGGAATACGTGGTGAAGGACGGCGACGTCCTGTTGTTCCGGTTCAACGTGTGACCGACAGCTTCGAGATCTTCCTCGCCACCGCGCCGGGGCTGGAGCCCCTGCTGTTCGAGGAGGTGCGGGGCAAGGGCTTTCGGCGCCCCAAGGCGGTGCCGGGCGGCGTGGCCATCCAGGGCGGCTGGCCGGATGTCTGGCGCGCCAATCTCTGGCTGCGCGGCGCCGGGCGCGTGCTGGCGCGGATCGACAGTTTTCGGGCCGTGCACCTGGCGCAGCTGGATGCCAAGGCGCGGCGCGTCGACTGGGCCAGCGTGCTGCGCCCGGACGTGCCCTTCCGGGTGGAGGCCAGCTGCGCCGGGTCGCGCATCTACCACTCCGGAGCCGCCGCGCAGCGGGTCGAGACAGCGATCCGGGAGACGCTCGGCGCGAAGCCGTCGGATGACGGCGTGCTGGTCATGGTGCGGCTGGAGAATGACCAGTGCACCATCAGCCTCGATACCTCGGGCGAGCCGCTGCACAAGCGGGGCGCCAAGCAGGCGGTGAACCCGGCCCCGCTGCGCGAGACCATGGCTGCGCTCTTCCTGCAGGCCTGCGGCCATGACGGCACGGCGCCGGTGGTGGACCCGATGTGCGGCGCCGGCACCTTCGTGATCGAGGCGGCGGAGATCACCGCGCGGCTGAACCCCGGCCGCGCCCGCGCCTTCGCCTTCGAGCGTCTCGCCGGCTTCGATGAGGCCGCCTGGCAGGCGATGCGCGCGGTGCGCCGCCCCCCGGCCTCCACCGCGCGCTGCTACGGGCGGGACCGCGACGCGGGGGCGATCGCCATGAGCCGCGCCAATGCGGAGCGCGCCGGTGTCGCGGAGACCACGGACTTCGCCCAGGCGCCGATCAGCGAGCTGACGCCACCCGAGGGCCCGCCGGGACTCGTCATCGTCAATCCGCCCTATGGCAGCCGGATGGGGGAGGGGAAGGACCTCGCACCCCTCTACGCCGCCTTCGGCCAGGTGATGCTGCGCCGCTTCGCCGGCTGGCGGGTGGGGCTGGTGACCAGCGAGCCGAAGCTGGCGCATGCGACGCGCCTGCCCTTCCTGCCCAATACCGCGCCGGTGCCGCATGGCGGGCTGCGGGTGGCCTTGTACCGGACCCTGCCGTTGAGCTGAGGGGGAAGCCCTCTCCACCCAGCGGGGGGGTTGAACGCATGCGTTCAACGGTTGGGTGAGGGGGGCTGGGACGGCATTGGACCGAATTCACGTCCTGCGCGTCCCCCCCACCCAACCCTCCCCCGCAGGCGGGGGAGGGCTTCGGGCTACATCCGCCAGCGGCGGTGCTGCCAGAGCCATTGGCCGGGATATTCGCGCACCCAGCCCTCGACGATGTCGTTCACCTGCTGGGTCGCGGCCTGCACATCCACCTGGCCCTTGGCATCGCGCGCCAGGGTCACGGCCTCCGTCAGCTCCAGCCGGAAGCGGCCGCCGGGCAGGCGGATGGCGCGGGCGCCGTGGATCGGGCAGTCGAAGCGCCGTGCCAGGCGGGCGAGGATCGGAATCGCCGTCGCCTCCCGCCCGAAGAACCGGATCCTGGGGCCGCGGCCGAAGCGCTGGTCGACCAGCATGCCGAGATGGAGGCCCTCATCCAGCGCCTCCATCATCCGGATCGGCGCGGCGGGTCCGGCCGGGATCAATGTGCCCATCACCCCCTTGCGCAGCGCCAGGATGTCCCGCGCCACCGCGGCATTGTTCGGCGTGCGATACAGCGCGGCGGCCGGCAGGCCATGGCGCAGCGCGGCAACGGCGGGCAGTTCCCAATTGGCCAGGTGGGCCGCGAAGATGATGGCGGGCTTGCCGTCATCCCGCAGCGCCTCGAAGCGCGCCATGCTCTCGGCATCCAGCTCGATGCGGCCGGTATTGGGGCGCTCCGGGTCGAAATCCCAGAGATCGCCGAGATGGACATATTCGCTGGCGGTACGGCCGAGATTCTCCCAGCTCTCGCGCAGGATCGTGGCGCGTTCGGCGGCGGTCTTGTCCGGGAAGGCCGCGTCGATGTTTTCGCGCGCGATGCGGTTGGCCGAAGTGAGCGGGCCAAGGGTGCGGGCCACCGCCGCACCGATGCGCCCGGCGCGATCCGGACCCAGGGCGCGCACCATGGCGAAGCCGCCCCGGATCAGGGCAGCCAGCGTTTCCTCGCCGGCGCGTTTCAGGGCCGCCTTCAAGTCAGAACTTCACCACGATCTTGCCGAAGACGCGGCGCGATTCCAGGCGTTCCAGCCCTTCCGTGAATCGCTCCAGCGGCACCACGGTATCCAGCACCGGCAGGATGCCCGCCGACATCTTGCCCAAGGCGTCGCCGACGTTGCGGATGGCGCAGCCGAAACTCCCAAAAATGCGGAGCTGGCGCTGGAAGATCATCATCAGGTTGGTCTCGGCCGAGACGCCGGAGGTGCTGCCGCAGGTCACCAGGCGCCCGCCCGGGCGCAGCGAAAGCAGGGAGCCCGCCCAGGTGGTGGCGCCCACATGTTCGAAGACCACATCCACGCCGCGCTTTCCCGTCACGCGCCGGGCAACCGTCGAGAAGTTCTTGTCCGTGTAGTTCACCACATGATCGGCGCCGAGTGCCTGGGCCTTGGCGCATTTCTCGTCATCGCCGGCGGTGGCGATGACGGTGCAGCCCAGGGCCTTGGCGACGCGGATGGCGACGGATCCGATGCCGGAGCCCGCCGCCTGGATCAGGATGGTCTCGCCCGGCTTCAGCTGGGCATTGTCGAAGAGCATATGCTCGACCGTGCCGAAGGTGACGGTGGCGCAGGCCGCTTCCTCGAAGGGCACCTTCTCGGGCACGCGCACCAGCAGCCGCGCCGGCACATTGGCCAGTTCGCGCGCAAAACCGTCGATGTGGAAGCCGGCAACGCCCGAGACGTTCTCGCAGAAATTGTCGCGGCCCTCGCGGCAGGCGGCGCAATGGCCGCAGGTGCGGGCGCCATAGGGCACGGCGCGGTCGCCGGCCTTCCAGCCGGTGACGCCGGCACCCACCGCCACCACTTCGCCCGAAGCCTCCGCGCCCACCGCCAGCGGCAGCGTGCGCTGCGCGAAGGCCATGCCGCGCCAGCCCCAGACATCGATGTGGTTCAGGGAGACGGCGCGGATGCGCAGCTGCACCTCGCCCTCGCCGGGCGGCGGCGGGGCCTCGATCTCTTCCAGCCGCAGGTCGCGGTCGCCATGCAGGCGCAGGGCGCGCATCAGGTCGGTGCTCCACTGAGAACGAGGCAGACGTTCTGGCCGCCGAAGCCGAAGCTGTTGGACAGCACGTTCTGGACTTTTGCCGCGCGGGCCACGTTGGGCACCACGTCGAGCGTGATGGCCGGGTCCGGCTCCACATGGTTGATGGTGGGCGGCAGCATCTGGTCGCGGATCGCCAGCAGGCTGAAGGCGGCCTCGATGGCGCCGGAGGCCGAGAGCGTATGGCCGATCATCGACTTGTTGGAGGAGATCGGCGGCGCGGCCTCCCCGAAGACCGCGCGCATGGCGAGGTTCTCCATCTTGTCGTTCTCCGGCGTGCCGGTGCCATGGGCATTGACGTAGGAGATATCGGCGGGCTGCAGCCCCGCATCCTCGATGGCATTGCGCATGGCCCGGATCACCGCGCTGCCATCGGGGTTGGAGCGGGTGCGGTGGAAACTGTCCGACTTCTCGCCGGCGCCGCGCACCAGGCCGAGGATGCGCGCGCCGCGGGCACGGGCGTGCGAAAGGCTTTCGAGCACCAGGCAGGCGGCGCCCTCGCTCATCACGAAGCCACCGCGGTTCTTCTCGAAGGGGCGGGAGGCGCCGGTGGGGTCTTCGTTGCGGGTGGACAGCGCGGAGAGAAGGGAGAAGCGGATCAGCGCCTCCGGCTGCACCGTGCCATCCGCGCCGATGGCCAGCGCGGCCTCGGTCTCCCCGCGCTGGATCGCCTCGACGCCAAGCTGGATGGCGGAGGCGCCGGTGGCGCAGGCGGTGGTGACGGCCACGGGCGATCCGCGCGTGCCGAAGCGGGCGGCCAAGGTCTCGCCGACCGTCTGGAAGGCGGCGGTCTGGTAGAGCTCCGGCCAGCCGGTCGCGGCCAGGGTCAGCGCGGGATAGGTGGCCGCATCCGGCGCCACGCGCCGGGCGAGTTCGAAGCGGTGCGGCCATTCCACCTCGACCGGCGGCATGCCGAGCATCAGCGGGCCGGGGAATCTTCCCCCACCGAGGCCGGCCTCGGCCAGCGCTTCCTCCGCCGCCATCGCGGCCATGCGGGCGACGCGGGGGGTGGCGGTCAGCACCGCGCCATCCGCTTCCTCGGGCAGGTCGACGGTGCCAGCGATGGTGGTGCGCAGGTCGTTGGTGGGGAAGCGGGTGATGCGGCGGATGCCGGAGGTGCCGGCCAGCAGTGCCGCCCAGTTCCTGGCAACGCCGAAGCCGAGCGGGGTAACGAGGCCGATTCCGGTGACGGCAACGATGGGCCGGCCCTTGGAGTCCAGGTCCGCTGGCCGCGACCGGTTCAGCTCTCCGGGGCCTTCGCCCCTCCGACCATCGGACGCTGTCACGGCTGCTCCTCCGCCGGAATCGCCTGCAGATGGGCCAGGGCCTCGCCGCGCCAGGCGCCGAAGCCGGTCACCAGAAGGTCTGTCGGCGGCGCGGTCATGGGCGCCTCGGCCGCCTCCAGCGCGGGCGGCAGCACGCCCTCGGAGAGCATCAGCGCGCCCAGCGCCAGGCTGGCCGGGAAGGTCGCCTCCACGCCCCAGCCGAGCCGGCTGCCGGCGGCGCGCAGCGTGATGTCCCGGCGAAGGCTGCCCAGGAATTCGCGCTCGGCCGCGGTGGGGCCGGCGACGCCCGTGGCGCCGGAAAGGACGGCCAGCGGCCCCTCCGGCAGGGCCAGCCGCGCGAAGGCGCGGGCGGCGGCGGCGGCGCTGCCATCCGCCCCGTCGCGCCGCGCCTGTTCGCAGGCCACGCCCATGATCCGCGCGAGGCCACGCGCGCCGCGGGCGCGGGCGCTCTCCGCCGTTTCCAGCACCAGGAAGGCGCCGAGCGTGCCGGGAATGGCGCCCGGCGCGTCGTCCCGGGCAAAGACGGGAGCAAAACCGCCCTGCCGCAGCAGTCCGGCCGAGTGGTAGAGCACCATCAGGTCCCAGCGCGCCGCGACGAAGCCGCCGCCGACCAGCGCCGCCTGGCCGCGGCCCTCCGCCAGGCGCGCGGCCGCGATGCGCACCGCATCCGCCCCGGCCTGTTCCTCCCCCATGAAGGTGCGGGAGGCGCCGGTGACGCCATGGACGATCGAGATATTGCCGGCCAGCAGGTTGGACAGCTGGGCCAGGAACAGCGTCGGCCGCAGTCCGCCGGCCAGCAGCGCGTTCAGCTGCAAGGCGGCCTCGGCCGGCGGCAGGGCGGCGAGCGCGGCCAGCACGCTCTCATCCAGCGCCAGGTCCCGCTCGCCCCCGCCGGCGGCGACGATCAGGTCCATCTCGGCCACCAGGGCGCGGGCGCCGGCATCGTCCAGCGCCAGGCCGGCGGCATAGGTGCCGAGGCGCTGCCAGGGCTCCATCTGCCGCTGGTCGCCCTTCTTCGGGATCTGCCGGTCCAGCTCCAGCGGGGGCGCGGGGTGCAGCGGGAAGGGGGCGTGGCTTGCGGCATCCACCGGCGCCGGGGTCTTCGCGCCCAGCGCCGCCAGATGCGCGGCCCGGCCCTCGCCGGCCGCCGAGACCAGGCCGATGCCGGTGATCCAGATCTCCATCAGCTATGGCCCGGCAGGCCGATGCGCTGCGCCGTCTCGGTCATCGCGTCGCGCAGCGCCTCGGCGGGGAAGGGCATGATGCGAAAGGTGATCTCGGCATCGGCGATGCGCTTGCCCTCGGAGAGGATGCGGGCCTCGGCCACCGCATAGCCGGATCCGTCATGGCTGCGCTTCGCCTCCACCACCAGCTTGGCACCCGGGGCGACGAAGCCGCGGAAATTGGCGCCATTCACCTTCAGCAGGAAGGGCATGCGCTCCAGCTTCTCGATCGCCAGCAGCAGCCAGCCGGCGGTCTGCGCCATGGTCTCCACCAGCAGCACGCCGGGGACGATGGGATAGCCGGGGAAATGCCCCTCGAAGACCGGGCTGGCCTCCGGCACCTGGCTTTCGACCGTGATGTGGTCCGCACCCAGCGTGACCACGCGGTCGACCATCTGGAAGTATTCCAGCCGCATGGCTGCCGCCCCGCGCGCCTGGCGTCAGGCCTTGGCCTGCTTGGCCGCCACCAGCTCCTCGATCCGCTGGGCCAGGTTGCCCATCACGAAATACTGTTCGGCCGGCGCGGTGCCGGCATTCACTTCCTGGGTCCAGCTCTCGACCGGCACCTTGATGCCGAAGGCCTTGTCGATGGCGAAGACGATGTCGAGGAAGTCCAGGCTGTCGATGCCCAGGTCGTTGATGACATGCGCGCCCGGCGTGATGGATTCACGCGCCACTTCGCTGTTCTCGGCGATGATGTCGGCGATACGGTCGAAAACCGGGGACGTCATGGGGAACAGGCTCCGGGCCGAGAGGGGCGTTCAGGTGAACGCGCCTCTTCGCCCGAACCGGCCGGCTTGTCCAGCGCGGGGGCGCAACGAGGCGTCGTTCCTGGCACGGTTCGTTTTCAGTCCGCGGGCGCGCAGTCCAGCAGCGGGCCGAGCTGCGCCACGCGGCGCTCGATCGCGGCGGCGCGGCGCTGGGTGGCGGCAGAGGGGGCGGCGGCGGACCAGTTCAGCGGGCTCGGCAGCACCGCGGCCAGCAGCGCCGCCTCCCGCGGCGTCAGGCGCGCCGCCGGCTTGTCGAAGAAGCTTCGGGCCGCGGCCTCCGCGCCATAGAGGCCGGGGCCGAATTCGACGATGTTCAGATAGACCTCCAGCACCCGCTGGCGGGGCCAGAGCAGCGCGACCTGCGGCGTCAGCCAGGCCTCGATCAGCTTGCGGACCGGATCGCGCCCCGGCCAGAGCAGCAGGTTCTTCGCCGTCTGCATGGTGAGGGTGCTGGCCCCGCGCGGCCGCTCCCCCGCCCACCAGGCCTGCAGCTCGGCCCGCAGCGCGCCGAAATCGAAGCCGAGCGCCTGGCGGCAGAAGAGATTGTCCTCGGAGGCGATGACGGACTGGGCGAGGGCGGGCGCCATGGCCGCGAGCGGCACCCAGTCGCGCTGCATGCCATGTCCCTGGGCGGCACGGATCAGCATCAGCGGCGTCACGGGGGGCGGGATGACGCGGTAGGCCAAGATCAGCGCCGGCGGGGCCAGCAGCAGCACCAGAAGCAGGCGCCGCAGCCAGCCGCGCAGGCGCCCGGCGCCCCTGGCCGGGCCGGGAGGTGATCTGCGGAGGCGCATCATGCGGCCCAGCCTAGCCGCCCGCCGCCGGCATCGACAGGGCGGCAGGCGCCAAATATGATAATGCGAATCATTCGCAATTAAGGAAGGCGCGCCATGCCCGGCTATGAATGCGACCACCCCCTGCCCGCCCCCGGCGAGCGGCCGATGCGGGAGCTGGATGCGGGGGAACTGCTGGTGGCCGGCGCGCTGCGCGCCTGGGTCGCGCCGCTGATGGCGCCGGCCGAGCGGCATCCGGACTGGCGCCGCTACCTGGGCCTGGGCGGCCTGGCGGCGGAGGGGCTGGCGGCCTTCGACCGGCTGATGCGGCTGGTCGCGCATGCGGCCCGACGCAGCCTGGATGTGCGCTGCTGCCGCTGCCCCGGCCTGAGCCCGGACGAGGCCGCCCTGCTGCAGCTGGTCGCCGCGCTGCAGGCCGGCCAGTCCTTCGCCGCGCTGGAGGTGCTGACGGACTGGCTGCCCGAGCCCGCGCTGATGCCGGCCCTGGCTGCGGCGCGGGATTTTGCGGCGGCGCTGCACCGCGCCCGTGCCGCGCTGCCGCCTTTCGGCTGCGCCATGCCCTTCGCCAGCGCATCCGCGGCCAGCCTCGGCCCGCGCACCCTGCACTGAAGCTAGCGCAGCCTCTCGAAAAAGCCGGTCTCCTCGTCCAGCCGGGCATGCTCCTGGCTGCGGAAATCGTAGCGGGAGACGATGCCGCGCACATGGCCCGCCTCGCAGACCGGCAGGTGGCGGAAGCCGCCATTGTCCATCAGGCGCAACGCCTCGCTGGCCCGCTGGGTGGGGGCCAGCGTCTCCGGCCGCCGCGTCATGACCTGGTGCAGCGGCGTGCTCCGTGCCTCCTGGCCCTCCGCCAGGCAGCGCACCGCATCGCGGCCGGTGAAGATGCCCAGCAGCCAGTCCGGCTCCTCCACCACCAGCACGGCGCCGACGCGGCGCTGGTGCATGGCGCGGCAGGCCTCGGCCAGGCTGGCCTCTGGGCCGAGCATGAGCGGATGCTGGTCCCGGATGATCTCGGCGATCCGTCGATCCTGCATGTCGTATCCTCCTGCGCCCGTCCTTCTCCCAGGCTTCGGGGTCCCAGGCTTCCGGGTCGGCGGGGCATCCTGGCGCGCAGGCCCGCCCGGCCGCCTTGCTTCATGTCAAGGCGATGACAGGATAAAGGCGATCAGGTCGTCCATCTGCGCGCGCGACAGGCCCAGCGGCGGCATCGGCGCATGCGAGGCCAGCAGCGCGGCGCGCAGCGAGGCCGGGGTGGTGCCCGGGCGGGCGCCGATGGCACGCAGCGCCAGCACGGCATCCGAGGCACGGCCGGGCGCGGCGGGATGACAGCTGCCGCACCAGTCCTGCGCCAGCCTTTCGCCCGCCGCCGGATCGCCCGGCAGCGGCTGCGCCTTCAGGGCAGCGGGGGGCAGCAGCAGGGGCAGGATCGCAAGCCAGCGCAGGGCGCGGGAAGCGGGCATGGGTGGGACCTCCGGCGCGGATGCAGGCGGCGCGGGGGCGATGCTGCCGCGCCCGCCCGCCGCGGGCCTTGATCCGGGTCAAGCCGCGCCCGCTACACCGCCTCTCCCACCCATTGCCCGTCCCGCACGGCGGACATCATCAGCCGCGGTGCCACCGCATCCCCGGCGCGCAGCACCGGCAGGCCCTGGGCCCGCAGCGCCGCCTCCAGCGCCTCTGCCCCCGGCCGGCGTGGCGTGGCGTGGGTGAGCAGGGCGACGCCGGGGCGCATCGTCTCCGCCCCCGTCAGCAGATGGCGGATGCGCAGGCTGCCATCCTCCAGCCCGGCCGGTTCGCGATGGATCAGCACCTCCACCCGCTCGCCATGGGCGGCCAGGCGGCGGTGCACGCCCTGGGCATAGAGGGCCGGCACGTCCCGCGCGATGGCATCCCGCGGCGTCAGCAGCAGCAGCCGGTCGAAGCGGGTCAGCAGGAATTCGGCGGCGGCATAGGTGGCGGCGGTGTGGTCGTGGTCGAAGAGCACGGCCAGGCCGCCGCGCGGCGCCGCCTCCTCCAGCAGCAGGGCCACCGCCCGGCGCAGGTCCAGCGCGCCGGGGCAGGGGCTGCGCGGCGGCACCATCTCCGCGCCGGTCGCCAGCACCACCTGGTCCGGCGCCAGCGCCAGCACCGCCTCCGCCGTCTCGCCCCTCTGGCGGATGACGCCGGCGGCCGCGGCACGGGCCACCAGATGGTCCAGGAAGCGGCCGATATCGGCACAGCCGGGCAGGCGCGCATGCAGCCGCGCCGCGCCGCCCGGCTGGGCGCCGCGGCCGAGCAGGGTCACCCGATGCCCACGCTCCGCCGCCACCGCCGCCGCCTGCAGCCCGGCCACGCCATCGCCCACCACCACCACATGCCGCGGCGGCGCGGCGGGCGGCGGCGGCGGGTCGGCCTCGGCCAGGCTGCCGGCCTTGGCATTGACGCTGCAGGCGACCGTATTGGCGCGGTCGATCTCGCCCCAGCAGGCATTGCAATAGATGCAGGGGCGGATTTCCGCCGCCCGGCCCTGGCCCGCCTTTCGCGGCCAGTCCGGATCCGCCAGCAGGGGCCGGGCGAGCATGACGAGGTCGGCATCGCCGGCTTCGAGCAGGGCCTCCGCCATGGCCGGCCCCGTGATGCGCCCCACCGCGGCCAGCGTCACGCCGCCGGCGGCGGATCGCAGCGGCGCCCAGGCGTCGCGGAACGGCATCGGCGGCTCATGCATATCCGGCGCATGCATCCAGAGG
The DNA here is from genome assembly GCF_051860665.1 of Falsiroseomonas sp. Lineage (GTDB taxonomy): Bacteria > Pseudomonadota > Alphaproteobacteria > Acetobacterales > Acetobacteraceae > Falsiroseomonas. Next base: position 131,141 of record NZ_JBHYDM010000007.1, read on the forward strand.
CTCGGCCCGTGGCTGCCCTGGCTGAAACACAGGTAGTCCGGCGGCGTCTCCGCCACCACGGCGGCCACCAGGCGGGCCGCCTCCGCCGGGTCGATCGAGCCCGGCACGCCGTCATCCGCCGGCAGCTTCACGCCCAGGATGAAGCCGGCGCCGCAGCGGGCGCGGACCGCGGCCAGGATGGCGCGCAGGAAGGCGCTGCGCCCCTTGGCATCGCCGCCCCAGCGGTCCTGCCGCTGGTTGGTGACCGGCGAGAGGAATTGCAGCGGCAGGAAGCCATGCGCGGCCGAGATCTCCGCCCCCGCGAAACCCGCCCGCTGCAGGCGGTGCGCGCTATCCGCATATTCCTCGACCAGCCCCTCCACCTCCGCCGAGGTCAGCGCCCGCGGCACGGTCCAGGAGGCCGCATCCACCACGGCGGAGGGGCCGACCGCATTCAGCGCGCGGGCATCCCGATGCGCATTGCCGGCATGCCAGAGCTGGCCGATGAGCGCCGCGCCCTGGCCCTCCACGGCCTCCGCCAGCCGCGCCAGGCCGGGCCTTTGCGCCTCGTCCCAGGCGGCGACGCGGGCGGGCACGGCGGCGGAGCGGCAGGCGGCCAGCGCCTCCGTCACCACCATGCCCGCGCCGCCGGCAGCGCGCGCCGCGAGATGGGCGATCAGCAGGGGCGTCACCGCCCCCTCCCGCGGCATGCGGCTGGTCATGGCGGCGAAGGCGATGCGGTTGCGCAGGGTGCGCCCGGCCAGGGTGAGCGGGCTGAACAGATGCGGCAGGTCCGGCGCCATTCAGCCGGCCGCCCTGCCGCTGGCCCATGCGCCCTCTGCGATCATCCCGCTTCCTCCATCTCGGATACGACTTGTGCGGCAGATGGTGCCCCGGCGCGGCCGAAATCCCAAGACCCTTCCGGGCCGGGCTTCCGCCTCCGCGCCGCCGGCCATAGAAGCCCTGGCAGGCAGGGGAGACAGGGCATGGACCCGGGCGGCGGATTCTACCAGGCGGGGCGGCCTGTGGCCCTGCCCGGCGTCACGCTCTGGGTGACGGATACGGGGGGCGAGGGGCCGCCGCTGGTGCTGCTGCACCCCAATACCGGCACCGGCCAGGTGTGGGAGAAGCAGGTGCCGGCCTTCGCCGCCGCCGGCTATCGCGTGATCACCTTCGACCGCCGCGGTTGGGGCCGCAGCATCCCGGACCCCGCCACCGGCCCGCAGCCGGGCAGCGTGGCGGAGGATCTGGAGGCGCTGGCGGATCATCTCGGCCTCGGGCGCTTTCATCTGCTGGGCGTCGCCGGCGGGGGGTTCGTGGCGCTGGACTATGCCAGCTGGCAGCCCGGGCGGGTGCTGAGCCTGGTGGTCGGCGCCAGCTACGGGCAGTTCATGGACCCCGAGATCCAGACCTTCTTCACCCGCATCGCCACCCCGGACTTCCAGCGCCAGCCCGGCGTGCTGCGGGAGGTCGGCCCGACCTATCGCGGCACGGACCCCGAGGGGACCGCGCGCTGGGTCGAGATCGAGCATCATGCGCGCCAGCCCGATGCCGTGGCCCAGCCGCTGCGCACCCCCAATACCTACGCCAAGATCGCCGCCATCGAATGCCCTTCGCTGGTGCTGGCGGCGGGCGCCGATCTCTATGCGCCGCCCGGGCTGATGAAGCTCTGGGCGGCGCATCTGAAGGGCCATCAGTGGGACGTGCTGCCCGAGGCCGGCCACGCCATCGCCTGGGAAGATCCTCAGGGCTTCAATGCGAAGGTGCTGGCCTTCCTGGCGGCTACTTCTTCGCCGCGATGATGCCGCCGGCCAGGCTTTCAGGAATGCGGTTCTCCCAGCGGCCGCAATCCACCTGGGTGACGAAGTCCAGCACGGCGCGGTTGAAGGCGTCCGGATCCTCCAGGTTCATGGTGTGGCCGCATTTCGGCATCACCAGCAGGGCCGAGGAGGGGATGGTGCGCTTCAGGTAGATGCTGGCCTCCAGCGTCGGATCATCCTCGTCGCCGGCGATGACCAGCGTCGGCACCGTCATCTTCGCAAATCCGTCCCTGAGATCGAAGAGGCTCGGCCTTTCCCGCTGCACGCCCTGCATGGTCAGGGCCGAGCCCTCCGTCGAGTGCTCGCAGAGCTGCTGCTGGAATTCGGCGAAGCCGCGCGGGTCCTTCTGCGCGAAGATCAGGCGGGTGGGGCCGCGGCTATAGGTCTTGCCGAATTCGCCCATGGTCTCGGCCCGGATGCGGGCGATGGAGGCATCGACCTCCGCCCGGAACTGCTCCTGCTTGCCCGGGGCGGCGCCATAGCCGACGCCCGCGGCGACCAGGCTGCGGGCCAGGCCGGGATGGCGCAGGCCGAGATGCAGGGTGGCGAAGGCGCCCATGGACAGGCCCACCACATGGGTCGGGCCGAGGCCCAGGCCCTTGATGACGGCGGCGATGTCGTCCGTCGCGCGGTCCTGGCTGTACTTGTTCGGGTCGCTCGGCACCTCGGAGGGCGGATAGCCGCGGGCGGCATAGGCGATGCAGCGGTAGCGGCGGGAGAAGAAGCGCAGCTGCATCTCCCAGGCGCGATGGTCGCCGGCATATTCATGCACGAAGACCATGGGCGTGCCGCTGCCGGCCTCCTCGTAATGCAGGCTCACCCCGTCATCGGTCTTCAGCATCGGCATGGTGTTGGTATCCCAGATTTTTGCTGGCGGATGGTGGCGCCGGAATCCCTGGGCCGCAAGCCGCCCGAGCCTTGACTCCAAGGGGGGGCGAGCGCATCTGCAATCCGGACCGATCGGGTCCCCTTTGAACACGGGAAAGGGAGCTTCCGCCGGGTGCTGCGGGTCTCGAAATTCACCGACTATGCCGTGGTGGTGCTGTCCCGGCTGGAGGCCGAGGGCGGCGTGCAGACCGCGCCTGGCCTGGCCGCCGGCACCGGCATAGCCGAGCCCACGGTCGCCAAGGTGCTGAAGATGCTGTCCCAGGCCGGGATTGTCGAGGGGTTGCGCGGGGCGCGCGGCGGCTATCGGCTGCTGCGGCCGCTGGCCTCCCTCGGGCTCTCGGAGGTGATCGTGGCCATCGACGGCCCGATCGCGTTGACCGCCTGCGTCGATGGCGGCTTCGGCCTCTGCGAGGCGGAGCATACCTGCCCCGTCCGCGGCCGCTGGGACCCGGTGAATTCCGCCATCCGCGGTGCGCTCTCCGCCATCATGGTCAGCGAGATCGCCTCCCCACCCGCCCCCCGTCGCGCTGCCGCCCTGCAGCCCGCCCTCGTCGCCGAGTAGGATCAGCCGCTATGGCCGCCGTCATTGAGACCATCGAAGCCGTCCAGTCCGTCACCGATGGCGGGTACAAGTGGGGCTTCGAGACCGATATCGAGATGGACTTCGCGCCCAAGGGGCTCAGCGAGGACATCGTGCGCTTCATCAGCGCCAAGAAGCAGGAGCCGGAGTGGCTGCTGGAATGGCGGCTGAAGGCCTATCGGCACTGGCTGACCATGGAGGTTCCGACCTGGGCGGCGGTCAGCCATCCGCCGATCGACTTCCAGGATGCCTATTACTACGCCGCGCCGAAGCAGAAGGCCGGGCCGAAGTCGCTGGACGAGGTCGATCCGGAGCTGCTGAAGACCTATGCCAAGCTCGGCATCCCGCTGAAGGAGCAGGCGATCCTGGCCGGCGTCGAGGGCGCGGGCGAGACGCCGGCGGAAGGGCGCATGCCGGTCGCCGTGGATGCGGTCTTCGACAGCGTCTCCGTCGCCACCTCCTACAAGGAGCGGCTGGCGAAGGACGGCATCATCTTCTGCGCGATCAGCGAGGCGGTGCAGACGCATCCCGATCTGGTGCGGCAGTATCTCGGCTCCGTCGTGCCGCAGGGCGACAACTTCTACGCCGCGCTGAACAGCGCCGTCTTCACCGATGGCAGCTTCGTCTACATCCCGAAGGGCGTGAAGTGCCCGATGGAGCTGTCCACCTATTTCCGCATCAATGCGAAGAGCACGGGGCAGTTCGAGCGCACGCTGATCATCGCGGATGAGGGCAGCACGGTCAGCTACCTGGAAGGCTGCACCGCGCCGATGCGCGACGAGAACCAGCTGCATGCGGCAGTGGTCGAGCTGGTGGCGCTGGACGATGCCAGCATCAAGTACAGCACGGTGCAGAACTGGTACCCCGGCGATGCCGAGGGCCGTGGTGGCATCTACAACTTCGTCACCAAGCGCGCCGCCTGCCGGGGCAAGCGCAGCAAGGTGTCCTGGACGCAGGTGGAGACCGGCAGCGCGATCACCTGGAAGTACCCGTCCTGCCTGCTGATCGGCGATGACAGCGTGGGCGAGTTCTATTCGGTGGCGATCACCAACAACCGCCAGCAGGCCGATACCGGCACCAAGATGTTCCACATCGGGCAGCGCACGCGCTCGACCATTGTCAGCAAGGGCATCAGTGCCGGGCGTGGCCAGAACACCTATCGTGGATTGGTGAAAATCAGCCCGAAGGCGAGCGGGGCGCGCAACTTCACCCAGTGCGACAGCCTGCTGATCGGCGACCAGTGCGGTGCGCATACGGTGCCGTACATCGAGAACCGCTGCATGACGGCGAAGGTGGAGCACGAGGCGACCACCAGTCGGATTGCCGAGGACCAGCTTTTCTACTGCCGCTCCCGCGGCCTCAGCCAGGAAGATGCGGTCGGCATGATCGTCAACGGCTTCTGCCGCGAGGTGCTGAAGGAGCTGCCGATGGAATTCGCCGTGGAAGCGCAGAAGCTGCTGCAGATCAGCCTCGAAGGCTCGGTCGGTTAAGGACAGACGGATATGCTGAAGATCGAGAACCTGCACGCCAATGTCGACGGCAAGCAGATCCTGAACGGGCTGACGCTGGAGATTCCGGCGGGCGAGATCCATGCCATCATGGGGCCGAACGGCTCCGGCAAGTCCACGCTGTCCTATGTGCTGGCGGGGCGCGAGGGCTATGAGGTGACGGAAGGCTCCGTCACCTTCGGCGGCCTCGACCTGCTGGCGATGGAGCCGGAGGAGCGCGCGGTCGCCGGCGTCTTCCTCGCCTTCCAGGCGCCGGTGGAGCTGCCGGGTGTGGGCAATGCCAATTTCCTGCGCACGGCGCTGAATGCGGTGCGGCGCGCCAAGGGCGAGGCGGAGATCGACGCCATCCAGTTCCTGAAGCTGGCGCGCGCCCGCATGAAGGTGCTGAACATGCCCGAGGACATGTTGAAGCGTCCGGTGAATGTCGGCTTCTCCGGCGGCGAGAAGAAGCGCAACGAGATGCTGCAGATGGCGCTGCTCTCGCCCAGGCTGGCGCTGCTGGACGAGACCGACAGCGGCCTCGACATCGATGCGCTGAAGCTGGTCTCGGATACCGTGAACAGCCTGCGCGGCCCCGACTTCTCGGCGCTGGTCATCACCCACTACCAGCGGCTGCTGAACCACATCGTGCCGGACCGGGTGCATGTGCTCTCGGCCGGGCGGATCGTGAAGTCGGGTGGCCCCGAGCTGGCGCAGGAGCTGGAGGCCTCCGGCTACGGCGCGATCCAGGCGGCCGCGGCATGACGGCGGTGACCGGAACCGGCCCGGCCGCTTTTCTCGGCCGGCATGAGGGGCTGCGCGGGCGGCTGCCCGGTGCATCCCTGCCCTGGGTGGAGGCGCTGCGCGACCGCAGCGCCGCGGCCTTCCGCGCGCAGGGTTTTCCGACGCGGCGCGTGGAGGCCTGGAAGTACACCGACCTGGCCGCCGTGAATGCCGGCGTCTTCGGGGAACCGCTGACCGGCGTGGATGATGCGCTGGCCCTGCCGCCGACGACCGGCCCGCGCGCCGTCTTCATCGATGGCCGCTTCCGCGCCGATCTGTCGAACCTGGAGGGCCTGCCCTATACGGTCGAGAATCTGGCCTGGGCGATGCCGACGCTGGAAGACCGCCTCGGCGCGCTGGTGCGGCCGGAGGAGCAGGCGCTCGCTGCGCTGAACGGGATGCTCTTCGAGGATGGGCTGGTAGTGACGGTGCCGGAAGGCGTGCAGGCTGGCGTCCTGCATCTCGTCTCCTTCGCCACCGAGAGCGAGCGCGCGCCCGCCTTCCATCCACGCCACCTGGTGCGGCTCGGTGCCGGCGCGTCGCTGACGCTGATCGAGACCGCGGCCGGCCCCGCCCATGCCCGCTATCTGCACAACCCGGTCTTCGAGATCGAGGTGGCCGCCGGCGCGCGGCTGAACCACGGCCGGCTGCAGCAGGAAGGGCGCGAGGCCTTCTTCCTGTCCACCGTCTATGCCCGGGTGCAGGAGGGCGGCACCTACGACAACTTCACGCTGAATGCCGGCAGCCGGCTGGCGCGCAACGAGATCCATGTCGCGCTGTGTGGCCCCAAGGCCGAGTGCCACATGAACGGCGTACAGCTGCTGGCCGATGGGCAGCATGCCGATACGACGACGGCGCTGGATCATGCCGCGCCGGATTGCTCCTCCCGCCAGACCTACAAGACGGTGCTCTCGGGAAAATCGCGCGGCGTGTTCCAGGGCAAGATCCTGGTGCGGCAGATCGCGCAGAAGACCGACGGCTACCAGATGAACCAGGCGCTGCTGCTCTCGCCGGAAGCCGAGATCGACAGCAAGCCGCAGCTGGAAATCTACGCCGACGATGTGAAGTGCAGCCATGGCGCGACGGTCGGGGAGCTGGATGCGGAGCAGATCTTCTTCCTGCGCTCCCGCGGCATTCCGGCGGAGCAGGCCAAGGCCATGCTGGTGGAGGCATTCCTGACGGAGGCGGTGGACGCCGTGGCGGATGAGGCGATCCGGGAGGCTCTGTCGGGCGCCGTGGCCGGCTGGTGGCAGCGCCAGGGGATCCAGGGCGGCATGCAGGGCGGGATCGAGACCGCGTGATGGACGGGCACATGGCGCCGCCGCTGAACCTGGACGCGATCCGCGCGGATTTCCCCATCCTGTCGGAGAAGGTGCGGGGCAAGGCCTTCACCTTCCTCGACAGCGGCGCCTCGGCCCAGAAGCCGCGGCAGGTGATCGGCGCCATGGTGCGGATGATGGAGACGGCCTATGCCAATGTCCATCGCGGCGCCTACCACATGAGCGAGCAGGCGACCGAGGCCTATGAGCTGGCCCGGGTTGCCGTGGCGACGTTCCTGAACGCGGCGCATGAGCGCGAAATCGTCTTCACCGGCAGCAGCACCAACGCGATCAACCTCGTTGCGCATAGCTACGCGCGCGGGGTGATGAAGCCGGGGCAGGCGGTGGTGATCTCCGAGATGGAGCATCACGCCAATATCGTGCCCTGGCAGATGGCGCGCGATGCCGCAGGCATCGAGCTGCGCGTGTGCCGGATCACCGACAGCGGCGAGCTGGACCTGGATGACCTCGCCGCCAAGCTCGCGGACGGCAAGGTCGGGCTGGTGGCCGTCACGCATATGTCCAACGTCCTCGGCACCGTCACGCCGGCCGCGCAGATCGCGCGCATGGCGCATGAGGCCGGTGCCAAGGTGCTGTTCGATGGCAGCCAGGCGGCGGTGCATCGGCGGGTCGATGTGCGTGAGATCGACGCGGATTTCTATGTCTTCACGGGTCACAAGCTCTACGGCCCGACGGGCATCGGCGTGCTCTATGCCAAGGCCGCGCTGCTGGAGGCGATGCCGCCCTTCCTCGGCGGCGGCGACATGATCGCGGAAGTCTCCTTCGAACGCAGCATCTGGGCGCCGATCCCGGGAAAGTTCGAGGCGGGGACGCCGCCGATCGTCGAGGCGATCGGGCTGCATGCGGCGATCGACTATGTCACCGCCATCGGCATGCCGGCGATCGAGGCGCATGAGCGCGCGCTGGTCGATCGCGCCATGGCCCGCCTGCCGCAGATCGAGGGCGTGACCCTGCTCGGCCGGGCGCAGGATCGCGGCGGCGTCTTCGCCTTCGCGATCGATACGGCCCATGCGCATGACGTGGCGACGCTGCTGGACCGCGCCGGCATCGCCGTGCGGTCGGGCCGCCATTGCGCGGAGCCGCTGCATGCGCGCTTCGAGGTGGAGAGCACCTGCCGCGCCTCCTTCGGCCTCTACACCACGCCCGCGGAGGTCGATCTGCTGGCCGATGCGCTGAGCCAGGCGCGGGAGTTCTTCCGATGAGCGGCGGCTTGTTCGACGACCTGCGCGACCTGTACCAGGAGGTCATCCTGGACCACGGCCGCAAGCCGCGGAACTTTCGGCGGCTGGATGATGCCAACCGCACGGCGCGCGGGGACAATCCCATGTGCGGCGACCGCATGGAATTGTTCGTCAAGCTGGCCCCGGATGGCCATATCGAGGATGCGGCCTTCCAGGGCCGTGGCTGCGCCATCTCCATGGCCAGCGCCTCGCTGATGACAGATACGGTCAAGGGCAAGACCCAGGCGCAGGCGCGGCAGATGGGCGAGAATTTCCGCGCCCTGGCCATGACCGGCACCTGCCCGGATTGCGGCGGCGACATCGCCGAGGAGATGGAGCGCCTGGCGCCGCTCTCCGGGGTGCATGACTTTCCGAGCCGCGTGAAATGCGCGACGCTGGCCTGGCACACGCTCAACGCGGCGCTGGATGGCGGCGCGAAGGAGGCGAGCAGTGAGTGAGACGCCGAATGCGCCGGTGCATGGTGCCTGGACCCCAGAAGGTGGCACGGAGCCGCCGGTGCGGGTGAACGAGGATGCCGTGATTTCCGTCCTCAAGACGGTCTTCGACCCCGAGATCCCGGTCGATATCTACGAACTTGGCCTGATCTACGCCGTCGAGATCGGCGATGATGGCCATGTGAAGGTGGAGATGACGCTGACCACCCCTTCCTGCCCCTCGGCGCAGGAACTGCCGGTGCAGGCGGAGGAAGCGGTGCGCGCCGTGCCGGGCGTCACGGATGTGACTGTCGAGGTCGTCTGGGACCCGCCCTGGGACCAGAGCCGGATGAGCGAAGACGCCCGCCTTGCGTTGAACATGTATTGAGGGAGGCCCAGGCGATGAGCACCACCACCGAAGCCCGCCCGCGCCGCACCCTGCCGCCGCTGATGACGCTGTCGGATGCGGCGGCGGAGCGCCTGCGCGCGCTTTACGCCACGGGCGAAGAGGGCAAGACGCTGCGCATCGCGGTGAAGACCAAGGGCTGCTCCGGCATGGCCTACGACCTGTCCTGGGTCGATGGTCCGGGGCCGGGGGATGAGGTCGTGACCGACAAGGGCGTCACCGTCGTGGTCGACCGCAAGGCGACGCTGTTCCTGATCGGCACCGTCATGGACTACGAGGTGAAGGCCATGTCCGCCGGCTTCACCTTCACCAATCCGAACGAGAAGGGTCGCTGCGGCTGCGGCGAGAGTTTCCACGTCTGAGGGCGGCGCGGTGGCGCCGGCCGATGTCTTGTCCTACAAATGAGATGTTATAACATACGTCCCGATGGACGAGCGAAAGACGATGCAGGACGTCACCAATGACGGCACGGTGCGGGACGCCATCTGGCGGCGTTTCGCGGGCGACGACTGGGCGGCCTTCGATGCCCTGCCGCCCGCCATCCGGCGCCGCATGCAGGAACATGCCTATGACCCCTGGGCGGTGAATGCGCTGATTCTCTGGCGCAGCTTCCGGCGCAAGCTCGGCTGTTCCGCGCGGGCGGAGCGCCGCCTGCTGCGCTACCTCGATGAATGCGAGGCGCTGGAGCGCGAGGCTTTCGCCCAGGCCCGCCTCAAGGGACCGCTGCCGCATGCGGCGGCGCGGGCCACGGTGCTGCGCTATGGGCGCAGCACCGTGGCACCTTCGCTCAGTTCAGCGTCAGCCCGCGCAGCAGCCCGGCCTTCTGCTCCACATCCTGCTGCACCCGGCGCGTGAAGTCGGCCCGGTTCAGGAAGAAGTTGTTGGGCTGGGAGCCGGTGCGCGCGGCGGCGCGGTAGCTCTCGCTGGCCGCCGCCGTGGTGCAGGCGGCCTCGATCCGGGCCAGGCGATCCTCCGGCGTCCCGGCCGGCGCGAAGAGCCCGCCGAAGCTCGCGGGCAGCACCTCGAAGCCCTGTTCCACGGCCGTCGGCGCATCCGGGAAGTCGGGATGCCGCTGGCTGTCGAAGACTGCCAGCACGCGCAGGTCGTTGCGCCCCGCGGCCGAGCCCAGCACGATGGAGCCGACATCGATGCGCCCGGCCAGCACCTCCGTCATCACCGCGGCATCGGCGCGATAGGGCACGTGCTCCACCTGCACATTCGCCGCCTGCGCCCATTGCACCATGGCGAGGTGCGGGATGGAGGTGACGCCCAGCGTGCCATAGGTCACCTGGCTCGGCCGCGCGCGCGCCGCGGCCTGCAGGTCGCCCAGCGTGCGGAAGGGACTGTCCGGCTTCACCACCAGGGCCATGGAATTGTTGAAGACCTGGCAGATCGGCCGGAAGGAATTGGCCTGCAGGCCGGAGGTCGGCTGGATCACCGGCAGGACGGAGGCGACCAGCGCCGGCACGAAGAGCAGCGTATAGCCATCCGCCGGCGATCGCGCGACGGAGGCCGAGCCCACCGCGCCCGCCGCGCCGTCGCGGTTGATGACGACGACGGACTGGCCCAGCTGCGGCGTCATGGCCGCGGCGAGCGACCGCACCAGCAGGTCGATCGCATTGCCCGGCGGATAGGGCAGCACGACCTGCACGGGGCGGGCGGGGAAGGCCTCCTGCGCCAGCGCAGGGGAAGGCAGGGCAGGCACGGCAAGCGCCAGCGCGGCGGCAGCCGCAACAAGGGCGCGACGGGTGGTCATGGAACTTTCTCCCAGGTGTTCTTGATTGAGTCTTGGACGTCTCGAGATCCGGCGGTCAGCCCGCCGGCATCAGCTTGGAAGGGTCGGAGCCGACGCGGCCCGGCACCAGCTTCGACGGATCGGAGCCGACGCGCCCGCCCGCCCCATCCGTGTCGCGCGACAGGGTGAAGTCGTAGCGGATGCTCGGCATGCCGGGGACCGGCGCATCCGGCAGGTCGTCGCGCGGCGAAATCACCAGGGACTGCGAGACGCCGAAGACCGTGTCGCTGTCCACATGCGCATCGCCGGCGAAATACAGCGCCGTCACCAGCTCCCGGTGCTCGGGCGCCGAGATCAGCACATGGATATGCGCGGGGCGGTAGCCGTGGCGGGCCTGGCGCTTCACCAGGTCGCCCACCGGCCCGTCCATCGGGATGGAATAGCCGAGCGGCTTGACCGTGCGGAAATGGAAGCGGCCGTTCTCGTCCGTGCGCAGCTGGCCGCGCATATCCATCACGCTCGGGTCATGCGCCTGCAGGTCGTAATGCCCTTCGGCATTGGTCTGCCAGACATCCATCTGCGCATGCGGCACGCCACGGCCGGCGGTATCCGTCACCTGGCCGTAGATCATGATCTCCGGCGCATGGGCGATCTTCACCAGGCTGCCGCCCAGCTCGATCTGCGGCGCGCCCTCGCGGAAGAAGGGGCCGAGCAGGCTGGTCTCGGTGCCCGCGGCCTCGCGCCCCTTGGCGTCGTGCATCACGTTCACCAGGCGCGACAGGCCGATGACGTCCGACAGCAGGATGAATTCCTGCCGATAGGGCGTGCAGGCCTGGCCGACCGCGGTCATGAAGGCGATGCCCTTCAGCCATTCATCGGGAGTCAGGTTGGTCTCCCGCGCGAAGGCGTGCAGGTGGCGCACGGCGGCTTCCATGATCTCGCGCAGGCGCGGATCGGGGGTGGTCGCCATCTGCTCGATGACGGTATCGGTGATTCCCTTGGCGTCGATGTCCTGCATCGTTTCTCTCCTGTGGCCGCCATCTGGGCGGCATGCATGCTCAGCCGGGCTCGATCCGCGCATCGCGGATGATGTCGCGCCACTTGGCCACCTCGGCCGTGGTGCGCGCGGCCAGATCCTCCGGCGTGCCGCCCAGCGGCTCCACGCCCTGGTTGCGCAGCGTCTCCAGCGCTTCCGGCTTGCGCAGCCATTCATTCGTCGCGGCGTTCAGCCGGTCCACGATCTCCCGCGGCGCGCCGGCCGGCAGGTAGATGGCCCACCAGCCTTCCACCACGAAATCGCGCAGGCCGAGTTCCTGCATCGTCGCCACATCCGGCAGGTTGGCGGTGCGCCTCGCGCCGGTGCTGCCCAGCACGCGCAGCTTGCCTTCCTGCACATGCTGCATCAGCGGCAGGTAGTGGTAGAACATGGCGTCCACCTGGCCCGAGAGCAGGTCCGTCACCGCCTGGGCGCCGCTGCGATAGGGCACATGCACGGTCTGCACACCCGCCCGCAGGTCGAGCAATGCCTGGGACAGGTGCCCGGTGGTGCCATTGCCGGCGGAGGCGAAGGTCAGCGGCCGGCCGCGGCGCTTCGCCAGCTCCACAAGCCCCGCGAAATCCTGTGCGCCGAGCTCCGGCCGCACCGCCAGCACGACAGGTGCCGTGACGAAGGGCACCACGGGCGTGAAGTCGCGCACCGCATCGAAACCGGGGTCGCGGTAGAGGCTGGCATTCACGCCATGCGTGCCGCTGGTGCCGAGGATCAGCGTATAGCCATCCGGTCGTTCGCGGGCGACGGCGGCGGAGGCGATATTGCCGCCGGCGCCGCTGCGATTGTCCACCACCACGGTCTGGCCCAGGGCCTGGGTGAGGTGGTTGGCGATGGCGCGGCCAAACAGGTCCGTGGTCGTGCCGCCCGCGAAGGGCACCACCAGCCGCAGCGGCCGTGCCGGCCAGGCCTGGGCACGCGCAGCCCCCGCGCCGGCCAGCAGCAGCGCCCCTGCGGCGAGGCCTCGGCGGCCGATCATGCTGCGGTCCATGCAATTCTTCCTTCTGCCGGTGTCGGCATGACATAGGCGTCGAGGCCGGCTGTCGCCACGCCGCGCTGCATCGGTAGCGCGCTTTCCGGAAATTCCTGCCGGAAGCTGGCGCCCAACTCGGCCAGGCGGTGCAGGAAGCCATCCAGGTGGCGCATGGCGCCGCCCGGCAGATCGTGCAGCACCAGCAGCGGCCGCTGCTGCGCCAGGCACTGCGCCAGGGCAATGTCGGGCCAGCCATCGGGGTCGCGCCAGTCGCCCGGCACGGCAGACCACAGCACCACGCTGTGGCGCTGCGCCGCCAGGTGGTCGCGCGCCTCCGCGCTCAGCAGATGCGGGCCGAGCCTGCCTCCGCCGCCGACCGGGCGGAACAGAAGGTCCGGATGCGCGAGCCGCCCGATCAGCGCCTGCGTGGCGCCGATCTCGGCCGCCGCATGGCCGGCATCCTGCCTTTCGCCCAGCGGGGTGGAATGGGTGAAGGTGTGGTTGCCGATCCAATGGCCCTCGGCATGGGCGCGCTCCGCCAGCCTGCGCCGCGCGGGATCCGCCAGCTTGCTGCCGATGACGAAAAACGTTGAAAGGATGCCGTGGCGCCGCAGCACCTCCAGCACAAGCGGCGTCGCCTCGGGGTCGGGCCCGTTGTCGAAGCTCAGCGTGACAACGGGGCCCGCCATGAGGTCAGGCCTCGTCCTCGATCGTGTTGCGCAGCACGCCGAGGCTCTCGATCTCCACCTCCACCACATCGCCGGGGGCGAGGAAGCGCGGCGGGGTGCGGGCATAGCCGACGCCGGAAGGGGTGCCGGTGGCGATCACGTCGCCCGGCTCCAGCGTCATCACTTCGGAGAGGATGGCGATCAGGCGCGGCACCTTGAAGATCATGTCGCCGGTGGTGCTGTCCTGCATCACCTCCCCGTTCAGGCGCGTCATGATCCGCAGGTTGTCGGCGCCGGGCGAGACCTCATCCGCCGTCACGATCTCCGGCCCGAAGGCGCCGGTGCGGTCGAAGTTCTTGCCGACGGTCCATTGCGTGGACTTGCGCTGGAAGTCGCGCACGCTGCCTTCGTTGAAGCAGGCATAGCCGGCGATGACGGAAAGCGCATCGGCCTCGCTGACATTCTTGGCGCGGCGGCCGATGACGATGGCGAGCTCCGCCTCCCAGTCCAGCTTCTGGCTGGCGCGCGGGCGCAGCATCGGCTGGTCGTGCGCGACGAGGGAGGTGGCGCCGCGCATGAAGACCGCCGGATAGTCCGGGATCGGGTTGCCGCCTTCCTTGGCATGCAGCGCGTAGTTCAGCCCGATGCAGATCATCTTGCCGGGCGTGGGCACCGGCGGCAGCAGGGTAAGGCCTGCGAGCTTCAGCCGCGGCGCGCCTTCCGCGCGGGCGGCGAGCGCCGCGAGGAAATCAGCCCCCTTGGCCAGCAGCGCCGGCATATCGGCCGGCACATCGCTGCCGAGCGCATCGAGCGCCACCACATCCGCGCCAAGGCGCAGGCCGAGACGGGCCTTGCCCGCATCCTCGAACGTCAAAAGCCGCATGAATCACTTCCTCCGGGTGGGGCAGGTTTTCCCGATAAAATGGGAAAGTCAACGTGTTTTAACGGTCTTGCCCCGCGCCGCGCCAGACGCCATCCTGCGCCAAAATGTCCTTCGCACCCGCCAGCCCGCCCGCATCGCCGGATACCCAGGCCACCGCCGTCCATCGGCGGCTGCGTTCGGACATATTGGAGGGGCGCCTGGCGCCCGGCCAGCGGCTGAAGGTGCAGGAACTGGCCGCCAGCTACGGCGCCGGTCCGGCGCCGCTGCGGGAGGCCCTGGCCCAGCTGGCGGCGGAGGGGCTGGCGCGGCGGATCGAGCAGCGCGGCTTCCGTGTGGCGGATGCCGACCCGGCGGGCTTTGCCGGGCTGATCCGCAGCCGCTGCCTGGCCGAGTCCATGGCGCTGCGCGAATCCATCGCGCTGGGCGATGCGGCCTGGGAGGATTCGGTGGCGGCCGCCGAACGCCGCCTGGCGCGGCTGCCGCGGTCCATCGAGACGGCGCGCTTCGTCAGCAACCCGGCCTGGGAAGTCGCGCATCGCGCCTTCCACCACGCGCTGATCGCCGCCTGCGCGGCGCCCCCGCTGCTCGCCTTCTGCGACCGGCTGCGGGAGGAGGCGGACCGCTACCGCGCGCTGGCCAATGCCGTGGCCTATCCGGGCCGGGATGTCGCCGCCGAGCATGCCGCGATCGCGGAGGCGGCGCTGGACCGCGATGCGGACCGCGCGGCGGCGCTGCTTTCCACGCATCTGGCCGCCACCGGCGAATTCGTGCGCGTCGCGCTGGAGAAGCGGCAGGCCCGGCAGCCCGCTTCGCGCGGCGGTCGGCGTGCCGAAGCCGAAGCTGCCGGCGCCGCCAGCTAGGCGTGCGTCCGAAAATCCACGCCCAAAGGGAGAGAACGCCATGGCCGAGGCCAAGATCCTGCTGCCGACCACCGTCGTCGGCAGCTACCCGCAACCCGCATGGCTGGTGGACCAGGCCGTGCTGCGGAAGAACAACGTGGTGCCCCGCGTGCGGCTGAAGGAGATCTGGCGCGTGGCGGAGGATGCGCTGGAGCAGGGGCAGGACGATGCGACGCTGATCGCGATCCGCGACATGGAACGCGCCGGCATCGACATCATCACCGATGGCGAGATGCGACGCGAAAGCTATTCCAACCGCTTCGCCCTGGCGCTGGAGGGCGTCGATGTGGATACCCCGGCCATGGTGACCGGGCGCATGGGCAAGCCCACGCCGGTGCCGCGTGTGGTCGGCGCGCTGCGCCGCCGCCACCCGGTGGAGGTGCGGGACATGCAGTTCCTGCGCGCCAATACCGACCGCGGCGCCAAGATCACGCTGCCCGGCCCCTTCACCCTGTCCATGCAGGCGCATGACGAGCACTACAAGGACGAGGAAGCGCTCGCCATGGCCTATGCGGAGGTGGTGAATGCCGAGGCCAAGGACCTCGTCGCCGCCGGGGCCGATGTGATCCAGCTCGACGAGCCCTGGCTGCAGGCGCGGCCCGAACAGGCCAAGCGCTACGGCGTCAAGGCGATCAACCGCGCCCTGGAAGGCGTGCCGGGCACGACGGTGGTGCATCTCTGCTTCGGCTATGCGGCGGTCGTCTCGGAAAAGCCCTCCGGCTATTCCTTCCTGCCGCAGCTGTCCGATTCCATCGCCGGGCAGATCTCGATCGAGGCGGCGCAGCCGAAGCTCGACCTCGGCATCCTTTCGGAATTGTCGAACAAGAGCATCATGCTGGGTGTGCTCGATCTCGGCACGGAGGAGGTTGAGACGGCGGAGACGGTGGCGGCCCGCATCCGCGCCGGCCTTCGGCATGTGGCGGCGGAGCGGCTGGTGCCCGCGCCGGATTGCGGCATGAAGTATATTCCCCGCAGCCGTGCCTTCGCGAAGCTGAAGGCGCTGGCCGAGGGTGCTGCGATCGTCCGCCGCGAACTCGCCGGCTGAACCGCCAATGCGCGCGCGGCACAGTCCGCGTGCGCCCGCCGTGCCGCGCCGATGCGCGATCTTTACATTGATCGACAAATTTGAACGGGATTTCTTCGCCGCCACGGATAATGATCCGGCAGAGAATTCGCTGCGTGTCCGGCATGGCAGATGCGCCGGCGTTTCGGCCGGGCCGGAATGCCGCGTCGCGTGAGGTGACCTCCGCCTCACCATGTACAGGCTTCCAGCGCGCCATACCTGTCGGCCGAATGCGCGGCATATGGTCGAGGCAGGCAATCGTCAGAGGCGGTGAGTTGAGCAGATTGCACGCAGAGCCAGTCGGGGCAGTTCGGAATCCGCTGCGGGTCATGGCGGAGCAGGTCAACGTCATGCTTGGCCAGCGCATCCGTGAACTGCGCCGGCTGCGGCAGATGAACCAGTCCGAGCTCGCGCGCGAACTGGGCGTTACCTTCCAGCAGGTGCAGAAATACGAGCAGGGCACGAACCGCATCGCGGTCAGCACGCTGTTGCAGATCGCACATGCCTTGAAGGTCCGGCCCGAGGCCCTGCTGGGCGATACGCTGCCGGGCGGGTCGCTCGGCCTCTGCAGCAGCGCGGACAGCCTCTCGCCGAAGATGTTCGCCGAGCAGCTGCAACTGACGGAACTGTTCGTCTCGATCGACGATCCGGTCTGGCGCGGCCGGGTGCTCGAACTTCTGGAACTGCTCAGCGCCGCGAGCCGGCGCGGCGGCTGAGCCGCCTTGCTCCCCTGATCCGGCAAGCCGGGCAATTGTAGAAAAATGTAGGCGAAGGTCCACGGCTGCCACAGCCGGACCCTCACCCGCGCGCGTTCCATTTCGGCGTCGTGCGCCCATCAAAATGCGGCGCGTGAGACAAGCGGTTCGCTTGCGAACCGGCTTTTGGCTTGCAGCTCCGGCCATCGGCCCAGGCGCCAAGCCCGGCCCGGCCGCTGCTCCCCGTGCCTTGGATGAGATTCCGCAACCATAAGTTGCGGCTCCCATCCCTGCTGCGGGGCTGGGCCGGTCTACCTCCGCCTACAAGACCTGACCGAGCGGAGGCTGAACCCGGTTGAATGCGGCTGTTACGATACCCGTGAAGGCAGGGCTCCTGCCTGGGTGTTGATGTTCCGCGAAGGCAGGCCCACCGGGCCGCCCGGGCCGGCCGCCGTCACGGACGGCAGCGGCTGCGCGTCATCCGCCAGGCGTGCCTCCCTCAGATTCTTCACGACGTCGTCCGACGCCAGATCACGAGCCACCAAGCGGGGAAACGGACCATGAGCAACTCGATCACCGGCCTGAACGGCGCCGATTCGCTGCCCGGCACCGAGGCCGCGGAAAGCATCTTCGGCCTGGAGGGTGACGATACCCTGGAGGGTCTGGGTGGCGATGACACGCTGATCGGCGGCCTCGGCGCCGACCTGCTGAATGGCGGCGAAGGCTTCGACACTGCGGATTATTCGGGGTCCGGCGAGGCTGTCACCATCGATCTCGAATCTTTCGGTGGCGCCGGCGGCGATGCCGCGGGCGACGCCTTCTCCAGCATCGAGGCTGTGATCGGCAGCGTCTACGACGATGAGATCCGCGGTACCGATGGCGATGAATCGCTGCAGGGTGGCGATGGCGACGACGCGCTGTCCGGCCTGGGCGGCAACGACACGCTGGATGGCGGTGCAGGCAACGACACGCTGACCGGAGGCGACGGGAACGACACGCTGGACGGCGGTGCGGGCGACGACGTCTACATGGATGTCGAGGCGGGCGATACCATCGACGAGGCGGCCGATGGCGGGCGCGACCAGGTTCATACGGCCATCGAGACCTATACGCTCGGCGACCATCTCGAGGACTTGGAGGGCACTTCGGACGCCGGCCAGTTGCTCACGGGCAATGCAGCGGACAATTTCATCCAGGGTGCCTCGGGCGACGATTTCCTCGAAGGCGGGGCAGGCGCCGATACCTTGGATGGTGGCGCCGGCAATGACAGCTTCTTTGAAGACGACGGCGACCTGATGATCGGCGGCGCCGGGATCGATTCGCTCAACATCGACAACAGCCCGGTGCTGGACGTCACGGTGGTGGCGCTGGATGGCGGCGGCTTCACCGTGACCGGCCCCAACGGCACCCAGACCATCCAGGGCCTGGAGCGCATTGTCGATGCCGGCGGCACCGCCTTGCTGCTCGTCGGCAATGGCGGCTTCGCCAGCCTGCAGGAGGCCCTGGATGCCGCCAGGCCCGGTGATACCATCCGCCTCTTCGAGGATGCCGATCCCGAATTCTACCGCGGCCAATTCACCGTCACCAGGGGCGGAATCACCATCGAGGCGGCGGAAGGCCACGACATCACCCTGGAAGCGCCGGACACCGCCGGGCTGGTGCAGACGAGCACGACGATCAACGGCTGGGCGACCTATGCGATCCTGCAGCTGAGCGTTGCCGACCCGGCGGAGGGCGCGGTGACGGTGCGCGGCATCACCATCGACGGGCGCGGCCAGGCGGCGGCCTCCTCGGACGACTCCATGGTGGGGATCGCAGTCACCAATTCCTCCGCGGTGATCGAGGAGGTGACCATCACCGGCATCCGCGAGCCGCTGGAGCAGGATGGCAGCCTCTCCGGCTTCTCGACCAACTACGGCATCCTGGCCGAAGGCAGCGGCGCGCTGGAGGAGGTGGTGACGCTGGAGGTGCGCGACAGCACCATCACCGACTTCCAGAAGACGGGCATCATCGCCTGGGGTCCGAAGCTGGACGTCCTGATCGAGGACAATACCATCATCGCCAGCGGCGAGCGGGGCAAGTCGAACCAGAACGGGATGCAGATCGGCTCCGCGGCCGGCAACGGGCGCGATGGCACCACTGGCATCATCCGCAACAATACCATCAGCGACATCGCCCCCGGCAGCCCGGGCTATTCGGCAACCGGCATCCTGGTCCGCCAGTCCGGCACGCTCGAGATCACCGGCAATACGATCTCCGGGCCCGCGGATCTCTCCGCGCCGATCGAGACGATGGGCTCGGTCGGCGTTGGCCTCTATGAGGCCGGCACGGCGGTGACCGTCTCGGACAATGACTTCGGCCAGTTGACGATCGGCGTCTTCATCGAGGCGCCCTGGGGGCCGCTCGACACCTATGACGCGCCACATGTGCTGAGCGGCAACAGCTTCGAGAATGCCTATATCGGCGTCTATGACAGCCAGAACAACAACAACAACGAATTCGACGGGATGGCGCAGAATGCCCTGACCATCACGGTCGACTCCGCGGCCACCGTCACCAATGGTCGCGGCTTCCTCGAATACGCGCTGTTCGGCGGCGATGACAGCTTCCTCGACACCGGCGCCGCGGCGACGCTTCTGGATGCGGGCGATGGCGACGATTCCATCGTCTCCGGTTCCGGCGCGGATAGCCTGGCCGGTGGCGAGGGCAACGATACGCTGGACAGCGGAGCGGGTGACGACCTGCTGTCGGGTGGCGAGGGTTCCAACCTGCTGCAGGGCGGCGAGGGCTTCGACATTGCCGACTACAGCGATCACGAGTCGGGCATCCGCGTCGACCTGTCGGAATCGCGCGGAGATCACGGCAGCGGCGAGGATACGCTGGAGGCGGTCGAGGGCGTGATCGGCACCGATGAGACCGACCTCCTGCGCGGCGATGCGCAGGCCAATCTGCTCGATGGCGGCGGATCTACCGATATCTTCATCGCCTCCCTGGGTGCGGACACGCTGATCGGCGGCTGCGGCACCGACTGGGTCGTCTACCTCGGTGAGGAGTTCGAGGACGGCGTGGTGGTCTCGCTCGACCCGACGCAGCAGAGCGGACTGGCGGCGAGCGGCCAGGTGCTGGTGGATATCGAGGGCGTCATCGGCACGATGGCGGATGACTGGATCATCGGCGATGTCAGCGGGGCGGGGGGCTACGTCGACAACATCCTGCTCGGCCTGGCGGGTGACGATATCCTGGATGGCGGCTACGGGGATGACGTGCTGGCCGGCGGCGACGGCAACGACCTGCTGCTCGGCGGCTCGGGCTTCGACACGGCGCTCTATATCGCACGTGAGACGGCGGTGGAGGTCCGGCTCGACCTCGGCCTCGCCATGCACGGCGACAATGTGGACGAGCTGGTCTCGATCGAGGCGGCGGTCGGCAGCCAGTTCGACGACCTGCTGGTCGGCGATGCCGAGGAGAATGACCTGGCCGGCGCGAGCGGCAACGACACGCTGGTCGGCGGCGCCGGCGGCGACCTGCTGGATGGCGGCGACGGCATCGATACGGCGAGCTACGCCAATGCCACCACGGGCGTCACGGCCGTGCTGGAGCAGGTCGCGCCCGGCTTCGGTCCCCTCTATTACGAATCGCCCAATACGGGTGACGCTGCCTATGACAGCTATGTCTCGATCGAGAACCTGGAGGGCTCGGCCTTCGCCGATGCGCTCTATGGCGACGAGCAGGACAATGTGCTGCGCGGCCTGGCGGGTGCCGACGCGCTCTATGGCGGCGCGGGCAACGACACGCTGGAGGGCGGGCTCGGCGCCGATGCGATGAATGGCGGCGATGGCTTCGACATCGCGACCTATGAGAATGCGGCCGCAGGCGTCCAGGCCACGCTGGAGGGCTTCCGCAATACGCTGACCGGCACCAACAACGAGGCGCAGCGCGATGCCTACGTCTCCATCGAGGGTCTGCGCGGCTCGCAGCATGCCGATACGCTGTATGGCAATGCGACGGCCAATCTGTTGCAGGGCCTGGATGAGGCCGATCTGCTGATCGCCGGGGACGGCGACGATACGCTGGAAGGCGGCGCGGGCGCTGACGGGCTGACGGGTGGCGAGGGCTTCGACCTGGCCAGCTATGCGAGCTCCGATGCGGCGGTGCGCGTCGACCTCTCGACGCAGAGCGGCGAGGGCGGGCATGCGGAGGGCGATAATCTCCAGGACATCGAGGCGGTCTTGGGCTCCGCCTTCGGCGATACCTTGACCGGCGATGCCGCCGACAACCTGCTGATGGGCGGGGCGGGCGACGACACGCTGGTGGGCGGCGCGGGCGCCGACACGCTGGATGGCGGGGAGGGCTACGACCTGGTCTCCTACGCCACCGCGACGACGGGGCTGGTGGTAGACCTGCAGGATCCGAGTGCCGCGACCGGGGATGCGGCGGGCGACACGCTGATCTCGATCGAATACGTGACCGGTGGTTCGGGCAACGACACGCTCCTGGGCGACAGCTTCTCTAACATCCTGGATGGCGGTTCGGGCGACGACTTCATCAGCGGCCGCGGCAATGCGGGCGACACGATGGCGGGCGGCGATACGCTGATCGGCGGCGAGGGCAACGACACCGTCAGCTACGAGTGGGACAGCACCGGCGTTGCGCTCTATCTTGATACGGGGGAGGCCAACTATGTAGGCGGCACCGACAGCGTCATCGGCTTCGAGCACGCGGTCGGTGGTTCCGGCATGGACCTCATCCAGGGCAATGCGGGGGCGAACCGGCTGAACGGCGGTTCCAACGACGACACGCTGAACGGCAACGACGGCGACGATCTCTTGCAGGGCGCTGGCGGCGATGACCTGCTGCAGGGCGGCGCCGGCAACGACACGCTGGAGGGCGGCTCTGGCTCGAACCGCCTCCTCGGCGGCGATGGCCTCGACGTTGTGGACTACAGCGCGGCAGTGGATTCGCGGGTGGTCTTCGGGACGCTGGCCAATGAGCTTGCGCGCTACAACGATGTTGGCCTCTGCGGCACGGATTCGCTCTCCTCGATCGAGACGCTGGTGGGCACCACGGGACTTGCGGATCTGATCGATGCCTCGGGCGAGACCGTTCGCAGTTTCACGATCGATCTCGGCGCCGAGACCCTGGTGGCCGCCGGCGGCACTGCGCAAAGCATGACGGTGACGGGCTTCGAGCAAGCCGAGGGCGGCGCGCTGGATGATGCGATCACCGGCTCCGACGCCGACAATATCCTGTCGGGCAATGACGGCGCCGATGCGCTCCTGGGCGGCCTCGGCAATGACTCGCTCATGGGCGACGCGGGCGACGACACGCTGGCGGGCGGCGCGGGTGCCGATACGCTGGATGGCGGCACGGGTCTCGATACGGCCGACTATTCGGCCTCGACCGATGCGGTGCAGTTCTACCTCTCGGCCGGGTCGGCGGTCGGTGCCGGTGGCGATGCCGCGGGCGACGTGCTGAGCGGGATCGAGAATATCATCGGCTCGGACCACAACGACACGCTGCATGGCGATGCGGGGGACAATATCCTCACCGGCGGGGCGGGCGACGACACGCTGGCAGGGGATAGTGGCGCGGATACGCTGCTGGGCGGGCTGGGCAACGACCTGTTCCGGATCGGCACGGCGGCACAGCATGCCACGGGCGAGGTGATCGACGGCGGCGAAGGCAACGACGTCATCCTTTTCACCAGCGTCACGGCCGAGACGCTGGTGCTGACCGAGGGCGTGACCGGCGTGGAGGAAGTCCAGGCGACCGCTGGCACGACGGCGCTGAACATCAATGCCACTGGCCTTGCTGCGGGCGTGGGCATCACCCTCGTCGGCAATGCCGGCGCCAATGCGCTGACCGGCAATGACGAGGGCGAGAACCTGCTGATCGGCGGCGACGGCGCGGATACGCTGACCGGCGGCACGCTGGCCGATACGTTGGAAGGCGGGGTCGGCGCCGATATGCTGATCGGCGGCGATGGCAATGACTGGGTGAGTTATGCCGGCGGGCTGGAGGCGATCTCCGTCAACCTGAAGGACCAGGCGCAGGCGCTCGGCGATGCGCAGGGCGATACGCTGCAGAGCATCGAGAATGTCATCGGCACCGACGGCGACGACTTCATCCGCGGCAACACGAGCACGAACCAGCTGGTCGGCGGCCTGGGCGATGACTCGCTGCAGGGTTTCGAAGGCAACGACACGCTGGAAGGCGGGCTCGGGGCGGACGAGCTGATCGGCGGCACGGGCAACGACTTCGCGAGCTACCGCTCCTCCAGCATCGGGGTGACGGTGGACCTCAGCGGGGTGCGCGAGAATACGGGCGAGGCGTTGGGGGATACCTTCCTCAGCATCGAGAACCTGGAAGGCTCGGCCTATGACGATATCCTGGTGGGCAATGGCGGGGCGAACCTGCTGCGCAGCCGGGTGGGCGACGACTGGATGTCGGGCGGCGCGGGCAACGACACGCTGCAGGGCGCGGCGGGCGAGGATACGCTGATCGGCGGCGCGGGCAAGGACCAGCTGACGGGCGGCGAGGGTGCGGACACCTTCGTCTTCACCTCGGCGAGCGAGAGCGCGGCGACGGCGGCGGGGCGCGATGTCATCACGGATTGGAGCGAGGGCGATGTGATCGACCTGAGCGGCTTCGATGCCAATACGACGGTGTCGGGGACGCAGAGCTTCGTGTTCCGCGGCGTGACGACGAGCAACACGGCGGCGAATGCGGGTGAGCTGTGGGTCTTCCAATTCGGCGGCGACACCTTCCTGATTGGCGGCGTGGATGGGGATGGCGTGCGCGACTTCATGGTGGAGATCACCGGATCGCAGGTGCTGAGCGGGGCGAGCTTCGCGGGCGTGCGGGCGAACCTGGTGGGCGGCGCCGGGGCCGATGTGCTGACGGGCGGGTCGATGAACGACACGCTGTCGGGCGCGGGTGGCGACGATGTGCTGACGGGCGGCGCGGGGAAGGACATGCTGACCGGCGGCGCGGGGAACGACCGCTTCGTGTGGAGCTGCGAGGCGGATTGCGGCGCGGTCACCAGCAGCCGCGACGTGGTGACGGACTTCGGCGCGGGGGACCTGATCGACCTGTCGGGTCTGGATGCGAATCTGGACCTGGAGGGGCTGCAGGACTTCGTCTTCCTGGGCCAGGTCTCGAGCTCGGCGGGGGCAGCGATGGGGGCAGGCCAGGTGAGCTATCACCAGTACAACGGCAATACCTTCATCAATATCGGCCTGGACGGGGACAATGTCCGCGACATGACGATCGAGCTCACCGGGCTGAAGACGCTGAGCGCCAGCGACTTCGTGCTCTGATCCGACGGGACGGGCGCCGGATGCGGCGCCCGTCCATCACGACAGGCGGCTTCGTCCTCCTCGCGGAGGGCGAAGCCGTTTTCGTTTGATGCGGCGGAAGGCGGGGCGGGTCAGATCGGCAGGTCGCCGGTGCTCTTCACCTCCTCCATCACCGTATAGGTGTGCGTCTGGCGGATGCCCGGCAGCGCCACCAGGCTCTCGCCCAGGAAGCGGCGATAGGCGACCATGTCGCGCACCCGCACCTTGATCAGGTAATCGAAGCCGCCGGCCAGCATGTGGCATTCCATGATCTCGGGCATGCGGCGCACCGCGGCGGCGAAATCGTCGAAGACGGTGGTGCTGGTGCGGTCCAGCGTGATCTCGACGAAGACCAGCAGCGCGCGGTCCAGCCGGCTCGGGTTCAGCCGCACCGAATAGCCCTCGATCACGCCGTCCCGCTGCAGCCGCCGGATGCGCTCCGAGGTCGCGGCCTGGCTGAGATTCGCCTGCTTCGCCAGTTCCACATTGGACATGCGGCCATCGCGTTGCAGCAGGCGGAGGAGGCGTCGGTCGGTATCATCCATGACCGAAGCATTTGCGCAGTCCGCGGCCCTTGGCCAGGAATGATTCGGCATCTGGTCCGAAAATACGAAGCCCCTTCGGCAGCAGTCGCTCTACAGCAGGGATCGCCACTGCCGGAGGCGCCGCCCATGCCCCCCTTCGCCTGCCTCACCCCGCTGCCGCCCCGCTCCGCCCTGCGGGCCCGGATCACCGCCGCCTGCCGCCAGCCCGAGGCCGCATGCCTCGCCGGCCTGCTGCCCGTCGCCACCCTGCCGCCCGAGACCAGCCGCCAGGCCAGCGCCCTGGCCACCCGGCTGGTCACCGCGCTGCGCGCCAAGGGCCAGCGCGGCGCGGTGGAGGGGCTGGTGCAGGAATACGCGCTCTCCTCCCAGGAAGGCGTCGCGCTGATGTGCCTGGCGGAGGCGCTGCTGCGCATCCCGGACAGCGCGACGCGGGATGCGCTGATCCGCGACAAGGTCGGCAGCGGCGACTGGCGCCGCCATGTCGGGCAATCCCCCTCGCTCTTCGTCAATGCCGCCACCTGGGGCCTGGTGGTCACCGGCAAGCTGGTCGGCACCGCGGATGAGACCGGCCTGGCCCAGGCGCTGACCCGCCTGCTGGCCAAGGGCGGGGAGCCGCTGATCCGCAAGGGCATCGACATGGCGATGCGGCTGCTGGGCGAGCAATTCGTCACCGGCCAGACCATCGCGGAGGCACTGGCCCGGGCGCGCCCGCTGGAGGCGCGCGGCTTCCGCTATTCCTACGATATGCTGGGCGAGGCCGCGACCACGGCCGAGGACGCCACCCGCTACGCCGCGGCCTATGAGGCCGCGATCCGGGCCATCGGCCAGGCCGCCGCGGGGCGCGGCCCCTACGAGGGGCCCGGCATCTCCATCAAGCTCTCCGCCCTGCATCCGCGCTACAGCCGCGCGCAGCAGGACCGCGTGATGAACGAGCTGCTGCCGCGCCTGCTCGGCCTCGCGCGGCTGGCGCGCCGCCACGACATCGGCCTCAACATCGATGCGGAGGAGGCGGACCGGCTGGAGTTGTCGCTCGACCTGCTGGAGGCGCTGTGCCTGGACCCCCAGCTGGCCGGCTGGAACGGCATCGGCTTCGTCGTGCAGGCCTACCAGAAGCGCGCGCCGCATGTGCTGGACTGGCTGGTGGACCTCGCCCGCCGCACCGGGCACCGGCTGATGGTCCGGCTGGTGAAGGGCGCCTATTGGGACAGCGAGATCAAGCGGGCGCAGCTGGACGGGCTGGCGGATTTCCCGGTCTTCACCCGCAAGCCGCATACCGATGTCTCCTACCTGGCCTGCGCCAACAAACTGCTGGCGGCGCCGGATGCGGTCTTCCCGCAATTCGCCACGCACAATGCCGCCACCCTCGCCGCCATCCACAGCCTGGCGGGCCCGGACTTCCACCCCGGCCAGTACGAGTTCCAGTGCCTGCACGGCATGGGGGAGCCGCTGTATGAGGAGGTGGTCGGCCCGGCGAAGCTGGACCGCCCCTGCCGCATCTACGCTCCCGTCGGCACGCATGAGACGCTGCTGGCGTATCTGGTGCGCCGGCTGCTGGAAAACGGCGCCAATTCCTCCTTCGTCAACCGGGTGCAGGACCCGAAGGTGGCGGTGGCGGAGCTTGCGGCGGACCCTGCCGAGCAGGTCGCGGCCATGCCAACGCCCGGCGCGCCGCATCCGCGCATCGCCCGCCCGCCCGAGCTCTTCGCGCCCGACCGGCAGAATTCCACCGGGCACGACCTGGCGGACGAGGCCACGCTGGCCAGCCTGGCGGAGGCGCTGCGCGACAGCGCGACCCAGGACTGGCGCGCCGCACCGCCGGGCCCCGCCGCCGGCCCCTGGCAGCCCGGCCGCAACCCGGCCGATGCGCGCGACCTGGTCGGCCAGGCCGCCTGGGCCACGCCGGCCGAGGTGGAGGCCGCCCTGGCTCGCGCCGCCGCCGCCCCCTGGCAGGCCACGCCCCCCGCCGCCCGCGCCGCCTGCCTGCAACGCGCCGCCGCGCTGATGGAGGCGCGCCGCGTGCCGCTGCTCGGCCTGCTGGTGCGCGAGGCCGGCAAGACCCTGGGCAATGCCGTGGCCGAGCTGCGGGAGGCGGTGGACTTCCTGCGCTACTACGCCAGCCAGGCGGCGCGGGACTTCGACAATGCCACGCATGTCGCCCTCGGCCCGGTGGCCTGCATCTCGCCCTGGAACTTCCCCCTCGCCATCTTCACCGGCCAGGTCGCTGCCGCGCTCGCTGCCGGCAATCCGGTGCTGGCCAAGCCGGCGGAGGAAACGCCGCTGATCGCCGCCCAGGCCGTCGCCCTGCTGCACGAGGCCGGCGTGCCGCCGGATGCCCTGCAACTGCTGCCCGGCGATGGCGCGGTGGGCGCGCAGCTGGTCGGCGATGCGCGGATCCACGGCGTGGTCTTCACCGGCTCCACCGAGGTGGCGCGGCTCATCGCGCGGCAGCTGGCGCAGCGCCTGAACCCGGATGGCAGGCCGGTGCCGCTGATCGCCGAGACCGGCGGCCAGAATGCCATGGTGGTGGATTCCTCCGCCCTGGCCGAGCAGGTGGTGGGCGATGTCATCGCCTCCGCCTTCGACAGCGCCGGCCAGCGCTGCTCCGCGCTGCGCGTGCTGTGTTTGCAGGAGGAGGTGGCCGACCGGGTCCTGGCCATACTGCGCGGCGCGATGGCGGAGCTCACCATCGGCAATCCGGATCGGCTCGCCACCGATATCGGCCCTGTCATCACCGCCGCGGCGCGTGACGGCATCCTCGCCCATGTCGCGGCGATGCGCGACGCCGGCTGCGCCGTGCACCAGGCCGCCCTGCCGCCCGGCTGCGAGACCGGCAGCTTCGTGCCGCCGACCATCATCGAACTGGACGACCTCTCCCGCCTGACGGGCGAGATCTTCGGACCGGTGCTGCATGTGCTGCGCTGGCGGCGGCAGGACCAGGCGCGGCTGATGCAGGCAATCAACGCCACCGGCTATGCGCTGACCTTCGGCACCCACAGCCGCATCGACGAGACCATCGCCCAGCTCACGCGCCAATCGGCGGCCGGCAATGTCTATGTGAACCGCAACATGGTCGGCGCCGTGGTGGGGGTGCAGCCCTTCGGCGGGCATGGCCTCTCCGGCACCGGGCCGAAGGCGGGCGGGCCGCTCTATCTGCGCCGGCTGCTCGCCCGCTGCCCGCAGCCGCTCGGCCTGGCGCCGGGCGAGGTGCCGGCCGCCGCACAGGCCTGGCGGGACTGGCTCGCCGCGCGGGATGCCGCCGCCGCCGCGCGCCTGGTCCGGCTGCACGCCGCCCCGCCGGCCGCCATCGACCTGCCGGGACCGGTGGGGGAGCGCAATCTCTACACGCTGCTGCCGCGCGGCCGCGTCCTCTGCCTGGGCGGGACGGAGCCGGGCGCGATCTGGGCGCAGCTGGATGCGGCGCTGCTGGCCGGCAATATCGCGCTCCTCGGCCCCGGCATCGCGGTGCCGGAGCGCCTGCCGCCGGCGCTGTCCGAGCGGGTCCGCCCGGCCGCGGCGGGGGAGGAGGCCGCGGCGGTGCTGGCGGAGGGCAATGTGGCGCGGCTCGCGCCGATCCAGGCCGCGCTGGCGGCGCGCCCCGGCCCGATCCTGCCGCTGGTCGTCCCCGATGCCGCGGGCGCCTATCCGCTGGACCTGCTGCTGCGGGAACGCAGCGTCAGCACCAACCTGGCGGCGGCCGGCGGCAATGCGAGCCTGATGATGCTCGGCTGAACCCTAGCCGATCTCGGGCGGCACACCCCGCGCGCTGCGGCGCTGGGCGGCCATGCGGGCCGGCGCATTGGCCGCGCCGAAGCCGGCATAGCCGCCGCTGCGCTCGGCGATCTCCAGGAAGACACCCTCGCGGAAGGCGGCGGTATAGGCGTGGCGGAAGACCCCGCCGGCCGGGTCGCGGTCATAGAGCAGGTGCCGCTGCCGCAGCGACGCCAGCTCCGCATCCGTCACGCCGAAGCGGGCGCCGAGATCCTCGTAGTAGTTCTCCGGGATATCGAGCAGCGGCGCCTGGCGCGCCGCGGCCTGGTCCACCACCGCCGCGGCATCGGCGGTGGCCAGCGCCACATGATGCACGCCGGCCCCGGCCAGACCGGAGACGAAGCGCCCGGTGCCGGTGCGGGTGCTTTCCGAGACATTCAGCGGCAGGCGCAGGCTGCCATCCGGCGCCACGAAGGCGCGGGAGCGGACCAGGCCATAGGGATCCGGCAATTCCCACAGTGTCTCCGGCACCAGGCCGAACAGGGCGCGGTAGAACAGCACGAAACTGTCCATCATCCCCGGCGCCACGGCCTGCGCCGCATGGTCCAGGCCCAGGAAATGCCCCGCCTCCTGCGCCGCGGGCGAGAGGTGGAAGTCGTCCTCCCAGATCGGCCGGGCGCCGAGGGCCGGGTCCTCCACCAGGTAGATCAGCGTGCCGTCCGGCGCGCGGATCGCCGGGATGGCGCGCTCGCCCGCCCCCGTCCGCTCGCGCCAGACCGGGTATTGCAGCGCCTGGGCGCGGGCGACGAGGCGCGCGGGATCGTCGACGCGGATCGCCATGGCGCAGACCGCGGGGCCCAGCTGCTCGAAGCGCTCGGCGGCGGCGCTGTCCGGCTCCGCATTCAGCACCAGGTTCGCGCCGCCATTGCGCCACAGCTCGACATCCTTCGAGCGATGCGTGCCGGCGCGGCGGAAGCCCAGCGTGCCGAGCATGCCGCCGAGCTCCGCCCGCGCCGCATGGTCCAGCGCGAATTCGACGAATTCCAGCCCGCTCAGCCGCGGCAGCGCCGGCAGCACGCCGCCACCCTGCCCCTGGGCCATCTGGTCCCGCAGCCAGGTCAGGCTGCGCCGCGCATCGCGCGCGATGCGGCGGGAGGGTGCCGCGCGGAACTCGTCGTTGAAGATCTCGAGCGAGAGCGGCCCGGCATAGCCGGCGCGCAGGACCTCCGCCAGGAAGGGGGCGACGGGCAGCTCGCCCTGGCCGGGAAACAGCCGGTGATGCCGGCTCCAGGACAGCACATCCATGGACAGCCGGGGCGCATCGGCCAGCTGCAGGAAGAAGAGCTTTTCCGCCGGCACCGCCTCGGCCAGCCCGGCCAGGTCGTCGCCCAGCGACAGCGTATGGAAGCTGTCGAGGCAGAGGCCCAGCGCCGGATGCCCGGCGCGCTGCACGATGTCCCAGGCCTGCCGCCATCGGTTCACGTGGCGCCCCCAGGCCAGGGCTTCGTAGCAGATGCGCAGGCCGCGCCGCCCGGCCCGCTCGGCCATCTCGCGCAGGTCGGCCGCGGCGCGGGCCGGGTCGTCCAGCGTGGCGGGCTGGGTATTGGAGCAGACCAGGATCAGCTCCGTCCCCAGCGCCTGCATGATGTCGAACTTGCGCTCGGCGCGGTCCAGGTTGCGCGCTCGCTGCGGCTCCGGCATCGCCTCGAAGTCGCGGAAGGGCTGGAAGATGGTGATGGCGAGGCCCAGCTCCTCGCACATCCGCCGCACCTCGGCGGGGGTGCCGTCGAAGGTCAGCAGGTCGTTCTCGAAGATCTCCACGCCGTCGAAGCCGGCGGCGGCGGCGGCCTCCAGCTTGTCGGGCAGGGTGCCCGAGAGGCAGACGGTGGCGATGGAGGTCGGCAGATGCTCGCGCGGCGTCACGGCGTCCTCCGCAATCCCGGGTGCGGTGCTGGCATGCGCCCCCCGGTCAAATGGCCCACTTGAAGCCAATGTACCAGTTGGTTCAAAAGCCGATCAAGCCGCCGCGCGGAGGAGCATGCCGATGACCACCTGGGACCAGCGCCCCGCCATCCTCGCCGGGCTGATCGGCCAGGGCATCCAGGCCTCCCGCACGCCCGCGATGCATGAGCGGGAAGGGGCGGAGCAGGGGCTGCGCCTGATCTACCGGCTGATCGACCTGGACCCCCTGCGGCTGGGGCCGCAGGCGCTGCCGGAGCTGCTGACGGCGGCCGAGCGCATGGGCTTCCAGGGCCTGAACATCACCTTCCCCTGCAAGCAGGCGGTGCTGCCCCTGCTGCACGAGATCTCGCCCGAGGCCCGCGCGCTGGGGGCGGTGAACACCGTGGTGCTGCGTGACGGGCGCCGCATCGGCCACAATACCGACTGCTCCGGCTTCGCCGAGGGTTTTGCCCGCGGCCTGCCGGATGTGCCGCGGGCGCGGGTGGTGCAGCTGGGCGCCGGCGGGGCCGGGGCGGCGGTGGCGCATGCGCTGCTGGAGCAGGGCGTGCAGCGGCTTTCGATCAGCGACACCGATCCGGGGCGAGCGGCGGCGCTGGCCGAAAGCCTGGCGGCCCGCTTCGGCGCCGGCCGCGCCGAGGCCTGTGACGACCTGCAAGGCGAAGTGGCCGCGGCCGATGGGCTGGTGAACTGCACGCCGGTCGGCATGGCCAAGCTGCCGGGCACGCCGCTGCCGGTGGAATGGCTGCATCCCGGCCTCTGGGTGGCGGAAATCGTCTATTTCCCGCTGGAGACCGCCCTGCTGCGCGCGGCGCGGGCGCTCGGCTGCCGCACGCTGGACGGCGGCGGCATGGCGGTGTTCCAGGCGGTCGGCGCCTTCCGCCTTTTCACGGGGCGGGAGCCGGATGCGGACCGCATGCTGCGGCACTTCGCGGCGATGTCGGAGGAGGCCGCCTGAGCCTCACGGCCTCACGTAGCGCAGCACCGCTTCCGTGATCATGCGCCGCTGCGCGCCCGCGACCTCCGGCTGCGTCGTGCAGCGGCCGAAGATGGCGCGCAGCGTGTGGCGGTTGGAGATGCGGTGGAAGCAGAAGGCGGAGATCAGCATGTGCAGGTCCAGCGCATCGATCCCCGGCCGGAAGGCGCCCTCCGCCGCCCCGCGCGCCAGCAGCGCCTCAAGCAGGCCGATCACCGCCGCATTGCGTTCGCGGATGGTGGCGGAAAGCTCCACGATGCGGCCGCCATGGATATTCTCCACGCTGACCAGGCGGACGAATTCGGGATGCGCCGCGTGGTGGTCGAAGGTGACGCCGACCAGGCGCTCCAGCGCCTCGCGCGGCGGCAGCGCCTCCAGCTCCAGCGCCGCCTCGGCATCGCGCATGCCGCCATAGAGGCGCTCCAGCACCGCGGCATAGAGCTGCTGCTTGCCGCCGAAATAGTAGTAGATCATGCGCTTGGTGGTGCGGGTGCGTGCGGCGATGCGGTCCACCCTTCCGCCCGCAAATCCCTTTTCGGAGAACTCGGCCGTCGCGGCCTCCAGGATCTCGCGCCGCGTCTGTTCGGGCATGCGCGGTCGGGGCGAAGGGGGTGGCGTTGCGGGTGGAGGCACCATGCGGGTGGACCCTGCGGTTCACCGCAATGCCATAGCATGCGGCAGCGCTCGTCACCCAGCCTCAGGGGCCGCCTTGCGCCAGCGCGTGGTCGACGCCGCCCAGGATATGCCGCGCCAGCACCTGCCGCGCCGTCACCGCGTCCCGCCGCAGCGCGCAGTCGCAGAGCGCCGCATGCTCCCGCACCGCGATCTCGCCACGGAAGCCGAGTGCGCGGTTCTGGTAGCGCTGGTAGCGGTCGAAGACGGCGGCATGGGTTGCCATCAGCGTGCGCGAGCCGCAGGCGGAGATCAGCGTCTGGTGGAACTGCGAATCGAAGCGCCGCCAGGGATCCAGCGCCGTGGCATCGCCCGCGCCCAGCCTTTCCTCCATCTGCGCCAGCTTGTGGTTGGCGGCGACGACATGCGCCTCCCATTCCACATCGCCCGCGCGGAAGGCCTGCTCCAGCGCATGGCCTTCCAGCAGCAGGCGCAGATTGGCCAGTTCGCGCAGCTCCGCCGCGGAGAAGGGTGCCACCTCGAAGCCGCGCTGGCCCTCGGCCAGCACCAGGCGTTCCGCCACCAGCCGGTTCAGCGTCTCCCGCAGCGTGCCGATGCCGGCGCCATAGGCGTCGCGCAGCGCGTCCAGCTTCAGCTTCTGCCCGGGGGCCAGGACGTTGCGCAGGATATCGCCGCGGATCTGCCGATAGGCCCGCTCGCCGGCGGTCTCGGCCTCGGTGATGCCGGTCATCGGGCCATCGCCCGGCGTGGCTCGGCGGTCCGCCGCGGGGCGAAGGGCAGCAGCGCGCCGGTCTGCGCCACATGCTCGACGCAGCTCGCCACATGCGCCTCCAGCACCCGACAGGCGCGGTCGGCGTCGCGCTTCAGGGCGCAATCCAGCAGCGCCGCATGCTGCTCCGCCGCCACGGCGCCGCGGAACACCACGGCGACCATCTGGTAGCGCAGGTAGCGGTCATAGGCGGCGCCATAGGTCTCCAGCAGCACGGCGGAGCCGCAGGCCTCGATCAGCGCCTGGTGGAATTCCAGGTCGTAGCGCTTCCACACCACCGGATCCGCCGCCTGGCCGGCCAGCAGGCGCCGCTCCAGCGTGGCCAGCTTGTGATGCGCGCCCACCACGCGTCCTTCCCAATCCAGGTCGCCGGCGGCGAAGGACTCACGGATCGCGTGGCGCTCCAGCAGCAGGCGGAGATCGGCGATCTCGGCGAAATCCTCGGCCGAGACCGGCGCCACGCGGAAGCCGCGCTGGCCTTCCGCCACCACCAGCTCCTCCGAGGCCAGGCGGGTCAGCGCCTCCCGCAGCGTGGAGACGCCGGCGCCATAGGCCAGACGCAATTCCTCCAGCCCCAGCTTGCGGCCGGGGGCGAGGTGCCCGGTGATGACATCGGCGCGCAGGCGGCGATAGGCCACCTCGCCCGGCGTATCGCCAAGGCCAGCCGGGGCACGGGCAGGCCCGGCGATCATGCTGCAACCTCGCTCATGCGCGGAGTATCAGCCCGGGCGGGCGTCATGGGCAACACATGATGATCGGCCAAATATCCAACGATCTGTAAATTCGCTCTTGATAGCACCGATCCGCCGACATAGCGTTCCTTCCAACAGTCTCCCGGGAAGGAAACACGCATGTCATCGCCCCTCGGCCGCCGTTCCCTGCTGGCCAGCGCCGCGCTGCTCGGCGCCGCACCCCTGGCGGGCGCCCGCGCCCAGTCGCGCCGCCGGCTGCGCTTCACCGCCGTCTTCTCCGACCAGGACATCCGCGCCGATGCCATGCGCGGCTTCCAGCGCGACCTGGCCTCGGACTTCGATGTGGAGCTGCACCTGAACGCCACGCTGTTCCGCCAGGGCACGGAGCTGGTGGCGATCCAGCGCGGCAATGTGGAGATGGCCAATCTCTCGCCGCAGGACCTGTCGCGGCAGATCCCGGCCTGGTCGGTCATGGCCTCGGCCTATCTGTTCCGCGACGCCGACCACATGCGCAAGGTCTTCGCCGGCCCGATCGGCGCCGAGTTCAACCGCATGGCGCGCGAGCAGCTGAACGTGCATATCCTGGGCCCGCTCTATTTCGGCACCCGGCACGTGAACCTGCGGCCGCGCACGCGCATCTCGACGCCGGCCGATATGCGCGGGCTGAAGCTGCGCATGCCGCCGGGCGAGACCTGGCAGTTCCTGGGCGAGGCGCTGGGCGCGAACCCGACGCCGGTGGCCTTCGCCGAGCTCTACACCGCGCTGCAATCCGGCACCGTCGATGGCCAGGACAATCCGCTGCCCACCAGCCGCACCATGCGCTTTCATGAAGTGACGACGCAATTCGTGCTGACCAGCCACCTGGTCGCCTATGACCTGCTTTCCGTCTCCGCCCGCGTCTGGGATGCGCTGACCCCGGCGCAGAAGCAGGCGGTGCAGGCCGCCGCCGACAAGGCGATCGACGAGAGCACGCGCCGCCACGTGGCGCAGGAGGAGGAGATGCTGGCCTTCTTCCGCGGCCAGGGGCTGGAGGTCTATACGCCGAACCAGGATGCCTTCCGCGCCGAGGCGCAGCGCCGCTACCTGGCCTCCGCGCAGTCGCAGAGCTGGCCGGCCGGGATCCTCGATCGCGTCGCCGCGGTGCGCTGAGCCGATGGAATTGGCGTGCCGCCTGTTCGGCTGGGCCAGGCGGCGCGCCGAGAACCTGCTCTCCCTGCTGCTGATCGCCATGTTCGTGGCCTTCCTGCTGCAGATCGTCACGCGCTACGTGCTGAACGCGCCGCTGAGCTGGACGGCGGAGCTCTCGACACTGACCTGGGTCTGGGGCGTGCTCTGGGGCGCCGCCCTGGTGCTGCGGGACGAGGAGGAGATCCGCTTCGACGTGCTCTATGGCGCGCTGGGCGACGGTGCCCGGCGCTTCTGCGATGCGGTCACCGGCCTTGCCGTGGTGGCCGTCTTCGGCTGGTCGCTGCCGGCGATGGTGGACTACGTGACCTTCATGAAGGTGGAGCGCAGCGCCTATCTCGGCATCCGCTTCGACATCCTCTATTCGGTCTGGCTGATCTTCGCCGTGGCGATGATGGTGCGCCACGCCGCCATCGCCTGGCGCGCCATCGCGGGAGGCCGGGCGTGAGTCCCTTCACGCTGTCGATCCTCGCGCTGCTCGGCCTGTCCGTGATGGGCCTGCCGCTCGGCCTCGCCATGATCGTCGCCAGCATCATCTATCTCGGCGCCACCGGGCAGGACATGTCGATCGCGGCGGAGCAGGTGCTGAACGGGCTGAACGGCAGCTATGTGCTGCTGGCCGTGCCGCTGTTCATCTTCTCCGCCGGCTTGATGAATGCGGGCAGCCTGACGGACCGGCTGCTGCGCTTCTGCAACCTGCTGGTCGGCCGGCTGCGTGGCGGGCTCGGCCATGTGAACATCGTGCAGAGCGTGATCTTCGCCGGCATGTCCGGCTCCGCCATCGCCGATGCCGCCGGCAGCGGCAAGGTGCAGATCGACATGATGGCCAGCGGCGGCGCCTATCCGCGCAGCTATGCCGCGGCGCTGACGGCGGTGACGGCGGTGATCGGGCCGATCATCCCGCCCTCCATCCCCATGGTGCTCTATGCGCTCGTGGCCGATGCCTCGATCGGCTACCTTTTCCTGGCCGGCGTGATCCCGGGCCTGCTGATGGCGCTGGCGCAGATGGGCATCAATACCTGGATGGCGCATCGGCACGACTTCCCGATCGCGGAGCGCGTGCCGCTGCGCGAGGTGCCGCGCCTGACGCTGGAGGCCTTCCCGGCGCTGCTGATGCCGGTGATCCTGCTGGGCGGCATCTATGGCGGCGTGATGACGCCGACCGAGGCCGCCGCCGTCGCGGCCGCCTATGCCTATCTCATCGCCGCGCTGTTCTACCGCAGCCTGACGCTGCGCCAGACCTATGCCGCCGTGGTGGACAGCGCGCGCGCCACCGCCGCCATCGGCATGCTGATCGCCGGCGCGCTCGCCTTCAACTACGTCATCACCAGCGAGAACGTGCCGAACATGGTGCGCGACCTGCTGGCGGGGTGGAATCTCTCGCGCCTCGAATTCCTGCTGGTGGTGAACCTGGTCCTGCTGGTGCTGGGCTGCCTGATGGAAGGCAGCACCATCCTGCTGGTGGTGGTGCCGGTGCTGGTGCCGACGGCGCAGGCGCTGGGCGTGGACATGGTGCATTTCGGCATCGTCGTCGTGGTGAACATCATGATCGGCCTGGTCACGCCGCCCTACGGCCTGCTGCTGTTCATCGTGGCCAAGCTGTCGGGCGCGCCGATTTCCGCCGTCGTGCGCCATACGCTGCCCTTCCTGCTCGCCATGATCGGCGCGCTGATGCTGCTGACCTTCGTGCCGGAGATCGTGCTCTGGCTGCCCCGCCGCTTCGGCTACCAGGGCTGACCGCCCTGCCAGGAGGAACGAAAGCCTTGCCCCGGACCATCCATGTGCTGAACGGCCCCAATCTCAACCGCCTGGGCAAGCGGGAGCCGGAGATCTATGGCCGCACCACCCTGGCCGAGGTGGAGGCGCTGTGCCGCGCCGCGGCCGGGTCGGACAGCCTGGTCTTCCGCCAGACCAATTACGAAGGCCAGCTGGTGGACTGGATCCATGAGGCGACGGATGCGGAGGCCGCCGGCATCGTCATCAACCCGGCGGGCCTGACCTTCACCTCCATCCCCGTGCTCGATGCGCTGAAGATGTTCAAGGGCCCGATCATCGAGCTGCATATCTCGAACATCCATCGGCGGGAGGCGATCTATCACCGCAGCCTGGTCTCCACCGTGGCCACGGCGGTGATCGCGGGCCTGGGCGCCGCGGGCTATGCCACGGCGGTGCAGGCGCTGCGGGAGCTGCTGGAGGCGGCGTAACCCCGCCGCGGCAGGCGGCGAAGCCACGCATGCCGGGCGCCCCGCCCGGGCCGTGGAGGCGCAGCAATGCCGATCTGGATCGCGGAGGCCGTGGTCGCGGCCGCCCAGGGTTACGCGCTGGCCGGCCTGGCCGTGGCCGTCGTCTTCCTCGTCTTCGGCATCGAGCGGGTGGATCCCGCTTCGCGCGGCGCCTATGGCATGCGCCCGCTGCTGCTGCCGGGCCTGGCCCTGCTGTGGCCCTGGGTGCTGTGGCGCTGGGCGGCGCTGGCCGCCCGCCCCGGCGGGGGCTGAGCGGATGCGGTTGCGGCACCGGCGCGCCCATCTGGCGGCCTGGATCCTCCTCGCGCTGCTGCTGCCGCTGCTGCTGCTGGCGGCCGCCTTCGCGCTGCGCAACGGGCCGGGGGTGGAGGCGCCAACTCGCCTGGTCCCGCCGGGCGCGGCCGCATGAGCGCGCGCCACCGCCCCGTCTCCTGGACGCCGGCCAAGCGGCTCTATGACGCGGCGCTGCTGCTCGGCGTGCTCGGCTATCTGATCGCCTTCCTGCATCTCGCGCCGCGGCTTTCCGGCCAGGAGATGGATGGGCAGAGCCTGGCGATGCGCGCCTATGGCAGCTGCGCCTTCCTGCTGCTCTCGGCGGCGCTGGCGATCGGGCCGCTGGCGCGGCTGGCGCCGGCCGCGCTGCCGCTGCTCTACAACCGCCGCCACCTCGGCGTGCTGACCTTCCTGGTGGCGCTGGCGCATGCGCTGGAGGTGCTGGGCTGGTACTTCGCCTATAGCCCCCTGCCGCCGCTGGTGGCCC
The DNA here is from genome assembly GCF_051860665.1 of Falsiroseomonas sp. GTDB lineage: Bacteria > Pseudomonadota > Alphaproteobacteria > Acetobacterales > Acetobacteraceae > Falsiroseomonas. The sequence goes on from NZ_JBHYDM010000007.1 coordinate 168,849, forward strand.
TGCTGTCCAGCGAGCCGGCGCCCGGGCTGGCATGGGGCCTGCCCTTCCTGCCGCCCGGCATCCTGGCGCTGCTGATCCTCTTCGCCCTGGCCGCCACCAGCCACGACTTCTTCCTGTCCTACCTGACGCCCGCCGCCTGGAAGGCGCTGCACATGGCGATCTACCCCGCCTATGCGCTGGCCACGGCGCATATCGCCTTCGGTGCGCTGCAGGATGCCGCAAACCCGGCACTGGCCGCCCTGCTGCTGGCCTGCACGGCGCTGGTGGCCGGCCTGCACCTGGCGGCGGCGCTGCAGCAGCGGGCGGCCGACCGGGCGCGGCGCGCCCGCGGCGCGGCGCCCTGGCTGCGCCTCGGCCGCGCCGATGCGGTGCCGGAGGGGGCTGCGCTGGTGGTGCATCCGCCGGAAGGGGAGGCGGTGGCGATCTTCCGCCACCAGGGCCGGCTGTCCGCCGTGACCAATCTCTGCGCGCATCAGAACGGACCGCTGGGCGAGGGGCGGATCGTCGATGGCTGCATCACCTGCCCCTGGCACGGCTTCCAGTACCGGCCGGAGGATGGCTGCGCGCCGCCGCCCTATACCGAGAAGCTGGCCACCTACCGCCTGGCGCTGGATGGCCCGACGCTGCTGCTCGACCCGCGGCCGAACCCGCCGGGGACGCGGGTGGAGCCGCTGGCCCTGCCGGGGCCGGTGGCGCCCGCGGCCGAGGCCGGCGGCTTCTTCATCGGCTGGTCAGCTACCCTGCCGCCCGCGCTGCGCCGCCTGGTGGGCCGCGCGCTGGCCGCGACCCTGCTCGGCCTGCCCGGACTCGGCCTGCTGCTGGGGCTGGCGGCGGGCGATCCGGCGGGCGCGGCCTTCGCCACCGTGCCGGGCAGCCCGCCCCGGCCGGACCTGCCGGAACCCGCCACGCTGCGGGGCCTGGTGATCGACGGCCCCTATCCGCTGCTGCACCTGCCCGCCAGCGGGCCGGACGGCCGCGGCCGGACGCTGCTGCTGGCGGGGGAGGGCAAGCTCGGCGCGCCGGAGGAGATCCGCGCCCTGCATGGCCGGCTGGTGGCGGCGGAGGGGGCCATCCTGCGCCGCGGCGATATCGAGATGCTGGTGCTGGCCGCGCCGCCGGTCCCGTTGGCGGAGAGCGCGCCGCTGCCAGCGGCCGAGCCGCTCGGCCGCTGGCGCATCCAGGGCGAGATCTGCGACGGCAAATGCGCCGCCGGCGGCATGCGCCCCGGCACCGGCATCGGGCATCGCGCCTGCGCCACGCTCTGCCTGGACGGCGCCCTGCCGGCGGTCTTCGTGGCGACGCGGCCGGTGGCGGGCCATGCCTTCCTGCTGCTGGGCGATGCGGCGGGCGGCCCGGCCCTGCCGGCCTTCCGCGACCTGATCGGCCACCGCGTGACGCTGGAAGGGGAGGTGACCCGGCTGGGCGAGCTGCTGGTCTTCCGGGCGGAGCGGCCATGAGGGCCGCTTCCATCACCCTGGCCCTGCTCGCGCTCTGCTGGCCCGCCTGGCTGGCAACCGGCTGGCTGGCCGATCGCCTGGCGCCGGAGGGCACGGCCCTGCTGCTGCGGGCGGCGCCGATGCTGCTTCTGCTCGACCGGGTCGGCGGCCTGGTCGAGCGCCTGGAGGACCGCCGGCAGGGAGGCGAAGGGCATGGCTGAGATGGAGGGACCCGTCCTGGTGACGGGGGCGGCCGGCAATCTGGGCCGCGCCGTGGCGGCGGCGCTGGCCGCGCGCGGGGCCACGGTGGTGGGGCTGGACCGCGTTTCGGCACCGCTGGAGGCGATGCTGGCCGCGCTGCCCGGTGCCGGCCGGCACATGGCCCTGTCCGACCTGGACCTGGCGGATCCGGCGGCCTGCGCCCGCGCCGTGGCGGCGGTGCTGGCGCGCTTCGGCCGGCTGGAAGGCGTGGTGCAGACCGTGGGCGGCTTCGCCATGGCGCCGATCGCGGAGGATGCGCCGCCGCTGTTCGAGGCGATGTTCCGCCTGAACCTGCTGACCACCGCCAATCTCTTCGGCGCCGCCGTCGCGGCGATGCGCCCGGCCGGGCGCGGCAGCCTGGTGGCGATCGGCGCCTTCGCCGCGCTGCGCGCGCCGGCCGGAATGGCGGCCTATGCGGCCTCCAAGGCCGGGGTGCTGCGGCTGGTCGAGGCCTATGCGGAGGAGCTGAAGCCCGCCGGGCTGCGCGTCAATGCGCTGCTGCCGGGCACGCTGGACACGCCACAGAATCGCGCCGCCATGCCGGAGGCCGATCCCGCCGGCTGGGTCGCGCCGGCGCAGGTGGCGGAGGCGGCCTGCTTCCTGCTGTCCCGGGCGGCCTCCGGCATCACGGGCGCGCTGTTGCCGGTGACGGGGCGCGGCTGAACCGGCGGATGCGTGCCGCGCGGCTCAGCCGCGCCCGCTGAGCCGGGCATCCGCCTCGAATTCCTCCGCCAGGAAGTCGATCATCGCGCGCACCTTCGGCGCCAGGAAGCGGCGGGTGGGGAAGACCGCGTGGATCGGCAGCGGCGGCGCCTCCCAGTCCCGCAGCAGCAGGGCGAGCCGGCCGGTCTCGAACTCGCCATCCACGAAATGCCAGACCGGCACCATGCCGATGCCGAGGCCCTGCAGCGTCGCCGTGCGCACCGCCTCCGTGCTGTCGACGCGCAGCCGGCCGCCGACCGGCACCGAGATGTGCCCCTCCGGCCCTTGGAAGGGCCAGGATGCCCCGGTGGCGAGGCCGGCATAGACGATGCAGGCGTGCCGGCGCAGATCCTCCGGCACCGCCGGCGTGCCATGCCGCGCCAGATAGCCGGGCGTCGCGGCGACGACGCGGCGCGACAGGCCGATGCGCCGGGCGACCAGCCCCGGATCCTCCAGCACGCCGACGCGCAGCGCCAGGTCGATGCCCTGCTCCACCAGGTCGATGAAGCCGTCGCCCAGCACCAGGTCCAGGTTGAGGTCGGGATGGCGCTCCAGGAATCGCGGCAGGCGCGGCAGGATATGCAGCCGGCCCATGACGGTGGAGGCCGCGAGCCGCAGCGTGCCGGTCGGGCGGCCCTTGCGCCGGCCGACGGAGGTCTCGGCCTCCGCCACCGCCTCCAGCGCCCGGCGCGCGGTCTCGTAGAAGGCGCGGCCATCCTCGGTCAGCGTCAGGCGCCGCGTGGTGCGCTGGATCAGCAGGCAGCCGAGATGCGCCTCCAGCGCCGCCACCTGGCGGGAGATGGTGGGCTGGGTGGTCCCGGCCTGCCGCGCCACGGCGCTGAAGGACCCGGCTTCCACCACGCGGACGAAGCTGCGGAACAGGGGGAGCGGGTCGCTCATTCATACAGTCTAGGTATTGATGAGGTGCAGGCAAGCCATGTTCTGCGGAGGGTGCGAATGGCTGAAGGTCCGCCCATGCAGAAGCCGGCGCCGTCGCCGCGACCTGCGGAGGAGAGACCCCGATGACCGTCCCCGCCTATTTCACCCGCTACCCCACCATCCGCTTCGACCGCGACGCGGATGGCATCCTGACCATGGCGCTGCACAAGGATGGCGGCCCGCTGACCTTCGGCGCCGTCGACCACGAGACCTTCGTCGATGCCTTCTACGATGTGGCGCGGGACCGCGCGAACAGCGTGGTGATCCTAACCGGCTCGGGCGGCGACTTCATCCCGGCGATCGACTTCGCCTCCTTCGGCGATGTCTCCGACCCCGATGTCTGGTCGAAGGTGCATGACGAGGGCACGCAGGTGCTGGAGAACATCGCCAATATCCGCGTGCCGATGATCTTCGCGCTCGAGGGTCGGGCGCATGTGCATGCCGAATACGGGCTGCTGGCGAACCTGGTGGTGGCCGGCTCCAGCGCCAGCTTCGACGACCTGCCGCATTTCGCCGGCGGCATCGTGCCGGGTGATGGCGTCTATACCCTCTGGGCGCATCTGCTCGGCCCGGCGCGGGCGCAGGCGATGATGCTCGACCCCAAGCCGCTTTCGGCGCAGGCCGCGCAGGCGCTGGGCGTGGTGGCGGAGGTGGTGGCGGATGGCGCCGCGCTGTCCCGCGCCAGGGAGATCGCGCGCGGCTGGCTGACCCGGCCGGCGGTGACCCGGCGCAATACCCGCATCCATTTCATCCAGCCGATCAAGGAGCGGATCGTCCGCGAGGTCGGCTACGGCCTGGCGCTGGAAGGCGCCTCCGCCGCCGCCCTGGTGAAGAGCTTCCGCGCGGCCTGAGCCAGTGCCATCGATCGAGGAACCATCGTCATGAACATCCAGGGCAGGCGTATCGTGATCACTGGCGGATCCAGCGGCATCGGCCGGGAGATGGCGCGGCAGCTGGCGCTGAAGGGGGCGCTTCTGGTGCTGACCGGGCGGCGCCCGGACGCGCTCGCGGCCGCCGTCGCCGAGTTGCGCGCGACGACGGGCGCCGTGATCCACGGCATCCCGGGCGACATCGCCGATGCCGCGGTGCGCGATGCGCTGCCGGCCCAGGCGGCGGCCCTGCTCGGCGGGATCGACGTGCTGGTCAACAATGCCGGCGGCGTGCGCGCCGGGCGGCTGGAGGACACTTTGGAAGCCGAGCTGCGCGCAATGATCGAGGTGGACCTGATCGCGCCGATCCTGCTGACGCGCGCCGCGCTGCCGGAGCTGCGGCGCAGCGGGGACGCAATGGTGGTGAACATCGCCTCCGGCATCGCGCAGATGGGCGTGCCCTTCTACGCCGGCTATGCCGCGGCCAAGGCGGGGCTCGCCCGCTTCGGCGAAGCCATGCGGCGCGAGCTGAAGGGGGAGGGCGTGCATGTCATGACCGTCTATCCCGGCGCCACCGATACGCGGATGATGTCGAGCTCACGCGCCGATGCCAGCATGGGCTTCGCCCTGCAGCCGGTCGCGGAGGTCGTCGGCGCCATCATCGAGGGCATGGAGGCCGAGGCCTTCGAGGTGGTGCGCGGCGCGCGATGCTGGCGCAGAACCGCGACGACCCCGCCGCCGTCGATGCCCACTTCCTCGCGCTCAAGCCGCAGCTGGAGGAGGCGGTGCGCGACCATTCGGCGCTGTAGGTCGCGCCTTCAGCCGGCGCCGTCGCGCCAGGCCAGCAGGCGGCGCAGGCCTTCCCGCATATCCACCTGCGGCGCCCAGCCGATGGCCTCCTGCGCCGCCTCGTGCCGGATGGTGAAGGCGCCGCCGGAGGTCAGGCGCACCTTGGCCGGATCGGGCGGCACCAGCTCGGGCGCCAGGTCCGGGCGGCCCGCCAGTTCCGCCACCAGCGTCACCAGCTCCAGCGTCGTCACCGGGGCGGGGCCGGAGGCATTGACGGCGACATCGGTGGCCGGCGCCTCCAGCGCCATGCAATTGGCGCGCGCCAGGTCGCCGACATAGACGAAATGCTTCGTCTCGCTGCCGTCGCCGATCACCTTCGGCCGCTCGCCGCGCCGGATCGCATCATGCGTCTCGACGATAAACAGCGCATTGGCGGCGCGATAGTGCTGGCGCTCGCCATAGACGGTGGAATAGCGCAGCACGACATAGTCCTGGCCCTGCTTGCGATGCGCATCGCGGCACAGCTGCTCGCCCATGATCTTGCTGGCGCCGTAGAGGATGGCGGCGGGCGGCGCGCCGGCGGCGTGGAAGGGCGTGTCCTCCACCAGGTCGCCCTTCACGCCGGGGCCATAGCCATAGACGGCATTGGAGGAGGCGAAGACCAGCTTCCGCACGCGATGCACGCGGCAGGCCTCCAGCACGTTCTGCAGGCCGCGGATATTCACGTCGATGCCACCCCAGGGGTCGCGGTCGAAGTTCAGCGTCATGAAGGCGGCGAGGTGGACGATGCCGTCCAGCCCCTCGGTCGCCGCCAGAAGCTGGTGCAGCTTCAGGATATCGCCCTGCACGATGCGCAGGCGCGGGTCGCCCTTCAGATGGGTGATATTGGCCTCCCCGTCGAAGGAGAGGTTGTCGTAGATCACGACCTGCGCGGCGCCGCGCGCGAGCATCTCCTCGACCGTGGCGGAGCCGACCAGGCTGGCGCCGCCGATCACCATGAAACGGCCGCCCTGCAGCGGGACGGCAGCGGACTCCTTGCGGGACATGGCGCGCTACCGGGCCATCATTCGGCGCGGATCCCGGCCTCGGCCACCAGCTTCTCCCATTTCGCGGTCTCCTCCGCCACGAAGCGCGCCGCCGAGGCCCGGTTGCGTTCCGGCGCCGGCGGCACCTCGACGCCGAGTTCCACCAGCCGCGCCTGCAGCGCGGCATCGCCGAGGGCGGCGGAGATGGCGGCGGAGATCGCGGCCAGCACCGCCTCCGGCGTGCCGGCGGGCGCCAGCACCGCATTCCAGGTGGTGGCGGCGAAGCCGGGCACCGTCTCCGCCACCGTCGGCAGGTCCGGCAAAGCGGAGGAGCGGCGGGGGCCGGTGGTGGCGATGCCGCGCAGCGCCCCGCCGCGCACCTGGGCCGCGCCGGTGGCCACGCTGTCCATGACAAGGGCGATGCGCCCGGCCATCAGGTCCACCACCGCCGGCGCGGTGCCACGATAGGGAATATGCTCGGCCTGCACCCCGGTCATGCTCTTCAGCAGTTCCACCCCGAGATGCGAGGATCCGCCGGCGCCGCTGCTGCCATAGGCCCGCGGCGCGGCGCGCAGGAATTCCAGCAGCCCCGGCATGTCGCGCACCGGGCTCGTGGGCGGCACCATGATGACCTGCGGCACCACGCCCACCAGCGCCACCGGCGCGAAATCGCCCGCCGGGTCGAAGCTGAGCCGCGTGCCGTGCAGCGCGCGATGCACCGCATGCACCACGGTGGTGAAGAGCAGGGTTGCGCCATCCTTCGGCGCCCGCGCCACCGCCTCCGTGCCGATCAGCGCACCGCCGCCGGCGCGGTTCTCCACCACCACGCGCTGCGACAGGTCGGCCGAGAGCCGCTCCGCCAGCAGCCGGGCCACGGCATCGGTCGGGCCACCGGCGGCATAGGGCACGATCAGCCGCACCGGCCGGTCCGGCCAGCTTTGCGCCAGGGCGGCCTTGGCCAGAAAGGGCAGGGCAAGGCCGCCCAGCAGAGCACGACGCTGCATGACCATGGTTTCCTTCCCCCCGGAGCTTTGCGCCGATCCTGCCGGCTTTGGCCGTGCCGCGCCAGCCGTCCGGCCGGGCCGGGCGCGTCAGCCGGCGGCCGCCGCTTCGCTCGCCACCCGGTCGAAAACCGCCCGCGCCTCCGCCGCCGAGGCGCGCAGCATGGCCCCCGCCCGCACCTCGTCCCGGCTCCACATCCAGCTGCGCGCCGGGTCCTCCAGCATGTCCCAGGCGGGGAAGAGCCGGGCCGGCGTATCGCCGGACCAGACCAGGGAGACTTCCAGATGCCGGTCGTCGCGCAGGATGCGGCCGAAGGTGGCCGTCACCTTGTCGCGCGGGCCTTCCAGCATCTGCAGGAAGAGATCGGCGCGGCAGACCAGGGCGCCGGTGACGCCGTCCCGCCGGTTGTTGCGCCGCGCCGCCATCAGGATGTCCTCCAGCATATCGCCCGAGAAGCCGAAGGGGCGGGAGGCATAGATCAGCTGCATCAGCGGGGCGGTGGAGGTCGAATGCGGGGGCATCGGCACGGCTTCCGGAAAAGGCGCGCCGATCATGCGCCTCTTCAGCGCCGGCCGAACAGCTTTTCCAGCTCCGCCCTGCCGAAGCGCAGCACGGTGGGGCGGCCGTGGGAGCAGGTGGCGGCGCGCGGCGTCGCCTCCATCTGCCGCAGCAGCGCCGCCATCTCGGCCCCGGCCAGCCGCCGCCCGGCGCGGATGGAGCCGTGGCAGGCCAGCCGTGCCACGGCCGCATCCAGCCGCGCCTCCAGCGCCAGGGCCTCGTCCATCTCGGCCAGTTCCTCGGCCAGGTCGCGCAGCAGCGGCGCCGGGTCGGGCGCGCCGAGCAGCGCCGGCATGGCGCGCACCAGCAGCGCGCCGGGGCCGCCAAACCCCTCGATCTCGAGGCCGAGGCGCGCCAGCTCCGCGCTGCGGTCCAGCAGGCGGGCGGCGTCGGCGGCGGGCAGTTCCACCACGGCCGGCAGCAGCAGCGGCTGGGCGCGCACGCCGCCCTCCACCAGCTGGGCGCGCAGCGCCTCATGCGTCAGGCGCTCATGCGCCGCATGCTGGTCGACCAGCACCAGCGATCCGTCCGGCGCCTCGGCCAGCACATAGGTCTCCAGGATCTGGCCGAGCGGCCGGCCGAGCGGGCCCTCGCCTTCGAAGGCGGGCAGCGGCGCCGGCGCGGCGGACGGGGCGAAACCGAGCGGCAGGGAGGCGGTGCGCGGGCGCTGGGGCAGGGGTCCCGAGGGCGGCTGCCAGCCGGGGAAGCTGCCGGCGGGCGGGCGCGCGTCATAGCTGGGGGCCACCGACTCGGCGAAGCCGGCGGGCTGCCACTCCGGCACCGCCACCTCCGCCGGCGCGGCGCCGGCCGCGCCCACCGCCAGCGCCCGGCCCAGCGCCGAGATCAGCAGCCCGCGCACCGCGGAAGGGTCGCGGAAGCGCAGCTCCGTCTTCATCGGATGGACATTCACATCCACCGCCTCGGGCGGCACCTCCAGGAACAGGGCGGCGACCGGGAAGCGCTTGGCCGGCACCATGTCCCGATAGGCGACGCGCAGCGCGGTGCGCAGCAGCGGGTCCCGCACCGGGCGGCGGTTCACCACCAGGTGCTGCGCCGCGCCGGTGGCCGTGTGATGCGTGGGCAGGCCGGCGAGGCCGGAGAGGGCGAGCCCCTGGCGCGCCGCCTCCACCGGCACCGCGGCGGCGGCGAAGTCGGCGCCGAGCAGCGCGGCGATGCGGCCGTCCCGGTCCGCTTGGGGCAGGTTGAGCGCGAGGCGGCCCTCCACCTCCACCCGGAAGGCGACTTCGGGCCAGGCCATGGCCAGGCGGCGCACCGCCTCCACCGCCTGCTCGGCCTCGTGGCGCGCACTCCGCAGGAAGGCGCGGCGGGCGGGGGTGGCGAAGAACAGGTCGCGCACCTCGACGCGCGTGCCCGGCGGGCCGGCGGCCGGGCCCACCGCGGATTTGCGGCCGCCCTCCACGCTGATGGCATGCGCGGCGCCCTCGGCGAGGCGGGAGGTGAGCGTCAGGCGGGAGACGGCGCCGATCGAGGGCAGCGCCTCGCCCCGGAAGCCCAGGGTGGCGATGCGGAACAGCATCGCCTCCTCCGCCAGCTTGGAGGTGGCGTGGCGCTCCAGCGCCATGGCGAGGTCGGCCTCGCCCATGCCATGGCCGTCATCCTCCACCAGGATGCGGCCGATGCCGCCGTCTTCGAGGGAGACCAGGATGCGGCGGGCGCCGGCATCCAGCGCATTCTCGACCAGCTCCTTCACCGCCGCCGCCGGGCGCTCCACCACCTCGCCGGCCGCGATGCGGTTGGCGGTGGTCTCGGGCAGCAGGCGAATCCGGGGCGCGGGGGCCATCAGCGGGGTGTGCTTCCGGATGGGGCGCGATGCAAGCCCGGCGTCAGGCGTGCCCGGCGCTGCCCGAGAGGAGCGAGGGGTCGACGCGCAGCTTGGCCAGCGCCAGGCGCCAGAGCTGGTCGGGCTGTTCGGCAAACAGCAGCGCCTCGTCCGCCGGCACGCTGAGCCAGGCATTGCGCTGGATCTCGTCATCCAGCTGGCCGGGGCCCCAGCCGGCATAGCCCAGCGCCAGCACGCCCTGGCGCGGCCCGCCGCCCTCGGCGATCGCCTTCAGGATCTCGACGCTGGCGGTGAGCGCGAGCCCGTCCATCACCTTCAGGCTGCCTTCCGTTTCCCAATCCGCCGTATGCAGCACGAAGCCGCGGCCGCCCTCCACCGGGCCGCCCTGGGTCAGGCGGATGCGACGCGCCGGCGGCACCGGGTCCAGCTTCAACTGGCCCAGCAGCTCGTCGAAGGTCAGGCTCTCCAGCGGCTGGTTCAGCACGATGCCCATGGCGCCGTCCGGCGAATGGGCACAGAGGCAGATCACGCTGCGGGCGAAGCGCGGGTCGGACATGCTGGGCATGGCGACCAGGAGCTGGCCGGCCAGGTAGCCGTCGTCCGGAGGATCTTTCGAAGGGGAGGGATCGCTGCGTGCCATGATGACGTTGAACATGGCGGCGGCCCCGCGGCATCGCAAGCAGCCGGCCCCGGCAAGCCGCATGGACGGGGCGGGCTGATCTGCTTTATGCAGCGCGCAGGTTCAGGAGACAGTTCGGATGACGATCAAGCAAGGCGATGCGATCCCGGCGGCGAAGCTCATGCAGGCCACGGCCGAGGGGCCGAAGGAGGTCTCGACCGAGGAGCTGTTCGGCGGCAAGACCGTGGTGCTCTTCGGCGTGCCGGGCGCCTTCACGCCCACCTGCTCCGCCAAGCACCTGCCGGGCTTCGTGACCCAGGCCGAGGCGCTGAAGGGCAAGGGCGTCGACACCATCGCCTGCATGTCGGTGAACGATGCCTTCGTGATGGGCGCCTGGGCCAAGGACCAGGGCATCACCGACCAGGTGGTGATGCTGGCCGATGGCTCCGCCGCCTTCACCAAGGCGCTGGGGCTGGAGCTGGACCTGACGGCACGCGGCCTCGGCATCCGCAGCCAGCGCTTCGTGCTGGTGGCGAAGGACGGCCGCGTGACGCATGTGGCCGTCGAGGCGCCGGGCGCCTTCGAGGTCTCGAAGGCCGAGGCCGTGCTGGCCATCCTGTGACCAATCCGGCCGCCTATGCGCTGTTCGCCTGGCAGGCGGGCTGGGTCTTCACGCTGCGCAGCCTGCAGCTGACGACCGACCCCGCCGGCGCCAGCGCGGCGCTGGCGGCGATGGTGGCGGAAAAGCAGAAGGCCTTCGCGGAGGGCGCCTTCGCGGCTGGCCGGGCGGTGCTGGCCGGCGCACGGCCGGATCTGGTGGCGGAAGCCGCGCTGCGCCCGTCCCGGCGCCGCGTCGCCGCCAATATGCGGGCGCTGCGGAAGGGCTGAGCCGGCCATCGGGGATGCCTCTGGGCGGCATAGGCCGGGGCGCCCTGGGCGGGCGCCCGTCGCAGGCGCAGCCTGCCTTCACGGGTGGGAGGTGGCGATGACGGGGACGAAGCGGCGGCTTCTGCTGGCGGCGGCGCTGGCCGGCACGACGATCGGCGGCAGCGCGGTGGCGCAGCCGGTGAGTTTCTGCGGCGGGGCGCTGGTGAGCCAGTCCCTCTACAGCCTCGTGCTGCCGAGCGGCGGCACCAGCCAGGTCGAGTATCGCGCCGCGCTGCAGAACCAGGACCCGCAGGGGCGGAGTCTGGTTGCGGCGCTGCTGCCCGTGACGCGGATCGGGCCGTTCAGCGTGGCCTTCCAGGCCGCGCCGATCCTGCTGAAGCCGATGGAGCGGCGGGACGTCATCCTGATCCGGCTGAACGTCAACCACTCAGCGGGGGCAGGCGCGCCGACCCCGGCCCAGCTCGCGGCCGGCCTCCGCTTCAGCTGCAGCTTCTCCTGAGTCGGGTTTTCCTGAGGCGGGTTTTCCTGAGTCAAGTTTTCCTCAGGCGGGGCCGGGGGCCATCCAGGTGAAGCGCGTCTTCTCCGCCGGCACGGCGCCGGCGCGGCGGTAGAAGCGGATCGCATCGGCATTCCAGGCGGGGGTCTGCCATTCGAGGCGGTCCGCGCCCGCCGCCGCGACGGCATCCCGCGCCGCATGCAGCAGCCGCGCGCCGAGCCCGGCGCCGCGACTCTCGGCCGCGACGAAAAGCCCTTCGAGATGCCCATAGGGCCGCGCACGCCAGAGCGACCAGTCGAAGGTGATCGCGGCATAGCCGAGGATGCGGCCCGCGCCCTCCGCCACCAGCAGGCGGATCGGCGGGGGATCGGCGGCGAGCAGGGCCGCCAGCTCCGCCAGGGTCAGCGGCGCGCGGGCCTGTTCGAAGCGGGCGTGGTCCTGGACCAGGCGATGCAGCGGCGCCGCATCGCCGGGCCAGGCGGGCCGGATGGCTGGCGTCACGCGGCCGCCTCGGCGCGGGCCAGGGGGAATCCCTCGTCGATCCAGCCGGTGATGCCGCCGGCCATGATCTTCACCGGCCGGCCGAGCTGGGCCAGGCGCAGCGCGCCCCGGGCCGCGCCATTGCAATGCGGCCCGGCGCAATAGGTGACGAAGAGCGTCCCCTCCGGCCATTGCGCCAGCTTGGAGGCGATGATCTTGCCATGCGGCAGGTTGATCGCGCCCGGCACATGGCCCTGGGCGAAGAGCGCCGGGCTGCGGACATCCAGCAGCACGAAGTCCGGGCTGCGGGACAGCGCGTCGTGCACGTCCCAGCAATCCGTCTCGAAGGTGAATTCGGCGGCGAAATGGGCGCAGGCGAGCTCGCTGGGCGCGGCGGGGATGGCGGTGACGGCGCTGGGCATGGGCGGGGTCCTTTCGTGGCCCGGCCATGCAACCAAGGCGGTCGCGGCCTTGCAATCGGCATGAACGCCATTCACCATGTAGATCATGCCAAACACCACCGCCTCCTTCGCCGGGACCCCGACGGGCCCGCTGGTCGTGGCCCTGCTCTATGACGGCCTCTGCACCTTCGAATTCGGCATCGTGGCGGAGGTCTTCGGCCTGGCCCGGCCGGAGATGGGGGCGGGCTGGTACCGCTTCGCCAGCTGCGCGATCGAGCCGGGCCCGCTGCGCGCCCAGGGTGGCTTCCGCCTGGTGCCGGACGAGGGGCCGGAGCTGATCGACCAGGCCGATCTCATCGTGGTGCCGGGCTGGAAGGGCGCCACGGTGCCGGTGCCGGAGGCGCTGTGCCAGCGGCTGCGCGCGGCGCATGGGCGGGGCGCGCGGCTGGTCTCGATCTGCTCCGGCGCCTTCGTGCTGGCCGCGACCGGGCTGCTCGATGGCGGCACCGCCACCACCCATTGGCGCTATGCGGCGGCGCTGCGGGCGCGGCACCCGGCCGTCGCGGTCGATCATGCCTCGCTCTACCGCATGCAGGGGCGGATCCTGACCTCGGCCGGCAGCGCCGCCGGGATCGACCTGCTGATCGAGATCGTCCGCCAGGATTTCGGGCCGGAGGCCGCGAATTCCGTGGCGCGGCGCCTGGTGATGCCGGCGCATCGCACGGGCGGCCAGGCGCAGTTCCTGGAGCGGCCGGTGCCGGTGCGGCGGCAATCGGCCCTGGCACCGCTGCTGGACCGCATCCGCGCCGACCTCGCCGCGCCCTGGACCCTGCCGGAGATGGCCGCGGCCTGCCGGATGAGCCTGCGCACCTTCATCCGCCGCTTTACCGAGGCGACCGGCGCGCCCCCCGGCGCCTGGCTGGTGGCGGAGCGGGTGGAGGCGGCGAAGCGCCTGCTGAGCAGCGGCCAGCACGGGGTGGACGAGATCGCCGGCCTCGTCGGCCTCGGCACCCCGGATACGCTGCGGCACCATTTCCGGCGGCTGGTCGGCATCAGCCCGCGCGAATACCGGCTGCGCTTCGGCGGGGGGTGACGCGCGGGCGCGGCGATGGAATCCCATTGACGGAAGCCTGTGCTGACCGATATTTCAGAAATTCCTGAAATAACGGGCCGCCATGAAACTTCCCCCCCTCGTCCAGGCCTTCGTGCTGCACTTCGGTGAGATGGGCAGCCGCTGGGGCATCAACCGCACCGTCGGCCAGATCTATGCCCTGCTCTACGTCTCGCCCGAGCCGCTGAATGCGGAGCAGATCGTGGAGGCACTCGGTGTCTCCCGCTCCAATGTCTCGATGGGGCTGAAGGAGCTGCAGGCCTGGAACCTGGCGATCCCGAAGCACATCCCGGACGACCGGCGGGACCATTTCACCACGCCCGACGATGTCTGGCAGATCCTGCGGACGCTGGCGGAGGAGCGGAAGAAGCGGGAGGTGGATCCGACCCTCTCCGTGCTGCGCGAACTCCTGATGCAGACCCCCGGCAGCCCCGAGGAGCGCCACGCGCAGCAGCGCATGGGTGAGATGCACGGGCTGATCGAGCAGCTGACCACCTGGTACGACGACGTGAAGAAGCTGGAAACCGAAAGGCTGGCATCCCTGTTGGCGCTGGGCGCCCGCGTCACACGGCTGCTCGAGGCGAAGGACAAGGTGGTGGGGCTGGTCCGCGGCCGCACCGCATCAGGCGCAAGGGAGGGCTGAGTGATGGACCCCATCGTGCTGGCGCGCATCCAGTTCGCCGCGAATATCTCCTTCCACATCCTGTTTCCCACCATCACCATCGCGCTCGGCTGGGTGCTGCTCTTCTTCAAGCTGCGCTTCGTCCGGACCGGCAACGAAGCCTGGATGGATGCCTATCGCTTCTGGGTGAAGGTCTTCGCCCTGTCCTTCGCGCTGGGCGTCGTCTCCGGCATCACGATGTCCTTCCAGTTCGGCACCAACTGGCCGGGCTTCATGGAGAAGGTGGGCAATATCGCCGGTCCCCTGCTGGCCTATGAGGTGCTGACCGCCTTCTTCCTGGAGGCGACCTTCCTCGGCATCATGCTCTTCGGCTTCAAGCGCGTGCCGGGCTGGGTGCATACCGGCGCCACCTTCCTGGTGGCCTTCGGCACCACCATGTCCGCCTTCTGGATCATCGCGCTGAATTCCTGGATGCACACCCCGGTGGGCTTCGAGATGCGCGACGGCGTGGCGCATGCGACGGACTGGTTCGCCATCGTCTTCAACCCCTCCATGCCCTATCGCCTGGCGCATATGCTGACCGCCAGCGCGCTGACCGTCGCCTTCCTGCTGGCCGGCCTCTCCGCCTGGCGCTGGCTGCGCGGCGACCGGGCGGAGGGCGTGCGGCTCGGCCTGCGCACCGGCATCGCCATGGCCGCGGTGCTGGCACCGCTGCAGATCGTCCTCGGCGACCTGCATGGGCTGAATACGCTGGAGCACCAGCCGGCCAAGGTCGCCGCCATGGAGGCGAACTGGGAAACCCGCGGCAACGTCCCCCTGGTGCTCTTCGCCCTGCCGGACGAGGCGGCGCGGGAGAACCGCTTCGAGATCGCCATCCCCGATGGTGCCAGCTGGATCCTGCGGCATGAGGCCGCCGGCGTGGTGCCCGGGCTGAACCAGTTCGAGGGCAAGCACCCGCCGGTGGCGCCGGTCTTCTTCGCCTTCCGCATCATGGTCGGCATCGGCGTGCTGATGCTGGTGATGGGCTGGATGGGTGCCTGGTATCTGTGGCGGCGCGGCAGCCTGCCGCCCCTGCTGCTGCGCGGCTTCGTGCTGCTGAGCTTCGGCGGCTGGGTGGCCACCCTGGCCGGCTGGTACGTGACCGAGATCGGCCGCCAGCCCTGGCTGGTCACCGGCGTGCTGAACACCGCCCAGGCCGCGGGGCCGCTGCCGGCCTCCTCCATCGGCACCACCCTGGCCATGTACCTGGTGCTCTATGGCCTGCTGCTGGTGGCCTATATCGCCACCGTCTTCCGCCTGGCCGCCGCCGGCCGCGTGGCGGAGAAGGTGGAGGGCGCCATGATGAAGCCGGGCAGCGCGCCCGGCGACGCGGCCCAGGACAAGATGGTGCAGGAGCGCCCGGCATGACCCCCTTCCTGCCCGGCGAATGGCTGCCGCTGGTCTTCGCCGGCCTGATGGCGGTGGCGATCCTGGCCTATGTGGTGCTGGACGGCTTCGACCTCGGCGTCGGCATCCTGCTGGAGACGGCGGCGGAGGAGCATGAGCGCGACCGCATGATCGCCGCCATCGGCCCCTTCTGGGACGCCAACGAGACCTGGCTGGTGCTCGGCGTCGGCCTGCTGCTGGTGGCCTTCCCGATCGCCCATGGCATCATCCTGACCGCGCTCTACATGCCGGTCGCCATCATGCTGGTGGCGCTGACGCTGCGCGGCGTGGCCTTCGAATTCCGCGCCAAGGCGAAGGATGTGGCGGCCAAGCGGCGCTGGGACCGCTGGTTCTTCGTGGGCTCGCTCGCCTCCGCCCTGGCGCAGGGCTGGATGCTGGGGCGCTATGTGCTGGGCTTCGCCGAGGGTTGGGCGGCCACCGGCTTCGCGCTGATGGCGGCCATCGGCCTGGCCATCGCCTATGCCTTCATCGGCGCCTGCTGGCTGATCTGGCGGACGGAGGGCGCGCTGCAGGCGCATGCCATCGCCTGGGCGCGGCGCGCCTTGGTGCCGGTGGCGCTCGGCATCCTGCTGGTCTCCGCCGTCACGCCGCTGGTCTCGGCCCGCATCGCGGCGCGCTGGTTCGACTGGCCGGGCATCCTGATGCTCGCCCCGCTGCCGATCCTGACGGCACTGCTGCTATGGGGCCTGGCGCGGCTGCTGGCGCGCATGCCGCTGGCCGAGGATGCCTGGCACCACATCCCCTTCTGGGGTGCGACGGGCCTCTTCGTGCTGTTCTTCGCCGGCCTCGCCTGGTCCTTCTTCCCCTATGTGGTGCCGGAACGCCTGACCATCTGGGAAAGCGCCAGCGCGCCGGAGAGCCTGTCCATCATCCTGGCCGGGGCCTTGTTCGTGCTGCCGGTGATCGTGCTCTACACCGTCTTCGCCTGGCGGGTCTTTGGCGGCAAGGCGCGGGACCTGACCTATTACTGAGGGGTGCCCCCTGGAGCGGGTCGCGGATTATCCGCGCCCGCCGCGGCTGGAAGCCAGCCCCCGGCGGGTGCGGATCCGCCTGGGCGGGATCTGGATCGCGGAGACCGTGGCGGCCTTCCGGGTGCTGGAGACCTTCCACCCGCCCAGCTGGTACCTGCCGCCGGAGGCCTTCCTGCCCGGCGTGCTGCGCCCGGCCGGCGGCAGCAGTTTCTGCGAATGGAAGGGCGTGGCGCGCTACTGGGACGTCGCGGCCGGCGGCGTGACCGCGCGCCGTGCGGGCTGGAGCTACCCCGACCCCACCCCCGGCTTCGCCCCGCTGCGCGACCATCTCGCCGTCTATGCCGGGCTGATGCAGGAATGCCGGGTGGATGAGGAGGTGGTGCAGCCGCAGCCGGGGGGCTTCTATGGTGGCTGGATCACCTCGGAGCTGGTCGGGCCCTTCAAGGGCGGGCCCGGCACGCTCGGCTGGTAGGGGCTCAGGCCGCCAGCAAGCGCCGCGCCGCCCGCCGCCGCAGCAGGCTGCGCCCGATCAGCACGGCGAGCGCCAGGAAGACCGCGCCGCAGATCAGCTGGAACAGCCGCTCCACCCCCAGCAGGCTGCCGAGGAACCAGCCGGCCGCGACGAAGCTGCTGGCCCAGATCCCGGCCCCGATGAAGTTCAGCACGGCGAAGCGGCGATAGGGCATGCCGGCCAGGCCGCAGGCGGCGGCGGCGACATTGCGGATGCCGTAGAGGAAGCGGAAGGACAGCACGAAAAGCGTGCCATGCCGGTGCAGCAGCGCCGTCGCCCGCTCCGCATTGCGCTGGCAGCGGGGAAACCGCGCCAGGGCGGAAGGGCCGAAGCGGCGGCCGATGAAGAACCAGGTCTGGTCGCCGGCAAAGGACCCGAACCAGACCACGACCATCAGGATCCAGGGATCGATGCCCCCCGCCGCGGCGCCCACCGCGGCGGCGGCGAGGACGAAGGTCTCGCCCTCGAAGAAGGCCCAGAGCGCCGCGATGGCATAGGCGAGGCCGCCCCATTCCGCCCAGAGCTCAGACATGGGCGAGGCGACCCATCGCGGCCGAGACGGCCGGGCGGGGGCAGGGAGGAGCAGGCAGGGCCAGGGCACAGGGGGGCATTTGGACGTTTCCCAGCGGCGTCATCGGAGGATGCCGCAGAGTCCCTAAAGAAACAGCCCTTGATTTAGGGTGGTGCCAAAAAAACCGTCTTGGGAACACTTCCGAGACGACCGGGTTGAGTCCTACCCCAACCCTTCGCGTGCCTGCGTCGCCAGCACATCGGCGCGCTCGTTCATCACGTCGCCATTGTGCCCGCGCACCCAGCGCCACTCCACCTCATGCGGCTTGGCGGCGGCCAGCAGGCGCTGCCACAGCGGGTAATTGGCCACCGGCTGCTTCGCCGCATTGCGCCAGTTGTTGCGCACCCAGCCCTTGATCCAGCGCTCCATGCCGTTGCGGACGTATTCGCTGTCCGTGTGCAGCACCACGCGGCAGGGCTTTTTCAAGGCCTCCAGCGCGGCGCAGGCGGCGGTCAGTTCCATGCGGTTGTTGGTGGTGGCGGCCTCGGCGCCGGTCAGTTCCTTCTCCACCGTGCCGGCGCGCAGGATGGCGGCCCAGCCGCCGGGGCCGGGATTGGGCTTGCAGCCGCCATCGGTCCAGATCTCGACGAAGGGCCGCTCCTCGGCGGCCGGCACGTCAGGCGCCGATGGCACCGGGGCTCTCCACCTGCGCGAAGAAGCGCAGCTTTCGCAGATATTCCAAGGGGTCCTTCCGGGTCACCAGCGCATCCGCCGGCGTATGGGTCCAGTCATAGAGCCGCGTCAGCAGGAAGCGGATGGCGGCCCCCCGGCACAGCGCCGGCAGCGCCGCGCGCTCAGCCTCGCTCAGCGGCCGCAGCGCCTGATAGGCGTGCAGCATGGCGCGCGCCTTGGTCAGGTTGAAGGCGCCATCCGGCTCGAAGCACCAGGCGTTCAGGCAGACGGCGATGTCATAGGCCAGCAGGTCGGTGCAGGCGAAGTAGAAGTCGATGACGCCGGAGACACGCGGCTTCCCCGCCGCATCGGCCAGGAAGAAGACATTGTCCGGGAACATGTCGGCATGGATCTGCCCGACCGGCAGCGCGCCCGCCGCCGGCCAGGCGGCCAGGATCTCCGCCAGGTGCCGGTCGAGCTCCGCCATCAGCCCGTTCTGCACCTCATCCCCGCGGCCGCGGCAGGCCTCGAGCAGCGGCGCCCAGCCGGCGGGGCCCAGCGCATTCGGGCGGTTGCCGGGGAAGTCGGCGCTCGCCGCATGCAGCCGGGCGAGGGCGTCGCCCAGCGGCGCCAGATGCTCCGGCCGCACCCGCCGTGGCCAGACGCCTTCCAAAAAGGTGCAGATCGCCGCCGGCCGCCCGGCCAGCTCGCGCAGCGCCGAGCCGTCCCGCCCACGCACCGGCGTCGGGCAGGCGAGGCCGGCGCGGGCCAGATGCTCCATCAGCCCGAGGAAATAGGGCAGTTCGGCCGGGTCGACGCGCTTCTCATACAGCGTCAGCACGAAGTCGCCGCGCGTGGTGCGCAGGGCGTAGTTGGAATTCTCCACCCCCTCCGCGATGCCACGGAAGGCGACCAGATCGCCGATCTCGAAATCCGCCAGGAAGGCGCGCAGCGCCTCGTCGGTCACTTCGGTATAGACAGCCACGGCCCTGGACTATTCGGCAGCCAGGGCGGGCGGCAGGCGGAAGACCACCTTCTCCTCGGCCACGACCACCTCCTCCACCTCCAGGTCGAAGCGGGTGGCCAGCCGCGCCAGCACCTCATCCACCAGCACCTCCGGCGCGCTGGCGCCGGCGGTCAGGCCGATCGTGGCGCAGCCATCGGCGACGGAGGGATCGAGCCCGGCGCCGCGCTGCACCAGCAGCGACCGCGCCGCGCCGGCGCGGCGCGCGACCTCCGCCAGCCGGACGGAATTGGAGGAATTCGGCGCGCCGACCACGATCACCAGCTCCGCCCCCCGCGCCGCGATGGCCTTCACCGCCGCCTGGCGGTTGGTGGTGGCGTAGCAGATATCCTCCTTGGCCGGGCCGGCGATGTCCGGGAAGCGGCGCTGCAGGATGGCCACGATGCCGGCGGTATCGTCGACGGACAGCGTGGTCTGGGTGGTATAGGCCAGCGGCAGGTCGCCGGGCGGGATGACCGTCTCGGCCTGGGCGGCATCCTCCACCAGGGTCACGGCGCCGGGCGGCAGCTGGCCCATGGTGCCGATCACCTCGGGGTGGCCCTCATGGCCGATCAGCAGGATGTGGCGGCCGCGGCCGAAGTGGCGCTCCGCCTCCCGGTGCACCTTGGAGACCAGGGGGCAGGTGGCATCGAGCGCGAACATCTTTCTCTGGGCCGCCGCTTCCGGCACGGATTTCGGCACCCCGTGGGCGGAGAAGACGACGGGCCGGCCATCGTCGGGAATCTCGGAAAGCTCCTCGACGAAGACCGCGCCCTGGCGTTCCAGGCTTTCCACGACGAAGCGGTTGTGGACGATCTCGTGCCGCACATAGACCGGCGCGCCGTGGCGCTTCAGCGCCTCCTCGACGATCTTGATGGCGCGATCGACCCCGGCGCAGAAGCCGCGCGGGCCGGCGAGCAGCACCTTCAGCCGAGGCTTGGTGCCGGAAGTCCCGTTGGCGGAGGAGGAGGGCATCATGGTCTCGGGCATATGGGTGCTCGGCGCCTCGCTGCCCCCCGGAAAATGCAGCCGGGGGGCTGCGCCGCCTGGGGGTGGGGGGGTCGGGGATGGTCGGACGGCGCCGGCGATGCGATAGACGCAGCGTGGCGACGCCGCACCACCTTACCGGCCGCCTGCCCTGCTTCAAAGGGGGGGCGGCGGCACGGGTGGGCGGCGAGATCAGGAAGGGCGCCGGGATGGCAGGATTCGGCATGGCTTCGGGAAAAAGGGGGCGCCTGGCGGCCCGGTCCGGTCTGCTGCTCGCGGGCCTGGCCCTGCTGGCGGCCTGCGGCGGCGATGGCGGTGCCTCCGCGGCGGGGCAGGCGCCCTGTCCGCGAATCGTCATCCTGGCCGAGGGCGCGGACCTCACCCGCTTCCGCGGCAATGCCAGCGGCGACCTGACGGCGATGACCGCCGATGCCCGCATCGCCGGCTTCGAGGCCACCTGCGACTATGGCGGCCGCGACCGCAGCCGGCTGGATGTGCGGGTGACCCCGCGATTCGAGGTGGAGCGCGGCCCGGCGGCCGAGGGCCGGATCGTGGAACTGCCCTGGTTCGTCGCCCTGACCGATGCCGGGGACAGCGCCGTGCTGGACCGCCAGGGTTTTGCCAGCCGCGTCGCCTTCGCGCCCAACGTCGTGCGCACCGGGCTGCAGGGCCAGACGGCGCGGCTCTCCATGCCGTTGGGGGAGGGCCGCCGCGCCGCCGACTATACGCTGCGCATCAGCCTGCAGCTGACGCCGGAGGAGCTGGCGCTGAACCGGGCCCGCGGGCCGCGCTGAAGGTCACCCCTCGCGCTGCTTCCGCGCGGCCCGCGCCGCCGGGCGGTTGAGCGCGGCGTCCAGCCAGGCCTTCACCTTGGGGAAGGGCGCCAGGTCGAAGCCATTGGCCCAGGCGCCATAGAGCACGCCGGCCAGGTTGCAATCCGCCATGGTGAAGGCGGCCCCCAGCAGCCAGGGGCCGCCGGCGGCCAGATGCGCCTCCAGCACCGCCAGCCGCTGCGCCAGCGCCGCGGCACCGGCGGCGGCCTTGGCGGGGTCACGCTGCTCGGCGGGGAGGATGAAGGTGTTGTAGGCCCATTGCATGGCCTGCGGCTCGGCCTCCGTCGCCGCCCAGAGCGTCCATTGCAGCACGCGGGAGCCATCATCGCCCGCGGGCATCAGCGGCGCGCCGGCCTTGGCGCCGATATGCAGGTTGATGGCCAGGCTCTCGAACAGCAGCAGCGCGCCATCCTGCAGCGCCGGGATCTTGCCGTTCGGATTCACTGCCGCCACGGCCTCCTTCAGGCCGGGGCCGAAGCCCACCGGCACCACCTCATAGGCCTGGCCCGCCTCCTCCGCCGCCCAGATGCAGCGGAAGGCGCGGGAACGCGCGATGCCATGAATTCGGAGCATTTTTTGCCAATCTCTTGCGGTTGCGGGACGAAGTTTGGCCCGCAACCGCCATGCCTGCAATCAGGCGGGCGCGTCGCCCGTATCAGCCAGCAGCCCCGCGGCCTGGATGCCGGCCACCGCACAGACCTCGTCCTTGTCCGACAGGTCGCCGGAGACGCCGACCGCGCCCAGCACCGCGCCATCCGCCGCCCGCACCAGCACGCCGCCCGGCACCGGCACGGCGCGGCCGCCGGCGAGGTCCGAGAGCGCGTTCATGAAGCCCGGCATGGACTGGCTGCGCCGCGCCAGCTCGCGGGATCCGAAGCCCAGCGCCATGGCGCCGAAAGCCTTGCCCCAGGCGATATCGGGGCGGAGCAGGCTGCTGCCATCCTCCTTCAGCGCCGCCTTCAGCTGGCCGCCGGCATCCAGCACCACCACGGTCAGCGGCGCGAGGCCCAGTTCGCGCCCCTTGGCGAGGGTCGCATCCAGGATGGTGCGGGCGGCGGCTGCGGTGATGCCGTGCTGGAAGCCGCCAGGAGCGGCATTCGGGGCCTGCTGGGTCATGCTGCGTCTCTCCGATGGGTTGTGCCCGCTCCCTCTGCCCGCAAGCCGCCCGCGCGGGAAGGGGGGATCAGCGGATCGGCAGGGGCACCGGCTCGCCCACCTCGCCATCGGCATAGATCGGCGTCAGCACCAGCAGCCGCGCCGTCTCGGGCGGCGTCGCGAATTCCACCAGGATGCGCGGCGGATCGCCCTCCAGCAGCGCGGCATCGGGCACGCCCACGGGCACGAGGCGGGGCGTTGCCTCCTCATCCGTCCGCCATTCCACCGCCTCCAGCCCGGCGCGGAAGGCGCCGGCGATGGGCAGGGGGTTGAGCTGGCCGGGGGCGGTCCAGCCTGGCTGGTAGAGGGCGAAGGGCCCCTGGCGCTGCAGGGCGCGCTGCGCCTGGCGGCGCAGGATGGCGACCGGATCGAAGGCATAGGCCAGCGGTTCGGAGGGCCGTCCCTCGCGGTCCAGGTAGCGCAGTTCCAGCCCCTGCGGCTGGAAGGGGCGCGGCATGCGCAGCATCGGCTGCGCATCCAAAGGCTCCTGCGGCAGCGGCAGCCAGGCTTCGCCCTGGCGGATCTGCACCGCCTGGGCGGCTTCCGGCAGGTCGAGTCGCAGCAGCATGGGCAGGCCGGGCTGGCCGGCGGGCGGCACCAGCGGCGTCACCGCCAGCCGCCGCGCCGCCACCTCCCGCGTCCAGCCCAGCGCCTCGATCCCCTCGCGCAGCCGGAGCGCCCGGCTGGGGTCGAGGAAGCCGGCCGCGAAGGCGGCGAAGCGGGCCTCATCCGCAAAAGCCTCCACCGCGGCGGCGATGCGGGCGGCGGTGGCGATGGTCGGGCCTTCCAGCAGGGCCGCGGCGATGCGCGCCTGGGCCAAGGCGGCCAGGCCGAGCAGCCCCTCGGGCCCGGCCTGCTCATCCGGCAGCGCCTCCAGCGCCGCCACCCGTGCCTGGGGATCGGCCATGGCCCGGGCTTCCAGCAGGGCGGCGGCCTCGGGCGGCAGCGGCACCTCGGCCAGCAGCCCGCGCGACTGCGGCCAGCCGCGCAGCGCCTCCAGCAGCAGCAGCGCATCCGGGCGGGGCCGCGGCGCGCGGCGCAGCGACTCCGCCAGGGCCGCGGCGGCGCCGGCACGGTCCCCCCGCGCATCCAGCAGCAGGGCATTGAACAGGAATTCATCCGCCGAGGCCGGAGCGGGGCGGGGCTGCGCGCCCGGCGCGGCAAGGGCGGCGCGCAGGCGATCGGCCTCCCAGGGCGGCGGGGGCTCGGTCTGCAGCAGCTCGTCCTGCCAGGCCGCCAGGGCCGGCATGTGGCGGCCGAGCAGCCCGCGCGGCCCGCCCGCCAGCTGCTGCGCGAGGGCCAGCCCGGCAAAGCCGAGCAGCGCCGCCGCGACCAGCCGCGGCCAGAGACCCGCAGCGCCGGCCAGCAGCGACAGGCCCAGCGCCAGGGCGCTGCCCAGCGCGAGCAGCCCGGCGGCCGGCAGCACCGGCTGCGCCAGGTCGGCCGCGACGCCGAGCCCGGCCAGTGCCAGGAGCACCAGGGCCCAGCCCCAGCCCGGAAGCCGTCCCCGCAAGGCCGGGCGATCCGCCTGGGCAGCGCCGGCCGTCATGCGGCCGAGCTACATGCCGCCGATGTAGTTCGGCCCACCGCCACCTTCGGGCGTCTTCCAGTCGATGTTCTGCAGCGGGTCCTTGATGTCGCAGGTCTTGCAGTGGACGCAGTTCTGCGCGTTGATCACGAGGTGCATCTCGCCCGGCCCATTGCCGGCCTCCTCGCCCACCGCCTCATAGACCGCGGCGGGGCAATAGCGGCTCTCCGGCGAGGCGAATTTTTGCCAGTTCGTGCCCTTCCAGGCCGCGGGGTCGCGCAGCACCAGGTGGCTCGGCTGGTGTTCCTCGTGGTTGGTGTTGGAGAGGAAGACCGAGGAGAGGCGGTCGAAGGTCAGCACGCCATCGGGCTTCGGATAGGCGATCTTCTTGGACTCGGCGGCGGGCTTCAGCGTCTCGTGGTCGGCATGATGGCCCCAGGTCCAGGGTGCCTTGCCGCGGAAGACATAGGTATCCAGCGCCGCGGCGGCCATGCCGCCCCAGAAGCCGTATTTCGCGAAGCCGGGGCGGATGTTGCGCACGCCCTCGAGCTCCGACCAGACCCAGCTCGCCTTCAGCGCCGTGGGGTAGCTTTCCAGCACCGGGGCGGGCGCCTCGCCGTCCAGCGCCGCGGCGATGGCCTCGGCGGCGACCATGCCGGACTTCATCGAGGTATGCGTGCCCTTGATCTTCGGCACGTTCAGGAAGCCGGCGGCATCGCCCACCAGCATGCCGCCCGGGAAGACCAGCTTCGGCACCGCCTGGATGCCGCCCTCGTTCAGCGCGCGGGCGCCATAGGCGATCCGCTTGCCGCCCTCCAGGAAGCCGCGCACGGCCGGATGGGTCTTGAAGCGCTGGAACTCGTCGAAGGGCGAGAGCCAGGGGTTCGGATAGTCCAGCCCCACCACGAAGCCCACCGAGACCAGGTTGTCCCCCAGCATGTAGAGCCAGGACCCGCCATAGGTGTCGGAGGACAGCGGCCAGCCGGTGGAATGCCACACCAGGCCGGGGGTGTGCTTGTCCTTCGGGATCTCCCACAGCTCCTTCATGCCCAAGGCATAGGTCTGGGGGGCAACACCGTCGCGCAGGCGAAAAGTCTCGAACAGGCGCTTGGAGAGGCTGCCGCGGCAGCCCTCGGCGAAGACCGTATAGGTGGCGCGCAGCTCCATGCCCGGCTCGTAGGAGGGGCCCTTGCTGCCATCCTTGAGGATGCCGGCCACACCGGCCACCACGCCACGGACCTGCCCATCCTCGAGGATGAAGTCGGACGCGGCAAAACCCGGATAGAGCTCGACGCCCAGGGCCTCCGCCTTGGCGCCGAGCCAGCGGCAGACATTGCCGAGGGAGACGACGTAGTTGCCCTCATTGTGCATCTGCGGCGGGGTCGGCAGCTTCAGGCTGCGGCCCTCGGTCAGCAGCATGAAGCGGTCGTCGGTGACCGGCGTGGCGAGTGCCGGCGGATCCTCGCGCCAGTCCGGAAACAGCTCGTCCAGCGCGCGCGGCTCCAGCACCGCGCCGGAGAGGATATGAGCGCCGATCTCGCCGCCCTTCTCCACCAGGCAGACATTGGTGTCCGGGCGGGCCTGCTTCAGCCGGATGGCGGTGGCGAGGCCGGCGGGGCCGCCGCCCACCACCAGCACGTCGAACTCCATCGATTCCCGCTGCTCGGCCCCATCCGACATGTGGCTCTTCCTCCGCCGTTCCTGTTCCGGCACCTGGCCGCCGCCGGTGCCGGGATCTCCGCCTCTCGCCGTCCGCAAGCCCCTGCGCGGGGGAATCGCCTGCGGTATCCCGCATGTAGCCCTGCACCCCATTGCGCGGAACCCCGAAGCCGCCCGATATCGCCCCCATGCAGGCAGGAATGCGCGAGGAGCTGCTGGCCGCCCTGCGGCTGCAGCTGGACTGGGGGGTGGACGAGGCGCTGGAGGCGGCGCCGCTCGACCGTTTCGCCGCGCCTCCGCCGCCCCCGGCCGAACTGCCCCGCCCCGCCCCGCGCCTGGCGCCGGCCCTGCCGCTGGTGGCGCCGCCCGCCGCCGCGGCCAGCGCCCTGGCGGCGGCCGCGCAGGACCTGGCCGCGCTGCGCGCCGCGATCGCCGAGACCGACAGCCCGCTGCGCGATACCGCCACCAACCTGGTCTTCGCCGATGGCGTGGCCGAGAGCGGCCTGATGATGATCGGGGAGGCGCCGGGCGCCGATGAGGACCGGCTCGGCCGGCCCTTCGTCGGAGTCTCCGGCCAGTTGCTGGACCGGATGATGGCCAGCATCGGGCTGGAGCGGTCGAGGAATTTCTACCTGACGAACATCCTGCCCTGGCGCCCGCCCGGCAACCGCACGCCGACGGATGGCGAGATCGCGCTGTTCCTGCCCTTCCTGCTGCGCCACATCGCCCTGGTGCGGCCGCGCCATGTGGTTCTGCTGGGCGGCACCCCGGCCAAGGCGCTGCTGCGGGCGAAGGAGGGCATCACCCGCCTGCGTGGCCGCTGGCACCGCCTGCCGACCGAGGAGGGCAGCCTTCCGGCCTTGCCCACCCTGCACCCGGCCTATCTGCTGCGCAGCCCGGCGGCGAAGCGGGAGGCCTGGTCCGACCTGGTTTTGCTGCGCCGCACACTGGATGGTGAGATCACGCCTCCCTGAAATTTTATCCATGAGAAAAATCCGTTAACGGACTGATTCGAAGGCGCTCGTCCAGAAAAGGACAATTATGCGTCGAATTGCGGAGTTGCCAGGGCCGGAGAGGGGCCTTAGGGGTGGCCCGCCATGCAAGCGTTCTGCCCCATGGCCCGGCGTTCCCCGCCGGCATTCCGCCCCCGCCACCTGGCGCGGGCGCTGCTGTTGGGGACGACGTTGACGCTGGGGGCTCAGGTCCCTGCCGTCGCGCAACGGGTCGACCAGACCGCCATGAGCGTCCCGCGCCCTGCCATGCAGGGCCGGGTCGCCGGGTTCCCGCAACCGCTCGCGCCATCGGACGCGGCGCGCCTTCGGCGCATCTTCGAGCTGCAGGACCGGGGTGAGCTCGGGCCGGCGGGGCGTGAGCTGGAACGGCTGGAGGACCGGCGGCTGCTGGGCCATGTGCTGGCCGACCGCTGGCTGCGCCCGGGCGCCGAGCCGCCGCTGCATGAGATCGTCGCCTGGCTGGCGGATTTCAGCGACCATCCGGATGCCCCGGCGCTGCATGCCATCCTGGCCCGCCGCGCCCCCCGCGGCATGATGCTGCCCGCCGCCCCGGCGCAGGAGGTGCTCTCCGACAGCACCGAGGTGGTGCCGGAGGAGCGCGAGCCCCAGGCCCGCCGCATCGCCCGCAACCCCGCGCTGGACCGCACGGTGCGGGAACGTGCGCGGGATGGGGAGGTGGCCGCGGCGCTGGCCGCCATCGAGCGCAGCCGCGCCGAGGGCGCCTATGCCGCGCTGCTGAAGGCGGAGGTGGCGCAGGCCCTGCTGCAGCAGGGCCGCGACGAGGAGGCTTTCCGCATCGCCGCCGAGGCCGCCCGCCAGTCCGGCGGCAGCGCCCTGCCGGGCTATATCGCCGGCCTGGCCGCCTGGGCGCTGAACCGGCCGGAAGCGGCGCTGGCCTATTTCGAACATGCCGCGCGGTCGGAGATCGCATCCCCCGCCACCCGCGCCGCCGCCGCCTTCTGGACCGCCCGCGCCGCCGTCCGCGCCCGCCGCCCGCAGGCCTATGTGCCCTGGATGATGCAGGCGGCGCAGGAGCCGCGGACCTTCTACGGCCTGGTGGCCCGCCGCGCGCTGGGCCTGCCCATGGGCTTCGCCTGGCAGAGCGAGCTGGCCGGGGAGAGCGAGGCCGCCGCCATGGCCGAGACCGCCGGCGGCTGGCGTGCCTTGGCCCTGCTGCAGATCGGCCAGGCCGCCCGCGCCGAGGCCGAGCTGCGCGTGCTTTGGCCGAGGGTGCAGGGCAATGCCGGGGTGGTGCGCGCCATGCTGCTGGTCGCGACCCAGGCCAATATGGCGGAGCTCGCCTCCCAGCTCGCCGCCTTGTCGCAATCCGCCGATGGCCGGCCGCGCGACTTCGCCCGCTTCCCGCTGCCGCGGCTGGAGCCGCTGCACGGCTTCCGCATGGATCCCTCGCTGCTCTATGCGCTGGCGCGGCAGGAATCGAACTTCAACCCGGCGGCCGTCTCCTCCGCCGGCGCCCGCGGCATCCTGCAGATCATGCCCGCCACCGCCAGCTACATCACCGGCGATGCCAGCCTGCGCGGGGCCAATGTGGCGCGGCTGCACGATGCCGGCTTCTCGCTGGAGGTGGGGCAGCGCTACGTCCATTACCTGGCGGGCAATGGGCAGGTGAATGGCGACCTGATCCGCCTGCTGGCCGCCTATAACAACGGGCCGGGCAATATGTCCCGCTGGCTGCCGGCGGTGCGGCACCGGGCCGATCCCTTCCTGTTCATCGAGAGCATCCCCGTGGGGGAGACGCGGCTCTATGTGCAGCGGGTGCTGGCCTATTCCTGGATCTACGCGGCCCGCCTCGGCCTGCCCTCGCCCTCGCTGGATGCGCTGGCCACGGGACGCTTCCCGCAGTTCCAGGGTGCGCCCGCGGTCGCCGCGATGCTCATCTCGCGCTGAGGCAGGCGGGGGGCTAATCTCGCACCGAATGCGGAGGCGAGCCGATGCCGATCGACGAGACGAAAAAATTCCTGCCGGTACGTATCGCGGTGCTCACCGTCTCCGATACGCGCGACCTGGCGAGCGACCGGTCGGGCGACACGCTGGTGGCGCGCATCGCGGAGGCCGGCCATGAGCTGGCCGACCGGAAAATCCTGCGCGACGAGGCCGGGCTGATCGAGGCGCAGCTGCGCGCCTGGATCGCCGACAGCCAGGTGGATTGCGTCATCACCACCGGCGGCACCGGCATCACCGGCCGCGACGTGACGCCCGAGGCCTTCGCCCGGGTGCTGGAGAAGGAGATCACCGGCTTCGGCGAGCTGTTCCGCATGCTGAGCTATGCCAAGATCGGCACATCCACCATCCAGTCCCGCGCCATCGGCGGGGTGGCGGGCGGCACCTACCTGTTTGCGCTGCCGGGCAGCACCGGCGCCTGCAAGGATGCCTGGGACGACATCCTGGTGCATCAGCTCGACAGCCGTTTCCGGCCCTGCAACCTGGTGGAGCTGATGCCGCGGCTGCAGGAACACCTGCGGGCGGCGTGAGCGCTCAGGCGCCCAGCCGCACCTCATAGCCCAGCGCCTGGCGGATCTGCTGGCGGACCGGGTCGTGCTGGGCCCGGTCGACGAACTTCACGCCGAACACCTCCTCCGCCGGGCCGCGGGTCTTGAGCAGGGCGGGGAGGGCGGCGAATTCCTCCGCCGTCATGGCCTCCCGCCAGGCCTTCTTGCGGCCGGTGACGCTCTCGAAGAAGTTGCCGTCGGTGGTCACCACCAGGTTGCGCGCCAGGCGCAACTGGCGCCGCGCCATATAGCCGGCGACCAGCGTCGGCACCGCGATCTCCTCGAAGGGGTAGCTCTTGAACCAGGGGCGGGTGGCGTCGAAGGATTCGCACTTCAGCATCAGCGCCATCAGCTCAAGGAAGATGTCCCGGCGGAAGAAGGCGCCCTCCACCCGGCCCTTGCGCAGGCGCCTGTCGGGCACGATCAGCTGGCACAGCTCGACGAAATGCGTGTCCTGGGTGGCCCGCTCGTAATAGGGATCCTCCTTGTAGAGATGCTCCCGCCAGGGGCAGCCAATGTCGCGGCTTTCAATGTAGCTGGCCGGCAGACGGCGGAAGAACAGGTCGGAGCTGGTGTGGATCAGCACATAGTCGAAGGCGAGGCCCAGGCGGATCGCCTCGATCACATTGGCGTAGTGGAAGCCGAGCAGGGAGGAGATCACTCCGGTGCCGCTGGAAAAGGCGCTGCTGTTGAAATGGACATTCGGCAGGCAGCCGAAGTCGACACCGGACCGGCTGGCCTCGGCGGCGAATTCAGCCTGGGTGTCGCGCGAGATGTGCGCCATGTGGAGCAGCGGTGCCTCGATCGCGGCGTTGTAGTTCAGGAACTGCTCGAAAAGCTCGACCGGCCGGGCGTGGGCACATACGCTGCAGAGAATCGTCGTCATTCCACATGATCCTTCCGCCGGCAGGACGCCGGCCGGCCGCGGGTCGTGCTGCCCTGTCGCAGGGGCGTTGATTTTTTGCGGCAGAGGGAAGAGTCTCGGCCCGCCGACCTCCGTGGGCAGGCGGGGGCCGTTGCGCAGTGTCTATGTAAGCAGCAGGCCGAAGGCAACATCACAGGTCGAGGCGTGTCGCGCATGCAGCTGCAGGAAGTACGGTCCTTTCTTCAGGGGGCCGCGGATCTGGTGATGGCGAGCCTGCCGGAGGTGATGGCCAGGCGGCGGGACATCACCTGGAAGCCGGATGGCAGCCCGGTGACGGCCGCCGATCTGCATGTCGAGGCCCTGGTCCGGGCCTATGTGGCACGCCACCTGCCGGGTGCCGACTTCGTCGGCGAGGAAAGTTACCGGGATTCGGATGCGCTGGAGGCCGGTACGCTGGTGCTGCTGGACCCGATCGACGGCACGGAGAATTTCTGCTCCGGTCTCAAGGAATGGGGGGTTTCGCTCGGCCTCTGGCGGGGCGGCGAACATCTCGGCAGCCTGCTGCTGCTGCCGGAGCTCTCGGCCTCGCTGATGACCGGCGACCGGATCGTGCCGGAGACCTCGCGCATCGTGGGATTTTCCTCCTCCTTCCACGAGGAGATCGCGCGGCAGATGGGTGAGGTCCGGGAGTCGAGGATCACGGGCTGCGCGGTCTATAACCTGTACAATGTGGCGCGGGGCGCCTTCGCGCGCTTCTGCAATCCCAAGGGCGCCTATGCCTGGGACCTGCTGCCGGGGCTGATGCTGGCGCGCGAGCAGGGCTGCGATGTGACAGTCGATGGGAGCCAGTTTGATGGACGATTTCTCGAGCCTCATCGCCGATATCGCGTCGATATACAGCACCGACACCATCTTCATCCTGGGCAAGGGCCGCTCGGCGGATGAGGTCCGCAAGGATGTCTTCGGCGGCTCGCTCGTCATCGGGCTGAACGATGCGGAGCGCATCGCGCCGACGGACATCACGGTCTTCCACGCGGAATGGGTGAAGCAGGGGCTGCGCGCCTCCGGCCACCGGTCCCAGCTCTATGTCACCTCGACCGACTTCGCGGTGCCGGGCCGCAAGGTGCTGCGCGTGCCGCACCATGTCATGACGCAGGAATCCTCCGACCTCGTCATGCAGCGCTTCCTGACGGATGAACTGGCGCTGGAGGATATCCTGTTCCTCACCGCGCTGAAGATCGCGCGCATCGTGGCGGAGGCGCGCGGCCGGCCGCAGACCGTCTACATGGTGGGCTTCGATTTCCAGCCGGAGACCGGCTACAGCCACGACATCACCACCGACTATGCGCCGCAATCGGCGGATGAGCGGCAGGCACGGATCTCGCAGCAGGAATTCTACTTCCTCAACACGCTCTACTTCCTGCAGCAGTCGAGTCTGGTGGTGAAGCATGTCGGCGCGCGTGCCTTCAGCGCCATCGCGCCCGATGACCTGAACCGCCTCTTCCTCGGCAGCGCCGCCGTGCCGGATGCGCCGCGGCATGCGGTCTCCGTCGTGGCGGAGCTGACGACGAATCACTTCGGCGACCGCGCGCGGCTGGAACGGATGATCCGCGCGGTGCGCGCCGCCGGCGCGGATTACGTGAAGCTGCAGAAGCGCGACGTGGACAGCTTCTACCGCAAGGAACAGCTCGACTCCGCCTATCGGTCCCCCTTCGGCCGCACTTTTGGCGACTACCGGCGCCAGCTGGAACTCTCGGCGGAGGATTTCGCCTTCGTCGACGGGCTGTGCCGGGAGCTTGGCATCGGCTGGTTCGCCTCGCTGCTGGACCAGCCCTCCTTCGAATTCATGCAGCAGTTCGCGCCAACCCTGGTGAAGCTGCCCTCCACCATCTCGGAACACAGGGGCTACCTTGCTCACGTCGCGCGCACCTACCGCCACGGCGTAGTGCTGTCGACCGGCATGACCGACCAGGCCTATGAGCGATGGGTGCTGGAGACGTTCACCAATTGCGAGCGGCTGTTCCTGATGCAGGCGAACAGCGCCTATCCGACGCCGCTGCACGAATGCAATATCGGCGTGGTGCGCCACTACGACCGGCTGTCGAAGCAGCACCGGCAGATCGTGCCGGCCTATTCCAGCCACGACCTTGGCTGGAAGGGCTCGGCGCTCGCGGTTGCCGCGGGGGCGCGGATGGTGGAAAAGCACGTGAAGCTGGGCAATACGGACTGGGCGCATTTCGACGCGGTGGCGGTCGACCTCACCACGCCGAAATTCCGCGAATATGTCGAGGCGATCCGCGAGGCGGAGCTGATCACTGGCAGCGAGGAAAAGCGGGTGAATCCCACCGAGCACCACAAGTACTTCGTCCAGGCGGCCGGCTGAACCACCCAGCCATCCCCCGCCCCTTCCGCTGGAGACGTGCATGCCGCCCTATATCGGTTTTCTGCCCTGCCGGGCCGGCAGCGAGCGGGTTCCCAACAAGAACACCCGCCCCTTCGCCGGATTCCAGAAGGGCCTCGTCGAGCTGAAGCTGCGCCAGATGGCGGCGGTGCCGGAACTGGCGGAGATCATCGTCTCCTCCAACGACCAGCAGGTGCTGGACTATGCCGCGGATTTCGCGGCGAACCTCGATGCCCGCATCAAGCCCCTGCCGCGCCCGGACGAGCTCGGCCGCAGCAGCACGGCGATGGACGACTTCATCCTCTATATCGCGGACCTGGTGCAGGACGGCGTGATCGTCTGGAGCCACGTCACCTCCCCCTTCGTGCGGGGCGAGGACTACCGGCACTTCATCCGCGAATACGAGGCCTGCGTCGCGAAGGGCCATGATTCGCTGATCACCGTCACCACGCTGCACAAGTTCCTCTGGGACGAGAAGGGGCCGATCAACTACAACCCGCATCCCATCAAGTGGCCGCGCAGCCAGGACATCAAGCCGATCATGGAGATCAACCACGCGGCCTATATCATGCCCTTCGCGGTGATGCGCGAAGCCCGCGACCGCATCGGCGCGAAACCCTATTTCATGCCGATCGCCGAGGATGTGGCGATGGACATCGATTGGCTGGACCAGTTCATCCTGCTGGAGCGCCTGGCGTGGCTGCGCCTGGACGCCGGCGAACAGCTGATCTGAACCGGATGCCGCGCCCCTCCATGACCTTTTGCCGCTGCCGCAGGGGACCGAATTGATGTCGGCTGAACCGCCGTCTGGCCCGATCGACATCGGCGTGGTCATCCCCGCCTATAAGCAGCCGGGCTTCCTGGCGGAGGCGCTGGATTCCGTCCTCACCCAGCAGGGCCCGCTGCGCATCGGCGCCGTGGTGGTGAATGATGGCTGCCCCTTTGCGCAGACCCACGCCACCGGCCTCGCCTATGCCCGCCGCCATCCGGATCGCATCGTCTATCTGCGCCGCGCCAATGGCGGGCTCTCGGCGGCGCGCAATACCGGGGTGGACTTCATTCTCGCCGCCTGGCCGGACTGCCGCGGCATCTTCCCTCTGGATGCCGACAACCGCCTGAAGCCGCCCATGCTGGCCCGCGCCCAGGCGCTGCTG
Organism: Falsiroseomonas sp.; assembly: GCF_051860665.1. Classification (GTDB taxonomy): domain Bacteria; phylum Pseudomonadota; class Alphaproteobacteria; order Acetobacterales; family Acetobacteraceae; genus Falsiroseomonas. The sequence goes on from NZ_JBHYDM010000007.1 coordinate 202,067, forward strand.
GATGCGGCGCCGGATGACTGCGGCTGGGTCTATCCGGATTTCGACTTCTTCGGCTTCGAGGGCAATTTCTCCACCGCCGGCGAATATTCCCGCTTCATGCACCTGGCGGAAAATGTCTGCGAGGCCGGCAGCCTGGTGCGGCGCGCCGTCTTCGCCGGCGGCCTGCGCTATGACGAACGCATGCGGCTGGGCTTCGAGGACTGGGATTTCTGGCTGCGCGCCGCCGCCGCCGGCTGGCGCGGCCGCCACATGCCGGCCTCCGGCTTCCAGTACCGCAAGCGGGCGGAGAGCATGCTGGCCACCTCGGAACGCCAGCGCGGCACCATTCTGGGCCAGATGCGCAACCGCCAGTCCCGCCAGCTGCAGGTGCGCCACCTGGCGCCGCTGGAGGCGGCGGAAGTGCCGCGCTTCGCCCTGTTCCTGGAAGGCGAAGACCAGGTGGGCTTCCTGCTGGACCCGGCCGCGCCGCCGCCGGCCAGCCAAACGCGCGCCGCGGCGCGCAACCGCTTCGTGCAGGCCAGCCGCGCGCCGGCCGCGCTGCATTTCCCGCCCCATTGCGCCTTCACCACGCCCGGGACGCTGGCGCTGCTGCGCCGGTCCGGCCTGCTGCGCAACATCTTCTACCAGGCGAACCTGGCGCTGCGGGATGCGCATGTGCTGGCGGTGACGATCGAGACGGCGGCGGATGGCGCGCTCGGCCTCGCCTTCACCCCCGCCCCGGTGGCGGGGGGCCTCGCCGCCCGCGCCGCGCTGATCCTCGCCCGCAGCCAGCTGCTGCAGGAAGTGGCGCGCGACCCCTATCGCGGCTGGATCGACTCGCTGCGGGAGGAGGCGCCGCGGCCGCAGGTCGCGCATCTCGCCGTCACGCTGCCCGCGCTGCCGGAAGCGCAGGCCGCCGAAGCCCCGCCGGTGGTGGAGGGCCTGCTGGCCGAGATGGATGCGCTGCGCGACCGCATGCTGTCGCGCAGCGCGCTGGCCACCGAATGGCGGGCGGATGAGCGGCGGCCGCGCTTCTCGGCGCAGGACCTCTACCCGGAGCTCACCCGCTGCGGCGCCATCCTGCCCTATGTGCCGCCAGGCGACCGGCGCGACATCGGCTTCATCCTGCCGCTGTTTGCCTTCGGCGGGGTGGAGAAGGTGGTGTTCAACTATGCCGCCGCGCTGCGCGAGGCCGGCTGGCGGCCGCATCTCTTCGTCACCGGCGCCCGCCGCGTGCAGCCGCAGCCGGGCCATTTCGCGGTCTTCGAAAGCGTGAACTTCTTCGCCGGCCAGGGCATCGAGGGCGGCGACTACGACAAGCTGCATCTCGGCGCGCCGGTCTCGGGCTTCGCCACCTGGCATGATACGCGGGACGCGGTGGGGCTGCTGGCCAGCATGGATGTGGTGCTGAACACCCATGCGCTGGGTGGCCACGGCATCATGCAGGCGCTGCGCCAGCAGGGGGTGCAGACCTGGCTCGGCCTGCATCTGGTGGAGAAGGGGCCGCTCGGCAATCCGCTCGGCAATCCGCATATCGCGCTGGCCTACGAGGGCGCCTATGACGGCTTCGTCGTGATCTCCGACAGGCTGCGCGACTGGTGCATCGGCCAGGCGGTGCCGGAGGAGAAGATTGTCCGGGTTCTGAACGCACCCTCCTACGCCGCCGATCCGGACAAGCTCGCGGAGGCCCTGGCGGCGCGCCAGCTCCCGCAGGACCGGCCGCTGCGCGCGCTGTATCTTGGCCGGCTGGATGCCCAGAAGGGGCTGGAGCGGCTGCGCGACATGATCCTGGAAACCCAGGGCGGCGCCATCGCCTGGCGCGTGGTGGGCAAGGCCGTGCTGAACGACACGGTCTTCGACCTCTCCGCCGCGGGCCTGGCCGTGGAGCCGCCGGCGATGACGGCGGAGGCGCTGGATGCGCTCTATGCCTGGGCGGATGTCGTGGTGCTGCCTTCGCATTTCGAAGGCGTGCCGCTGACCATCCTGGAAGCCCAGCGCTTCGGCTGCGTCATGCTGGCCACCGATGTGGGCGCGGTGGCCGAGGTGGTGCGGGACCGGGTGGATGGCTTCCTGGTTTCCAATGCCCAGCCGGACCCCGCCGTGGTGGCGCAGTTTGCCACGATCCTGCAGCAGCTGGCGGCGGATCGCGCGAAGCTGCGGCAGATGGCCGCGGCCGCGGCGGCGCGCGGGGCGGAGGGGAGCTGGAGCCGCAATATGCAGGACTGGGTCCGGCGCATCGAGCAGGGGTTGAGGCGGACGGCATGAGCATCCTTCAGATCCGCGCGGCCGACCTGCCGGCGCTGATGTCCGGCCAGCCCGCTGTGCTGGCGCCCGCCAGCCTGCCGGGGGTGGAGAAGCTCGCCCTGCCGGGCCTCGCCCTGTGGCTTCTGGCGCGGCGGGAGGATCGGCTGCTGCTGCTGCCGCCTGGCGCGGCGGAGGCCGCGGGGCCACCGATGCCGCTGGCGCTGCCGCCCGCCGGCGCGCTCGCCCTGCTGGCCACGACGGAGGCGGAGGTGGCGCCGATCCTCGCATGGTGGCAGGCGGCCTCCGGCCAGCCGGCGCCGCTGCTGCTGGCCGCCGATGCCGCCGCCGCCCTGCCGGCGCTGCTGGCGCGCCTGCTGGCGGAGCTGCAGGACAGCCAGGCCCGCGCGGTGCAGCTGGAGCGCAGCCTGGTCGAGACCCGGCTGGACTATGAGGAAACCCGCATCGCCATCGCAGCCGCGGCGCGCAGCCTGGGCCATCGCCCGCCGGCGCCGCTGACCCTGGCGCTGGCGCTGGAGCCGGCGGAAGAGCGCCTCGGCGCGGCGACGGAGGGTGCGCGCCTGTTCCTGCGCCAGCCTCTGGCCCGCAGCCTGGACGGGCTGGCGGCGCTGGCGCTGCATATCGGCGCCATCAGCGCGGCCACCACCGGTCCGCTGCGGCTGCGCATCCGGGGCGAGGAAAGCGGCCGTATCGCCGCCTCCTGGACCGTGGAGATGGCCGAGGTGACGGAGGGCTGGCTGACCCTCGACCTGCCCACGCCCCTCGCCCCGGTGCGGGAGACGGCGGTGCTGGAGATCTCGGCCGATGTCGCCGGCCCGCATTCGCTCGGCTTCTCGCTCGACCGCGGCTGGGTGCCGGCGGAGGTGGCGGTGACGCCGGAGGATGGCAGCGGCCAGGGCCGCGCCCTGGCGCTGCGGATCTGGACCGCGGGGCTCGGTGGGCGCTTCGTGGTGCCGGCGCATTGGAACTGGGACGAGGTCGGTGCCAGCCTGCCGCTCACCGGCGTGCCGCAGGCCATCGCCCCGGCGGAGCTGGCGGCGGCGCGGGGGCTGTCGGGCGCCTGGGACGGGCTGCGGGCCGGGCTCTCCGGCACCGGCACCACCGCGCTGCTGCTGCCGCGCGTCAGCCTGGCCGGGGCCGATGTGCTGCGGCTGGGCTGGAGCCTGGCCGGCACCGCGCGCCAGCCCCTGCGCCTGGCCGCCTTTGCCATGCCACCCGGCCAGCCGGTAACGCGGGTGGACAGCCTCTCCGCGGAGGCCGGCTTCTCCGGCTGGCGGGAGATCGCGCCGGGGCAGCAGGGCGCGCTGACCCTGCTGCTGCCGGTCTCGCTCGGCCCCCAGGCGCAGATCGTGCTGGCCATCGAGAGTGCGGATGCCGAGGCCGAGGGCAGCCTGACCTTCACCGAGGCCAGCCTGCTCGCCACCCGCGACCCCGCCGCGCTGCGCAGCCTGCAGCGGGAGGCGGCGGCGGAGCTGGTACCCCCCGTCCCGCGCGGGCCGAGCCTGGGCCGGGTGGAGCTGCTGCAGCACCTGGTCAGCGGCCGCTACCAGCATCTCGACCTGCTGCTGCATGAGATGGAGGGCGGCGGGCAGCACTGGCCGCAGCTGCGCTTCAAGCTGGCCATCGCCGCCAGCGGCCCGCTGCTGGAATTCCGCCGCGCCCGGGGCTGGCCGGAGGCCTTCGCCCGCTGGCCGGGCACGGAGACGGACCAGTTCGGCCCGGTGCTGCGCCTGCGCCACCCGCAGCTCAGGGATTTCGTCGCCGAGTTGGCCCATCCGCGCGACGCGGCGCTGGCTGCCACGCTGCTGGCGCTGCTGGAGCCCGTGGCGGCGGAGGCCGTGCGCCTGGCCAGCCTCGATGAGGAAGCCGCGACGCAATGGCGCGACGCCGCGGTCGCGCTGCGCGAGGCCTGAACCGAAGCGTCCCCCGGCGCGGGCCGGGGGTGCTTCGAAAAGGATCAGCCGCGCTTCAGCTCCTGCTCCACCATGGCGGCGAAGAAGCTGGCGCCGATCGGCAGCAGGTCGTCGTTGAAGTCGTATTGCACGGTATGCACCGGCGCGCTGCCCTTGGCGCCGGCGGCCTGGCCCAGCTTGATATAGGCGCCCGGCTTCTCCAGCAGCATGAAGGAAAAGTCCTCGCCGCCCATCACCGGCGGCATGTCGCGCCGCACCTTGCCCTCGCCAAGGATGCCCGCGCAGATGCGCGCGGCCAGGCGGGCCTGCTCCGCATGGTTCACCGTGGCGGGATAGCCGCGCGTATAGGTGAATTCCGCCACCGCGTCGTGCGCGGCGGCCGTCGCCTCCACCACCCGGCGCATCGAAGCCTCGACCAGGTCCTGCACCGCCGGGTTCAGCGTGCGCACCGTGCCGTTCAGCACCGCCTCGTCCGGGATGATGTTGCTCGCCGTGCCGGCATGGAACTGCGTGGTGGAGATCACCGCCGATTCCAGCGGATCGACGCGCCGCGCCACGATGGTCTGCAGCGCGCCGACGATCTGCGCGCCGACCACGATCGGGTCGATGCCGCCATGCGGCCGCGCTGCATGCCCGCCCTTGCCGCGCACGGTGATGCTGAAGACGTCGGAGGCCGCCATCATCACGTCGTCGCGGATATCCGCCTCGCCGATCGGCAGGGAGGGGTCGTTGTGCATGCCGTAGACGCTGTCGCAGGGAAAGCGCGTGAACAGGCCCTGCTCCATCATCACCTTGGCACCCGCGCCGCCTTCTTCCGCGGGCTGGAAGATGAAGTGCACGGTGCCGTCGAAGTTGCGCGTCTCCGCCAGGTATTTGGCGGCGCCCAGCAGCATGGTGGTGTGGCCGTCATGGCCGCAGGCATGCATCACGCCGGGCGTCTGCGAGGCATAGGGCAGGCCCGTCGCCTCCGTCATCGGCAGCGCATCCATATCGGCGCGCAGGCCGATGCTGCGCGGGGAATCGCCGGTGCCGCGCAGCACGCCGACCACGCCGGTGGTGGCGATGCCCGTATGCACCTCGATGCCCCAGGAGGTCAGCAGCTTCGCCACCTGCGCCGCGGTGCGGTGTTCCTCGTAGCGCAGCTCCGGATGGGTATGCAGATCGCGCCGCCACACCTCCATCTCGGGCTGCATCGCGGCGATCCGGTTGTTGATGGGCATCTTTTCGGGACCTTTCAGAGAGGGTGGCAAGGCGGGACTCCCGGCTTGGCGGGGCCCTTGCCAGATCACAGGGCGATGGCCTCGTCAGGGTTCAGCACGCGCACCACATAGGCATCCACCAGCGGCGCATATTCCTCCCACAGCGCGCGCAGCGCGGGGATGGGTCGCGCATGGCCATCGGCGCGCAGATCGACCAGCGCGAAATCATGCCCGCCGTAGACCAGCAGGCTGGCGGAGCGCACCTCGCCATGCTCGCCTCCCGCCGCCTCGCCCGCTTCCAGCCCCCGCACCAGCCGCTCCGCCAGCGGCAGATCGGGATCGGCCAGGAAGCCGGCGACCATCGCATCCGGCACCTGGGCATTGGAGAGAATATTGCCGATGGCGACGACGTCCGTTCCATGCGCGGCGCCATGCTCCGGCTTCACCCGCGCGCCGTGGAAATGCGCCGTGCGTCCCGCGGCATCGATCGCCGCGAGCTGCCGCCAGCCGTGATCGGGCGTGGAGGCGACGAGGGCCGCGATGGTCTCGCTGGCGGAGCAGCTGGAGCGCAGCAGGCCGATGCCGCGCGGGCCGAGGCGCGGATCCGTGCGGTGCTGCGTCAGCACCGCGCCGATGCCCGGCGCCACCGCATGCACCCGCGCACCCACGGCGAGGGAGGAGGTGGTGGCGGCCGCGCCGAATTGCCCGGTGCGGGCGCAGCGGGCGATCAGGGAAAAGGTCATGCGCTGCGCCGTTCAGTCGAAGGCCGGTACGTGGCGCGCCAGCCCGCCATGCAGGTCCAGCATCCGCTGCCGCCAGGCCTCCACCGGATCATCCGCCGCCAGCAGCCGGAAGGGGCTGACGCAGCGCGCCCATTGGAAGCCGCCGAAGACGATGGAATCGACATGCATCGGCGCCGCGCCGCCCAGGAAGGGCTGCGCCCGCAGCGTCATGCGCAACGGATGCAGATCCTTGCGGAAGACCTCCACCTGGCGGTCGCGATCCGCCTGCACCGCCTCCAGGCTCATGCCGAAGCGCGCCTCGCGGCTGCTGCGGAAATAGTCGAGGTCGCCGGCATCGAGCACCTTCGCGATATCCGCCACCACCAGCCGCACCAGGCCGGCAATCACCACCGCATCTGCCCAGGCATTGACGAAGCGTGCGCTGGCCTGGCCCGCCGCGCCGCCGAACAGGCTGGGCCGGTCCGGATAGGCCTGCTCCAGGTATTCGGCGATCGCCCAGCTGTCGGAGACCGCGCGGTCGCCATCGAGCAGCAGGGGCACCTTGTCGCCGCCATGCGGCGCCAGCAGGTCCTTCTGCACGAAGCGCCAGGGAATGGTTTCCACCGCCAGCCCCTTGGCGGCGAGCGCCAGCTTCACGCGCCAGCAATAGGGGCTGAAGCGCCGGGCCGGATCGGCGCCGGCCAGGTCGTACATCCGCAGCGTCATGGCAGCTCCTCGATGGTCCCCTGCGCCACGGCCCGCGCGCCCTCGGCATCGCCGAGCGCGGCGAGCCGGGCCGCGATCTCCTGCCTTTCCGCCGGGCTGGCCAGGGTGGCGCGCATGCGCAGCGCGGCCAGCAGCTCGGCGCGGCGGCCCTGGCGATCCAGCGCGGCCTCGTAGCGCGCGGGCCAGCCGGCGCCGAGCGCCGCCTCCGCCAGCTGGCGCAGCGCCGCCTGCGAATCCTGCGGCGCGGCGGCCAGCACCAGGAACAGCGCCGCCTCCCGCTGCGCCGGGTCCAGTTGCGGCAGCAGCGCGCGCAGCGTCTCCAGCCCCGGCCCGGCGCCCTGGCCGCGCAGCTGCGCCAGCACCAGGGTGGGGCCGAAACGGGCCGGGTCCTCCGCCGCGCGCTGCGCCAGCAGCGGCACGGCCTCGGCCGGGGCCAGAACGGCCACCAGTGCCAGCCGGGCCAGGCCGCCTGCGTCGCGCGCCTGCGCGCCACGCAGCAGGCGGGGCAGCGCCGGGTGCTGCGCGGCGCCGAGCAGGCCGGCGCCCGCCACCTCCGGCGCCGCGGCCAGCAGCGCCACCACCCGGTCCCGCGCGGCGACATCCGCGGCCCAGTCGAGCAGGTTCAGCGCGCCGGCCAGGTTCTGCGGGTTCAGCGGTCGTGCCAGCGCGGCGGTCACCGCCACCTCCTCCGCCGTCCAGCCCTCCGGCAGGTCCGGCAGCGCCCGCAGCGCCGCGGCGGCGGCCTCCGCCAGGGCGGGCGCGCGGCGTGTCGCGGCCAGGGTCAGCGTCTCCGCCAGGACTGGCGCGGGGGCGGTGCCGCCGCCGCGCAGGAAGCGCGCCGCATCCTCCAGCCGCCCCTCGGCCAGGGCCAGGCGCAGCCAGGCCTCGCCAGCCACCGGTCCTTCCCCGCGCAGCCGTTCCAGCAGCACCAGCGCGGCGGCGCGGCGGCCGGGCAGGGCGGCGAGCTCGGCGAAAAGGCGGATCGCCTGCGGCTCCGGCGTCGCCTGCACCTCGCGCCGCAGCCGCTCATGCGCCGCCTGGTCCAGGCCGAGCTCGCGCAGCAGGGCGGCCAGGCCGCGCGCGCCTTCGGTGCTGGCGGGGGGGTGTTCCAGGGCCAGCAGGGCCAGGCGCCGCGCCTCGGTCCGGTCGCCACGGCCCAGCGCCACGGCCGCGGCGGCCTCCGGGCGCGCCGCCAGCCGGGCCGGGTCCAGCCGGCGGAACAGCGACGGGTCGCGCGCCGCGCGGGCGGCCTCCTGCAGCCGCAGCGGCAGGGCGGCGGGCCAGGCCTCCGCCGGCAGCAGCGCGGCGACCGCGAAGGCCTCCTCCAGCTGGCCCTCGGCCAGGGCGAGGTCGATCAGCAGGGCGCCGCCGCCGGGCGGCAGGCCCTCGGTCGCCCGCAGCGCCATCAGCCGGGCCAGCGCGGCGCCGCCCCAGCCGGCGCGGGCCTCGGCCTGCGCCACCGTCAGCGCCATGGCGGGCTGGGCCAGCAGCTCGGCCGGCAGGCCCTCCAGCAGATAGAGCGCCAGGTCGGGGCGGCCGTCCTTCATCAGCACGCGGCGCAGCGCCTCCATCAGGTCCGGCGCCACCTCCGCCAGCAGCGCGCCGAGCGGCCGCATCGCCATCGCCGGGTCGGGCAGCTTGGCCGCCGCCTGCATCGCCCGCAGCGCGAGCTCCGGCGTCGGGTTGCGGGCGATCGCGGCATGCAGCCCGGCGAAGGCGCCGGCGGCGTCGCCGGCCTCGATGCGCAGCGCGGCGAGCTGCCGGGCCTCCGCCTCCGTCGTCGCGCCGATGGCCGAGAGGCGCTCCAGCGCGGCGCGCGCGGCCTCCGCATCGCCCAGGTCCCGGCGCAGCTGCATCGCCTCCCGCAAGGGGGCGGGCTCGCCGGTCAGGGCATGCAGCCGTTCCAGCACCTCGGCCAGCGGCACCGGGCGATGGCTGGCACGCAGCTGGGCGGCCAGGCGGCGCAGCGGGAAGGGGGCATCCGGCTGCGCGGCGACGGCCCGTTCCAGGCTGGCGATGGCGCGATCCTCCGCCGGGTGGCGGGGCGCGACGAGCCGGATCGGCGGCGGCGCGGCGGGCGGCGGCAGCAGGCTGGCCGTGGCCAGGGCGGCCAGCGCCGCCGCGCTCAGCGCCAGGCCGAAGCGCCGCGCCGCGGAAAGCCCCGCCAGGGGGCGGAGCGGACCCAGGGGCGGAGGCAGCAGGCCGGGCAGGACGCTGGAGGACATCTGCGCAACAGGTAGCGGGGCCCGCCACGGGCCGCCAGGGCTTTTGCGACTTCGCGCGCTGGTGCTTCCGCGGCCTCGCGCATCGGGCGAGCGGAACTCCCGCGCGGCCCTGGCGCGGCGCCGGCTTCACCGATATTGCTGATGCGGGGCGCGGGTGGGGACAATGGCAGGTTCGGGGATGCTCGCTTGAAGATGCCGTCGGCCGCGGCGCGGCGGCGCGCAGCCGCGCCTTTGGCGCCTGGCGCCCCGCTGGCCGGCGAAGCGGACCCCGCAACGAATCGCCCGGGGCCCGAGGTGGCGCCCCCGGACCCCGCCCCCGCGCCCGATCCCTGGGTCGAGCCCTGGGCGGCCGCGCCGGCGCCCAGGCCCGCCCGGCCGCGCCGCGCCTGGTCCTGGCTGCGCCGCCCCCGCCCCGCGGAGGCCGCCGCCGCGCGGTTGCGCGACCTGGCCGAGCCCGAACCCCCGCCGCCGGCCGCGGCGCCTGTCGAGGCGCCCCCCGCCGCGCCGCCACCGCTGCCGGAGGCGCTGCCCTTTCCGAATCTCTCCCCCTTCAGCCTGCCGATGCGCCCGATGGCGGAGGGCCTGGCCGGGCTGCTGCTGCTGGTGCTGCTGGACGCCGTGGTGACCGGCGGCAATGGCTTCGCGCATTGGCCGGCCTCCCCCCTGGTGCTGCCGGTGCTCTATGTCGCCGCCCGCTACGGCATGGTGGCGGGCTGCGCCCTGGCCGTGGTGGCGGGCGTGCTGCGCCTCGGCCTCGCCGTCTCCACCGATGTCTGGAGCAGCGGCGCCTGGGCGCTGCCGCTGGCCTGGCCGCCGGTGGCGCTGATGGTGGGCGCCTTCAGCGACCTGGCGCGCCATCGCATGCGCCAGGCCCAGGCCGCCGCGGCGGCGGCGCTCGCGGATCGCGACGCCCTGGCGGAGGCCAACCAGCGCCTGGCCGAGCGGGCGCTGGAGCTGGATGCCCGCCTCGGCGCCCGGCTGCAGGCGACCACCGCGGTCTTCGAGGCCGCGCGCATCCTGGGCCATGGGACGGAAGGCGTGATCCGCGGCGCCACTGGCCTGCTGCGCGCCGCCACCGGCTGCACCGCCTGTTCCTTCTGGCTGGCCGAGGACCGCACGCTGCACCTGGTGGCGGCCGAGGGCTGGCCGGCCGAGGGCGGCGGCAGCCTCTCCCAGATCCTGCTGCCGGGGCCGCTGACGGAGGCGATCAGCCGCGGCCGTGGCGCCCTGGTGGCGACGCGGCAGGCGGATCGCCTGGCCCTGGGCGGGGAGGGGCTGCTGGCCGCCCCGGTGCTCTCGCCCTGGGACGGCTTCCTGCTCGGCATGGTGAAGATCGAGGATATCGGCTTCGACGAGCTGGGGCTCGAGACCATCGCGGCGCTGGAGGCCGCGGCCGGCTGGATCGGCGCCGCCCTGGCCGAGGCCCGGGCGCGGGAGGCCGCGGAATCGGCGGCCGGCGGCGGCGCGCTGGGCGGCATTGCCGGCCTCGGCGGGCTGATGGTGCCGGGGGAGGAGGCCTCCCGCGCCATATCCGTGATGACTGGGCTGGCGCGCCGGCTCGGCTTCGAACTGGCGCTGCTCTCGGCCGAGATCCCGGCCGGGCCGCGCGGCGCGGCGGCGCTGGAGGCGACGCGGGCGGCGATGGCCGAGGCCTTCCGGGGCTCCGACCTGTTGCTGGAGGCGCGGCTGGAGGAGCGGCGCCTGTCCATCCTGCTGCCCGGCGCCGCGGTGGCGGGGGCGGAGATCGCCGCCGCCCGGCTGCGCGCCCTGCTGGCCCAGCGTGCCCCGGCGGCCACGGCGCAGGTGGTGGTGAGTGTCGCGCTGCTGCATGGCATGGCCGGCGGCGGCTGGCAGGTGGCCGAGGCGCATGGCGGCTAGCGCGGTGAGCGAGGGCCCGTCGCGCGGGCTTTTGCCGGGCAGCGAGGGCGACGGCCGGGTCGCCTTCGCCGGCCTCGGCCTGGCCCAGGCCCTGGTGGCAGTCGCCATGGCGGGCGGCTGGTGGGCGCTGGCGCTGGTCCTGCATCTGCTGTGCTGCCTGGGCCTGCCGAGCCTGCTGCGGCAGCGGCCGCCCGGCTGGCCCGGCGCGGTGCTGCGGCTGCTGGTGGTGACGCTGCCCGCGCTCGGCCCGCTGGCGATGTTGGGTGCGCTGGCCGCGCTGGCGCTGGGCCTGCCGCGGCCGCTGCGCCAGGTGGCGCCGCCGCTGCCGGAGGATCCGCTGGATGCCCGGCTGGATGCCATCGCCGGCGCCGCGCCGGGCGCCGGCCTGCCGGATGGGCTGCTGCTGGAATCGCTCGGGGATGTGCTGCGCTGGGGCCATGCGCGGCAGAAGGCGCGGGCGCTGGACCTGGCGGCCGAACCCGCCCGCCCCGGCGGCGCCGCCCTGCTGCGGCTGGCGCAGAGCGACCCCGACCCGGCCGTGCGGGCGCGGGCGGAGGCGCTGCGCCCGGTGGTGGAGCAGCG